>NZ_CP074143.1:4800000-6064949 GCF_019968725.1 Serratia sp. JSRIV002
GGTGCTCCAACAGCTCAACATCAGCCACCGTCAGCGAGCGGGCGAGGTCCGGGCGCGGTTTATCCCACCCCAGTCCGGGGCGGACATCTAAGGTACTGCTACCTAATTGGCTAATTTCATTGAGTATATTTTGACGTGCGCCCTCACCCACCGCCATTGACGACACCACGGAAGAGACGCCGATAATGATGCCCAACATCGACAAAAAGGCCCTTGCTCGATGCCCCAGCAACGCACGCCAGGCCATCTTGACCGCCTCTTGCACGCTCGGCCAGAACGGGTTGCGCCCGGTAGCCGCGGCAACCGGCAGCGCAGGTTTGGTTTCCTGCAGGGCTACCGCCTCATTACGCTGGTCGGCCACGATCTCGCCGTCGCTGATTTCGATAATGCGCTGCGCCTGATTGGCCACGTCCCGATCGTGGGTCACGATAATGATGGTATGCCCTGAACGGTGCAGGGAATGCAGGATCCCCATCAGTTCCTGACCACTGGCACGGTCGAGCGCCCCGGTCGGTTCATCGGCCAGAATGATTTCCGCCCCGTTCATCAACGCCCGGGCAATACTGACTCGCTGCTGTTGCCCACCGGAGAGTTGCGCCGGTTTGTAATCCATTCGGTGCTGCAATCCAAGCCGGGTGAGCAGGTATTCGGCCCGCGTCTGGCGTTCTGCCGCAGGCATCGCGGTATACAGGGCGGGAATGGCGACGTTTTCGGCGGCGCTCAGGTAGGGCATCAGGTGATAACGCTGGAAAATAAACCCGATGTACTGGCTGCGTAGCTGAGCCAACTGCTCACTGCTGGCAAGCTGGGTGGAGATCCCCTTGATCTGCATCTCCCCCTGCGTAGGCTTATCCAGGCAGCCGATGATATTCATCAGCGTGGATTTCCCCGAGCCGGACGCACCAATGATCGCCACCATTTCGCCACGCTGAATGGAGAGAGAGATATTTTTCAGCACCGCCACGGTCTGCAACCCGGAGACAAAATGGCGGGAAATGCCGCTCAGTACGATCAAGGGAGTGGATAACTTAACCATTGCTAGCACTCCCGACGGCACGCTGCGCCAGTACTACGCGGTCTCCCTCTTTCAGCCCCTCTTTCACTTCGGCAAACTGGCGATCGTTCAGGCCGATGCGGATCCAGCGTGTTTCAAGCTGTTTGCCATTCATCACCTGTACCTGATAACGATCTTTACCCTGCTGTTCACCGAAGGCGGCCACCGGCACGCGCAGGGCATTCTTCACCTGTTCGGTGATAATAAAGACCTGAGCGGTCATCGAGGTGCGCAACAGACGTTTGCTGTTGGCAATGGCAAACACGCCGCTGTAATAGACCGCCGAAGCCTGCTGATTGGCAGAGCCTGACGAGTTACCTTCCTGCAAGGCTTCGTTCGGGGCTTCCTGGATCGAGCCCATCACGCTTTCGTAACGCTGTTTGGGATCGGCAACAACGTAGAACCACAGCGGTTGCCCGACTCGCACCTTCAGGATATCGATCTCCGAAATACGGGTGTGTACCGTCATGGTGTCGACATCCGCCAGCACCAGAATGGTCGGCACGGTTTGTGACGACACGATGGTCTGCCCTTCTTTGGTGACGATCCCCAACACTTCGCCATCGATCGGCGCGACGATGCGGGTAAAGTCCAGATTGGCTTTCGCGGTTTGCTGCTCCATCTGCGCCTGAACGATCTGCGCGTCGTTTACCTTCAACTGGGCAAGCTGGGTTTGGAACTGCGCCTGCGCCTTCTCCAGTTCGCTTTTCACGCCTGAACCATCACGATCCAGCCTCATTTGACGCTTCAATTCCTGCTGATACTGCTTGAGCGTTGCCTGGGTGACCTGTTTCTGCGCCTGAGCGCTTTGCAAGGCAGCCTCCGATTTACGCAACTCATTCTGTTGCAAGGTCGGATCGATTTCCGCCAGCAGTTGTCCTCGGGTGACGCGATCGCCCTGCTTCACATACAGCTTTTGCAATTGTCCATTAACCTGCGCACCGACGCTGACCTGCAACGCCGGTTTGAGGATACCGGTGGCCAACACGGTTTTCTCGATATCGCCACGGGCGATCTCTTCGATGTCATAGGTATTATTGTGCGCAGGCTCAACGATGAACCAGGCGATCGTGCCGATCAACACCACCTGACACAGCAAGGCAATCGGCACTAGCCTGCGTTTATCCATGCCAAACATTTTCAACTTCATTAACTCACCGCCGTGGTTAACGCTGTTGACGCTTCAAGCTCCGTAGCAACGCTCACCACATGGCCGTTGCTCACGCGGTACACCCGATCAAACATCGGCAATACGCTTTCGCTGTGCGTCACGGTGATCAGCGTTTTATGCTGCTCGCGACAATGCATCAGCAAGGTGGTCATCACCTGGTGCGCCGTGTCCTCATCCAGGTTGGCCGTAGGCTCATCGAGCACCAGCACCGGACGATCGCTGTACATAGCCCGCGCCAGCAGCAGACGTTGGCGCTGCCCCAGCGAAAGCCCAGCATGGCTTTCACGGATCAGGGCATTCAAGCCCCCCGGAAGTTTTTCTATCACCGAGCTCAGATTCAGACCTGTAAGGGAGCGCTCGATCTGCCGATGTTTGCGCTCATCAAACCCCTCATCAAACAGGGTGATATTTTGCAGCACCGAGGCATTGAACAAGATGTCCTCCTGGCTTTGCAGGAAGAACAACGCGTGCACCTGCTGATAATCGAGCAGTTGGCCATCAACAATCACCTGCCCCTGCTGGGGTGTCATCAGGCCGGTCATCACTTTCAGCAAGGTACTTTTCCCCGCCCCCGACTCACCCACAATGGCAATGCTTTTCCCAGGTTTTAGCGACAGAGAAAGGTCTTGCAATACCGGTTGCTGGGCGTTATAGGCAAAGGCGATATTTTTATAACGTAACTGCGAAGTGAATTTAGGGATCGGTGTAGGTACCGCATCCTCCGCCCTATCCTGTTCAGACCGCGACGGGAACAAGTCTCTGGCGCGGGTATCGATCACGTGCAGTTGGTTCTTTTGCAGGACGGAGTAGAAAATCTTGGTGATATAAGAGGTGAAGATCTCACGCACAAAACTGTAGGCAAAGAACTCACCCAGCGTGATAGTGCCGTTTTTCAGCAACGGCAGCGCCAGCAACATAAAGAACACCATCTCCAGGCTGCCGATCAACTGATACAGGCTGCTTTTGACCTGCTCATACATCTTCTGCTGCTGGCGACAGGTAAACAACGACAGTGCAAACTTGGCGAACATCCCTTTGCGCTGGCTGTCCAATCCGGCGGACTTGATGGTGGAGAACCCTTGAATACTCTCCAGGATAAAGTCGCTCTGCTCGGCGGTTTTTACCTGCAACTGCTGGGTGTAAAAACGGTCACGATAGATGGCCCAGACGCTGACCAATCCCATCAGAGTGACCCCCACACCAGACACCATAGCCAGCAGCGGGCTCATGTAGCACATCACCGCCAGTGCGATAGCGCCAATGATCCAGTCGGTACGCAGGCCGTTATCCAGCTCGATTTTAGTCCCTGACGCCATCTGCCAGTTGGAAAAACGGCTGAAGACTTCGCCCGGCGCGCGTTTATCAAAGAAGTTCAGTGAATTGCTGAGCAGGCGCGAGAATCCCGCCACGCTGTTGATCACCACAAAGCGTTTGATAAAGCGCTCGGTGATCCAACGCACGCCGAAGGCCAGTGTGGTCGACACGACAAATGCCAGCAGGAAGTAGAAATAAGGGAAGTCGGTTTCACCTGCGCTGGAAAAAACCTGATTGATGGCGCTGCTGACCATCGTCGGCATAATAAACAGGGTTAAAGAGATCAGAAACGCCAGTATCATCAGCCGGTAAATACCGGGGATACGCGCTGTTTCTTTCAGGCTCATGGTGTCGGACGCACTGAAGCGTTTACTGGGCTGAACATTGGCCAGCGCCTGAGAGTCAGGCTGGGCTTCACTGTCCAGCACCAACGCATAACCGCTGATTTCCATTTTTAACGCATCAATCGGCAACAGTTGTTGACCAATGCCCGGGTTCATCACGCAGACATGATTACCTTTACGGTAGGCCAACACCACATAATGGCTCGCCCCATAATGTAAAATGGCAGGCAGCGGTATTTCCGCCAGTTCACCGTGCTCGAAAGCAACGGGATAGGCGGGCATCGCCAGTTCCGCCATAATGTCGCACAGTGTGGCCAGCGAGGTGCCATGCTGCGAGGCGGGATAGCGCTCCCGCAAGCTCTCCAATGGCGCACTGATGCCCTGCGTTTCCGCCATCATCGCGATGCAGGCCAGCCCACATTCATTCGTTTCGCCTTGAAACACCAGCGCCGGGATTATCTTTTCCATGATCTGACTTCTTCAATTTCCAGGTTATTCATTGATAAAAAATAACGAATGTGAGTGCCATAACAGCCAATCTTCAGGGTGCCTGACGATCGACGTTTCAATCAGTTCCGGCAGTTTGGCTTTCAGATTGCAGGCCGGTATCGGCGGATAGATGTGGATCTTTATTCCCTGATCGTAATACAGGTAATAAGAGACCACCTGTGCAGACAAGGCTCTGGCGATACGAATAACGCCGCTGTGCAGGTTGGCCGGGCGATCAAACAGGCGGCAACTGAGCTTCGCCGTTTTCGCCTCATTGGTATTGACGGTGTAATCCGGCGAGATATCCGGGAAAATCATGATATTGCGTTGATGATCGGCCGCCGCCATAATCGCGCTAGTCAAATTGCCGGCAATCGCCCGGTTATCATCATGGATCGAGCAGTAAGACAGGTGAATTCCCGCTTGCTGTCGCATTCTTTCCTGATAGGCCTCCGCACTGGCAGAAACCACCACCGTTGCCTGCCCCGGAAACACCCCAGCTCCTACCATGCCAGCCAACACGTCAGAAACCATATGCAGCGGTGCAAGAACCACCGGTTGCCCTGCTCGGTGCAAGGGTTCGACAACTGCGTTGAGCTGTACCTGACAGTGTTCCAACTGGGCCAGGAGGTGAGCGTTACCGGCATAGGCAGCGGCCAGATCCAACAAACGACGACGCTGGCTGATCTTGGCAAAATCCACCTTGCGGTCATCCTTAATCAGGCATTGCTTATTGGCTGCGGCCACAAACGCACGCCTGCGCTCCCCCCGATTATTCAACCGCAGCCAGCGGCTAAACGCCGCCAGCCCAAGAAACCAACGATAATCGCCATGCCGCAGCAACCAGCAAACGGTCTTGTGCTGTGTTCTGCGCAACGGTAAAAAACCCCGCGCGATTTTTGCGAGGGAATCTCTCCAGGCCAGATAAACCCACACGGCAAAGAAGCGCATTATTGCTCCAGCGGTTTATCATGCTGCAGCAACGACAGCAGGTGATCGGCAAATTCCGGGAAATCGCGATCCTGCAGTGCCAGCCACTTCTTGCTGACGATAAAGGTTGGGGTCGCGTTGATTTTGTAGTGATCGGATACCATGGTCATATAGCTCAGCAACTCTGCGACCTGCGGAGTTTGACTGGCTGCGTGATAAGCCGCGAGATCGATATCATTCTCCATCAACCAGCTATCAAGATTTTGGGGTTGACTCAGATCGCTTTGCTGTTTGATGACGGCGTTATAGGCACTTTCACGATGCTGAGCTTCAATACCCATCACCGTCAGGGTAGCAAATAATGGGGCGTAACTTGCCAGGCCATTGCTCTGCGCATTATTGAGATGCAGACGGATCAGTTTTGTCCCTGCTGGCATACGCGCTTCCAGCTTGGCAATATTCTCTTCGTTTATGGCACAGTAGTGGCAGCCGTAAGAGAATATCTCGACGAGGGTATTACCCTCTTTGATCGGGCTATTCTTGATCTCGTCATCGCTGACAGCAACCAGAGCTTGCTGTTCGATGCCCTGATTCAATACAAAATAGTGGAAATAGGCCGTCGTGATCAACGAGGAAATAACGATGATCGCCAAGGTATAAATGAGAAGCAGTAGGGGTTTTTTGAACATAAACCATACCTCCTAAAAAAGGCACACCAATGAGATCTTATAACGGAGGGATAGCCATTTTTATTTAGCACGTAGCGCCGTTGGCGAGCCAGCAGCCATCACATCCCTGTCCATCAATAAGCACCACTTTTCAAACAGGCCGATGCGAAAATCCTATCGCATCAGCCCAAATTTATATCCTGAAACTCAGGAAGAGCTTACGGCCGGCCTGCCGGGCAGTTGGCAGAATCAACAGAGGAGCTAGTCTGACTCACAATTCGGCCATTCTTATCCAGGCAAGTTCTGACTACATAGCAAGCACCACCAGCGCCACCCACATACTCAACAGCACAGACTCTTTTACATTTACCGCCAACAATTGTATCTGCTTCAAGTGTATTAACTTTTTTCACAACATCGTCCTTTTTATAAAAGTGAAACAAAAACAGCCCGAGTAACGCCTATCATCAGTGATAGAGCAATCCTACGCTTGATATAAAGGCACGATTAACCATACCTTTATTAAAGCGCAGGAAATTACGTTAAGCTGAATTATTTCGCTCTATCAAAAGAACTCTAGCCCAAGGATAGCCCGACGTTTAAAGCAGATCAATAATAATTTTTGTGGCAATTGACCTATTGCAACCAAATCATAATACCGCTAATACAGGATATTTCCCGTTAAAGAACAAGATTAAATACAATAAAAAAATACACCACTAGATATACCGTACCAAATAACAGCAATTAATAAAGGACAATTCCCTGAACGTGAAAATAACCCCACATCAAGAACGCAAGATATTAAAGAAAATCTAAACGGTATTACGAGGCGATAATCGGAGGGAGAAAGCAGAACAACTTGCATCATTGATAGCACAAGGTGTGCGGGACTGGGACTTTTATCATAGCCACCAACATAATTGCGGAAAATGATTTAGATCATAACCAAGAATCATCTTAATCCGTACCATCCTCGGCATCCTGCTACCGCGGATGCTGATTATCTGTTACCGATCATCTTAGCCGGGAAATCATTAGCGTTGATTGATTAGCCATAACCGAAACCGGGCCAACGGCATGAACTGAAGATAATTTACTCACGTTGGCAAACGGCATACTAAGCTTGAAGAGTCTACGAGTGGTTGAAACTGAAGGAAACAACATGGGTTGCGCACGCCCGCTAGCGGGTACCGGGAATCGCGTCAGGAGTGCGTGAAATCCCAGAGGGTTGTGTCCTACGGTCACAGTAGCAAGATTAAGTTCCCGCAGCAGCGTGAACCAAGGCCGGAGCTGGCCTAGACGAGCGGTAAGACGTGATGCATATGGTCAACGAGTTAACTCATCGCTCCCCCTAAAATCCGATCCTAAGAGATTGCATCGTGAATATAAAACTGGTTGCCGTTGTGCTTTGCACACTTTTTCTTACTGCCTGTGACAGAGAGACGCCTAAAGAACTCGAAAGCGTCCGTCCGGTGAATATCTTTGAAGTTAGCAACAGTGCCCAGCAAGGAGTACGCATCTTCCCAGCCAGGATTATCGCGGGTGACCGTACCGACCTGGCTTTTAAGCGCCCGGGGCAACTGCAACAATTGCTGGTACGCGAAGGGGAACGAGTCAACCAGGGGCAAGTGATTGCCGAGCTAAACAGTAATGACGCACGCCTGCGGCTTCGTGATCGGCAGGCCACGTTCGATTTGGCGCAGGCGCAATTCAATCGTTTCGCCACCCTGAGTGCCCGCAATGTTATTCCCCGTGCCGAACTGGATGTTCATCGCGCAGCGCGTGATTCGGCCCAGGCCGCCTTGAAGTTGGCCAGAGAAGAAGTGAGCGATATGCAAATCCGTGCCCCCTTTACCGGTGTGATTGCCACGCTCACTGCCCGTAACTATCAAGTCATCCCGGCAGGCCAACCGATAGCGACCCTGAACTCGCTGGATTCGCTGGATGTGGTCTTCAGCATCCCCGAAAATCTGTTCATTGTGATTGATGAAAACAATGCACAGTACCAACCTATTGTTCTGTTGAACAACTTGCCGGGCCGCGAGTTTACCGCCCGCTATAAAGAACACACCACCAATACCACCGCGGGCTCATTGACCTATCAAATGACCCTGACCATGCCGCGCCCAAAAGATCTGCCAATGCTCTCGGGAATGAGCGGCAGCGTGAAAATCAATCTCGGTAATCTGGCCGGGGCTTCGCAGAAGACCAATGTCATTGTGCCCGTAGAAGCAATATTTAACCCAGATAACAGCCCACGCAATCAGCCCCACGTGTGGGTGATCAAGGAACGTGATGGCAAACTGTTTGTGGAATCTCGTCAGGTTGAAACCGGACAACTGACCGCGAACGGAATACAGATCGTCTCCGGTCTGGCCGATGGTGAACGGATCGTCGCCGCCGGTACTCGCGAACTGCGCCCCAATCAGGAAGTGCGCGCCTGGGTCCGTGAGCGAGGTCTGTAATGAAACTGACAGAGAATTTTATCAACAACGGCACCCGAATCTGGTTGGCTATCCTGCTGCTAGGCATTGGCGGCGTGCTGGCGTTTCTCAACATCGGCAGGCTGGAGGATCCGGCCTTTACCATCAAGACTGCGGTGGTGGTCACCCGCTATGACGGCGCTTCGGCCCAGCAGGTGGAGGAAGAAGTCACCCTGCCGCTGGAAAATGCCATTCAGCAGTTGCCATATATCGACAACGTGACCTCCATCTCCAGCGTGGGGCTGTCGCAGATCACCATTAATATCCGTGCCGAATACGGAGCCGCCGAATTGCCGCAAATCTGGGATGTGCTGCGCCGGCGCATTGGCGATGCCGCGATACGGTTGCCCCCCGGTGCCAGCCCACCGATAGTGAACGATGATTTTGGCGATGTGTACGGCTTCTTCTTCTCGCTGTATGGCGACGGCTTTAGCAATCAGGAGCTGCGCAACTTTGCCGAGCTGCTACGCCGTGAGTTAGTGGTGGTGCCAGGCGTGGGCAAGGTGGGGATTGTCGGGGTGATCCCGGAAGAGGTGCAGATTGAGATTTCCCGCGCCCAGATGACCGCCGCCAATATTATCCCACAGCGGCTTTACGATCTGCTGAGCCGGCAGAACGTGGTGTCCAACGCCGGGGATCTGTTGGTGGGCAGCGAGTCGATAAGGCTGCATCCCACCGGGGAATTTGCCAGCGTGCAAGAGTTGGGTAACCTGCTGATTAGCGAGCCGGGTAGCCCGCGCAGCGTTTACCTGCGCGATATCGCCACTATCAGCCAGGGCGTAACCCACTCCCCCAATAATATCTACCGTGCCAACGGGCGGCCTGCGCTCTCCATCGGCGTATCCTTTGCCCCGAATGTGAACGTGATTGTGGTGGGCGAAGCGGTCAAGGCCCGGTTGGCCCAACTGCAAGCCGAACGCCCCGCCGGGATGGATATCAGCGTTTTCTACGATCAGTCCCATGAAGTAGAAGGCGCGGTGAACGGCTTTATCATGAACTTTTTGCTGGCGCTGCTGATCGTGGTCGGCACCCTGCTGATCTTTATGGGGGTGCGCAGCGGGCTGGTGATCGCCGCCTCGCTGGCGCTGAACGTGCTTGGCACCCTGCTGATCATGAAGCTGTTCAACATTGAGCTGCAGCGCGTTTCGCTCGGGGCGTTGGTGATCGCCTTAAGTATGTTGGTGGATAACGCCATTGTGATCGTCGAGGGCGTGCTGGTTGGGCGGCAACAGGGTGAGAAAACCCTGCAGGCCATTAATAACGTGGTCAAACGTACCATGTTCCCGCTACTGGGGGCGACGGTGATTGCCATTCTGGCGTTTGCACCGATCGGCTTATCCAACGATGCCACCGGGGAATACTGTAAGTCACTGTTCCAGGTGCTGCTGATCTCCCTGATGCTGAGCTGGTTCACCGCCTTGACCCTGACGCCGGTATTCACCAAATGGGCGTTTGAAAAACAGAAAATGGCCGAGCCAAAACCCGATGAGCCGGTCAAGTCGCCTTATGACGGTTGGCTGTTCCGCGTCTATCGCAATCTGTTGGGCAAACTGCTGCGCCAGCGCACCATTACGCTGGGGGTGCTGGCCGCGTTGATGGTTGTCTCGGTGATCGGTTTTGGTAACGTGCGCCAAAGCTTCTTCCCACCGTCCAATACGCCGATCTTCTTCGTCGATCTCTGGCTGCCCTATGGCACCGATATCGCCTACACCGAAAAGATAGCCGCCGAGATCGAGCAGCATATCCAGGCGCAAGAAGGCGTCAGCGATACCATGGTCACCATCGGCCAGGGTGCGATGCGCTTTATGCTCACCTACAACGCACAGCGGCAATATTCCAACTATGCACAGATCATGGTACGAGCCAAACAGCTCAACCAGATCCCCGGTATGATCGGCCAAATAGAGGGCTACGTACGCAACAATTTCCCTCAGGTGAACGCCCAGGCCAAGCGCATCATGTTCGGGCCTTCGAATAACAGTTCCATCGAAGCACGCTTTATCGGCCCGGATCCTAACGTGCTGCGAACGCTGGCGGCCAAGGCAGAAACTATCGCCAGCGCCGACCCCAATGCCGACGGCGTGATGCACGACTGGCAACAACGCAGCAAGGTCATTCGCCCACAGTTCTCGGATTATCTTGGCCGTGAATTAGGGGTGGATAAACGCGAAATCGACAGTGCACTGCGCATGAGTTTTGGCGGGATCGCCGTTGGCCTATATCGTGATGGCACACGGTTAATGCCGATTGTGTTAAGAACGCCGGACTCGGAGCGGTTGAATGCCGAACGGTTGAACGACGTGATGATCTGGAGCCAGGCACGGCAGGCGTTTATTCCTATCGACAACGTGGTTAACGGCTTTACAACCGAGTGGGAAGATCCGCTGATCATGCGCCGGGATCGCAAACGCACCCTGACGGTTCAGGCCGATCCGAGCTCCCAGAGCGGTGAAACCTCTGCCGAACTGTTGCAACGCATCAAACCGGATATTGATGCCATCCCATTACCGCGCGGCTATGAACTGAATTGGGGCGGCGACTATGAAAGTACCAAGGAAGCTCAGGCAGGGTTGTTCACCAGCCTGCCGGTAGCCTTTGTGATCATGTTCATCATCACCGTGCTGATGTTCAGCTCACTAAAAAATGCCGTCGCCATCTGGCTGACCATTCCGCTAGCGTTGATTGGGGTAACCGTGGGCTTCCTGCTAACCGGTATTCCGTTTGGCTTTATGGCGCTGATTGGCCTGTTGAGTTTAAGCGGGATGTTGATACGTAACGGCATTGTGCTGGTAGAGGAGATCGGATTACAGCGGCAGGAAAAACCAATCCTGGAGGCCATCATCGATGCCTCTACCTCACGCTTGCGCCCTATCCTGCTGACTGCCTTTACCACCGTACTCGGTCTGGCCCCGCTGCTTAGCGATGCCTTCTTCCAGAGCATGGCGGTGGTGATCATGTTCGGCCTGGGCTTTGCTACCGTGCTGACGCTGTTGGTGCTGCCGGTGATCTACAGCTGTATGAACTCCGATAAGCAAAAGGTCACACCGCAAACCGAGGCTTGAGACTTAAGTAAGGGCACCGCATACGCCCGGTTGAATATTTGTCTTCAATCGGGCTATTGCAAAATGCGGCATTGGTTTACTGTGTAGCCAGTTCAAAACCAAACACGGAGAAGTGCAAAGTGATTAAAGAAACAATCTTGGGATGTTCGCTGCTGTTGGTCTCTGCCACTGCGTTGGCCGGTGGTTGTGACAGCCCACGCACCCCTTATGACGTGACCTACTGTGCGGCATTGGAGATGGTGCAACTGGATCAAGAGATCAATGTGCAATACAAGAAGGTGATGGGGTTGCTGACCCAACCGCAAAAGCAGACGCTGAAGCAGTCGCAGATCGAATGGCTTAAAAATCGGGACAGTCAATGTAGCGACGATTCCATGATCAATGTCGCCTGCTCAAACAAGACCATGCAAAGCCGTATCGATTTTCTGAAAAGCGTAGAGCGGGAATGTAAAAGTACCGGCTGTGACAGCAAAAAACTGGCTCAACAGCAGTAACAGGGTCGGGGCGCCTATGCTGCGCCCCGACTAAAAAATCACTATTTGGTTAACGCGATAATACCCAATGTCAGGCCAGCGACCGCTGCCGCCCCGCCTGCAATCGCCCCGGCGGTTTCCCAGTTATCCTGGGTGGTGCCTTTCATACAGGTATTAGTATGAACCAGACGGCCTTGGTCGTCATAGACCGGTACGCAAGGCGACTCGGTAGCACACCCGGACAGTAAAACGGCCAGCAGGCCCGCTGCAATAAACTTACTCATACTCACACCTCGGCGTTCAACAGCCCAAAAAACATCAAAATGAATGAAAATCGCGCCACTGTACCACCGATGCCTATCGCGATGGATCCGGAATAGTCGCAAAATGTGTGGGGGAGTGAAGCAATTAGATTAGGGCCTGCAATAGCAGAGTGGCTCATGGTTTATCACGCTGCCTTCAATGGATGACGGACACTGCATGATAAGAGCCAACTTTGATGAGCACAAAGTTCAGCCCCCAGGCCACCACCACAAACAGTGCCAACAACTTATCCTTTACTGACATCATGCATTCCTTTTATTTCCCGTAGAGAGGTTGCGACCTCGTCAGAGCAGTGGCCACAGAATAAAGACGATTTATTGTTTATAGCCGAAATGTTAGCATTACCGGGCGGCATAAGATGCTGCTGCACCACCTCTCGTATTATCGCGGCTGCTGAACCCCGATAACACCGATGAGGCATTAACATGACTGACATACGTGGCCGGGCCTGGCGCCTGGTAAATAACAAACGCAACAAACACCGTGAGATGGGGGATTTTCAACCCAAGTTCACCAAAGAGAAAAAGTGGAAAATGCTCTATACCCGCTCACATAAAGTGACCCGGGCGAGGCAACTAGGCATTGAATACCCACAAGTATCCCGCGCCGTAGCCCGGCGTAACTCACTTGATGAGATTGATTAACCATGAATGTGCTGTTTGTCTGTAGCCGTAACCAATGGCGCAGCCCTACCGCAGAACGCATATGGCAACGGACTCCCGGCCTGACCACCAGGTCGGCCGGGACCAGCCGTAATGCCAAAAAAACAGTAACGCCGGAGTTATTGCGCTGGGCAGATATGATTTTTGTCATGGAGCAAAAGCACAAGAGCCGGTTGGTTGCCGAGTATCAGCGCCTGTTGGAACACAAACCGCTGCACGTTCTCGATATCCCCGATGACTATCAATATATGGATCCTGAGCTTATCACCCTGCTCGAACAATCTGCCGAGCCGTTCCTATCGCCTTTCATCCTGAAATAATCTTGTCGGGCATATATCCCCAGAAGCGAAGATTTCCCTCGCAGTGAGCCGTGTATCTTAAGCAGAAAATAGTCCCTGAGTCTGGTAATCTACCAGGCTTGAGTTCTTGGGTTTTAAGCCTTCCGGCTAACTAGCTAGGGTACAGTAAGACACTAATTCAGGATTATGTGATTGATTATAGGGATATAAAAGTATGATTACCGAACATACCGCGTTTTTCGCCAGCCCCTCCAAGCGATGTGATGATGTGTCTGCCATCGAGCGTAGAATAGCGACAAAGACGCTCTACTTATTGCTTTCTCCCGTTTTCACACTTGTTTTCATTGCATCTCTGGCTACGCCAACCCTATTTTTTATCGAGGGTGACACCTTTCTACTTGGTGTTTTATTTTTATTGATCCTTCTCCCCTGAATTATTTATTCTTTAAAAGAATTAGCGACAACTTAAAATTAAAGCATGGAGAGGTGTACTTTAACGTCACCTCTCAAGGTGTTTTCTATACACGATACAACGATCTTTCAGGCGGTGTAAGTCATTATCAGCTACTATGGCCAGAAGTCACAGGTTCGTTAGAAGACGGCACCAAGGCCACGATTGGCTTTCGTAATACGGGCTATAAAAATAATACTAAAAACCTGATTATCTACACCCAAACCCAATCCGGTGAAACGAAAGAAAATTTAATCCCGGTGCATGAAATAAAGAAATTCAAGCATCACTGGGAGATTACACGTGCAATACTGATGCAGATTGCCTCTCTACAACGGCCCGAACTGGTGATTTCTGAGGAGGTTTTCTATGACTTCAATATTAACCCCTCGACGTTTGAGTTTCAGAAGAAAAGCCGACGAAGAAGGCTGGCAAATTTCGTTGGGATCACTATATCACTTATCCTCATTTTCGGGGCTTTGTATAGTGCATCTATAGGGCTTACAACGATTGAAGTGAGTGGCTTCTGGTTTGTGTTGTCTCTGGTGGTTTTGTTCTTGGTTATGATATTAATCATCGCGTTCACCGTGGTGATCTTTGAGCGCATCCCTTTCTTTAGGAATAGTTTTCCAGCGTATACCTTGGTTTCGTACAGGGCTGAACAAGAACGACCAAGCGTTGCCATCAAGGTGAGCACACCGTAGTATGGGCCGTTGATTTAAGGGATAGAGAACGATTAAGGAATTGTAACCATGCGCATTTTTGCTTTGCTCTGTTTCTCTCTGCTTTCGTTTGCTGCACTTACGCAGCCCGCATCGGCCATTGAAAATCCCAGTAACTTTATAGCACGGATCTATGCCACCTATGGCCATGATGATGTTTCAAACGCATTCATCGGCGAAACGGGCCCGAAACGGATTGCGTCAAAGCAATTCCTCGCGGTGTTGGAAGAGGATCAGGCGCTAACCTTACCGGGCGATATAGGCTATCTTGACGCCGACCCGATCTGCCAGTGTCAGGATTATCAGAACCTGGTGGTGACGGATATCAATATTCTCTCGAACGATAATAAACAATCGCATGCCGCAGTCACTTTTCGCGCTTTTAGTGATAACAGTCTCACGACTACCACCACGTTTGATTTAGTGGCTGAGAATGAGCAGTGGTTTATTGACGATATTTTTGATGCCAATCAGCACAGTGTTCGTAATGCTATTGATGCAAATAATAAAGCCCTGCGTATAAAAGGGGAAACATTACCATAATCGCTACTTGCCTTTGTCATTTGAGGGCTCACTGCGAACATTTGACGCTATCGTGCCCTGCGCTTTTTCATCACGCCATTGCTTGCGCAAAGATAACATTTTCTCCAGGGCTCGTCGTATGGTGGCTATCCAGCCGGCTGGCCGTGGATCAGCCAACATGCTTAATGCACGTGCATAGTCAAGCACCAGCCCTGGTGTCCAGGCCATCGTTTTTGCGCGTTTACGTATTTGTACCGCCACCCATAATTCCGGCGTCGTGAGAATTTTACTCAACACCCACCAGTGGCCACGTTGTCCCCATATCTTACTCACTACGCCTTCCAGCGCTGCTTCAAGACCCCGCGCCACACTGCTTGAGCAGTTACGATGCGTGAGATTATACGTATTGTCTTCACGATAAACTTCCCAGAACCGTTTCAGACGTTCAGCATCGTAGTTCCTGATCCGCACACGCTGGGTTGAAGGACACCATGCCCCTGACTCTGTCACATAATCCGGTTGGAATTTCCCTTCAACATTATTGTCTGCGGTTGCCCGCAGCAAGCGGGTAAATTGATCTGGCGACCGGTCAATATCGACCGCTGGATACAAACTGATATATATACCTTCCGGAGATTCAAGTGCAGCATGGCCGGTGGAAATCACCCCATTTTTATCCACCGCAGCAATATAACGATCAATCACAGGATGAGGCACCGTTTTACTCTTCGAGGATCCCACAGGAGTCCAGACATGTATGGTCAGTGCAGGTTCATCATCGGCCGGAGGGCCTTCCCATTCAGTCACCAAAGGCGTGGTTACTGCGCTACTGGCTTCCTCAGCGGCCTTATTACCCAAAACCGCGGGGTTGACCTCCAGCTTTTTGACGCGCATCGCCAGCATAACCATATTCCACCCACCAAACATCAACCCAAGACCTAAACAATAAGGCACGGTGCCGACATAATGGGTCGGGTAGGGCTGAAAGAAGAAAATAGCTAACATCACTTCCAATACACCGCCAGCCACTACCAACTTCCAGTTTTTATAGCGCACGACCCCAGCGGAGACAATTTGCAATAACCCATCGGCCAAAAACAACGTGCCAAAAATCATCGATAAAATAAAATGGCCATGGTGTTGTCCACTCAAGATCAATATCGCGGCCAGGGAAAATGCGCCTCCTTTCACATAACGCAAGGTACGTTGTCCGCCGATGCCGGTATGCGCGACCATCAGCGTTGCCAGTCCCTCGATCAGCAACAGGAAAGCAAAGGGATGCAAAGGGAAATAAATCGCGTTATCCAACGCATCGATGAAAACGATTAAGCCCGCTAACACGCCTAACCAACCGGCAATCATCAACCCTCGCCAGCGGTTACGTAAATAATCTACCCCAAGTAAAATCATTACCAACCGAACCATGCCTTATCCCCTCTCATTGTAAGGCGGTTTGTCAGATCTACGCAGAAGTGGTTTTCCAAGATGGCATGAGTATAGTTTCAAACTGCATAGGTGTAACTAAACACATTTCTATAGAAGATAGTGGTTTGATTGGGGAAACACGGGTTGAACCAAGTTGATATGGGAAATGATAAAACGTTATTAAATCAGAGAATAGTTGATTTTAGTGGTGTTCAGGGAGACTTGAGATTGGAGCGGGTGAAGGGAATCGAACCCTCGTATGCAGCTTGGGAAGCTGCCGTTCTACCATTGAACTACACCCGCTTAGGTGTGCGACTGGCATTATAACCGGTTATGCGCGCCGGGCAAGAGAAGATAACGCATAACTGCCGATGTTTTAAGCGGTTAGCAACACCCCGCTCTCTTCAGGCGAAAAAAAACCGGCACAGTCGCCTGCACCGGCTTAATCACTCAGCTAACGTTACTTGCTCGGGCGCATGGCCGGGAACAGGATCACGTCGCGGATGGTGTGGCTGTTGGTCAACAGCATCACCATACGGTCGATACCGATGCCCAGACCCGCGGTTGGCGGCAGGCCATGTTCCAGCGCGGTGACGTAGTCTTCGTCGTAGAACATCGCTTCGTCGTCACCAGCATCTTTCGCGCTAACCTGATCGGCAAAACGCTGCGCCTGATCTTCTGCGTCGTTCAGCTCTGAGAAGCCGTTACCGATTTCACGCCCGCCGATAAAGAATTCGAAACGATCGGTGATTTCCGGGTTCTCGTCGTTACGGCGTGCCAGCGGAGAAACCTCTGCCGGGTACTCGGTGATGAAGGTTGGCTGGATCAGATGGCTTTCTGCGGTCTCTTCGAAGATCTCGGTAACTACGCGACCCAGACCCCAGCTCTTCTCTACCTTGATGCCGATGGATTCGGCAATCGCTACCGCGCTAGCCATCTCGTTCAGATCGTCGAGGTTGGTTTCCGGGCGGTATTTCTTGATCGCTTCACGCATGGTCAGCTTTTCAAACGGCTTGCCGAAGTCGAACACCTCATCACCATAAGGCACCTTGACGTCACCCAACACGTCCTGCGCCAGCGTACGGAACAGCGACTCGGTCAGCTCAATCAGGTCTTTGTAATCCGCATACGCCATATAGAGTTCCATCATGGTGAACTCTGGGTTATGACGCGGGGAAACGCCTTCGTTACGGAAGTTACGGTTGATCTCGAACACGCGCTCGAAGCCACCTACCACCAGGCGCTTCAGATACAGCTCTGGCGCGATACGCAGGTACATGTCGATGTCCAACGCGTTGTGGTGCGTGACGAACGGACGAGCAGACGCGCCGCCAGGGATCACCTGCATCATCGGGGTTTCGACTTCCATAAAGCCTCGACCCACCATGAAGTTACGGATCGCCGCCATCACCTGCGAACGGATCTTGAAGGTGTTGCGGGATTCTTCGTTGGCGATCAGATCCAGATAACGCTGGCGATAACGGGTTTCCTGATCGGCCAGGCCGTGGAACTTGTCTGGCAGTGGACGCAGTGCTTTGGTCAGCAGACGCAGCTCGGTACAGTGGATAGACAGTTCGCCAGTTTTGGTCTTGAACAGCTTACCGCGTGCGCCGAGGATATCGCCCAGGTCCCATTTCTTGAACTGCTCGTTGTAAACACCTTCAGGCAGATCGTCGCGTGCGACGTAGAGCTGAATGCGGCCACCCACGTCCTGCAGCGTCACGAAGGAGGCTTTACCCATGATACGGCGGGTCATCATACGGCCAGCTACGGTCACTTCGATACCCAGTGATTCCAGCTCTTCGTTTTCTTTGCTGCCGTATTCGGCATGCAGCTTGTCGGAGGTGGTATCACGACGGAAGTCGTTCGGGAACGCAATGCCGTTCTCGCGCAGCGCGGCCAATTTTTCACGGCGTGACTGCAGCTCGTTGTTGAGATCCAACGCCTGTTCGGCGCCTTGTGCTTGTTGCTCAGACATTTCTGTTCCTCATAACCCGGCTTTCAAACTTGCCTCAATGAATTTATCCAGGTCGCCATCCAGTACGGCCTGCGTATTACGTGTTTCGACGTTGGTGCGCAAATCCTTGATGCGGGAGTCATCCAGCACGTAAGAACGGATTTGGCTGCCCCAGCCGATATCGGACTTGTTGTCTTCCAGCATTTGCTTGTCAGCATTTTTCTTTTGCATCTCGTATTCATACAGCTTGGCGCGCAGCTGTTTGAATGCCTGATCCTTGTTCTTATGCTGAGAGCGATCGTTCTGGCACTGCACCACAATATTGGTTGGCAAGTGGGTAATACGCACCGCCGACTCGGTTTTGTTAACGTGCTGACCACCAGCACCGGAGGCGCGGTAAACGTCAATGCGCAGATCGGCCGGGTTGATTTCGATATCGATATCGTCATCCACTTCCGGATAGATAAATACGGAACTGAAGGAGGTATGGCGACGGCCACCGGAATCGAATGGGCTCTTGCGTACCAGGCGATGCACGCCGGTTTCAGTACGTAACCAGCCAAACGCGTAGTCGCCGATAATCTTGATGGTTGCCGACTTCAGGCCCGCGACGTCGCCGTCGGACTCTTCAATCACTTCCGTTTTAAAGCCTTTGGATTCCGCCCAACGCAGGTACATGCGCAGCAGCATGCTAGCCCAGTCCTGCGCTTCGGTGCCGCCGGAGCCTGCCTGGATATCCAGATAGCAGTCCGCGCTGTCGTATTCACCAGAGAACATACGACGGAATTCTAATTGTTCCAGCTTGGCGCTCAGTTGATCGAGCTCAACCACGGTCTCGTTGAAGGTGTCTTCGTCTTCCGCCTCAACCGCCAGTTCCAGCAGGCCAGTGACGTCTTCACAGCCCTGTTCCAACTGATCGATGGTTTCGACAATGGCTTCCAGCGACGAGCGCTCTTTGCCTAATGCCTGTGCGCGTTCAGGTTCGTTCCAAACGTCCGGCTGTTCCAGCTCGGCGTTAACTTCTTCTAGGCGTTCTTTCTTGGCATCATAGTCAAAGATACCCCCTGAGAACGGCTGTCCGCTCGGACACATCCTGAATGCGGTTTTTTACCGGATTAATTTCAAACATGATTTTTTGTGTTCTTACGTTGATGTCGTCGATGGCGAAATGCCATTGGAACCGGTAATTCTAGCGGATCCAGCGGCCAGTTTATAGCGAGTTGGTCAGTTTTTGTGGGGGATCAACGTTCAGATGCAAGAATCAACATGTGGCACGTCAAGTCCCCTCTCCCTTTGGGTGAGGGGCTAGCCGGTTAACGCGGCCAGAGGTGTTGAATGAGCAACTGCACGTTACGGTTGCCACGGAACTCGTTTACGTCCAGTTTGTACGCCAGTTCCACTTCTTTGATGCTGCTGTCCGGCCACTGTGTGGTGTCGATATTGAAGGCGATGCCGTCCAACAATGGGCCGCCACCAAGCGGTTCGATCATCAGCTTCAGGTGTTTCTCGCCCACCAGCCGCTGTTGCAGAATACGGAACTTGCCGTCAAAGGTTGGCTCAGGAAACGCCTGCCCCCAAGGCCCGCCCTCACGCAGAAGCTCCGCGGTGGTCAGGGTCAGTTCTTGCATCATCAACTCGCCGTCCGACCAGATCACGCCTTCCAGCATGGCTGGATCGAGCCATTCGCCGACCAGCTCGCCAAAACGCTGGCGGAACTCGTCAAACTTGGCCTCTTCCAGCGACAAGCCCGCCGCCATCGCATGGCCGCCGAACTTCATCATCAGCCCAGGATTCAGGGTATCGAGCCGCTCCAGCGCATCACGCATATGCAACCCGGCCACCGAGCGGCCAGAACCTTTCAGAATGCCGTCGCCCGCAGGGGCAAAAGCGATCACCGGGCGATGGAAACGCTCTTTGATGCGTGAAGCCAGAATGCCCACCACGCCCTGATGCCACTCTGGGTGATACATCGCCAACCCGTAAGGCAATGCGGTGGTGGTGCGTTCCAACTGATCGCACAGCTCCAGCGCTTCCACCTGCATCCCCTGCTCTATCTCACGCCGGGTCTGGTTGAGCGCGTCGAGATCGTTGGCCAGCATACGCGCCTGGGCAATATCGTCGCTCAACAGCATGGCGACGCCGATCGACATATCGTCCAGCCGCCCTGCCGCGTTCAGCCGTGGCCCAAGAGCAAAGCCGAGATCGCTGGCCGCCAATTGCCGCGCATCGCGGTTGGCCACTTCCAGCAGAGCGCGAATACCTGGCCGACACTTGCCAGCCCGGATGCGGTTCAGCCCCTGATACACCAGAATACGGTTGTTGGCATCCAGCGGCACCACGTCCGCCACGGTGCCTAACGCCACCAGATCCAGCAATTCGGCCAGATTAGGCATAGCCAGCGCACGCTGTTCGAACCAGCCGCTGTCACGCAGCTTGGCCCGCAAAGCCAACATCAGATAGAAGGCAACGCCTACACCAGCCAAAGATTTGGAGGGAAAATCACAGTCACGCAGGTTCGGGTTAACGATCGCCTCTGCCGCAGGCAAAGTATCCCCCGGCAGATGGTGATCGGTGACCAGCACCTGTATTCCCAAGCCATGCGCAACGTCAACGCCCGCATGCGAGGAGATACCGTTATCGACCGTGACGATCAGCTCAGCACCCCGAGCCGCCGCCTGCTCCACGACTTCGGGGCTAAGGCCATAGCCATCTTCAAAACGGTTGGGCACCAGATATTCGATAGAGCTACAGCCCATGCTACGCAAGGCCAGCACCGTCAGTGCGGTACTGGTGGCGCCGTCGGCGTCAAAGTCGCCCACCACCATGATGCGGCGACCGTCGGCCAGTGCCTGCTGCAATATCGCTACCGCAGCATCGATACCGCTCAACTGTTGCCAAGGCAACATGCCCTTGACGCTACGCTCCAGCTCCTGCTCGCCCTTAACTCCGCGCAACGCGTATAAGCGACGTAACAGGGGAGGCAGGCTGGCGGGTAAATGGCTGGCATCTGCCGCCTCGCGGCGGCGTAATTGGGTTTTAATACTCACCGTGACTTATTTCGTGGCTGCAGAGGCTGCATGCGCATCCAACATCGCGGCCATCTCTTTCGGCCCTTGGTAGCCAGGGACAACCATGCCGTTTTTCAGCACGATAGCCGGGGTGCCGTTGATACCAAACTGAACGCCCAGCGCATAATGCTGGCTGATATCGGTTTTGCAGGTTGCCGGAGACACCGCGTCGCCCTTCATGGCAGCATCGAAGGCCTTAGCCCGGTCTGCGGTACACCAGATGGAACGCATATCTTTCTCTGCCTGAGATTCCAGCCCCTGACGCGGGAACGCCAGATAGCGCACGGTGATCCCCAGATCGTTGTACTCTTTCATCTGCTCGTGCAGCTTGTGGCAATAGCCACAGGTGATATCGGTGAACACGGTGATCACGTGTTTCTCTTTCGGCGCTTTGTAGACGATCATCTGATCTTTCAGCGCTTCCAGACGGGTCATCAACAGTTGGTTAGTCACGTTAACCGGCTCGCCGCCGCTGACGTCAAACAGCGGCCCTTGCAACACGTGTTTGCCATCTTCCGTCACATACAGCGTGCCGCCTTCGGTCAATACGGTTTTCAAACCGGCGACCGGCGAGGGTTGCACGTCTGCCTGCTTAATGCCCAGGCTACCTAGTGCTTTCTGAATGGCTGCATCGTCAGCATGGGCCGCGCCGGTAACCGAAGCCACCAGCAGGGAGAGCAGCATTAAACCTTTTTTCATTCTTCCAATCCTTTCGATCCCTGCGCGTCAGGCGCGCGGGTGATGCTGTTGATGTAGCTGTTTCAATCTTTCAGTGGCTACATGAGTATAAATTTGTGTGGTTGAGAGGTCGCTATGCCCCAATAACATCTGTACGACACGAAGATCGGCCCCATGGTTCAGTAAATGGGTGGCGAAAGCGTGGCGCAGCACATGCGGAGACAGCCGTTCGCTGTCGATACCCGCTAGGATCGCATAGTGTTTAATCCGATGCCAGAACGTCTGGCGAGTCATTTGTTGGCTGCGGTTGCTGGGGAACAGCACATCCAGCGTCTGGCCGTTCAGCATCCAGGGCCTGCCGTGTTCCAGATAATTTTCAATCCAGTACACCGCTTCTTCACCCAACGGCACCAGGCGCTCTTTGTTGCCTTTACCGATCACCCGCACCACGCCCTGGCGCAGGCTGACATCGCTGATGGTCAACCCCACCAGTTCCGACACACGCAACCCGGTGGCATACAACACTTCGAGCATAGCCTTGTCACGCAGCTCCAACGGTTGATCGACGCAAGGTGCCTGTAGCAAGGCCTCAACCTGCGCTTCGCTCAGATCCTTGGGTAACCGCTGCGGTAATTTGGGCGAGGCCAGCAACGCGGTGGGGTCATCTGCCCGCATTTTTTCACGGTTGAGATATTGGAACAGGCGGCGCATCGCGCTTAACAACCGGGCTGAACTGGTCGCTTTGTATCCTCCCTCCACCCGTTCGGCGAGGAAGGCCTGTAAGTCCAACGCTTCGGCCTGTAACAGGCTGCGGTTGTTGAGAGCCAGCCAACCGGCCAGCGCCTGTAAATCGAGCCGATAAGAGGCCAGCGTATTCTCTGCCAGATTGCGTTCGATCCACAACGCATCCAGGAATTGCTCAATCAGCGCACTGTCTTGCTGTTGCACGCGGTCCTCTCTTGGTTACGTTTCTGCCACAGGCATTATGCCTTAAGGTATACTCGTTGCAATTCTACACACGGCATTATAAACGGTTTAACTATGAAGATTGGTCTGTTTTACGGCTCCAGCACCTGCTACACCGAGATGGCAGCAGAAAAAATCCGTGAGATTCTGGGTGAAGACCTGGTCGACCTGCACAACCTGAAAGACGTTTCCCCCAAGCTGATGGAAGACTATTCCATCCTGATCCTGGGTATTCCAACCTGGGATTTTGGTGAGCTGCAAGAGGATTGGGAAGCGATCTGGCCGCAACTGACTGAACTAGACCTGAAAGGCAAGATCGTCGCCATGTACGGAATGGGCGATCAGTTGGGTTATGGCGAATGGTTCCTGGATGCGCTGGGGATGTTGCACGACCAGCTTGCCCCACAGGGCGTGCAGTTTATCGGTTTCTGGCCGATCGACGGGTTTGAATTTACCAGCCCCAAACCGCTCAGCGCCGACGGTAAACACTTTGTTGGCCTGGCGCTGGATGAGGTGAACCAATACGACCTGAGCGAAGAGCGTCTGCAACAGTGGTGTGAACAGATCCTGCTGGAGATGGAACCGCTGCTGTAACGAAATTGGGCGCGATATCGCGCCCAACAACGTCTTTATTTCCACAACCTGAAGCGGCTCTCGCCATTGCTGGCCGGAGTCTCAGCGGCTTCTGGCTCGGCAGCATTACCCTTCAAGCGAGCCGGGTCGGCCACCTGATACCAGTCCAGTTTACGCGTCAGCAGCATAATGCCTGCCAGAACCCCGAACAGCAGCACCGAACCCAATACCAGTGCGTTATCTTCCGACTGCAACAGCATATACAGAATGCCATACAGCAGGAGCAGACTGGCGGCGAATAGCATGCCACGACGCATCCCGCGCAGCACGGCGCTGAGGTAGAAGGCAATCAGTCCACTACAGGCCACGCTTGCCAGCAGGTACGCCACGTCGAACCCCAGATGTTCCGAGAAAGCCAGCAGGATCAGATAGAACAGCACCAGCGCCGCCCCCACCAACAGATACTGGATCGGGTGCACCCGCAGCCCGGTCAGGGTTTCGAACAGGAAGAACGCCATAAACGTCAGCCCCAGGAACAGCACCGCATACTTCACCGCCCGCTCGGTCAGTTGATAGTGATCGACCGGTTCGATCAGGCTCGTCGTGAAGGTCGGCAGCTTTTCCTCTTCCATGATGCCGTTATCATACATGAATGAGCTATTGATATTGTTGGCAAACCAGGTGCTGCGCCAGCGGGCAGAGAAGCCTCTATCGGTCACCTTGCGCTCATCCGGCAGGAAGTTGCCGAGGAAGTTCGGATGCGGCCAGTTACTTTGTAATAGCAGCTCGGAACTACGCCCCACCGGGACCAATGACAAGCTGCTGGTCCCCGCCAGGTTGAGGGTGAAATCCGCCGTCAGCCCTTCTTTCTGCAACGAGGCCAGGGCCAGCGGTGCATGGATCCCCTGAGAAAGCCCACTGACCAAAGTACCCGGCTCAAACTTGGCCTGCTGTTGAATGCCGTTGAGGGCAGAGATGCTTTTGATACCACGAGAATCGCTCAATGACAGCATCAGGAAGGGTTGGCCGATCGTAATGTTGCTATGCTGCAAATCCTCCAGATCGGGTTGGCCGAATTTCACCTGGAAATCCAGTGGCCCCTGATACACCTGAGTCTGGTAGATACCCAGCTTACGGATCTCAACGTTGGGCTTGCCATTGACCACCAAAGATTCGGGCAAAACAAAGCGTTGATAGCGAGTGGTCTCTATCTTGATTTCGCCTTTTTCGTTCTTCTTCTCTTCCCGGAAGGTGTACGGGATCACGATCACTGGCCCAAGAATACGCTGCGCCCGGCTGGTGCTTTCACTCACTTGCCCCACTACGCTCTGGCGATAGCCACTACGTTCCTGTACCACATCCATGAGCATACCCACCGGGATCATCATCAGGATCATCAATCCCAGCAGAGTGGTTATTTTCCAAAACAGTACCGATTTAAACATCGTGGCAGACTCCTTGTAGGTAATGTCGCTACGATAAAGTCGGCAAGTGAAATCAGAATGTGGTTATGTGAAGGGAAGGTGAAGTGCGGGCAATAAGTTGTATTCAGAGTGGTAAAGTGAGGATGGCCTTCGCGCCTGTGGGTTGCAGGTTTTGCAAACGGATGGTGCCACGATGCAGGCGCGCCACTTCCTGCACGAAGTTCAGGCCCAGGCCGCTGCTCTTGGGTTTATCTTCCCGCGCCAGCGAATAGAAGCGTTCAAATACCTTATCCAGCGCATAGTCGGGTATGCCGCTGCCAGTATCGCAAAGGGTGAGCTGGTAATGATGCTCCAACCGCTCGCCATTGATACTGACCGAGCCACCGGCAGGGGTGAAATCCAGGGCATTATCCAACAGATTGCTCAGCGCCTGCCCCAGCAAAAAGGCATCTCCAGTCAGCGATGCTTCCGCTAACGCCCCCAATTCAATCGTGACGCCACGCTGCGCCGCCTGTGCTTCTTTACCCGCGACAATCTGCCGGACTAACGGCACCATCGCTACCGCAGCCAGTTCCAAACCGGGCCGGCTTTCTAACTGCGCCTGCACCAGCAACTTATCGACCAATTGCTGAATGCGGGCACTCTGCTGTTCGATGTTGGTCAAAAAGCGTTTCGCCGTCGCGGGAGGCGGTGATTCCTGCAAGAGTTCCGCCGCGCCACGGATCGCCGCCAGCGGGCTTTTCAACTCGTGTGTCAGGGTATGCACATATTGTTCAATATAAGCCTTGCCTTCCAACTTCATGCGCATGCTTTCGAGCGCTTGCGCCAGTTGGGTCAGCTCAACGCTGCCCATGCGTGGTAATGGCACCGCCTCGCCGTGCGCCACTCCGTCGGCATAACGCACCAGGCGGTTGATCGAACGGTTAATCCACCAGACGAAACCCAGCCCGATCGCTAGCGCAATCCCTAGCAGCACTGCGCCCGCCAGCAAAATACGCCGCTCGCTGCGGCGGATCACCGGTGCCATGGTGCTGTTGGGTTTGCCGACACTCAACACGCCGATAATCTGCCCTTGCTCCACCACCGGTGCGGCCACGTACATCACCGAACTGCTCTCGTCATCGGCAATCGTCCGGGTGCTGCGCGCACCGTATTGACCACGTAATGTCAGATAAACATCGTTCCAGCGGGAGTAATCCTGCCCCAACGCCTGGCCTGAGGAATCGAAAATCACCTTGCCGCGCCCATCGGTAAGATAGACACGATATTCGTTCCTATCTTTGCGGATCCCGGCGATATTGGCCCCGATCGGCCGCTGATTTAGCTGGGCGATAGCCTGTGCCAACTGACCTTTTGCCGCATCCCCATGTCTCATATCCAGCCGCGCCACCTGTGCCAGCAGGTTGGCGGTATCCACCAGCGTGCCTTCGGTGGCACGCCGTACGCCAGGCTTGACCTCCTGCACGAAAATGCTCAGCACGAAATAGCCCGCCACCGCCACAATCAGGAAATAGCCCAACAGCAGGCGCAGGCCAATCCTCATGGCTGGCGGCTCACGCTATAGCCTAAACCACGATGGGTATGGATAGGGGGTTCTGCGGCATCGATCGCCCGCAGTTTGGCACGCAGCGTTTTGATATGGGTATCGACGGTACGATCCAGGCTCTCTTCCGCCTGGGCCCAAACGATGTCCATCAACTGCTGGCGGGAGAACACCCGGCCAGGCGCTTGCAACAGGGTTTTCAGCAACAAGAATTCATAGCGGGTCAGCGGCAGCGGCTGTTGGTGGTAGCAGATCGTGGCTCCCTCTTCATCCAGGCTAAAGGCACCAAAATGATAAAGGGCAGGCTGTTGCAAGCGCTGCTGCTTGTGTAAACGCCGCAGGATCGTGCGCACGCGGGCGCTGACCTCACGCGGGGAAAAGGGTTTTGCTACATAGTCATCGGCACCGATTTCCAGCCCGATCAGGCGATCGAGTTCGCCGCTGCGAGCGGTAAGAAACAGGACCGGTAAATCCGCCGCCTGCGCCAGCAGCCGACGGCAAAGCTCAAAACCGTTGATATCGGGCAGGCCGACGTCGAGGATCACCAACGCCGGTAAGCCCTGTTGCAGAGCCTGCAAAGCAGGCTCGCCACGTTCAAACCAACGCACCTGAAAGCCTTCGCTCTCCAGGGTATAAATCAGCGTATCCGCAATGCTGGGCTCGTCTTCTACCAGCCAAAGCAGCGGTTTCATTATACGTCCTCGTCGGTAGCGGATGGTTCAAACGACAACCGTTGACGCAGTTGGCGCCAATCCGCTTTGCTCATGGAATCCGAAGCCAACCACAGCCGATGGCGTTTCTTGCCGTCGATCTGCTGAAGCGACAGCAAAATACCGAACCCAGGCATCCAGGGCTTGTTCACCATCAGCCATTCTCGGCCATGCCACTCAATCCGGCGTTCAGCCAGCAACCGCAGTTCTCCCTGCCTGGATGCAATGCGCTTTTGGCTGCGAATGCACTCAAACACCACCAACGTCAACAGCACCAACCAGATCGGGCCATAGCCTTCCGGCCAAGGGGCGATCAGGATCAGCAAAATCAGCAGGCCGTGAGTCAGCAACGAGACTAACTGGGTACGCCAGGAAACGCGGACATCACATCGCCACAGGGCCACGGGCTTTATTTCGCATTTGGATCAGGGACACCATTCTCTGCAGATCTTGATCCTGCGGAGCGCCATGATTCATCAGCCAGTTGAACAAATCGGGGTCGTCACATTCGAGCAAGCGGATGAATACGGCCTTGTCTGCATCACTCAGCGTATCGTATTCATGTTCGAAAAACGGCATGATCGAGATATCCAACTCGCGCATGCCGCGGCGGCAGGCCCAGTGAATACGTGCTTTATTATTAATATCCATGTTGTTATGACTAACCTCTTTTCGGCATGGCTTGCCATGCTCTTGGGCAACCGACACTTGGTATGGCAACGCGCGCGCAATTTAATTCCGTCAGCCAACGATTTGGGTGCAATTGGGTTTCGTTGGCCGTAAGCGCCTAGAGTAACAATTTGACATACTCGCCGGGAAGGGCGTTCACCCAACAAAACGTAAAATGTCAAAAAAAGCGCTGCCTGGTAATAACTGTTTGCAAAGCCAGCCACCTCTTTTACCATGGTAGCAACCCCAACAGGTATGCTAAACATGCAGCAGGAACCGATTATGGCGTTCAATATTCCTTTTTCACCCCGTCAACCTTCCGCCTCTTCCCATCTGCCACTGACGCTGATCTCACTGGAAGATTGGGCCATGGTGCAGTTGAGCGGGCCAGACACGGTAAAATATCTTCAGGGCCAGGTAACGGCCGATATCGACAAACTGGCGGCCGATCAACACGTGCTGTGCGGCCATTGCGATGCCAAAGGCAAAATGTGGAGCAACCTGCGTTTATTCCACCGCGGTGAAGGCTTTGCCTATCTTGAGCGTCGCAGCGTGCTGGAAAGCCAACTGGCGGAAATAAAGAAATACGCGGTATTCTCCAAAATCACCATCGCGGCAGACAGCAATGCGGTGCTGCTGGGCCTCGCTGGCCTTGAGGCGCGGGCCGCATTGGCGAAGGTGTTTAGCACCCTGCCAGATGCAGAACATCAAGTGGTGCAAGATGGCGATACCACCTTGCTGCACTTTGCGCTGCCAGCAGAACGTTTTGTCCTGATTACCACGGCAGAAACCGCCGCTCTGCTAGCCTCCAAGCTGGAAGGTCAGGCTGAGCTGAACAACAGTCGCCAATGGCTGGCACTGGATATTGAGGCCGGTTATCCGGTGATTGATGCAGCAAACAGTGCGCAGTTGATCCCTCAGGCGACCAATCTTCAGGCGCTGGACGGGATCAGCTTCAGCAAAGGCTGCTACACCGGGCAGGAAATGGTGGCTCGCGCCAAGTTCCGGGGAGCCAACAAGCGCGCCCTGTACTGGCTGGAAGGTAAAGGTAGCCAGGTTCCACAAGAAGGTGACGATCTAGAGTTGAAGCTGGGTGACAACTGGCGCCGCACCGGCACCGTGCTGGCGGCAATCTCGCTGGCTGACGGAACGTTGTGGGTGCAGGTGGTGATGAATAACGATCTGGAAGCGGACAGCGTGCTGCGCGTACGCGATGACGCCAGCAGCCAGCTCGCCATCAAGCCTCTGCCTTACTCACTGGCGGAAGAAAAGTAAGTGGTTTGGCCGCAGGCATCGCGCCTGCGGCCAAACGAGTTAATCGTCCAATTCCCCATCACGCGGCACCAGATAAATCAGCACCAGCAAAATAGTGACAAAGAAGCGGAAGGCATCGGGCACACCGTTCCACTGTTTTGACATCCACATGCCAAACCACTCGCCACCAACCGACATAAAGGCCACCTGCCAGGTGAGGAAGCCTAACGTCAACCCAGCAATGGCAAAGGTCTTGGCCCGGTTAAAGCTGGCCGCAGGCAGTTTCAGGCCGCGCAGCAGACGGATCCCCCCAATCCAGCACAAAATCGCGGTGAGGGTTTCCAACGCAATAATGCCGATATACCCCACCTGATGCAGCCATGGCGACTGGATGGAGCGATAGGTGATAGTGGCATCAGGGAAGATCGTATCCATCATAAAAACATGGCGTACGAAGGCAAAGTTGGTGTCGTAATCGGTGATATTGCCAAAGGCTACCAGTGAGGCAAATAGCGCGATAGCACAAACCAGCAGGGCTTTGGATAAACGAACGATCATAGTGAAGAGTCCTGGGTAATGATTAAAGGCACCGGGAGGTGCAAATACCCCATAGATCTCAAGATGCAGGTCAGCCAGCAGCAAGCGCAGCCAACCCCCTGCGACTTGAAAGCGAGGGGTTTGGCGGGCTCAGAAATAAAGCTAAGGCTTGCTGGATACCCGAAAGAAACAAGCGCCTCTTTTTAACCCAAAAGAAACGCTTTGGCAATATATCGACAACAGATGAGCGGGTTATACGTAAAGGTAGATCGCCATGAAGTGGCACACACTGCCGCCGAGCACAAAACCGTGCCAGATCGCATGGCCAAAACGGAAGCGTTTCGAGGCATAGAAAATCACCCCTAGCGTGTACACCACGCCCCCTACCGCCAGCAAAGTTACCCCTCCGACTTCCAGGCGCATTGCCAACTGGTAGATCACGATCAGTGATAGCCAGCCCATGGTCAGATAGGTCACCAGCGACAACACCTCGAAACGGTGCGCAAATGCCAGTTTGAAAATCACGCCGAACAGCGCCAGCCCCCAGATCACCACCATCAGCCCCCGCGCCAACGGTGAGTCCAGCCCCACCAGCAGGAACGGCGTATAGGTTCCGGCGATCAGCAGGTAGATGGCACAGTGGTCAAATTTTTTCAGCCAGTGCTTGGCTCTCTGATGTGGAATAGCATGGTACAGCGTGGAAGCCAGGAACAGCAGGATCATACTGCCGCCATACAGGCTATAGCTGGTGATGGCCGTTACCCCAGCGCCGTCGTTTACCGCCTGAACCAACAGCAGCACCAGGCCGACAATCCCAAACACCAAGCCGATACCGTGGCTGATGCTGTTGGCAATTTCCTCTGCCCATGGATAAGCCGTGGCGGGCAACTGGTCTGCCCCGACTTTCACTTCGTCCTTTTTCCCCATAAAGCGCAACCCCTCAAAACAACGCATATTGTGCGAATTAACTGCAAATGAGATTAACTGAGAACGATTCCAGTGTACACGTGTACGCTAAAATAAAACTGTGAGCGCTTGTAACACCACGCTAACATCGAAATCCTCAGCCTGCTGGGCTACAATCGATATGCTTTGCACCCTATGGATTTCAGTTACGGCTGGAAGACGGCGGGTATCCCATCATTCACCTCGAGGTTCGTACCATGTCATCCGCTGTACCCGCGTTAGACTTTGGCTCCATGACTCAAACCATCCAGTTTCTGATGGAAATCGACAAACTTAAAAGCGTGCAACGCCGTACCAAGGTGATGGGTACCCAGCGTCAGGAAAACTCGGCCGAGCACAGTTGGCACTTTGCCATTGCGGCCTTGAGTCTGGCCCCTTATGCCAGCGATGAGGTGGATATTCAGCGCGTGATCCAGATGGCCCTGCTACACGATATCGTCGAGATCGATGCCGGTGACGTCATGGTTTACGATCTGGCAGCACGAGCGGCGATCCACGACCAGGAAGTGGCGGCGGCAAAACGGTTATTCGGGATATTGCCGGAACCACAACGTGGGGTTTTCACCGCGCTGTGGCAGGAGTATGAAGCAGGCGAAAGCGCCGATGCCCGCTTCGCGTTGGTGCTGGATCGCTGCATGCCAATGCTGATGAACCTGCACAACGGCGGTCAGAGCTGGGTAGAGAATGATATCAGCCTGCAACAGGTATTGGACCGTAATACGATGATTGCCGATATCCATCCCGAGCTGTGGCAACATTTGGAGCAGCATTTGCAGGATGCACAGCGTAAAGGCTGGCTGAAGTAATCGATGAGGGGCGCCGATGGCGCCCTTGCTGATTCAACGCCCGCCAGCGGCTTCGATAAAAGTGCCAGTGACGTAGGACGCCGCATCGGAAAGCAGCCAGACAACAGCTTGCGCCACTTCCTCTGGCTGACCACCCCGTTGCATTGGCAACGCTGACTTCACCCGATCTACCCGCCCCGGCTCTCCTCCGCTGGCATGCATCTCGGTGTAAATACAACCTGGCCTTACGCAGTTGACGCGTATCCCCTGTGCCGCCACTTCCAACGCCAGACCGGTAGTTAACGTATCCACCGCCCCTTTTGAAGCCGCATAGTCGATATATTCCCACGGAGCCCCCAGACGCGACGCAGCGGAAGACACGTTGACGATCGCTCCTCCCTGCCCACCATGGCGTAACGCCATACGTTTTACCGCTTCGCGGCAGCAGAGAAAATACCCGGTGACGTTGGTCGTCAGCACCTTATTGATCCGCTCGGCGGTGAGTTGCTCAATGCTCGCCTGTTGGAACAGAATACCTGCGTTATTGACCAGTGCATCAATTGGCCCCAACGTGGCTTCCAGTTCGGCAAACATCGCCACCACCTCAGTTTCCTCGGCGATATCTGCTTGCAGAGCCATCGCCTTGCCACCCTGTTGGCGGATCTGCGCCACCACTAACTCAGCAGCAGCACTATCACGCAGATAATTGACGCCCACCGCATAGCCCTGCTGGGCCAATAATAATGCCGTCGCGCGGCCTATGCCCCGGCTGGCACCGGTCACTAACACTACTTTTGTCATTATTGTTCCTTGCTATTGAGATCAGAAACGATAGCGGGTATTTACGCAAGCAAGTCAGGCAACTTGCTGCTCGACGGTAGATTAATCAGTGAAGCGCAATTGCTGCGGTGCTGCAATAAAAAAGGGACACGGCTTCATGCCGTGTCCCTCGAGCATCATTTTGGCAAGATAGTGTTATTCGTAGTCGCTCATCGGTACGCAAGAGCAGAACAGATTACGATCGCCGTAGACATCATCCAGGCGCTTCACGCTCGGCCAGTATTTATTCTCACGCACGCCAGCTATCGGGAATACCGCCAGCTCGCGGCTGTAAGCATGCTGCCAGTCGTTAACCAGTTCCGCCTGCACGTGCGGTGCGTTAACCAATGGGTTGTCTTCCAGTGGCCATTCGCCTTGCTGCACGCGGTCAATCTCGCTGCGGATAGCCAGCATCGCATCGATAAAGCGATCCAGTTCCACTTTGTTTTCCGACTCGGTCGGTTCAACCATCAGCGTGCCTGCCACCGGGAACGACATGGTCGGCGCATGGAAACCGTAGTCGATCAGACGCTTGGCGATATCCATTTCGCTAATACCCGTCTCTTCTTTCAGCGGGCGAATATCCAGAATACATTCGTGCGCCACGCGGTGATCGCGGCCGGTATACAGCACCGGATAAGCGTCTTTCAGGCGGGTTGCGATGTAGTTGGCATTCAGGATTGCCACCTGGCTGGCCTGCTTCAGCCCTTCCGCGCCCATCATGCGGATATACATCCAGCTGATCGGCAAGATAGAGGCGCTGCCGAACGGTGCCGCAGAAACCGCGCCCTGCTGAGTGGTAACGCCATCAATCTGCACTACGCTGTGGCCTGGAACGAACGGCGCCAGGTGAGATTTCACGCCGATAGGTCCCATACCTGGGCCGCCACCGCCGTGTGGGATACAGAAGGTTTTATGCAGGTTGAGGTGCGATACGTCCGCACCGATATAGCCTGGCGTGGTGATCCCCACCTGCGCGTTCATGTTGGCACCGTCCAGGTAAACCTGGCCGCCAAACTGATGCACAATCTGGCACACTTCGCGGATGGTTTCTTCATACACGCCATGGGTTGACGGGTAGGTCACCATGATGCAGGACAGGGCTTCCCCGGCCTGCTCGGCTTTCACACGCAGATCGTGAAGATCGATGTTGCCGTTCTTATCACAGGCCACAACCACCACGCCCATGCCCGCCATCTGGGCAGAAGCCGGGTTGGTACCGTGCGCCGAGCTTGGGATCAGGCAGATATTACGCCCAGCCTCGTTGCGGCTTTCATGGTAACGGCGGATCGCCAGCAAACCGGCATACTCACCCTGAGCGCCCGAGTTGGGCTGCATGCACACCGCATCGTAACCGGTCAGTTGCACCAACCATTGGGAAAGCTGCCCAATCATCACTTGATAACCTGCGGCCTGCTCTGGTGGGCAGAACGGGTGCAGTTCAGAGAATTCAGGCCAGGTGATCGGGATCATTTCCGCAGCGGCGTTCAGCTTCATGGTGCAGGAGCCCAGCGGGATCATCGCCTGGTTCAGCGCCAGATCTTTACGCTCCAGACGGTGCATATAACGCATCATCTCGGTTTCGCTGTGATAGCGGTTAAACACTGGATGCGTGAGGATCGGATCTTTACGCAGCATGGCCGCAGGGATCGACTGGCTGTTTTTGCTCACGGCCGCATCCAGCGCATCAATATCCAAACCGTGGTTATCGCCGACCAACAGGGCAAACAGCGTCTGCACATCTTCACGGGAAGTGGCTTCATCCAGCGTGATGCCGACTGCCCCGTGTATATCGGTACGCAGGTTGATGCCGAAGCCCAGCGCGCGTTCCAACACCGCCGCCTTGTCTTTCACTTCTACGGTCAACGTGTCGAACCAGGTTTTATGGCGCAGTGTCAGACCCGCTTGTTGCAGGCCAGCGGCCAGGATATCGGTCAGGCGATGGATGCGCCCGGCGATACGTTGCAGGCCTTGTGGGCCATGGTACACCGCATACAGGCTGGCGATATTGGCCAGCAGCACCTGCGAGGTACAGATATTCGAGTTGGCCTTTTCGCGGCGGATATGTTGCTCACGGGTTTGCATCGCCATGCGCAGCGCAGTATTGCCGGCAGCATCGCGTGATACCCCGATAATCCGGCCCGGCATCGAGCGTTTGAATTCGTCACGGCAGGCGAAGAACGCCGCGTGTGGGCCACCGTAGCCCATTGGTACGCCGAAGCGTTGCGCAGAACCGAATACCACGTCGGCACCTTGCTTGCCCGGTGCTGCCAGCAGCACCAGCGCCATGATATCGGCAGCCATGCTGGTGATGATTTTGCGCGTTTTCAGCTCGGCCAACAGGGCGCTGTAATCGTGCAGCTCACCGGTGGTGCCAACCTGTTGCAGCAGTACGCCAAACACGCCTTGCAGCTCCAACACCTTCGCCGGTTTATCAACGATCACGTCAAAACCAAAGGTTTCGGCACGGGTACGTACCACGTCCAGCGTTTGTGGGTGCACATCGTCAGCCACAAAGAAGCGGTTGGCGTCTTTCAGTTTGCTGGCACGTTTGGCCAACGCCATCGCTTCTGCGGCAGCGGTAGCTTCATCCAGCAAGGAGGCAGAGGCCAGATCCAGCCCGGTCAGATCGAGGGTCAGCGTCTGGAAGTTGAGCAGCGCCTCAAGGCGGCCTTGCGACACTTCCGGCTGATAAGGGGTATAAGCGGTATACCAGCCTGGGTTTTCCAGCATGTTGCGCAGGATCACCGGCGGCGTCAGCACCGCGCTGTAGCCCATACCGATATAGGATTTGTAGCGCTGATTCTGTGAGGCAATCGCCTTCAGTTCGGCCAGCGCCTGATGTTCCGTGGCCGCATCGCCTACCGGCGGAGGCCCTGGCAGTTGGATATCGGCTGGCACAATCTGTTGGATCAGCGCGCTGAGCGAGCGAGCGCCCACGGCTTCCAGCATCTGCTGCTGTTGCTCTGCGGAAGAGCCGATGTGGCGCTCGATGAACGCTTCGCTGTGTTCAAGTTGGCTGAGTGTCTGAGTCATTGCTACAAATTCCTGAATGCTTGCGGGGTACGGGATATAGCCTGAACTGCAAAACGCCCCACAGGGTGGTGGGGCGTGATAGTGATTATTCGTCGATGGAGGCCTGATAAGCACCCGCATCTAGCAGCTTGTCTAGCTCTGCCGCATCGGATGCCTTGATGCGGAACAACCAACCTTCGCCGTATGGCTCGCTGTTGACCAGCTCCGGGGAGCTTTCCAGTTCGCCGTTAACCGCGATGATCTCACCGCTGATGGGCGCATAAATATCGGAAGCGGCCTTGACCGACTCCGCAACGGCACAGTCATCACCCGCGGAAACCGTGGTGCCGACTTCCGGCAGATCGACAAACACCATATCGCCCAGCAGTTCCTGCGCGTGTTCGGTGATACCAACAACGTATTCGCCGTTGCCTGCGTCACGCACCCACTCATGGGAGGTGGCGTATTTCAATTCTGTTGGCACATTGCTCATTGACCTGCTACTCCTTCGAAGAATAAAAACTAATTGATCAGTGACTTACCGGCACGTACAAAACCTGGCTTACAGACTTTCACTGGCATTTCACGGTTGCGGATCTGTACGATAGCCTGCTCACCGATACCGGCCGGAACCCTTGCCAGCGCAATGCTGAAGCCCAGGGTCGGTGAGAAAGAACCGCTGGTGATCACCCCAACCTGGGGTTGACCGTTCGCATCGGTGAAATGTACCGGCAGCTCATTACGTAATACGCCTTTTTCCGTCATGATCAAGCCGACCAGTTGTTCGGTGCCTTTTTCACGCTGCTGTTCCAACGCTTCACGGCCGATAAACTGACGATCCTGCGGTTCCCAGGCAACGGTCCAGCCCATATTGGCGGCTAACGGTGAAACGCCTTCGTCCATTTCCTGGCCGTAGAGGTTCATACCGGCTTCCAGGCGCAGAGTATCGCGGGCGCCCAGGCCGGCAGGTTTCACCCCGGCTGCCAGCAGTTTCTGCCAGAAATCCACCACCTGCTCTTTCGGCAGGGCAATTTCATAGCCCGCTTCGCCGGTATAGCCGGTGGTAGCAATAAACAGATCCCCCGCCTGCACGCCGAAGAACGGCTTCATGCCTTCCACAGCCTGCTTCTGTTCTGGGGTAAACAAGGTGGCGGCGCGCTCTTTGGCTTGTGGGCCTTGCACCGCAACCAGCGCCAGATCGTCACGCACCGTCAGCTCAACGTTGAACGGAGCCGCATGCTGTTCGATCCAGGCCAGATCCTTTTCGCGGGTGGCGGAGTTCACCACCAGGCGGAAATAGTCTTCGGTAAAGAAATAGACGATCAGATCGTCGATCACGCCGCCGGACGCATTCAGCATGCCGGTATACAGCGCTTTACCCGATTGAGTGAGTTTGGCGACATCGTTCGCCAGCAGGTAACGCAGGAATTCACGGGTACGAGCACCGTGCAGATCCACGATGGTCATATGGGAGACATCGAACATGCCGGCATCCTGACGCACGGCGTGGTGTTCATCAATCTGGGAGCCATAGTGCAGCGGCATCATCCAGCCATGAAAATCAACCATGCGCGCACCGCACGCCACGTGCTGGTCGTACAGTGGGGTTTGCTTTGCCATCTTTTCCCTCTTTCCACTCAAGTAGCCGAAGACAGGGTGTTATACGCAATAAGGCGGGTGTAGCTCGCGGGCCTGATTGCGCGAAACACGCTGGCTGCTCAACACAAATTGCCTCGCCAATGGTCAACGACGCAAACGATACCTTTGCCCTGACGTTAACACCGAACGCCCCTATTAACCATAAGTTAAAATAGGCTCGACCGGATTCAGGGTCGGTAAAATGCCGCGTTAGTTTGCAGAGTTTTTCACTGGAAAAATGCGCTTTGAGGCACAAAATTAACAATTAAAGCGGCAAAAATCCGAAGTTATATAACAAACAGAGGCTGGGATAGAGATTTTCGGTTTTTGATAACCGACCATGGAATTAGAAAAAGTAATGATAAATTCTGCCTGAAATTAGAATTTCTCAAACGAAGGGAGGTATAAGGGAAATCGATGACGGGTAAACATGCAGATTAGCGGGCGCAGCATGCCGCGCCCCATAATGAGGTTTGTCAGCCCCAAGCTGACTAGGCGAGCCAGTCCGGCAGATCGTTAAGCCCCATGGCCTGCCGCACCAGCTTCGGTTTCACGCCCGGCAGGCTGTCGGCCAGCCTTAAGCCCACGTCACGCAGCAGTTTTTTCGCCGGGTTATGGCCTGCAAACAGTTCGCGGAACCCTTGCATACTCGCCAGCATCACTGCGGCACCGTGCTTGCGGCGGCGCTCATAACGGCGCAGATACAGGTGTTGACCGATATCCTTGCCCTGACGTTGCAGGCGTTTCAGCTCGGATATCAGCTCGGCGGCGTCCATAAAGCCCAGGTTTACGCCCTGCCCAGCCAGCGGATGCACGGTATGTGCCGCATCCCCCACCAGCGCCAGACGATGGGCGGCAAAGCTGCGAGCGTATCGCCCGGTAAGCGGGAAGGTCAGCCGCTCGCTTTCAAGCTGGCAGTTGCCCAAACGCATATCGAAGGTCATCGCCAGTTCGCGGTTAAAGGCTTCAGGTTCCAGCTGTTGCAGCCGTTCAGCTTCTTCTGGCGCAACCGACCAGACGATCGAACTCAAATGTGGATCGCTAAACGGCAGGAAGGCCAGGATCCCTTCGCCATGAAATACCTGACGCGCCGTTGCCAGATGGGGCTCTTCGGTGCGAATGGTGGCCACCAGCGCGCTGTGGCGGTAGTCCCAGAAGGTCAGCGGGATATCGGCGTGTTGGCGCAGCCAGGAGTTGGCTCCGTCGGCACCGATCACCAACCGGGCGGTTAACATGCGGCCATCTTCCAACGTGACGAAGGCGTCGTTTTCCCCCCATGCCACCTGTTTCAGCGCGGCCGGAGCGAGCAGCGTTACGTCGGCCAAGGTGGCCGCCTTGTGCCACAGAGCCTGCTGGATCACCTCGTTTTCAATGATATGGCCGAGGTGGCTGAAACCACATTCGTCGCCGCGAAACGCGATCTTGCCGAAGCTGTCACGATCCCAGACTTCCATCGCGTTATACGGGCTGGCGCGCAGGTTGCGGATCTCATCCCACACGCCAATGTTTTGCAGCAAGCGCTCGCTGGCGGCGTTAATGGCAGATACGCGCAACGCGGGTTGTTCTGGCAACGGCGATAGTTCCGGCTGCCGTTGTTCCAGCACCGCGACGCGCAGGCCACTGCCCTGTAAACCGCAGGCCAGTGCCAATCCCACCATACCGCCACCGGCGATAATCACATCAAATGATTGCATGCTGCTTGAGTTCCTTAAATTTGCCCCTCACCCCAACCCTCTCCCACAGGGAGAGGGAGCTGATTTGGTGACTTTTATCAAAATATTGCCCCACATCAGCAAGGCAGGTAGGGCAAAAATTAGTGTTCATCCCAACTTCGGCCCAACCCTCTCCCAAAGGAGGGGGAGTTGGTACGGTGACAACAGTCAACATTCTGGCCGACTTCAGCAACATAGCTAAGGGAAAAATTAGCGTTCAACCCAACCTAACGTGCGTTTGGCAAAGGCATCGCGCATGGCCGGTAACTGCTCCATTGCCATCAGCCCCAGATTACGCCCGGCAACCAGCGGTGCGTAGCTATTGGCAAACAGGCGTATCAAACCGTCGGTGACGCCGATGGTCGCCTGCTGATCCTGTTGCCGACGTTGCTGATACTGGCTCAATAGCGCATAGGCCCCCAGATCGGTGCCAGCCTGCGCGGCTTCTGCCAGGGTTTCCGCCAGCGACATCACGTCTCGCAAACCCAGGTTGAACCCTTGCCCAGCGATTGGATGCAGCGTTTGCGCCGCGTTGCCAACCAGCGCCAAGCGGTGGCTCACGTGCTGATTTGCCCTTAGCAGGCTAAGAGGGTAGCTGTGGCGCTTGCCCGCCTTCAGCATCTTACCCAGCCGCCAGCCGAAGGCCTGTTGCAGCTCACTGAGAAAACGCTCATCACTCCAGCTATCGACCTGCTGACGAGTTTCCCGTGCGTGGCACCACACCAGCGAGCTACGCCCGCCAGACATCGGCAACAGCGCCAACGGCCCGTAGCGGGTGAAACGTTCAAACGCCCGCCCTTGCGGAGCCTCGGCCGTTGAAACGTTGGCAATGGTGGCAAACTGCGGGTAATCACTCTGCTGCCACTGGATATTGCAGGCCTGCGCCAGCGCCGAACGTGAACCGTCTGCCGCCACCAGCAACTGGCCCGTCAGGCGCTGCCCATTATCCAACTGCACTTCAGCACGATCGGCGGTGCGCAGCACATCGACCACTTTGGCCGGGCAATGCAGAGTGACCCCAGGGGCTTTCGCCAGCAACGCAAACAACCGCTGCCCGGCATCGTGCAGTTCAATCACCTGCCCCAATGCCTCCACCTGATAGTCCCGCGCGTGCAGGTTCACAAAACCGGCATGCCCGCGATCGCTAACGTGGACGTGAGTGATTGCCGTGGCACAGTCCCGCAAGGCAGCCCAAACGCCGATACGCGCCAGCTGTTGGCAGGTTCCCTGCGCCAGAGCGATAGCCCGTGCATCAAAGCCAGGATGCGCACGATCGTCCGGCCGAGTGGCCTCCACCAGATCGACGGCCACCTTGCCCTGCGTCAGTGATGAAATAGCCAGTGCCAACGTAGCGCCAGCCATCCCACCGCCCACAATGATTACGCTCATGTTATCTGGCCGCCGCCATCAAAGCCTCAATTGCGTCGGCATCCTTCACCACGCTGGCGGTCAAGTTCTCATTGCCGTCTTGGGTGATCAGGATGTCATCTTCAATGCGGATACCGATACCGCGATACTCCTGCGGCACATCGGCATCCGGTGCGATGTACAGGCCAGGTTCTACCGTCAACACCATACCTGGCTCCAGCACGCGATCGCGGCTCGCTGAGCCATAGTGGCCCACGTCATGCACATCCAGCCCCAACCAATGGCTCAGGCCGTGCATAAAGAACTGGCGGTGTGCCTGCTCGGCAAACAGCTGTTCCACATCGCCCTTCATCACGCCCAGCTCAACCAACCCGGCGATCATGATGCGAACGACCTGATCGTTCACTTCGCGAATGCTGATACCCGGTTTAAACATTTCCAGCGCCTTGTTGATCGACGCCAGCACGATGTCATATACCTCACGCTGCGGCTTGCTGAACTTGCCGTTAACCGGGAAGGTGCGGGTAATATCGCCGGCATAACCACGATATTCACAACCGGCATCAATCAGCACCAAATCGCCGTCACGCATTTCACACTCGTTTTCGGTGTAATGCAGGATGCAGCCATTCTCTCCGCTGCCGACGATGGTGTTGTAAGACGGGAAGCGGGCACCCAAGCGGTTAAATTCGTGCAGGATCTCCCCTTCGAGCTGATATTCGAACATACCCGGGCGGCACTTTTCCATCGCACGGGTATGCGCCATGGCGCTGATCTCACCGGCGCGGCGCATAACAGCAACTTCTTCTGCCGATTTGAACAGGCGCATGTCATGCAGCCAAGGACGGTAATCCGTCAGGGTTGCAGGGGCTTCCAGGTTCTGACGGAAGCCTTTACGCAGTTTATCCAGCGCGCCAAACAGAATTTCATCGGCATAGGCATATTGCCCCTGGGCGTGATACACCACGTCCAGGCCGTTGAGCAGCAGGTGCAGTTGATCGTTGATTTCGTCGAAGGCCAGCGCGCGGTCTACCCCCAACTTGGCCGGAGCCGCGTCTTGGCCCAAACGGCGGCCAAACCAGATTTCTGCCGTCAGATCGCGTACGCGGTTGAACAGCACGCTGTGGTTATGAGTTTCATCACTCTTCACCAGGATCAACACCGCTTCCGGCTCGTTGAAACCGGTCAGATACCAGAAATCACTGTTCTGACGATAAGGATATTCAGAGTCTGCACTACGCGTCGCTTCCGGTGCGGCGAATATCACTGCCGCGCTGGCCGGAGCCATCTGTGCCAACAAAGCCTGACGGCGTTTATGGAATTCCTGCTGGGTCATCACATCTCCTGAAATCGGTTTATGCCACCTGCTGAACGCAGTCAGTAGGGGTTATCAGCGCTCTCGGCCAACGGACGCGGGATCCGCCGGTCAGTGCAACGTCGGCCGTTTATTTTCCGGGGCCGTCGGTTTCTGGCGGGTAAATTCAGTATGGCAAAGCAGCGCAGCAACGCGCACGTACTCCACCACTTCTTCCAGCGACTGTTCCAGTTCTTCCTGGTCTTCGCCTTCGTCATAACCCAGTTGAGCGATATTACGCAGATCGTCGATCGCCTCGCCCACTTCATCTTTCACCTGCGCCAGCTTCGGTTGCATCATGCCCAACCCCAACAGGAAGTGGTTTACCCACCCCGCCAAGGCATCCGCACGGTCAAACACGCTGACGGTTTCGCCTTCCGGCATCATCAGTTGGAACATGAACTCGTCATCTTCCAGCGTATCACGAGTGATTTCATGCAGCTGCTGTAACGGTTGGCTCAACGCCTGCGGGAAGGCAATGCCTTCGTTGGTCAGATCAAACACCAGCGTCTGCCAGCTGGCGTCACGGTTGCCACCGCACAGCAGGCCACTGATCAAACCGTGCATCTCGGCTGCGGTCAAAGCAACCGCCTGCTGGTTAAGAGCCACGGTCAAAGATTGGTAACTTGGAAATGTATTCTGTATAGACATGCGCATTCGTCATCGTTGGCAGGATAAGTTCGTGTTATGCTACCACCAAGGTCCGTTGGTATACCAGTTGAGGCAACACCTCAGTGGCTAGTTATAATCAGCGCAGTCCGGGCAAACGTACGGTAAATACGCATTTTGCAACCGTTTTTTGTCTGGTAAGGTTAGGCGCGGTAGATTACAACCAGGTACTGAAAAAGTGTTGAATCTTGGTACCCAGGTATATATAGTGACGCCCGCTTCGGCAGCCCGGCAATGGCTGACCGGTGCTGGCGCGAAATTTAGGCAGGAAGGTGGCATGTCTGCACAACCGGTAGATATTCAAATTTTTGGCCGCTCGTTAAGAGTCAATTGCCCGCCAGAACAACAAGATGCGTTGAACATGGCAGCAGAAGATCTTAACCAACGGTTGCAAGATCTTAAAGTTCGCACTAGAGTCACAAATACAGAGCAACTCGTATTTATCGCGGCATTGAACGTCTGTCACGAACTTGCTCAAGAACGCTTGAAAACGCGTGACTATGCGGCCAATATGGAACAACGAATTCGTATGCTGCAACAGACCATTGAACAAGCACTGCTTGAACAGGGTCGCATCTCTGAACGTCAGGATGCACAATTCGAATAACTTAAGTTGCTGGAGTTGAAGGCTCCGGCAATGAGTGAAAAATTTCTCTGAGATGTTTGCCAGCGGGCCAGTCCCCTGAGCCGATATTTAGTACCAACAGAATGTGATGATCCATGATCGGTGTGCATGCTCGGCCCGTCCGAGAAGCCTTAAGATTGTGACAGCACGTTCACCTTGAACCATGGGTTCAAGGGTTACAGCCTGCGACGGCATCTCGGAGATCCCTTCACCTGCGTTTTCAGTGTGTTAACTCACCACTTTTGGCGAATCTCACACTATGTCTTTGCAACCTCAGTTCGCTCAGCAACGCCAACTCATCCGTAACGAAATACGCCAACGACGTCGTGCCTTAACGCCCGCTCAGCAGCATGATTTTGCCCAGCAAATGGCCTGCAATATTGCGCAACATCCCCGCATTCAGGCGGCCAGAAGCATTGCGGCGTTTCTCTCTTTTGATGGCGAACTAAATACAGGCCCGCTGATCGAGCGACTGTGGCAACTGGGTAAACAGGTTTATCTGCCGGTGTTACATCCGTTCAGCCCCGGTAACCTGTTATTCCTGCATTACACCGCGCAAACACCTCTGGTGAGTAACCGCTTCAAAATCCTCGAGCCAGCGCTCGATGTCCGCAACGTCTTGCCGGTGTCGCAATTGGATGTAGTCTTGACGCCGCTGGTCGCCTTCGATTCGGCAGGGCAACGTCTGGGGATGGGCGGCGGGTTTTACGATCGCACCTTGCAGAACTGGCAACACATTGGCCCCTATCCGATGGGGATTGCGCACGATTGCCAACGGGTTAGCGCCTTGCCGGTGGAACAATGGGATATTCCTCTGCCAGAGATTATCACCCCGTCACAAACCTGGGCCTGGCCAGTCTCCGCATAGCAAAAGGCCGGATTGCTCCGGCCTTGATGTTTTCCGTCGGTTACCGACTAGAGCAGTAAGCGGGCGCGGATAGTCCCTTCGATCGCTTTCATACGTTGCAACGCGGCATCAGCACGTTCGGTTTCCGCTTCGATATCGATAACCACGTAGCCGATTTCCGAGCTGGTCTGCAGATACTGGGCCGCGATGTTCACCCCTTCTTCGGCGAAGATCTGGTTAATCTGCGTCAGGATGCCTGGACGGTTTTCATGAATATGCAGCAAACGGCTGGCGTTCGGGCCATGAGCTGGCAGCGATACCTCTGGGAAGTTGACCGCAGACAGCGTTGAGCCGTTATCGGAATACTTCGCGAGCTTGCCAGCCACTTCATCACCGATGTTCTCCTGCGCTTCCTGGGTTGAACCGCCGATATGCGGCGTCAACAGCACATTATCGAACTCGCACAGTGGAGAATTGAACGGATCGCTGTTGGTTGCCGGCTCTTCCGGGAACACGTCGATTGCCGCACCGGCCAGATGGTTGCTCGCCAAGGCGTTACACAGTGCCGGGATATCTACCACGGTGCCACGTGAGGCGTTGATCAGGATCGCACCTGGCTTCATCAGCGCCAACTCTTCGGTGCCGATCATATTCTTGGTCGACAGCGTTTCCGGCACGTGCAGCGTAACCACGTCGCTCATATTGAGCAGATCGGAAAGATGACGCACCTGTTGGGCATTACCCAACGGCAGCTTGTTCTCGATGTCGTAGAAGAACACCTTCATCCCCAGGCCTTCCGCCAGGATGCCAAGCTGAGTCCCGATATGGCCGTAGCCGATGATCCCCAACTTTTTGCCCCGCGCTTCATACGAGCCCACGGCCAGTTTCTGCCACTGGCCACGGTGTGCCTTGGCGTTGGCCAGTGGGATCCCGCGCAGCATCAACAGCAGCTCACCCAGCACCATTTCGGCCACGGATCGAGTATTGGAGAAAGGCGCGTTAAACACCGGAATGCCGCGTTTGGTCGCCGCTTTCAAATCAACCTGGTTGGTGCCGATACAGAAACAGCCCACCGCGACCAGCTTCTCTGCGGCCGCGAAAACTTCCTCGGACAGATGCGTACGCGATCGGATACCCACGAAGTGTGCATCACGGATCGATGCCTTCAGCGCTTCGGTGTCTAACGCACCTTTGTGATATTCGATGTTGCTATATCCGGCAGCACGCAGGTTATCTACGGTGCTCTGATGAACCCCTTCTACCAACAGGAACTTAATCCTGTCTTTCTCCAATGATACTTTTGCCATTTACCCGACCCTATAATCAGACTTCAGAAGCGGCTGTTTTCCCCTTTATACCCGTCATATTCCAAGCGACTGCTTGAAATCCAGAGGGTATAGCTTTCACATTACCGCCAGACCGGCAGCAACCCAAAATCAACAGCACGTCCCTCCAACATAACAAAAATAACGCGCCCGGCAATACAAACGATTGCCTGCCCGTTAGCACAAGGCTCAGCGATGTCGGTGCTTTCTGGTGGAAAATGCCATCGGGAAAGATTTAGGCAGAAGCTTAACGGAGGTTATTCACGGAATGTGACATATGTCACCAAATTCGTCGATTTTGAGAAAAGATATTTTAAGACAAGAATTATGCGTGGCGGGCCGTTAGCCCGTAAAAAGCGGCGAACCGGCTGAGGCTATGTCAGCAGACTCGCCGCTTTCATGGCCAGATTATCTGACCACTTTTTTTACGCCATCCGGCGTGCCGACCAGTGCAACGTCCGCGCCACGGTTGGCAAACAGACCCACGGTAACCACACCGGCGATGCTGTTGATCTTATTTTCCAGCGCGATAGCGTCAAGGATTTCCAGGTTGTGCACGTCCAGGATCACGTTGCCGTTATCAGTTAACACGTTCTGGCGATATTCCGGCAGGCCGCCCAGCTTGACCAACTCACGCGCTACGTAGGAACGGGCCATCGGGATCACTTCTACCGGCAGCGGGAATTTACCCAGCACATCAACCTGCTTGGTGGAGTCGACAATGCAGATAAACTGACGAGCAATGGCAGCAATGATCTTCTCACGGGTCAGAGCCGCGCCACCGCCTTTAATCATCTGCATGTGGCCGTTGATTTCATCGGCACCGTCCACGTAGATATCCAACGAATCCACTTCATTGCTATCGAAAACGTGGATCCCCAGGCTTTTCAGCTTGGCGGTCGACGCGTCTGAGCTGGATACCGCGCCTTCGATCTGGTGTTTGATCGAACCCAACGCATCAATAAAGTGAGCCGCGGTAGAGCCGGTGCCCACGCCCACGATAGTGCCAGGCTTCACGTATTCCAATGCTGCCCAACCTACCGCTTTTTTCAGTTCATCCTGAGTCATGATGTGCTCATTGCCTATGTACGAAAACGTGTGCGTATTATAGGGTAAATCACTGACGGCAACTTAGGCTAAAACACACTTATTTAACCTGACGCACATTTCTGCCCCTCCCTACGACGCCCGCGCTGAAAAGAGCGGCGGGATTTTTTCACCTGAGAAAGTGCAAAAATGTGGCATAGTGCCTGAATCAATTTACTAAAAGGGATCTTCTCTCCGATGAAACGCCCAGACTATAGAACGCTGCAAGCGCTGGACGCGGTGATCCGTGAGCGTGGCTTTGAGCGCGCGGCACAAAAACTTTGTATCACCCAATCGGCGGTATCCCAGCGCATCAAACAGTTGGAAAACCTGTTCGGCCAACCGCTACTGGTACGCACCGTGCCACCGCGCCCAACCGAGCAGGGTCAAAAACTGCTGGCCTTGCTGCATCAGGTCGAGCTGCTGGAAGAGGAGTGGTTAGGGAATGACAATGGGGTCGATACGCCGCTGTTGCTGTCACTGGCGGTCAACGCCGACAGCCTGGCAACCTGGCTGTTACCGGCACTAAAACCGGTACTGGCCGATTCCCCGGTGCGCCTGAATTTGCAGGTGGAAGACGAAACCCGCACGCAGGAACGTCTGCGCCGGGGGGAAGTAGTGGGCGCGGTGAGTATCCAGCCGCAGCCGCTGCCGAGCTGCCTGGTCGATCGGTTGGGCGCGTTGGACTATCTGTTCGTCGCCTCAAAAGCCTTTGCCGATCGCTATTTCCCCAACGGCGTGACCCGCTCCGCCCTGCTGAAGGCACCGGCGGTGGCATTCGATCATCTCGATGATATGCATCAGGCGTTTTTACAGCAGAACTTCGATCTCTCGCCGGGCAGCGTTCCCTGCCATATCGTTAACTCGTCAGAGGCGTTTGTTCAGTTGGCACGGCAAGGCACCACCTGCTGTATGATCCCGCATCTGCAGATTGAGAGAGAGCTGGCTAGCGGAGAACTGATCGACCTGACACCGGGCCTGTTCCAGCGCCGTATGCTGTTCTGGCACCGCTTTGCACCGGAGAGCCGCATGATGCGTAAGGTCACCGATGCGCTGCTGTCTCACGGGCATCAGGTATTAAGGCAGGATTAAAGGCGCGGCATAACACCGCGCCCCGGCAAGAGATTGCTTACTGTGCGGCGTTGGTTTTCAGCTCGAATACCACGTCCACCTGATCGTCAAAGTGAATACTTTGCTGTTCGTAAGTCTGAGCGGCATCGCTTTCCGGTGCCGCAGCAGCGGCCTTAAACATGCGCGCGACCGGCATCGGCTGGTAGTTGGCAACGTGATAGCGAATGCTGTACACCGGCCCCAGCTTGGCCTTAAAGCCCTGCGCTAACGAGGCAGCTTGCTGAGTGGCGTTTTCAATCGCTTTCTGACGTGCCTGCTCGCGATAAACCTCTGGCTTGGCCACCCCAAGCTCAACCGCACGAATTTCGTTCAAACCCGATTTCAGCGCACCGTCCAACAGCTCGTTGAGTTTATCCAACTGGCGCAAGGTTACCTGCACCTGGCGCACGGCCTGGTAGCCCTTCAGCTGCGATTCACCGGTTTTCAGATAGTCATATTCTGGCTGGGTCCGCAGGTTGGCCGCATTGATATCTTTCTTTTCAATGCCGTTTTTTTGCAGGAAGTCAAAATACTGCGCTACGCGCTCATCAACCTGTTTTTTCGCCTGGGCAGCATCTTTGGCAGAAACGCTGACTTCGATCGCCAGTGTGGCAATATCCGGGGTGGCGTCAACGCTGGCCGTACCGGAAGTGACCACATGCGGCCCTTCAGGTACTTCTGCTGCCTGCAGCGCCAGAGGTAACGTGCCTAATCCAATCATTGCGGCCATGGCCAATGCTTTAAGCTTCACAGTGTCTCCTTGAATGACTAAATGCTTACCTTCAAAGCTAACACATCCTGCCGCCCTTGGAATTCGGATTAGTGACAAAGGGTAGCGTTGTCCTGCAAAAAATTGAAAAATCGCATCACGGAAATTGCGTTTTCTGGTAGGAAAGGTACGTACGATCTGCGACAGACGAAGCAACGCCTCCATCCACCGATTACGCAACTCACTTAAATTGCATAAATAACCCCCATCGAAAGCTAAAACGTCATTGGCATAATGAGAAAGTATTACGGAGTTCAGCCAAAAAAGGTGGGAGCGGAATTCTTGAGGTTTTCATTGTGAGAATACCGATCAGGAAATCAGGCGAGAAACACACCCTTTAACCCGGTATTAACAGGATCAGAGTTTGTCACACCTTCATACTGAGCCTGTTTTAACTTGGATTTACTGATAATAAAAACATGTTGTTAAAAACAGTATTGACACAGTATCTAAAACCCGTAAATTAGGCATCAACAGCGGCACATAAAACAGCTCGCTGTTAATATAGAGCGCAAGCAGTATGTATTTTTAATAGGTTTTTTGTTTTTCTGCGATAAAGGCCACGAAATATTTTTGTATGGGATAATCGCAGTTGGCTAGAGTAGCAGGCTCACGCGATAACGTTTTAAGGCCATGTAGTCAGTCTCTACAATCGCAAAGTATGTATGTTAACGCGATGGTGTAAGGCTCTGATTTATAGCTTTTTGATGTTGCGTGTTGTTGAAAGAATGTTATCGCAACGAAAGTAAGGCCACGCATCAAGTACTTTATATCGCGAGGGGAGATGTACTGGTTTAACCTGCTCAATCTTTCATATTTCTTCGGATTAGTAGGCGTTATACATCAGTCAGTATAGGGAGGATGATATAGCTATCTTTTATCACCCAATATTATCTGTGATAAACAAGTGCATTTAGAGTAGTACCAAAATCAGTAGTATCAAGTTATGTAAGTTGATTCATGTTAAATCTTAAGTTTGTAGTACCCTAAAAGCCCTGACTGCAACGGTCGGGGCTTTTAGCTTTCATGGTTCAGCCAAGCTTCGTGTTCCGTACATACAGCCATCGAAAAGATAAGGCGCGGTACACGTGTGAAAAAAGTTAGTGAAGTTAATGCTTGCAAAATTAATCAGCACGTGACTATTATGGCTCATCGGTTTGGAACACAGACCTTATGAAAGCAGTTTTAGTAAAGCAGTCCTCAGTCCAAGTGCTATCCATAGATATCCTTCTTCATGAGCCTCCTCCTAAGTGCCCAATAAGTAAATCTCTGCAAAACAGGCCATGTTCGCCACATTGAGTGGCTCAAAATTAAAGGAAGTATCTATGTCTGATAAAATGACTGGTTTAGTAAAATGGTTTGATGCAGGTAAAGGTTTTGGTTTTATTACTCCTGCTGATGGCAGCAAAGATGTCTTCGTGCATTTTTCTGCGATCCAAAGTAACGATTTTAAAACGTTAGATGAAGGGCAAAAAGTAGAATTCTCTATTGAGAATGGTGCTAAAGGCCCTTCAGCTGGTAACGTTTTTGCGCTTTAAAGACCGATCAGTTTGCTAGAGCTTGCAATAGCGATGAGGGCAAATAGCCTGAGCAGTTAAGCCATAGCGATAAAAAGCCCGCTCTCGTAAAGCGGGCTTTTTCGTATAGAAAAATCAAGAATATGACTCAAATACTACTAGGGTTGGTATGGTCGATTCCTACCAATTAGAGGTTAGCCCATGCCAGGCTAATTGTAGCGCAATGACCCACATCACCAGCCCGACCAGAACGTTGATAATCCGTTGTGCCGTCAGGGTTTTCAGCCACGGCGCCAGCCATGAGGCCAGCAATGCCAAGGCAAAGAACCAGACGATCGAAGCGCTGACCGCGCCAAGGGCAAACCAGGAACGAATATCTGGCGTCAGTTGCCCTCCCAGGCTGCCGAGCACCACAAAGGTATCGAGGTACACATGTGGGTTCAGCCAGGTGACAGCCAACATGGTTACCACAATGCGCCAGCGGTTTTGCTTCATCTCTTGCGCCGCTGCCAGCTCCATATGTTGGCTAAACGCGGTGCGGAAAGCCCCCCAGCCGTACCACAGCAGGAAAGCAACGCCGCCCCAGGTCACCAGCGCCAATAGCATAGGTGAACTACTGAGCAAGGCGCTACCGCCAAAAATACCGGCGCAAATCAGAATGATATCGCTCAACGCGCACAGCGAGGCGGTCATCAGATGATAATGGCGGCGGATCCCCTGGTTCATCACAAACACATTTTGTGGGCCAAGCGGCAGGATCATCGCGGCGCTCAAGGCAAAGCCTTGCAGATAGATGGCTAACATGGTGTTCCTTCTGGAAATATCAGCGCCGGGAAAGCGGCGTGTGCTGTTCAACACGCGCATCATACGAAGATAAAATTATTAGGGGAAATGGATATTTCTAATCAGGCATCAGTAATACTAATGCTCAATCGTTACGGCGATGATCTATCCACTCTTCAATCTGGATCGGGAAGACATCCGGTGCCTTTCTCAGCATCCGCCGCACCAGATCCAGCACGGTATGTTGCGATAGCGCCTCTTCCATACGTTGCTGGGCAATATTCATCACCTGGCGCACGCCGCAGATGCCTTCACAGGCCCAGTCGGGCGCAGGTTCATCAAAGACGGCCAAGCGTTGGCGGATTTCTTTGCAGTCGAAGATGGCCTTTTCACCGTCGATAGCCGCCACGATATCCAGTACGGTGATCTGATCGGCCGGTTTGGCCAGCCGAAAGCCGCCGCCCTTACCCTCGCTGCTTTCAACCAACTTAGCCTTGGAAAACTTGGTGAATATCTTGGCCAGGTAATCATAAGGCACGCCCTGCAATTCGGCGATTTCGCGCACGCTCATCTCACGCCCTTCGCCTTTGCTATCGACCATACACATCAGGCTATGGATGCCATACTCCACCCCGGAACTGTAGAACGCCATGTTTTCTCCGCACGATTAACTCTGAGTTAAATAGTAATTTCTTCTCCTTAATGATGCAACGCCAGCATCCCGCCCACACCAGAAAAATTAAAAAACAATAAAATTCATATAATTAAATAAAACCTGCTAACGATTGAGTGTAAAAGGCTTGATGATACAAACTGCGATCAATATAGTCGTAGTTAAAGATTGAGCCAATTTACAGATGAAACAACAGCGGAGTGACTGCATGAAACAACAAATTCTTATCCTGGGTGCCGGTTTTGCAGGGATGTGGGCGGCATTGAGCGCTGCACGATTAACCGATCTCTATGGTCGTCACGATATCGAGATCACCGTGCTGTCCCCTCAGGCAGAGCTGCGTATTCGCCCCCGTTTCTATGAGTCCGAGGTGGAGAACTACGCCGCTCCGCTGCTGCCATTATTCGCAGTAACCGGGGTAAAATTTATCGCCGGGGTTGCCAGTGAGATTGATAGCGCCAGCCAGCAGGTTTGGTACCACAACGAACAGAACCAACTGACTGCCGTACGTTACGATCGCCTGATCATGGCGACCGGTAGCCACATCGCTCATACCTTGCCTGGAGCACAGCAGTACGCCTTCGACGTCGATAAAATGGAGAACGCAGCCCGCCTGGAGCAGCATCTTGATGCGTTGGCCGAGCAGCCTGAGAGCGCCGCACGTAATACCGTCATCGTTTGTGGCGGCGGCTTTACCGGTATTGAGGTGGCCACCGAAATGCCTGCACGCTTACGGGCGATCCTCGGTGACTCTGCTGCAATTCGTGTGATTGTTGTCGACCGCAGCCCGGTGGCGGGGGGCCGTTACAGCGAGCAACTGCGCGACGTGATTAGCCAAGCCTCGCTAGAGTTAGGCGTCGAGTGGCGGCTGAATAGCGAGATTAAGGCCATTGATGAGAGCGGGCTGACGCTGAAAAACGGCGAACATATCGCCTCCAGCACCGTGATTTTAACCGTGGGCGTACAGGCCAGCCCGTTAACCCGGCAAATCCCAGGTGAGCGCGATCCGCAAGGCAGGCTGCACGTCGATCAGCATTTAAGAGTGATTGGGCAGAACGCAGTTTATGCCACCGGCGATGTCGCCTTTGCCAGTACTGACGATCAAGGCAATCACGCCCTGATGACCTGCCAGCACGCCATTATGTTAGGGCGCTTTGTCGGCCATAACGTCGCCGCCGATTTGATCGGTATTGACCCCTTGCCCTACCGCCAGGTGAATTACGTTACCTGTCTGGATCTTGGAGCATGGGGCGCGGTTTACAGCGAAGGTTGGGATCAGGTGGTGAAATTCACCCAAGAAGAGGGAAAGAAAATCAAAGTCTCCATTACCAACGAGTTGATCTATCCCCCACAGGCAGAACGTGAAGTAGCCTTTGCCGCCGCCGATCCGTTAGCCCCGTTTGTTTAAGCCCTCACCCCAACCCTCTCCCAAAGGGAGAGGGAGCTGTTAGGCCCTGCTCTTTTGGAAGTAAAGAAGTCATCCCAGCAAACTCGACGCTCACTCACCCGAGGTGCGTCACCCACTCTATCTGTACACCCCATAGGGAGAGGGAGCGACCTGGAGCGCTTAGTGGGGAGTAAAGAAAACGAAAGTGGGGAAATTAAGCAGAAATATCAGCGGACTCGATCGGTACCCTCTCCCAGTGGGAGAGGGTTAAGGTGAGGGGCGGTTATTACTCCGGCTGTTCAGCCGCCTTGGCTACATGGCGGACATGCACGTCCATCTGCGGGAATGGAATACCGATCTGGTGGGCATCCAACTGACGCTTGAAGTTTTCCATCAGATCAAAGTACACGTTCCAGTACTCGGCATTGGTGGTCCAGGAGCGAGTCACAAAGTTCAGTGAAGAAGGTGCCATTTCATTGAGGCGAACCGTCACGCCTTTATCGTGCATGATGCGCTTATCTGCCGCGATCACGTCGCCCAACACTTTCTTCACCAGATCGATATCGGCGTCATAGGCCACACCGACCACGATATCCACGCGGCGGTTTGGCTCACGGGAATAGTTGATGATATTGCCCGCGATGATTTTACCGTTCGGCACCACAATGGTTTTGTTATCAGAGGTACGCAGTGTGGTGGAAAAGATCTGCACCTGATCTACCGTACCAGAAACGCCACCCAAATCGACAAACTCACCAGCCCGCAGAGGGCGGAAGGCTACCAGCAGCACACCGGCCGCAAAGTTGGAAAGTGAACCTTGTAGTGCCAGCCCCACAGCCAAGCCAGCGGCACCCAGCACGGCAATCACTGAGGTGGTCTGGACACCAATACGCCCCAGCACCGCAATAAAGGTAAACGCCAGGATGCTGTAACGTGCCATCGCAGCCAGGAAATCTGCCACGGTTGCATCGATGCCACGCAGCTTCATCACGCGGCTGAGCGCATTACTCACTACACGAGCCACCACTGAACCAATAATGAAAATCACGATCGCGGCAACAATATTCACCGCATACTGGATCAGCATATCCTGATGGTTGACTAGCCAACTGCTGGCATTGTTAATGCCTTCTACTACGTTAAGTTCTTCCATTCTGACGTCCTACTTGACATCCCCGTGCGGGGAAAATGAGCAAAATATACTGGCAAAACAGGGCCAATAAACCAACCACAGCTAAGGGTAACCAACATTTTGCCGCAGTGCCAACCACTACAGGTAAAATTTTCCATCAGTTTTACCGGGTATAACCTGAATAAATCTCGGGTTAACCTGATTTCAACTATGATAGAAATGAATTTACGGGACAAGGAGAGCTTATCGTGATCGCCATTTCCACCTCGCTTAAACACTATTGGCAAGTGCGCCCCAGATTATTGATTTCGGTAGGTGCTGGGCTTGTGTGTGTCGGGCTGCTTCCTGCGCATCTCCCATGGCTGCAACGTTTGATCGTTGGTTGGAACGTGATGGCATGGATCTATTTATTGTGTCTTTGGCATCTGATGCTGGGCTGCACGCCACAACGTACTCGGCAATTAGCACGCAAGCAGGACGAGAGTGCCCGCCAGGTATTGGCGATGGTCACTTTGGGCTGCGTGGTGAGCATTCTGGCCATCCTGTTTGAATTGAGCACCGCCAAACACGTCAGCGGCACGTTGAAAACGCTGCACCTGGCCCTGACCGGCTCCACACTGGTAGTTTCCTGGCTGCTGTTACCCACGGCCTTCACCATGCACTACGCCCACCTGTTTTACCACCAGCGGGCCAATACGGAGGTGTTACCGCTATTGTTCCCCGGCAAGCTGACGGAGCCAAACTATTGGGACTTCGCCTATTTCTCCTTCACCATTGCCGTGGCAACCCAAACCGCCGACGTGGCAGTGGGCACCGCGGACGTGCGTAAAATCACCCTGTTGCAATCGGTGATCGCTTTTGTTTTCAATATCTTGATCCTGGGGCTGTCGATTAACGTCGGAGCGGGATTATTGGGGTAGCTGACTGGGTTAATGGGTGCCTGGATAGCTTTGCACAAAAAAAGAAAAGGCTCCCTCGGGAGCCTTTTAGCGACATGAACGGAGGGACGCTATTACAGCACGTCTACCGCGTTCAGTTCTTTGAATGCCAGTTCCAGACGGGTGATCATGGAAGTCTGGGCAGCACGAGTCCATACGCGTGGATCGTAGTATTTCTTGTTCGGCTTATCGGCACCTTCTGGGTTACCCAGTTGGCCCTGCAGATAGCCTTCGTTCTTTTTGTAATAGTTCAGGATACCTTCCCAAGTTGCCCACTGGGTGTCGGTATCGATGTTCATTTTCACTACGCCGTAGCTAACCGCTTCTTTGATTTCTGCTGCGGTAGAACCTGAACCACCGTGGAACACGAAGTTCAACGCATTGTGCGGCAGGTTGTGTTTCTTGGAAACATAGTCCTGAGAATCACGCAGAATGGTTGGGGTCAGTTTCACGTTGCCTGGCTTGTAAACACCGTGTACGTTGCCGAAAGAGGCAGCGATGGTGAAGCGCGGGCTGATAGCGTTCAGTTTTTCGTACGCATAATCAACGTCTTGTGGCTGAGTGTACAGGGAAGAAGCGTCCATGTGGCTGTTGTCTACGCCATCTTCTTCACCGCCGGTGCAGCCCAGTTCGATTTCCAGGGTCATACCGATCTTCGCCATGCGGGTCAGGTACTTACTGCAAATTTCGATGTTTTCTTCCAGTGACTCTTCAGACAGGTCGATCATGTGTGAAGAGAACAGTGGCTTACCGGTCGCCGCGAAGTGCTTCTCACCCGCGTCCAACAGGCCGTCTAACCATGGCAGCAGTTTCTTCGCGCAGTGGTCGGTGTGCAGGATCACTGGCACGCCGTAATGCTCAGCCATCTGATGCACGTGATGTGCGCCAGAGATTGCGCCCAGGATCGCAGCACCTTGTGGCACGTCAGTTTTGATACCTTTACCCGCGATAAAGCCAGCACCGCCGTTAGAGAACTGAACGATTACTGGAGCACGCACCTTGGCTGCTGTTTCCAGCACTGCGTTGATGGAGTCGGTACCCACGCAGTTTACCGCTGGCAGTGCAAAGTTGTTCTCTTTGGCAACTGCGAAGACTTTCTGCACGTCATCACCTGTGATGACACCTGGTTTTACGAAATCAAAAATTTTAGACATTAGACGTTGTCCTGTTTCGTTGGCCGTATACCCGTCGTCTTGCAAGCTACAACCTGCAAGCTAGTGGTAGCGATGGATAAATAGCGATTTTTTACTCCCACAGCCAAGCTGGGGAGCATAAACAAACGGGCGGCTTGCGCCCCCCGTTATCTGAATTACTGCTTAGCGCGCTCTTCCAGCATCACTACTGCAGGCAGAGGTTTCCCTTCAACGAATTCCAGGAAGGCGCCGCCGCCGGTAGAGATGTAGGAAATTTTGTCAGCGATACCGAACAGATCGATAGCTGCCAGAGTGTCGCCGCCGCCTGCAATGGAGAAGGCTTCGCTATCTGCGATAGCGCGTGCAACGATTTCGGTGCCACGACGGAAGTTAGGGAACTCGAATACGCCAACCGGGCCATTCCACAGAATGGTTTTGGCGTTCTTCAGGATCACGGCCAGACGCTCGGCAGAGACGTCGCCCATATCCAGAATTTGCTCGTTGTCCTGGATCTCGTTGGCCTGCTTCACAGTGGCCACTGCGGTTTCAGAGAACTCGGTCGCTACGCGTACGTCGGTTGGCACCGGAATATCGCAGGTTTCCAACAGCTTTTGCGCGTTCGGGATCAGATCCGGTTCGTACAGGGACTGCCCCACGTTATTCCCTTGCGCCGCCACGAAGGTGTTAGCGATGCCGCCACCCACGATCAGCTGATCGGCGATCTTGGACAGAGAATCCAGCACGGTCAGTTTGGTAGACACTTTAGAACCACCAACGATAGCCACCATTGGGCGAGCCGGGTTACCCAGCGCTTTGCCCAGGGCTTCCAGTTCCGCAGACAGCAGCGGGCCTGCACAGGCAACCGGAGCAAATTTGCCCACGCCATGTGTAGAAGCCTGTGCACGGTGTGCGGTACCAAAGGCGTCCATCACATACACGTCGCACAACGCAGCATATTTCTTGGACAGCACTTCGTCGTCTTTCTTCTCGCCTTTGTTGAAGCGAACGTTTTCCAGAACAACCAGTTCACCTTCTGCAACGTCAACGCCTTCCAGATAATCCTTCGCCAGACGGACTGGGGATTTCAGATGCTCTTTCAGGTAGTTGACCACTGGCAGCAGGGAGAATTCTTCGTTGTACTCGCCTTCGGTAGGACGACCCAGGTGGGAAGTTACCATCACGCGGGCGCCTTGTTTCAGCGCAGCTTCGATAGTCGGCAGGGAGGCACGGATACGCGCATCGGAAGTCACTTTACCGTCTTTCACTGGTACGTTCAGATCGGAACGGATCAGAACGCGTTTACCCGCCAGATCCAGATCGGTCATCTTAATTACAGACATGGTGAACCCTCTTTGTTGATTCTCTATAAAGTTGCCTGAGCGACGCATCAACACCACGTTGATAGCGCCTTACTAGAAACCGCTTGCGGCCATTGCCCGTGTTGTATCCAACATCCGGTTGGCAAAGCCCCATTCGTTATCACACCAGACCAAGGTCTTGATCAGGTGCTGTCCGCTGACCCGGGTTTGCGTCCCATCAACGATGGCGCTGTGCGGGTCATGGTTAAAATCAATCGAGACTAATGGTAGTTCTGTATAGTCAACTATACCACGAAATGATCCCTGTGCCGCCTTTTGCAACAGCTGGTTTACCTCTGTGACCAACACCTTCGAGCTTACGCTGACGCTAAGATCGATGGCCGTTACGTTGATCGTCGGCACCCGCACGGAGATCGCTTCAAAACGATCGCAAAACTGCGGGAAGATGCGCGTAATGCCCGCTGCCAGCTTGGTGTCGACCGGTATAATCGACTGGCTCGCCGCGCGGGTACGCCGCAAATCCTGATGATAGGCGTCTATCACCGGCTGATCGTTCATCGAGGAGTGGATGGTGGTTACCGTGCCGGACTCAATGCTGTAGGCATCGTCCAACAGCTTGATAATCGGAATAATGCAGTTGGTGGTACAGGAGGCGTTGGACACGATGCGATGCTCGCCACGCAGCGTTTGGTGGTTAACCCCAAACACGATGGTCGCATCCAGATCGTTACCACCCGGATGGGCAAACAGCACCTTTTTTGCCCCTGCCGCCAGATGAGCTTCGCCATCTGCCCTGCTGCCGTACACACCGCTGCAATCCAGCACCACATCCACGCCCAGTTCGCCCCAGGGCAACTGGTCCAGCGCTGGCTGATGCAACAAACGAATGCTGTCATCCCCCACGCTCAACACGTCACATTCCTGGCGCACATCCCAGGCAAAGCGGCCGTGGCTGGAGTCATATTTCAGCAGGTGGGCCATCCCCTCGGCATGTGCCAGTTCGTTGATGGCGACGACGGAAATTTCGGCGCGTCGTCCCGATTCGTACAGTGCGCGTAAAACGCTGCGGCCAATACGGCCAAAGCCGTTTATCGCTATGCGGATGGTCATGCTACTCCCTGAAAAAGGGCGCTCCCTGACGGTGGTGTTCCACTTCAAGGATCGCGCAGACTGATTATCTCGCCTAGAGTACTTTAGCGTACTGCCTGCTGTGAATCGCTGCTTTGCATTATTCGTCAAACCCCCGTTGCTCATCGCAACCGCTCACTCTGCATTTCCACTAACAACAGTGATAACTGAAACGCTTCAGCCGAGCATAAACCAAAGTTTTGCCAAAAGGAACAGGTGCAATGCGCTGCCTGTCATGTCGAGGGGACTTTGCGAAAATAAAATGATCTAGCGCACATTTTTACCCTCAGCCCCCGCTAGCCGAATTGAGTTCGAATGCGCAAATGACTTGCCGCTAACGCCAAGACCACCATAATAGACCCTGCGTTTGTTAGGTGAAGCAAATGCTGATGGGTCTAACTCTCTTTCTTTTGTGGTTAATGTTATTTACAAGGAACCAAAATGAGTGAAATCAAAGTAGTCGCCCTGATCAAAGCCATGCCGGAACACCGTGCTGCGGTAGACAAAGCGGTACGCGCCATGGTCGCCCCGAGCCGTTCCGAGCCGGGCTGTATCCAATATGATTTGCATGAAGAGCAGGGCCATCCGGGCGCTTTCGTATTTATCGAACGCTGGACTTCTGAGCAAGCGCTGAAAGAGCACATGGCAATGTCTTACCACGATGCCTTCCTGGCCGAATTGGAAGGAAAGTTAGTCAGCCTGGAAGTGAAAAAACTGACTCAGCTGTAATTGTAATGATTAGGGGCGCTGTTCGGCGCGCCCCTTCACACTCTATCAATGGCAAACCATTTCAGTTAATCAGCCCTTGGGGAAAATCCACAGATGTTCGGCGGGCAGAGACAGCGCACACATCTCCTGGCCACGGCCTTCTGTGCCATAGGCGCGAACCACAAAGTCCTCTGCTACCGTGCGGAACAAATATTCCCAACGATCGCCCAGGTACATGCTGGTCAGCAGGGGTAACGCGATCTGATTGCCTTGCGGATCTTCCCCCAAGCGTACGCGCTCAACGCGGATCACCGCCGTTGCTTCCTGCCCGGTGGTTAACCCAGCCCCGGCCTTGCCCCACAGCGCCCAGTCTTTACCTTCGATCCGCGCGTTGCCTTCACGGATCTCCGTCACCTTGCCAAACAGCCGGTTGTTGCTACCCATAAATTCGGCGGTAAACAGCGTGGCTGGTGAGCCGTACATTTCCTGTGGCGTGCCCTGCTGTTCAATCTTGCCGTTATTGAGCAGCAGGATCCGATCGGAGATCGCCATCGCTTCGTTCTGATCGTGGGTTACCATCAGCGCAGAAAGGCCCAGCTTGATGATCAGCTCACGCAGGAACACCCGTGCTTCCTCGCGCAGCTTGGCGTCCAGGTTAGATAGCGGCTCATCCAGCAAGATCACCGGTGGGTTATAGACCAGCGCACGGCCAATCGCCACGCGCTGCTGCTGACCACCGGAGAGCTGATGGGGATGGCGCTTACCCAACTGCCCCAAACCGAGTTGCTCAAGTACCGCCTGCACACGCTGAGTTATTTCCCCCGCAGGCGTTTTGCGTAATTTCAGCGGATAGGCCACGTTATCAAACACGGTTTTGTGGGGCCATAACGCATAGGATTGAAACACCAGGCCCAGATTGCGTTCTTCCGCCGGGATCTCGCTGCGTGCCGTGCCGTCATAGACGGTATTGTTGCCAATGACGATTTTCCCCTGGGTGGGTTTTTCCAATCCGGCCACCGCGCGCAGCAAGGTGGTTTTGCCACTGCCTGACGGCCCGAGTAGTGAAACTACCTCCCCCCGTTTGAGCTGCATGGAAACGCCCTTCAATACCGGGTTATCGCCGTAGGTCAGGTGCAGGTTATCTACCGAAAGCTCAATCATGGATTTTCACTCCAAATCGCAGGGCAATCCCTAGTCCTAACACGACCAGAAGGATGTTAATAAAAGAAAGCGCGGCGACAATATCGATCGCCCCCGCCGCCCACAGGGAAACCAGCATGGAACCTATAGTTTCCGTACCCGGTGACAGCAGATAGACCCCGGTGGAATATTCACGTTCGAAGATCAGGAACATCAACAACCAGGAACCAATCAGGCCATAGCGGGAGAGCGGGATCGTCACATGGCGCGTGATCTGCCCGCGAGAGGCTCCGGTGCTGCGCGCAGCCTCCTCCAACTCGGGAGCAACCTGCAACAGCGTCGATGAGATCAGCCGCAGGCCATAAGCCATCCATACCACGGTGTAAGCCAGCCAGACGCTGAAGATGGTGCTGCGCAGGGAGCGTAGCCACACCACCAGGTTTTCACGTAACCATTCGGCGATCGGCAGTGCGGAGAGCCAACCGGCTTTTAGCGATTTATCCAGCCACATCGGCAGGAACAAGAACACCCACAGGAAGGCCAGGCCTGCCAGTAAGCCAGGCACGGCTCGCGGCACCAGTACGCTGTAATCCAGAAAACGGGTCACGCCGTCAGGTTTACGGTGCATCGCAATGCCGATAAACAGATAACACACCACCGCCAGCGCACCACCGAACACCCCGATCGCCATCGAGTTGACAATCGCCCGCAGCAGGTTGGGCTGCTGCCAAATGGTGCGGAAGGTGTTGAGCGACAGCTCATCCCAAATGGAAACCCCGACGCCCCAGTTGGAGATAAAGGCACGCAGCACCACGCCCACCAGCGGAACACCGATGGTCACGGTAAGCCACAAGACCACCACGCCACCGGCGACCCAGCGCCATTTACCCAAGGGCAATGCACGGGCCTGTGAGGCTTTTCCCTTGACCGTGACAAAGCGGTTGGCGGTACGCATCAGACGCCGTTGCAGCATCACCAGCGGAATGGTGATGCAGATCAACACCACCGCCACCGCCGCCATCAGATGGTAAGACGGCGTGCCCAGCTTGTTGGTCAGTTGATACAGGTAAGTCGCCAGCACCAGGTTACCTTCCGGATCGCCCAGCACCAGCATCAGCCCAAACACTTCCAGCCCCAGGAAGAACAGCAACACGCTGGCATACAGGATCGACGGGCGTACCATAGGCAAGCTGACGGCAGTCATCACCTGTAGCGGAGAAGCCCCGGCGGTGCGGGCTGCCTCTTCGACATCCGATCCGACGCTGCGCAGTGCCGATGAAATATAGAGATAAGCGTGGGGAACGTGCGTGAGTCCGGCGATCACCACGATGCTGCCCATCGCATAGATATTCCAGGGCACAAAACCCAGCAAGGATTCCGCCCACAGCGAGAAGAAGCCGACCGGCCCGGCGGCCACCACGTAGCCAAAGCCCAACACCATCGGCGAGACGAAGATCGGTACCAGGATCAGCGGTTCAATAAAGCGGCGGCCCGGCAGATCGGTTCTTACCATCAAGAACGCCAGCACACCGCCTAACGGAATGGAGATGACCACCAGACCAAATGCCAGAATAAACCCACTTTTCAGCGCTTTGTAGAAATCCGGGTCGGTAAAGATAAAGCGGAATGCCTCAAGGCTGAACACCTTGGAAGGCGAGAAAAACGGCGCGGAAAGGAAGCTTTGGATCACGATAAACGACAGTGGTACGTAGATAACCAGCGCGGTTATCAGCACCACCAAGCCGCGCGGCAGACTCTGCCACTTGTTGCGCAATGCTTTCATAGACTGTCCCGATGGTGATATCCCCTGCATCCTGAGATGCACCGGGGTAGAATTCCCTGTTTAAGCAATACAGGCTTCATGCTGAAGGAGAACACAGGAGAGTGTGCTGTGCATTTCCCCTCACCCTAACCCTCTCCCACAGGGAGAGGGGACTGAATGTGCCACAACTCAATCACGGCACCCGCCCCAAGCATTAATCCTGGTACAGATTAACTTCTCTCCCACATGGAGAGGGGACTGAATATGCCACAACTTAATCACGGCACCCGCCCAAGCATTAATCCTGTTACAGATTAACTTCTCTCCCGCATGGAGAGGGGATTGAATGTGCCACAACTCAATCACGGCACCCACCCCAAGCATTAACCCTGTCACAGATTAACTTCTGCACCTGACCCACAACTCCGTACTAGCCCCCTCTCCCTGTGGGAGAGGGTTGGGGTGAGGGGCCACCTCCCATCATCACTTCGCAGCGGCGGTACGCCACTGTTTGATGTAGTCCAGGCGTTTGGCTGGTTCCAGATATTCCAGCAGGCTTTCGTCCACCGGGATCGGTTTCAACGCCTTGCCCAACATCTGCGTCATACCATCGATGTCGTTCTTGCCTTCAATATCGTTACGAATAGAGGGGATATCCGCCTGGTTGGCCAGGATGTTCTGCCCTTGCTCAGACAGCACGTAGTTCACCCACAGTTTGGCCGCATTGCTGTTGGCCGCTTCCTGGCTGATAAAGGTCACGCGTGACAACACCAGCGTGTAGTCTTTGGGATACGAGATCCCGAGTGAAGGGTCGGTTTTGGCTCGCGCCTCGGCATAGGACCCCAGGATATTAAAGCCAATCAGGTTTTCGCCTGAGGAAACCCTTTCCATCATGGTGCCAGTGGAAGACTGCACGGCCAACCCGCCCTTGGCGATATCGGCCAAGGTAGCGAAGTAGTTTGGATCGGCCTTGAAGTCTTGCACCGAGAGCATGAAGCCCAGGCCCGACTTCTCGATGTCATAGGTGGTGACTTTCTTTTTGAATTTATCCGGCTGGCTGGCAATCAGCTTGGCCAGTGCAGCATGGGAGTCCGGCACCTCACTCTGCGGGATCAGGCGCTTGTTGTAGATAAACACCACCGGCTCATAAGTTGTGCCATAGGCCTTATCTTTCCACACGGCCCACTTAGGCAATTGCCCCTGCTCTGGCGAGGCATATTCCAACGCATAGTCGGTGGCCAGCTTCAGCGCGGTATCCATCGAGGAACTCCACACCACGTCACCACTGGTGCCCCCAGCCGCCTGCTCGCTGATATAGCGGTTATACAGCTCGGTGCTGTTCATATCGTTGTATTCGACTTTGATACCAGGATACAGCGCTTCAAACCCCTGGATCAGTGGCCCTGCGGCTTTGGTATCCGTAGTGGAATACACCACTACCTTGCCTTCTTTTTTCGCCGCATCGACAATCTTTTGATAATCGACCGGGTAGCCTGCCGGGAACTGCGCGAAGGCCGGAGCAGAGATCAAGACGGCCGCCGTCGCCATGGATACGCCAATTTTAAAAAACATATCATTAACTCCTGGTTACATTTATAAAACCAAAAATTAACATATAGCGAATGGCGGTGGTTAAGCAACGCCGTTAATTCGCTATGTTGCTGTTTTGTGATGGTGGGCGATTTTTGGACAGCAACAGCCATGTTTATCCAATCATTAAGGATTTCTTAATGTTGTCTAGGCTGAGGAGAGAGAAAGGTGAGTGGCCGGGGAGCAAAAAATAAGGGGCGAATATTCGCCCCTCGCACAGTTGAAGCTCAGTCGTTATTTCAACAGTGCGTTAGCCTTGGCTACCACATTGTCGACGGTGAAGCCGAACTCTTTGAACAACAGCTCTGCCGGAGCAGACTCACCGAAGGTGGTCATGCCCACGATAGCGCCGTTCAGGCCAACATACTTGTACCAGTAATCCGCGATACCCGCTTCCACTGCTACGCGAGCGGAAACTGCCGCTGGCAGCACAGATTCACGGTAGGCCGCGTCCTGCTTGTCGAAGGCGTCGGTAGACGGCATGGAGACCACGCGCACTTTACGCCCTTCGGCGGTCAGCTTGTCAGCAGCTTCAACGGTGATGCCCACTTCAGAACCGGTGGCAATCAGGATCACGTCCGGAGTACCTGCGCAGTCTTTCAGCACATAACCACCGCGATAAACGTTCGCCAACTGCTCGGCGGTACGTGGCTGCTGGGTCAGGTTCTGACGGGAGAACACCAGCGTGGTCGGGCCATCATTGCGCTCGATGCCGTACTGCCAGGCAACAGCCGACTCGACCTGGTCACAAGGGCGCCAGGTGCTCATGTTCGGGGTCACGCGCAGGCTGGCCAACTGCTCAACCGGCTGGTGCGTCGGGCCATCTTCACCCAGACCGATAGAATCGTGGGTGTAGACGAACACGTTGCGGATTTTCATCAGCGCAGCCATACGCACCGCGTTACGGGCGTATTCCACGAACATCAGGAAGGTTGCAGAGTACGGCAGGAAACCACCGTGCAGCGCGATACCGTTGGTGATGGCGGTCATGCCGAATTCGCGCACGCCATAATGGATGTAGTTACCTGCCAGATCGTCACCCAGAGACTTGGAGCCAGACCACATGGTCAGGTTGCTTGGTGCCAGGTCCGCAGAACCACCGAGGAATTCAGGCAGCAGTTTGCCGAAGGCTTCCAGTGAGTTCTGTGATGCCTTACGGCTGGCGATGTTGGCTGGGTTAGCCTGCAACTGCTCAACGAATTTCTTCGCTTCCACTTTCCAGTTGGCTGGCAGTTCACCGCTGGTGCGGCGTTTGAACTCTGCGGCCAGTTCCGGGAAGGCTTTGGTATAAGCGCCCAGTTTCTCGTTCCAGGCGGCTTCTTTAGCCTTACCAGCTTCTTTGGCATCCCACTGGGCATAAATGTCCTGCGGGATTTCGAAGGCGGCGTATTTCCAGCCCAGAGCTTCACGGGTAGCCGCAACTTCGGCTGCACCCAGTGGTGCACCGTGGGAATCATGGGTGCCCGCTTTGTGTGGTGAACCGAAGCCAATCACGGTTTTGCACATCAGCAGGGAAGGTTTGTCGGTGACCTTATGGGCTTCTTCGATCGCGGCTTTGATAGAGTCGCTGTTGTGGCCGTCAACGCCACGCACCACGTGCCAGCCATAGGCTTCGAAACGCTTGGCGGTATCGTCGGTGAACCAGCCTTCAACGTGGCCGTCGATGGAGATACCGTTGTCATCATAGAACGCCGTCAGTTTACCCAGCTTCATGGTACCCGCCAGGGAACAGACTTCGTGAGAGATGCCTTCCATCATGCAACCATCGCCCATAAAGGCATAGGTGTGGTGGTCAACAATCTCGTGGCCCGGGCGGTTGAACTGCGCGGCCAGCGTACGTTCGGCAATGGCGAAACCGATCGCGTTGGCGATCCCCTGGCCCAGTGGGCCGGTGGTGGTTTCTACGCCTGGGGTATAACCATATTCTGGGTGACCCGGAGTTTTGGAATGCAGCTGACGGAAGTTTTCCAGCTCGCTCATCGGCAGATCGTAGCCGGTGAGGTGCAACAGGCTATAAATCAGCATGGAGCCATGGCCGTTGGACAGCACGAAGCGGTCACGGTCAGCCCAGTGCGGGTTGGTAGGGTTGTGGTTCAGGTAGTCACGCCACAGGACTTCGGCGATATCAGCCATGCCCATAGGGGCGCCCGGGTGGCCGGAATTTGCTTTTTGAACGGCGTCCATACTGAGTGCGCGGATGGCGTTGGCAAGCTCTTTACGAGAGGACATGTTTTACTCCAGGTCGGATTAAAAAAGCGATCAAGATTTCTATTTTCTCAGACTCGGCATTGAAACAGCAATCCCTAATACCGAATGAGAGCGAGTTCATCACTAATGCGCACGTTCGGGACACATTTCGGAATATAGCTATTTCGGCCAAGCCTGCCGTACACTAGGCTATGCGCAGAATAATGGCAGCAGATCCCCCCTTAACTATCACAGGACGATAGAACGATGAAAATCCGTACTTCTTTGATTGCACTGAGCATTACTGCTTTATTGAGCGGCTGTCAAAACCTTAATACCGATACCCTACTACAATCCGGCGCCCAGGCCTACCAGGCGGCGACGCTGAGCGATAGCGACGTCAAGGCACTCAGTGATAAATCCTGTGCAGAGATGGATAGCAAGGAGCAAATCGCGCCAGCAAGCAGCGACTATACCAAGCGCCTGAACAAGATTGCCGCCGCGTTGGGGGATAACATCAACGGTACCCCTGCAAACTACAAGGTTTACGTGACCAAAGACGTCAATGCCTGGGCGATGGCCAACGGCTGTATCCGCGTCTACAGCGGCCTGATGGACATGATGGATGATAACGAAGTCGAAGGCGTACTGGGCCATGAAATGGGCCACGTTGCGCTGGGCCACACTCGTAAAGCCATGCAGGTCGCTTATGGGACAGTGGCATTACGTACCGCAGCATCTTCAGCTGGCGGCGTAGCAGCCTCACTGTCTCAGTCGCAGTTGGCCGATCTGGGCGAAAAACTGGTCAATGCCCAGTTCTCACAAAAACAGGAAAGTGAAGCGGATGATTACTCGTTCGATCTGCTGAAGAAACGCGGCATCAATCCAGAAGGTCTGGCTACCAGTTTCGATAAACTGGCGAAATTAGACGGTGGTCATGAAAGCAGCATGTTTGACAGCCACCCAACTTCCGAAGCCCGTGCCAAGCACATTCGCGATCGCATCGCCGCTGGTAAGTAACGCTATGTTCCCTCTCTTGGGAGTACACCTCTGGAGAGAGGGAACCGAGTAAGCAATCAGTACAGCTTCTGCGGTGGGCCAGCGAAGGTCAACGGCCCAACGCTTTTCATATCAACCTCTACCACCGATGGCCCAGGGTAATTAATCGCCTCCGCCAGCACGCCGCCAAACTGCGCAGCATCGCTTACTTTCCAGGCTTTCAGCCCCATCGCCTCTGCTACCTGGCAGAACGCCGGAGTATGCAATTCGTTATAATACTGGCGTCCAGAGAAATACTTGTCCTGAATGCCACGCATCACGCCATAACCGCCGTCGTTCATGATCAGCAAGGTGATATTGGCCTGTTCCTGCGCCATGGTTGCCAGTTCCCCCAGGCCCAGCGCCAAACCGCCGTCCCCGACCAAGCCAACTACCTTACGCTGCGGGTTGGCAATGGCCGTGCCGATCGCCATCGGTAACCCCATGCCGATCGCTCCTGCCAGCGAGTGAATATTGCATAAAGGCGAGATGGCCCGGAACAGGCGGCTACCCCATACACTGCCAGAAACGGTGATATCACGTACCAGCAGGCCATCCTGCGGCAGCGCGGCGGCGATGGCATCGTTCAGTTTGGCATATTCACCAGACTGCTGGCGCAGCGCCGTTTCGGCCAACTCAACCGCGCGGCCAATCTCGGCATCCCACTCGGCATTCACCTTCTCGCCGGGGGCCAGGCGTGCTGCCAGCGCACTCAGTAAGGCGGAACAGTCGCCATAAACCTGTTCATCCGCCAGATAATTGCGGTTCGCTGCTGCCGGATCGATATCAATCTGTACCAGCGGACGCGGCAGAGGGAGTGACCAGGTACGAGTTTCGTTACTCCGCAGGCGGGAACCGGCCACCAGCGTCAAATCACACTGCGTCAGGATCGCCTCAACGCTTGGTGAGTTGTGGAAGGCCCGCAGGCTGCGCGGATGGCTATCCGGTAAAATCCCACGCCCATGGGTGCTGGAGATCACTACCACACCGGCATCCGCCAACTGTTTCACCGCCTCACGACAGGCCAGCGCACCACCACCAACCCACAGCAATGGACGTTTGGCGCGTTTTACTAGCTGATAAAGACGCTCAACCGCAGCTTCATCCGCAGCAGGCAGAGCAGGAGGCGGTACCACCTTCCCTACCAGGCTGGCGGGGACCAGGCTGTTCTGAATATCGATCGGGATCTCTACCGCCACCGGGCCACAAGGCACAGTCTGCGCATCCAGAATGGCGCGCTGGATCACCGCGACCGCCTGCTCCGGCGAGTTCACCCGGTAAGCCTGTTTAGAACAGGCGCGCAGGAAGCCTAGTTGATCCTTGGTTTCATGGATAAACCCGGCATCCGCATCCAGGTAGGCTTTCTCTACCTGCCCGGTGATATGCAACAGCGGCGTATTGGCATTCAGCGCTTCAATCATCGCACCGACGGCGTTACCCGCTCCGGCACCGGTACTTGTCAGCGCCACCCCCAAGCCAGAAAAGCGCCCGTGGGCATCGGCCATGGTTACAGCACCTGCCTCACCGCGCGCCGGTACAAAACGGATCGCGCCACGCTGCCCAACGGCATCGGCAATCGGCAGATTGTGGATCGAGATGATGCCGTACATTGCCGCCACCTCGTACTGTTCCAACGTTCGGGCTATCGCCTCACCAACCGTAATTTTTTCGCTCATCATCTGCCTTCTTATTGTCTTTGATCGTAGGGTACGTCAGTCGCTCCAGCGGTTAGGCTGATTGCTGAGGGAGAGATACAAACTCTTTTGCTGCATATAGGCCTGGATGCCATGCAGGCCCTTTTCGCGCCCCAGGCCGCTTTGTTTAAAGCCACCAAACGGTGTGGAAATCGAGAATGTCTTGTAGGTATTGATCCAGACGGTGCCGGTTTCCAGCTGTTCTGCCAGCGCCATCGAGCGGGCAAAATCACGGCTCCAGATCCCGGCAGCCAGGCCATAGATCGAGTCGTTGGCCTGTTCGATCAGCTGCTGTTCATCATCAAACGGCATCACCACCAGCACCGGGCCAAAGATCTCTTCCTGGCAGGTGCGGGCACTGTTACTCAGCCCTTCAATAATGGTCGGCAGGTAATAGCTGCCCTGGGCCAACTGCGGATCGGCAGGAACTTCACCACCAATGAGCACCCGGCCCCCTTCCTGCTGGGCCAAGGCCACGTAATCCGCCACGCTCTGGCGATGCTTGTCGCTGATCAGCGGGCCGAGGTGCACACCGGCTTGCAGCGGGTTACCAATACGCAGTCCGGCGGTCAGCTCGCATAAACGGGTCAACAGCGGCTGATACAGCGAGCGGTGCACAAACAGCCGTGAACCGGCGATACACGCCTGCCCGGCCGAGCTGAAAATGCCATAACAAATACCACGCGCCGCCTGTTCCAGATCCGCATCTTCCAGCACGATGGTGGGCGACTTGCCCCCCAACTCTAACGATGTAGGGATCAGTTTTTCTGCGGCAATATGCGCCAAATGACGGCCAGTGGAGGTCCCGCCGGTGAAGGAGATCTTTTTCACCAACGGATGGCGAGCCAAGGCTTCACCAATCACCGAGCCCTTGCCCGGCAATACGCTGAGCAAGCCAGCAGGCAAGCCTGCCTGTTCAAACAGTTCGGCCAGTTTCAGCGCCATTAACGGCGTAGCCTCTGCCGGTTTCAGTACCACCGCATTCCCTGCCGCCAGCGCCGGAGCCACCTTCTGCATTTCACTGGCAATCGGTGAGTTCCACGGCGTGATCGCCGCTACCACGCCCAGCGGCTGATACTGGCTTAGCGTCATCGCTTCACGGTTACGTTGGGTGGGAAGCTCCCCCTCCAACACCTCGCAGGCGGCAGCAAAATAGCGAGCCGTGGCTGCCGCACTCATGACCAGACCACGGGTTTCCGCCAACGGTTTGCCATTGTCACGGGTTTGCAACTGCGCCAGGGCTTCCACTTGTTCAGTAATCAAATCGCTGACGCGATGCAGGATCGCCGCGCGCTGATGCGGCACCAATCCACGCCAGCTCGGCTCGCGCCAGGCTTTTTCTGCCGCCGCAACCGCCTCATTCACATCCTCGACATTGGCCGCTCGCAGGCGAGCATTCACGCTGCCATCCGCCGGGAAAACCGAACTCATCTCTTCGCCGCGCCCTTCGCACCAGCGGCCGGCAAGAAAAATCTTTAACGTTTCCATGCTTTGCTCCTGCCATTCAGGCAATAAAACCGCCGTCCACCAAACTGCGGCAGGCTTGTACCGCACTCAGCGCCGCCAGCGTTGACGTTTTCGGGTTGCTGGCCAGCGGGGTGCCGCACAGCTCAATCTGGAACTCGCCAAACTGACCACACACCTGTAAGCGGTGAGTATTACGTTGAGTATGCGGATCTACCTGTAAGCGTACCCGCGTGGCGTCCATCCCCAAGCCATGCAGCGCAATAGTGGCCGCTACGTTGGCGTTGGCCGGGAACAGGCTTGCGGCTTCACGTGCCGATCCTTCAAAGAACACCTGCGCTTCGCTGACGGCATCCAGATTAATCAGCTTTTCCGCCGGGCTGCCGCGCCAACTGGCCGGGCTTTTGCTGGACTGGTAGGTCACGCTGTCCAACCCGCCTTCTCGCGCCGAAGCCAGACCATCCATACCCGCCACCGCCCCAGACAGCACGATCAGCCGCCCGTGGTAGCGTGAGCAGGCCTGCTGCAAACGCAGTTGCAATGCGGCATCGGCCAGGGCGCCAGTAGAGATCACCGCCAGCCGCCAGCCACGCTTAACGATAGCCTCACCAAACTCGGCGACCGCCTGCTGGCTGGCACACTCCAGCACCAAATCTGGTTGCTCGGTACACTGGTCAGGATGGGCCAGCGCCTGCACCTGTCCGGCAAACGCTGCGTCGATCTCGGCATGATGCGTTTCCCGTGCCACGATCCAACCGACAGCCACGCCCTCCGGCAGGCGCGCCAGCACCTCTTTTGCCATCGCGCCATAGCCAATCATCATGATCTTCTTCATCTTTTCAGTCCCGTCAGAGATGGCGATTGAAACCGCCGGAAACGTCCAGCGCCGCACCGGTGGTAAATGAGGCCAGGGGGGAGGCTAAAAACAGCAGCGCCCGTGCCGGTTCCTGCGGTTTACCCAAACGCCCCATTGGGATGCCACGCCGCTCGGCAATCGCCGCCGTCCACTGTTCCCAGCTTTGTTGTTGATCCTGGCGTTCGGCAAAGCGCCGCCGCCATTGGCCCGACTCCACCATGCCTAGCAGGATGGAATTGACGCGAACCCCTTTGCTCACCAGCTCTTTCGATAAGGTCAGCGTCATGTTGAGCAACGCGGCACGGGCTGCCGAGGTGGCAATCATGTGCTCTTCCGGCTGTAGAGCCAGCAGTGAGTTAACGCAGGTAATGGAGGCGATATCCGAGCGCTCCAACGCCGGTAAAAAGGCCTGCACCGGGTTGATCACCCCGAACAGTTTCAGCTCTGCCTCATGCAACCAGGCTTCGCGCGGTGTCTGATCGAAATGTGCCACAAACCCCTGCCCGGCGTTGTTGATTAACATATCCACTGCGCCAAAATGCGTGCTGACCTGCTCGGCAAACTTGGTAACCTGCTCGGCGTCGAGCACGTCGCAGCGTAACGCCAGGATCTCCGCCTGCGGGAACTCTTCACGCAGGCTGGCCTCGGCGCTGGCCAGTTTGTCCTGATTGCGGCCACAGAAAGCGACTTTCGCTCCTTCGGCCAGCAACAGACGCAGCGTTTCAAAACCGATCCCCGAGGATCCTCCGGTGACCACCGCCACTCGCCGTTCAATCTGAAAATTCATGGTTGGATTGCCCCCGTAAAGTCCTGCAAATAGCGGTTAAACCGCGCTGGCGCATCGAGATAGCTGGCATGCCCCGCTGCATCAATCAGACGCATTGTCGCATCATGCTGTTGCGCCAACGTTGCGGCCCCCTGCGGTGGCGTGATGCGATCGACACTGCCACACCACACCTGTAACGGGCCGCGATAGCGCAACAGGTAGCGGTTGATATCGTCATTGGCCAGCATCCAGGCGGCGCTGAGAAAACCGGCCGGATCAAGTTGCTGCATACCGCTGCGTACCCAGGCAATATCCTGTGGTTGCGCATCGTCACGCAGCAATGCTGCCGCACGCTGTTCACCGTAGCCCTGTGGGCCAAGCGTTTCGATCATCTGTTTGCGTTGGCCAAACACCTGCTGGCGTTTTTCCAGCGGCGCAGTGGCATAACCCTGAGCCGGGTCGGCCAGTACCAGTCCACTCAACCCATCCGGGTTGGCAGCGGCAAAGGCACTGCCGATCAACGCACCGAGCGAATGCCCCACGATCAGCGGCTGTTGCAACTGCAACTCGGCGATCAGCTCCACCAGCGCGTTGGCATAAGCGGCAGCATCTGGCTGTGCCTGTGCCAGCGCTGCGCTACCGCCATAACCCGGAGCATCCCAAGCAATCAGGCGGTGGCCGTCGGTCAGGGCGCGATCGCTGAACTGCTTCACCCACGAAGCAGAACCGGAACTGATGCCATGCAGCAGCACTACTGCCCGACCATGCCCGGCTTCACGCCAACTTAGCCGCTGGCCTCCACAATCCGCCTGCTGGCGTTCCGGTAAGCCGTTCATCAGTTGCGCTTCACTTTCGACAACGGATGATCGGCCGGGTAAGTCGGGGTTTCCGGCTTCGCAGTACCGAGCATCACGCACATCAGCGCTTCCTCTTCGCCGTGATTGAACAGGCCACGATAAACTCCCGCCGGGACAGAAATCAGATCGCGCTCTTTCAGGATGGTTTCGTAATACTCTTCGCCGTCCTGGATCATCAGCGTGATTTTGCCCTTGAGCATAAAGAACACTTCTTCAACGTCGTCATGCAGGTGCAATGGCCCTTCACATTTCGACGGCAGCACCATGGTGGAGAAGGTAAAGTTCCCCGCCGGAATGGTGTTGGTGTCGCTGACGACGCCGGTGGCACCGGTGCCGATATAGCGCATCTGCGCACGGCGGTACTTCGGATCGTAATCGGCCTGGAACTTCAGCGCGTTCCAGTCATATTTACGGCCTTCAAAACGGGCGATACGCGATTCCACCCAGTTTTCCATCGTCAGATCCTGCGGCTTGATGCCGGCTTTATTCTCAACCTGGGACATGTTGTCTCTCCTTCGTTGCATCAATACTTATTCAGTAACGGCAGCAGAATGGCGCAGCCGACAAAGGCCATCACCACCAGGAACAGCAAACCGTTATCCATATTGCCGGTGGCGGCGATCAGAGCCCCCATCAGCACCGGTGCCAATGCGCCGGCAAAATTACCCAATCCGTTAAACACCCCACCAGCGGTAGCGCTCACCCGGCTGCTGGTGGCCTTGGCCAACAGCGCGAAGATGTTTGGCGCGCCGGCTCCCCACATAAAGGTGCTGAAGGACATGGCGGCGATCACGCTGTAGGTGCCCTGCATATACAGAACGACACCCAAACCGATCCCGGCACCGCATAGCGAGATGAAACAGGCCAACGCGCGGCGATCCATCTTGTCCGACAGCCAGGCCCCCACCACCTCGCCAAGCAACATGGCAATAAACGGCAGTGACGACAGGTATCCGGCGTGCTCCAGATGAATGCCTTTGCCTTCGATCAGATAGCTCGGCAGCCAGCCGTTCATGCCCCACAGGTAGGTGAGAAACGCGATGTTAAACAGGCAAATCATCCAAAAATGCGGGGTGCTGAACAGTTCGCGGCGCAGCTGCTTACGCTCGGCAACGGCCGGTTTACTGGTGGTGCTGGCCGCCGGACGTGCCACGTTAAGGTGACGCATACCAAACAGCACCAGCAACATCACCGGCACGGTCAGAAACGCCATAAAGAAGAAGGTGGTTTCCCAGTTAAAGCGGCTGAGAATGAACAGCGTGACCGGGAAGCCCAGTGCTGCGCCAATCGGGGTTCCCAACAGCCACAGCATGGTGGCTCGCGCCTGGAGACGTTGCGGAAAAGCCTGGCGCACGATGGCATAGGCCATTGGCAACAGCGGCCCTTCGGCGATGCCCAGCAGGATACGCAGCGTCATCATGGTGTGATAAGAGCGCGTCATCCCCATCAGCACCATCAGTACGCCCCAGGTCACCATCATGCCAATCAGCACCTTGACCGGATTGAGCCGATCGCCAATGCCGCTCAACAGCATCGAAGAGAAGCCGTAGGAGAACAAAAAGGCGCTCATCAGCAGCCCGAGCCGGGTGGGATCAAAGCCGATGCCCATCGCCTGCTGAAACTCGTGGTCAGAAAACAGCGCGGCAATGCTGATCTTGTCGAAAAACGCCAGCAATACGCAGGCAAACAGGGCTGCCGGCACCGACCAACGCACGCTGGTTGGTGAATTTTCGGCAACAGCATCCCCCACCCGACCGCTGCGGGCGTCAATATCTTGCGTAGTCATAAAACGCTCCCTTTGGGTCGGGCGTTATTTCAACGCCATCAGAGAAAATTCCACATCCGCCAGTTGCTGCGGATCCAGTACCCGGCCGCTGGCCAGCCAGCGTTTACCCAGCTTGATGGTGCGCGCGTCGTTAAACGCCACCAGTTGCACCAGTTGCCGATCGGCATTCAGGGTGAAGAACAGTTGTGACTGCGGCGTACGGCGCACTATCTGGTGAACGCCGCCGGTAGGGACGCCCAGGATTTGGATATTGGCGTCGTATTGATCCGACCACAGCCAGGCAACATCATCGTAAGGTGCGGCAAACGCATCCAACATCGCGCAAGCGGTGCTGATCGCCTGATTCTGTGCGTAGGCCCAGGATTGCAGACACAGGCCGAGAGTGGGATGGCGCGCAACATCGCCTGCAGCAAAAATGGCCGGGTGGCTGGTACGCCCTTGCCCATCTACGACGATCCCGCCCTCAAGCTTCAGCCCGGCGCTGTGGGCCAGTTCCAGATTCAGTTCAACGCCAATGCCAACGACCACCAGGTCGAAGGACTGCGCAGCACTGCTGGCGCAGCCAATCCAGGCTTCACCCTCGCGATCTTCAAGCGTGATTTCGCCGCAGTCGCAATGCACGGTGACGCCTTGCTGTTGATGCAGTTCCAACAATGCCTGGGAAACGCTAGCCCCTACGCTACGCATACACAGCGCGGGTTGGCGCTCAAACACCGTCACGTCAACACCCAGCTTGCGGGCAGAGGCGGCAATCTCCAGCCCGATCCAGCCACCACCCACAATCGCCAGCTTTTGGCATTGCTGTAGGCCCTGGCGCAGGCGTGCCGCATCATCCCAGGAACGCAGTGTCATCACTCGCGGGTGCTTGGCCCAGTTGGCATCCGGCAGGCGTGGTCGGCCACCGGTGGCGATCAGCAGCTGATCGAACTGCAGCTGGCTGCCGTCGCTAAGCGTGACGATTTGCTGCTGCCCGTCGATGGCTTCGGCACGTAGCGGACGGTGCCAATCGATATTCATCCCGGCCACCACCTCCTCACTAAACAGGCGGCTGAGTGGCGCATTGCCATCCAACAGCGCCGCCTTGGAGAGCGGTGGGCGTTCGTAAAAATCATAAGGCTCGTCACTGATCACCGACAGCCTGCCGCTATAACCGCGATCGCGCAGCGTTTTCGCTGCCCAACCACCGGCCTGGCCGCCGCCGATAATGACAATGCCTGCACGGGTTGGTTGACTCATACCGCCCCCGGCTTCTTATGTTGGCGGCGGGTATCGTGATCGATACCGCCTTCGACCGCCCATTCGGTAAACGACACCAGCGAATGCTCCAGCTCACGCGGCTGCCAGTTTTCCGTCAGGTAGTCATCATTGGTGTAATACTCAAAGGCACCGCCGGTCGGGCTGTTGACGTACCAAAAATAAGCCGAGGAGATCGGGTGGCGGCCTGGGCCTATAAAGGTGCTCCACTGCTCTTTATTCATCGCGATGCCGCCGCCGATCACTTCATGGATATCGCGTACGGTGAAGGCGACATGGTTCAGGCCCCGTGGGCGGTTAGGCAGTTTCAGCAGGAACAGGTTGTGATGGCCACCGCGTGCCTGGGTGCGCAGGAAGACGGCGCGATCGATATAGCGGTCGGAAACCTGGAAACCGAGCAGATCGCAGTAGAAGCGTTCGGTAGCAGCCAAATCCTCAACGAAGAACACTACGTGGCCAATATTGACCGGCTCGGCTTTGGCATAAACCGGGCTAGGCTGGTCAATGCGGCGTACATCGCCCCATTGGTTGATCGGCGAAACGGGCAGCGCCACCGGTTGCTGCGCAGTAACGGCAAAACGCAGCGTCATACCGTTGGGATCGCGGCATTCCAACTCTTCGCCGACGTGGCGAAAGCCAGGCATCTGCGCCAACAGGGGTTGCAACGCAGCCAGCGCCGCAGGGCTTTCAACTGCCCAGGTCATACGGCGCAAGGTCGAACCTGCCTCAAACGCGGCCGGTAAGACCTCGCTGTCTTGCGGATACAGCACCACGCTAGCCCCGCTCAACGTGGTAAATTCACGGCGCGGTTCGCCCCAATGCTGTAGCGTCGGTTGCAGACCGAAGTCCTGCATAAACTTTTCGCACGTTGGCAGATCTTCAACGCCAAATTCCAGCTTTTCGATTCCGGTTATGCTCATTATTGTGCCTCACGTTCTCGCTGAATGCGTTTTTCAGGCATGATCGATCCCGGCCCATGAAGCTCATGAGTCTTATCCCTGCCTGAGTGATTGGTAATGGGCGAAAAACTCCGCCCAGACAACATAGTTAGCCGACGTTAGCCTGCGGTGGCGCGCCCAACAGGCCGGAAATTTTCACCGCCGCGTCCCGGACTTCCATGCGCAACCGCTCGCGATCCGCCTTCGGGATCTCATCGGACGGCACCATAATGCTGACCACCGCCTCCACCCGCTGCTCGCGGTTAAAAATCGGATAGACGATCGAGGAAATGCCGTGGCGGTAGAAGGATTCGCCAATCACATAGCCACGAGCCTTATCCTGCTGCACCATCTGCCACAGCGCTTCGCGATTGGCCGGTGTCCCCGGAGCCGCATCGGGCAAGGCGTCATGTGGGTATAGACGTTCAAACTCTTCCCGGCTGGTGCTGGTCAGCAGCATACGGCCAAGCGAGGTGCGGTGCGCTGGTAAACGGGTACCGACGCTGACCTGATTGATCTGCGAGCCAGCCGCGCTGACGCGGGCGATATAGATCACGTCATGCCCATCGCGGATCGCCAGATGGCTGCTGCATTGGCTGCGATCGCGCAGCTGCTCGATTACCGGTTGGCCAGCCTGGGCCACGTCCAACGAGGCGATATATTCAAAGCCCAGACGCAGCACTTTGATCCCCAACGCAAAGGTGTTGGTGCGCGGATTGCGCTCCAAAAAGCCCAGATGCTCCAGCGTTTGCACCACGCGGTAGGCGGTTGCCTTTGGCATATCGACCAGGCGATGTAATTCTGCAAAGGTCATTTCCTTATGCTGCTCGCCGAAGGCCAGCAGCAGTTGTAACCCGCGATCCAGCCCCGGGATCAGATATTTACACGCTTGATCGTCTGCCATGTGCTGCTCCTAAATGTTTGCCTGTCCGTCAGGCGGTCAGTTAAACACGAAACCACCGTTGACCGGTATCAGTTGGCCGGTGACAAAATCCGCCAGCGGCGACAGCAGATAGAGCACGCTACCGGTAACATCGTCCGGATGCTGTGCGCCTGCCAGTGCTCTGCCTTGCTCGTAAAGCTGATGCCGTTCGGCAGGGACATATTCGGTGGCTTCAACGCGCGTCAGGCCCGGTGCAATGGCGTTGACGCAGATGCCCTGCGGCCCCAGCTCGCGCGCCATGGAGCGGGTCATCGAGATGATCGCCCCTTTGCTCGCCACATAGGCCATCAGTTTCGGCGCGCCCCACAAGGCGGTATCCGAGGCAACATTGACGATTTTGGCATGCGGCGTTTGGGCCAATAATGGCACCGCCGCCTGGCTCACCAACCAGGTCCCCCGCACGTTGACCTGCATGACCTTGTCCCACAGTTCAATGTCGTATTCCATCATGGTTTTGCCACCGACACCGGTTGCCATCGCAGCGTTGTTCACCAGCCCATCGATCGCGCCGCCCTTGGCAATCGCACTGAACGCCGCAGTGATGGATTGCGGTGAAGCCAGATCGATAACCTGAGCTTCAACCTGTGCCCCCTGCTCACGCAGGCTGGCGGCGCTGTCCTGCAACTCTTCCGCCAGGATATCGCACATCACCACGCTGGCCCCGGCCTGAGCCACCGCAGCGGCAAAGCTGCGCCCCAGCCCACGCGCCGCTCCGGTGACTACGATACGCTTTCCTGCCAGCAAGCCGCTCACTGTGCCGCCTCCAGCTCGCTGAGCGTTGCCAGCTGCTTTTGTGCCTCTTTCTGCATCATACGGCGCAGGCGGGAGAGGCCCACGTCATGCTGATACAGGTATTCACGACCGCGCGCGTTCGGTGCCATGTTCTCCAGCACGATGCGATCCTGCTCCAGTACGTCCCAGTGCAGTTCTTCCAGACGGTTGCGGTACATAAAACGCCATGCGTCACGCTGCCAGTCTTTCACTTTGCGGATACGCCAGAAGAATACCCGGCAGTGATCTTTATCTTCCGGCACCACCATGCCGATGATCCAGAAGTGGCCGCCCGGCCCAAAACGCTTTTTGTAAGGGATCGACAGGCGCATCCAATAGGCACCGCTGCTGCCAAATTCGACCCAGTCAAAGTTCACGCCAATCTGGCCGTTCTTTTTAAAGATGAAACCGCTGTCGGTAGGTTCCAACGCCATATCCGCCTTGCGATCCCCTTCCGCCATCGAATGTGATGAAGAGTGCAGGTAGGTGCCATGCATCGGATCCATCACGTTTTCCAATGCGTATTGATAGTTACAGTCCCAGTTGGCGGTACACAGGAAGTGACTGTAATTGGCCTCATCCGCCAGTTCCTGCGGGAAGCTCAGTTCGGCAGGCTGTTCGTCGGCGGTGACGCCGAAATACAGGAACACCGCACCGTAAGCCTCTTTCGCCGGGTAGGATTTCAGGCATTTTTGCCCTACCAGCGGGCAGCGGTCTACCGCTGGCACATCTTTAACCTCGCCATCGCCACCCACTTCAACGCCGTGATACCAGCAGGCAATGCGATCGCCAAGGTTCCAGCCCATCGACAGGCGAGCGCCACGATGCGGGCAACGATCTTCCAGTGCGTGGATCGCCCCTTGTTTATCGCGCCACACCACAATCTGTTGTTCAAGACGGGTGATGCCCACCGGGTTGTTACCCACTTCCCAACTGGCCAATACCGGGTACCACATACCGCGCAGGCCCTGATCCAGATAGTCTTGTACCGTCTGCGCGGAGGATGCTGTGTTTGCTGTCATTGTCCTTCTCCCTGTGCGGCTCAGAAACCGTTGACGTGTAGGAATTCGCGGAACGTGGCTTCATTCCATGGCTGACCACTGCGATCGAACAGGCGACGCTGATTGAGCGCACTGACGATCTGCTCCAGTTCCTCCGCCCCTTGCTCGAAGATCTCTTCCAGCGCGGCTACCAGCGCGGTTTCAAACCCGTCTGGCACGCGCGCCCGGGTTTGCCAGATCACATTCTGAAACTGGCCGGGTTGGTGGATTTGGCCGTTGCCGCCCTCACGCGCCGGGATCACCTGTTGGGTATCCGGCAGCCAAGGGTTGAAATCGGTAATGTGCTGCATGCTTATTCCTCCGCGATAAAGGTGATTTGGATTTGATTGTCGATCACCCGGGTAGGGTAGGTTTGCAGATCACGGCCACCGGGTTCGCGCAGGCATTGGCCGCTACGCACATCGAACACCGCTTCGTGCAGTGGACACTCCACTTTTCCGTCATCGACAAACCCTTGGCTGAGCAAGGCATAGGCATGCGGACAGACGTCTTCCAGCGCGTAATATTGACCGTCGATCAAATAGACGCCGACCTCTTTTCCCTCAATATTGGCGGAGAAAGGAAAATCTTCTTTAACTTGAGACACTTCGCACACGTTCTTCCAGCTCATTGCTTCTGTCCTCTATCTGATTGTTTCATATATGAAACTCAGTTTCTTATTTAATACAGTCACTATAGATATGGCGAATCTTTCGTCAAGCCAGCAAAGGGAAGAATGTTAATGATTGGTTATTTTAAAGTTACAACTGCGGAGTGGATCACGAAAAAATGCACTGGGGGTGAAAACAAAGCAAAACGGCCCCAGTCATCAAGACTGAGGCCGTTTAATCCGTAGTGATTGGCAGAAAACGCCGACTTAGCGCCCTTTCTTCTTGCGCCCTGGCTGAGCAAAACGCTTACGCGCCGGTGCGTGACTGCCCGCTTTATCCGCAGTTTTCTGCCCGCCGCTCACCGGTTTTTTTACCGCAGGCTTGGGCTTGGCCGCTTTCTTGGTCGGTTTGGCCTCTGAGGACGAGTCCTCGATCAACTTAAACAACTCAACCAGTTCGTCGTCCGTCAGATCGCGCCATTCCCCTAACGGCAGCCCAGACAGACCCACGTTCATGATGCGGGTGCGCTCCAGCTTGGTCACCTCATATCCAAAATGTTCACACATGCGGCGGATCTGGCGGTTAAGCCCCTGCACCAGCACGATACGGAATACAAAGGGGGCTTCTTTCTTCACCTTGCATTTCTTGGTCACCGTGCCCAGCATCGGCACTCCGGCACCCAAACCACGGATAAAATCGTCGGTCACCGGTTTGTTAACCGTGACCAGATATTCTTTCTCGTGGTCGTTACCGGCGCGCAGGATCTTGTTCACCAGATCGCCATGGTTGGTGAGGAAGATCAGTCCCTGTGAATCTTTATCCAAGCGTCCAATCGGGAAGACACGGGTGCTGTGGTTGACGAAATCGACAATATTGTCTTTCTCACCGTCTTCGGTGGTACTGACGATCCCCACCGGCTTGTTCAACGCAATAAAAATCAGGTTGTCTTCATTACGGGGTTCAATCAGCTGCCCGTTAACCTTGACCACGTCACCAGCGAATACCCGATCGCCGAGCGCCACGCGCTTACCGTTGATAAAAACATTGCCCTGTTCGATGTAACGATCGGCATCGCGACGAGAGCAGATACCGCTCTCGCTAATATATTTGTTGAGGCGTATAGATGGTTTAGTCAGCACGGTTCCTCCGTAAACGCGAAATACACTTTATCTTCACGGCAATATTTTCATGATGGGGTGTGGGAGATTCGGGGCGCAGCATACAGCGCCCCTCCCCATCCAGCAATCTGACTATGCCTGCTTTTTGGACGCTTGTAGATACAACATTTCCAGGCCCAGCGTTGCCGCTGCCAGTGCGGTGATCTCAGACTGGTCGTAAGCCGGAGCCACTTCTACCACATCCATGCCGACAATGTTCAGCGATTGCATACCACGCACCAGTTTCAGGGCGCGATCGGAGGTCAGGCCGCCGATCACCGGGGTGCCGGTGCCAGGTGCGAAAGCCGGATCCAGGCAGTCGATATCGAAGGTCAGATAAACCGGCATATCGCCAACGATCTGTTTGATCTGCGCCAGCAGATCGTCCACGCCACGATCGTTAACCTGTGCAGCATCCAGTACGGTGAAACCGTTGTCACGATCGAACTCGGTACGGATACCGATCTGCACCGAATGATTGGGATCGATCAGGCCTTCGTTCGGCGCATGGAAGAACATGGTGCCGTGGTCAAACTTGCTGCCGTTGGCATAGGTATCGGTATGGGCATCGAAATGCACCAGCGCCATTTTGCCAAAATGCTTGGCATGCGCGCGCAGCAGCGGCAGCGTAACAAAGTGGTCACCGCCGAAAGAGAGCATGCGCTTGCCGGCTGCCAGCAGTTTTTCTGCGTGCGCCTGCAGCTTGTCGCTCATATCCTGGGCATCACCAAAGTTGAATACCACGTCACCACAATCGACCACGTTCAGACGATCGCGCAGATCAAAGTTCCACGGCCAGCGCGCCCCTTCCCATGCCAGATTGGTAGAAACCTGACGGATCGCCGCAGGGCCATGACGCCCACCGGCTCGGCCGGAGGTAGCCATATCAAAAGGAACACCGGTGATCACCCACTCTGCATCGCTATCGTAAGGCATAAAATTCAGCGGAAAGCGCAGGAAACCAAAGGCGTTGGACACTAAGGAATTATCGGGCTGATGGCCTAAGGTACTCATATTTACCCTCATTTTTCAACGGTTCGCCCGTAGCCGGACGCTTGGGCGGTAGCAAAAAAAAATCCCTCCCGCGTCGTTAGCCCGACGAGAAAGGGATTTATTCGATGTCTGTTTCAATGGGTAGATTATCGCCGCAATTGGTTCACTCTTCAAGGTACTCGTCATTACCAAGTATAGAAGAGACAACCTGTCATCAGTTAACCAATAGCGGCTCTGTGCGATATTGCACCGGGAACAGCCGTTGTAACTGTTTTATCTTCGGTAAATCATTCACCACGATATAGGGCTGATCCGGGTTAAGGGTGAGATAGTTTTGGTGGTAAGCCTCGGCAGGATAAAAATGACCATTGTCCTCAATGCGGGTCACCAGTGGTTTGGCAAAGCGCTTGCTGGCATCCAGCTGTGCAATATAAGCCTTGGCAACCTGCTGTTGTGACGCCGTCAGTGGGAAAACGGCTGAGCGATATTGCGTGCCACTGTCCGGCCCTTGGCGATCGAGCTCGGTTGGGTTATGTGCTACCGAAAAATAGATTTGCAGCAGTTGGCCATAGGTAATCTGCTGTGGATCAAAGGTGACCTGCACCGACTCTGCATGGCCGGTATCCCCTCCACTGACGGCCTCATAATTAGCCGTTTGTGCCGCACCTCCGGTATAACCGGATATGGCATTGGTCACGCCTTTAACATGTTGGAACACCCCTTGTACGCCCCAGAAACAACCACCGGCAAAGATCGCGGTTTCCGAGCGCGATGTCGTCGGCGCTTCGTCTATTACCGGCGCAGGGATCGCTACCGCCGCCTCGGCATCACCAAGTGGCCAAGCCACGCTCTGCAAACAGAATCCGGCGGCAACCACTATCGCGCCCCATATGCCGTATTTACCTAGCGATGGTAGCGTTTTGTCTACGTTTCTCATGTTATTCCTCACTATTCTGGTTAGGCAGAGCTTGGCGTGAACCGCATGGCGATGCCATTCATGCAGTAGCGCAAACCGGTGGGTTGCGGGCCATCATCAAATACGTGCCCCAAATGCCCACCACAGCGGCTGCAATGCACCTCTTCGCGGACCATGCCCAGCGTTCGATCCTTACGCGTCGCCACCGCCTGTTCGAGGGGTTGCCAGAAACTGGGCCAGCCGGTGTGGCTGTCAAACTTGGTGTGGGAAGAAAACAGCGCCTGCTGGCAACCCGCACAGGCAAACTGCCCCTCGCGATGCTCATCGTTAAGCGAGCTGCTGTAAGGGGGCTCTGTGCCTTCCTCGCGCAAAACCGCATATTGGCTGGCAGAGAGCCGTTGCCGCCATTGCTCTGCGGTATAGTTGACGGCAAACGTCTCCGCCATCGCCGAACGAGAAAAAAGGGCAGGCAGCACGCCCACGGCATAGGCCACAGAGAGTGCCCCGCCGCCCAGAATAAAATACCGTCTGTTGATCATCATCGTTACCTCTGGTGCTATTCACCGACAATGACAAACTACAGAGAAAGTCGTGACCAAATCCTCACGGAGAGTTCACAAATTTGTGATAACTGGGAACGCTGCATTAATACGTTGAAAGTTTAAATGGAATTTCTAATTTGGCGGGGTAAGGGCTAAGAGGGAAAAATGAAGGAGCGCAGCCTCTGCCGCGCCCCTGGATAGGAAGTATGTCAGCCTATCGGCATAACTTACTCATCTTCGAGATAAGTATAGCCATACAGACCAGCCTCGAACTCTTCGACAAATTGCGCCTGCAACTCCGCGTCAAGATCGGTTTCTTTCACCTGATCGCGGAATTTAGCCAGCAGCGCGATCGGATCGAGCTGCACGTATTCCAGCATGTCGGCTACGCTATCGCCTTCATCAGACAGCTCGGTTTCTACGCTGCCATCAGGGAACACAAACACATCCACCGACGCCGTATCGCCAAACAGGTTGTGCATATTGCCCAGGATTTCCTGATAGGCACCAACCATAAAGAACCCCAGCAAAGGCGGGTTTTCCGGATCGTACGGCGGCATCGGCATGGTAGTGGCTACGCCGTCACCATCAATATAGTGATCGATGGTGCCATCGGAGTCACAGGTGATATCCAGCAATACCGCACGGCCTTCCGGCGGCTTGTCCAAGCCTTCCAACGGCAAGACCGGGAACAGCTGGTCGATACCCCAGGCATCCGGCATCGACTGGAACAGTGAGAAGTTGACGTAGAACTTGTCCGCCATCCGCTCCTGCAATTCATCAATGATTGGCCGGTGCGCGCGATTGCTCGGATCGAGCTGCTGCTGGATCTTGTTACAGATATTCAGATACAGCTGCTCGGCATAGGCACGCTTGGTCAGATCCAACATGCCATGGGCATACTGGGTATGCACATCGTGCAGATCCATCTGGCTATCGTGCAACCATTCACGCAGCGAACGACGGTTTTCCGGCTCGTTCATTTCCTGCCAGGTTTCCCACATGCTTTCCAGAGCGCGCGGCGCATCTTCGACCGGAGGAACCGGCTCACAGAATTCGTTGCGCTCAACGCCAATAACGTTGGAAACCAGCACGGTATGGTGGGCAGTTACGGCACGGCCAGACTCAGTGATCACCGTTGGATGCGGCAGGCCATGCTCATTACAGGCATCACCGATCCCCCAAATCACGTTGTTGGCATATTCATTCAGGCCATAGTTGACCGAACAGTCGGACTGCGAACGGGTGCCTTCATAATCCACACCCAGGCCGCCACCTACGTCGAAACATTGAATGTTTACGCCCAGCTTATGCAGCTCGACATAGAAACGCGCAGACTCACGTACGCCAGTGGCGATATCGCGAATATTGGCCAACTGAGAACCAAGGTGGAAATGCAGCAATTGCAGGCTATCCAGGCGGCCCGCTTCACGCAGGGTCTCCACCAGCTTCAATACCTGAATGGCGGCCAGACCGAACTTGGATTTCTCGCCACCGCTCGACTGCCATTTACCTGCCCCTTGTGAGGCCAGGCGGGCACGCACGCCCAGGCGTGGTACGACATTCAGGCGCTCAGCTTCTTCCAGCACCATCTGGATTTCCGACATCTTCTCGATCACCAGGTACACTTTGTGCCCCAGCTTTTCACCGATCAGCGCCAGACGAACATATTCACGGTCTTTGTAGCCATTACAGACGATCACCGAGCGGGTCATACCGGCGTGGGCCAGTACCGCCATCAGTTCCGCCTTGGAACCGGCTTCCAGCCCCAGTGGTTCACCGGAGTTGACCAGTGATTCAATCACGCGACGGTGCTGGTTAACCTTGATCGGGTAAACCAGGAAGTAGCCACCTTCATAGCCGAAGGATTCACGCGCACGTTTGAACGCGGCGTTAATGGAACGCAGGCGATGCTGCAAGATCTGCGGGAAGCAGAACAGGGCTGGCAGGCGCTGTCCATCTTTTTGGCGCTCTTTCACCAACTCGGCGAGATCGACGCGCGCATGCGGGACGTCTGGGTCCGGGCACACGCTGATGTGGCCCAGCTCATTGACGTCAAAGTAATTGTTGCCCCAGTAGGCGACGTTATAAGTGCGCAGCATCTTGCTGGCATTACGATCATTCATGGCAACCTCCTGCATGGAGCGTAAAGATAAATTATCACCCGCTACTGACGGGCGTTGGATCGGCATATCTTCAGACATTACTCGCCTCACCTTGCATACTGACGATATAGTCAGCCACTATCGCAGCTACAACCCGCGAGAACAACCCGGAAACACCCCATTTTAGCAGTGAATTCACCTGCCGTTCGTGGTCAGCGATCGGTTTATACCCAATAGATTTATTGTAAGACACCCTGTTCAAACCTCGTGAATCGGGTAAAGAATCATCCCACAGTTGGCTGCAGGCTACCCTTGTTCAGTGCTTCAGACAGCCGTTAACCGGCCCGAGAATCCTGAGTGGCGCCCAGATGTGTGTAACATCGGGTAGATGGCGTAGAGACAAGACGGGAAATAGCACAAGAATGCGCGCCAGAACGGCACTGCTGTTGAGAACCAACAACCAGTAGACAACGGATCATTAATCCAACCACCTCCACGCATGCCGCTCGCGATGAACGACAAAGCCTCTATATAGTATAAGAACGTGAACGTTCAATGAAGCGGCGGCCCCATCATTGGGTACCTACGGTAGATCATGGCGCGGCGTTGCCGGGTTTACAGAAAGTTTCAATTTTCTGCAACACGCTGTGCACCAAATGAACCGCGCGCGCAGTTTATACCGGACCCCCGGGCAAAATGCAAAATGAAAATTCGCCAGAAACTGTTTCAAGCGATGAAAATGGCGGCAAGCGGTTTGCCCAAAAGAGCGTTAGGGCAAAAAATTGCTGGCAATCCGGCTAAAGGCTGACCTAAAATAGACGTCCAGATGTTAATCCATCTATACTGATTAACCGATAAACTGCTTAACGGCTTTGCCTGAGGGGCGTTGCAGGATGCATCTCGCCATCAGCGGAAGACCCTTCGCTTTGATGCCCGGATCTCCAGCGCTGTGCAGTAATTTCCAACCCGTCTTTTGCAAGGTAAAGAACACCATGGCTAAACACCTCTTCACGTCCGAATCTGTTTCCGAAGGACATCCGGATAAAATTGCCGATCAAATCTCGGATGCCGTTCTTGATGCCATCCTGGAACAGGATCCAAAAGCCCGCGTAGCCTGCGAAACCTACGTGAAAACCGGCATGGTGCTGGTTGGCGGCGAGATCACCACCAGCGCCTGGGTCGATATCGAAGAGATCACCCGTAAAACCGTGCGTGAAATTGGCTATGTCCATTCCGATATGGGCTTTGATGCCAACTCCTGTGCCGTACTGAGCGCCATCGGTAAACAATCACCAGATATCAACCAGGGTGTTGACCGCAGCGATCCGCTGGAGCAAGGGGCTGGCGATCAGGGCCTGATGTTCGGTTATGCCTCGAATGAAACCGACGTGTTGATGCCTGCGCCAATCACTTACGCCCACCGTCTGGTTCAACGCCAGGCCGAAGTGCGTAAAAATGGTACCCTGCCTTGGCTGCGCCCAGACGCCAAAAGCCAGGTCACGTTCCAGTATGACGATGGCAAAATCGTCGGCATCGATGCCGTGGTGCTGTCCACCCAGCATTCCGATGATATCGCGCTGAAAGATCTGCAAGAAGCGGTGATGGAAGAGATCATCAAGCCGGTACTGCCAGCCGAGTGGCTGACCGCAGGCACCAAATACCACATCAACCCAACCGGTCGTTTTGTTATCGGTGGCCCAATGGGTGACTGCGGTCTGACCGGTCGTAAAATCATCGTTGATACCTACGGCGGCATGGCCCGTCACGGTGGCGGCGCATTCTCCGGCAAGGATCCTTCCAAGGTTGACCGTTCTGCGGCCTATGCTGCACGCTACGTGGCAAAAAACATCGTGGCCGCGGGTCTGGCAGATCGCTGTGAGATCCAGGTGTCCTACGCTATCGGCGTGGCAGAACCAACCTCCATCATGGTGGAAACCTTCGGCACCGAGAAGATCTCGACCGAGCAACTGACCCTGCTGGTGCGTGAGTTCTTCGATCTGCGCCCATATGGCCTGATCCAAATGATGGACCTGCTGCAACCGATTTACCGTGAAACCGCAGCTTACGGCCACTTTGGCCGCGAACACTTCCCATGGGAAGCGACCGATAAGGCAGCCCAGCTGCGTGAAGCGGCTGGTTTGAAGTAAGCCTGAGCGTTAGACGTAACAACGGCGAGCCTGAGGCTCGCCGTTTTCGTTTGTAGATGGGTGCTCGTAGATCTGTACGCTTACAACCAACGGGCGGGAGCTCGCCCCCGCCGTTGGGTTGCCTTACCGTTCGGATTCGTAGGCCAAAATGGCCGCAACCTCCGTGTTGCCCGATCGAATACGCAGCTCACAAAGCTTGCTGCGCGTTATCCATACCAACAAGATTACGGTGGTACAGATAACGACCAGTTTTACGATATCTCCTCTGTTTGGCATCATGCCTCCTTATCCTTGCCTCGCGGCGAGTAAGAAGCTAACCTAACGTTGTCGAGCGTTAGAGTTGGCCTCGGGTTGATATTATCGACCTGGGGCTTTTCTCTTTGTACCTTTCGCTCAGGCTCCAGATACAAAGATCCAGAGCACCCACCCGCAGTATATTCATCTCACCAGCCCGACTGGCGGCCGTTTTACCCCTAACTTTCAACTTTGCGCAGTGCCACGCAATGCCTTGTAACGGCCTGAAAAAACCAAGGGCCCAGCAATGCTGAGCCCTTGGTGGCAAAGGTTGTAACCGAGATAATCTACGAAGTTTGCTTACGCAGCAGATAGACAAAGTACGGTGCGCCAATAAAGGTCGCCAGCAGCCCTGCGGGGATTTGGTAAGGGAACATCACCATCCGGCCACACCAGTCCGCAAACACCATCAGCAGGCCGCCTAGCAGCGCAGCAATCACCATCTGGGGCAGCGCCCGGCGGAATCCCAACATACGGGCCATATGCGGTGCCATCAGGCCAATAAAACTCAGCGGCCCGACGGTTAGCGTCGCCATCGCCGTCAGCGTTGCCGCCAGCAGCAAAATGCTCAGCCTGGTCGGCGTCAGAGCAATCCCTACGGAACGTGCTGTAGCGCCGCCCAACGGCAGAATTGTCAGCCAACGTCTGCACAGTGGGGCCAACACTATCAACACGCCAGCAATCGCCGCCGTACGTATTGCCTGCGGAGCATCCACCGAGTAGGTAGAACCGGAAAGCCACACCAACAGCCCCCCCATACGGGGATCGCCACTGGCCAACAGCAGGAAAATGGTCGTGCTAAAGGCGGTGCTGAGGGCGATCCCCGCCAACAGCATGCGTTCGGTAGAGAATCCGCCGCGCCCAGCCGCAATCATGATGATCAACAGCGTAGCCGCAGCCCCCAGACTCCCGGCGGGTAACAGCCACATAAAAGCATCACCAGGGACGATAAACAGCATCATCACCACGCCGAAAGCCGCGCCGGAACTGATCCCCAGCACTTCCGGGCTGGACATCGGGTTACCGGTCAGTTTCTGGATCAGCGTTCCGGCTACCGCCAGCATCATCCCTGCCGCCAGGGCAGAAACCACTCGTGGCCAGCGCCAAGGCATCAGCGCCTGTAATTCACCGCCTACGCTCCAGTGCCAGCCGTGGGGGTTTTGCCCAAACATCAGCGCCACCGCAATCCCGGCCAATAGTAAAACGCTCCCCAGCAGGATCCATATCGGCAAGTTGCCACGTTCGACAGGCACTTTGTCGCCTAAGTCCATCGGCGGAGGGGTTGCGCTGCTGCGTAAGCGTGGTAACAACCAAAGCAGCAACGGCGCACCAATCAGTGCCGTCGCCGCACCGGTCGGGATTTCACGCCATACCAACGTCAGCCAGATCATCACCTGATCGGTCAACCACAGCAGCAATGCCCCCAATAGTGGAGCCAACATCATGCGGTGGACCAAACGGCGAGCTCCCAGCATCTTGGCCATCAACGGGGCAAATAGGCCGATAAAACCGATCACGCCGACCGCATTGACCAACATGGCGCTGAACACAATCGCCACCGCCAACGCGGCAAAGCGCGACATTGCCAGGCCCAGGCCCAGATTACGTGCCACACCGTCGTCCAGCCCTAACAGCGTTAATGGGCGGATCAATAACGCGGCCAGTACGGCAACCAGCAGCAAGCGCGGCAGGATAAACTGCACCGTCCCCCAATCCTGCTGATTTAGCGCTCCGGTGCTCCACAGGAACAGGCCTTGCAACCGATCGTAATTGAACAACGCCAGCAGGCTATTGACCGCCCCGCAGTACAGGCCAAGTACCAGACCGGCCAGAATCAACGTCACGGGCGACATCCGTTTGCCCCAGGCAACGCCGAACACCAGCCCGCCGACCACAATGGCACCGACCATCGCCGCCAGCTGTCGGGTCAATTCGCCCCCAGGCAGCATCCACAGCGTGGCAATCGTCAAGCCTAGCTGAGCCCCGGCAGCCACGCCAAGCGTGGCGGGTTCCGCCAAAGGATTGCGTAATACCTGCTGGAACAGTACGCCGACCAATCCCAGTCCGGCGCCCACCAGCAACGACACTGACAGGCGTGGCAACAGGCTGTAGTGGAACAACATCTGGTCGACATTGTCGATATCTGGCTGTACCAACGCCTGCGACCACTGGCTCCACGTCAGTTGATGCAACAGGTTGAAGAGCGTCAGGCTACCCGCCGCGGCCAGCAATAACAGGATCAGCGCTATCGGCAAGATACGCAGGCGTGTACTCATGAGCGAGTCTCCTGCGCCTGCTCCAGCAAGCGGCAAAAACGCATGGCCGACAGCGTGGCGCCGTAGAACCACACCGCTGGCACCTGCCGCAGTTGGCCCTGGCGGATAAACGGTAAGGCCTGCCACAACGGCGTCTTGCTGACCTTATCCATCATGGCTTGATTACCGTGATCGAGATAAATCGCTCGCGCATTTTTTATTGCCGCCAGACGTTCGATCCCCACCACCGAGGTCCCCCAGAAGTTGGTTTCCCCCTGCCAGGCATTCTCAATGCCTAGCTGATCCATCACTTCCTGAAACAGGCTCTTCTGGCCGATCACCAACACGTGCCGAGGATCGAGCAAAGAAAACAGCAGCAGCGGCTGTTGCCGATATCCCGCCAGGCGGTTACGCGCCTCCCGCATAAACGCATCAAACTGTTGCAGATGCTGGGTAGCCCGCGCTTCCAGACCTATCCGCTGTGCCAATTGCAGCAACGAGTTTTTGCCCACGGTGAGCGGTCTACCGCTGCCGTCGTTAAAGCCAAACTCCATCGTCGGGCCGATAGGCTGCAGTTTTTGTGGCGTAGGGCCATAGCCTTTGGAAAGCAGGATCAGAGAAGGTTTGAGCTGTTGCAACAGCTCCAGATTAGGTTCGGTACGTTGACCGACGTCGATCACCGAGTCCGGCAACCGAGGATCTTGTACCCACAGGTTGTAGTTGTGGATATCGGCAACCGCCTGCGGCATCACGCCCAGTGCGATCAGTAGCTCGACCGGTAGCCACTCCAATGCCGCGATACGGGTGATATCGGGTAAACCTGTCGCACGCGACGGTAAAGAAAACAACAGAGGCGATAACGCCATCGCCGTTAATAAACGCCGGCGCAGCGGGTCATGATGAAAATCGGCAGAGATAGGCATTAATAAACGAAGCTCACTGGTGCACCGCCACTTGGATGCGGCAATATGCCCATCGGGATGCCGTAGATCTGTTCCAGCACCGGCCCTTGCATCAGTTCGAGCGATGACCCTTGGGCAATCATTTCGCCGCCGCGTAGCGCCACCAGATGGTCGCAATATCGAGCCGCCATGTTGATGTCATGCAGCACTGCAATCACCGTCAAGCCGCGCTCGTGGCTCAGGCGTTGGATCAACGCCAGCACTTCAACCTGATGGGCAATATCCAACGCCGAGGTCGGTTCATCCAGCAATAGACAACGGCTATCCTGCGCGACCATCATCGCCAGCCAGGCCCGTTGACGTTCACCGCCGGAGAGGCTGTCTACCAGGCGGTTGGCAAAGGATTTGAGCCCCACCAGCCCGATAGCCTCTTCTACCAGCTCGCGATCGCCGACCTTGAAACGGCCTAACGCGCCGTGCCACGGGTAGCGCCCGATGGCGACCAGTTCGCGCACCGTCATCCCTTCCGCTGCAGGCAATTGCTGCGGCAGGTAGGCCACTTGACGAGCAAAAGCTTTGCTGTCCCATCGGCCCAGCGGTTGCCCGTTAAGCAGCGCCTGGCCGGAGGTAGGATTTTGGTGACGACCGAGGATTTTCAGCAACGTGGATTTGCCGGAGCCATTATGCCCAATCAATCCACACACTTTGCCTTGAGGAAAGGCCAATGATAGCGGCTGTAACAACACCCGCCCTGGCACGGCAAAGCTAACACGGTCGAGCTGGAACGTAGCATCGCGATTAAGGTGTTTATCCTGCATAGGCCCTGCTTGGCAGGGAGCGACCAAAGGCCGCTCCCGTTAGCCGATTAGAAACTGAAGGTTGCCGTGGCGACCACTTGACGTTCTGCACCCCAGAAACAGCCATAGGTGGCGAAACAGCTAGAGACATACTCTTTATCAAACAGGTTGTTAACGTTAAGCGCTACGGAAGAACCTGGCAGGTTGAAGCGCGCCAAATCATATTTGATCACGGTATTCCACACGGTGTAGTCCGGCACTTTGAAGGTGTTGGCTTCGTCACCATAGGTTGAGCCCGTATAACGCACACCCGCGCCCAGCGTCAGACCACTCAATGCGGTTTCATGGAAGGTATAATCTCCCCACAGCGAGGCCATATGCTTAGGAATGATCGCCGGCGTATTGCCCTGGTTGGTGGTGTCTTCGGTGTATTCAGCATCGGTATAGGTATAGGACGCCAGCAGGTTGACGTTAGCCGTCAGCGCCGCTTTGCCTTCCAACTCTACGCCGCGAGAGCGGATCTCCCCGGTTTGCTGTTGGAACCAACCTTTATCGGCATGCTCAACATCCGTGACCAGGTTATTTGACTTGGTCAATTGGTAGATGGCAACGGTGGCAGAGACGGGGCGATCTTTTGGCATGTACTTCACGCCAGCTTCATACTGTTCGCCTTTGGAAGGCACGAAGGCTTTGCCGTCATAACCTGCGCCCACGTTCGGCTCGAAGGATTGTGCGTAGCTGACATACGGCGAGATGCCGTTGTCGAACAGATAGTTCAGGCCAATACGATTGGTTGACTGGTGGTCTTTCTGCTCGCTATAAGGAACCGTTGCCGTTTCGGTGCGATCTTCGACGGTGCTCTTAGCCCAGTCGTAACGCGTACCGGCCGTCAGGATCCATTGGTTCCACTCGGCCTGTTCCTGCAGGTAAATACCCGTCTGCCGTTGGCCATTGACCTTACTGGTTGGATTTAACGCACCCTTGGTATAATTCCCAAACTGCGGGTTGGCTAGATCCAGTGGACTGGCCACTCCCCAACCGCCCTGAATATCATTGCTCATGCGCATAAAGTCTACGCCAGCCAGCAGCGTATGATCCACGCGGCCAGTGGCAAACTTGGCCTGGCCCTGAGTATCGACGCTGAAGTTATTCAGGCGCTCATCCGAAGCGATATAGTTACGGTTCAGAGTGGTATTGTCGGCGTTTACGCCGGTGCCATAGATGTTGTTCTGGTTGGTGTGCAGCTGCATATAGCGCAGGTTCTGGCGTACGGTCCAGGTATCATCGAAATCATGAGAGAAACTGTAACCAAACATCCGCGTCTGGCGCGAATAGAAGTTACTCTTTTCACCTTCGTTGAAGCTGGTTGGCAGTTTGCCATAAGGCGCGTTGACCACCGTTCCCTGCATCGGCAACCAGCCGTAGTAGCCAAGGTTAGGATCGTTTTGCAGGTAAGAATACAGCGTCAGGTTGGTATGCTCATCAGGCTGCCAACTGAATGAAGGCGCAATGGTATAGCGTTTTTCCTTGGTCATCTCCTGCTGAGCGTCTGCGTCTTTGGCCAACCCGGTCAGGCGGAAGGAATACTTGCCGTCATCATCCAACGCATTGCTGAAATCAAAGCCAGTCTGGAACAGATTATCTGTCCCCATTTTAAATTGGATTTCTTTCAGCGGTTCCGTGGTTGGGCGCTTGCTGATCAGCGAAATAATCCCACCAGGGCTGCTTTTACCGTAAAGCACGGAAGAAGGCCCGCGCAGCACTTCGGCCCGCTCCAGGAAATAAGGATCGATTACGGCTTCGTTAAAATAGTCGCCTTGCAGCTTCAAGCCGTCCAGATAGATATTCTGGTTGACCGAGCCAAAACCACGAATATAAACCGCATCATAGACGTTGGAACTACCACGGCTGCCTACCATTACACCTGGGGTGAAGCCTAACGCTTCTTTCACCGAGGAAGGCTGCATAACGTCCATTTGTTCACGCGTAACCACAGACACCGATTGAGGGGTCTTCACCAGCGGCGTATCCGTTTTGGTGCCGGTCGCGCTGCGTTTCGCCACGATGGTGCCAACTGGGCCCCAAGCGCTTTCCTGTGAAGCACCACCGCTGCCGCCCCCTACCACCGTAATAGTATCAGCATCCGCGGCAGCCGTCGTCTGAGCTGCAACCGCAGGCAAGGTTAGCGAAGCCGCGATTGTGGCAGCCAAAACGCTTACGGGGAACAAGCCTGATTTGGCTGGTGATGTGGAATGACGCTTGGTCGGCATGTCTGGTTTCTCTGATGTGGTTTGATAACGAATGTGAACGATAATAATTATTATAAGCGCGGCATTTTATGCAGAAGGCTAATGGAACTGCAAGCGTATTTCGGGCGTAAAAAGGCTATGGGATTGGTGCGGTAACTGCATTAACCGAGTGGAAATAAAATCAACGCCAAACAGAAGAAAGCCCGTAACAGAACGCTACGGGCTTGATAACAAGGTAAAATCAAATAATAAATATGCTTAACATAACGGCTGGGGTTTATTTGCCAAACATATCTTTAATCCAGCCAGCAACGCCGTCGGCATCTTTCTGTTCGCCGGCTTGCTGCTGTTGAGTTTGTTGCTGCTCGACCTGGCTTGCCTGGCATAGCCCCTGTGGGTTTTCAGTCCAAACCGGGATGGTGCGCCAACTGCTGCCACCACAGATAAAGTTACCGGCAGAATCAATCCCCATCTGGCTAATGCCTTCCGGTTGTTGCAGCTTCAGCACCAGCGGCGTCTGGTTTTCCAGATAGCGGCGATACAGCGTCAAGGCACCGTTGGCACCGGTCAGCTTGGCCGGGCCGTTATTGTCACGCCCTACCCAGGCAATCGCCACTTCCTTGCCGTCGATACCGGCAAACCAACTGTCACGCAGATCGTTAGTGGTACCGGTTTTAGCGGCCAGGTTGTAATTAGGGAACTTGACCGACAGCGAACGGGAAGTCCCGCGCGCCACACCCTGCTGCATAGCATACAGCGTCAGGTAAGCCGCCTGCGCTGGCACCATACGTTCCGCCTGCGGGAAGCTCTGATACAACGCTGTACCGTCTTCCGCAATCACCGAACGCACGGCAGACAGCGGCGCACGGTTACCCCCGCTGGCGATGGTCTGGTATTCCTGTGCCACTTCCATCGGCGTCAGGCCGATGGCCCCCAGCAACATGGAAGGCACCGGAGTGATCGCCGATTTAGGAATACCCAGTTTTTGCAGGGTAGCGCTAATTTGATCCAACCCCACCGACATGCCCAGATTGACCGTTGGCACGTTGAGCGAGTTGGCCAACGCATCCACCAGCATCACCCGACCACGGAACTGGCGATCGTAGTTATTCGGCTGCCACGAGCTGCCGTTCGGCAGTTTGATCGACAACGGCTGATCCGCCAGCCAGGTATTGAGCCGATACTTATCCGGTTCCGACAGGGCGGTCAGATAGGTTGGCGGCTTGGCCAGTGACCCTACCAAACGGCGCGCCTGCAGCGCACGGTTAAAGCCGGCAAACTGAGGATCGGCACCGCCCACCATGGCACGAACCTCTCCGGTAAAGCGATCGACAATCACCATCGCCGCTTCCAGATCGTTCAGATGACGCGCCGCACGCAGCGCCGGGATACCATCTTCCACCGCCTTCTCGGCCGCATCCTGTGAAACCGGATCCAGCGTAGTGAAGATCTTCACGCCGGAAAGATCGTTAACCTTGTCACCCAGCTTGGCCTGCAACTCCTGGCGCACCAGCTGCATAAACGCAGGCTGCGGTGAAATCACCCCACCTTTCGGCTGTACGCCCAGCGGGCGAGCGCTCAGCATGTTATACAGCTCAGCGTCGATCACTCCCTGGTTCTGTAACAGCTTGAGCACCAGGTTACGGCGCTCCAGCGCCAACTTTGGGTTACGCCAAGGGTTATACAGCGAGGCCCCTTTCACCATGCCCACCAACAGCGCCTGTTGATCCAGACTCAGTTCATCGACCGGGCGACCAAAGTAGTACAGGCTGGCCAACGGGAAACCACGGATCTGATCGCTGCCGCTCTGGCCGAGATACACCTCGTTCAGATACAGCTCCAGAATACGGTCTTTGCTATAACGGTAATCCACCAGCAAGGCCATATAGGCTTCGTTAAGCTTGCGCCACAGCGAACGCTCGTTGGTCAGGAACAGGTTTTTTACCAGTTGCTGAGTCAAGGTACTGCCGCCCTGCACCGCACGCCCGGCGGTCAGGTTGGCCACCACCGCACGGCCAATGGAGTAGAAGCTGATACCATCATGCTCGTAAAAATGACGGTCTTCGGTAGCGATCAGCGTGTCGACCAGCAGATCTGGGAAACCAGAACGCGGAACAAACAGGCGTTGCTCGCCATTCGGCGATTGCAGCATGGTGATCAGGCGCGGATCGAGGCGGAAGAAGCCAAAGTTACGCTGATTTTCCATGTTGACGATTTTCGCCAGACTATTGTTTTGGAAATCGAGGCGGGCGTGGATCTGGCCTTCTTTGCCATCCGGGAAATCAAACGGGCGGCGCAGCATCTCGATGCTGTTGGCCTGCACGGTAAACTCCCCTGGCCGGGTCATACGGCTGACCTGGCGATATTGCATCCCCTCCAGCAGGGCGACCATTTCCTTTTTGCTATACGGCATGCCCGGCTCAAGGTTAACCATGCGGCCATACACCGCCGCCGGTAACTGCCAGACTTTGCCATCGATGCGGCTACGGATCTGGGAATCCAGATAAACACCGTAGATCGCCAGCAGCACCGCAATCACCAGGAACAGTTTTATCAGCAAGCCGAGCCAACGGCGCTTTTTACGCGGCGACTTCGCTTTTACCTTGGGCGGCATGCGTTGTTCCTCTTCGTCGTCATCGTACTCATCATCGTCATACTCATCCTGATACTCGTCTTCTTCATAATCGTCGTCACGGTGACGACGCGCCGCTTTACGCGGCTGATTACGTTTTGGTTGTTTGCCTTTGCGCCCGATGGGCTCGCGGTCATCCCCAGCCATTGCGGTTCTTCTCCACGCTTGCTGCAATTTATACCCTATGGATTTCAAGCTGCGGCTAGGCGACAAACTATCTCATCCCCAGGAGCTTACTTTTGGGTAAGTGACTGGGGTGAGATAGTGCAGGTAACAACGCTGCAGCTTGAAAGACGACGGGTCCGTTATTTTGTCGCTTAATCTGTGCCTATGCTGTCGGGCTGAACAGAAGAAACATCTGAATTCGTTACTGGTATTTCTTGGTGCGCCTGGTGGGGGCGGTATTGGCCGGATCGTCTGGCCATACGTGCTTGGGATAGCGCCCCTTCATCTCCTTCTGCACCTCGCGGTACGCCCCTTGCCAGAAGCCAGCCAGATCGCCGGTGATCTGCAATGGCCGGTGCGCCGGAGAGAGTAACTCAAGCACCACCGGGATGCGACCCTCAGCCAACGTTGGGCTACGCTGTTCACCAAACATCTCCTGTAAACGCACTGCCAATACCGGCGGTTTATCGACATCGTAGCGGATCGGCAAGCGGCTACCGGTCGGCACAGCATAATGAGTTGGCAGGGCATTATCCAGCCGTTGCTTTTGCTGCCAGTTTAACCGGCGGGCCAAGGCTTCAGCGATATTGACCTGCTTTAATCCACGCAGATCGCGTACGCCGCTCAATGACGGTAGCAACCAGCTGTCCAGGGTGTCGAGCAACGTATCGTCATCTACCGGCGGCCAGTCGGCCTCTGGCAACCAACGTTGGGCACAGTGTAAACGCAGGCGCAATTGTTCGGCAGCGGTGTCCCAATTAAGTACCGCCAATCCCTGGGCGCGGACCCAATTTATCAGTGCCTGTTGCAGTTCCTCTTCCGCCGGTTTGGCCAGCGGCTGAACCCGCAGCGTTAAGCGGCCAATCTGTTGGCGCTTCCAGGCCCGCAGGGTGCCCTTTTCTTCATCCCACTCGACGGCGGTCTGGCTGCTGACAATCTCGGGCAACCGAGCGACCAACGCATCAATTTCAATCGGTAACGCCAGCAGGATACGGGCATCCGGGCTGTTATGGCCTTGCAACAGGCTGGGAATAATCAACCAGGGAGCCCTGGAGAGCGCTTCATCCTGAGCCATCGCTGCGCCCAAACCATTGGCCAACAGATAGCGTCCATCCTGCCCACGCCGTTGGGCGATACGATCGGCAAAAGCCTGCGCTAACAGAGGAGCGGCCAGATCGGCATCAATCTGCCCACTTTTCTGCGGTAAGCGCTTACTCAGTTGCGCCGCCCGGCGTTGCCAATGCGGCTGTGGACGGCTTAGCCAATAACCGATATCCATCTGCCCGCTGCGTGGCGGTTCCTCCAGCAAAGCGGCCAACATCGCCGCCGTGGCTAATCCATCGGGTCCCATCTTGGCACCGGCACACAGCATAGCCGCCAGTCTGGGTTCACACCCCAACCCGGCCATTTGGCGACCAATGGTTGTGAGCTTCTCGCCGTCATCGATAGCTGCCAGGGTATGCAATAAACGGCGAGCGGCGGCTAATGCGGCCAACGGTGGCCGATCGAGCCAGGTAAGTTGATCCACATCCACACAGCCCCATTGCAACAGCTCCAGCCAGAAGCTGGCCAGATCGCTTTGCAGGATCTCCGCTTCAGCATGTTCTGCAGCGCGCTCCGCCTGCTCTTTGGCAAACAGATGCCAGCAAATTCCAGGTTCCAAACGCCCAGCACGCCCGGCGCGTTGGATCATCGAAGCCTGGCTGATGCGTTGGGTAACCAATCGCGTCAGGCCATTACGGACGTCATAACGCGCTACGCGCTCCAGCCCGCTGTCGACGACCAGGCGGATGCCTTCAATGGTCAAGCTGGTTTCCGCAATATTGGTCGCCAACACCACTTTGCGCCGCCCGTGCTGCGCCGGTTGGATCGCCTTTTGCTGCTGTGCCAACGGCAATGCGCCATACAGCGGGCAGAGATCGGTATCCGCTGGCACTTCGCCAATGAGCCGTTCCTGCACGCGATTAATCTCCGCCACGCCGGGTAAGAATAACAACAGCGAACCTGATTGCTCAGCCAACAGGCGCTTCACCGCCGAGGCAACGCCATCCTCCAGCCGTTGGTGACTAGGTAATGGCTGGTACTGCCGTTCAACCGGGTAGCTGCGCCCTTCCGACACCACCACCGGCGCTTGCGGCAGCAGTTGCGACAGCCGCGCATTATCCAGCGTCGCCGACATGATCAGCAGTTTCAGATCGTCACGCAGGCCCTGTTGCACATCCAGCAGCAGGGCCAAGGCCAGATCGGCCTGTAAACTGCGCTCATGGAATTCATCAAGAATAATCAGCGAGACACCCTGCAGTTCGGCGTCCTGCTGCAACATGCGGGTGAGAATGCCCTCGGTCACCACCTCCAGCCTTGTCTGTGGCCCGCTTTTGCTCTCGGCACGCATGCGATAGCCCACGGTCTGGCCCGGTTCTTCACCCAACTGTTGTGCCAACCGATAAGCGACGTTTTTTGCCGCCAGCCGCCGTGGTTCCAGCATGATGATACGCCCCGGCAACCCGGCTTTTGCCAGGATCTGCAACGGCAGCCAGGTGGATTTCCCAGCACCGGTGGGGGCATGCAACAACACCTGCGGGGCAGATTGCAGTGCGGCAAGCAGCTCATCAAGAACCGCGCTGACGGGCAGTGAGGACACAAAACTCTCCATGGGGTAGTTAATGGACAGCGCACATTGTAGCATTAGGCTCAGCATTTCATTCATTTACCGGGGTTCCATGTCCAGCTCGCGCCGCCTGTTCTTCGCCTTGTCGCTACCCGATGCCTTGCAGCAGCAGGTGATCCGCTGGCGGGCCGAAGCATTCAAACCCGAAGATGGCCGCCCGGTGGCCGCCGCCAATCTGCATCTGACGCTGGCCTTTCTCGGCGAAGTTAGCGCACAGAAAGAACAGGCACTAAAAACGCAGGCCGGGCGTATCACACAGGCGGGTTTTAGCCTCAATCTGGACGATCTTGGCCACTGGCCGCGCCCCGGAGTGGTATGGTTGGGCAGCAAACGCCCCCCACGCGCGCTGTTACAGTTGGCGGAATTGCTGCGTTCGCAAGCGGCTCGCAGCGGCTGTTATCAAAGCTCGATGCCGTTTCATCCCCATATCACGTTATTACGCGCCGCGACCCAGCCGGTCGCTATTCCTCCTGGCACGCCGGGTTGGCTGTTCAACGCCAGCCATTTCTCACTCTACCAATCGTCGTTTGAACAAGGCCGCACCCGCTATCACGAATTAGCGCAGTGGCCACTCGGCCCACAGGATAAATCATGATTTTTGACCCACCGCTAAAACCGGCCACGCTCATCAAGCGCTACAAACGTTTTCTGGCCGATGTGATCACCCCCGAAGGTGAAACCTTTACCCTGCACTGCGCCAACACCGGCGCCATGACCGGTTGTGCTACGCCAGGAGACACCGTTTGGTACTCCACTTCGGACAATGCCAAACGCAAATATGCCCACAGTTGGGAGCTGACGCATACCCAGGCTGGCGACTGGATCTGCGTCAACACCCTGCGGGCCAACACTCTGGTTCGTGAAGCCATTGAACAGAATATAATCAGTGAATTATCCGGTTACAGTAAAATCACCGGCGAAGTGAAATATGGCGGCGAAAACAGCCGTATCGATTTGTTATTACAGGCAGAAAATCGGGTTGACTGCTATATTGAAGTGAAGTCAGTCACGCTATTGCAACATCAACAGGGCTACTTCCCCGATGCCGTAACGCTGAGAGGGCAGAAGCATCTGCGTGAGTTGCAAAACGTGGTTGAACAAGGGCAGCGGGCGGTGCTGTTCTTTGCCGTGTTACACAGCGGCATCGATCGGGTCACCCCAGCAAATCATATAGATGAGCATTATGCGGTGCTACTAGCGCAGGTTCAGCAGTTGGGAGTGGAAGTTGTTTGTTACGGGGCAAAATTATCACCTGACGGTATCTCGCTAAGCGCTAAGTTACCGTTTTTTATTGGCTAGCGGTGCCGGGCACAAATAAATCGACAACCGGATATTGCGTCGCCAAATACGCCTTCCTTCACACCATTGTCAAGCAGGCGACAGGAATAATTGCCATCCCTCTTCCCTTCTGTTATTTATAGCGGCCTGTTTTTCCCCCGTATTGGGGATTCGACATACCCTACTAGCATTAAAGGGTATAGTGCGTGTGTATGTAGGAGAAGCAATATGCAAGAAGGGCAAACCCGTAAAACCTCGTCCTTGAGCATTCTCGCCATCGCTGGGGTGGAGCCGTATCAAGAGAAACCGGGCGAAGAGTACATGAACGACGCCCAGTTGACGCATTTCAGGCGCATCCTTGAAGCATGGCGCAACCAACTCAGGGACGAAGTCGACCGTACCGTGTCGCATATGCAAGAAGAGGCAGCCAACTTCCCCGATCCGGCAGACCGTGCCACTCAGGAAGAAGAGTTCAGCCTTGAACTGCGTAACCGTGACCGCGAGCGCAAACTGATCAAAAAGATCGAGAAAACGCTGAAGAAAGTAGAAGACGATGATTTCGGCTTCTGCGAGTCTTGCGGCGTGGAGATTGGCATTCGTCGCCTTGAAGCGCGTCCGACTGCCGATTTGTGCATCGACTGCAAGACGTTGGCCGAAATCCGCGAAAAGCAGATGGCCGGCTAAGCAGTTGTTACCTCCTGCGGCGCGTGCCAATAGCGCGCGCCGCACAGAGTCAAGGGAAGCAATCCCTTCAGATATGCTAGCAAGTCACTATGTGGGGCGCTTTGCCCCATCGCCTTCCGGGGATCTGCATTTCGGTTCGCTGATTGCCGCTCTGGGAAGCTACCTCCAGGCTCGTGCTCAACGCGGGCAATGGCTGGTACGTATTGAAGATATCGACCCTCCGCGCGAAGTCGCCGGAGCTGCCGGGCGTATCTTATTCGCACTTGAACACTATGGTCTCCACTGGGACGGCCAGGTCATCTATCAATCCCAACGCTCTGAAGCTTACCGCGCAACTCTTGATTGGCTGCAACGCCAGGATCTCAGCTATTACTGCACCTGTACCCGCAGCCGCATCCAGCAGATTGGCGGTTTGTACGATGGCCATTGCCGCCAGTTACGGCTTGGCCCGCAGGGTGCCGCAATCCGCTTACGTCAATCAAACCCGGTATATGCCTTCCACGATCGGTTGCAGGGCGAGCTACGGGCCGATCCGGCGCTGGCACAGGAAGATTTCATCATCCGCCGCCGTGATGGCCTGTTTGCCTACAATCTGGCGGTGGTGATCGACGATCATTTTCAAGGCGTGACCGAAATCGTCCGCGGTGCCGATCTGATCGAACCCACGGTGCGCCAGATTGCGCTGTATCAGCAATTACAGGCACCGGTTCCCGCCTATGTACATTTGCCGCTGGCACTGGGGAAGAACGGCATTAAACTGTCGAAGCAAAATCATGCCCCCGCCCTGCCCACTGGCGATCCGCGGCCGGTACTGGTTGCTGCCCTGAAATTTCTGCGTCAACCGCTGCCGGAAAACTGGCAAGATCTTGATCTGCCATTATTATTGAGCTGGGCGGTTGAGCATTGGCAGTTGGCAAATGTGCCGCGTCAGCCAGCGATCCCGCCGTGTGAAAACACAACGGCATTCTCAAAACAGCTGGGGTAAGCTATGATTAGCCGCTATTTTTTTGTTAGCGCCATTTTTATCCGTCACTATCGAGGTGTACCATTTTTACCCGAGTAGCCAATTTCTGCCGTAAGGTACTAATCCGCGATGACAAGTTGACCCGCGAAGATGCGCCGGCCAGCGATAAAAACCAAGTCCGCGAAGAAAGCGCGCCTGCAGAACCGTTAGCCACAACGCCACCGCGCTCTACCGAGAGCGGCAGGGAGACACCTGCCCGCCGTCCAGCGCCGCGTAAACGCCCGCCATTTGTAGCCGCAGAGGGAACGCGCTCAATGACCGTTATCCCCCGCGATCAACATGCGATCTCGCGCAAAGATATCAGCGAAAACGCGCTGAAAGTGCTGTATCGCCTGAATAAATCCGGCTATGAAGCCTATCTGGTCGGCGGCGGTGTACGCGATCTGTTGCTCGGCAAAAAGCCGAAAGATTTCGACATTACCACCAACGCCACCCCAGAGCAGGTGCGCAAGTTGTTCCGCAACTGCCGCCTAGTAGGCCGCCGTTTCAGGCTGGCGCACGTGATGTTCGGGCCGGAAATCATCGAAGTCGCTACCTTCCGTGGCCACCACGAGCAGAGTCAGGAATCTGACAAGAACTCTTCCCAGCAGGCCCAAAACGGCATGCTGCTGCGCGATAACATCTTCGGCACCATCGAAGACGATGCCCAGCGCCGCGATTTTACCATCAACAGCCTGTATTACGGCGTAGCCGACTTTGCCCTGCGTGATTACGTCGGGGGCCTGCGCGATCTGCAACAGGGCGTGATACGCCTGATCGGCGATCCGGAAACCCGCTACCGCGAAGATCCGGTGCGGATGCTGCGCGCGGTGCGCTTTGCCGCCAAGCTGGATATGACCATCAGCGAAGAAACCGCCGAGCCTATCCCACGCCTGGCCTCCCTGCTGCACGAAATCCCACCGGCTCGCCTGTTTGAAGAGGCGCTGAAGCTGCTGCAAACGGGTTACGGCTACCAGACCTACCTGAAGCTGTGTGAATATCAATTGTTCCAGCCGCTGTTCCCGTTGATTGCGCGCAACTTCACGCCAAATCACGACACGCCGATGGAGCGCATTCTGGAACAGGTATTGAAAAATACCGATCACCGTCTGCAAAACGACAAGCGCGTCAACCCGGCGTTCCTGTTTGCCGCCATGCTGTGGTACCCGCTGCTGGAGCACGCACAGAAACTGGCGCAGGAAAGCGGCCTGGCCTATTACGACGCCTTTGCCCTGGCCATGAACGATGTGCTGGACGAAGAGTGCCGTTCACTGGCAATCCCCAAACGAATCACTACACTGGTACGTGACATCTGGCAACTGCAGTTACGCCTGTCCCGTCGCCAGGGCAAGCGTGCGCACAAACTGATGGAACACCCTAAATTCCGTGCGGCGTATGATTTGCTGGCACTGCGTGCCGAAGTGGAAAACAACCCGGAGATGCTGCGTCTTGCCGAATGGTGGGATGAGTTCCAGGTGGCCACCGCGGCCCGCCAGAAAAACATGTTGAGCACGCTAGGCGAAGATCCGGCACCGCGTCGGGCTCGTCAGCGCCGCCCACGCCGCAGGACTCCGAATAACGAAGGAGCATAATGATCCGCGTTTATATCGCGCTGGGCAGCAATCTGGCGCAACCTTTGCAACAGGTGAATACCGCGCTGGAGGCGTTGGAGCATATTCCACGCACCCGTCTGATCGTTTGCTCACCGCTGTACCGCACCAAACCGCTGGGGCCACAGAACCAGCCGGATTATCTCAACGCGGTGGTGGCACTGGATACTCAGTTGCCACCGGAACAGCTGCTCGATCACACCCAGGCGATAGAACGTAATCAGGGCCGAGTGCGCAAAGATGAGCGCTGGGGCCCTCGTACGCTGGATCTGGATATGATGCTGTACGGCGATCTGGTGATCGACACCGAGCGTCTCACCGTGCCCCATTACGGCCTGAAACAACGTGAATTTATGCTCTACCCGTTGGCGGATATCGCTCCGGACCTGGTTTTCCCAGACGGTGAAACCCTGGCGGAGTGCCTGCAACGTGTGCCAAAAAACGGCATGACGCTGTGGCATCAGCCCAAGGCTTGAATACCGCCCCCAGACAAGGTTAACGTCGCGATAAATCCACCCTCCTGCCGATTGGCAAAGCTAACACCTAATCCATGCAGACTGGCAATCCGCTGCACAATAGACAAGCCCAGCCCGCTTCCCACCTGTTCCTGCCCCGGTGGGCGATAAAAGCGCTCACCCAGTCTTTCCAGATGCTCAGCCGTGACGCCAGGGCCGTCGTCCTCTACCGCCAGTTGCCACTGGCTGAGCGTGACCGTTACCGTGCCACCGGCCGGAGTGTAACGTACCGCATTGTCTACCAGATTGCGCACCAACAGCGATAACAGCAGCGGCTGGCCGGATAATGCGGGAGGTTCGCCCTGCTGCTGGTAACGCAGCGTGATCCCGGAGGTATGCGCCTGTCGATCCAGTTCCGCCAAGGTCATCGGCACCAGTTGGCTCCAGTCGACCAAGGCCAGACCGTGCAAATCGGCGAGTGAGTCCAGCCGGGATAAGGTGAGCAGTTGATCCACCAGGCGCGTGGCTCGATCGATACCCACCGTCAGGTTATTCACCGCATGTTCACGCATGGGCACATCGTCGCCCGCCAGTTGCACCACCTCGGTCTGCACACGCAATGCCGCCAATGGGCTACGCAACTCATGGGCTGCATCCGAAGTAAACCGCCGCTCACGCACCAGCAGGCTATTAATGCGCGTAAACAGCGTATTCAGCGCCTCCACCAGCGGACGCACCTCACTGGGTACCTGGTGTGCATTCAGCGGCGTAGCGTCGTCTGGGGCTCGTTGGCGTAGGCTGGCGGCCACCTCGCGCAACGGTCTTAGCTCGCGGCCAACCATCAGGGCGATCAACAACATCAGGATCGGCAACGTCACCAGCCAGGGCAGCAACTGCCCCATCACCAATCCCAACGCCATATCCTGCCGATAATCCCATTCCTGGCCGACCACAATGCGGTAACGCCCATCCGGGCTGGTGAGCCATAGCAACCGCCAACTGTCGCTATCTCCTTTGCGTTGACCATCGACAAACCCTTGCCGCTCACCGTCAAACTGAAAATCCTCACCGTTCTCACCGTCGTTGAGCAGCATGCGCCCATCGTGGGAAAAGATGGCGAACGCCAACGCATCATCGTCCTGCTCTCCGCGCTTGCCGTGGTTCAGCATCTTCTTGGTTTTTGGCAGGCTGCGCACTTGCTGATTAGCCAGCAAATCCCCCAGATCGGCGGTCGCCAGCCGTTTGGCAAACAGCATCTGTTGGGTGTCGAACACTTCGTTGATATTGTGGCGCGTCATCATCCACGCCACCACGCTGGCGGAACACCAGGTCAGCAATGCCAGCAGGCTGAAGATCAGGATCAACCGCAACCGCAAACTCAATGATTTCACGGCTCATCCCCCAGCGTGTAACCCACGCCATGTACGGTGCGGATAAAGCCGTTACCCAGCTTGCGCCGCAGATGATGGATGTGAACCTCAACCGCGTTACTGCTCACATCATCATCCCAGTTATACAGTTTTTCCTGGATCAGCGGCCGTGCCAGCACGCGCCCCTTGTTGTGCAGAAACAGTTCCAGCACCGCCAGTTCGCGCGGGGTCAACGTCACGGGCTCACCGTTGCAGCTCACGCTGCGGGATGCGGCATCAAACACCAGCTTGCCGTGGACCAGTTGAGGCGTCAGTTGCCCATGGCGGCGGCGGATCAACGCCTGTAAACGCGCGGCAACCTCCGTCAGGGCAAACGGCTTGCACAGATAGTCATCGGCTCCGCTCTGCAACCCGTTGACACGCTGTTCCAACGCGTCACGCGCGGTCAGGATCAGTACCGGCACATCCTGCCCGGCCTGACGCCACTGGCGCAGCAAATCCAACCCGTCCAATCCCGGCAAGCTGAGATCGAGGATCACCGCATCATAAGGTGCACTGTCCAGGGCGTTCTTACCGACGATGCCATCAGTGAACCAGTCGAGGGTAAATCCCAGCTTGGTCAAGCCCGCCTTGATGCCATCACCGATCAGTTTATCGTCTTCAATCAACAGAATTCTCATGCGCTCTCCCTTTGGACAGACCATTACATCATAAGCTTCTTAAGAACATCTTAACCATCAGCATCGGAGCTACCCACCCCTGAAGGGTTACAGTAGAATGACAACACTTTTTACCACCGTGCTACAAATCCAGGCCGCGCGGTTACTGCAGGAGACGTTGTGATGAAACCTACCACCCTGAGCCATTTACGCCAGTGGAAGCAGGAGCAGCGCAAGTTTGCGACTATTACCGCCTACGATGCCAGCTTTGCCCAGCTGTTTGAAGAACAAGGTATTAAAGTATTGCTGGTCGGCGACTCGCTGGGGATGACGCTGCAAGGGCATGACTCAACGCTGCCGGTAACCGTGGCCGACGTGGCTTACCATACCCGCGCGGTACGCCGTGGGGCACCAGCCAGCCTGCTGTTGGCCGACCTGCCTTTCATGAGTTACGCCACGCCTGAGCTTGCCTGCCAAAGCGCGGCCGAGGTGATGCGCGCTGGGGCCAACATGGTCAAAATAGAAGGCGGCAGTTGGCTCTGCGAAACGGTGAAAATGCTCACGGAGCGCGCCGTCCCCGTGTGCGGCCATCTCGGCCTCACGCCACAGTCCGTCAACGTGTTTGGCGGCTACAAGGTGCAGGGGCGTGACGAGTTGGCGGCGAAGCAACTGCTGATCGACGCCCAGAATCTGGAACTGGCCGGTATGCAACTGCTGGTGCTGGAGTGCGTACCGACCGAACTGGCCCGCCAGGTTACTGAAGCCTTGTCGATCCCGGTGATCGGTATTGGTGCCGGCAATGCTACCGATGGCCAGATCCTGGTAATGCATGACGCCTTGGGGATCACCGGCGGCCATACCCCTAAATTTGCCAAAAACTTTCTGGCGCAGGGCGGCGATATTCGCGGCGCCGTGCAGCTGTATATTCGGGAAGTCGAGCAAGGTATTTATCCCGACGAAGCGCACTCGTTCAACTGAGTGACCGGCCACGATTGATAGCTAACTAGCTTATCCCTCGGTACTTCACACCGAGGGGGCACCGAGGAGTTATGGAATGGTAATTATCGAAACCCTGCCACTGCTGCGCCAACAGATCCGCCGCTGGCGGCAAGAGGGCAAACGCGTTGCGCTGGTGCCCACCATGGGCAATCTGCATGAAGGCCATATGACGCTGGTGGAAGAAGCCCGCGCCCGTGCCGACGTGGTGGTAGTGAGCATTTTCGTTAACCCGCTGCAGTTCGAACGCGCAGACGATCTGGAGCGCTATCCGCGCACCTTGCAGGAAGATTGTGAAAAGCTCAATCGCCGTAATGTCGAGCTGATCTTCGCCCCTGCCCCGGCCGAAATTTACCCCAAAGGGCTGGAAGAACATACCAGCGTTGACGTACCGGTGATCTCCACCATGTTGGAAGGCGCCAGCCGTCCGGGCCACTTCCGCGGTGTCTCCACCATCGTCAGCAAACTGTTCAATCTGATCCAACCGGATCTGGCCTGCTTTGGCGAGAAGGATTATCAGCAGTTGGCGTTGATCCGCAAGATGGTGGCGGATATGGGCTATGACATTGATATCGTTGGCGTACCAACGGTGCGCGCCAAAGACGGGCTGGCGCTAAGCTCCCGCAACGGCTATCTCACCGCAGAAGAACGCAAGATCGCGCCACAGTTGAGCAAAATCATGAACGCCCTGGCAGAGCAGCTCGGCAACGGCGAACGCCACATCGAAGAGTTGCTGGCGCAGACGGCCGAAAAGCTGCGCGCAGCAGGTTTCACCCCAGACGAGCTGTTTATTCGCGATGCAGACACGCTGCAACCGCTGGGCGTAGAAAGCCGCCGTGCCGTGGTGCTGATGGCTGCCTGGTTGGGCAAAGCCCGCCTGATCGATAATCAGCAGGTCGACCTGACTCAGTAAGCCATTTGTTGTACAGTCGTTGCCGTTTTTACCCGGTTGGCGGTAGACTGGCCGGGTTTTCGGTGACGATAAATAGTGCAAGGAAGCAGTTCTTCTTCAGCCGCCTGAAAAGGCCGATATTCAGTTAGGTAACGCTATGATACGTACTATGTTGCAAGGCAAGCTGCATCGGGTGAAAGTGACTCAGGCTGACCTGCACTACGAAGGCTCCTGCGCCATTGACCAGGATTTTCTGGAAGCCGCCGGGATCCTGGAATATGAAGCGATCGATATTTACAACGTGGATAACGGCCAACGTTTCTCCACCTATGCCATCGCCGCCGAACGCGGTTCGCGCATTATTTCGGTCAACGGTGCGGCCGCCCGCTGTGCCTGCGTGGGTGACAAACTGATTATCTGTTCTTACGTGCAGATGAGCGATGCCGATGCCCGCCAGCACCACCCCAAAGTCGCCTACTTCGAAGGTGACAACCACCTGCAACGCAAGGCAAAAGCCGTCCCCGTTCAGGTTGCCTAAAAAATCGGGCGCTTTAAGCGCCCGTCTTCTCTCTATTCTGTTACCGTCACGCCCGGTAACGCACCTGACTTGTTGGCTATCCGCTCCGCCATGGTGGGGATGGAGTCGGTACGCAGGATATACAGCCGTTTTAAAGTATAAGGATTATCACCCGGTTTCACTTTCCCCTGCACCGTGGTCACGGCTAAATGCAGCCCGGCATCTTTTGCCGCCTGGATCGCCTTTTGGTTATAACCACCAAAGGGATAGGAAAGGTACAGCACATGCGGATTAAACTGCTCTAACGCCCGTCTTGAACGCTCAAAGTCGAATTCGATATTGTGCAGTGAACGGCTGAGCAGGATCGGCCGACGGTTACCATCGGTACGATGTAGGAAATGGGTGTGTGACTGGATATCAAACACATCCTGGATCGTTTTCAGCTCTGAAATGCTCATAAACTGCAGCGAATCCGGGTTCCATTTCTGTGGGTGACGTTTGATACGCGAAGAGATGATAAACGCCGTCGCGCGGAAACCGTAATCCTTCAGTACCGGATACGCATAGCGATAAACCGACTTCAACCCGTCATCAAAAGTCAGTAACACCACTTTACCCGGCAGGTTGATTTGATTATTCAGGTAGGCTTCCAGCTGATACATCGAGATGGTGTCATAACCCGTCTGCTTCAAATAGGTCATCTGGTTGCTGAAGGCCACGTCCGAGGTGGTGGTTGAGGTATTACGGAAACGTTTGTTCTCTTCATTTTTCAGCAGGTGGTGATAGGTCAGCACCGGAATGCCGTTGTCGACTTCACAGTCCAACTCACTGACAAATCCCAGACGATCGCCGATATTGACCTCGTACCAGGTATTATTCAGCCGATCTTTCAGCTTGCCGATAATCGGATAGCGCAGGTTCTCTTCCAGTACGCCAAAAATTTCACTTTTGTTATCCGCCGCCGTGTAGACGTTAATTGCGCGCTGGGTGATCAGATTCTGATTGGTCAGCGGTTTGTTCAGATCCCCCAGGTCGTCCTTCACCTTACGGGTTTTGCTGATGGCGCGAACGTCGTTTTTATCAATAAAGCCGGTGCCATAGCCAAACTTAAGCTCGTAATATTCCGCATCCGCCGGGAACATCTGGATCAATTGCCCTTTTTTCACTTCACCGACCGGGATCACATGCTCACCGATCAACGAATAAACCTCGCTGTTACGCTGCACTTCCATGTATTGGGCTTGAACAGCGCTGTCTTCTGACAGTAAATCCGCCAACGCCGCCGGAGCCAACAACGACATAACAATGCCGAGTAGCCCTGCTGCTATCTTATGTTGAGGCTGCATGGTTTGTTCTGCTTACGAGTGCGTCATGAAAAAATGAAAAAAATGTGGAGCGCCAGCATAGCACGATTTAAATCGCCGGGAGAAAGGGCTTATTGCCTTAATTCTATAGATTTAGATGATGTATGTGCTAAATCAATAAACTCCCTCCCCCGGCAACGGAGGAGGGAAATGACATCAGGAACGCAAGCCGCGGCCACGCTCAATCAGATACCAGGCCAGCCCGTAGAACACCACAATGAACGCCACCAGCACCAGCATGGTCAGCGCTAACGGCACGTCGGAAATGCCCAGGAAACCGAAGCGGAAACCGCTGATCATGTAGACGATCGGATTCAGTTTGGAGACCGCCTGCCAGAACGGCGGTAACAGCGTCAGCGAGTAAAATACCCCGCCCAGATAGGTCAGCGGCGTCAGCACAAAGGTCGGGATCAGGCTGATATCGTCAAAGGTGTTGGCAAAGACGGCATTAAGCAAACCGCCTAGCGAGAACAGGATCGCCGTCAACAACAGCGTCACCGCGATCACCCACCAGGAATGGACCACCAGCGGAACGAAGAACAGCGAGATCACCGTCACTAGGATCCCCACACAGATACCACGCGCCACGCCACCGCCAACATAACCGGCAATCACCACGTGCGTCGGTACCGGTGCCACCAGCAGCTCTTCAATATTGCGCTGGAACTTGGCACTAAAGAATGATGCCGCCACGTTGGCGTAGGAGTTGGTAATCACCGCCATCATGATCAGGCCCGGCACGATAAACTGCATATAATCAAAACCGTGCATCTCACCAATACGCGACCCAATCAGGTTGCCAAAGATGATGAAATACAGGGTCATGGTGATCACTGGCGGTACCAGCGTCTGGATCCAGATGCGGGCGAAGCGGTTGATCTCTTTGGCCCAGATGCTTTTCAAGGCCACCCAATACAAATGCATCATGCTTGTTCTCCATTGCCGTTCACCAGGTTGACGAACAGCTCTTCCAGCCGGTTGGCCTTGTTACGCATACTCAGGACCTGGATCCCCTGCGCGCTCAGTTGGGTGAACAGACCGTTCAGACCTTGCTCACGCATCACTTCCACTTCCAGCGTGGAGGTGTCCGTCAAACGGCTGTTGTAACCCTCAAGATGGGGCAATGGGCTTTTCGCCGCCAGATCGAGGATAAAGGTTTCGGACTTCAGCTTGGCCAACAGCCCCTTCATCGAGGTGTTTTCTACCAGCTCACCGTTCTGGATGATGCCGATATTGCGGCACAGCATTTCTGCTTCCTCCAGATAGTGTGTGGTCAGGATAATGGTGGTGCCCTGGGCGTTCAGCTCTTTGAGGAAGCCCCACATCGAGCGACGCAACTCGATATCCACCCCGGCTGTCGGTTCGTCGAGGATCAGCAGTTTGGGCTGATGCATCAGCGCACGGGCAATCATCAGGCGGCGTTTCATCCCGCCAGACAGCATACGCGCCCGCTCGTTACGTTTACCCCAGAGATCGAGCTGATTGAGGTACTTTTCTGCCCGCGCCATCGCCTCGCGGCGTTCCACGCCATAATATCCCGCCTGGTTGACCACAATCTGCAGCACGGTTTCAAACGGGTTAAAGTTGAATTCCTGCGGCACCAGCCCGAGCTGGCGCTTGGCATTAACGATATCCTTATCGATATCGTAACCAAACACTCGCACCGTGCCCGCCGTCTTGTTGACCAGTGAGCTGATAATGCCGATGGTGGTGGATTTCCCGGCGCCGTTCGGCCCGAGCAGGGCATAAAAGTCCCCCGCCTCCACGTTCAGATTGATACCGCGCAATGCCTTGACGCCACCCGCATAGGTTTTGGTCAGCTGCGCTATTTCCAGTGCATAATTCATAAGTTATGAGAGTACCTTTTGATGGAGTTGGCTGCCGAACTTGTCTAAGAGGGAGTTTATCATCAGCGGCCCGATTACCGAGTTGAATCCGTGCGAATTCCAGAGGGCAGAAAATTGCTTAACTGTTCCGATTTCCAAATTGTGACGCTTGCCATATATTACATCAACGCAATTCGTTCATAACAGGCCAATAACCGCCATGCAAGAAATCGAAAGGCTTATCGCCAACAACCAAGCCTGGTCCGCTAATATCAACAAGGAAGATCCCGGCTTCTTTGAACGTTTGGCCCAAGCGCAAAAACCGCGATTCTTGTGGATCGGCTGCTCCGATAGCCGCGTGCCTGCCGAACGCCTGACCGGCCTGGAGCCGGGTGAGCTGTTCGTTCACCGTAACGTCGCCAATCTGGTGATCCATACCGATTTGAACTGCCTGTCAGTGGTGCAGTATGCCGTCGACGTGCTGGAGGTGGAACATATCATTATCTGTGGTCACCTGGGCTGCGGTGGGGTAGAAGCGGCTGTAGAGAACCCGGAACTGGGGTTGATCAACAACTGGCTGCTGCACATTCGCGATCTGTGGTACAAGCACAGTTCCCTGCTCGGCGAGTTGGAACCGGAACAACGTCTGGATGTGCTGTGCGAGATCAACGTCATTGAGCAGGTGTATAACCTGGGCCACTCAACCATCATGCAGTCTGCCTGGAAACGCGGCCAGAAAGTGATGATCCACGGGTGGGTGTACGGGATCCAGGACGGTCGTCTGCACGATCTGGAAGTCACCGCCACCAGCCGTGAGAGCCTGGAGATGGGCTACCGCAAAGCGATAGCCACACTCAAACAGGAGAAAGGCCTGTTCTAGCGCCTGATCGGGGTTCAGCGCCCTGCTGAACCCCGGCCGGATTATTCGTCCAGCATCACCACTTTGCCGATGTAAGGCAGATGGCGATAACGCTGGGCGTAATCGATGCCATAACCCACCACGAACTCGTCCGGGATCGGGAAGCCGACATATTCCACCGGCACTTCAACCTCACGGCGCTCAGGCTTGTCCAGCAGCGTACAAATCGCCAAAGACTTCGGCCCACGCAGCGCCAGGATCTCACGTACCTTGTTCAGAGTGTTGCCGGAATCGATGATGTCTTCGACGATCAATACGTCTTTACCACGGATGTCTTCATCCAGATCTTTGAGGATTTTCACGTCACGGGTGGTAGACATGCCGCTGCCGTAGCTGGAAGCGGTCATAAAATCGACCTCATGCGGCACCTCAATGGTGCGGCACAGATCGGCCATAAACATGAAAGAGCCACGCAGCAACCCGACCAGCACCATGTCACTGCCGCTATCGCGGTAGTCTTCGGTGATCTGGCGGCCAAGTTCAGCAATACGGGTCTTAACTTCCTGCTCGGAAATCATTACTTCTACAGTGTGTTTCATAGTTTTCAGGTCAGTTGCCGGAAGAAGGGCGCAGAGTTTAGCATAGCTGGCGGGCGGTGGCGACGCGAGTGCGTCACCACTTTACAGGCTGCGGCGTTGTTTGCCGCAGCCTGGGATAACTTATTCAGCTACGGTAAAGCCTAGCATCATCCCTGTATCTTCATGTTCCAGCAGGTGGCAGTGGGCCATATAAGCCTGATCGGCACTAGCCAGATGATTGAAGCGCACCAGCACTTCGCTGCGCCAACCTTCTACCAGCACCGTATCTTTCCAGCCTGCCCGGTGGGCCGCCGGTGGCTTGCCGTTTTCCGACAGAATGCGGAACTGGGTGCCATGGATATGGAACGGGTGCATCATCACGTCGCCCTCGCCGGAAATGGTCCATTTCTCGTATTTACCGCGCTTGGCTTCAAACGCCGGCTTGTGCATATCATAGGCTTTACCGTTGATGGTATTGGCATGGCTGAAATCAAACGGCTTGCTGCCATGATCCATCTTGCTATGGTCCATTCCCGCCATGTTGCCCTGATCCATGCCTTGCATCTTACTATGATCCATACCAGCCATGTTGCCAGCGGCATTGCCGTGATCCATGCTCATCCCGGCCATTGCCTGATGACCATAGCGATCCATCAGAGCCTGCATCCCCAGCATATCCAGCTTAGGATCCATCATCAGTTGCAACCAGCGTTCCTGCACCCCGGCCAGCGATGGCAGCGCAGGCAATTTCACCAGGCTGTCCGGCATGGATTTCACGCCCTGCGCCAGCGATGGCTGAATATGCAATACCGGCAGCGGCTGATCGAACGGAGCCAGCGTCATACCCATTTGCTTCACCGGCAGGGTAACGATATCGAACGGCTTGCCATCGGAGGCATCAACCAGCACTTCAAAGCGCTCGCCCATCAGCATCGGCAGTTCGGTCAGTTTCACCGGTTCGCCCAGGAAGCCACCGTCACTGGCAATCACGTATAATGGGCGATTGTCGCTGGTGGACAGGTTAAGCGAGCGGGCGTTACAGCCGTTCAGGAAACGCAGACGCAGCCAGCCGCGTGGCGCGATATGTTGCGGATAGCTGGCACCGTTGGTGAACATGCGGTCACCAAACCAGCCCACGGCCGCGCTCATGATGTCCAATTGATATTCGATTTGACCGTCTTTGCCCAGGCGCTTATCTTGCAGGATCACGGGAATATCGTCGGTTCCCCAGGTCTTCGGCAAGGGTAGCTGGCTGCTTTCTTCATCTTCCAACAGCACCAGTCCCCCCAGCCCCTTCATTACCTGCTCGCCGGTTTTGCCATGCGTATGGGGATGGAACCAGCAGGTAGACGCTGGCTGATCGGCAGTGAAACTCACCGTGCGGGTAGTACCAGGTTGGATCAAGGCTTGTGGACCACCGTCGACATTACCGGGGATCTCTAAACCGTGCCAGTGCACCGTGCTGGCCTCTGGCAGTTTATTACTGATATCTACCGTCACCGGCTTACCCCGTTGCAAACGGACCGCTGGGCCAAGCAACGCACCGTTAATCCCCCAGGTGCGGGTAGCCACGTTAGGCAGCCAGTTCATCTCACCGGTTTGCAGCGCCAATGCGATCTTTCCTTGCGCATCTGGCGTCAAAATCGGTGGGATCGGCAAGGCTGGACGATCGGCCGCCAAGGCGGCACGGCTCCATAATGGCAAGGCGCTTGCGGCACCTATTGCGGCGGTCAGTTTGATAAAATCACGGCGTAACATCGCTGGTTCCCTTTTCTCAGTGATCGAAAGCTTAAGATCCGCAGCCTAAACCCTCCCCTTAGTGGAAGGTCAAGAGCTACTATTAAGGAGTGTTAAGCCCACATAATTAATTTGGTGCCTTTACAGCCAAGTGTGGTAACGTCAGCAGATATTGAACAGGTCTATTTCATGATGAAAAAAACAACGTTGTTAATGCTATTGCTGACTATGCTGGGCTTTTCCAATGCCAGCCTGGCGCTAAATGAATCCGAAGCGGAAGATCTTGCCGATCTGACCGCGGTGTTTGTCTATCTGAAAAACGATTGTGGCTACAATGATTTGCCTAACGCGCAAATCAAACGCGCCATCGTGTACTTCGCCCAGCAAAACCGTTGGGATTTGACTAACTATAATAGCTTTAATATGAAGTCCCTAGGTGAAGACAGCTACCGCGATCTCAGCGGCATTGCTATTCCTACCCCCAACAAGTGCAAATCTCTGGCGCGCGACTCCTTGAGCCTGCTGGCCTACGCCAACTAACTTCCCCTGCTTTCTCTCAGCCTTGCCAACGATAGCTGGCAGGGTTTGCTATCGCCTATCTGTTGCCCTGCCGACAATGCTGTAATTTGCCACACGGAGGGTTTATGATGTTGCGCTCATTTTTCATGGTTGTTATTACGGAGTAACCCGCACATGACCCAGAAAGAGATTTGGTATGAAACGCTGCATGCCAACTTTGGCCAGTACTTCTCAGTAGAGCAGGTACTTTACCGTGAGAAAACCGAGCATCAGGATCTGGTGATATTTGAAAACCCGTTGCTGGGCCGCGTGATGGCTCTCGATGGCGTGGTACAGACTACCGAACGCGATGAGTTTATCTATCACGAAATGATGACCCACGTGCCGCTGCTGGCCCATGGCCAGGCCAGGAAAGTGCTGATTATCGGCGGTGGTGACGGGGCTATGCTGCGTGAAGTCTGCCGCCATCAGGGCATTGAACAGATCACCATGGTTGAGATCGACGCGGGCGTGGTGGAGTTCTGCCGCCAATACTTACCGAATCACAACGCCGGTGCCTATGACGATCCCCGCTTCAAGCTGGTGATCGACGATGGCGTCAATTTCGTCAGCCAGAGCGACGAAAAATTCGACGTGATTATTTCTGACTGTACCGATCCGATCGGCCCCGGTGAAAGCCTGTTTACCTCGGCGTTCTATGAAGGTTGCGCACGCTGCCTCAACGAGGGTGGCATCTTCGTAGCTCAGAACGGCGTCTGCTTCCTGCAGCAGGACGAAGCGGTCAACAGCCACACCAAGCTCAGCCAGTATTTTAACGACGTCAGCTTCTATCAGGCGGCGATCCCAACCTATTACGGCGGCATCATGACCTTTGCCTGGGCCAGCCAGAATCCGGCTTTGCGCCAGCTGGATGTCACCACGCTGCAACAACGCTTTCATCAAAGTGGCTTAGACTGCCGCTACTACAATCCGGCAATTCACGCTGGCAGCTTTGCCCTGCCGCAGTATTTGCTCAATGCACTGAACGTTTCACGTTAAGCGAGAAGATAGGGGCTAAATCTAATTGCAAAAGATCAAACTGCACGGCTTCAATAACCTGACCAAGAGCCTGAGTTTTTGTATTTACGATATTTGTTATGCCAAAACCGCAGACGACCGCGACGGCTATATCGCCTACATTGACGAACAGTACAATGCCAACCGCCTGACCGAGATCCTCAGTGAAACCTGCTCGATCATTGGCGCCAATATTCTCAACGTCGCCCGCCAGGACTACGATCCGCAAGGCGCCAGCGTCACCATTCTGATGAGCGAAGAGCCGGTCGATCCGAAAGACGTGGATACCTCTGAACACCCAGGGCCGCTGCCAAAGACGGTGGTAGCACATCTGGATAAAAGCCATATCTGCGTTCACACCTATCCGGAAAGCCACCCAGAAGGCGGCCTGTGTACCTTCCGGGCCGATATTGAAGTCTCTACCTGCGGCGTGATTTCACCGCTCAAAGCGCTGAACTATCTGATCCACCAGTTGGAATCCGATATCGTCACCATGGACTATCGCGTACGCGGTTTCACCCGCGATGTCGCCGGCGTGAAGCATTACATCGATCATGAGATCAATTCGATCCAGAACTTTATGTCCGAGGATATGAAGGCGCTGTACCACATGATGGATGTCAATGTGTATCAGGAGAACATCTTCCACACCAAGATGCTGCTGAAGGATTTCGATCTGAAGCACTATCTGTTCAACGCCAGGCCGGACGAACTGAGCGAGGCGGAGCGGAAAAGGATCACCGATCTGCTGTGGAAAGAGATGCAGGAGATCTACTACGGGCGCAATATTCCGCACCTGTGACTGCCCCCCGCCGTAAATTGGGCAAGGTTTACGGCGGACCTTGCTAAAGATACCTTATTAGCCTTGTGAAGCAAATCAGGGCAAATCCATGGAGTTTTGCTTCTTCGGTGACGATTTATCCACCCGCAACAACGCAAACCCATCCCAGCCCTTTTCGCCCACCGTTTGTAACGCGGTTGCTGTCAATTCTGGAAATTGTTTCACCACTTCAAGCGTCTGGCAGATCCCGTCAGCATGAACATCACGTTCAGTATCAATAATCGCACCACCGCGGATCACATTGTCCATGATGATCACACTGCCCGTCCGGCCAAGCCTGATGGACCATTGCAGATATAACAGCGCATTCTGTTTATCAGCATCGATGAAAACCAGGTCGAACGGAGCTTGTTCTTGTAACTCAGGCAACAGCTCTGCCGCCTCGCCAACCTTGATCGTCACCTTGCCGGACAAGCCAGCACGCGCAATATTTTCACGAGCAACAGCGGCATTTCTCTCTTCTTTCTCCAACGAGATCAAGCAACCATCAGGGGGTAACGCCTGTGCCATGAGCTGAGTGCTGAATCCACCCAAGGTCCCTATCTCCAGCACCCGCTGCGCCGCGCTGATCTGCACCATCAACAGCAAGAACTGCCCCTGTAGGGGAGAAACATCGTGCGGCGGCAATCCTTGCGCCGCGTTGGCCAGAAGCGTTTGCGCCAGATTTGGATCCTCGTTTAGTAACTGTCGCTTAAGGTATTCATCTACTTGCTGCCATTTTTGCTGCATCCTGTTTCTCCAGTAAACATTCCGGTAACAGTATAACGCAAAGGAAAATACTAGCCGCTTAACCCCAGATGGTCTCGCAAGGTGCGCCCAGTATAATGCTGGCGAAACAGCCCACGCCGACGCAACTCTGGTACCACCAGGTTGATAAAATCGCTCATTCCCCCTGGCAACCACGGTGCCATCACATTAAATCCATCGCTCGCGCCAGTACTAAACCACTCCTCCATTTCATCGACAATCTGCCGTGGCGTGCCAATCAGTTGCCAATGACCACGTGCGCCTGCCACATGCCGGTACAGTTGCCGTATAGAATAATTCTCCCGCGCAGCCAGTGATACCAGTAACTCACGTCGGCTTTGGCTGGCATTACTGGGTGGAATAACCGGTAATGGCCCATCGAGATCGTGACCGGAAAGATCGATGCCCCCCAATTGAACCTGCAATAATGCCAACCCGACCCGATCATCAATCAACGCCTGGAGTTGCTCAAACTTGTCCTGCGCTTCCTGCTGGCTACGGCCGACGAAGGGGAACATCCCCGTCATCACCAAAGGTAGCTGGGCGCGCCCAGCTTGTTGTGCCCTTTGTTTAACATCCTGGTAAAACATTCTAGCGGTTTGTAATTCATGCTGTGCCGAAAATATGACCTCACTGGTACGCGCCGCCAAGCTACGCCCGGCCTCGGATGCGCCAGCCTGTACGATCACTGGAGCACCACCAGGGCAAGCAGGTACGTTTAAAGGTCCCTTAACCTGGAAAAAATCCCCCTGGTGATTCAGTGGGCGCATTTTTGCCACGTCAAAAAACACCCCGCTTTGTTTGTCGAAACAAAAGGCATCATGGTCCCAGCTGCGCCACAATCCGGCCACAACATCAACAAACTCTTCTGCACGCAGGTAACGACGATCATGTTCTGGATGACTATCCAGACCAAAATTATCGGCTTCAAATGGGTTTTGAGAAGTCACCAGATTCCACCCCGCTCGTCCCTGGCTAAGATGGGCCAAAGAGGCAAATTGACGAGCTAGATTATAAGGATGGTGATAGGTGGTCGTTGCCGACGCAATCAAACCGATACGTTCCGTGCACGCACTCAATGCTGACAGCAAGGTTAACGGTTCAAACTGCCCCACGTAGCGATGTGCCCCACGGCTCAATTCTGCCCAGTCATCCCCTTTTACAGCCAGACTATCGGCAAGAAAAATGAAATCAAATGCCGCACTTTCCGCCATACGGGCAAACTCGGCGCAGTGCTGAAAATTGATACCTGCATTAGCCTGAACACTGGCATGTCGCCAAGCTGCAATATGGTAGCCGGTGGGATACCAGAAAGCCCCCAGTTTCATCATCGTATGGTGCTCAATCATCCTGCTTCTCCTCTAATATTACGCCAGGGCGCAATGCCTCCCTTGTCAGATAAGCCTGTAATTGTTCAACTTCCTCATCACTGAACAGGCCACAAACACCGAGCAGAAACGTGCCTGCTGGCGAGGTTAGCATCAGGAATTTTTTGTAACGTGTCAGGCCGATCGCTGCGCAACGTTGATCAATCAGTATCGCATTGACAGTCATGCCCCAACGTAATGCGCAGCGTATGGCCCAGGGACGATCCAGCAAACTGAGGACATTGAGTTGCCAACTCCCCTCTTCACAGGCCCGATCAATGGCCTCGCGAGCACGTTGCTGCCACAAGAGCGATGTCGCTCCACTATCGCCGTGAATATTTCGCGCCAGATGCTGCAACAGCAGTGGAGGGGATTGCTGGTAGCGGTGAAACCCTGCCAGCAGTTTTTCCACCTGCGGCAACAACCGTGCTTTCGCAAGCTCATCAAACAGTGCCTGCGGAGCTATGCCAGCCCCCATAAACAGGCAATGACCGTCATACAGATCGCGTAGCATGCACTCAGGACGTGTTGCCAATTCCATAAAGAAAACTTTCAGCATCGTGTTCACATCTGGCACACACAATGGTATCCCGGAAAATTGCTGTTGCACCGCATAAGGTTCCAGTTCATCCCAATCAATCAGGTGGTATTGGTCAACCGCAAACTGCCCAATGTGTAATTCCACTCCACCATCCTCCAGGCCTTGTTCGAAAATGAAACGAGCAATACCACACCATTGCGCAGTATCGGGGTGCTGATAGAAACGAGCCATAAAAGGGAGAGAAAAACCGCGGCGAAAGAGCTGCGTGGCAAAACGGCAAAACGCCGGGAAATCCCGGACAACAATGTCCAGATCCTTGGCAAAACGCTCGATGCGTTCCGGGTACAGTAGCTCGTGACCAAATCCTTTCATCAACATGGCACGAGGTTCATTGCTGTCAAACTGCAAAGCTCGGATTGCCTCTAGCCAGCTATTCCGTTCGCGCCGATGCGCCGCAAGGATCTCCGATAGTGCTGGCGTCAATGGTTGATCGCTGACATTGTGATAATAATCGGCCACCAGCGGCAGAATTTTGTGCCGTACCGCTGCCTCCAAGCATAGTTGCCACTGTTCTTGTGACAGCGTATTGCTCAGCACCTCCGCTTGAGAGCGATCAAATAAAAAAATCGTTAATAGCTTATCGGTATCCATCGGTTCCCTCGCTATCGGAATAAGATGTCATGCAATGTTGTAAACGAGCCATTCTTGCTGGTAATAATGGGACGCTCAGACGTAGCAAAGTGATCGCTGCATCTCCTCCCCGCCAGCAGAGATGATGCTTTCCTTTGACGCCTCTTGCTTCCAACGCTTCCCCCATTTCCGGCCCAAGAAACCAGTAAGGCAGGGCGCTACTGGCCGCGACCAAGGGCTGAGCATCAAATAGTTCGAGAACTTGCCGTTTATGGCGGGTAATCTGTGCTCGCAACTCGGCGGTGGAATCACCTAGCGCCAAAATGTTGGCGGCGATACGCAGCGACAATGAAGCATTGAGCAACGGTGGCAACGTCTGGCGCACCCGGGCCTGCAGCTCACTGGCGCACAGGCATAACCCCACGCGTAATCCCCCAAGCCCCCAGCCTTTTGACATCCCGCGCAGTACAATAAGATTGGGCATCTCACCAAGCAGAGTCACCGCGCTATAAGTCGGCGAACAATAATTGGCATTAGATTCATCGATCAACAGCAACATACCGCGCTGCGCCAATCTCTGGCACAGTTGCCGCAGTTTCACGAGATCGCCATAGTCATCATTCAGCAGCCCCGGACGCTCCAGAAACAACATATCAGCCCCAACGGCACACATTGCGGAACCAATATCCTGCTCGCTTCCTGGCGCCATGTGATAAGGCTCCCGTCCTGCCTGACGCAGATACCAGGGATAATCCGGGTAAACATCACCGATAATCGCCACACGTCGCCCTTGCGATAAATATGCCAACGCGGCCAATAACGAAATGACCCCCGCACCACAAGACAGAGAAAAATCATCATGTGCCAGAGAAAAAAAATGTTTTACCGCCTGGCGTAACGTCATATCTCCCCAAGGATCGGTGACGGCATAGCGGTAGATCTCGGGTAGCCCTGTCTCAGTTTCCAAGTGCAAAGTCTGTTGGATGACAGCACTGATATCCGGCTGGATAAATGGCCGTTCATCCTGGGTCCAGGAGAGATTCAGTATTGTTGGCGTATCGTCCAGCGCGACCATGCTCTGATAGGAATCAATGGCTCTGGCAATCATAAGTCCTCCCATACCGCATAGGGGACTGACATTTCCTGAGCCTGCAGTGAGCCATGTTCATAGCGGTAGGAGGGGGGGGAGATAAAACGGTTCTGTTGCGCAATCAATAACAGGTTACCCATACGCGATGAACCTGAAGTTGAAAACAGGGATGTTCGCGGCATCACCAAGGCGATATCGCCAATAGCGCTGGCCAAACGTTGCTGCATCGCAGCTTCATGTTCCTGCTCAACATAAAACCAGCGTGTGCGTCCAGCGCCCCCCATCGTTGCGCCAAATTCACCACAAATCTGCTCTATCGACCGGGCAATGTCAGAATCATGCTGTGTCGGCACCAAGCCATGATCGGCATAGGCAATCACATCACACCCCTGCGCCACCAAACGCTCAGCCAAGGATGCTAACCCACAGAGGAATGCCTCTACCCGGTCGTCATAACCGTTAAGGTGAATATATTGATCGACGTCGATAAAACACCATAACAGGGTCGGTGCCGCACCGTTCAGTCTCTGCCCGACCGCGCCTTCCAGGCGCGCGATCATCTGTGCTGGCGGCACCAACGGCTGGTCCGTATAAAAAGCATGATTATCAACATGTGCAACGCCCGTCAGCAGCGCTCGCGTCCAGCTTCCCTGGATGGGCAACAGATCGCCGGCTATCGCCTGTGGGGTGAACCCATAGCGGTAACAATCGGTAAACAGATTAGCCGTGGGAGGCGTGATGGCATCCCCCTGATAATCACAGATGTTGATCAACGTTGCCTGCGCCGGATCAGGCCGAAACACGACGCCGGGAACACCATGCTGTTCTATGCTCTGCCCCGTCAAACTACTCAACCAGCAGCTTGCCGAGGTTGAAGGAAATATCGCCTGCCATGGTTCCTGATGGGCATAACGCCAGCAACCCTGTGCCAACTCGGAATAAATACCGTCGACAGCGAAGATCACTTGATGGCGTGGCTGCTTTTGCCGCTGTTGATAAGCCATACGTGCCGCAATACGTTTGCGAAATTGACGCAAGCTATTTACACTGTTTTCAATTGGTAACGTCATACCAAGGCGTCCCCTCAGCTTGCTTCACCGACTCTCTCAACGCCTGCAGTATTTGAGCTGCCCACCGATGGGCCACATTTAGCACCGCGCTGTTGGCTCGAGGACGAGCCGCAACGTTCTGAAAGAAACAGACCCCTTCGACAGGAGCACCAAGAAATGTCAGACGGGTTTCAATAGTGTTATCCAGGGTTCGTGGATGGAATGCTTCAGTCAGCATCAACCCCCCCGGAATAAACCGCTCTCCCCCCGGATCACGGTTTTCCCATAGTTGGATCAGTCCTTCGCGCAACATTGAAGGATAGAGTGGACTCTGCTGATAACGAGCGTCAAACGGGTGCAGACGAGCACAAGCTAAATGATCGATCTTCAGCCGTTGCCCACGGCCATGCAGTATGAAACCCTTTCCGGAACGCGCAGAACTAATGTGTACACCAACTGGGGCCAGCACGACTAGCCCCTGGCGAATAAGGGCCGCCATTTTCTGCATCGCTTCAACACCCGCACCATTTGACAAACGGTTGTAATAAGACATCCATAACGTCGAAAATTCGCGTTGAGAGGCGGGTGTTAAGCCACCAAAATCGGTGACAGCAGAAAATACGGCGCGTAAATCACGCCAAACACCATCACAGGCAGCCTTCAATGGATTAAATCGGTTACCTTGACGTGCCGCCGCCAGATCTAACTCTAACCAGCGTAGTACCTGGTGCTGCCGTTGCGACACGCTCCCTGTTGGCTGGCCGGTGAAAGGTTCGAAAATACACAGCCAGTCAAACCGATGTTCAGCCAGGTAGGGCGAGTGCCCCCATTTCACCTGTTGCGGCGGTAACGCACGGAATGCCGTCACTACCTGCTCAGCAGGCAGCTCCTGGTCAGTCAATGTCCGGTAAAAAGCCGTGGCCAGGCGCATCAGTGCAGGATCGTCGCTGTCTTGCCTGGCGCAAAACCTCTGAAACTCTACAACTGCCTGGTCAAATAACTGCTGGGCGGGTTGTAGTAACCGCTCAATATCCCGTTCAACTTGATGGGGGACGGTGGACAGGAATGATAGATATGCAGGGGTCACGGCCTCGATCAACCTCTGGCCCCAATCTTCGCCTAATAAAGTGCGGTAATAAACCAACGCCATCTCCAGCACCACCAGTGGAAATACATCACGCCGGAAATCGAGTTGCCGCTGGCAAGAACCGTCAGACAAGGTAGCGCTGCGCCCATGGTTCTTGCGCAGTAGCGTAATCGCGGACTCACTAAAAAACTGGGGCTGATGAAAGTGTTCCGGCAAGACTTTGGCATTAACCGGGCGGACAGAATACATTTTTCCACTTGGGCTAATTGCCTGGATCTGGGCGGGTTCATTACCACTGTGTAGATAACGCAGCTCACCATCATCGCCAGCAACAAAGCGGCCGCCGCGTCCTTCGGTCAGGTACAAACAGATATCAATAGCCGTCAGCCCCATACCAAGCAGCCCTATTCGACTGCCAGCATCGACAGTTTGCAGGCTGAATCGCTGTTCCAGTGGATAGGGATAGGAAATATACCGACTGTTGCGTGCGTAGCGTGCTTCATCCGTCCCTGGCCTAGGACGGCAAGGAGTATGGCCAGTAACGAATAAAACATGATCGGCCAGCAAGGCGTCCTGGTTGCTGGCAAACGACATTTTGAAACCGGAATAGTGACGGCGTACATAAGTCACTTCGTCATGATGCGCGATAACCTCGACTCCGGGTAATTGATTGAGCAGTTCGGCGTAAAGATTAAAATGATCGCGTAATGCCAAGCCATGCAGATATCGGTGTGGCACATCATGTGCGGCAAGATTGAAACGCTCATCTCCCGTTTGCTGATAACGTTGTTGACACCATTGATGAAAAGTCAATCTTAGCGGCAGAGGCAGCAGTACCGAGGCAGCCTGGACGGACTCATCCGCCGCAAAGGCTATTTGATCAACGCACCGGTTGAGATAACTGCTCGATGGCTGCTCATCACTATGTGCGACGCCAGCGCCTGCCCTGCCATGCGACTCAAACACATGGATGTGCAATGAGCCTGAAACCGGTTCTCTGCGTAGCAAAGCCAATAAGCGTTCCAGGGCATAAACCGATCTCGGGCCACCACCCACTATCGCCACCACATAGTTATTCACCGGTTATCTCCTGCCTGCGCTATTCAGCTTTTCGGTTTTTTGTGCCAATGCAGACCTTGGATAGTCATGGCATCGTTATCGTTGGCAACATCGAGCAGAGATTGAGCCCAAAGACGCAGGCGTTTACGGTTATCCCCTTTCTTAAAGTTGAGCATGAAATCCATGTCTTGATAGTCTTTGAATTTCTCGCCAAAGAATGCCGGGAACGAAGAATAATGCACGGTAATAGCATCCATGCCGGTCTGTTTGGCTATGTCGAGGAACTCCGGTTTCATATAGCCGGCGATGCTGATACGACCATGACTCAACGTTTGGCGTAGCGATTTCAGCATACCAATCAGAGCAGGATGGTTGTGGCGATCGTAGCCGCTACCCCGGCTGGCACCAATGGTCAGACTGCTGAGATCGTTCATCCCCACCAGAAAATGTTCAATGCCAAGTTTCTCGATGTCCGATGCGTGCCAAAACGCCGCTGGTGTTTCCATCATGCAGGAAATTTTGTTAGGGAAAGCAAAGCGGCGGGCATAATCCATGCCGAACTCTATTTCAGCCATCTCACAAACGTAGGGAAAGATGATATGCAAATTCGGGTGTTGTTTTGCCAACTGGGTAATGACATCGAATTCAATTTCGAAAGTATTGGTCAATTCCATCGCCCTGCGCATACCGCGCAAACCAATGGTTGGAAACTCTTCCAACACATATTCGTCATATCCTTCCAGCATGTTGATTTCATTGGCTGGCGCATCAATAAAGCGATACCAAACGTCCTTGTCTGGAAACACCTTTAACACGTTCTCGATATAATCAATCATCAATTGGCGCCCATCCGGGGCGGTAAGATACTTGCCCGCGCGACGGAAAATATACTCGCCACGCAGCAACCCAATCGCAGAGACCTCCTGATAAATACGTGGATCAATCAGCTCGCCACTTAAAGAGACTTCAATCTCCATGACATTGTCCTCACTCAATAAAATTAGCTATTTTTAACCGGTAGAAAGGCGGCACCCGCCGATGGAGCGGCTAAATAACGCTCCACCCCGGCACATAGGGCTTGGAAAACCTGTTCAGGGGGCTGACGGCCATCAACCCTGGTCCAATCCTGTTCGCGAGCATGGCGTGACAAAATGGAATAAACCTTGTTCATCTGTTCGAGGAAACGTTCATCACTGCATTCAAGTTGGTTACCACACTCGTAAGGCGCGTGCGTATCACCGTTGTCACGCCGCCAAGCGATAATCACGTTAGGTTCAACATCGAGAAACAACGTAAGATCGGGGGACGGGAAAGGAGCAATCAGCTGCGATAGCCAAGTCTCGCTCAACCCCAGAGCCATTTCCGTCGCGACGTGTTTTTGCCAACCACCATCAAGCAACACGATTTCATCCGCGGCTGGCGGCTGGTGGCAAAGCTGGATGGCGAAAAGGTTAAACAGAAAAAGTGCCCGGCTCTCACCACGCATTTCAGGCAATATTTCATACATCAAGGTACGGTAGCTACACCCAAAATACCGAGCTTCAGGGTACTTTTCAGCTTGCAGGGCATCACGTTTGGCTAGTGTACGCACCGGCAATCCTGTCGTTTTCTCCAACCAGGGGATCAGCCATTTTAACTGCGTTGATTTTCCTGCCCCGTCACATCCGAGAAGATTGATCAGCATGGCGGATCCTGTACAAAGAGACGAAACTCCCCTACTGCAAGGCGGCAGGGGGCCATTGCATTACTCGACAGAACGTAATATTTCCTCAGATTGTTCATCCAGGCTTTGCCCACATGAATCCTTGAGCATTTTCTGGAATTTATGGCGCAATGCCAACGGCACCATACGCTCGACATAAAACCCCAGTTGTTCGTCAAGCTGGTATTCAACCGGATCCTTGGCGGCCAGTTCCGACAATCCGCGCGCCATCTGCTCAGGGAAACCCGGATAGCTGGATTGCAGGGTATAAATCACGCTGTAATAGAGATTACGGCCCAGAGAGAAACACGGATAACGTGCCTCATAGTTGTCTAAAGAGTATTTAGGGAAACAACCATCGATAATACGTTTCGGGCACATCCATAATGGCATGACCAACGTCATATCACCGATCTTGCGTGCCGGGCTGGAAGCAGGTTTCAAGCCTGTTGAAATACGGAACAGGTTCTCGCACAAGACATCTTCCAGATTAAGCCCCGTGCTAATGAAGCGGGTGCCCAGTTCGCGGGCATAACGTGTCAATGAGAGGCGAATCAATAACGTGCCAAGAAACTCGAAGTCATCCCCCGCAAAGGTGCGCTCAAAACGGTCGATCAGACTTTCGCCGTCTGCTGGAATACCGAGCAGAGATTTGACCTCGTCCTCTTTGATAATTTTCAAGTCCAACTGATAGTTACGGCACAGCTCCACGGCACGTGGCACACCTTTATCCCAATCAGGGATACCCATAATGATCACCGGGTGGACATTGACGTAGTCACGAATCAGGCTCAGGCCGTGCAATAGTGAGTTACTGTCGCCACCACCGCTAACCCCCACAACCAGATCGGCCCCTTGAGGCAAATGCTGTTTGATGGTTTCTGCCACCCGTGCAGCGATAATATCGCGGCACTCATCAGGTGATAGTTTTTTGAGGTAGCTCTGCGCGCTGGCATCGCTATTTTTCAGATTCTGATAGATATACTCTGTTGACTCTGAGTTCTGATCGGTACTGTTAACAATTTGGAATTTCTCTGGGGAGAATTTGAAGGGGTTTACATTACGGTTAAAATAAAGCAGAAGCTGGTCAGCATCAAACTCTGCCATGGTTTTTTCCAACCCGGAACATAAATGCATAGCCTCTTCGCCGTCACGGCGCTGATAAATAGAGACCGCAGACCAGGGCACGTTATTTCTGCCTAAAACATCAATCAGGCGCTCATCAGGGCGACTGGAAAGTAACTGACGGCCATGCGCGGTCACGACGGCAATTTCAGGGCCCACAGAATTTAACGTTGACTTTGCAGACATAGCTTCACCTTAGGATTCATCCTGATTTTTATAAATTATAAAATCTCACCGTTCATTGAGATAAGGCCACATAGGGTATGTGGCCCTAAAGTGGTTATTGCGCGCCAGTCTCGCAGCTCGCACCACAAATGGTTTCAATACCATGACGTGAAGCGGGAATAAATGCACGCTCAGCACGCATTGATTCCAGTTCACTAACAGAAATGTCAGCATACTTTACATCAGCGCTATTGCTGATTAGGTTAATGATTTCATTCTTCAAATTGAAGTTACTGCTTGGGTTTTGTTTAAGTGCATTTTTCATACTTACATCCTCAATAAAAATTGATATTCGCTAAGTATATTACATGTGAAAAACTCAAATAAAACGACATGCAACCAAGCCAGTTTTAAAGCACTTGGAATTTTTGTCAAACCACCCTCCATAATAAAAATCGCTTCACAAAGGCTTACCCCACTTAAAAACAAAAAAGATAAACACCTGTTATAAAAGGATAAAACACGCACAATAAAATGGACGAAATATAAAATAATTATTTTTCAATTAGATACAATCAAGAATGCAAAATGAGAACAAAAACCGTCGTATTAAGACAGGCAAGCTATTGAATAAAAAGCATTAACTCTCGTTATATAGGTAAATTCCCGCATTATTTTTTAATTATGTAATGAATAAAAAATAAACTTTATATTCCAAAAAAGTATAAAAATAGTTAAGATAATGTTAAGTTTGGATATTTGAATAATTTCAAACTTAAATTATTAACCTGAAAAATCATATCCAAACTTTAAGGTAATTATTTTTTATACATTAAAATCAATATGTTATAAAAAAAATCAATGCGCAATACTTTGTTTTTATTTAACTTTAACACTTAAGTTTATCAAAACAATTTCGCAACTTTTCATTGACAGAACATGACACTGTGATAAGACTCTATCCGTTGCCAATTTTTTATCCTGAAAGATTGCGCAGCAATCCCGAAAATAGATAATCACTTTAATGGAGAAATTTACATGAAAGCGAAAAAATTGAAGAAAGTACGCCGCGCCAACGCAGCTCTGTAATCGTGGTAGGTTCAATGGTGCATGCGCATGCACCATTGAACCTTACAACCTTGCTTCCATTAATCCTAACTCCATTCAAAGGTATCTTCGATGATTTCTTTACCTGACTATGTTCATATAAAAGAAAACAAAAGGGATCGAGTCCTTCAGCTGTCAGTTTTCTTGCAAACTCATGAGCTTATTTTCGACGATGATGAAAAGTATCGCAATGCAGTTACTCAACTGAATAAATTGATAACAGGACCTGTTCAACTAACTCAGGCTTGCAATCAAGAAAACGCTCAGTTCTATGAGTACCTACTCGAAAACAACCTGGCTTTTGAACTCCCTGAACAAGATATCACGACCAATGATACAGGTTGTTCTGGCAGTGAGTTCTACAACCGTTTATACAACTTGGTCAATAATCAATGGCTACTCCAACGGGGTGAAACACCACTGGCACAAGCCATGTTGGAACCCGAAAAACATCGCATCCTCTTGCTCGGTTGGACATTGGAATACTTTCACGTCACCCGACTAGCCGTCTCTTCTCTGATTGGTTTCCTAGCCGATCCACTGCCAGCTGCACTCCAGCAGTTAGCACAAGAATTTGTAAAGGAAGAATTGTTTCACGAACGTATTATGGCCAAGGCATTTAGCGATACGCCTTGGCAGGAGAAGCAACTGTATGCTTCATCTCCCCTGCCTTCTACTTTGGCCTATATGGATTTTCTGAAGGATATGGCACTTCGCAGACCTCATTCATTCTTCGCCAGCCTGTTCTTCTATGAAGGCGATGATGATGATCTGATGGCGTTCTCTGAGTGCATTCCCGATACTCCAGAGTTTCACAAAATCCGTGATAGTCATCTCAGCCATGCCCGCATCAATATGCAAGGAGAACATGCTGATTTCACTCAGCACTATTTCAATTTGATCCCCTTATTATCTCATCAGCAACAGCAGGAGATAGTGGACGATATGGCTTACCTCTGCTTCCTCTACTATGACATGCAAGATGAAATCTTTGCCTGCTATCAACATGAAGATGACTTGGAGAAGCGCCTATGTGCCAATCAATGATGTTTAAACTGGTCAGTATGGGCGTAGCCATCAGTGGGGAGCCTTTGGTTGATCTGCGCAACCTTTGGAAAAAAATGACGTTGCAGGAAGGCATTAAGGACGAACTCAGCCATCCACAGCGCGCCTTGGTCACTCGCGGACGTATTCTGATGCTGGAAGGGCAGGAACGCTTTTTTTCCTTTTTACTGTCATGTAGCAAGCATGTGCCAGCCACGCCGCTCAGCAGGGAACTCACTGAACTGCTCTGTACCACACCCTTGCCGATCTATCTGGAGGATCAAGCATTTATCCGTCATTTTTATCGGATGGAGCCGGCATAATGACGCTACTTTTACTCATTACCGCCCTCAAAGCCATCGCTGAGAAAATTATCTACTTCGTGCTGCCGCTTTGGGCGTTCCAATTAACACAGTCAAACGATCTGATGAGCCATGTACGGTTGTTTGAATATCTTCCCTTTCTGGTCCTGGGCTTTATTATTGGTACCCTCGTCGATCGTATTGGTAGCCGAAAAGGTTTTATCGGCGGAACCCTAGGGCAAATAGTCGTGGTCATGCTGTTGGCATTGAATGGTGTCAGCTCGCAACATCTGCTATTTTTATTGGTATTCATGCTCATGGGAATGACCTATTTTGCCAACAATTCTCTGATCGTCCAATCAAAAGTAGCGTTACCAGAAAACCGACTCATTATATATAACAAATACAATAACATGGTGACCAATGTTTTCGACAGTGCTGGTCCAGCCATTATCGGCGGTATGTTGTTATTACTCACTTACACGCAAACACTGAGTTTATCCTATGCCTTGCTGTTTATTGCCTTATTACTGAGCGTGTTCAGTTTTCGCCGCACCCCGCCAGCGGAAAACAAACCCTTTATTCCCGATATCATTTACGGTTTCAAGGCGCTGTATGGATTACGTAATTTATGGATCCTGTCTTGGTGGACATCGTTTGCCAACGCGATTGTCGTCGTTTCTGAAATTGCCGTGATGTATTACGCCAAATCGCAGCTCAACCTTTCTGATTTTCAAGTCGGCCTATTATTTGCCGCGGGGGGTATCGGCGCAATCATGGGTTCCTGGTGTTCCGATCGGGTTGAAAAACGCGTTGGCGTGATCCAGGTACTGGTCTATTCCATCCCACTCATTGGTCTGGCCTATTTACTGATCAGCATACATCTCAATATCGTAACGCTAGGCATCCTGCTGTTCTGCGAATCCTTTTTGTTCTCCATCTATATCGTCTGTGTCCGTACTTACAGACTGGTGGTGGCTCCAGCGAAAGATCTGGGCAAAATCAATGGCATTACTGGCAGTATTTTCAAAATGTTTATCCCTTTCTCTCTGGCCGCTTATGGAGCCTGGGGAAATACGATAACGACCAACGAAGTGCTGCGCATCATGGGAGGATTGTTCCTGATCGGCTCTATCCTGCTATCAGCATCCAATATGTTGAAAATGAAAGAAAAGCTTTCAGATAACTACTGATATTGGGGGATGCGTATGTTCACTGCCCAACAGGTGGCCTGGGTGCTGCAACACAGCAGCACCTCACGCCTTATGCAACCCATTGATGCTCTTGGAAAGTTTGACCGTTATCAAGCGTCACTAGGCATTGAACAAGCGGCAAAATGGGTCGCGGAGGCGGCACAGCAACGGGACTTGCGACAGGTAGAAACGCTACATTTTCCTGCTGATGGCAAACAACATTGGTGGCACTTTACTGCTCCACTGGCTTGGACCCCACTACAAGCCTGGTTGCACGTACCGGCAGCCGATAATTTGTTGATTGACCATCAACAGCACGCGTTTGCCATTGCCACATATTCCTGTGCCGTAAACCAGCAGCACTTCACACTGGCGACGCCCGAAGAAAGCGAATGGCAAGGCAAGGTCCTGGTCATTCCCAGCGAGCAATATCGCCAACAAGATTGGCCATTGCTCCTGGCTCAGGCGGGGGCTGCTGGTTTTATCACCGATGCCCCTGCCTGCCACGATCGGCAAACAAACGTTAGTTTCCGTGGCCGAATTGAACTACCTCCGGGCAGCTCCCTGTTTGCTTTTAGCGCTACGCCAGAAGAAATGAGGCATTTGGAAACAGCGGCCCGCCGCCATTGCTGCGCGCAAGCAGAAATCTGCCTGGATCACACCGCCGCCATGCCAGTGGTGACGGCTTGCCTGCCTGGGTGCGATACCACGCATGAAATATGGCTAACCGCCCACCTTTGCCATTCGCGAGCGGGTGCCAACGACAACGCATCAGGGATCAGTGCCCTGTTGGAAACGGCAGCACTCATCAGCCAACTACAAAAAAACGATGCCTCGCCACCTCTTCGTTACACTCTTCGATTCATCTGGGGGCCTGAGTTCCTGGGTGTGGCTGCATTGCAACATCATTATCGTCACCGCCCTGCACCACTCGCGGTAATCAATCTCGATATGGTCGGAGAAAATCAAACTCTGTGCTGCTCACCACTTTGTATCGAACACCCTCCTCAGCGCCTGTCCTCATCTTTGGGCTTACTTGCTGAAGAGTGTGCCGCCGAGGCTTTTTTACAGACTGCGGATAGTGGCGGGAAATGGCTCAGTATTCCTTTCCACGGATTTTCCGACCATGCGCTGTTTATGAATCACAGCGATCACAGTCGCAATAGCCCAGCAATCCAAATCTGTCATATCGGCGATCGCTTCAACCACACTGCTGGCGATACTTCGGACAAGGTATCACCAGTAGAAATGAAACGTACTCTGGCCATCGTGGTACCGCTGTTGCTGAAACTGCAGCAACAGCGGCCGGAATATATTGCCCCTAAACCACCGGCCACACGGCCTATAGATGATGGCCTCTATGGTCATTGGCCTGGCCCATTGAATTTACGCGGATTGATTCAAGCTCTCCCCCCTGCACTAAGGTATCCATTAGAAAGACACCTGGCGCAAGATAAGCGTTATCTCGCCGCGCTTCATCATTGCGTCTTGAATGCAGATGGCCGTTCCTGGCCGCAAATTGTCGAGGCCACCAATAAAGAACTGGGGTTTATTTTGCCAGCAAACGTAGATGAGAGTTTTCGCAACGCACTGCTTGCATCTTCCTGGTTCACTACTAACGCCAAGCAAGCTGGCATCGATGAGGAGAGATAACCGATGGAAGACGCTGAAATCCTGTTCGAACGTTACATGACGCTGTTAGGGATCGCGGTACCAATACCGTATCGTGCGGGTGCCATACGCTGTACGCACGAAATCCGCGAGGCCGTCGCCCTGCTCGCCGTAGTGAAACATGCCGAGGCGGAACCCGCAAACGGCTTCGATGCGTTGAAAACCGTTGATTGTTATAAGGCGTGCCATGAGTGAATTTCTGCACACTTTGCCCCTGGCCGAGTTGGCCCGGCGCCTGCGCAATAGTCAAATCAGTGCGGTGCAATTAACTGACTATTTTCTGGAACGCATTGCGCGTTTTAACCCGCATATAAAAGCATTTATTCAGGTAGACCCGACGCGGGCACGCCGCGACGCACTGCGTGCCGACGACGAATTGGCTAACGGGCATGACCGGGGACCACTACACGGGATCCCTTACGCACTGAAAGATATTTTCGATGTTGCTGGTGTAGCAACGACCTGTCACTCGAAAATCATGCAGCACCACATTGCGCCACACAGCTGTACAATAGAGAAGAAACTGAAAGCAGGTAGCGGGGTCTATCTCGGCAAACTGGCCACACACGAATTTGCCCTTGGCGGCCCCAGTCTTGAGCTCCCCTTTCCCCCAGCACGTAATCCGTGGAACCCTGCACATTTCACCGGAGCCTCATCATCAGGGGCTGGCGCAGCGATTGCTGCAGGACTGGTTCCAGTAGCCATAGGTTCAGATACTAGTGGTTCCATCCGAGGCCCAGCCTGCATGTGTGGCGTTACCGGTTTCAAACCGACCTTTGGCCTGGTATCCAGATATGGGGTATTTCCTCTCTCATGGTCGCTCGATCACTGTGGCCCACTAACACGCTATGCTGCCGACTGCGCATACGTCATGCAAGTCATCGCAGGTCAAGATCCCCATGACCCTACAGGTTGTAATGTCACCTTTGATTTTGTTAATCCACCCGCGATCAACTGGCGTAATTTCCGCGTCGCTTGGCCGCGCCACCTATTGACGGACAGCCCATATACACACCCGGAATTACTCGCAGCAATGGATAATAGCGTGGCGTTACTGCGCGATGCCGGTGCCACCGTTGAAGAAATTCAATTTAAGGATTACCACTTATTCAACGCCTGCGGCAGGATCATCATGACTGCCGAATCCTTTGCTATCCACCAGCAAAGTCTGCGCGAAAGGCCGGAGGATTTCGGGCGGTTCACCTATCAACGCGTGCTACCTGGCGCGACAATTTCAGCAGCAGAGCTATTGGATGCACAACGCTTACGCAGCGAACTGACAGGATGGCTGAACACCCGCATATTCCCACATTATCAGTTGCTGATATTCCCCAGTACGCTACGGCCGGCACCTGCCTTCAGCGAGTTTGGCACCGATTGGCCACCACCAGCCAACGTGGTACCCACGCAAACCATTCCGTTTAACGTCACCGGTAACCCTGCGTTAAATCTCCCGATTGGCCTGGCCTCTTGCGGTTTGCCCTTGGGAATGCAACTGGTTGGCCCGTTGTTTGATGATAGAACCCTGCTTGCTACCGGCAGTGCATTGGAAACATTACTCACCATGCCGATACTGGCGGAAAGCAGCTTGATCAACGATGCGGTCACTTATCATCCAGCATGAAGCGAGAATCGCGTTTCGCAACGCATTAGGCCCTGAGCCAACACGTCATCGTATGGACCGGTCTCCAATAAAAATCGCACAAGGCTAAGGAAATACTGTACGTAGGGGACACCACTCCACACAAATAGCGGCGATTTGCATAATAGCCAGTCCGCCTCTTTTCGCGTATGGCAATAGACAGGGTTTTGTTTCACCGCTTGATGAAGAGCGGCCTTACTCCCCATCACGGGGACCAGCAGGGGGAAAAGAGCAAACACTGACTGTTTGATCGCCTCAAGAGCCCAAGCTCGAGTACTGAGATTAGGAGTAAGCCGTGAACATAATGTCCATTCTTCACGGAAAGCGGGCAATTCCGTATCCCAGAAAGGCAGGCCATAATCACCGGCAGGATGTTCCGCGACCAAATGATGACGGCAATGCCCAAGTTCATGACTCAGCTCAAGAGCCTCATTGGCGGTCAAATGGCGCAGATCGTTCGCTCGAAGGCTGAGCGCGGCACTACGAGTGTCACCTTCCCACTGCAAATCGGCAAAGCTATCATCACCGACTTGCACCTCCACCTGCATTCCATCAATACTGACAATCGCTTGGTTTTTACTGCAACGAATGCATGCGACGGCCAGTACATCACAAACCTTCGCTAGCGAGGTTGCCCCCGTCAGGCAAGGCTGAAGAAACTCATGGCGCATAAAATGCGGCTGTGCGGGATCGAAATTCAGATCGTGCCACTCCAGCCCCATCGCAATATGCCTCGTCAACGAAATAATATCTGCTGCCAGCCCCTGCCGATCAACCCGAATACCAAAATAGGCAAGTCGGCGAGCGCTTTCGGCATACAGGGGGTCAATACATGGAGCTACCCGATCTCTTGACGCTGTATCGTAAGCATCTAGCGCATCCAGGTATCGATCCTCAAGCGGATCTTCCCGTACATTAGCCATAACATAAAGCCAGGAAAGACGCTGTGGCAGAGCAATATCTCCAGCCGTCGCCCTCAGTGTTTCCTCATCTATCGTTTCACTAAATAGTTGTTCAACCTGAGCTCTATTGATATCCATAACGTTCCATGCTGAGTGTCAAATGCCAAAATAAGGTCGTGCTCAACCGCCGCGTTCGGCTAACCGGCGCCGCACGATAACCTCTTTACAGCTTAGCACTACGGCTTGAAAGTGCATGGACCAACATGGGAATTGGCGAGGGTCCTGAATCAAACCACGTTACGCCAAATGCAAACCACAAGGTAGATCGGCTAGTTGCCGCTGAGCCGTCTCTGGCAAGGCCTTGTCGGTGACAATATCCGTCAGGCTGGCAAGCGGGGTCACACAGAGACATCGTATTTACTGCTATCTGCCAGCAGCACCCGCTGGCGGGCATTAGCCATCAGATCCTGCTTCAGGCCCGCCTTCTCTTCGGTGGGCGTGGTAATACCTTTCTCAATGCTCCACGAGTTACAGCTGACAAACGCAATATCCGGGTAGATCCCACGCAGCATCCTGCGCCCGTCTGGATAATCAGTAGTTGAGCATAAACGAGCGGTAGGCTTTCAGCACCGTCAGAAAGTCTTCGATGCCACAGAAAGAGAGGCTCTCTTCGTCGTAGTAGTTCATCCCCTCTTCCATTTCGTCGCCTTCGAACTCCAACTGGTTGGCGCGGATCATCACCTCTTCACCGTCCATCAGCAACGTGTATTCGTGGCCTTCCAACTGCCATTGACGCTCACTGCCCTTGACACCTGCCGCACCGGCTTCGATACGGTCCAGCAGGTTAAAATCACCGTTGAGCTCTTCGTTAATCCAATGGCCGATGGCCTCATGCCCCATCGAAAATCTGACCACCACCTGACCGGTTACGTCACGCAGAAATTCGTAATCCATAGCATGCCCTCCTGAGCGGTGTATAAGACTGAGTTTAACCTTAAATTCGCAGCTAACTCAGTGAGCGCTCGCAAAGTTGTTCAATAATTCGTGGCGCAATATAACGGTCCGCCCTCCACTTGGGAAGCGGGAAGGCTCTTGGTGCCTGCTATGGACGGGCAATTGTTGTTATCATGACACTTCTTAGCCCTTACCCAAGCCTGAGCCGATGATCGACAGCGAAATCACCCTGAAAAAATTGGAAATCTTTCTGGCGTTTATGGAGAAGGAAAACATCGGCCGAGCCGCAGAACAGCTTGGCTTGAGCAGCGTTAGCGTGCATCGTGCGTTACATACCCTGGAAGAGGGCTTTCGCTGCCCGCTGTTTATTCATAAAGGGCGCAACCTGCTGCCCCTGCCCGCAGCACTTACGCTGGCAGAATACGCACGCGATATCGTGGATCTCACCTACAAAGGTATCGAAGAAACTCGGTTGAAGGCGGGGTTTGGCCAGCAACGCATGCGTATCGGCACGCTCTACTCACTGACGCTGGAAACCATTCCACGGTTGATCATGGGGCTGAAGGTGCGACGCCCGGCCATGGAGATCAGCCTGACTATGGGATCGAATGAAGATCTGCTGGCCCAGTTGGAAAACCAATTGCTGGACGCCATCCTGATTTCGGTTTCCGACAGCCAAATCGATCCGCTGCGCTTTGAGATCCTGCCGCTGTTTGAGGATGATATCTATCTTGCCGCACCGGCAGCCTCGGCGCTAAACAGCGATGGCACGGCAGACCTGCAAGACTTTCGCAGCCAGAAGTTTGTCTCCCTGACCGAAGGCTTCGCCACCTACCACGGCTTTAGCGAAGCGTTTCAGATTGCCGGTTTTGAACCGGAAATCGTCACCCGGGTGAATGATATTTTCTCCATGCTCAGCCTGGTGCAGGCCGGGGTGGGCTACACGCTGGTGCCTGGGCGGATGAAGAAGATGTATGAACACACGTTGAAATTACTGCCGCTGTGCGAACAGTACCAGATGCGCCAAACCATCGCGCTGGTGTTCAATCGTAACCAGCAGCAGGATCCGAACCTGCTGGCATTGACGGCGGAAGGCCGCATGTACGCTCGCGGTGAAGGGCCGGTTTAATCGCGCCGATATTTGGCGACAATGCCGCAGACCGCGTTCAGGCCCAGTTGGCAGCGGGACAGCGCTTCCCCCTGCTCCATCACTTTTTTGGTCAAGCCGGTTAATACCGCGCCCGGCGGCATTTCGATCGCCAGACGGACTTCCCGTTCGTAGGCCGCCACCATCGCCTCATGCCAGCGCACGGTGCGGGCCATATTGAAGGCCAGATCGTCAGCAATTCGCTCCGGTTGCCATAACACGCGCCCGGTACTGCCGCTGAGATACGCAACCTGCGGCCGATTGATGGTTACCTGCTTCATAGCCTGCGCCAGCTTTTCCGCCGGTTGTGCCAACAGGGCACAGTGGGAAGGGACACTCACCGCCAAACGCTGGGTTTTCGCTGCACCGGCGGTTTTTGCCAACGCCATGACCTGCGCCATCGCGGCTTCGCTACCCGCGATAACCAATTGGTCTTCGGCATTGATATTGGCCAGATAGGCCGGTAACTCAGCACTATTGACCTCGTCTATCAGCCTTTCCACCTGCCGCAACGGCAAACCGACAATCGCCGCCAAGCCATATCCCGCAGGGTAAGCCTCCTCCATTAGCTGGCCGCGCAACGCCACCAGCCGGACGGCATCGGGAAATGCCAAGGCCCCGGCGATCACCGCGGCCGGAAAAGCGCCGATGGATAGCCCACTGACAAAATCAGCCTCGACCCCGTGTTGCTGTAATTCCCGCGCGTAAGCCACACCGGCTATCAGCAGGCACAGCTGCACTGCCCGGGTTTTCTGTAAGGCTTCGGCGCTGTCCAACGCCAGTACATCCTGGTCAAGAACAGCGCAGGCCTCGCTTAACAACCGCTGGGTTGTTTCATTGGCCGGCAGTTGGTGCAGCATTTGAGGCACCTGCGGCCCTTGTCCGGGAAAGGTAAATAAAATCTTCATCAGATCTCCTGAGAGCTGGCCCAGGGATCCGTCGTCAACAACGGTCCCTCAGCGGTTTTCAGCATCGCTCGCCCATCCCGCAGCCATTCGCTCAGGGCAAAGCCACCGAGCGGTGTTTCTATTTGGGCATCGGCGCGGCAAGGCAACGCCTGCAACCACTGTGCCAGCCTCTGCAACTCATCAAGGCTGGCAGGCTGCGGGCAGCGAACCAACAGATCCAGATCGCTGTCGGCATGCATCACCGGGATTTCAGTCGCCAACGCATAACCACAGCTACCTGTCACGCCCCAGCCCCACGGCCAAGGCCGCTGAGCCAGCATAATGAGCGCCTGCACCGGAGGCTGGGAAACAAAGCTCGAGTGCAGCAACGCCAGCGGCTCACTCACTAAAGACTCCGGCGTCACTACGCGCCGGATAGCCTCTGCGCTAACCCAAGCTGCGGCGCGCTGGCTGCGTTTCATTCCCCGGATCCCCACCGGGATCCGCCCGCTATCCTGAACATCGCGCCGTACTACCAACGGTAATGAAGTGCGCCACTGCTGGCCAACCCACTCCGGCAACGCCTGATCGGCACTGAGGGCAGCACGGTCACTAATCCAAATCAGGTCATGCGGGCGAATCATCGGCTTCTCCAGTTACATCCCTGAGGTCAGGGTGATAAACAGCGGTAAGGTAATGATACACAACACGGAACTGATCAGTAACGTGGCTTCGGCATCCGGCGACTGCACGCCAAAACGGTTACCAAAGACGATACCGAAGAAACCGGCAGAAAGGGCGATCATCAAAATAGCGGTAATGGCTACACTGCCGTGCAGGCCCAATGCCAGCACCAGCCCCCAGGCAATAAACGGTTGGATTAACAGTTTGGTCACGCTCGACAGCAGCACCGGGCCGTTGATCTGCAACTTACGGGCAGACAGGATCACCCCGGTCAGGAACAGAGCCGTCGCCGTGGCCGACAGGCCAAGCGGTTTGATCGCGGCCAGCACCATTTCAGGCATATGCACGCCTACCGCCGACAGCACCACCCCAAGCAGCGGCCCCCAGACGATCGGTTTTTTCACCGAGCGCCACATCAGCACCGGCAACATGCCCAGGCTGGACCCCTGAACCCCGCCGGCCGCACGGGCCTTTTCACGCTCGAGGATCAGCAGGCAGAACGGCGTCATCAGTACCGAACCACAGGCGATAGCCACCGCCACGGACAGCGAGGTTCCCGGCGTTTCCCCCAGCACGCTACCGAGGATCGGCAGGCCAAGCGCGGCATAGTTGGGCAATGCCACGGTGAGCGTCAGCACCGCGGCATCCTGCGGAGACTTATGGAAGATCCCGGTGCAGGTAAAATAGATCGCCGCATAGGTGATCCACATCGCCAGCACCAACACCACGATCAGCGGCGATTGCTCGACGATCCCCGCCCAAGGCGTTTGTACGGTGGCACCGAACAGGGCCGCTGGCAGTGCAAAATCCATCACGAAGATGTTGAGTAATGAAACGTTCTGGTTATCGACCATTTTTGCCTTACCGGCAAAAAAGCCCAGCAGCATAATGACAAAAATCGGCGCCAAGGCATGAATAATTACGTATGTCATAAATCACCTGTTAAAAAGAAAAATCAGTCAGATCAGGTGCGATGGTATTAGTTATATTGTTATATGCAGGTGAAGCTTTATGCCGGATCGGAACGCATCATATGCGCCCTCCCGGCGGGTAGTATTTTGTTCCTGAACTCTGACGTAAAAATGGCTAACGTGGCATTACCACTCTGCGCGCATACGTTCACGCACCAGCGAAGAGCTATGGCGGTTGTCTGCTCCCAGGCGGTTAGTTAATCCACCCCCTTCACGGCGAGTTTTGGCGATCGCCTGGATCAGTGCGTGGCGTACCAGATTAAGTTCCTGCTCACTGGCCTGCAGCGGGTCACGGATATCCAGTAACTGTTCCAGCAGGCCCAGCGAGCTGTAATGCTCGATGTCATAAGCCATCGGTGGAATGGTTGCTGCCAGTTTCTCCAGCGCCTCAACGGAACGTAACGTGATGCGCGCCGCAGACTCTTTGCCCATCGCATGGATCATCACGCCTGCATCGTTGAAGGCGATCAAGCGGTTGGCCTGATAGCCGTGCGCCAGAAACGCGCCAGACATGGCTTTACCCACGATTAAACCAATCACCGGATGGCCTGCCAGCCGAGCCTTGGCATAAGCCCCGGCCGCACCGGCCAAGGCTTGGTGAATACCAAAGGCCTCTTCCCGGCGCCCGTAGGCCTGGCTCGGCACATCGATCACCGCCACGATGGCGCGCTTTTGTACTTTACCCACGTCAGCCGCGACTGCTTCACTGACTACCTGGGCTAACGTCCAACCTTCCAGCAATCCTACTTCGCCGCGTGCAGCGCGTGGGTAATGGTTATTTGCATCCGGCACCACGGCGATAAAACGCACCGGTTGGCCCTCTAGTTCAGCGTCCGCAACCCGGATCGAGGCGCACTGCCCCTGGCGCTGCTCGGCCCCCGCCGTCAGCAAAGAGAACCAATATTCTCCACGGCTTGATGATGACGTACTCATACCCGATCCTCCGCAGCAAACAGTTGAGCAATGACCGCCGAATCCGCCTGCTGGCGGGTGTCGAACTGCGACAGTTTCGGCAAGTAGTAGTGATAATTGTCGGAACGGTGCTGAACAGGCACGCCGCGTTGCAGACAACCTTTCATCGCCGCCTTGACCGCATGCAGCGCATCCGGGACTTCTTCATCGACAAAGCCGCTGCGATAGCGCACGTCGCCACCGGTCATGCTCCAGATAAAAGGCCGATCGCGGGAATCGTACTCTTCAATACCGGCTTCCTGTTCAATGACCTGTGGGCCGTTTAAGCCCAGGCGCGCTTCACGGGTGACGATTAGATAGCTGCATAAAGCCGCCGCTATCGACATCCCGCCAAAGCAGCCCACGGTACCGGCAATAATACCCACCACCGGGGTGTAGCGGCGCAGATCGACAATCGCCGCATGAATATCCGCGATCGCTGCCAGCCCCAGGTTGGCCTCCTGCAAACGCACGCCACCGGTTTCCAGCAGCAAGACTGCCTGAGTCGCAATGCCGTTGCGGTTATCTTCTGCTGCCAGTTCCAGGGCCGCGGCCATCTTGGCACCGGAAACCTCCCCCATGCTGCCGCCCTGGAACGCCCCTTCTACCGCCACCACCACTGCCGGTTTACCGTCAATGGTGCCTTTAGCAACCACCATGCCGTCATCGGCCTGGGTGACTATGCCCTGCGGCTCCAGCCAGGGAGAAGTAATACGCTCAAATGGCCCCAACAGCTCACGGAAACTGCCACTGTCCAGCAAATTGCGGGCGCGCTCCCGGGCGCTGAGTTCGATAAAGCTGAGATCATCACGCATGGGCGGCCTCCTCAAATACCTGTTCAATACGCAGCCGAGCCACTCCCGGCGTAGCGCCGAAGTCGTTAATCTCTAACCGCCCGGCAGGTAAATCGCGCAACGAGGCCAGGCGTTCAAACAGGTGCTGCCAGCGCTGCCGGCTACCGTCTACGGAGGTTTTGATTGCCACCGTCAGCGTGCCGTCAGCCGCAGGTTCAAACAGAGCCTCCATGTCACCGGAGCCCACGACGCCGGTTAGTGCCTTACCCGGCAGCGTAATGCTGGCCGGATAACTCAAATCGATATGTTCCATAACATCCTCTGGATTGATTATTCAGCGGGCCGTAGCCCGATCGAGGAACAGAGCCGCAGCCAGTAAATCGGCCGCGCCACCGGGTGAAGCGTTGCTCGCCAATAGCCGTTGCTCCAATTTGGCCAACGCCGCCTGCCCTGCCGGATGTTGATACCCTCCGGCATGCAGTACCTCGGCTGCCCCTTGCTGCATCGCTTTTAGCGCCGTTAACCCACCGCGCGACAGCACGCAGGTATCGCTCAGGGTGGTCATGATGGCCATCAAGGCATCAATCTGCGCGGCTGGCTCACTGGCCCCCTGGTTCCTGCTGTACCACAGCTGCGGTAGCGCACGTTGCATCACATGCGGGAAACCTTGCTGGGCCTCCTCCCGCGCGCCGGGTACCTGATAACGTTGAGTGGCTCGCAAGCCTTTGCTGAACACCTTCGGGCTAGCATGATCCGGCAACTGCGCCAACTGAGCGGCTAATGTGCAACTGCTGGATGGCGTTGCGTTCCCCCCTTGCATGGCTACCGCCGTCACCAGCAGGCCCATCGCCCAGATTGCCCCGCGATGTGTATTAACACCGGCAGTGGCAGCCATCATCCGCTGTTCGCCTTCCCGGCCAATCCGGCCCACTTCCTGACGCAACGCACTATCTGCCGGACGCTGCCAACCGGCAATCGCCAGCCGGTAGAAGACCGGCGTCAGACTGTGGGCGGAACGCACCATCAACGCCAATGTCAGATCCTGATGCGCACCGGAACCCCGTGCATCCACCAGACCTGGTTTCGGGCTGAGGCGCGCCTCATCCACTAGCGCCTGCGTGGCAAACTCCGCCAACCGCGCGGCAGCCAAATCCGCATCAGAAGCGAGTAAACAGGAGGAAAGTTTCATTACCAGCTCCGGAATTTCGCTGGCGGGTTATACAGGCCGCCGGACCACTCGACCAGATCCGCTACGCTGCCTGCGGCCAGCAAAGAACGCGAAGCATCGGTGCGGCGAATGTCGAGATCTTCCGGGAACACCACTTTGCCTTCGCGGCGCAGCTCGGCCACGCGTTTAGCGTCCACACCCAGCCCGATATCGGTGATACCGGCCACCGCTGCCACCATGGCGCGGCGCTCTTCCAGCGAGCGTGCACGATACAGATAAGCGATGCCCTCTTCGGTCAGCACATGGGTGACGTCATCGCCGTAAATCATCACCGGTGCCAGCGGCATGCCAGACTCTTGCGCCACATCGACAGCATCGAGTTTTTCTACGAAGGTCGGTTTGGCCCCCGCCTGGAAGGTTTCCACCATTTGCACCACCAGCTTGCGGCCACGAGCCAACGGATCCGGCTCTTCGATCATATCCAGCCAGGCAGGCGTAGCGTGGCGACGACCGTGTGGATCGTGCCCCATGTTCGGTGCGCCGCCAAAACCGGATAGGCGACCACGTGTCACGGTAGAAGAGTGGGCCATACCGTCGATCTGTAAGGTTGAACCGATAAACATATCTACGGCGTACTGACCGGCCATCTGGCAGAACGCACGGTTGGAGCGCATGGAACCGTCGCTACCGGTAAAGAAAATATCCGGGCGGGCGGCGATATAATTCTCCATCCCCAGCTCACCGCCAAAACAGTGCACGGTCTCCACCCAGCCGCTTTCAATTGCCGGGATCAGGGTTGGATGCGGGTTCAGGGTCCAGTGTTTACAGATTTTGCCCTTCAGACCCAGTTGCTCGCCATAGGTAGGTAGCAGCAATTCAATGGCGGCGGTGTTGAAACCGATACCGTGGTTCAGCGATTGCACCTGATGTTTGGCGTAGATGCCTTTGATTGCCATCATCCCCATCAACACGTGCACCGGTTTGATCAGGCGCGGATCGCGGGTAAACAGCGGCTCAATAAAGAACGGCTTGTCTGCCACCACGACAAAATCGATCCAGGAGCCGGGGATATCAACTCTCGGCAGGTCAGTTTCATCATCAACCAGTTCATTGACCTGAGCGATGACGATGCCGTCTTTAAACGCAGTGGCCTCCACCAGTGCCGGGGTATCTTCGGTACTTGGCCCGGTGTACAGATTGCCATGACAATCGGCCTTGAACCCCGCCACTAGCGCCACGTTCGGCACCAGATCCACATACAGGCGGGAATAGAGTTCTATATAGGTGTGGATGGCACCGATTTCGAGCTGCCCATCTTCCAACAGTTGGGAAATGCGCAGGCTCTGGGTACCAGAGAAAGCAAAATCGAGCTTGCGGGCGATGCCCTTTTCAAAAATATCCAGATGCTCGGCGCGGCCAACGCTTGGCATAATCATATGCAGATCGTGGACCTTGGCGGGGTTGACCTCGGCGAGCATACGGGAGAGAAAATCGGCCTGTTTCTGGTTATTACCTTCCAGCACCACCCGATCGCCAGAAACCAGCAGTTTTTCCAGCACGCTGGTCAGATCGGCGGTGGGGATCACTTTGCCCTGCGACTGCCCTTGCACACTCGCGATACGGCGTTTTTTTTCCTGCCGCCGGGTATCCCAAACGCGCGTGGGGCTTTGATGAAGCGACATACCTCAACCTCCTGGGTTTACTTGGTTCTGTTCAGTACGGTTAGAGTAAGAGTCTAGGAGAGCGCCATCAATCAAGCAGGGGGATGGTTTATTAGCCTGAGAGTAATGGTTTCATCAAATCAAGATTAATCAATCAGTTAATATCAATAAAAGCCGGGGTCGATCACAAAAAAACGGGGAACCCAAAGGCTCCCCGTGATGATGCTAACTCAGTACCGAATTACACCGCAGTTTGGAAGATCACACCGTCGGCTTTTTCCGTGTACTGGGTCAACTGGTCGAAGTTCAGGTAGCGGTAGGTATCCGCCGCCGTCTTGTCGACCTGTGCCATATAGGTCTGATACTCATCAGGCGTTGGCAGACGGCCCAGCAGTGATGCCACTGCTGCCAGCTCTGCAGAAGCCAGATAAACGTTGGCTCCGGTACCCAGACGGTTCGGGAAGTTACGGGTCGAGGTGGAAACCACGGTCGCACCGTCCGCTACGCGTGCCTGGTTACCCATACACAGTGAACAGCCAGGGATCTCGATACGCGCCCCGCTCTTGCCAAAGACGCTGTAGTAGCCTTCTTCAGTCAGTTGCGCTGCGTCCATTTTGGTTGGCGGAGCCACCCACAGACGGGTTGGCAGTTGGCCTTTATGCTGATCCAACAGTTTACCTGCCGCACGGAAGTGGCCGATGTTGGTCATGCAAGAACCGATAAACACTTCGTCGATCTTGCTGTTGGCCACGTCGGACAGCAGGCGCGCGTCGTCCGGATCGTTCGGCGCACACAGGATTGGCTCCTTGATATCAGCCAGATCGATTTCGATCACTGCGGCATATTCCGCATCCGCATCGCCTTCCAGCAACTGCGGATCCGCCAGCCATTTTTCCATCCCCTGAATACGGCGCTCCAGGGTACGGCGATCGCCATAACCTTCGGAGATCATCCACTTCAGCAGCACGATGTTGGAGCTCAGATATTCGGCAATCGGTGCCTTGTCCAGCTTGATGGTACAACCGGCAGCGGAACGTTCTGCAGAGGCATCGGTCAGCTCAAACGCCTGTTCGACCTTCAGTTCCGGCAGACCTTCGATCTCCAGAATGCGGCCAGAGAAAATGTTCTTCTTACCCTTCTTCTCTACGGTCAACAGGCCCTGCTGGATCGCGTAGTAAGGGATAGCATGCACCAAATCACGCAAGGTAATACCAGGCTGCATTTTGCCTTTAAAGCGCACCAGCACCGACTCAGGCATATCCAGCGGCATCACGCCGGTCGCGGCAGCAAAGGCTACCAGACCAGAACCGGCCGGGAAGGAAATGCCGATCGGGAAGCGGGTGTGGGAATCGCCACCGGTACCAACGGTATCCGGCAGCAACATACGGTTCAGCCAGGAGTGGATCACACCATCACCAGGGCGCAGCGAAACGCCGCCACGGTTCATGATGAAGTCTGGCAGCGTATGGTGAGTCGTGACGTCTACCGGTTTCGGGTACGCGGCAGTGTGACAGAACGACTGCATCACCAGATCGGCAGAGAAGCCCAGGCAAGCCAGATCTTTCAGCTCGTCACGGGTCATTGGGCCAGTGGTATCTTGTGAACCTACCGAGGTCATCTTAGGTTCGCAGTATTCGCCAGGGCGAACACCAGCAACGCCACAGGCACGGCCCACCATTTTCTGCGCCAGCGAGAAGCCCTTGCTGCTAGCCGCTACCGGCTTGGCAATACGGAACACTTCGCTGTGCGGTAGGCCCAGCGCTTCACGCGCCTTGGTGGTCAGGCCACGGCCGATAATCAGTGGGATGCGGCCACCGGCACGCACTTCATCCAGCAACACATCGGTTTTCAGCTCGAAGCTGGCAACCAGTTCGCCGGTCTCATGGTTACGCACTTCGCCTTTATACGGGAAGATGTCGATCACATCGCCCATGTTCAGGTTGGAGACGTCCACTTCGATCGGCAACGCGCCTGCATCTTCCATGGTGTTAAAGAAGATTGGCGCAATCTTGCCGCCCAGCACCACACCGCCGCCACGCTTGTTCGGCACGTAGGGGATGTCGTCACCCATAAACCACAGCACCGAGTTGGTGGCAGATTTACGGGAAGACCCCGTACCGACCACGTCACCGACGTAGGCCAGCGGGAAACCTTTCTTGTTCAGCTCTTCAATCTGCTTGATTGGGCCAACGCTACCCGGTTGATCCGGGAAAATACCTTCACGTTCGCTTTTGAGCATCGCCAGCGCATGCAGTGGGATATCTGGACGTGACCAGGCATCTGGAGCGGGTGACAGATCGTCGGTATTGGTTTCGCCAGTCACTTTGAACACGGTCACGGTGATCTTTTCCGCCAACGGTGAACGGGACAGATACCATTCGGCATCGGCCCAAGACTGCATGATTTGCTTGGCGTGTGGGTTACCGGCTTTGGCTTTCTCTTCTACGTCGTAGAAGTTATCAAACATCAGCAGCGTATGGGAAAGCGCCTTGGCAGCAATCGGTGCCAGCTTTTCGTTATCCAACGCCTCGATCAGCGGATGAATGTTGTAACCGCCCTGCATGGTGCCTAGCAGTTCAATGGCTTTTTCGGGGGTAACCAGGGGGGAAGTGGCTTCGCCTTTGGCAACGGCTGCCAGAAAACCTGCTTTGACATAGGCGGCTTCGTCGACGCCCGGTGGCACACGGTTAATCAGCAGGTCTAACAGAAATTCTTCTTCGCCTTTTGGCGGATTTTTTAATGATTCAACCAGCGCTGCCATTTGTGTCGCATCTAATGGCTTAGGGACGATGCCCTCTGCAGCACGCTCGGCCACGTGCTTACGGTATTCTTCTAGCACGACTTTCTCCTCGCTCTCATTGTCATTTATTGTGCCTGGCGTTTTATATTCAAACCGGGTTTAGCGCACGGCGATATTTGACGGGGCACTGCTGTCGATATCCTGGACTGTAAGTAAGGTACAGTGCCCGGTTCCGCCCAGCCAGCATATCAGGATTTGAATCGGTTGTTAATTCGTTCACATAAAAGCAACATTAAATCTTTGCTGAATCGTTGACCGCAGCGTAATCGGCTGCAAAGCAGGCGGGACGGGCTCGGGTTCGATACGGCACAACAGCAATCTCAGCCCAATGAGCACAACATAACGTCCATACTTTTACAATGGTTATCGATAGAGTTGGGAGAAATTGGCAGGCGTTGGGCACAAAAAAACCGCCATAAAGACGGTTCTTTTGTATCCGTACAGTGTTAGCAGGCACCGAACGGATTTCTTACATCGTTAAGAACGATACAAGCGCTAACGAACAGGTTCATTGTGCGTAAATCTGGTTAAAAAATCAACCATCGGGATGCAAAAACCCTTTTTTTTATGTACCCTGATTCTGGGTCTGTTCTGCCGGTTTAGCAGCCGGTCATCGGGCTTGAGAACAGTGCTGCAACTACTGCGATACAAGCGCTGACGAACGCTTGTTCCGCCGGGATTTTTCCGGTGAAGTCGCGGTGGTCGTGGTTCCACAAGGAACGCGCAATGAAAGGGAGAACACTCATTATCCTGCTCATTGTACTGGGTTCGGTGTTTGGCGTCAGCAAAGGCGGCTGGTCAGTTTCCAGCAACCAACTGATCTTCAACGTCGTATTCCAGAACAAGTAAGCTACTGGCCGCTCTTTGAGCGGCCTTTTATCAGGGACTCGCCAATCCCCCGGCTCAAGGCACAAAAAAACCGCCATAAAGACGGTTCTTTTGTATCCGTGCAGTGTTAGCAGGCACCGAACGGATTTCTTACATCGTTAAGAACGATACAAGCGCTATCGAGCAAGGCCATTGTGCGTAAATTTGGTTAAAAAATCAACCGATCTGATGCAAAAAAACGCTGTTTTATGTACTCTGATTTTGGGTCTGTTCTGCCGGTTTAGCAGCCGGTCATCGGGCTTGAGAACAGTGCTGCAACTACTGCGATACAGGCGCTATCGAGCGCTTGTTCCACTGGGGCTTTCCCGGTGAAGTCGCGGTGGTCGTGGTTCCACAAGGAACGCGCAATGAAAGGGAGAACACTCATTATCCTGCTCATTGTACTGGGTTCGGTGTTTGGCGTCAGCAAAGGCGGCTGGTCAGTTTCCGGCAACCAACTGATCTTCAACGTCGTACTCCAGAACAAGTAAGCTACTGGCCGCTCTTTGAGCGGCCTTTTATCCGCTACTCACCAAATAAAAACGGCCCCTTTACAGGAGCCGCTTATCAACCTTACCAACCGCTGAAATTACTTCTTCTTGGCTTTCGGGTTTGGCAGATCGGTGATGCTGCCTTCGTAGATCTCTGCTGCCAGACCTACGGATTCGTGCAGGGTTGGGTGAGCATGGATAGTCAACGCGATATCTTCTGCGTCACAACCCATCTCGATCGCCAGACCGATTTCACCCAACAGCTCGCCGCCGTTGGTGCCGACAATCGCGCCACCAATGATACGGTGCGTTTCTTTGTCGAAGATCAGTTTGGTCATACCGTCTGCACAGTCAGAAGCGATAGCACGGCCTGAAGCTGCCCACGGGAAGGTGGACGTTTCGTAGCTGATGCCTTTCTCTTTGGCTTCTTTCTCGGTCATCCCTACCCATGCCACTTCTGGCTCGGTGTAAGCGATCGATGGGATCACTTTCGGGTCGAAGTAGTGCTTCATACCAGCGATAACTTCAGCAGCTACGTGGCCTTCATGCACGCCTTTGTGCGCCAGCATCGGTTGACCGACGATGTCACCAATCGCGAAGATGTGCGGCACGTTGGTACGCAGCTGTTTGTCGACGTGGATAAAGCCACGGTCGTCAACTTCTACACCGGCTTGGCCAGCGTCCAGCAGTTTACCGTTCGGCACACGGCCGATCGCTACCAGCACCGCGTCGTAACGCTGTGGTTCTGCAGGGGCTTTTTTACCTTCCATCGTGACATAGATGCCGTCTTCTTTGGCTTCTACCGCGGTCACTTTGGTTTCCAGCATCAGGTTGAACTGCTTGCTGATACGCTTGGTAAAGACTTTAACCACGTCTTTATCTGCAGCCGGGATCACCTGGTCGAACATTTCAACCACGTCGATCTGTGAACCCAGAGCATGGTATACGGTGCCCATTTCCAGGCCGATGATACCGCCGCCCATCACCAGCATGCGCTCTGGAACGGTTTTCAGCGCCAGTGCATCGGTGGAATCCCACACGCGTGGATCTTCATGAGGAATAAATGGCAGTTGGATCGGACGGGAGCCTGCGGCGATGATGGCATTGTCGAAGTTGATGGTGGTAGCACCATTCTCGCCTTCAACCACTAGCGTGTTGGCGCCGGTGAATTTACCCAGGCCGTTGACCACTTTCACTTTGCGGCCTTTAGCCATGCCAGCCAGACCACCGGTCAGCTGATTGATGACTTTCTCTTTCCAGACGCGCACTTTGTCGATGTCGGTTTTCGGCTCGCCGAAAACGATGCCGTGTTCGGCCAACGCTTTGGCTTCTTCGATCACTTTGGCAACGTGCAACAGTGCTTTGGAAGGAATACAGCCCACGTTCAGGCAAACACCGCCCAGAGTGGAGTAACGCTCAACCAGAATGGTTTCCAGACCTAAGTCAGCGCAACGAAAAGCAGCAGAGTAACCCGCAGGGCCCGCCCCAAGTACCACGACCTGAGTTTTAATTTCAGTACTCATCATGACCTCTTAATTGTTTGTCCGGCGGGTCAGACGTCATTTTTATTGCTAGTCGATCTCATAACGCCCTTCATCCACCGGGACGCATACACCGCGAGCAGTTTACAGAATTGTTAATAATCTGCAAAGCGTGTTCGAGTGACCCGTGTCCCAACAATTCTGTCGAGTCATGCAAAACCCGACAAAACTGCTACTGAATTACTAAGGGCGCAGCATGCTGCGCCCTTTTTTCATTACATCACCAGACGGCGAATGTCGGCCAGCATGTTGTTGATGATGGTGATAAAGCGCGCACCGTCAGCACCGTCAATCACACGGTGGTCGAAGGAGAGCGACATTGGCATCATCAGGCGCGGCGTGAACTCTTTACCGTTCCAGACCGGCTCCATCGCAGACTTGGAGACACCCAGGATAGCCACTTCCGGCGCGTTAACAATCGGCGCGAAGTGAGTAGTCCCGATACCGCCCAGGCTGGAGATGGTGAAGCAACCGCCCTGCATTTCGCCTGCGGTCAACTTACCGTCACGCGCTTTTTTGGAGATCGCCATCAGTTCACGGGACAGCTCAGTGATGCTCTTCTTGTTCACATCCTTGAATACCGGAACCACCAGGCCATTTGGCGTATCTACCGCCACGCCGATGTTGATGTATTTCTTCAGCGTCAGCTTCTGGCCATCTTCGGACAGTGAGCTGTTGAAGCGTGGCATCTGCTCCAGGGCAGCGGCAACGGCTTTCATGATGAACACCACCGGGGTGAACTTCACGTCCAGCTTACGCTTGGCAGCTTCGTCGTTCTGCTGCTTGCGGAACGCTTCCAGATCGGTGATATCGGTTTTGTCGAAGTGAGTCACGTGCGGGATCATCACCCAGTTGCGGCTCAGGTTGGCACCAGAGATTTTCTGGATGCGGCCCAGTTCAACTTCTTCGATCTCACCAAACTTGCTGAAGTCCACTTTCGGCCAAGGCAACATGCCTGGCAGGCCACCACCGGTAGCGGCAGGAGCGGCTTCGGCGCGTTTGACCGCGTCTTTCACGTAAGCCTGAACGTCTTCGCGCAGGATACGGCCTTTACGACCTGTGCCCTTCACTTTTGCCAGGTTAACACCGAACTCACGCGCCAAGCGGCGGATGACTGGGGTCGCGTGAACGTAGGCGTCGTTTTCAGCGAACTCGCCTTTACCGGCGGCGGCGGCAGGTGCAGCCGCTTTGGCTTCCTGCTTGGCCGGAGCCGGAGCAGCTTCTGCTTTCTGGGCCGGAGCAGCGGCAGGTGCTGGTGCAGCGCCTTCCACTTCGAACACCATGATCAGAGAACCGGTTTTCACTTTGTCGCCGGTAGCGATTTTGATTTCTTTCACGGTGCCCGCGAACGGAGCCGGAACTTCCATAGAAGCCTTGTCACCTTCAACGGTGATCAGTGACTGCTCAGCGGCAACTTTATCGCCCACTTTCACCATCACTTCGGTCACTTCTACTTCGTCGCCGCCAATGTCTGGCACTTCGACGTTTTTCGCCGCGCTTGCCGCAGGGGCAGCAGCCGGAGCCGCCTGGGTAGCCGCAGCAGCAGGGGCAGCAGAAGCCGCGCCAGCCACTTCGAAGACCATAATCAGGGAACCGGTTTTCACTTTGTCACCGGTGTTGATTTTGATCTCTTTCACGGTACCAGCGAACGGTGCAGGCACTTCCATAGAGGCCTTGTCGCCTTCTACGGTGATCAGAGACTGCTCGGCAGTCACGGTATCGCCAACCTTCACCAGGATCTCGGTGACTTCAACTTCATCAGCCCCGATGTCCGGTACTTCAACGTCTTTGGCTGCGGCAGCAGCAGGAGCCGCGGCCGGTTTTTCTTCTGCCTTGGCGGCTGGTGCGGCAGCGGCCGCACCTTCTGCTTCAAAGATCATCAGCAGTTTGCCAGTCTCGGTTTTATCACCGACGGCCACTTTGATCTCTTTGACCACGCCAGCCTGCGGCGAAGGCACTTCCATGGAGGCTTTGTCGCCTTCCACGGTGATCAGCGATTGTTCAACTTCAACCTTATCGCCAACCTTCACCAGGATCTCGGTGATTTCAACTTCATCTGCACCGATGTCCGGCACTTTGATTTCGATAGACATTGTTCAGTACCTCTTATGCCAGACGCGGGTTAACTTTTTCTGGGTTGATGTCGAATTTCTTAATCGCATCAGCGACCACAGAAGCTTCAATGTCACCGCGTTTAGCCAGTTCACCCAGAGCAGCAACCACCACGTAGGAAGCATCAACTTCGAAGTGGTGACGCAGGTTTTCGCGGCTGTCTGAACGACCGAAGCCGTCAGTACCCAGTACGCGATAATCGCTGGCTGGTACGAAAGTACGAACCTGCTCTGCGAACAGCTTCATGTAGTCGGTAGACGCTACCGCTGGCGCCTCATTCATCACCTGAGCGATGTAAGGCACACGTGGGGTTTCGGTTGGGTGCAGCATGTTCCAACGCTCACAGTCCTGACCATCACGCGCCAGTTCGGTGAAGGAAGTTACGCTGTAGGTGTCAGAACCCACGCCGTAGTCTTTCGCCAGGATCTGCGCAGCTTCACGCACATGACGCAGGATCGCACCGGAGCCCAACAGCTGTACTTTACCTTTGCTACCTTCCAGAGTTTCCAGCTTGTAGATACCTTTACGGATACCCTCTTCTGCGCCCTGTGGCATGGCTGGCATGTGGTAGTTTTCGTTCAGCGTGGTCAGGTAGTAGTAGACGTTTTCTTGCGCGTCACCGTACATACGCACCAGGCCGTCATGCATGATCACTGCCACTTCATACGCGTAAGCCGGATCGTAGGAGATACAGTTAGGGATGGTCAGAGACTGAATATGGCTGTGGCCATCTTCGTGCTGCAGACCTTCACCGTTCAGGGTAGTACGCCCTGAAGTCCCGCCGATCAGGAAGCCACGCGCCTGTTGGTCACCCGCTGCCCAGCACAGGTCGCCGATACGTTGGAAACCGAACATGGAGTAGTAGATGTAGAACGGGATCATTGGCAGATCGTTGGTGCTGTAGGAAGTCGCTGCGGCCAACCAGGAAGAGGCTGCGCCCAGTTCGTTGATACCTTCCTGCAGGATCTGGCCTTTCTCGTCTTCTTTGTAGTACGCCACCTGCTCACGGTCCTGCGGGGTGTACTGCTGGCCGTTCGGGCTGTAGATACCGATCTGACGGAACAGACCTTCCATACCGAAGGTACGAGCTTCGTCGGCGATGATTGGCACCAGGCGATCTTTGATCGACTTGTTCTTCAACATCACGTTCAAGGCACGCACAAAGGCGATGGTGGTAGAAATCTCTTTGTTCTGCTCTTCCAGCAGTGAGCTGAAATCTTCCAGAGCTGGCATTTCCAGCTTCTCGGTGAAGTTAGGCAGACGAGTTGGTACATAGCCTTGCAGCGCCTGACGGCGTTCGTGCAGATACTTGTACTCTTCGGAGTCTTTCTCGAAGGTGATGTATGGCAGTTTTTCGATGTCAGCATCGGCCACTGGCACGTTGAAACGATCGCGGAAGTGGTGAACCCCTTCCATGTTCATTTTCTTCACCTGGTGAGCGATGTTTTTACCTTCCGCGGTTTCACCCATGCCGTAACCTTTGATGGTATGGGCCAGGATCACGGTTGGTTTGCCTTGGGTATCCTGCGCTTTTTTCAGTGCAGCAAAGACTTTCTTCGGATCGTGACCACCACGGTTCAGCGCCCAGATTTCGTCGTCGGTCATATCTTTGACCAGCGCGGCGGTTTCCGGGAAGCGGCCGAAGAAGTGCTCACGCACGTAAGCACCGTCTTTGGATTTGAAGGTCTGGTAGTCGCCGTCCAGGGTTTCGTTCATCAGTTGGATCAGCTTGCCGCTGGTGTCTTTACGCAGCAGTTCATCCCAACGACCGCCCCAGATCACTTTCAGCACCTGCCAGCCAGCACCTGCGAAGATACCTTCCAGCTCGTTGATGATCTTGCCGTTACCGGTTACCGGGCCATCCAGACGCTGCAGGTTGCAGTTGATGACGAAGACCAGGTTGTCCAGCTTCTCACGGGTTGCGATGGTGATCGCACCTTTGGATTCTGGTTCGTCCATCTCGCCGTCGCCCAGGAAGGCATAAACGGTCTGGCCAGAGGTGTCTTTCAGACCACGGTGTTCCAGATACTTGAGGAATTTGGCCTGATAGATGGCGCTGATTGGGCCCAGACCCATGGAGACGGTCGGGAACTGCCAGAATTCAGGCATCAGTTTTGGATGCGGGTAAGAGGACAGGCCTTTACCGTGCACTTCCTGACGGAAGTTGTTCATTTGATCTTCGGTCAGGCGGCCTTCAAGGAAGGCACGTGCATAAACGCCCGGAGAGATGTGGCCCTGGAAGTAAACCAGATCGCCGCCGTCTTTCTCGTTGCGAGCACGGAAGAAGTGGTTAAAGCAGACTTCATAGAAGGTCGCAGAAGATTGGAAGGAAGCCATGTGGCCGCCCAGATCCAGATCTTTCTTGGAAGCACGCAACACGGTCATCACGGCGTTCCAACGGATGGCAGAACGAATACGACGCTCCAGATCCAGGTTGCCCGGGTATGCCGGTTCGTCTTCTACCGCGATGGTGTTGACGTAGTTGTTAGCCGCAGCACCCGCTGCAACGCTAACACCGCCCTTACGGGCTTCTCCCAGCACCTGATCAATCAGGAACTGAGCGCGTTCAACACCCTCTTCACGGATGACCGATTCGATCGCCTGCAGCCAGTCGCGGGTTTCGATCGGATCCACGTCATTGTTTAAACGTTCTGACATGGTGGTATTCCTTATCTGTCTAATGGTTTGTTTGGAGCCTGTCTTCGTGCGTTCTGTTATAAAACGCACGAAGACAGGCTCATCAGTTTGGTTGCCGCTTAAGTACTTAATTAAGCACTCCGAGCTTTATCTCTACAAGCTGGTGTGCCTTGAAGAGAACCACTCTTAATCCTTGCGTTGCTGGAGACGCCGCAGCGATCGATCACGCCGGGTGTGTTCTCTGCTGAGATCCAGCAAAATTTCCTCGATAAACGCCAAATGGCGGTGCGAGGCTTCACGGGCCTTTTCAGGTTCGCGTGCCACAATCGCCTCAAAGATCCCGGCGCGATGGCTACTCACTGTTGCCAACATCTCACGGCGCGAGTAGAGCAATTCAAAGTTCTGACGAACGTTCTGTTCCAGCATCGGGCCCATACAGCGCAGCAGATGGAGTAACACAACGTTGTGGGCAGCCTCGGTCACGGCAATTTGGTATTGCATGACCGCGTCGGCTTCGGCGTCTAGATCGCCACTGTCCTGAGCTTGCTGGATCACATGATGGCAGTCGCGGATGCGCGCCAGATCTTCGTCAGTCCCACGCAACGCCGCATAATAGGCAGCGATACCTTCAAGGGCATGACGGGTTTCGAGCAGGTCGAATTGTGATTCAGGATGATCGGCCAGCAGCTCAGCCAGCGGATCGCTGAAGCTCTGCCACAGATTAGTTTGTACAAAGGTGCCGCCTCCCTGGCGACGCAGGAGCAGCCCTTTAGCTTCCAGACGCTGAATTGCCTCTCTCAGAGAAGGACGGGAAACATCAAACTGTTTCGCCAACTCGCGCTCTGGAGGCAGCTTTTCGCCTGGACGTAGCGTACCCTCGAGGATCAGGTATTCGAGCTGCTGCTCGATAACATCTGACAACTTGGGTTGGCGGATTTTGCTGTAGGCCATGGGTGATTTCTTCTCTGCGAAGTGCCCGGAGTCAATTGGTAATACCAATTTCAAAAACGTGACGGTAAAGTAACAAAGTATTCACCTGCTGTCCATATGGGCCTTGATCGAAATCATGAATGCCGCACATTTTAACACTTCAATCCATAAGCCTTTGCAAACCGGCAACTCAGCGTTGGTAATACCATTTACGAGGTAGCCGCCGAATTTAACTTTTGTGAAACCTCTGGTTAGAACAATGCCCGGGTTATATGGCAAGGAGATTAAGGGTTATTTTCGCTTTATTACCGCTTACCGAACCCCGCTCGTTAACAAAAAAACAACAACAATTACGATTATTTTTGCCAATTCTGTGAGTTATTGCTTATTTCGTGCACGCAATCCCCCCGCTCGTCACACAACCCGCATTTTGTTGCCTAAACTGCTGCAATCTTAATCATTCAAACAACAAAGCAGGTGCAAACTTTCGCACATACCATTATTCTCTGCCAAACGGTAGCGACGCCGTGGAATTTATAGCTATAACGTCGTAAACAAAAAACAACACACATCGTAATCATTACTTTACGGTAATGAGCATTATGTCAGCACAGAGGGTTTCATTGATGGATGGTCAACAGCATGGCGACCAGCTGAAGCGCGGCCTGAAAAACCGCCATATCCAGCTGATCGCCTTAGGTGGCGCAATAGGTACCGGCCTGTTCCTCGGTATCGCTCAAACAATAAAAATGGCCGGCCCGTCGGTCATCCTTGGTTATGCAATTGGCGGTTTTATTGCCTTCCTGATCATGCGTCAACTGGGTGAAATGGTAGTAGAAGAGCCGGTGGCCGGCTCCTTTAGCCACTTCGCCTATAAATACTGGGGGAACTTCGCCGGTTTCGCCTCCGGCTGGAACTATTGGGTGCTGTACGTGCTGGTTGCCATGGCGGAACTGACCGCGGTAGGTATTTACGTGCAGTACTGGTGGCCGGGTATCCCAACCTGGATCTCCGCTGCCGTGTTCTTCCTGGCCATCAACGCCATCAACCTGTCGAGTGTGAAGGTCTATGGTGAAATGGAGTTCTGGTTCGCCATCATCAAAGTGGTCGCTATCATTGGCATGATCGCCTTTGGTGCCTACCTGCTGTTCAGCGGCCTGGGCGGCCCGGAAGCCAGCGTCACCAACCTGTGGGCGCAGGGCGGTTTCTTCCCGAATGGCACCATGGGGCTGCTCATGGCGATGGCGGTGATCATGTTCTCCTTCGGTGGATTGGAACTGGTGGGTATTACCGCCGCCGAAGCCGATAACCCGGAAAAAAGCATCCCGAAAGCCACCAACCAGGTGATCTACCGCATCCTGCTGTTCTATATCGGCTCGCTGACTATTCTGCTGTCACTCTATCCGTGGGGAAAAGTAGTCGAAGGCGGCAGCCCGTTCGTGCTGATCTTCCATGCGCTGAACAGCAATATGGTCGCAACGGTGCTTAATATCGTGGTCCTGACGGCTGCGCTGTCGGTCTACAACAGCTGCGTCTATTGCAACAGCCGCATGCTGTACGGCTTGGCCAAACAAGGTAATGGCCCGAAAGCCCTGCTGAAAGTGGATAGCCGCGGTGTACCGGTAGTTGCCATCGGTTTCTCAGCGCTGGCAACCGCACTGTGCGTGTTGATCAACTACCTGATCCCAGGCCGTGCCTTTGAATTACTGATGGCGCTGGTGGTGTCTGCCCTGGTGATCAACTGGGCGATGATCAGCCTGGCACACCTGAAATTCCGCAAGGCGAAAAACCATGAAGGCGTCGAGCCGAAGTTCAAGGCCTTCTGGTATCCGTTCAGCAACTATCTGTGCCTGGCCTTTTTGGCCGGTATTCTGGTGATCATGTATCTGACACCAGGGATCCAGATTTCCGTGCTGCTGATCCCGGTATGGCTCGTCATTCTCGGCATCGGTTACTTCATCAAGCAGCGTGGCCAACGTGCTGTAAGCGCCACCAATACCCACTGATATCATTGTTGACGATCAATAGGCCCGCACGCGGGCCTATTGTTTTTCTTCATCATTAATGGGCTTTACGCAGTGCCTTCACCTGCTCGGCGGTGATATCCGCCGGCAGCCCGCCCCAGGTGACACGCAGGTAATTCACCAGTTCGGCAATTTGCGCATCGTCCAGACGATCGGCAAAGCCCGGCATGCTCTGCATACTTTCGTTACCGGGGAACTGCTGTGCTGGTAGCCCATCCAGCACCGACACGATCAGGTTCTTGCCGTCCGGTTGGCGCAGCGTGGCGTTATCACGCATCGCTACCGCAACATGCGGTATACCTGCACCATCACGCTCATGGCAGGCGGAACACTGGTCGAGATAGGTGATACGCCCGGCATCACTGCCCTGCCCGATTTTAACGGCAACAGGCTGCGGTGGCTTATCGCCCATCAGGTAGGTCACCAACGCCCGATGATCTTCCGGCGTCAGATGACGAGTGCTGAGATCGACCACCATGTGCATTTCGCTAAACGCCGAGCCCTGCGGCGCTAACCCGGTGCTGAGGAAACGGCTCAGATCCTCTGGTGTCCAACCGCGCTGAGCCAAAGCCTGTGGCGTGATATCCGGCGCGATAAACCGCCCCAGATCGCCACCTTGCATTGGCTTGTTCACTTCCATCTGCCCCAGCATGCCCCGTGGCGTATGGCATTCGCCACAGTGGCCAAGTACGTCAGACAGGTAACGCCCCCGCTGCCATTCGGCGGAGCTCCCCTGCGAACTGGCGGGTAGCGGATCGCTGTTGCGGAACAGTAAATTCCAACCGATGAGCGCCATCCGCTGGTTGAACGGGAACGGCATATCGTTGGCTGGAATGGCTACGTCCACCGCCGGGCGCGACATCAGATAGGCATAAATAGCATCCGCATCTTCGCGCGAAATGCCTTTGTAGGAGGTATAAGGCATCGCCGGATACAGATGGCGGCCACCCGGAGCCACCCCCTGCGTCAACGCCAGGAAGAAGTCATCCTTGGTCCAGCGGCCAATACCCTGATCGGCAGAAGGCGTCAGGTTGCTACCATAAATGGTGCCGAATGGAGTATCCAGCGGATAGCCTCCCGCCAGCGGTGCCCCACCAGCGGCAGTATGGCAGGCAGCACAGTCGGCAGCCTGCGTCAGATAACGCCCACGGGCAATTTGTTCACTGCTGGCGGTAACCTGCTGGACTGGGCCGTCGTAGCTGCGGTTTTCTCGCCACCACAGCACGGCGATGACAATCGCCGCTATCAGCACAATCAACAATGCGAGACGTTTTTTCATTACGCCGTCTCCTTCAGCAGGCCTGGAGTTTTCAACACCACGTCACGCACCGCCTCGTAATAACGGACATAGCCGGTGCAACGGCAGATATGGTTTTCCAACGCCTGCTCAATCGCGCCTTCCAACCGATCGCGCGGAATTGGCTCACGCTTGAGCTTCTCGACAAAGATGGTGGCCGCATTGACAAAGCCCGGCGTGCAATAGCCACACTGGAAGCTGTAGTGATCGAGGAACGACTGCTGGATCGGCGAGAGTTCAACCACTTCGCCCTGATTATCCACCTGCGCAACGCCTTCGATGGTGCGTACCTGTTTGCCATTGAAAAAGTGAGCGCCGGTGATACAGGTACGGATTTCTTCGCTGGTGCCGCTTGGATGGTCGAGGATCGCCACGCAGGCGTGGCAGATACCCTGCCCGCAGCCGAGACGTGAGCCGGTCAGATCGAGATATTCATGCAGAAAATCGATCATCATCAGCCCTTCAGGTACCTCGATGGGACCATATTGTTTGCCGTTAATGGTCAGGGTAATGGGTTGGGTTTTAATGCTCATGGTAACACCTCAAGAATATTTTCGGCACGAACAGGCAAATCACGGAACCGATGACCGGTGGCGTGGGCAATGGCGTTAACCAATGCGGCAACCACAGGGATCATGACCACTTCCGCCATCCCTTTCGGCGGATCGGTTTCCGAGAGCGCAGGAAGGATGTCACCGGTCTGTTTCCAGACAGCCACATCGCTGGCACGCGGCAAATGGTAACGGTTAAAGTTCCAGGTGCCGTTACCCGGCCCATCTTCGTACAGCGGTAAATACTCATGCAGCGCATGGCCGATCCCCATCGCCAAACCGCCCTGTAGCTGGCCGGAAACCAGCTCAGGCACGATCAGGTTGCCACACTCCATAATCGAATGATGATTTAGCAGTTCAACCTTGCCGGTAGCGATATCTACCGCCACTTCTACCAGCGTACCCACGGCGCTGTAATAGGTCACAGCTGCGTTATTACGTTGGGTTGGCGGGTAATAAACCTGCTCACGTGCCAGAGTGCTGAATTCGCCGTTGCCAATGCGTAGCGACAAACCGTCAACAGGCAGGCGCTCGCTGCGATTATTCAGCTTGAAGTCCGCTTCAGCCCACTGCCAGCGGTTGAAGACGTGCACCACTGCGCCAGTCAGGTTGCCCATCTGATAGGCTTTCTTCGCCAACAGCTCAAACGGTAATATCTGCATACCGGCCGCTGTCAGCCCCCCCTCGACCCAGCGAGCATCTTCTTTACGCACCACCAGCGGTGCCGCCTGGCCGCCACCAATGCCAGACTGCCAGATAGATAGCGCGGCAGGCCACAGCCCCTGTTCAAACACCAACCGGGCCGCTTCGCGCGTGCTGTGCGAGAAATAGTAAGCGGAGTTGCTGGCGCTGGAAGGTGAGCAGTAGCTTGGCGTCCAGTTCGGATTGGTTTGCAGCTTGTCCTGCTCATCCTGCGACATCGTGTAGGGATCGCCGCTGGTCACCATCGGCAACAGGGACCAATCGGTCACCGAGAAATGAGCCTCATCCGCCGGTTTACCCAGCCATTGTGCACATAGCACCGACTGCGACGTTGACATGCCGGTGCCCATTTCTGCCCCGCTGTGATACAGCGAGATACGCCCGTCCTCGCTGAACTCCACGCGAGCAAAGGAAGTTTCGGCTCCAGTGCCAAAGTCTTTCTGCACGCACCCAAAACCCACGCCATAACGCTTACCGGGATATTGGCTCTCAAACTCGGCCTTGCGTTCGGCGCGTTTGCGCCACATCTCATGCTGTGAGGCTTTTACCAGCACTTCATCGGCGCGAATGGCTCCTGCCGGGATCGCCCCCTGGGTATTTTTCATGCCGGACTTAAGCACGTTGCGCAAACGAAATTCGATCGGATCGAGCTTCAGCTCTTGTGCCAATTCATCCATCATCATCTCGGTAGCGGCCATGCTTTGCAATGTGCCGTAGCCACGTGCGGAACCCGCATCAATGGCACGAGAGGCCAACCCGACAGAGGAAAGATCGCTTTTCGGGAAGTAGTAAATCGACTGTGCCGCCGTCGCGCCAACCATCACCACCGATGGCGTAAAGTTACAGCGCCCACCACCGTCGGCGGTCATCGCCCCTTGGAAGGCCTGCAATATGCCCGTCTGCTTGTCTACCGCAATGCGGTAATCCATATCGAAGGCATGGCGCTTGATCGAGGTCTGGAACTGCTCGTAGCGGTCATTAGCCAGCCGTACCGGTAGCCCGTCACCGTACAGCGCGGCAACCGCACCGTAATACGGGAAGTTATAGTGATCTTTTGAGCCGTAGCCCACGGTGTAACAAGGGTGCAGGATCAGCTGTTTGACCGGCTGATGACGTTTGGCCAACATACGTGGCATTTCGTCCGCCACCTCCTGCGGGGACTGGGTCGGGATCACCAGATGCAAGGTCTGGCTGGCGGTATCAAACCAGCCGTTGGCGTTGTCTGGCTCCAAGGCCGAAGTATCAACAGATTGTGTGGTATAGCGGCGTGACATTACCAACCAGTCCTGGGGTGGGGTTTGCAGCTGATCGGCAATCATCCCGGCGTAATACATGCCTTCCTGATCCAGCTTGCCGCCCTCACGCCCTTCCGGCCACACCGGCAAATGTCTGCGCATTGACAGCGGGAAGATAGGGGTGTCTTTCAGGCTGGAGAAGCGATCGTCATCGAATGGCTGTTCGCCCCCGACGCGCACGTAGCGGAAGCTGCCCCAAGGATCGCGCTGTAACGGGCCGGTTTCAGTACCATACTGGATCACTTCGTCGTGGAATTTCAGCTTGTCTTTGGCAAAGCGGAAACGAGCAAAATCATGATAAATCAGGATTGCCACCGCATGGCCGAGATAGGCTGGGGTTTTCCCTGTAGGCAGCAGCATGTCATCGCCATAAAACGCCGGGAAGGCCAAACCGTCACGCTCAAGATCTTCCGCCGTTACTATCCGATCCGGTTGCAGATCGTCACCCAGCAAGGAGAGATCGATGCCAGTAAACAGACGATCGGCTTTAGTGGCGCGCAGAATAAAGGCATGAGCCTGCTGCTGCGGCCAATGCGGCATATCAACGGCACGAATATCACGGGCAAACACTTTCTGGCCCATGACCTTGGAGCGGCCATCTATACGGTAGCGAATGCGTTTAGTCTGCGCATCCCAGTTGGGCGATTGCAGGATCTTTTGCTCAAACAACGCGGCATAGGCGCGGCTGTAAAGAGGCGCGAGGTAGACGGACACCCCCGCTATCATGGCACCTTTGATAAAGCGGCGTCGTGACGGGTTGAAATTGCTCATAAAATATCCTTTACGTTCTTATTTACCCCTGGTATCCAGATGCGGGCATTAGCGCCGTACCCCGAAGGATGGAGGTAAGTCGTTTTTTATCGGTTTTGTTGCGCAACCGCGGGTAACCTTGCCGAAGACGTTATAATCATAAGCTTATAACCAAAATTATGTGAGCATTAACATTTTGTTTTCATAAAATGAAACACTTGGAAATATATAATGCCTCTATAGTGTGGCTGATTTGCGCAAACGCGGGCAGAAAAGATGACGACAGGTATCGTAATTACCGCCGCCGGGCGGGGTGAGCGTTTTATTCAGGCCGGTGGCAGTGGCAACAAACTGAATGCCCTATTGCAGGGTAAAACGGTGTTTGAACATACGCTGCAACAGGCGCTAGCCTCCGGCTTACCGGTGCAGGTCGTCACCCGGCCAGAAAACCTGCCGGTGCAACAGGTGTGTGCCGCGCATCAGGTTCCCTGCACCTTACTGGCCAGCGGTGGTCTGGGTGAGTCAATTGCTGCCGGAGTAGCCGCAACGGCAGACTGGGACGGCTGGCTGATCCATTTGGCGGATATGCCTTTTGTTTCAACGCAGATCTTTGTACAGGTTGCCGCAGCCCTTAGCCAACACGACATCGTACGCCCCTGTTTCCAACAACAGCCCGGGCACCCGGTGGGTTTCACCGCCATTTTGCGCAAACAACTGTGTGCGTTACGTGGCGATAATGGTGCGCGGGAACTGCTAAGCAGTCACGGGCAGGTCTACCTGCTCCATCTCGATAAACCGAGCATCGTGCAAGATATCGATCTCCCTTCTCAGCTAGTGGCCAACGAGTCCGTTAATTAATGCAGCATCTTGATATCACCGTAGTCAGCCAAGCCATCAACTGGCTGGAACAGCAGCCGGTATGGCTGTGTACCGTATTGAACACTTATGGCTCATCACCACGTTCACCTGGCGCGTTGATGGTGGCGACCCGCGACGGACACTATTGTGGATCGTTATCCGGTGGCTGCGTGGAAGAGGACTTTTTGCGCCGTCTGGCGGAGGGAGAATATCAAGCCGCCAGCCAGGTGATCCGCTACGGCGCTGGCGGGCTAACCCCCAGCGTGGCGCTGCCCTGCGGTGGCGTGCTGGACGTATTGATCGAGCATCTGCCCGCAGGCCCTGCCAGCATTAGCTACTTGCGCAATATCGCCGAGGCATTGGCTGGCCATCATGCCCTGATCAAACACCTGACCTTGCCCAATGCCTGTAGCGCACTGGAAACCACCAGCTTTGCCAGCGCAACCCAGGTCGTGCGCAACCAACAGGAGATCCAGTTGCACATCGCCGCCGCTCCTCGGTTGCTGATTGCCGGGCTTTCCAGCGTGGCGCTGTATTGCGCCGACTTTGCCAGCGCACTCGGCTTTGAAGTGTTGGTATGCGAAAACCGCCCGGAAGCGTTGGAAAACTTCGCCACGCAGCTCAAACCGCATATCACCTTGCTGCGCCAGTTCCCGGCCAAATTCATTGAGGCAGGCGGTTGCCACGCCAACACCGCGATTGTGGCGCTGACCCACGATCCGCGTATGGATGATTTAACCCTGATGGAGGCGATCTACACCCCGGCGTTTTACATCGGCGCGATGGGTTCCCAACGGAACAGCGATCGCCGCCGCCAGCGACTGCAACAGATCGCCGAATTCAGCCCGCAGGAACTCGGCCGCATCCATGCGCCGATCGGCCTGCCGCTCGGCAGTAAAACCCCGGCGGAGATCGCACTGGCTGTGATGGCCGATATCGTGCAGCAGAAGAACCAGCTCCGCCAACCCATTTGAGTACCTGGCGCGATCCCTCCGGCTATGACAAATCATTAGCCACCCAAAAATGAAAGCGATTACACAAATAGACATAAAAAGCCCAACAGACAACCTTAAACCATGGTTTAACATGTCATATTCATGATGTTAAATGTGAACAAATAAACGAATTCAAGTGTAATCGATTACACCAAGTGTGATCGATAGCACGTTAAATCATCACCCAGACCAATAACATAGCCTACTAACGAATCATCTCTTTGGTTAACCGAGGCCGTTATGAGTACATCATCAACAAGTAAAGGCAGATCGAATGCCCAAATGACCTTCTTTGTCTGTTTTCTGGCAGCACTGGCAGGCTTATTGTTTGGACTGGATATCGGCGTGATCGCCGGAGCATTACCTTTTATTGCTCATGAGTTCCAAATCACTTCCCAGCAACAAGAATGGGTGGTGAGCTCAATGATGTTCGGCGCAGCGGTTGGCGCTGTCGGCAGTGGCTGGCTCTCTTACCGGCTGGGGCGCAAATACAGCCTGATGATTGGCGCCGTGCTGTTTGTCATTGGCTCGCTTTGCTCTGCTTTCGCCCCTAACAACGAGGTGCTGCTGGTTTCCCGCGTTCTGCTCGGCCTGGCAGTGGGCATCGCATCCTTCACTGCTCCGCTGTACCTTTCTGAAATCGCGCCTGAGCGCATTCGCGGTAGCATGATTTCCATGTACCAGTTAATGATTACGATAGGGATCCTGGGGGCTTATCTGTCCGATACGGCTTTCAGCTACAGCGGTTCATGGCGCTGGATGCTGGGTATTATCACCCTTCCGGCTTTGTTGCTGTTCGTTGGCGTGTTCTTCCTGCCCCGCAGCCCCCGCTGGTTAGCATCACGTGGCCGTGATGCAGAAGCCAGGAAAGTGCTGGAAATGCTGCGAGATACTACTGATCAGGCGAAGGCCGAACTCGATGAGATCCGTGAAAGCCTGAAAATAAAGCAAAGCGGCTGGGCACTATTCAAAGACAACAAGAATTTCCGCCGCGCAGTCTATCTTGGCGTATTACTTCAGGTCATGCAGCAGTTTACCGGCATGAATGTCATTATGTATTACGCGCCGAAAATTTTCGATCTGGCCGGTTTTGCCAGTACTGCGCAACAAATGTGGGGAACGGTGATCGTCGGTTTAGTCAACGTGCTGGCAACCTTTATAGCCATCGGCCTGGTGGACCGTTGGGGCCGTAAACCTACGCTGAAGCTGGGCTTCCTGGTGATGGCCATCGGCATGGGGACATTGGGTACCATGATGAATATCGGCATGGATACGCCTGCGGCTCAATACTTCGCGATACTGATGTTGCTGATGTTTATTGTCGGTTTTGCCATGAGTGCCGGCCCGCTGATTTGGGTATTGTGTTCAGAGATCCAACCGCTTAAAGGCCGTGATTTCGGTATCACCTGCTCAACGACGGTAAACTGGATCGCCAACATGATCGTGGGGGCCACCTTCCTGACGATGCTCAACAACCTGGGCAGCGCAAATACCTTCTGGATCTATGCCGGACTGAACCTGATATTTATCTTCATTACTATTGCCCTGATACCTGAAACCAAAAATATCTCTCTGGAACATATCGAGCGAAATTTGATGACTGGGAAACCGCTACGGGAGATTGGTTCACACTGATCGAGGCCTTTGATTACCGCCCGTTTCGGGCGGTATTTACATCCGCAACGGCAATCAGGAGCTTGGGCTGGTTTTCTCTGCGAAGGCTTTGTCTGGCACAATCGGGATTAGATACTCATATTCCAGGTACAGCTCTTCATCGCTATCGAGCGAGTAGCTATGCTGCGCGATATCGTACCCTTCCCGGCGTACCAGATTAAACTGCGGCAGAAGTTTGGTATAAACGCTGGCGATATGCTCGTGAAGGGCCACCGGTTTGCCAGCATAGTGGAAGCGGCAATAACCGCCGCTGATTTCCGGTAGTTCCAGCAACGATTTACCCTGGGCGATAGCTTTATCAACCGCCACAAAATAGTCGACCTTCACCCGCTCACCATCGGGCGTAAAATTGGTTAGCGCATAAAGTTTGTCTGGATTTAATTTAAACTCATCACAAAAACGATCCTTTATTCCATCACGAATTGCCGCGTGGGATTCGCCCAACTGTTCAATCTCGATGTGATAAGAATAATACTGACCGACTAGCGAGTAGCTGTCTGGTTTAACCTCAACATAGTCAATAGAGATATCGCTAGGTTGATTTAGCGACAGCGATTGCACCAGATGGCTGAAGTCACAATTTTGGGCCTTACGGTAGGCGCTAGGTGTGACAGAGAAATGTTTTTTGAAACAGCGTGAGAATGTCTGTTGGGAATCGAACTGATACTCCAACGAAATATCCAGAATGCTTTTCTGCGTAAAGCGTAATGAGAAGGCCGCCAGATAGAGGCGACGGGCGCGGATATAAGCAGCAAGTGGCAGGTTGGTCTGTTTGCGAAACATGCGCTGCAGATACCATTTCGAGTAGCCGGATTTTTCGCAAACAATATCCAGTGATAGTGGGTTGCGTAGGTTGTTTTCTATCCAGACCAGTAACTCTTTGATATGCGTTTCCTGCGTCACCATTACTTTTCCTAGCCAAAATTGTCCACGGCAATGGTATACAGATTTATTTAGAGCGTCCAAAGCGACGACACTATTTTACAAAGGCTGACGAATTCATAACAAACATCGCAGCTTGTTACTCACAGAAAAGCCGCCCACCAGGGGCGGCTATCAATCAGATTACTTCACACAGCGCGTACATTGAGATTCCTGGATCTTCTGGAAGAAATCATTCCCTTTGTCATCCACCAGAATAAAGGCCGGGAAATCTTCCACTTCGATTTTCCAGATCGCTTCCATACCCAGTTCAGGATATTCCACGCACTCCAGGCTCTTGATACTCTGCTGTGCCAGCACCGCAGCCGGGCCACCAATGCTGCCAAGATAGAATCCGCCGTGCTTATGGCAGGCATCCGTCACCTGCTGGCTGCGGTTACCTTTGGCCAGCATGATCATGCTGCCGCCGTGTGACTGCAGCAGATCGACATAGGAGTCCATGCGCCCTGCCGTGGTTGGCCCCAGAGAACCCGAAGCATAACCTTCTGGCGTTTTGGCCGGGCCCGCGTAATAGATCGGGTGATCTTTCACGTACTGCGGCAAACCTTCTCCACGATCCAGGCGCTCTTTCAGCTTGGCATGGGCAATATCACGCCCAACGATGATGGTGCCGCTCAGGGAAAGGCGGGTAGAGACCGGATACTGTGACAGCTGCTTGAGGATTTCGGCCATCGGGCGGTTCAGGTCCACCTTGATCGCTTCCCCTTCACCCGCGCGGCGCAGTTCCTGTGGGATAAATTTACCTGGGTTATGTTCCAGTTTCTCCAGCCAGATCCCCTCACGGTTGATCTTACCTTTGATATTACGGTCGGCGGAGCAGGAAACCCCCATCCCCACCGGGCAAGAAGCGCCATGGCGTGGCAAACGCACTACGCGCACATCGTGGGCAAAGTATTTGCCGCCAAACTGTGCACCCAGCCCCAAATTCTGGGCTTCTTTCAGCAGTTCCTCTTCCAGCGCCACATCGCGGAACGCCTGGCCGTGTTCGTTGCCTTCGGTTGGCAGCGCATCATAATATTTGGTTGAAGCCAGCTTCACGGTCTTCAGCGTAGCTTCCGCCGAAGTGCCGCCAATCACAAAGGCCACGTGGTATGGTGGACAGGCCGCGGTGCCCAGAGTACGCATCTTGTCGACCAGATAGTCTTTCAACTTACCTGGGGACAGCAGCGCTTTGGTTTCCTGATACAGATAGGTTTTGTTAGCCGAACCACCGCCCTTGGCGATGCACAGGAATTTATACTCGTCACCATCCACGCTGTAGAGATCGATCTGCGCAGGTAAGTTGCTGCCGGTATTGACCTCCCGATACATATCCAGCGCGGCGTTTTGCGAATAGCGCAGGTTGTCTTCGATAAAGGTGTTGTATACCCCACGCGACAAGGCTTCTTCGTCCCCGCCTCCGGTCCAGACGCGCTGGCCTTTTTTACCCATGATGATCGCCGTGCCGGTATCCTGGCAGGTTGGCAAAATACCCTTGGCGGCGATTTCTGAGTTACGCAAAAATTGCAGCGCAACGTACTTGTCGTTCTCACTGGCATCGGGGTCATTGAGGATATCCGCCACCTGCTGCTGATGCGCAGGGCGCAACATGAACGAGGCGTCGTGGAAGGCGTGCTGGGCGAGCAGAGTCAGGGCTTGCGGGTCAACTTTGAGGACTTCCTGGCCGGCAAATTCGCCGACGGAAACGTGGTCACGGCTTAGCAGATAGTATTCGGTATCGTCTTTCTTCAGCGGGAACGGATCTTGATAATGGAACGGTTTATTCGACATTGATCTCTCACTTGCAACATCAGCTGCGTTAAATTCACACTTACCCAGCGTGCTCGGGGCGCGCTGCGTCAAAAAAACTCCCCACACCTTACGTATTTTTAGGTAGTCAGTTATTGCGCCAAATCGCAAAATAACCTCTATTAACGTAGGGACTTAACGCTGGCGTTGTTTTTCTGACCTCATCCGGTGAGAACTGCGGGTACAGACTCATCATGCACGGATTATTATCCCGCAGTTAACACAATGATTACAATCAATGTGAGTCGATCGGCTTATCATTGTAGGAAAATAGCGTTGCAACGATTTCCTTACGGCCCCGTTTCCACACCAAGCCGTTTTCATTCATCACCTAGGCTATTTTTTCTTCCCTGGTAACGTCGCCATTAGCTCCTCTACCGAGATCCCCCCTGCCACACTCCCCGGCACCGGCATCCGCAAAATATGATTTTTGATCTTCCCAATCACATGCATCTCACACGGCTTGCAGTCAAACTTCAACGTCAACGCCTCACCCTGATGCACCAACTGCATCGGCGATGCCCGCCCCTTCACACCCTGTACACCCTTGGCCTGTTTAGGGCAGAGGTTGAAGGCGAAGCGCAGGCAGTGCTTAGTGATCATCACCGGCACATCCCCTTTTTCTTGGTGTGCCTCGTAGGCGGCATCAATCAACGTGACACCATAACGCTGGTAAAACTCACGCGCCTTGTGGTTATAAACATTGGCAAGAAACGTCAGGTGCATTTCCGGATAAACCGGCGGCGGCACGGAAACCGGTTTGCGGCCACCGCGTTCGTTTTGCGCCAGGCGTGCTGCGTCCAGTGCGTCCACCGCATCGCGGCGCAGTTGGTTGACCTGGCTGTTGGGTATGAAGCAAACCACCGGCAGATCAAGATGAACGTCACGCGGGTAATAAAGGGTTTGCCCCAGTTTGCTCAATCCGTCACGCAGTGTGACAAGCGCTTTTTCCGGCTGGTTGGCGGCGCCGAATTCGCCCTGCAGCGTATGGCTGACGCTGATGCCCTCTTCGCTGATCAGGGTCAGCGTCACTCCGTCGCTGCTTTGTGTCAGCAGAATATCGACGGCGATGCGGCGTTCCGCCGAGGTTTTTAGCAACGCCTGTTGCCAGTTGTGATCGAGGTTGCGATTAAGCGGATGCTGTGGACGCAGCTTATGCAGTTCTGCCGGCATTTCGTTAGGCCAAACCCGGTAGCGCCCTTCGGCAATTTTCTCTGTCTTATTGGCACGGAAGCCGACGATATCGCGCTTGATCAGCACGTTAAGTCCATCGCCATTGGTCAGCGATTCTTTTACTTCCACGTCCAGATGATCTTTACCCACCTTTAGCACTTCTCCTATAGGCAGGCCAATGAACTTGGGTGAGTCAAAGGCACCAATATCCATCTGGCGTTGGTTAACGAAGTAATCGGTACTGCCACGGTGGAAGGTTTTATCCGGCGACGGAATAAAGAAGTGTTCCGTGCGGCCTGACGATGCCGGCGTCAGATCGGAACGCTCGTTGAGAATGGCATCCAGATGCTGACGATAGTACGCGGTGATGTTTTTCACATAGCTCATGTCCTTATAACGCCCTTCAATCTTGAATGAGCGAACACCGGCGTCGATCAGCGCCGTCAGGTTGCGGCTTTGATCGTTATCTTTCATCGACAGCAGATGCTTTTCATACGCTACTACTCGCCCCTGATCATCTTTCAGGGTGTAGGGAAGCCGGCACGCCTGCGAACAATCGCCACGGTTGGCACTGCGTCCGGTCTGAGCATGGGAAATGTAACACTGGCCGGAGAAGGCCACGCACAACGCACCATGGATGAAAAATTCGACGGCAGCGTCGACGTTGTCACTGATAGCTTTTATCTGACTGAGATTCAGCTCACGCGCCAATACCAACTGGGAGAAACCGGCATCGGAGAGGAAACGAGCCTTCTCTACGCTACGAATGTCGGTCTGGGTGCTGGCATGCAGCTCAATTGGCGGAATATCCAGTTCCAGGATCCCCATATCTTGCACGATAAGCGCATCAACTCCGGCGTCATACAGTTGATGGATCAGGCGGCGTGCCGGCTCCAGCTCGTCGTCATGCAAAATGGTGTTGAGGGCGATGAACACTTTGGCCCGGTAACGGCGGGCAAATTCAACCAGCCCGGCGATATCGCTCAAGCTGTTGCCAGCATTGTGACGGGCGCCGAAGCCTGGGCCACCGATATAGACCGCATCAGCCCCGTGCAAAATAGCCTCACGGGCAATACCTGCATCGCGGGCGGGACTGAGTAATTCAATCTGGTTAGATAAAAGCATGAGTATCGCCGTTAGGGTAAGTGTGAAATCGCCGCTATTTTAGACACAAACATCGTACATACAAGCTTTGCATAACGGTAGACCATATACTTTTCCCTACTGCCCCCGTTGCCAGCCGACACGCCATTGCTTAAGCTAGCGCCACTATGAACAGAGTAAGAATCCCCATTGCGCTGCAACAGGCGGTAATGCGCTGCCTGCGAGACAAATTGCAGCTGGCGCGGCAGCATTTTGCCGTCGAGTTCCCAGAGCCCAAGATCCTTTATCAGCAACGCGGCACCAGCGCGGGCACCGCCTGGCTGCAAGCCTGGGAAATCCGCCTCAACCCGGTGCTGCTGATGGAAAACCAACAGCCGTTCATCGACGAAGTGGTCCCCCATGAGTTGGCTCATCTGCTGGTCTTCCGCCAGTTTGGCCGCGTGCCGCCGCATGGCCGGGAATGGCGCTGGATGATGGAAAACGTATTGCAGGTTCCTGCCAGCCGTACCCACCAGTTTGAGACCCGCTCGGTACAGAGCAAAACCTTTCCCTACCGCTGCGATTGCCAGCAGCATCAGCTGACCCTGCGCCGCCATAATAGGGTGATGCGCGGTGAGAGCGAATACCGCTGCCGCCAGTGTGGTGAAAAGCTGACATTTTCCGGTTAATCAATGCGGTTATTAATTATATTTATAAGTTAAAACAATCCATTATCTCTATTTGCACCTGTCGGTGACTTCCGCTACCCTGCCTGCCTTTCCAATTTTGAGCTGTTTTGGAATATGCATCGCAAAATTTTATTTTTAGTCGTATTAACGGCCTCTAGCGGCACGCTAGCCAAGGGGATTAATAACTTTACCCAAGCCAAGGCTGCCGCCGCCAAAATCAACCAGGATGCCCCAGGCAGCTTTTATTGTGGCTGCAAGATCGACTGGCAAGGTAAGAAAGGTGTTCCCGATCTTGATAGCTGCGGCTATCAGGTGCGTAAAAATGCCCAACGCGCCGAGCGTATCGAGTGGGAACATGTGGTTCCGGCCTGGCAGTTCGGCCATCAGTTGCAGTGCTGGCAACAGGGTGGGCGTAAAAACTGCAACAAGGATCCGGTTTATCGCCAGATAGAGATCGACTTGCACAACCTGCAACCCGCCATCGGTGAAGTGAATGGTGACCGCAATAACTTTATGTACAGCCAGTGGCGGGGTGGCGAAGGGCAATACGGACAGTGTCAAATGAAGGTAGACTTCAAGAACAAGCAGGCCGAGCCACCTGCCCGTGCGCGAGGTGCCATTGCCCGCACCTACTTCTACATGCGCGATCGCTACCAGTTGCCGCTTTCACGCCAGCAAACCCAGCTGTTTGAAGCCTGGAACCGCCTGTATCCGGTCAGCGCCTGGGAATGTCGACGTGAAGCACGCATCGCCATGGTACAAGGGAATCACAACCCTTATATTCAACAGGCTTGTCAGCAGCAAAAAGGCTGACCTACTATAGTGCTTTCGCGCTGCCCTCCGGCAGCGCCGTATCATTGAGCCAGGATCTGACAATCATTATGCGTAAACCCCGCATTTACCATCCAGAGCCCTTGAGCGCCAGTGCAGAAATTGCATTGAGCGAGGATGCCGCCAATCATGTCGGCCGCGTGCTGCGGATGAGCGCCGGGCAGGCACTGCAACTGTTCGATGGCAGCAACCAGGTGTTTGAGGCAGAAATCACCCGGGTGGATAAAAAGAACGTGCTGGTTCAGATCAACGCCGGGCAACGGGAAGATCGCGAATCACCGCTCAACTTACATCTTGGCCAGGTGATCTCCCGTGGCGAAAAGATGGAATTCACCATCCAGAAATCCATTGAGTTGGGGGTGAACGTGATCACTCCTCTATTTTCCGAGCGCTGCGGCGTTAAACTCGACGGTGAGCGCCTGGAGAAAAAACTCCAGCAGTGGCAAAAAATCGCCATCGCGGCCTGCGAACAATGCGGCCGCAACCGCATTCCGGAAATCCGCCCAGCGATGTCTCTGGAACACTGGTGCGCCGAGCAGGACGATAGCCTCAAGCTGAACCTGCATCCACGCGCCAGCCAAAGTATCAATACCCTGCCGTTGCCGGTAGTGAGCGTACGTCTGCTCATTGGCCCGGAGGGCGGATTATCCGCCGAAGAAATTGCCATGACCACAGACTATGGATTTACTGATATCCTGCTGGGGCCACGCGTTTTGCGTACAGAAACTACCGCGCTCACCGCAATTACCGCTTTGCAGGTCCGTTTCGGCGACCTGGGCTAAGGGCCTGTCTCACAGGTTCGTAAGGAGAAGAGATGATCAAGCTCGGCATCGTGATGGACCCTATCGCATCCATCAATATCAAAAAAGACACCAGCTTTGCCATGCTGCTCGAAGCGCAGCGCCGCGGCTGGGAACTGCATTATATGGAGATGAACGATCTCTATCTGCATGCCGGTGATGGCCGTGCCCGCACGCGCCTGCTGAACGTGAAAGAAGACAAAGAGAGCTGGTTCAGCTTTGGCAGCGAGCAGGATCTGGCGTTGCAGGATCTGGACGTGATCCTGATGCGTAAAGATCCGCCGTTCGACACTGAATACATCTATGCGACCTACATCCTGGAACGTGCCGAAGTGAAAGGCACGCTGGTGGTCAACAAGCCACAGAGCCTGCGTGACTGTAACGAAAAGCTGTTCACCGCCTGGTTCCCGGAGCTGACGCCAGACACCTTGGTCAGCCGCAGCGCTGCCCATATCCGCAAATTCCACCAGCAGCATGGCGATATCATCCTCAAGCCGCTGGATGGCATGGGCGGGGCCTCGATCTTCCGCGTGAAGCAGGACGACCCCAACCTGTCGGTGATTATCGAAACCCTGACCGAACACGGCAGCCGCTTCTGCATGGCGCAAAACTTCCTGCCAGCCATCAAGGATGGGGACAAACGCATCCTGGTGGTGGATGGCGAACCGGTGCCTTACTGCTTGGCGCGTATCCCTGCCCAAGGCGAAACCCGTGGTAACCTGGCCGCAGGTGGCCGTGGTGAAGCGCGCCCGCTGAGCGAAAGCGACTGGAAAATTGCCCGCGCGGTTGCTCCAACACTAAAAGAGAAAGGGCTGATCTTTGTTGGCCTGGACGTGATTGGCGATCGCCTCACCGAGATCAACGTCACCAGCCCAACCTGCGCCCGTGAGATCGAAGCCGCATTCCCGGTTTCCGTCACCGGCATGCTGATGGACGCCATTGAAAAACGTCTGGCCGCGAAGTAGGCCGACGACGCGCCCTCTCTCATTGGGAGAGGGCATGCATTTTACTTCCGAATTGAATTAACGCCATGAATTTACAGCACCATTTCCTGATTGCCATGCCCGCAATGCAAGATCCGCGCTTCAAACGTTCGGTGATATACGTTTGCGAACATAATGACGACGGAGCCATGGGATTAGTGATCAACAAGCCCGTGGAACATTTCACCGTGGAGACGGTGCTGGATAAACTCGATATCAAGCCTTCACCACGCGATCTGGCGATCAGCCTGGACAAACCAGTGTTCGCTGGCGGCCCGCTGGCTGACGATCGCGGCTTTATTCTGCATACCCCACGCAAAGGCTTTGGCTCCAGCATTCAGATCTCACCGGCCACCATGATCACCACCTCGAAAGACGTGCTGGAAACGCTTGGCACGCCAGATCAGCCCACCGATGTGCTGGTGGCGCTTGGCTATGCGGGCTGGGAAAAGGGCCAGTTGGAACAGGAACTGCTGGAAAATGCCTGGCTGACCGCCGAGGCCGATACCGACATTCTGTTCCACACGCCGATCGCCAACCGCTGGCGCGAAGCCGCCAACCGCCTTGGCATCGATATTCGCAGCATTGCCAGCCACGCAGGACACGCCTGATGACTAACCGCACCATTATCGCCTTCGACTTCGGGACCAAAAGCATCGGCGCAGCGATCGGCCAGGAAATTACTGGCACCGCTCGAGCGCTGGCGGCCTTTAAAGCCCAGGACGGCGTACCTGACTGGCAGAAGATCGAGCGCCTGCTGAAAGAGTGGCAGCCAGACCTGGTGGTGGTTGGCTTACCGTTGAATATGGATGGCACCGAACAGCCGCTGACCGAACGAGCGCGTAAATTTGCCAACCGGCTGCATGGCCGCTTTGGTGTACAGATTGCCCTGCATGATGAGCGCCTGAGCACCGTGGAGGCACGGGCCAATCTGTTTGACCATGGGGGATTCCGCGCATTGGATAAAGGCAGCGTCGATTCTGCCTCCGCCGTGGTTATTCTGGAGAGCTGGTTTGAGCAGCATCCGGGCTGATTTTCCGTGCTGGAGCAAAGCGGCTGAACATGATCGCACCAGCGGTAGGCACCACTTCCTGATCAGATTCAGGCAATTCAAGCGTATCCGGTAGTTCAAGGCTGTCCAGCGTCAGACTGTTGATACGGTACGGCGTCAGATTGCCTATCAGCGCATAGCCACGCCAGTCGGTGGTGACGCCATACTGATTATCGATGCCAATCCCCGGCGTCCCAGGCACACTGACGATGGCCACGGTTTCGCCTAACGTCTGCCCAAGCGTGAGTCCTTCCTGATGCGCCATCAGGCTGCCAGCAAGCTCCAGATTCTGCTGGCGATAGCCTGCCCCTTGCGAATGACCTACCCGCAGGTCACCTGCGTTATATTGATAATTGGCGCTCAGATCCTGGCTACTGCCATTGCGTTGACTTTGGCTAGTGCTGGCGTTGTAGCTCAGGCTATAGTCGTCAAGCAGCGTACCACTGACGCCTATCCGCCGGCTGTCGGTCCGATCGTTAGCCAACGTATGATCATAATTCAGCTTCATACGTGGTGCGCCGATCGCGTTCAACGGCAGCGAGACAGAGAGCCCCAACTGTGCCTGCTCTTTGCCATACGAAGGGCGGTTATATTCCGCATACAGCGCAACGTCTACCTTACCCAGGCTGGCGCTGAAGCCCATCTCGACGCTGGTTTCACCTCTTTGATTACCCCGCGTGGCCTCTCGAGCCAACGTCAGGTAAAGGCTGTCTGAATCGGACAGATACTGGTTATAGCGCGCTTCCAGGCGATACTTTTTTTCCTCGTCAAAGTCACCGACAAAAATGCCGTCTTCCCAGTCCCACCAATAGGTGCTCTGCTGCTCTATCGCCGTGCCAAACGTACGATAGCGCTGCCGCGGATAATATTGCGCCATCAGGCTGAGGGAAGACTCCCAGGCCGGGAAAGCCTTGGCGTAACGCATACGCGCCATGCCGCCGGTGTCCGGCGCTGAACGTCTTGGCTGACGGGCAGATGAAAACGTGTAATCCGCCGAAATCGCTCCCCAGTGGTTAAGACTCTTGCCAATCCCGACCGCCACGCTGCGATAAATATCTGCCCCCTGGAAACCACCATACAGCGTAACCTTCCCCGGGAGCCCATAACTGAGCGAGGCCTGAGCAAAGCCTGGCTGCTCCTCTTCCATACCGTAATAGGGTTGGTATTTACCCACCGAGGCGTCATAGCGCCACTGGCCGGCGTAAACCAGGTTGGGCATGGAGGAGTAGGGGATCTTTCGTTCGGTTTCGGTACTGTCGCTTTCGCGTATCGTGACGGTAAGATCCCCCTCAAGCGCGGGCGGATAGACATCTTTCAACACGAATGCTCCCGGGGAAACAAATGTCTGATAGATAACTTCACCGTTCTGGCGCACCCTCACTTCCGCATTACTCCGTGCGAAGCCACGTATCCAGGGGGAAAACTGCCGCAGGCCATCCGGTAGCATTCGGCTATCCGATACCAGGCTGATGCCACGGAATCGGACGTTATCGAATAAAACTGATGGCGTCACGCTGTCGCCCAAGGTCAGCGTGGCGCGCCAGGCTTTGAGATCCCGATAGGCTAGCGCCCTTTCGGTGTGCCAGGTCGGGTTGCCCCAGATCTCTTTCTGATAGACGGGCTGATAACGCAGCCGCCAAGGGCCCACGTTTACCCCGGTGGTAATATCGGCATACAGGCTTTCGTGCCGCTGCGTATCGCGATAGTTTTCGCCCGCATAATGGCCGTAATTGAACTGATAGTTAACAAATGCCGCATTAATACCGTCATTCCAGCGGCCTGCCAGCTTGCTGTCACCCAGCATGCCTGCCGGGATATCTACCGTCAGCAATTGTGCTATCGGCTCATAGAACACCCCAATTTTTCGGGCACTCAATGCGTCGGGCAGAATACAGCCCTCAGGGGTCGTTTCCATCACTATCGCGGCATCACGTATCCCCCACTCACGTAGCAAGGGGGCATTAATACACGGCTGCTCATCCAGCCCCAGGTTAACGGCCACCTCGCCCTTAAAGTTATCGTTAATAATGAGATAGACGTTATTTATTTCAGCCCTGGCACCGTTAACCAACAGGCCTAACGACATAATGGCAATATGAAAAGTGGGTTTCATTCGTTCCCTGAGTGCAAACCACAATATTTATCCGACACAAAAAGAGGCGCATCTGCGCCCCTTAATTACCAAATCATGACTGCTTATTTCTGTGCAGCGGCCAGTTCAGCACGAGCCTGCTTCAGCTCTTGCTTGATTTCTTTTACGTCAGCCTGCTTTTCTTGCAGTTTTTTCTGGTACTTGGCCACTTTCTTGGCGTCACCTTTAGCCTGAGCTTCGCGCAGGTCGGCTTTGATTTCCTGGACGTCTTGCTGCTTGTCGGCCAGTTTCTGTTCCAGCTTGGTAACTTTCTTCTGCGCATCCTGCAGCACGCTACCGTTGGTGCAATGGGCATTAACTTCGCTCAGAGCACGCTTCAGACCCGCTACGCGGTTGTAGTTACCGTACTTCTCTGCCTGCTGGATCTGATATTCGATCGCAGCACGCTTGGCGTTACAGTCGTAAGCCGCATTAGCCATGGTAGAGAAGCTGGCGCCCAGAACCAGAACCAGTGGCAGAATCGCTAATTTAGTGGTGTTTTTCATCATTTTATCCTTAAACGTTATTACACATGAGGAGCCCAAAAGCCCCCCTTCCTGTGCAACAAAGAATAAAATGATCGCCCTTACCTTAATATCTGCAGAAGGCTTAATCACTCTGTAGGAAGGGACTATTCTCCTGTAGTCCGTTGTACCTTCTTTAAGCTACTGAGCAGCCGTTGCGCTTCCCCCAGCACCGCCGTTGCGGTGGCCTGAGCGGGGTTGTCATGCAATGACTGACAAGCTTGATTCAGTTTTTCAGCATTCACCAACCGCGCCGCACCAGCCAATTTATGGGCCAACGCCCGTATGCTTATCAGGTCCATCGGTTGTTGCTTCATGTCCATGGCAAGTTGCGTACAGTCTTCATGCAAGCAATCCAGCAGGGTTTGGATGAACTCTTGCAATACCTTTGGCTGGCGCAATTCCGCTGGTAAATCTTCCACGACAAACGCAGGCTCCTCTTCACTGTTCCCCACATCAGCCAGTGGCAACGTAGACAATTTCGCTTTTAATATGCTCAGGTTAACCGGCTTGAACAGGCAGTCATCCATTCCCGCCTGCAGACAGGCCTCCCGTGCACTTTCTTGCGCATTGGCCGTCAGCCCCCAGATCACCGTAGGAACGGACTGCTGTTCACGCTCGAGGTGCCTGATTTGGCGGCTCAGGCTGTAACCATCGCGTTCAGGCATCTGGCAGTCGGTGATAATCAGGTTGAAGCTGTCCTGCTCCAACAGCTGCAGCGCCTGCTCCCCATCCCCCACCGCACTGGGCTGATGGCCAAGAAACTGCAACTGTTGGGTCAACAACATTCTGCCCGCCGGATGATCTTCAACGATCAGTACCCGCAGCTGGGATGATGCCACCGGGGCGGGTTCCTCCAGAGGTGTTTGAGGGGGGAATTTCAGCAATCTCGGCACCGAAAGCAGCACGGTGACCTCGCTGCCAATACCCACCTCACTGTTCAATGCGATGGTCCCTCCCATCATCTCTACCAGCTTGCGGCAAATATACAGCCCTAGCCCCGTCCCGCCAGCCTCCCCATTGCCCTGAGTAAAGGGTTGGAAAAGACGCGCTTGAGTAACAGCATCAATTCCCTTGCCAGTATCAGAGACACGTAGCCGCAGATCCGCTCGTTCCTCGCTAATCTGATCGACCACGACGCTGAGTGTGACCTGCCCTTGCTCGGTAAACTTGATGGCGTTACTCACCAGATTGGATAGCACCTGCTTGAAACGCATAGGATCTACTAACACATCACCAGTGATCTCCGCGTCAATATCCAACCTGAACGCTAACCCTTTTTGGCGTGCCACACCGTCAAATAACATCGCCACGGCTTCAATCAGGCGACGGATATCGGCACGCTGTGGATGCAGGATCAGACGGTCCGCCTCAATGCGTGAGATATCAAGAATGTCACCAATCAAGGCCAGCAGAGAATGGGCGGACTCATGTGCAACACTCAGCAGTTCTCGATCTAAAGCTTCCTCCCGTTGCGGGCGGTTCAGCAACAGTTCCAACATGCCGATAATGGCATTGAGCGGGGTACGGATCTCATGGCTCATGGTGGCCAGGAAGGTGGTTTTAGCCCGGTTGGCACTGTCTGCGCGCTCTTTCGCCTGCTGTAACTGCGCAATCAGGCGATCGCGTTCGGTCACGTCAAACCACCCGCCGATTTTTCCTTCAGCACGCTGATCCTCAGTAATTAACAATTGGCCCCACTGCTGCAAAGTACGCGACTGGCCCCCCAACTGCATAACTGATAAAACCTGTTCCTGCTCACCACCCCGGCCAATATCCAGCGTAACAGGCAGTTGCAGTGGGTAATTTTCCAGTGAGCTACCGACGACTTTCTCTGCGGGAGCATTGATGGCATTAAAAAACGGCGTGTTCGCCATCACTATCTGGTCTTTCAGATTGGTGATGTAAATCGGCAAGGGCACGCTATCGATGATCGCCTGGCAACGCTGCACCAGGCGGCGCTTACTGCGCAACCGGCTGATAACCAAGACTATCACCAGCATTGCCAGCAACAGAACGATCAGTAACCACGCTGTGGAATAACAGTGGGCAAGCAATTCTCCATCACCCGGGGTACCTTCAAGCAGATAGGTGTTGTTATACCAATTGCTGGTCATCGCATGGATATCCTCTGGGGGGATATTCAGCAATGCCTTGTCGAGGATGGTTGCCAGGGGATATTCATTACCAGAGACACCAATCACAAAACGCGCCGGTTCAATATCCAGAGCACTCAGAATACTAAGCCCCGATGTGGGCTCCCGAGCCAGGAAATAATCGGCGCTAATCATCGGCAACACGAGTGCTTCAGCCTTTCCTGCTTTTAGCGCCTCAATACCGGCTTGGGGTGAAGGCACGGTAATGATCCGGCTCTCGGGGTACTGTTCCCGCAAGATAACCTGCAGAGGGTGCCCTGCGACCAGGGCAATCAACTGCGGAGGATCATGGCTAATCTGCTCCTGGATCCCCAGCAATACCCAAGAGTTGAATAAATAAGAACGAGTGGTCAGCAACCCGTTAGGCCAGATTGCATCTAGCGTCACGCCAGCGACAATGTCAGCCCTGCCGGTTTTCACCGCATCCAGGGAGTCTTGCAGTGATTGCGCGCGGATAATGTCAAACTTGAGCCCTATACGGCTAGAGATAGCCTCCATCACATCGGCTGTCAGACCACGGAACTCCCCCTGAACGTCGAAGAAGCCCAGAGGGGCAAAATCGCCATTAACGGCCAAGCGCACCCTGGGATGTTCTTCCACCCACTTTCTTTCCAGTGAGGTCAGCAGCAGGTGTTCATCGCTTTGTGACATGGGGATCCCGCCATTCCAGCGGCTTTGGATCTCTGCATGGGTGCTTTCCGGAATGCTCGCTAAAACAGCGTTCAATATTCGCTGTAAACGCACATTCCCCTTGGCCATGCCAAAGGAGAAGCCTTTGATGTCCTGTTGTGGCAGCAATTGCAAACGCAGATTGTTCAGGTTGCCCTGATTGATTAAATAGCGAGCCACCGTGGCATCACCAATAAAAGCGTCCAGCTTCTTGAACGACAACGCCTCCAGCGCACGGCGCGGTATGTCAAAGACCTGATAATCTGCCGGAAAGCGTGCTATCAAGCTCTGATTACCGCTGTATAGGCGTTCGATAGCAATGCGCTTGGGGGGATTCTGTTGCAGCAGGCTATCGGTGCGCACCACCAATGCCGGTGAGGCAGAGACATAAGGTGTAGAAAGCAGCATGTCGGGATCGGCTACGCTTTTTGCAGCGACATTGCCGATCAGATCGACTTCTCCCTTATCCAGACTCCTCCGTAAGGCTGAGGCATCTTCGTAGTAACGCACCTTTATCTGTACGTTAAGGTTATAGCCGACGATCCCCAGGTAATCAGCATTGATACCACCATAATCCCGGGTGCCACTGATGATATCAAAAGGAGAATAATTGGGGGCCGCAATGCCGAAAACCAGCACACGTTTACGGCGCAACCATTGCCAATCATCACTGGTCAGCTCGGGCTCGGATAATTGAACCTGGCTACGGCTAAGCAAATTAGTTTCACGAAACGCGGGAACTTCCCCAGCGGAAACACCACAGCAAAAAAACAAAAGTATCAAGAGCAATTTATTCATCGTCAGGTCGTTCGCTCTGATGATGAAAAAAAGCCACCAAATCTTCTGTACTGCTAACTTTTAGTTTTTCCATCAGACGTGTCTTATAAGTGCTGATGGTTTTATTGCTCAAAATCAGACGATCGGCTATTTCCTTATTGCTAAGACCCTCTGACAAATACCGCAACACGGTCAATTCACGATCGGAAAGGCGAGTAAGATCATTCTCACTTTTTTGCGGTGAATTTAGCAAAGGCATCAGAGTAATCTGTGGAAAACAGGCATAGCCTTGCAGCACCAGTTGGCACAATGGTGCCAATTGACTGATATCCTGATCCTTGTTGAAAAACCCGCTAGCCCCGGCACGCAACGCTCTTTCTGCATAGCTCCCCGTGGGCAGGCTAGTATAGACCACCACTTTAATAGCGCTGTCCACCTGGCGAATATGCTGTAGGATCTGCAGCCCATCCATTTTGTTCAGCATGATATCAAGTATCACCAGCTGCGGCGTATTTTCCCTTATTCGCGCCATGGCATCCAGACCGTTAGTTGCGGTCTGGATCGAGTTATTACCTAATGAAGATAAAATTGCTTTCACAGCGAAACAAATTGCGGGGTGATCGTCAACAATCAGCCAGGAACCCATAAGAATATCCTTATCCTAATACTAGTCCTAAAAATAAAAACCCATAGAGAGTTGCTTATACTGCAACACAATTCGCTCTTGAGTTACCAATATACTTCGCTCTTGCACGCAACCTCTGTGCTATTGATTGCAATTAAATATAAGGTATAAGGGGGAAATAGCTAATCGATTGTGGCATTATAATATTCCCTGCGCAACACGCTGTTGCAAACCCTGTTCAAAAGTTTGCATGCCTGACTGCGCACCGGTTTGCAATACGCTGACCAACTGATGGGTTTTCCCTTCGCGGATCATGCTGCTCACCGCCGCCGTGGCCGTGAGGATCTCGTAAATGGCAACACGCCCTCCTCCAGGTTTGCTCAGCAGCTTTTGCGCGATCACCGCCTGCAGGCTACTGGCCAACTGAGCCCGAACATAGGTTTTCTCTTCCGCCGGGAAGACATCCACCAGCCTTTCCACCGCCTGTGGCGCGCTGCGGGTATGCAAAGTAGCTAGAACTAGATGGCCAGTTTCTGCCGCGGTCAACGCCAGCCCAACGGTGGTGGTATCACGCAGCTCCCCCAGCAGGATCACGTCTGGATCTTCACGCAGTGCGGCCCGCAGCGCATCGTCAAAACTGTGGGTATCCCGCCCTAACTCGCGCTGCTGGATTAGGGAACGCTGGCTACGATGGATAAACTCGATCGGATCTTCCAGCGTGAGGATATGGCGGCGCTGATGCCGATTAATAAAGTCGATCATCGCCGCCAAGGTGGTCGACTTGCCGCTGCCGGTAGCACCGGTGACAAGTATCAAGCCATCTTCGCGTTGCAGCAGCGCCGGAATAATTTCCGGGGTAGTCAGTTCGGCCAACGTTGGGCACTGGCTGGCTATCCTGCGTAGCGCCACAGAGACCCCGGCGTTCTGCAAAAAGAAATTGGCACGCAGCCGGGTGCCATCAGCCAGGGCTAGCGCCAGATCGAGCTGCCCCACCTGCTGGAGTTGCTGCCACATCGTTTGCGATAACTGCGTTTGGCACCATGCCGACATCTGCTGTTGGGTGAGGATTTCCCCACTTTCCACAGCCTGGAGTTCGCCATCGATACGTAACATTGGCAGATGGCCGGTACAAAGGTGCAGATCGGAGGCATTATGCTTTACACTAAGAGCCACAAATTCATCGATATCCATATCAATCTCCCGGGTTAATCATGAGCACTATCCAACAGAATCTGCAGGATGTCAGGAGCCGTATTGCAGCGGCAGCTCAAGACTGCGCACGCATTCCAGAAGAAGTGACATTGCTTGCAGTCAGCAAAACCAAACCTGCGGAGGCGATCGCACAAGCCATCGCCGCAGGCCAGCACGCGTTTGGCGAGAATTACGTGCAGGAAGGGGTAGACAAGATCCAGTATTTTGCCCAGTTGCCGGAAGGGGCAGGATTGGAATGGCACTTTATCGGCCCGCTGCAATCCAATAAAAGCAGGCTGGTGGCAGAGCACTTTGCCTGGTGCCACACCGTTGACCGCTTGCGTATTGCCCTGCGCCTGAGCGATCAGCGCCCCGCAGAAATGCCGCCACTAAACGTGCTGATCCAGATAAATATCAGTGACGAGCAGAGTAAATCTGGCATTGTATTGAGTGAGCTGCCAGCGCTGGCCGAGGCGGTCGCCGCATTGCCTAACCTGTGCTTGCGTGGGCTGATGGCCATCCCGGCCCCGGAACACGACTATCAGCGCCAGTTGGCGACATTCGGCCAGATGAACGACGCTTTCCAGGAGCTCAAGCAGCGCTATCCGCAGGTGGATACGCTGTCTATGGGCATGACAGATGATATGCAGGCAGCGATCGCCGCTGGCAGCACGATGGTTCGTATCGGCACCGCCATTTTTGGTGCCCGCGACTACTCGCACACCACCGTATAACGAGGATTGGATGCAACATCGCAAAATTACCTTTATTGGTGCCGGTAATATGGCTCGCGCTATCATTGCTGGCCTGGTCGCCGGTGGCTATCCGGCAGCCGCCATCAGCGTTTGTGCGCCGTCAGCAAAAAACCGTGACGCCCTGGCCGCCGAATATGGCATCCACAGCAGCGCAGACAACATCACCTGTGCACAACAGGCCGACGTCGTGGTCCTGGCGGTGAAACCGCAAATGATGGCGCAGGTTTGCTTACCTTTACAGGAACAGGTCGATTTCTCCGGTAAACTGGTGCTGTCGATCGCCGCCGGTATTCTGGTGAGCCGTTTCTATCAAATGCTCGGCGAAGGCTTGAATATCGTGCGCATCATGCCCAATACCCCTTCACTGGTCGGTAAAGGAATGAGCGGGCTGTATGCTCCCGAGCAGGTTAGCCAACAGGATCGTGATTACACCAGCGATCTGATGAGCTCGGTGGGTAAAGTCTGCTGGGTCGATGACGAAAACGGCATCAATAGCGTGATCGCCGCCGCAGGCAGCGCACCAGCCTATTTCTTCCTGTTTATGGATGCCATGCAGCAGGAAGCCGAACGTATGGGATTCAGCAGCCAGGCCGCTCGCGATCTGGTGCAGCAGGCCGCTATCGGTGCTGCGGCATTGGCCGCCGCCAACCCGGAAATTTCACTGGCTACGCTGCGTGAGCAGGTGACCTCCAAAGGGGGCACCACCGCCGAGGCAATACGGGTGTTCAACGAACATCAGTTGCCAGAGACCGTTGCCAAAGCCATGCAGGCCGCCGTTTCCCGTGCGCAGGAAATGGAAAAATCATTTTAACTATGCCCGATGAGTTTCAGGCCGCCACGGTGGTCTGAAAACCAAGGGGATAACCCAGAAGTTAAGGAGAAGGGTAACTTACATGCTAACGCTGACTTTTCTGGTCAAAACCGTCGTTGATATTTACGTGATGGTGCTGCTGTTGCGCATCTGGATGCAACTGACGCGCACTGACTTTTATAACCCGTTTTCACAGTTTGTGGTGAAAATCACCCAGCCGATCGTCGGCCCTCTGCGCCGCATCGTTCCTTCGATGGGGCCGGTAGATAGCGCCTCATTGCTGTTGGCGTTCCTGCTGATGACCATCAAATATCCGCTACTGCTGCTGATCCAGAGCGGTACCCTGTCACTCAGCCTGTACAACTTGCTGTTTGGCCTGATCTCCCTGATCAAATCCGTCGGCTACCTGATCTTCTGGGTGATGATCATTCGCGCCTTGATGAGTTGGATCAGCCAGGGCCGCAGCCCGATTGATTATGTAATGTTCCAGCTTACCGAGCCATTGATGGCCCCTATCCGCCGCGTGATCCCGGCAATGGGCGGCATTGATTTCTCCGCGATGGTGGTGATCCTGATCCTGTATCTGATCAACTACCTGGGGATGGATCTGTTCGGCGAGCTCTGGTTCCTGCTGTGAGTGCAGTTACCCCGCTGCTGGACGGGCTGGTAGTCAGGCTATATATTCAGCCCAAAGCCAGCCGCGATCAGATTATTGGCCTGCATGGCGACGAGATAAAAGTCGCCATCACCGCACCGCCGGTTGATGGCCAGGCCAATGCCCATCTCATCAAGTTTATCGCCAAGCAGTTCAAGGTGGCGAAAAGCAACGTGTTCATCGAGAAAGGCGAGCTGGGGCGGCACAAGCAATTGCGCATCCTCAACCCGCAACAGATCCCTGAGGCCATCGCGGCGCTCATCGAATAATTTCAAGGTAGCTATTATGCAAAAAATCGTTCTTGCCACCGGCAACCCCGGCAAAGTGCGTGAACTCGCCGAACTGCTGGCCGATTTCGGCTTTGACGTGGTAGCGCAAACCGAGCTTGGCGTAGACTCCGCCGAAGAAACCGGCCTGACGTTTATTGAAAACGCCATTCTCAAGGCCCGCCATGCCTCGCAGATCACCGGTCTGCCAGCGATTGCCGACGACTCAGGCCTGGCAGTCGATGCCTTGGGCGGCGCTCCGGGTATTTATTCTGCCCGCTACGCCGGTTTAGAGGCCAGCGACCAGCAGAATCTGGACAAGCTGCTGGTGACGCTGAAAGACGTGCCTGCGGGCAAGCGCGGTGCTCAATTCCATTGCGTGCTGGTCTATATGCGTCATGCAGAAGATCCAACTCCGCTGGTATTCCACGGTTGCTGGAACGGTGAAATCACTTTTGAAGCGGCCGGCGTTGGCGGCTTCGGTTACGATCCGATCTTCTATGTGCCAGAGTTGGGCTGCACCGCAGCAGAGCTGACGCGGGAAGAGAAAATTGCCATTTCCCACCGTGGCAAGGCGTTGAAGTTGATGTTGGAAGCGATGCGTAATGCCAGCTAACAGCGTACAACTGCCACCGCTCAGCCTGTACATCCATATTCCCTGGTGCGTACAAAAGTGCCCATACTGTGATTTCAACTCGCATGCCTTGAAAGGCGAAGTGCCGCACCAGGAATATGTCGATCATCTACTGGCGGATCTGGATGCTGATTTGCCGCTCGCCAGCGGCCGTGCAATCAGCACCATCTTTATCGGTGGCGGTACGCCGAGCCTGTTGAGTGCCGAAGCCATGCAGGCACTGCTGGATGGCGTGCGGGCGCGCATTCATGTCGCGGATGACGCCGAGATCACCATGGAAGCCAACCCAGGCACCGTGGAGGCCGATCGCTTCAGTGGCTACCAGCGCGCCGGGGTGAACCGCATCTCGATTGGCGTACAAAGCTTCAGCGCCGAGAAGCTAACCCGTCTGGGGCGCATTCATGGCCCGGATGAGGCCAAACGCGCGGCGCATCTGGCAACCGGCCTGGGCCTGCGCAGTTTCAATCTGGATTTGATGCATGGCCTGCCGGATCAGTCACTGGAAGAAGCGCTGGACGATCTACGCCAGGCTATCGCCCTCAATCCGCCGCATCTGTCGTGGTATCAACTCACCATCGAGCCAAATACCCTGTTCAGCTCACGCCCGCCGGTATTGCCGGACGATGACGCGCTGTGGAATATCTTTGAACAAGGGCATGAGCTGTTAAGCGCCGCCGGTTATCAGCAGTACGAAACCTCGGCCTACGCCAAACCGGGTTATCAGTGTCAGCACAACCTCAACTACTGGCGCTTTGGCGACTATCTGGGGATTGGTTGTGGCGCACACGGCAAGCTGACCTTTGCCGATGGCCGCATTCTGCGCACTGCCAAAACCAAGCATCCACGCGGCTTTATGCGGGGTGACTATCGGGACAAGCTGCATGAAGTCGAGGCGCACGATCGGCCATTCGAGTTCTTTATGAACCGTTTCCGCCTGCTGGAAGCTGCGCCACGCGCCGAGTTCGCCCAATATACCGGGCTGGATGAGAGTGTGATCCGCGCGCCATTGGACGAAGCACTGGCTAAAGGCTATCTGCTAGAGACGCCAGAGTATTGGCAGATCACCGAGCATGGCAAACTGTTCCTTAATTCGCTGTTGGAACTGTTCTTGCCGGAAGAATAACTTAGGTAGAATTGCAGGCTCACCTGTATGGGCGCAGCATGTGAGCTGCGCCCATTGAGATCATCAATGCGGTTCAAGCCCTAAAAACTCAGCAACACTGCCCTGGCAACAAAAAAGGTTCCGTCGAGTTAAGAGTGCAATTCTTAAAACAACGGAACCTGTTAACGTAAAACCTTAGTTCAACGCCTTAACCAGATCCTTACGCTGGGTTTCCAGTGCCGTTACGCGCTTACACACGTCGCGACCGAAGTTCTGGAAGTCCTGCTCCTGATTGTTCCATTCGTTCTTGATGGCCTGCTGTAGCCCACCCAGATTGCCCATGATCGCCTGCAACGGGTTGCCATTGCTGTTGGCAACCTGCTTGACACCCATTTCGTTCAGGCTGTCCTGCAATACGCCGCCCATGCTCTGCTGCACGATATTGCGGCCATCCTGCTCCACCTGAGCGATCGCCTTGTGGTGGAACGTGAGGCCGTCGCTGCGGTGTTCAATGATGCGGTTCATCTGCTGCTTCAACTGATCGTTGAGCGTGGTCAGGCGGTTGCGTACGTTACTGTCTGTGCCCAACTGCTGAACTATGACTTTATCCAGCGCTACCCGCGCCTTCTCCAGATGCTGCTGCGCACCCTGATCGATCCAGGGTAAATCTTTACGCAATGCGCTCTGGTAGCTGAACGCCTTCTGGCGCTGGTTATCGTTCAGGTTCAATGCTTTGCCATCACGAGTGACATCGCCGTCGGCGGTAATTTGCAGGTTACCGCTGGCACCTACCACCTGCACGGTCTGCGGGCTGATAATCACGTCGTCCTGTGGCCTGACGCTGCACTGATACTCGGCATGCGCCTGTGAAGCCGTTAACAACAGCAAGGCCAATCCGGTTCTCTTTAACATAGTTTCTCCTGACTCCCTTCCAACCGCATGTGCGATGGAGTTAAAAAATCGAACGGCTAATGCGTTGAGACAACAGTTCTAGTGCAGCAGTTCCCGCCAATGAGTTACCGGATGCATCCAGCTCCGGCGACCAGACGACAATCGACAGTTCATCAGGGACGATGGCGATGATACCGCCGCCCACGCCAGACTTGCCCGGCATGCCAACCCGATAGGCGAATTCACCTGCGCCGTCATACATACCGCTGGTCATCATCAAGGCGTTAATCTGCCGGGCCTGCAACGGGCTGATCACTTCTTCGCCATCAAGCGTCCGGCCCTGGTTAGCCAGGTAGACAAAGCTGCGTGCCAACTCAACGCAGCTCATCCGTAACGCGCAGTAGTGAAAATAGGTTTGCAGCACGGTCAGTACGTCATTGTCGAAGTTACCGAACGACTTCATCAGATAGGCGATGGCGGCATTGCGGTCGGAATGCTCAAATTCGGAGCGCGCCACGCGGATGTCATAGGATAGGTCATCAACACCTGCCAGTTGGCGCACCACTTCCAACATCCGCTGCTTGGGAGCACTAAGCCGGGTTTGCAGCATATCGCATACCACCAGCGCTCCTGGGTTGATAAACGGGTTGCGCGGTTTGCCCTGTTCCATCTCCAACTGCAGCAACGAATTAAACGGCAGGCCAGAGGGCTCTTTCCCCACCCGCTGCCAGATTTCACCTTCCTGATAACGCGTTAGCGCCAGCGTCAGGCTCAATACCTTGGAGATCGACTGGATCGAAAAGCGCTCCGCCGCGTCGCCGGCCTGAAACAGCTCACCGTCAACAGTACAGACGGCGATCGCCAGCCGATCGGCGGCGACTTCTGCCAACGCAGGAATATAGTCTGCAACCTTGCCTTGCCCAATCAACGGGCGAACCTGTTGCAGGATCTCTTCCAGCAACGCGTTATCTAATGTTGTTACCACCGCGCTCACTACTCCAGAAAGGACACCAGATAAAACAAAGGTGCCATTAAGGCACCTTCGGCAATGCTAATCGGACGGGATCAATCCCACCAGATGTCGAACAGATCGCTGGTTTTCACATCGTTCAGCTTGCGTGCTTCCAGCCAGTTTTTGATCAGCTCACGGTGTTCGTCGGTACAATGACCAATCGTCTGCAGGCAGATCAAACCTTCCCACTGCAGATAGCCACTACCGTCAAACGCCAGGCCGTTCGGCTCGATCACTTCCTCGATAAACGCGTCCAGGGTGCTGTCGATATCTTCAACGGCAGTCCCTTCAGCAAAACGCCAGGCGACGGAGAAGCCCAGTTCCTGGAACTCTTCGATATGCAACTTTTTACGTAAACGACGACTACGGTTCTTAGCCATTATTCCATCCTCTCAAACATCAAATCCCAAACGCCATGTCCCAGACGCTGGCCACGTAATTCAAATTTTGTCAGCGGACGCGAGTCCGGGCGCGGTACGTAATCATTACTCTCGGAGAGATTACGATAGCCTGCGCTGCTGCTCATAACTTCCAGCATGTGTTCCGCATAGGGTTGCCAATCGGTGGCCATATGGAATACGCCACCGACTTTTAATTTGCGCTGCACCAGCTCAACAAACGGCGTCTGTACGATGCGGCGTTTGTTGTGGCGCGCCTTGTGCCACGGATCGGGGAAGAACAGCTGCACCATATCCAGTGAAGCGTCCGGGATCATATTCTGCAACACTTCTACCGCATCGTGGCACATCACCCGCAGGTTGGCCAACTCCGCCTCATGGGCATCGGCCAGGCAGGCACCCACGCCCGGCGAGTGAACCTCGATCCCCAGGAAGTTCTGCTGCGGGTTGTTGCCCGCCATGGTGACCAGGGATGCCCCCATGCCAAAACCAATCTCCAGCACGGTTGGCGCTTCACGGCCAAACAGCGCGGCGATATCGACAGGTTCAGCCTGATATTCCACGCCCATCACCGGCCAATAGTTGTCCAGCGCCTGCTGCTGGCCTTTGGTCAACCGCCCCTGGCGGCGAACAAAACTGCGGATACGGCGCATCGCGCGGCCGTTCTCATCAAATTCTGGGGAGATGACGTCATTAATCATAGTGCTTTCTGTCTATTTGGCTGCCAATTAGGGGAACGCGCATTATGCAAAGATACCTTGCTTTAGCAAGCGTTCATCATCATACCGGATGTGCTACTGCGGAAAGTTCCGGTTTACAGCACCATCACTCTATGCTGCAATCGCGCATCATTATTTATCTGCCGGATAGCGAACTCGCTCATGATGCAAGCACAACAGTTCTCGCACGTAGTGCTTGACTGGTACCAACGCTATGGCCGCAAAACGCTGCCGTGGCAACTCGATAAAACGCCTTATCAAGTATGGCTCTCTGAGGTGATGCTGCAACAAACTCAGGTTGCCACCGTTATTCCTTATTTTCAGCGCTTTATGGCACGCTTTCCGAACGTGCGTGCCCTGGCCGAAGCGCCGCAGGATGAAGTCCTGCATCTGTGGACCGGGCTTGGTTATTATGCCCGCGCCAGAAACCTGCATAAAGCGGCGCAGACCATTGTCGCACAGCACGGCGGTGAGTTCCCGACAACCTTTGAAGAAATTGTCGCGCTGCCTGGTGTAGGCCGTTCAACCGCCGGTGCCATTCTCTCTCTGTCCCAGGGGCAGCACTACCCGATCCTCGACGGCAACGTCAAGCGTGTACTGGCCCGTTGCTATGCCATAGCTAGCTGGCCGGGTAAGAAAGAGGTGGAAAATCGCCTGTGGGAAATCAGCGAAGAGGTCACACCGGCAAAAGGGGTTGGCCAGTTCAATCAGGCGATGATGGATCTGGGAGCGATGGTCTGCACCCGTAGCAAACCAAAATGTGAGCTATGCCCACTCAATGTCGGCTGCATCGCCAACGGCAACAGCAGCTGGGCCAACTACCCAGGCAAAAAGCCCAAGCAAACCCTGCCGGAAAAAACCGCCTACTTCCTGATGCTGCAACAGGGCGATGGCGTCTGGCTGGAACAGCGCCCAGGAACTGGCCTGTGGGGCGGGCTATTCTGCTTCCCACAGTTTAGCGCGCGAATCGATCTTGAACTCTGGCTGCAACAACACGGCCTGCAAGGTAGCCGTTTAGAGCAAATGACCGCCTTCCGCCACACCTTCAGCCATTTCCATCTGGATATTGTGCCTATGTGGCTGAACATCGACAAAGCGGGTAGCGCCATGGATGAGGGTGCCGGTCTCTGGTATAACTTAACGCAGCCCCCTTCGGTCGGGCTGGCCGCGCCGGTTGAGCGCCTGCTACAGCAGTTGGCCAAACAGTCCCCGACCCAACCCGGTTTATTTGGCAACAGCGCCATTGACGAGGAATTAGCATGAGCAGAACCATTTTTTGTACCTTCCTGCAGCGTGACGCCGATGGGCAAGACTTCCAGCTCTATCCAGGGGAAGTCGGCAAGCGCATCTACAACGAAATCTCCAAGGAAGCCTGGGGAGAATGGATGAAGAAGCAGACCATGCTGATCAACGAGAAAAAGCTCAACATGATGAACGTGGATGACCGCAAACTGCTGGAACAAGAGATGATCCGCTTCCTGTTCGAAGGGCATGAGGTCCACATCGAAGGCTATACGCCACCGAGCGAATAAGATTTTCCGGGCCAGCTCTGGCCCTTTCCCCCTGTTTAATTCTTCGCGTATACGGCTTTAACAAGATGAAGAAAATGTTAGCTTTGCTAGTGATAGCGCCTTTGCTGATCTCCTGTTCCGGCAAAAAAAACGACGTGGTCAGTGAAGCCTATGTCAAAGACACCAACGCCTTTGATATTTTGATGGGCCAATTTGCCCACAATATCGAGAACATCTGGGGGCTGAGCGAAGTTCTGATCGCCGGGCCAAAAGACTACGTCAAATATACCGACCAATATCAGACCCGTAGCCACATCAACTTTGATTCGGGCACCATCACTATCGAAACCATCGCCACCACCGATCCGGCGGCTCATCTGCGCCAGGCGGTGATCAGCACCCTATTGATGGGTGATGATCCGGGCTCGATCGACCTCTATTCCGACGCCAATGATATCCAGATCAGCAAAGAGCCGTTCCTGTACGGCCAGGTGCTGGATAACAAGGGCCAACCCATCCGCTGGGAATGGCGGGCGGCGCACTTCGCCGACTACCTGCTGCAAAACAAGCTAAAGAGGCGTACCTCAGGCCTGCACGTGATCTACTCGGTGACTATGCAACTGGTGCCTAACCACCTGGATAAACGTGCACACAAATATCTGCCGATGGTTCGTCAAGCGTCTGAGAAATACGGCGTCGAAGAGTCGCTGATCCTGGCGATTATGCAGACCGAATCCAGCTTTAACCCGTATGCGGTAAGCGGTTCCGACGCGCTGGGCCTGATGCAGGTGGTGCAGCATACCGCCGGTAAAGACGTGTTCCAGAGCAAAGGTAAATGGGGCACGCCAAGCCGCAGCTACCTGTTTGATCCGGAGAACAACATCGATACCGGTACCGCCTATCTGGCCATCTTGCAGAATAACTACCTGGGCGGCATTCAGAACCCGACCTCACGCCGTTATGCGGTGATCACCGCATACAACGGAGGAGCTGGCAGCGTGCTGCGGGTATTCAATAGTGACAAGGCCAAAGCGGTAACCATCATCAACAGCATGCAGCCTGGTGATATTTATCAGACTCTGACCACCAAGCATCCTGCGGGTGAATCACGCCGTTATCTGGTGAAAGTGAATAACGCACAGAAAAACTATCGGCGGAAGTAATCGCTGATAAGAAAGGCAGGACAGGGGGAAAGCCATTCCCCCTGCCTCCTACTCAGCCAACGTATAGCCGTTGCGCCCATTAGCCTTGGTTTGATACAGAGCCTTATCGGCTATCTCGACCAATTGCTCACGCCCCACTCCGGCGCGCCATAATGCAATCCCCTGACTCACCGTGACCCATTGCCCAACATCGGAACCTTCGTGAGGGATCGCGATCGCCGCAACCAAGGTCTTGATCCTTTCGGCCACCGCTATCGCCTCGGCACGATCGGATTTTGGCAGTAGAATAATGAATTCCTCACCACCGTAACGGGCCACCAGATCCTGTGAACGACGCACGCTATTTTCAAAGCACTCGGCCAGACGGATCAGACACTCATCCCCCATTTGATGGCCATAATGGTCGTTATATTTTTTAAACAAATCCACGTCCAGCAGGATGATGGCGAAAGGCTCCCGACTCTCCGTCTCCCGAGAGAACACGGCGTCAAAGTAGTTGCTGAAATAGCGCCGATTGGCCAACCCGGTCAGCGGATCACGGTTAGCCTGCTTACTCAGACGCTCGATCAGCTGCTTGTTCTCCCTTTCCCGCTCGATAGCCAACATAAACCATTTCTCCAACATACGTTTGGCCGAGTAGATCAAAAACAGCATCAGTAAATAAGAGAACACGTTCGCCAGTGAGGCTGCACCGCGCAGGAAAATATTCTCGCTGATGGACATCGCCAGTATCGGTACCGTAAACAGGCACAGCAGCAAGGGAGAGAGGTAAAAGGGGATCAGTGAGGCAAACACCAAGCCAATCAGCAAGGGGTAGACTATGGTCACATTGCCCATGACGATCAGGTGATGAAAGGTAGCACACCAGCATAGCGACAAAACCGTCACACTGACTATCAGCCCCCACCAGCGAGCTTTCTCACCGTATGGCCGTAACACTCTCAACACCATATAGGTGACGAAGGCGACCAGCATCACGCCAGTGATCGCCGGAGCTGAACGTAGCAAATGGCTTAACGACTCGTAAAGCCCTGACCCCAGACGCTGTAGGAACAGGTAGAAAGAGAACAAGGCGTTAACCAGCAAAAACCAGTCAAAACTGTGAAACGTGGACTTCCTTTTTTCTTTGGCGACCCAGGCGGCGTATTTTCGATCTTTCATTATTGGACTCATTGTCATACCACTCTACTCAATGTAGTGGTGACATCCGCCTTTGTCATGCAAGATAGACGGGCGCAGCATGCCGCACCCATACAATTCGGTTAGTCAGATGAGGTTTTACGGCTTGATCATATAGCCAAAAATCCGTTTCCAGCCGTGATCTTTCTTCTCGATATACACGCCCTGCAGCTCCGGTGAGAAGCCTGGCAAGCGGTTGATGCCCTCCTCCAGCGCCAGGAAGTAACGCTGTACCGCACCGCCCCACACTTCGCCTGGCACCACGCACAGCACGCCCGGTGGATAAGGTAAGGCACCTTCTGCCGCGATGCGCCCGGCAGCCTGCGCGATCGGCACCAGCTCAACGTTGTCGCGGATAAACTCGACGTTGGCATCCTGCGGATTCATCATTACCGGCGGGAAATGATCCTGACGGAACATCTCTTTTTGCAACTGCTTCACGTCGAAGCTGACGTACAAATCGTGCATCTCCTGGCACAGCTGACGAATGGTGTAGCCTGCATAACGCTGCTGATTCTTGCGATAGACCGTCGGCAAGACCTCACTCAGTGGCGCATCTGCCTCGACGTAACGCTCGAACTGCACCAGCATATCCACCAGATGCTCCATTTTCGCCGGGTTCTCCGCCGGGGTGAGCAGGAACAGGATCGAGTTGAGATCGCACTTCTCTGGCACGATGCCGTTCTCACGCAGGAAGTTGGCCAGAATGGTCGCCGGGATACCGAACTCGGTGTATTGACCGGTGGCCGCATCAATCCCCGGCGTGGTCAGCAGCAACTTGCAGGGATCGACCAGATACTGCCCCTGTGCATAGCCTGCAAAACCATGCCATTGCTCGCCCGGTACAAAGTTGAAGAAGCGTGCATCGTTGGCGATCAGGTCGGTATCGTAGTCCTGCCAGTCCTTGCCTGCCACCTGCGGCGGAATAAAGGGCCGCAACTGCGAGCAGCGTGCCAGCAACTGTTTACGCGTGTCGATCCCCAACTTGACGCACTCCATCCACATGCGGCGGCCAGCGGCACCGGCATGCATCTTGGCGTTGACGTCCAGCGCGGCGAACAGCGGATAAAACGGGCTGGTTGAAGCATGCAGCATAAACGCATTGTTGAGATGCTTATGGTTGCAGTGGCGTTTCTGGCCTTTGATGTGATCGTCTTTCTTATGGATCTGCGAAGTCTGCGAGAATCCTGCCTGCTGCTTATGCACCGATTGCGTGACGAAAATACCGGGATCGTGCTCATCCAGTTCCAACAGCAGCGGCGAGCACTCCTTCAGCATCGGGATAAAACCTTCATACCCCACCCAGGCCGAATCAAACAGGATGTAATCGCACAGATGGCCGATGGTATCGATCACCTGACGGGCGTTGTAAATGGTGCCGTCATAGGTGCCGAGCTGAATGATCGCCAGGCGGAAAGGCCGTGCCGCAGCGGCTTTTTCCGGGGCAACATGGCGGATCTGCTCGCGCAGGTAAGCCTCATCAAAGCATTTAGAATCGATGCCGCCGATAAAACCAAACGGGTTACGCGCGGTTTCCAGATACACCGGCGTCGCTCCGGCCTGGATCAACGCGCCGTGGTGATTGGATTTATGGTTATTGCGATCGAACAGCACCAGATCGCCACGCGTCAGCAGCGCGTTGGTCACCACTTTATTGGAGGCCGAAGTGCCGTTCAGCACGAAGTAGGTTTTATCGGCGTTGAACACTTTCGCCGCGTGTTTTTGCGCATCCTTGGCCGAGCCTTCGTGGATCAGCAGATCGCCCAGCTTCACATCGGCGTTGCACATGTCCGAACGGAAAATCGTTTCGCCGTAAAACTCGAAAAACTTGCGCCCTGCCGGATGCTTGCGGAAAAACTCGCCGCCCTGATGGCCCGGGCAGGCAAAGGTTGAGTTCTCCATCTCCACGTAGGTTTTCAGCGTTTTGAAGAACGGCGGTAACAGCGCCTGCTCGTAGGCATCGGCGGCGGCCTCCAACTGCGCCATATAAAACGCTTTGGTCGCGGCAGCCAAGGCAAATACGCCAGTAATCAACGGCAGGTGATCCGGGGAAAGCTGTTCATCCCCCTCAACGGCAACAAACGTCGGGATCTCAAAGCCGGTCGCTTTAAGCGTTGCCAGAATACCGGCATCCACATCGCTAACGGAGACCACGGCCGCCGCCACATCGGTATAGTCAGTCTGCCCCACACGCACAATTTCGCGCAGGGTTTCAATGCTGGCTACCAGGCTGGCGCTGGTTGCTATCTTCAATTCTTTCATCATGCTGAGTCTCAAACGGTTAAGGATGAGGGTGTGCCACTGGGCACATAATGAGATAACCCTGGTTATCCCGGCAAAGTGATGAGCCAAGGCGCAACCATGACCGGCCGATGCGGGTAGGCATCAGACAACTATCGGGGACTGGGATCGGCAGCGTCCGATAGACATCAGTAAAATCAGAGCCGCAGCTCTATTTTTAATCATGCCTAACAGCGAGCATTGGTTAGCTTTACCGCATAAGGGGCAGCGGTGTTCGCATAAATGGCGTTAAGGAAACACGGAGTGAGGGCGTCATCAGACTTCTGGAGCGCAGCTGCGCCGAGGTGGTTAAAGCCGTCATGCCTGTACTCCTCTGTGATGAAGTGGGAAATTCGCGCAATGATTACACGTTTTTTTCGAGGGTTCAAGCCGGTTAATAGTTACTATTAATGCATAATTATTTATTGATGCCGTGTGGAAAACCACACGGCCAGGCAGGCTTAAACTAGAACAGGTTGAACTTGTAATCCACCTGCAGTTCGATAGAGTGGTTCTGAGCGCGCATCGGCTTGCCATCCGAGGTCAGCTTCGGCTGGTTGCTCTGGCTCTGGTAGTTCCAGGATGGGCCACCGGACAGCTGCACTGCCAGATTTTTCAATGCCGGCTGTGACGGCGTCCAGCGGGAGTAAACCAGGGTTTCACCACGCTCGATGCTATGGCCACGGTACTTCATCCCCCAGCCATAGTTGGTGACCATCCCCAGCTCAACCTCTGGCGTAACGGCATAGCCGAAGGTCCAGGCCAGCATCTTTTCCTTATCGCCCACATAGTCATTACCCCAACTGTCGGCCATTGAGTTAAAGGTACCGCGGCTGTGTTTGGCCAGATGCCACTCAAAGCGCCCTAGCCCGTTGCCATTGTCGAGTGAGGCCCGGGTGTATGAAGCCCCAACCTTATGCTTCCAACGTTCGGCGCGCCATTCGGCGTACATCGCATAATGGTAGGCATCATCATCGAACGTCTTGTGACGGGTGGACATGCGAGTCCAGTCTTGCAAACCATGGTTGTAATACACCTGGCTGGCAAACTTGAGGCGATTTTCCGCCCAGGACGCCGGTTGCCAACCCAGTTCTACCCCGTGGCGTTGCATATAGTTATGGCTTTCCCCCAGGAAATAGAGCGCACTATAGCCGTGATCGCTATAGCTCAATTCACCGGTCGCAATGCTGCCGATCTCCTTTTTATCCGCAGTGAGGAAATGGATCTTATCCGGAGAGTCCCTGTCGCTATAGCGAGTTACGTAGGCACCGCGTACCCGCACTGGCCCGGTAGCCGCTTCGCCACGCAATCCCAGATAGGTGCTTGGAATGGCGCGCGTGGAGTTATTGAGTGCGCCCCATTTTTTAATCTGCTGCCAACCGGAATAAAGGTGCAGATAGGTATCATCATCACCCAAACGCCCTTTCAGATAGAGCTGCCCAATCTTATTGAAACCTTTGGCCTGACCGTTGTCGTTATACAACACGCTACGGCCCCAGAAATCATCGCTGGCGGCCAGTTTAATCACGCCATAATAAGAAGCGTCGACTCCCAACATATCCGCAAAATAACCGGACTGATAATCAAGGGTGATCCCCTGCCCCCAGGCCGTTTGGATGGAGCGCTCCCCATAATCCTCGGTGCTTAAATTTTTAAACACGTTACGGAAAGAAAGGTCTGCGTGGCTATCATTAATAAAGCTTGAGAAGAGATGATCGCTTACTTTTATTTCCTCTGCGCAGAGGGGTAAAGAGAACATCAGTGCAAACAGTGCCAGTGGTTTTTTTTTAAATTTATTACTTTGATACATAGAAAAATTCCGTTTTCTATTTGCTCACCCAGAATTATTTTAATTCGATCAAATTATTTCTAGATAATGAAAAAAAATGTGTCACCCTGCAACCAGGGTGACACACGGCTAATAGTATTATTCTGTAATAATGGTATGGATCAGTTTTGGCGCTTGCGCCTTATCGGCAAGGGTGATGCTGTCATAGATTTTCGCCATGACGTTCTCCACATCCGGGCGGTTGGCATGGATCGTTACCAGTGAGTCACCGATGGCGACCCGATCGCCGACTTTTTTATGCATCATCAGGCCCACGGCCAGATCGATGTCATCTTCCTTGGTGGCACGACCGGCACCGAGCAACATGGCTGCCACACCGATTTCGTCGGCCACAATGTTGGCGACCACACCCGCCTGCTTGGCCGGTACCTCAATCAGGTATTTAGCCTGCGGCAGCTTCTCTGGATGATCCACCATTGAAGCATCGCCGCCCTGGTTGGCCAGGAAGTCACGGAACTTGGCCAGCGCCTTGCCGTTATCGATCACCTCTTGCAGCATGGCGCGCGCAGCCGGTAACGTGTCGGCCTTTTTCGCCAGCACTACCATTTGGCTACCCAACTGCATGACCAGTTCGGTCAGATCTTCCGGGCCTTCGCCACGCAGCGTATCGATGGCTTCCTTCACTTCCAACGCATTACCGATGGCGTAGCCCAAGGGCTGCGACATATCGGAGATCACCGCCATGGTATTACGGCCCACGTGGTTACCAATGCGCACCATCGCCGTGGCCAGCTCGACGGCATCCTCGGTGGTTTTCATAAACGCACCTGCACCGGTTTTCACGTCCAACACAATGGCATCGGCACCCGCCGCAATCTTCTTGCTCATGATCGAACCGGCAATCAGCGGAATAGAGTTCACCGTACCGGTCACATCACGCAGCGCATACAGCTTCTTATCCGCAGGGGTCAGGTTACCGGTCTGGCCAATCACCGCCACCTTGTCGCGGTTCACCAGCTCGATAAACTGTTGGCTGGAGATTTCCACGTGGAAACCGGCCACTGCTTCCAGCTTATCGATAGTGCCACCGGTGTGCCCCAGGCCACGGCCCGACATCTTCGCCACCGGGATATCCAGCGCCGCTACCAACGGTGCCAGCACCAACGTAGTGGTATCACCCACGCCGCCGGTGGAGTGTTTGTCTACCTTGACGCCTTCGATCGCCGAAAGATCGATCACGTCACCGGAGTTCACCATCGACATCGTCAGATCGGCACGCTCACGGTCGTTCATATCCTGAAAGAAGATCGCCATCGCCAGCGCACTGGCCTGGTAATCAGGAATATCTCCCCGGGTGTAGCCGTTAACAAAAAACTCAATCTCTTGCGTAGTCAGCTCTTTTCCATCGCGCTTTTTGGCGATGATATCAACCATTCTCATTGTCATTCCCCGGATCTTTATTTCTGTAAATCGATCTTGTAAACGGCAAAGCCGATATCGTCTTTTCCTACCAGCGTCATTGGATGCTGTGCGGACTGTTTAATGTAATCAGCCGCATTCTGGCTTGGTGAAGTCTCGATGCGGATATCCAACGGCTTATCCGCAGTAATTTGCGCGATCCGCCAGTTGTTTTTTACCTCTGGCTTATATGCGCCATGCTGTTTGGTCTGCTCGGAGATGTAATTAGCCACGATAGTGCGCACTTCATCTGGCGAGGAGATAACGATATTTTTTTCACCCGTACCGGCGAACTTGCCGGTAAATGCCCGGTAATTGTTCACGGCAACCAGGAATGGCGCATCTGCCACCACCGGCTTACCTTTATAGGTCAGCGACTTGATACGCTGGGCCTGAGGATTGATCACGTTGCAATCCACGTCATAACGCGCAGGCTGGGTCACGTCGATCTGATAGCTCAGATCGTCAAACATATCGAAGTTGTAGGCCCGGAAGCCGTTCCAGTTAAGCAGTGACTGTGGCTTATCGCTTTTCACGTCGATCTGGTTGTACATGCCCGCAGAGCACTCCAGCCACTCTTTCAGATCGCTGCCTTTCACTTTCACTGCCGCCAGCGTGTTGGAATACTGGTAAAGATCGGCCGCGTTACGGAAACTCAGAGGCCCTTTACGCATATCAACGAAGGCCGCCGGGTCGTTCTTCCTGCCACCCGCCTTGAACGGTGCCGCAGCAGACAGTACCGGGATATCAGCCAGATCTGGATCGCCCTGAATAAAGTGCTCAACGTAGGCTTTCTGCGCCGCACGGATGATCTGGATGGCCGAGGAGTCCTGCACTAACGACAGATAGGTATTGGTATCTTCGGCAATGGTGCCAATCGGCTTGTTAACGAACTCACGGGTGTCGTTATGTGCCTGCTCAAGCGTTTTCACCAACGAGGCCTTGGCATCGACCAGCGATTTGTCATTCTTCTTATCAAAGATTGGGCGAGCCTCTGCACGGCTGGAGACCACCTTCCACTTATTGGTTTCCCCTTCCAGCACCAGATCGATCACCCCCAGGTTATCCGCCCAGTGGCCCGGCATCACGGCAGGTACGCCGTTGACCGTCCCCTTTTCAAGATCTACCCCAGGAATAGCGGCGAAATCCTTGCTTGGGAAAATACCGTGAGAGTGGCCAAAGGTAATGGCATCGATGCCTGGAACCTGCGTGAGGTAGTAGACCGAATTTTCTGCCAGCGCCTTGTAAGGATCGGCAGAGATGCCAGAGTGGGCGATAGCAATCACGATATCCGCCCCTTCCTTACGCATCTGTGGCACTAGCTCCTTGGCGGTTTCGGTAATATCTTTGGCAATCACCTTGCCCGACAGCTTGTCCTTGTCCCACAGCACTATCTGCGGCGGTACAAAGCCGATATAACCGATGCGCAGCTTATGCTCTTTACCCTCGGTATCTTTTACCGGCGTGTCTACGATCAGGTACTGTTTGAAATACGGCTTGTTGGTCTTGGCGTCATAGACGTTGGCGTTGATGTACGGGAATTTGGCCCCGCTAATCGCCATTTTCAGGTAATCCAGCCCGTAATTGAACTCGTGGTTGCCCAGGCTGCCGACCGCATAATCCAGAGTGTTCATCGCCTGATAAACCGGATGCACATCGCCCTTTTTCAGGTTGGCGGCAGCATAGTCCGCCATCGGGCTGCCCTGGATGATATCGCCGTTATCGACCAGCACGCTGTTGGTCGCTTCCGCACGGGCAGCATCAATCAACGTGGCCGCTCTCACCAAGCCGTACTGAGCGGTGGCTTTATCTTTGTAATAGTCATAATCCATCATGTTGCCGTGAACGTCGGTGGTTTCCATGATACGGAGATCCACCGTTGCGGCATGCGCAGCGCCTGCAACCAACAGGGCCAATAACGATAGCTTGAGGGGAGAAGTCATTTTCATCACATATTCCTTATTGTTATAGCGATAGCAGACCACAACCTCTCGATGTGGCCTTGAGCTAATTAAAAGAAGAAACCTACGACGGCGGCGTTCAGGAAGCTGACCAGCGTGGAGCCGTAAAGCAGCTTCAGGCCAAAGCGGGCTGCGGCGTTACCTTGCTTGGAATCCAACGCCTTGATGGCACCGACGATAATGCCGATAGAGGAGAAGTTGGCGAACGACACCAGGAACACCGAGATAATCGCCATGGTACGTTCAGAGAAGTTGTAGTCACCCTGCGACAGGTTGAGCATGGCAACAAATTCGTTGCTGACGATCTTGGTTGCCATCAGGCCACCGGCCTGCACCGCTTCGTGCCACGGTACGCCCACCAGGAAAGCCAGTGGAGAGAACACGTAACCCAACACGCCTTGGAAGGAAATGCCAAATGCAGCGGTGAATAACGCGTTAGCCATGGTGATCAGCGCAATAAAGCCGATCAGCATCGCGCCAACGATAATCGCGACCTTGAAACCATCGAGGATGTATTCACTCAGGACTTCGAAGAAACTCTGCTTCTCCCCTTCAATGACATCCAGAATGTCTTCCTCAGGCTTGACCTGGTAAGGGTTGATCAGCGACGCCATGATAAAGCCACCAAACAGGTTCAGCACCAAGGCAGTCACCACGTAGCGCGGATCAAGCATCACCATGTAAGCGCCCACAATCGCCATTGATACCGTCGACATGGCCGAGGTACACAGCGTATACAGGCGGTGCTCCGGCAGCAGGCCGAGCTGTTTTTTTACCGAGATGAACACTTCAGACTGGCCGAGGATCGCCGAAGCCACCGCGTTATAGGACTCTAAGCGTCCCATGCCGTTGACCTTGCTCAGCGCCAGGCCGATGTACTTGATGATAAAGCCCAGAATGCGCCAGTGTTGCAGGATGCCGATCAGCGCGGAGATAAACACGATAGGCAGCAAAACGGACAGAAAGAAAGAGATCTCGCCATGGTTCACCAAACCACCAAAGACGAAGTTCACCCCTTCGTTGGCATAGGAGAGTAAATTGCCAAATACCTCGGCGATCACGCCAATCACTTTATTGCCTACGTCGGTCTTAAGCAGCAGTGCGGTCATCAAAAACTGGCAGGCCAGCATGACGAAAATCGGACGATAGCGGATGTTTTTGCGATCGTTGCTCACTAAAAGTGCCAAAATACAGATAGTAACGATACACGCTATCCCTATGATATATTTCATCTTTTCCCCAAAATTATCTGCGAACCTTTACGTTCTGTTGACCAGCCTTGTACCCTGGCAGATGCCGGGAACTGATGATGTTATTATCGAAACATAACACAGACAATATGTTATTAAAGTTACACAGATCACATTTGAAAATCACAATAGCCTTAAAATACATATATGTAACATGTTGTACTTATCACTAACATTGAATCGGTTATGGAATAGACAGAGATGAACATTGCTGGGGGGAGTTTTTTGATCGCTGGCTTCGGCGCTTGGGGGGAGAAGGGAGAATGCTGGCGCAGGAAGGTAACCCTGCCCTTGCTTGAAATTAGAGCAATCGCTCGGCTTTGTGACAGAAACCCATTGACGACACAGGGCCAAATACGGTTTAATGCGCCCCGTTGCCCGGATAGCTCAGTCGGTAGAGCAGGGGATTGAAAATCCCCGTGTCCTTGGTTCGATTCCGAGTCCGGGCACCAAATTCATATCAACGGACCTCCACGGAGGTCCGTTTTTGTTTATATACCCCGCCAGAATCAGTACTTCCTTCATACTTTCATTCAACCAGACTCCACCTAACTTACCCGGTATCAAGTCCCTTGTGCGGGTACAATCGAGGGTATAGTCTGATTCGATAATGTTTATACCCTTCCCCCTCCATCAGGAGACCTGTCTATGGCACTCACTGACGCAAAAATCCGCGCAGCTAAACCGCAAGATAAGCCCTATAAGCTTGCTGACAGCGGTAATATGTTTTTGCTCGTTCACCCCAACGGCTCCAGATACTGGCGGCTACGTTATCGATTTCTGGCTAAAGAAAAAACGCTGGCACTTGGCGTCTACCCTAACGTGTCATTATCTGAGGCACGAGATAGACGTGATGTGGCCAAAAAATTGATAGCGGATGGCATTGATCCCTGCGAACAAAAGCGGGTTAAGAAATCAGTACCTGATACTGCATCAACCTTCGAAGCGGTGACGCTACAATGGCACAAGAGCAACAAAAAATGGTCTGAGTCGCACAGCGCTAAAATTCTGAAGAGTTTCGAGTCCCATGTGTTCCCCTATATTGGATCACGGGATATTACCACGCTTAAAACGCCAGACCTGCTGATCCCGGTCAAAGCCGCTGAAGCGAAAGAGATCTACGAAATCGCCGCCCGATTGCAACAACGTATTTCTGCCGTTATGCGATATGCAGCACAATCCGGGATAATTGATTACAACCCTGCAGTAGATATGGCTGGCGCACTGACCACGGTTAAACGTCAGCACCGCCCTGCCCTGGCACTTAACCGTACACCTGAGTTATTGGCTCGTCTGGATGCGTACAAAGGACAGCCTCTGACACGGCTGGCAACAACGCTCACTCTTCTGATCTTTATACGCTCCAGCGAATTGCGTTTTGCTCGCTGGTCAGAGATCGACTTTGAAAAATCTATGTGGACAATCCCACCAGAGCGCAAACCGATTGCAGGTGTCAAATTTTCGCACCGTGGCTCAAAAATGGGTACCGAGCACCTTGTGCCATTGTCAAAACAGGCGCTGGAGCTTCTGCGTCAGATACACGATATCAGCAGGGGATACGAGTTGATCTTTACTGGCGATCACAATCCCTGGAAGCCCATGAGTGAAAATACCGTGAATAATGCACTACGACTTATGGGGTACGATACGAAAGTGGATGTTTGCGGTCACGGCTTCAGAACCATGGCGTGTAGTTCACTGATTGAGTCTGGCTTATGGTCGAGGGATGCAGTAGAGCGCCAAATGAGTCACCAGGAACGTAACGGCGTTCGTGCAGCCTACATCCACAAAGCTGAACATCTGGATGAACGCAAACTGATGTTGCAATGGTGGGCAGATTATCTGGATGCTAACAGAGAGAAGGGAGTGAGTCCGTTTGATTTTGCTAAGCTTGGGCAGTGATTGGTCATGATTTCGTCTGCGTGAGGAGTACTATCAGACTCTAACTCGGCCTGGATTGAGACACAGCTAGGGAAGATGCAAACAAGTGGGCCATGCCTTCCCATAAGTAACATGTGTGATTCATAGACATAGTTTCACTATAATGCCTCACTATGAACAGGGAAATTCAACAGCGACTGCAGTGGGTAAAACTCTATGAAACGTCCGGTGATGCGGGGTTCGTATGCCGTCGCTGTGGCATTTCTCGGCCCACATTGCGTAAATGGTGGCGCAGATATCTTGCTCAGGGCATCGCAGGTCTGGAAAGCCATAGCTGTCGCCCTAAGCGCTCACCATCAACGAAAACTGGCGCAAGCGAAGTTGCTCTGATCCTGGAGTTACGTTCTCTGCGAAATCTGGGGGCAAGACGGATTCAGAGCGAGTTAAAACGACTTCATTCAATCTCACTGGCAATGGCAACGATTCACAAAGTTCTTTGCCAGAATCAGGTTACACCTGTTGTTAAATTTCGGCGTAAAGCTGATTTTATTCGCTACGAACGCCCTGTTCCCGGTGACAGGGTCCAGATGGATACCTGTAAAATTGGCCCCGGCTTATATCAGTACACATCCGTTGATGATTGCACTCGCTACAGAGTCCTTAGGCTCTACTCTCATCGCACAGCTGCAAACACACTGGATTTTATTGAATGTGTTATTGAAGAAATGCCTTTCCCGATACAGTGCTTTCAGACCGACCGGGGAAGAGAGTTTTTTGCCGTTAAGGTGCAAGAAAAATTGAAAGAATACGGCATCAAATTTCGTCCAAATAAACCAGCTTCGCCTCATCTTAATGGCAAAGTTGAACGTTCCCAAAAGACAGACAAAGCTGAGTTTTACGCCGTAGATCTCTCCGTAGATGACCAGAAGGAGCAACTGGCAGAATGGCAGCATTACTATAACTGGGAACGTCCTCATAGCGCTCACAACGGTAAAACTCCGATGGAGCATTACTTCGAACTTGCTGAGCAAACGCCATTTTGCACGTGAAACGTTGGCCGCATGAATTAACTGAGGCGACAACTACCTTGACACGCGCCGGCCTCTACAACGCTTTTACGCCAAACACCCGAGGTAAGAGCCGGATGCGTTAGCAGCGCACGTCCGGATCTGTGCGGGGGGCGAGGGGTAACCTTCGTCCTACCGCGACCGTTACAGAGGCATACGGGTGAGGACAAGGTGTTGTTGTCCCAACGAGATAAGGTCTATCAAGCAGCAATAGCAACGAACCCGACACGTTGGTCAGGGTCGACGCGGAACTGGGAATGGCAAGGGAGTATCACCCTCAATCCAGAGCGGGAAAAACAGGCTGCATAAATCAACCTGGGGTGACAACTTCATTGACACTTACCGGGGTCGCGCCACCCATGAACCCACCAACACCCCATGTGACTTCCTGAAAGTTTTAATTGTGGCTCAGTCAATTTTTTATTGATTGACGTTATTAAGCGAAAAACTATAATCAAGATGTTTCTCTGGATAGGAAGATGCATACGTTCAACTATATTCCTAAGAAATACATCCAGTTTTGAAAGTATAGGTAAAATCATGTCAGTTTATGAAAATTTAAAACCTAAAGTTTCTTTGATAACTCTTTTTTAGGGGGGCTAGAACTCCAGAGTTCTTTATCTTCTCAGATGTAGCCATGAGGGCACCTTTAAAGCTCACATTGGAGTTCTCAAAAGTTTTGTCACTTCAGATTTTTGGGCTCTCTTGTAACCGTTTTTCGAGCTCTGTGGACTCCTCATTGATAGTATTAATTAACAATTTATTGCTGCTCTGTTTGGCCTAGGCCTAGAATAAGCAGAGATCTAATCCCCCATCGTTAACACTGCTGATGATGGGAGCACTGTAATGACAAAGGAAAATCATCTTGAATATTAAATATTTATTTACGGCTGTAACTTTTCTCTTGATTGCTTGCGAAAGTATGGCTTCTGAAAAAAACTTAACGCTTACCCATTTCAAAGGTCCGCTCTATATTGTAGAAGATAAGGAGTATGTACAGGAAAACTCAATGGTTTACATCGGCACCGATGGTATAACCATCATTGGTGCGACATGGACTCCTGAGACTGCTGAAACTCTTTATAAAGAAATACGGAAGGTCAGCCCCCTCCCCATAAACGAAGTCATTAATACCAATTACCATACTGATCGAGCTGGTGGAAATGCTTATTGGAAAACGCTTGGGGCAAAGATCGTGGCCACACAGATGACCTACGACCTGCAGAAAAGCCAGTGGGGAAGTATTGTAAACTTCACTCGACAAGGTAATAATAAATACCCAAATCTGGAGAAAAGTCTGCCGGATACTGTTTTTCCTGGAGACTTTAACTTGCAAAATGGCAGCATCCGCGCCATGTATTTAGGCGAAGCACATACTAAGGATGGTATCTTTGTGTACTTCCCAGCAGAGCGCGTTTTGTATGGGAACTGCATTCTCAAAGAAAATCTGGGTAATATGAGTTTTGCCAACAGAACTGAGTACCCAAAAACCTTGGAAAAACTTAAAGGACTTATCGAGCAGGGGGAGCTTAAAGTCGACTCGATCATTGCAGGGCATGATACTCCGATACATGACGTAGGCCTGATCGATCACTACCTTACACTGCTTGAGAAGGCGCCTAAGTAAACGAAGAGGTTCATGGTCAGGAGTTTGGATCGTTTCTTTTGAGAGCGACTGACCATGAACGGTAGCGCGCCGTATCCCCTGATGGTGCAGCATCGCGAAGGGTTATACGTAAAAATTCCGGTTTTGCTGTGTTTTTAATCTAAAATGTGTGATTCATAGACATCATTTCACTATAATGACTCACTATGAACAGGGAAATTCAGCAGCGGCTACAATGGGTAAAACTCGGTAGTGCATCCAATTAGTAGAACATGTATTTTTCGATAAACGCTCCGATCACTTTTTCGTGGATCTCAACTGAGCGTGAGAAGCAGATTGTTTTACGGGCCAATCGCTTAATGCGGGTGCGGAGCGTCAGGTTATTACGCTCAATGCGTTGGGTGAATATTTTGCCGGTCAGATGCTTATCCTTCGGCACCTCCAGGCCATAGCTGCCCCAGTCGTCGCTGGTGATCATGCCGATGTTGAATGGTGTAAGCAGTGCCAGTAGCTCCCGGCAGGTTTCATCGGTTCGAGGACCGAAAGTGTAGGCCAGTACACCGCCTGTTTTGGTGTTGTACGCGTACCAGAGCCAGTGCGGCCGGGCTTTACTGCCAACGAAGCTCCATTGCTCATCAAGTTCGCAGATAAGCGCCACATCGGCATGGGCAACAGGCGAAGACGTTATTCGCTTTGGCGCGAGTTTTTTAAAGTCCGGATGACGGTGTTAATGCCAATTTTCAACGTCCTAGTGGTATCGTGAACGCCGGTACCGTTGAAGGCCATGTCAGTGATCTACTCTTTAACGCTCGGCTTACTGGCTTCATAAATGTAAGTGAGCTGAAACGCGCGGTGGCAGTCACGACAGCGAAATCTGTCATAGCCTTTAGGGTTCTGACCATGGCGGTAAACCTGAGTGAACTGACAATGGGGACAATGAACCTTAACGCTGGCCATGAGAGAATCTCAAAAGCCCGCATTATACATCAGATTCAACTAATTAGAGGCATTACCAACTAAATTAATAGCAAGGCTCTGTCGCTTTAATGCGACAGAGCCCGATGGAATACCGGCGCCTGCGGGCATCGTTAACTTAAGATACAAAAGCTGTCTGGAGATGGCGGGTGAACGTAGCGCACCTTCGGTGCGAGCACGGCAGCGTTGCTGCCTCAACCGTTTTTAAGACCTAGCCTCACATCAACGTCAGTGTCGGCAGATCGCCCCCCGCGCTGATACCCGCATAAAATGAGCACGTCTGCCCTCTATACTCTGCACAATGTATATTCCGCGACCCGCAAAGCTGCTGTTCAGCATGACCACGGCTGGAGCAAGTACCTGGATAAACATGGCGACACCCTCAGCGACTGGACCAAACTCGCCGTCGAGCGCATGCTCGCCTGCGGTACCTGCCTCATGGGCGTTCGTCGTTACTGTTGCGCCTCATCCGACTGTACCCATGCCCGCTTCTTCTGCAAGAGCTGCAAGAGCTGCAAGTCCAAGGCCTGCAGCAGTTGCGCCCTCAAAGGCACCGAGCAGTGGATTGCTGAGCAGCAACATGTTCTCCCCGACTGCGACTGGCAACATATCACCTTCACCATGCCGCACTTGCTGTGGCCGTTCTTCAATAACAACTGGCCGCTGCTCAACGACCTTTTTCGCTGCGCCACCCGCGCCATGCTCAGACACGCGCGCAAGCTGGGCGTCGAAGTCGGCATCTTCTGTGCGCTACACACCTACGGACGCCAGCTCAATCAGCATCCGCATATCCACGTCTCAATTACCCGTGGCGGCCTCGATGTCAACCACGGGGTCTGGCGTGACCTGTTCTTCAAAAAACAGCAGGTCGAAGAAATCTGGCGCGGCGCCGTCATCCGTTTGCTGCGCGCCAGCCATGACCGCGTTAGCCCCGCCGCGCTGCCAGGTCTCGGCCATATCCGCGATGAGAAACAGTGGCAGCGCTACCTGCAGGCGCAATATCAGCGCCACTGGAAGGTTCACTTCGCCAAAAAGACCCGCGGTGCCTGGCGCAGCGTGAAATACCTGGGCCGCTATCTGAAACGCCCGCCGGTGGCGGCGTCGCAGCTCCGTCATTACCGTGGCGGCTCGGTCGTTCACCAGTACTACGACCACAACACGCAGCAGCACAAACGCCAGAAACTGAGCCAGGAGGAGATGCTGTGGCGTTATGTCAGCCACATCCCGTCCCGACACTTTAAAATGGTGCGTTACTACGGCTTTCTGGCCAACCGTAAACGCGGCACGCTGTTGCCAAAGGTTTACGACGCGTTGGAGATGACGCCGCGCGAGAAACCACAGAAGCCAGGGTTCGCGGTGCTGATGAAAGCCTTTCTGGGTACCGACCCGTACCAGTGCATCCTGTGCAAGGGCCGACTGCGTTTTGCCGGCGCCGTGGCGGGCGATCACGCCACCAAAATACTCTCTGACAGGCTGCAGAAGATGGCAAAAAAACGCTGGCTTCAGACCACGGTGTTGGATAAGTGCGCCTGAAAAATGGTTTTTAGATTAAAACACATCAAAACCGGTATTTTTATCAATAACATCTTGTTATGCCACGCTAAACGGGCATGTATCACGCTGCAATTTATGGTCAGGAAGTTTTTAAAACGCCTTTCCAAATTCCTAACCATGAACCAATGCCATTATTATTTATTTTTACACATTTTTTTATGTTTAATGTTACAACAATGAGTGATATCTTATACTAAAATTTAGTCTTACCCCTCAGGTTACGCATTAATTAAATTAATGTTTTTAGGGCTAAAAAAAATTGGACAAAGTTCTGTTCGGGGCCTACTACCAAAGCGAGGTTGGTTGACAATCCATTATGAATAACTAAACTCAGAGAGAAGGTATTAACATGCGGTTTATACAGCCCAGTTTGTTATCTACTATTTTATTGTCACTTTTTTTCGTGTCCAACGGAGTAAGTGCTGCAAGCCAGACTTATCCTGTCACCCTAAATAGCTCCCGAGTGATATATAAAGAAACCCAGAGTAGTGGAACAACAATTACTGTAAAGAATGAGCATGATTTTCCAGTCCTGATACAACCATCGGTAGTCACAGAAGACAAGCAGATGTCGGCACCATTTATCATCACTCCGCCATTGTTCCGACTTGATGGCAAACAGGATAATACTCTGCGGATTGTCTATACAGGAAAGGCACATGCAGCAGATCGAGAACATTTATATTGGTTATGTGTCAAAGCAATCCCACCTGTTGCGGAGGACGATAGTGGCACAGGCAATAATAATGCCGTAGGCTCCAATATTCAGATCTCTGTCAATAATTGTATTAAATTGTTGTATCGACCCAAAGCCTTAGGAACTCAAGACCAAGGGAACTTAGCTAAAGGGCTTAATTGGGAATGGCGACAGGGAAAATTGCAGCTTAAAAATACCTCACCCTACTATATTAACTTATCGTCAATTATTATTGACGGGTTTGCTGTGCCTGATGTGAGCTACGTCTCTCCTTTTGCCTCTGCGCAATTTTCCGTACCAAAGGGCGTAAAAGTTGGCGGGAAAGTCACATGGCAATCGATAAATGATTTCGGCGGCCAAAGCGCCCCTGTACAAGCGTTAATACCTAGCGATAACAGATAGAATATGCTACGGAACTCTCTGGAGAGTCCTGGGTACTATCGATAATGATAAATCAACCTCCTTTAACTAAAAATATGCACAGATAATTTATCATGAGGAAAGAGAAATGTTCAAAATGAGCCGAATAATGGAAGTGCACAGAAAACAAAAAACTTTCAGAGTCATTAAACCAAACATAAATACCTGCAAATACGGCATGCCATTTATTAAACATACGCATCTTTTTGGTTGGGCACCTACTGGACCACCTTAATCTTTTCTAAGGTACGTCCACGAATGTTATTTCTACTGCTTTTAAAACCCACTCACCCATTATAGTGGTAAGACAGGTGGTAAATGCTAGCTAGAACTTCACCATGGTAAAGTTAAATATATCTATAGATTTATATTTACCATCAATTTTTTATTTCAGAATATCAAAGGAAAGCTAATGTTTAAATCAAAAGTTGCATTATTTATTGCTGGTCTTTCATTTTCTATTGCTTCAATGGCTAACCAGATTGGCACGAGCAACTCGTTGACTATCGAAGTTCCTGTGGCCTCTCCATCGACACTGACCTCTACATTTGAACCAGTCAGTGGTTTGGTTTCTGGTGATGTTGCTTTTGGTACTATTATAGGTAACATCCAGTTGTTGACCACCGGTGCAGGTAATATCAACTCGGTGACCATCAGTCCGAACACCCCGGATTCTACCTTCACCTTGACTGGCGCAGTAACCAAAACTCCTTTACCTATCAATATCGGTTCAATGGCAGATGAAGTTACGGCGGCTATTGGTAATGGTAACACGACAACAACGTTACTCAAGCCATCACAAGAGCAGTTTTTAACGGTTTATGCAACTGGAACTCCAGTGGCAGATGTGTTTAGTGGAAACTTTACCGTTTCAGTATACAGCTTGTAATTTTTTATTAAACTAAATAAAGGGTGGATTGCTATTGCAATCCACCTGACCCGCTCCCCGTATGTGATCCATTCATAATCAGGAATAACCGGCTTCATTCTGGCTGCATATTCTGGCAACCGGCAGATTTCTCGGCAAATTCAGAAGGTGTCATCCAGCCCAGGGCAGAATGGGGACGGCTCTGGTTATAGTGTATGCGCCAGCCCTCGATTTTGCACCGTGCATCCTCCACAGACATGAACCAGTTCTCGTTCAAACATTCCTGCCGCAATCTGCCATTAAAGGACACCACCGTAGCGTTGTCCGTCGGTGTTCCCGGGCGTGAGAAGTCGATCCTGATCCCTCTTTCATACACCCACTTGTCCAGCATTTTCCCTGCAAATTCAGAACCATTATCGGTTTTCAGCAACTGCGGTAAAGGACGCCTGAGCGCTATGCTGTTCAGCATCTCTGCCACTTCTGTCGAACGCAGATTCTGTCCCACACAGATCCCCAGGCATTCGCGGGTGTAAAGGTCGATAACCGTCAACAGGCGCAGTCGTCGCCCGTCAAACAACGCATCAGAAACAAAATCCATGCCCCAGAAGTGGTTTGGATATAAGCCCTGAAGCTGCGGCTGCCGCAGCTGGGCAGATTTATTGCGACGTGGTCGTTTGAGGCGTAGCGACAGCCCTTGCTCACAGTAGAGGCGGTAGATTGCAAAATGGCGTCTGAATCGATCACGGTTTGGCATCCTGCCGGTCACTCCGGGAATTAACTCTTTCTTACACGGTCTCCATGGCTGATTTTTACGCCAATGGAGGCATCGATGTCCAAAAATCTATGGTCACCCCCCGTTTTTGCAACACAGATTTTGATTTATGACGGGCTTGCTGTAAATCTATTCGGCGTCTAGTGAGTATTCATGCTCGCGCCACGATGAGTTTCGCGCCTGCCGAACCTTAAAAGAGAGTCGGCTTCATAGAGCCACTTTTTGGATCAGGTTCATCAGCAGGCCGATATGCCGTTCATGTCATCAATTATCTGTCGTCGCAAAACCAGAAAGTAACGTGTTAACTCACTGAGTTGACGAGTTTTTCGTTGGCTCTTTTATTTTATTTGCTGAACGCCGCCTGATGTGCCGTAACCGACCAGGCTATACGTGCCAGTTTGTTTGCCAGCGCGCACGCCACCACGTTAGAGTGATGGCTGGCAAGCTGCTTTTTAACCCACTCTGCAAGACGCCCTGGGTTGTTCTCCAGCCGCAGCATAAACACGCGTGCACACTGCACCAGCAGCCGTCGCAGATTCTTATCACCTCGCTTGCTGATGCCCATCAGTGTCGTTTTTCCACCTGTACTGTACTGGCGTGGAACCAGCCCGGTTGACGCCGCAAAGTCACGGCTGCTGGCATAGTTTTTCCCGTCACCCAGTCGTGCGGCTAACAGGCTTGCTGTTACCGGCCCGACGCCGGGAATGGTCAGCAGCCGCTGTGCGGTTTCATCCTCCGCAAGGTGGGTTTTCAGTTCCATATCGATTTCATCAATTTCCCCGCAAAGGTAAATATACTGGCTGTGGAGCCTGTTCAGAACCCTTACCAGGTAAGGCGGGAAGTCATTTTCTTCCAGCACGGCGGCCAGACGCCGAATTACGGCAATACCGCGCGGCATGCTGATGCCGAACTCCAGCAAAAATGCGTGCATCTGATTGGTGGTTTTAACGCGTTGGCGTATCAGTGAATCTCTGACCCGATGCAGTGCAGACATTGCCTGCTGGTCTTCAGTTCTGGGTGAAACAAAGCGCATTGAGGGGCGGGAAGCCGCCTCGCAGATAGCCTCAGCATCGACAAAATCGTTTTTGTTGCTCTTAACGAAAGGGCGGACGAATTGTGGAGAAATCAGCTTTGCCTCATGACCTAAATCAGCAATCCGACGCGCCATAAAATGGGCTCCCGCACAGGCTTCCATCACAACAGTCGCTGATTGGCAACTGGCTAAAAACTCCATCAGTCTGGTTCGGGTAAACTTTTTGCGCAGAAGGGCATTACCCATTTCGTCCTGACAGTGTACGTGGAAGGAGTGTTTACCGAGATCGATACCAATAAGCGTAACGTTTTTCATGTTGGTTTCCTCTGAAATAAAACACCCAGCCAGCGTACCGCACACAAGGAGGGGGTGACCATCTCATTAGAGAAAAGCCAGGAGTTCCATGGAAACCTGTTTCAAGATCCTTCAGCTCAAGTTCGACCAGAAGCTGACCAACCGTTGTATCGGGCTGACGATGAAAATCAGTGCCTCGACGGTTTTTGAGGTTCTCGCCCGCTTTAAAGCCACGTCTCTGCCATGGCCTCTTCCTGAAGCGATATCCCACGATGGCCTTGAAAAACTCATCTTCCCGGCCAAAGGCATACCTGCATCAGAGCGGGTCATGCCGGATCTGCTTCACTTCGATACCGAGATGAGAAAATCCGGCGTGACGCGGCAACTGCTATGGATGGAGTACAAGGCTCAGGCCGGGGAACTGGCGATGGGGTACTCCCACTTCTGCCGCTGCTATCGGGAGTGGAAAAAAACACGCCGCCTCTCAATGCGCCAGGAGCACCGTGCCGGTGAAAAACTCTTTATCGACTTCTGCGGCCCGACGGTTCCCGTCATCAACCCGGATACCGGCGAGGTTCGCCGTGTGGCCATCTTCGTGGCCGTCTTGGGGACGTCTAACTACACCTACGTGGAGGCCTGTGAAGGTCAAGATATGATGTCCTGGCTGAACGCCAACAGCCGCTGTCTGACCTTCCTGGGCGGTGTACCGAAGCTGCTGGTCCCCGATAACCTCAAAAGCGCGGTGAAAAAGGCCGATCGCTATGAACCCGTCATCAATGACAGTTACCAGGCGTTGGCGGAGCACTACGGCACCGTTATCATCCCGGCTCGCCCCTATAAGCCGAAAGATAAATCGAAAGCAGAAAACGGCGTTCTCATCGTCGAAAGATGGCTGCTTGCCCGCATCCGCAATGAAACCTTCTACACGCTCAGGGCGCTGAATACCCGCCTTCGGGAGCTGCTGACGTACATGAATAACCGGCCAATGAAAGGGTACGGCAACCAGAGCCGCGCAGAGCGCTTCCGCGAACTGGATACGCCAGTGCTCTCGTCGCGGCCTCTGGCAGCGTACGAGTACACCGAATACAAAGCGGTGAAGGTCGCCCCAGACTACCACGTTGAGTATGCGCATCACTGGTACTCGGTCCCGCATGAGCTGGTTGGTCAGCGCCTGTCGCTCAAGGCGGGTCAGTCGGTGGTCCAGGTCAGTCGGTGGTCCAGGTCAGGCACAAGGGACAGTGCGTGGCGCAGCATCCGCGCAGCCTCCATGAATATAAGCACTCTACCAATCCGCTGCACATGCCGGCTCGGCACCTGGGGCACGGGACATGGACGCCAGAACGTCTGGTCGAGATGGGATGTCGCATCGGCCCGTTCACCGGCAGAGTGGTTGACGCCATGCTGAAAGCCAAAGCCTATCCGGAACTGGCCTACCGTGCGGTACTCGGTCTGACCGCACTGCAGAAAAAATACGGAAAAGAGCGGCTGGAAAAAGCCAGTTGCGTCGCCTGGCATTACAAAACACCGGACAGGCGCTTCATCGACAACCTGCTGCGTCACAATCGCGAGAACCAAGATCTCCCGTTATCGAGTCAGAGCGAACAACACTCTCCGGCCTCGCTGGAGCATGAAAACCTGCGCGGTCCAGGCTACTACCACTAACTGACAAACAGAGGAACAAACGGCATGAGCGATAACCTGTTAAACAAACTGACCCAACTGAAGCTCCCGGCCATGGCAGGGAGCCTGATCCGCCAGCGAGAAACACCGCAGACCTACGGCGAGTTGTCGTTCGAGGAACGGCTGATCCTGCTGGCAGATAACGAACTGCTGAACAGGGAAAACGGTCGGGTGGCCCGTCTGAGGAAGAGTGCGAACCTGAAATACCAGGCAGCGCCGGAGGGGCTGCACTACCCCGTCTCAAGTGGGTTGAGAGCCGAACAGATGCGGGAGCTGCTGAACGGTCATTACATCACGCATCGGAAAAACATCATGATCACCGGCCCGACGGGGTGTGGGAAAAGCTGGATCGCCAATGCCCTGGGTGAGCAGGCCTGTCGCCAGAAACACAGCGTTCAGTACTGGCGTACCGGTCGGTTACTGGAAATGCTGGCGCAGGGGCGGGTAGACGGTAGCTGGCTGAAGCACCTGAAACAACTGCAAAAAACGCAGGTGCTCATCCTGGACGATCTGGGTCTGGAACCCCTGAGCAACGCGCAATGTAACGACCTGCTGGAAATAGTGGAAGACCGGTACGGACAAAGCAGTACCCTGGTGGTGAGCCAGTTCCCAGTAGATAAGTGGCACGGGCTGATGGAGAGCCCGACAACGGCAGATGCGATCCTGGACAGACTGGTGCATAACGGCCACAGACTGGTACTACAAGGAGAATCGATGAGGAAAAGCAAAACGGCAGTGGAAAGCGAGGAAAAAACAGGTTAAAAAGCAGTAGAAAAAGTTAACTCATCCCGGTTGACCGAACGGAGACGAAATCCTGCTCGAACTGCGGTGCCAATATGTGATCGAACTTCGGTGCCAATATGTGATCGAACTTCGATGCCAATCCGTGATCGAACAGAGCGGAATACGCAGTAGTCTCGCCCCTGTTGGCTAATCTGTTTCTGCACTATGCGTTTGACCAATGGATGGGGAGAGAATATCGAGGTGTACCGTTTGAAAGGTATGCTGATGATATTGTGGTCCATTTTTCAAGGATGAGCGAAGCTATGAGTCTGAAAGACAGACTAGCGAAACGGTTTGCCGAAGTGGGGCTGACGATCAATGAAGAGAAATCGAATATCGCCTATATTGATACGTTTGAAAGGCAAAATGTCGCGAAGAGTTTTACCTTTCTGGGGTATGACTTCAAAGTGCGGACACTGAAGAACTATAAAGGTGAGCTGTACCGGAAGTGCATGCCGGGCGCGTCAATGAAAGCGATGCAAAAGATCACGAAGACAATCAAAGAGTGGCGAATACACCGCTCGACAGCAGAAAGTCTGACGGATTTTGCGAAACGATACAATGTGGTGATCAGAGGCTGGATTGAGTACTACGGTAAGTTCTGGTACAGCAATTTTAGCTACCGTCTGTGGAGTGCCTTACAATCACGGCTACTTAAGTTGTGTGATTCATAGACATCGTTTCAATTTTCTCAGCTCAAGTTCAAGCCTGTAATTCTGCTCTTGTATGTGTTCGTCGCTGTGCTGATAGTTTGCTTGAACGGCATCAGAGTATGGTGTTTGCTCAGCAAGTTCGAAGTAATGCTCCATCGGAGTTTTACCGTTGTGAGCGCTATGAGGACGTTCCCAGTTATAGTAATGCTGCCATTCTGCCAGTTGCTCCTTCTGGTCATCTACGGAGAGATCTACGGTAGCGTAAAACTCAGCTTTGTCTGTCTTTTGGGAACGTTCAACTTTGCCATTAAGATGAGGCGAAGCTGGTTTATTTGGACGAAATTTGATGCCGTATTCTTTCAATTTTTCTTGCACCTTAACGGCAAAAAACTCTCTTCCCCGGTCGGTCTGAAAGCGCTGTATCGGGAAAGGCATTTCTTCAATAACACATTCAATAAAATCCAGTGTGTTTGCAGCTGTGCGATGAGAGTAGAGCCTAAGGACTCTGTAGCGAGTGCAATCATCAACGGATGTGTACTGATATAAGCCGGGGCCAATTTTACAGGTATCCATCTGGACCCTGTCACCGGGAACAGGGCGTTCGTAGCGAATAAAATCAGCTTTACGCCGAAATTTAACAACAGGTGTAACCTGATTCTGGCAAAGAACTTTGTGAATCGTTGCCATTGCCAGTGAGATTGAATGAAGTCGTTTTAACTCGCTCTGAATCCGCCTTGCCCCCAGATTTCGCAGAGAACGTAACTCCAGGATCAGAGCAACTTCGCTTGCGCCAGTTTTCGTTGATGGTGAGCGCTTAGGGCGACAGCTATGGCTTTCCAGACCTGCGATGCCCTGAGCAAGATATCTGCGCCACCATTTACGCAATGTGGGCCGAGAAATGCCACAGCGACGGCATACGAACCCCGCATCACCGGACGTTTCATAGAGTTTTACCCACTGCAGTCGCTGTTGAATTTCCCTGTTCATAGTGAGGCATTATAGTGAAACTATGTCTATGAATCACACACTTAAGTGGATGTAGTCGAAGTTCAGGCTCTCGAACCGTAGAGCACAGCACAAGTTGGCTTTGGTAAGAAAGCAGCATCCCAAGCTGTTTGCCCACTGGTATTTACTTCGTGCAACGAATGAGTGATCAGGAGCCGTATGACGGGAGACTGTCACGTCCGGTTCTGTGAGCAACTGAGGGGGGAAATTCCCCTCGGTTGACTCGACTCGCAGGCTCAGACGAAGGTGGAGAGCGTGCAGCGATACTGTACTCGCTGATCTGCACCTGCCGGCTGAAAGGTGTGGATCCAGAGGTATGGCTGCGTTACGTCCCCGGCCATATCCAGGACTGGCCAGCTAATCGGGTTCGTGATCTGCTGCCATGGAAAGTCGAGCTTACTGCTGAATAAACGTCAATACGGCTCAGGTGAGCCGCTTACTTTTTTCTAACCATAAATAGCTTGCGGCGATCGATAATGCAAAATCAATTGCCACCACCTATGGGGTAAATCAATCAAGACTGATTGATATGTTAAACCGATCAATGTATAATGCATTTCAAGATAAGTGCGGGCCAATGGCAGTCCAATGCCGTCATCGAGCATCACAGGCTATTTGGTCGTCAAATCATAATGGGCGGCTTCCATGGTGTGGCCATGACAATTGTAAGGTCTTGCCACCAGAGCAGAAAAACAGACAGCGTGGTGTTATTAGCTTTGGCGCGAGTTTTTTAAAGTCCGGATGACGGTGTTAATGCCAATTTTCAACGTCCTAGTGGTATCGTGAACGCCGGTACTGTTGAAGGCCATGTCAGTGATCTACTCTTTAACGCTCGGCTTACTGGCTTCATAAATGTAAGTGAGCTGAAACGCGCGGTGGCAGTCACGACAGCGAAATCTGTCATAGCCTTTAGGGTTCTGACCATGGCGGTAAACCTGAGTGAACTGACAATGGGGACAATGAACCTTAACGCTGGCCATGAGAGAATCTCAAAAGCCCGCATTATACATCAGACTCAACCAATTGGAGGCGTCACCCATCTTTCCTGCGGCATTATTGTCTGGAACAAAATTCTATTGGGATATGCTCTAAGAATGCACATATTTTCAGGAGGTGTTCTTTGAAATGGTATGAATAACACATGACAATAAAAATTAATTATTTTTATTGCTAGGTATTTATTTTTTAATTTAAAAGTCACAAAACAACGCACTCGGACTCTATTGTAAAATATCATATTGGTTATCCTAAAGTGGTATGAGTATTAAGAGTGTTGAAGTGTGTAATAGACATATAAACTATGGTATTTTAATATGAAAGCTTATTTGTTACTCGCTATTGCAATAGGTGCAGAAGTCGTTGCAACAACGTCAATGAAAGCAATGTCAGGCCTCAGTAAACCCATACCATTAATGTTGGTTATTGTTGGCTATTCGATAGCTTTTTGGATGTTGAGCATTGTAGTGCAAACTATCCCTGTTGGTATTGCTTATGCGACGTGGGCAGGTTTGGGTATTGTCTTTGTCAGTATTGCATCATTCTATATTTATGGCCAGCGCCTTGATTTTTCGGCTCTAATAGGAATGGGTTTAATAATTCTTGGTGTCATCGTTGTGCAGGTTTTTTCTAAAACTGCAGGCCATTAATGTCATTGAGTGCATAATTATATTTAAAAGAGAAATATCTCCATGGTTAGGGATATCAATCGACTGATCTTGATGGTTAGGAATCTGGATCACGTTTTTTGAGGATCCCTGACCATGAACCGTAGCGCGCAGCTCCCGTGATGGTGCGGTATCACAAAGGGTTATGCGTAAAAATGCCTGTTTTGCTGTATCTTTAATCCCAAACCTGTTTTTTAGGCGCACTTATCCAGGGCCGGTGCCTGAAGCCATCGTTTTTTCTCCATCCGCTGCAGCCTGGCCGACAGTAATTCTGTCGCATGCCTGCCAGCCTCGGCGCCGGCAAATCGCATCCGATCGCCGCACAGGATGCATTGGTACGGATCTGTGCCCAGGAAGCCTTTCATCAGCACTGCGAACCCGGGCCGTTTGGGCTTATCCCGCACCGTCATCGACAGCGCTTCGTAAACCTTCGGCAGCAGTTGGCCCCGTTTGCGGTTGGCCAAAAAGCCGTAGTACCGCACCATCTTAAAATGCCGTGCCGGAATATGGCTGATATAGCGCTGCAGCATTTCTTCCTGGCTGATTTTTTGGCGTTTATATTGCTGCGTACGGTGATCGTAATACTGATAGACCACGCTGCCGCCGCGGTAATGTCGGAGCTGGGAAGCCGCCACCTGCGTATTCCGGTGAAAGTGAACGCTGATTCCCCCCCTGTGTCAGCATAGTTGTCGCTTACTTTCTGAAGGAGAATGACTATGCCTGCGCATGCAGTACCGATTGATGTGAAAGAAAAGGGAGTGATGTGGCTCCAGCCTCCTTATAGCTGGTCAGTCAGACACATTGCACAAAAACTGGCTCTGAGTTCTTCCGTTGTTGCAAAATGGCGACTTGAACTGGTGGCACAAGGCTTATTGCCAAAAAATGAAAGGATTTCCTCTGTGGATGGTGATGAATGGACTCCTGAGCGTCGCTTTTCGGTTGTTCTTGAAACAGCTTCATTGTCTGAAATGGAACTTGCCGATTATTGTCGCCGTCAGGGGCTTTTTGTTGAGCAGGTAAAAGAGTGGCGGGTTATTTCGATCAAAGCTCATGAAATGAAACTGACGGAAAATCGCCGCGCAGATAAAGAGTTACGCGATATCAGAAGCCGGTTGCGTGAACTTGAGAAGGAGCTGACCCGCAAAGATAAAGCGCTGGCAGAAGCGGCTGCGCTCCTGATGCTGCGGGAAAAGTTCAATGCCCTCTGGGACAACAGCGAGGAAGGCTGACACCTCTTCCGGAGCGGCAGAAAATTATTTCTCTTGTCCGTGAAGCTGTCGATCACGGCGCCCGTAAGATCCAGGCCTGTCAGTGTATCGGGATTTCGATCCGAACGCTGCAGCGCTGGATTGATGGTGATGGTGGAGTGATCAGTGCAGACAGAAGGCCCGGTGTAACAGACCGTGTCCCCCGAAATAAATTATCGGAAACAGAAAGGTTGCAAATTCTGGAGTTATGCAACTCTCCGGAATTTGCCTCTTTGCCTCCAAATGTGATCGTACCGATGCTGGCGGATAAAGGTGTTTATATTGCTTCTGAATCAACCTTTTATCGCGTATTAAAATCAGCCAGTCAACTGACGAGGAGGTCCCGGGAATGCCAGTATAAACGGCCTGATGTGCTTAAGGCGGTTGCACCGAACCAGGTCTGGAGTTGGGATATCAGTCATTTACCGTCCTGGGTCAGAGGTCAGCACTTTTATCTCTATATGATCATGGATATTTATAGCCGTAAAATTATTGCCGCAGAGGTATTCAGCAGTGAAACCGGGGAACATGCAGCAGAACTGCTACAACGAGCGGTGTGGAATGAAAAATGTTCATCCCGTAACCTGGTGCTGCATTCCGACAACGGAAGCCCAATGCGCAGCTTTACGTTGCTGGCAAAAATGTATGCCCTTGGCGTACTGAGTTCTTACTCTCGCCCCCGGGTCAGCAATGATAATCCGTATTCAGAATCATTGTTCCGCACACTCAAATATTGCCCCTGGTGGCCAGAGAACGGCTTTCACACAATAGATGACGCACGGGCCTGGGTAAGTCGTTTCGTAAACTGGTACAACCTTGAGCATAAGCACAGCGGGATCAAATACGTTACGCCGGATGAACGCCATCGGGGTCTCGATATGAAAATACTGGCAGCCAGAAAGTCTGTTTACCGGCTAGCCCACCAACAACATCCAGAACGCTGGAGTAAGCAGCTACGCAACTGGGACTATATTCCGGAAGTTTACCTTAACCCGGAAAAAGAGACGGCATAACGTAATTTTATTACATTAAGCGACAACTACCTTGAAAAACGCCGCTATCGATAAAAGTGGGGCCAACACAGCGGCTTTGGCCACGCTCAACGCCGACAAACCCGATGAGGAAACGATTACAGTGAGGCAAAGTAAGTACCTAAACAATCTGGTTGAGCAAGATCACCGCAATATCAAACGCCGGATAAGACCGATGCTGGGATTCAAATCGTTTCGACGGGCACAGGGGCTTTTGGCGGGCATCGAATTGATCCACATGATACGCAAAGGACAATATCAGCATCCGGAAAGTGAGGTATTGTCACCTGCGGAACAATTTTATCTGTTGGCTGCCTAAATAATCGGCAACACCCACTTTGGCTGGCCTGTGCCCGTTAATGCGACAGAACCCTTGTTACAGCTATAAGTAACAGAGCCGATGGGCTCATTATAAACAGGTTTCTTTTCATGACATTTCCTTAATTAACTTAAGTGCACTAGAGTTATTTATTCAATCCATAACCGGGTGCAAAAAATAATATCCAACAACAAAATTGATAGGTATATTCATAAAAAACATCTTTTTACCTTGTGAAAAATATTGTATTAAAGCTATTTTTAAACTACTTTTCAGACTCAAAAAAAATATGATTGCAAAAACTAAAATTATATCCAGCACGCATCAAAACTCAGTTACCAGCAATAATAAAAACGAAAATTAATTATATGTTATGCTAAATTTCGCATTACCAACAACTGTTCCAGTTGTTGGGTTACCCAGTGAGTAATAACTCGCATAATAGTTAGCATTATAAACTGAAGCTGAGGTCAACGTTGCAATAACACTTTTTCCACCGTTAGTAATGGGGGTTTGTGTGGAATCTAAAATTTGCACACCAACATTATTTGCGGCTCCCGTATTGGCTATCACGTTTGGGTATCCTGTAACCGTATTAAACACCCAGCTTGCGTTTGCCACCGCACCACTTGTTGTCGCAGAACAACCTGTTAAGGTTATCGCAAAAGGTGTTAGCGTTGATGACAGACCCGGTGTAGTCTAAGATGAAAGTGATGTACTAGGCAGTGCAACAGCAATATTTGATGTGGTCAATGTGCAAGTGTATGGCGTTACATTATATGTAGCAGAGGGTGATATACCTATTTTGTTTGTGTCTGTATTGTAATAGACCCAGCCAGTGGGTTGTCCACTAACCAAGGTACTCGAAAGAGTGCCACTGTTTCCGCTAGTGGATGTCATAGTAAAAGCAACTGAGAATGTGACTGAAACGTTACATGCAGCGCCCCGAGTAATTAATATATTGACAACCATTTTATTTGCACTGCCTTCGTCAGCTTGTCGTGAACAGATATTTCCTGTACTTGTTGCCGTCACTGTTGGAGGGCCCGTTACACTAACAGAGACTCCACTTAACCCATTTAAAGAGCAGGTATTCAGAGTTGCTTGATGATATGTGTTCCCCCCCTGTAGTCGCGGTACATAATTCCGCGAACGTGATAAAGCCTGACCAAATAATACATTTAATACCGGTTGATAGACGAGCTTGGCGGGTAGAGAGGTTGTCAATTGAGTATTAGTACAATTGTAGCTATAAAAAGTATTAGCAAAAGCTTGGTTAGAAACCATAGCACATAACAATGCAATAAAAAGGTAAGCGAAGTTAATAATTCTCACGCCATAACCCTTAGATCCTATCCCAATAGGATTTTATTCCATACAATAATGCTGCATGCAAAATGCAGCATCGCTTCGTAGTTCTCGACCTTCTTCTCCCAGCGTGTCAAGACGCGACGGAAGCGATTCATCCAGCTATGTGTTCTTTCAACTACCCAGCGATGAGCCTTGAAGTCCGTGTTTTTAAGCGCCTCTGATTCCTCTTTCCTCGACTGGATGTGAGGTTCATAACGACTCGCTTTCATACAATTTACCAGCCATTCGGCTTCATAGCCTTTGTCCATGCACAGAGGGAGCCTGTGCCCCGGTCTGCCCGTCTGTAACGCGTCAAGCGTATCTTCAACCAGCTTTATGTCGTGGGTATTTGCCCCTGAGACAACCAGTGAGAGAGGTAACCCGTTCGCATCGGTCATCAGACTCCGTTTTACGCCCTGTGTTCCCCTGTCTGTGGGGTTGCGACCTGTTTTTTTGAGCCTGCAAGTGGCGATTTTGTCATGCAGCCATCCATCGACAACCAAGACCAGTCAATGGCATCTAGTTTCTCGCAGGCAAGTAATCCGTTCTGCCAGAACCGCTCGAAAACTCCGGCATCGCGCCACTCCTGGAAGCGACTATGGGCTGAGCTTGACGAGCAAATCCCTGTCGCATTCAGCGCATTTCACTGACAACCTGTTCTGAGCACAAAGAAAATGGCGTTCATTGCGGCACGATTATCGACGCGCTTGCGATGCGTCCCCTGCGGATGGCTGGTTTTGTCCTCCGGGAGCAGTGGAGCCATCTTTTCCCAGAGTTCATCGCTAATCTGCCACTTGTTACCTGCCATACTTCGCCCTCAGAAATTATCGTAACGCATTATACGATAATTCCTTTTGGGATAGGCTCAAAAGGCATTCATTTTGACTTGAAAACATCAAAATATCTATTTTGAAAAATACACATTCTCAATACACTGCGATATTTACCATTGGCGAAATACTCATCAATTAATTTACCTTCGACCTCAAAACCTAGCTTAGTATAAATATGAATAGCTTTCTGGTTTTCACTGTCCACGATCAGATGTAATTTATTCAAATTAAGCACAGAAAAGCCATAGTCCATTGCCAAAATAGCTGCATTCTTAGCATAGCCATTACCTTGATGAACAGGATCTATGATAATCTGAAATTCTGCTCTGCGATGAATATGATTAATCTCAACCAGTTCAACAAGCCCCACTTTTACGCTGTCGTTTTCAATAATAAAACGGCGCTCAGTTTGGTCATGAATATGCTTATCATACAAATCTGAAAGCTCAACAAACGCCTCGTAAGGCTCCTCAAACCAATAGCGCATCACACTTGCGTTGTTGTCCATCTGGTGCACAAAAATCAAGTCCTCACGTTCGAGCGGTCGCAACTTTATTGTGGTTATATTAGTCATCAAATAATCCTTAGTACTGATGAAACATTTTTTGGTTCAAAACATCATTTAGTAGAAAACGACTAAATTATAATTCATTGTAATAATATCGTGCTAATCACTTAGTGCCCGACTATAAAAGTTCATTGTTAAATTAGTCCTGTACATAGTTATTAGTTCTTATAAGCCTTATTAACTCTGCCATATAAGAGCATCAATGCTATTTAGTAATGATAGTATATTTGCCCTTCTAATGCTTCCATGATCAACTTGACGAGTTGGCCACCTTCTTGGGTGCTCCAACTGCCAGCGAGCTCTGCGATTAACTGATTAGTTGTTGTCAAGGTAACGCCATTTTTCTCCATCCTACGTAGAGCGATATCATCTGCTGATTTTGTTGGTGAAGCACCAGCATCAGCAACTACCTGTACGTCGAAGCCATTTCTAACTAGGCTAATGGCCGGGTAGACAGTACAAACATCGTTGGTAACCCCAGCAATAATGATCTTCTTACGTCCAGTGGCCTTAACTGCCGCAGCGAAGCTAGCTTCTTCCATAGCGTTAACGACACCTAATCTTTTGATCCTGTTTTCAAATTCGATAGGCAAAATGCTTTCCAATTCTTTAAGCAATCGGCCTTGTGCATGTTCCTCCATACTTGAAGTGAGCACTACCGGCAGCTTCAATATATGAGCAGTTTTAGCCAGCATCAACGCGTTACGCTTCAGAATTTCAAAAGGCATCGATTTGGCCCAACCCATAGTGCCAATCTGGTGATCGATGAGCAGAAGAGCAGAGTTTTCAGCATCAAACCTTTCAATATTCATCATATATCTCAATCCATTATAATTTTTTAGGCGCGTTTACCATACAATATTTAGGTATAAACACTCCCCCAAGAATGAATACTACAATCTTTAAAGCATTTACATTTAAAAAGCGTAACGTGAATCCCCACAGCCATAACAGGCTTGTATGTAACTCATGCTCACCCACTCTAAAGCAACAGTCATAATTAGTCAATCACGACTGATTAAAAAATAAAATCGAGATGCATGCCTCACTATCACGAAATGAGTCCAACAACTTGATGCTCTTAGCAGCCTTGCGAAAACTGCCAGATGAAGCTTCGTACCATAGCAGGCATGATATGGCGTAAAAGATAATCATAGTCAGACCACACATCCGCAAGAAGTTACACACTCGATGGACCCTTTTCCCTTGACATGGTAAGAAAAGCTCTACTTGCCAACTGCTACAGCAGTTCAAAATTCCGTGCTTCATGTAGCCAGAGTCGTTTACTGACAAATATTCATATTTTTGTTAAAATGAAACATGTTGTTAACAACATAGAGATGGCCTTGAGTATCTACAGCTAAATCATTATCATATTGGTGATTAGCTGCACCTAACAGCATAATATTAAACTCTATACGAGGAAATGATATTGGCCAGAAAAACCCCAGAAGAATCCCAAAAAACCAGAGATGCAATTTTAAACTCTGCAGAACGTGTTTTTATTACGTTTGGTGTAGGTGAGAGTACGATAAATCATATTTCCTTAGATTCCGGATTTTCACGAGGAGCTATTTATGGGCACTATACAAACAAAGTTGAAATATGTCTATCTGTTATAAAAAGAGCAATTAAAGATGAACAACCATTAAAACATGACATAAAATCAGATGTACTGGAATACTTATTATCCTCAGCAGTGATTTACCTAAAAAAAATAACACAACCTGGTTCCATTAAAAATATCATTGAAATAATATATTTTAAAACTGAAAATACAGATGAAAACGCACCGATATTACGCTGGAAAAAGTTTATCGACAGATTTATTTTAAACAAAATAAAAATAAGTTTAAAGAGAGCAGTAGCATCGGGAGAACTACCAGAAGATCTTGACTTGGTTCTATGTAGTTTTTATCTCAGTGCTCTTTTTGAAGGAATTTATGATACTTGTAAGTGGTCGTATGAAGATGTAAGTGATGAAATTATTAATAGTCTAGAAAGAATTTTACGATTTGCAATTTTTAATTTAAAGGAATCAAATTGTAATGGTATTCTTAAGAAATAAAGCCAGTTAACCTTAACAATATAATATTGAATGTCAATCGAGGATGAAATATAAGCACAATCGAGAAAATGGCTTTCTGAAAACGCATCACGACGATCGGTGCTGCAAACGCAATCCTGTTGATATATGACAAAGGCGTTTATTGTGCTACAGTGAAGGATGAGGTGTTGGCATTATAGATTGCTTCACCTCATTCTAAAGTCTTTATCCAATCATTAGGAGCCTATTGAATTAACAAAAATACAAGCCCATGATAGAAATCATGGTTTTCCATTTTTTCAAATGCATCTCAGAGTATTACTCCCAAAAAACTCTATTACCAGGATAGTTTTGAGATAAAGTCTTTGAATTTTTTACTTCTATCAATACCAAGCTTTTTACATATCGAATACTTCATAGAACTGATCGTTTTAGCATTTCTCCGTGTAACCATAGAAATATCATTCGTGCTGAAACCATTGCAGTAAAGTTGCATTATTGAAACCTCTCGCCACGTTAATTTATTACTATAAAAAATTGCGTTATGCTTATCTTCAGGATCATTTACCCCCGAATAATATCTATCACTAATAATAATGAAGCTCCCTAGAACTGGAATTAAATTAATAATATTCTTAAATTTATCATTATATAAAACGGTAGTTATGCCACAACGCATGCTCTTTAAATAAGTTAATTGTTCTACAGAGGTGACGTGTAAAATCAAGTTAGATAAATCTTTAGTATTAGACTCATTAAGTTTGTAATTTTGGAAGCTTACATGTTTCAAATTCTTCATGTTACGTTTCTTTTTAAAGCCATATGCGTAATAATAATCGTCACTAACCAATAAAGTATACACCTTCCACTCCTTAATATAGTAAGGTTGATAAATTTACATTTGAAATAAAAATCAGAAATAACAACCAAATTGAAAAAGAATATAGCAACGCATGACTTAATGTGTATTTAGTGAATAATAGTATTATAAAACCTCGCATGATAGATAATTACATTTCCGAAAAAACAGATTATATTTCAATTTATATAAAATAAGGAAGTGTTATATGCTGTAAAAACAAGGTCACTTCCCTTATTAAAATTAAAGAATGGGGTTTACCATAGCTTAATTGTTGTGTAATTAACTTATGCTTCAATACCCTGCTGTTGCATTGCCATAATGATCTTTCTGTCCGAGCACATCATATTATAGTGTCTCTCGATACTAGAGTATGTTTTAAATTTTTCTGGCATTCCATGCTTAGCCCATCGAAGCATTGGCGTTGCATAAGCATCTATGATACTCAGGTGCCCACCTACGATAAACTCATGATTTTCCAGATGTGTATTCAGGATCTGAAATGTACGTTCGACTAAAAGCACTGAGGCTGATATAACTTTTTCATATGCATCATCATCACTATCCATGATATAACGCTGGGGTGAAAAAAATGGATAGAAACTGGGGTGCACATCTCCTGTAAAAAAACACTCCCAACGATCGAACTCATAGATATCTGCAGGATCATTAGGATTGGCGGCAAAAACCTGGCCCTCTGGAAAGCTTGCCAAGTAGCGTAAAATAGCTCCGCATTGATTTAAAGTCCCGATGGAAGTTTCTGCCAAAGTAGGTACCGCAAGCATCGGGTTAGCAGCTTTAAAGGCAGGATCATTTTTATTAGCCAAAATAAGCTCGTAAGGCTTATTCATCCACTCGAGCATAATATGAACAGCAAGTGAACAAGCTCCAGGAGAGTAATATAACTTCATTATTTCATCCTTCTATAATCAGTGATGACTAAATACTAAAGAGTCAGACTATGATGACTTACTTTCTACCGTTCCTTTCCAACCAGTTCGTTGTGCGCTGACGAGGCCAGCGTGATCCTGTTCTAGCGCTGCAGAAAGTAAGTCCTTTGTTCTTTTAAACGTTGTTATTCGCAGTTCATTATCTTCATAGTTATCAAGTGTTTCTTCTAACATTTTAAGATTATAACGACGGAATATATCTGCCCTCTCTCGGGCTTCATAAGGATCTAGGCCCATGAGCTCTAGCGCTTTTCTACCAAGAAGCATCGAACTTTCAAAAGTTTCACGCTCTGGATTTTCTACCCCCAACTTGCGTAACTGATACCAATGGTCAGCATCACGTGCCCGAGCGATAACTTTCATATGTGGGTAATTATCTTTAACCAACTCTGTCAATTGTAAGTTCGCACCGACATCATCAATCGCATTGATCAATATTTTGGCTTGTACAGCACCTGCTGCTTCTAACAGTTCAAGACGTGTTGTGTCACCATAAAAGACTTTAATATCAAACTTACGCAAGGTTTCAATGTGGTCAGGATCGTGATCCAGTATGATTGCACGTACACCATTAGCTAACAAAAAACGCCCCGCGATCTGACCAAAGCGGCCAAATCCTGCAATAATCACACTGGCATTTTCTTCATCGATCACATCATCAGGTCGATCGTCTTTTTTGACGCGACTCTCTAGCCGTGTATATAGAATTAATAATAGTGGAGTGATAACCATAGATAGAGCAATCACGAGAGTCAATGATTTTCCCCATTCTAGAGATAATACCCCCGCCAATTGCGCTGTACCAAATATCACAAACGCAAATTCACTCCCCTGTCCCAGTAAAATGGTAAAGAGTCCGCGCTGACGCTTAGCCACCTTAAGCACAGGCGATATCAGCAAAAGCATCATCGCTTTCAACAGCATAAAGCCAATAAGCAACAAAGCGATCAATGAAGGATCTTGAAACAAAATCCCAAAATCGATCGACATCCCGACACCGATAAAGAAAAGCCCCAACAAAAGACCTTTGAACGGCTGGATATCACTTTCAAGTGCATGGCGATATTCTGAGCTAGCCAACAGCACACCAGCCAGGAATGCTCCCATTGCCATCGACAAGCCGGACATTTCCAGAAGAATGCCAAAACCGAAAACCAAAAACAGTGCGACGGCGCTGAAAACCTCACGCATACCTGAACGTGCGACAAATCGCAGCAACGGACGAGTGACATAACGCCCAAGTAACAATGCAAGAGTCAGAGCCCCGAACACCTTTGCCGCAGACAAAATAAAAGCACTCAGCGTTGTTTCCCCAGGACTACTCACCAAAAGAGGGATCATGGCAACCAGTGGAATAGCTGCGATATCCTGGAATAAAAGTACCGAAAAAGCACTACGACCAACCGGCAAAGGTGTCAAATTACGTTCCCCCATTGCTTGCATCGCAATAGCTGTAGAAGACAGGCCTAAGGTAAGACCGATCAGAAGCGCAACATTCCAGTCAAGACCAAGCAAATAACAGAAAACACTAAGTGAAGCACCACAGCAAAGCATCTGCAGGCTACCACCACCAAAAACGGATGCTCGTAATTTCCATAAACGCTGTGGGTCTAATTCCAGACCGATAATAAACAGCATAAGCACAACGCCAATTTCGGCGAAGGTAAGGATGGACTCAGCATGCGAAACAAACCCGAACCCCCATGGGCCAATAATACATCCTGCTATCAGATAGCCCAAAACAGAACCTAATCCGAAACGAACCGCAATAGGCACAAAAAGTACCGCAGCCCCCAAGTAGATCAAGCCCTCGGTCATCATCGTGTGATTATCCATAATTTTCTTCCCGATGAGCATCCCCAGTATAAGATGACTGGTAATTCAACAATAAATTCCTGTAGGCTTCGCTATTCTTAGCAAGGGCATTATCATCAGAACAATATGTATTATGTACTGAAAAAGGTGGAAGCCATTTCATGCCGCAATAAATAGCCGTAGCCTGAAGCGGTTGTGCCAACGCATCAAAATGTGGATATTCGCCGATGGCGAAATGCTCTCGAGCACCACCACTAGTGACAGCCCAAAGCAACCACTTATTTAACAGTGCGTTGCCACCATGGCCATAAGCCCAACCGTACTCTAATACTTTATCGATCCAAAGCTTAAGCAGCGGTGGTAAACTATACCACTGCATAGGATGTTGTAATACGATAATATCGGCTGACGCCAAAGCATGCTGCTCAGCTTTGATATCAATATTGAAGTCTGGATAAATGTCATATAAACTACGAATTTCCACATCATCAATATCTTTGACAGCCTCTAGAAGATTCTCATTGGCTCGAGAATACCGAGGGTAAGGATGCGCATAAATAATTAGTATCACTTTTACTCCCTCTCACAACAGCAGGATATTTCACCCATGTGTCCACTATATAGATTTATATTCCCAAAAAAATAAACAAGCCTCAATCGCGTGAATATTCAATTATAATATAAAATAAATAATGAAATCAAATCAGGCTGAGTAGTAAAGCACCACTATTCAAAACCCTAAATCAATCAATCAATCAAGACTGATTATAAACTATAATAATACTAAATGTCAACATACTTTTGCAAATCATAACCACTTCTCATTCTTCAAGAACATCAAAAAAAGCACTTTTAATACAATAAAAACAATGAATTAAATACAATCAACGCAACCGGTAACGCCAGCAAACCTACGTACGAACTGAAGCCTGAAATGAGATTGTCCGATTAAAATTCCCAGCATCGCTTACATCCTGAAATTGCGTTGCAAATACAATACCCCTTCCAATAATCAGCTATTAAAATTAGGATTTCAAACTACAACTCTTTGTTTTCATCACCTTAAATAAAAACAACATGACCCTTAGTAGAGCTTTTCAACCAATGCTTGCAGTTTTACAGCAGCAAAAAATCAATCAATCACCCTTGACTGATTGATTTTTGTAGGTGATAATAGATTTACATTTTTTTGAGTACAAATTGCGGGCAGACTTGGAAAATGTTATCAAAAAACTTGGCGATGGTTTTCCAAAAACTCTTAGTGAATGAGCTCCATATAATTCAGGGTAAAATACCCACTCATTATATTAGAGATGGAAAGAAAAGTGCAATACTGCTCTTAAGCGGTAGCGTCCTTTTGAAAAGAATGACTGATGACATAATCATCAGTGAGATAAAAGCCCCTTTTGTTTTTGGTATTCATGAGGCTATCTTTAACAAAACAAACTTGTATATAAAGCCACTATCTGAAAGTGTATTAAAAACTGTTGATTTCGATCTTTTTTACCAAAACGTTCCACCGGAAGTTATGACAAATATTTGTGCAAAATTAATTGACATATACCAAATTAGAGATGAAAGCGTTATATGTAGTTCAGTTTACGATTGCATAAAAAAATGTCTAGAGGACATTAACTCTCTTGAGGGAAATGAAAAATACAATATTTCTATATTCGGTTATATAAAAGAAAGGAATAAAATATCCAGAAGCTCGATATCTAAAGTTATTAGAGAGCTAGAAAGAGGTGGGTATATAAAGACTAAAAGAGGAAAACTATTAAGTTTGAATAAACTGCCAAAAAAATTCTAATGATACGCACTCTTTTAAGGAATATGAAAACCATGAGATATAACGAGATTGATGAGCTTTTGATTGAAATAAGAAGGCTTAGAATGGTTGAGAATGCATTGCTTCATCATTCCTTCGGTATACATTACCAGATAAAAACATGCGGAAAGTTAATTAACTCCACAAATGACCCATCAGTATTACATGACCTTCTAAACCTAGAGAGATTTTTAATCAGTGTTAAAGACACCGGAAAACTCATAGATTATTACGATTGCGGCAACTTCAGGAACCATGAAAATTAAGTATGTCAAAATAAATTTAGCCTGGAAAAGCGTATTAAGTAAATCAGATTTCAGCGCACATGTATTCACCTAATTATTCTAACTCTATTTTAATTGCCTTGTTACCGAAGAAACCTTAATGCGACAGAAACACATTAACTCCATAATAAAAAATGAAATTACTCTGAATATGCTAAAAAATCTAAGCCAGCAGTCTACACCAGATGAACCAAAGCGCTTGCAGTCTCTGATTGACTATACACGGAAATTAGACCTGCATGTGCAGCAATTTGCTCGTTCAGACCAAATAATGCTACCCGAACTAAATTTTGCCCCCAATGCACTCATCAATCTTGGTCCAAAGTACCCCGCACGACCCTTCTCTTATTTTGATGTACTCGCGCATGAAGAAAATGAGGTCCCTCTTGACGACGCCAAATTACTTAACGAAGTAGCACGCTACTTTCGAGGTGCTATCCGCCCGCAGTCAAAACACGCTTTATTTAACATGCTTCCAGCCCCCAGTGTGGAAGCTACCGCAGCTGCTTGGCTCGCTACAGCCTACAATACAAACAGCCTGATGGACGCATTTTGTGGCGAAGCATTATTGATCGAACAACAAATAGCGCGGCGTATAGGACGCTGGGCTGGCTGGACACAGGCTATGGGAATAGCCTGCAACGGTGGTAAATTCACTATTATGTACGCAATTAAGTCAGCACTGAGTCGTATTGCGCCAGAATCGCTACTTAGTGGTTTGCCACATGACCTGATTATTCTATGCAGTGAAGGAGCACATTACTGTGTAGAGCATGCTGCCAGCCTACTCGGGCTAGGTTCAAACAACTGCCTGCGTATCCCCAGTAACGCTAATGGACGCATGTGCGGCCATGCCTTACAACACCTACTTCACGAGCAGCATGCTAACGGGCGCAGGGTCGCAGCGATCGTGTGTTCTGGTGGAACCACAATCAACTTCAACTGTGAAGACACTCGTGAAGTACACGAAATCGTCGAGGCGTTCGCACGAAAACATAATTTGCAGGAACGTCCCTATCTGCATCTGGACAGTGTTATTGGCTGGCTATATCTGAGCCTCCTTGATGCCAATCATGAGCTATTGTGTAAATTAGTTCCTGATATACGAACCAGAGCACGTATTACCGAAGTGCTACAACGTATGCACAGTCTAAGTAATTTTGATTCACTCGGTGTGGATTTCCACAAGAATGGCCTGTGTCCCTACGCGAGTAGCTTCTTTGTGGCCCGAGACCACCGCTTCATGGACGAGCTCGGCGACGGAAACTATCACTATAGCAACAAAGATTTTCATTATGGTCAGTTTCGAGCCTACCGCTACACCTTTGAAAATTCGCGGCCAAACCAAGGTATTCTGGCAGCATGGGTCAATCTTAATCAGCTTGGCCGTCATGGCTACGCCACTTATCTTGCCAGTCTGCACGAGGCTCGTAACTCACTGGCAGATGCTCTCGAACGCCACGGTCTGTTCCGTGTACTTAACCATTCGAGCCTAGGATGGGAAGTAGTTTTTGAGGCTCCATTTGATTCAGAGCTAATCGCTTTGGCTTCTTCCTACCAAGATCTTGCAATGCTTTTTATGCAGGAATGCTGGGATCGTGTCAATGCGGGTTACGACCTACCGCACTTTAGTATCGTACCGGGTTATCCCGTTAACAATGATCCTAAAACTATTATCTGCGGCTTTCTTCTTTATCCGATGCAACAACATAGTGATCAAGTATGGGACGAAACCGTGGCATTGATTGCCGCGCAATTCCATGACTTCCAGACTCGTTTACGCGCACAGCCTCGCAACGTTGCCAGAACATCGTTCGAAAAACCGATCCGCTGATATGAGAACAGTAACCATGCCTCCCTTGAACAATACTATGCCCCCCGACGCTTTCACCCTACTCAAAGCCATGGTAGAAGGCTACCGTTCGAAACAGAATGCATCTGACTTCGTCGGAGTTCCACTATTGGACCTGTCGATTGGCAACCCCGACATTGCACCGGAATTACAATGGCGCGAGCGCCTGCAACACTTTGTCAGCCGTAACGATCTGCACGGCTATGGCGAGTTCCGTTACGATATATGCCGCTATTTGCGCGAGCGCTTCACAGCCTACTACCAGCGTAGGTTTTTACCAACTGATGCACCAGTTTTACTCGATCCAGACCGCAATGTAGTCAATCTTCTCGGTTCAAAAGAAGGGATATTTTACAGCCTGCTTGCCTGTTTAAAGCCAGGAGAGACTGTGCTTATGCCAGAGCCGTCATATACCGTCTATCAAAGTTGTGCCCGCCTGATAGGCGCACACGTGGAATTATTTACCTGCGACGAATTAGGCCAACCAGCGCTGGAGTCGATTCGTTCAGAGCAGTTACAGGATGCACGTGTGATAGTGATCTGTTCGCCGAACAATCCCACTGGAGTGGAATTATCATCGAGCAAACTGAAAAGCGTCTTGGATTTCGCTGAGCGCCATGGACTTTGGGTTGTCATCGATCGAGCCTATGCGGAGATTAGATTCGATCAAACACCTAACAGCTTACTCAGTGGTGCGGCATTACCGGCTTCAGGAGCGCTGTCGCGCGTGCTGGAGCTTCATAGCCTGAGTAAATCCTGTGGCCTTGCGGGTTGGCGCATCGGTTTCGCCGCCGGGGCACCAAAATTGATAGAAAAAATCCGTACAGCCAAATTTAACATCGACTTTGGCACCTTCTTGCCACTGCAATGCGTAGCGGCAGAGATGCTTGATGAATTGGAAAATATCGCTGCACGTAACAGCGCCATCTATGCATCACGCATGCGTAGATTTGTAGATACTGCAGCATCACTAGGTTGGCAGATACCACCGTCGCAAAGCACTTTCTTTCTTTGGGCTCCATTACCACCAGGTTTCGTAGGAAATGACATGGAATTTGTAGAGGCCTTACTGAATGCCACTGGTGTGCTGGTCGCTCCCGGTAGTGGCTTCGGGCCTGGAGGTTCAGGCCAAGTACGTATTGCGTTGGTACAGTCCGAAGAGGTGCTTGACGAAGCACTCCAGCGGTTGAGCAAGTGGCATATTCTGTGTGTGTGCAGCCGCTGATATAAAATAACGCGTTGTCTTTATTGTCAGTTAAGATCCTGCTTAAAATCACATTAAGCGCAGTGAAAAAATTATCTATGTGTAAAATAATTCAGGCTACATAACATACATACAGAAAGTCGTTAGGAGGATAGCTAACTATGTAGATCCGCAGGCCGACACTCAGAATGTGCTGATTAATTCAGCACAGCCAACACATTATATTAAATATGATGTGTTTAAGGACACCTATATTCAAAGGTGATAATTGAAATCTTTTTTAATTAAGGACATTACAAATGACTATACTTGCTTTTGCTGCCAGCACTAGTTCCAAGTCTATCAATAGAAAACTTGTGATTTATGCAGCAACTTTTCTTGAGCAAGACGTTGAGATTGTGGATCTGAACGATTTCGCTTTACCTCTATTTAGCGAGGATATTGAGAGAGAGCTGGGCCAACCGGCAATCGCCAGAGCATTTATTGACAAAATAAAATCCTCAACCGGGGTAATAATTTCTTTTGCAGAACATAATGGTTCATATAGTGCAGCATATAAGAATTTATTTGATTGGTGTTCTCGCATTGAAACCAAGGTATTCCAACAAAAGCCGGTTGTTTTTCTTTCGACATCACCTGGCACACGTGGTGGAGCTAGTGTATTAGAAATCGCTTCCCGCTCAGCACCTTTTTTTGGCGCTGAGCTTGTAGGTTCCCTGGCCATTCCGAGCTTTCATCAAAACTTCGATCAGGCAAGACAGTCATTAAGTGATCGTGAACTAAATGGAAAGTTAATAATACTCATTAATGAGTTTAATAATGTAACAGCTCGCTAAGTAGAGATACCAGCTTGCTCGATATATTTTTGAGCATTTGTGATCATAAGTAGATTGGATGCTCTCATTTAACCGTTACCAACGTAAGGAATGGGAGTATCCGTCATTGCGACAAGGAATAATAATCATCCAACACACTTTCAATTTAAGTTCTATCTTCTAGGGTAAAGCGGATTTTTAAACCCAGGAATGTTAGATGATTGATTACCACTGGGAAGCATCATCTATAAATAATATCAACATTTGCTGTCCCTTGTACAGCCCCACTCGTTGCCTGTGCACCGGATGAATAATAGCCAGCATTGAAAGAGATATTATTTGAACTGGAATTTTGCAGAGGGAAAACCAGGCCATTATTTATCTGGACATTCGTGTTTGTGGTTAATATTATACCCACACCTCCTGCCGGGCTAGTGGTAGCAGTATTGGGTATAATATTAGTCCCTCCTGCCCAAGATAATTTAAGGGAAAGTTTTCCTACTACGTTCGAGCAATCAATAGGGAGATTGACAGATACAGGCGTTCCAAAGGCCCCAACACTCTGACTTATCATCGCAGTAGGCAATGTCACCGTTGTTACTACAGGCACAGAGCATGTATTTAGGTTCAAGTTTACCGAATTCCCTGCTACTGCATTAATAGTAAAAACTGATGTACCTCCCCCAGAATTTGTCACCCCAAAATTAAATTGGCCTAGTGATTGTCCTGATGCAATATTTAATGACTTCCCTTGCGTCATATATAGGCCAAAATATAAAGGAATTCCTTGCGCACTAGTATTATATGTATAAACAGGTGTATTCATACCCAGTGCTCCTGTGACAGTAACAGGAGAACCACTACTACCAATCACCCACCCACTGATGCCACAGCTTGCTGGGCTCCCTGTGCAAGTACTACCAACCATACTCCCGACACCAACGAGAGTCAAAGCATCGGTCCCTGAGCTTGCCTTGCAGGAAATAACATTATTAAAATTTGATAGATTCAATAAATTATTACCACTTGTATTATAAGCTTGCGGGCTATTAACATTTACAGACAGATTAAACGAATATCTATTTGGAACAGTATTATACTGCCCGCCATTCCAAGAACACTGTATGGCATAAGAAAAGCAGGGCATTGCCAACAGAGACAATAAAGAGATGAGTCTGAAAAATGTAATCACCATATCACCTTATATCTTAAAATAATTAATGTGACAATAGCCAGATGTTAACTTCGACATTCTGATGATAGGAAATAAATTCCAGCATTGAGGTGATCTTCAGAGAGTAAATAATCAACATAGCAGATTTTTTTCACCTCAGCGCCCCACTTCACCTGCAACTTACCAGACTCATCAAGACCGGCCAGATATACCTGCCCCTGCTCCCCAACCGTGTCTATTATCGGTGTACTTTCCACTACCCGAGAAACTTGTGCACCAAACGGTACAAACCCATCTTTAGTCGAAAGAGTGAAAAGCGCCCGTTGTCCCCCTTGTACTTTGTAATTGGCTTTTACAACTGCAGCACGAGCTGGAATCACCTTTTTTACGGAGTCAATAAAATCATATTGATTAGCAGAAAGGACATCAAGGTAGATATCATTCTCACGATAGGGTGTTACATAGGGAACAATAGCATAACCATTTAGGTCCGTTTTAATTGCCGTGAAGTTACTCACTCTTATACCACTGACTCCATTGGTATCAACAAGTGCTACCGTTTCCCCCAAAACCTTGCCTGCTGTTATACCGCCAGCATGGGCCACTACACCACCGGACATGGAATAATTCACACGCCTTTGATAATCATTATCAGAAAAACCCAAATTCATCATGGCATAAGGGCCATCGTAATTTGCGCTGGTCGTATAGGCGCGACGCAGATCGTGCTGTATGCTCCAGTTAAGATTCCTCTCCTCTAATGTTGTACCATTTAATGCAACGCTTTGAGCAAGCGTTTTACCGTTGCGGATCATATTATACCCGATAGATCCTGAAGTAAGTTTTAGCGGTATAAAAATGTTAAACGATAATGAGTCATCCTTAGCTCGGTGTTGATTTAATGTACGGCTGTAATTCAGAGAAAAATTAGCCGTCTTAAAGCTATTATAATACCCGACCTGAAAACCACGAAACACATCATTACTGTTCCAGTAATCTTCATTCACAACACTCAGATTTAAGGATCCGGCATTTTTCCACAGTTGCTGACTCAGCGTCAGGTCTGTCCGGTTGCGGCGTTTTTGACGACTGACCCAATCCATGTCATTTGTATAAGTATCAAAAAGCTCTGACATATTATAGTAATCGCTACTTGAGTAGCGATAGCTAGCCGCAGAAAACGATGTCCCGCTCTCTGGTATACTTTTACTGTACCTCAGCCTCAATGACTGGCCATTTACTGTGTCGCCATAGCCTGTTTTTGATCTTGCTATAGTCACATCTGCCGAAACAGCGCCAGCGCCCCCCAGATTGCTGCCAACTCCTGCTGAGATTGCAGTGTAAGGGGAAGAGGTCTGAATACCACCATAAACAGTCAGACCGCCGGGCGCACCATAACTACCTGATACTTCGCTAAAATAAAAGTTTTCAGCGGAAGAATCATAGGAACGGAATCGGCCGGAGGTCAGGTTGTATTTAAACATGCCTTCACGCATCAGCACCGGTAATGAGGCAAAGGGGACAATGAAATGCTGTTCACTACCATCACTTTCTTTAACGGTGACATTAAGATCACCACCGGATCCTGTTGAATGAAGATCGTTGATCTCGAAAGCACCTGGCGGGACGACGTCCTGATAAATAATAAAACCGTTTTGACGGATCACTACTTCGGCATTGCTTCGTGCTATTCCGCGCACAACGGGGGCATACCCTTGCAACCCTGCTGGCTGCATCCCCTCATCAGAGCTCATCTGCACGCCTCGAAACGAAATACCATCAAAAACGTCTGATCCTGACACCCCATCCCCAAACAACAGGCGTGATTTAAGCGGTATAATGTCGCGCTGAACATAGTTATAGACAGTATTCCATTCGTCACCCTTATCATCCTGACGCCATGTCGTGTAGTTTCGCAGCCGCCAGGGACCTGCATTAATACCGGGACGGAGATTGGCAAATAAAGTATTCCCTCCGGCATTGTTCAACTGATGAGAAATATTTTCTACCCCACTGATGTTATAATTTAACAGCAGGGCGTTGACTCCCTGATTGTAAGACGCAGGTGAAACATCTCTGCCGGTGCGAGAAAGGTATTTCTGAGGGAGAGAGACCATCAGCTGTAACCTGTTCTGATCAAACGTTACCCCAGCCCCTTGAAGGGAACGAATATCAATGCAGGATTGATTCAACATTGTTACCGTATTAATCCCTTTCTCTTTAATACCAAAATTAACAAGATGCCGTTTGGTTATGCACGGAGTTAATTTTTTTTCATTCAGAACAAAATTGAATATCTCTTTGCCTAAGTAATTACCATTAACGTACAAGTCCACTTTGTACTCACCGGGTAAAAGAATGTTATCACTGAATAAGGAAAGATCTATATTGGCTGCATTGTTCACGTTGCCCAGCATTGAAGGTTTGAACGAATATCCAGCATAACAAACAGGAACAAAATAAAGCACAAGAGAAACACTACAGGTTAATCTTTTCATTATTCAGCACGCTATGCAACCTAAGGGAGTTGAATTATTTTTTGAGTATAAGTAGCACTCTCGCCACCATAATCATTTACAGTTGAAAAAGTAAGCATATTAGGCCTTTTATTTTTTCTCAGTTTTATTCTTGAGGATGAAAAAGGCAGGATATAGCTAATGTCATCCACCTCCTGTCCATCAACAGCAATCTTATTGAAGCTCACAACAAAAGGCGTAGGGTTTTTAACCTCTATAAACTCATTTTTATAAATCCATTCTAGCTTTTCAGGATTCCGTTCTGTATCTTTCCCCCAAAGCGATGCCGGTCGATATATTACCTTAAGAACATTCTTCACTATAAATATCAATTGGTCTGGTTCTTCCCCCCCAGAAGAAGGCAGCGACGGAATAGCTTTGATATTCAACCAGAACAATGACTCCTTACTATCAGGGAGCGACTTTTCAGTGAGAATAATACGCAATGTATTTATTTTACCAGGGTCAATGCGTGAAAGCGGTGGTGTTACAAAGAAAGGCGTCTTCTGAGTATCACCGGGTTTTTTTTCAACCCATGATTGCACTAGATATACCGCCTCATCAGGGTTATGAACGGTAATCACTGCCTCATTTTTGTTACCATCCATAACAACCCGTGTTCCATTGATAATCACTGTTGCTTCAGCCTCACTTGGCAATGCAAGTGAGGCTAAAAAAGCAAGACCCAAAAATGCCAAAGGAATATGTGAGTGCATATCCATTTCTCAATAGGTCATTGTTAACTGTACAGTTCCTGTATAGCTACCGGGAGTAACAGGGATAGCTGTTGAAACATATTGTGCAACTAAACTGAGGGGCACGGTAGGGGTTAGCGGCAACAAATCACCGGATTTGACAAACGTTGTACCATCACTACGGGTAATCGCAATACCGGCATTTGTTGCTGATGCTGCCGCTGTTGTATTAGGTACAGTGTTTGCGGTTGATGGAGCAGCACCACCAGCGGCGGTCAGATAAATCACCTCAAGGTTATTAGGTTTAGTAGTACCGCAAGAACTGACTGTGAACGTCAATACTTTTGAATCTCCAGCTAACGTTCCTGCAGTTGAGAAGGACTCGGTACCTATCGGGTCAAACGATATTGTCGTTGCGTTTGTATTTGACATACCAGCGCCATTTAAAGCTAATTGGCAAGTACTTTGTACTACAGAACCGGTGAACTGTATTGTACCATCAACCGCAAAAGCGGCCTGGCCAGATGATAATAGAATACATAACAAGCCTGATACTTTTAATTTTTTCATTTTCTCACCTTTCAAATACTCATTTGAATTTGTCTATCACCCTTCAATTAAAGCCAACGCCTGCCTAAATGTCAATGATGCCAAATGATTAAAAAAGAACAATCCATTAGCTTCCATTTCTTTACATTATTACTTAAAGTATGCCGAGTATGAATACACACAAAAGTGGTAAAGCACATCATGTCATAAAAAATTTTACTAGATATGCAATGGCATATACTTTCTTTTTTTCATTTTTATTCTGGATATTACTAGTATTTTCAATTTTTTTACTAAAAAAATGTGCAGTCTGATAAAAACTATCATTCATGAGCCAACGAGGGAACTCAAGTTTATTAACATCTTTCAACAGAGAAAAAATATATTGTCTCGGCATTACCCTTCCCTACTTGCAAATGCCTTGTATCTCATACATACCTGCCAGGTTCTTTTCCATAGATAACTCATAATCCACCAAACAACGCTGGTGATCACCTTTCCCCCACTGCACACGCAGGCTACCTTGCTCTGGGATACCAGTAAGATACACCTGTCCTTCAGCCCCAACCATGCCGGCGTTTCCCTCAGCCTTATCCGAGTCCAAGCTAGCAATCGCTCCCAAAGGGATTGCTTTGCCATTTGGGCGCTTTAGTGTCAGTAACGCGCGAGCACCGCTTCGGGTAGCGAATTTGGCCCGTACCACAGCACCTTCGGTTGGCACCACCCGCATATCGAACGACTCCAATGCCGCGTCGTCAGACACCGTCGTCGGATCCAGTGCGATCCGGTTTTCACTATACGGCTGCAAGGAAGGAAAAACAGTGTATCCGCGAAAGTCAGTCCTCACCCCGGCTCTGGATTGGGCAGCAACCCCAGCTGCGCCTGGCGCTTCTACCAATGCTACTGTCGTCCCCAGACGCTGTGCCAATGTCACTCCAGCGCCATGTGCCAATACACTCCCCGCTACACCATAATCCAAGCTTCTGTTGTCGGAACTGTAACCATAACGTCCGTTCACCTCGCCATATCCTCCCCGGTATCGCAGATTTGCACTACTGTTGTTACTCTGTTGACGGTTTTCAGTGATATTTTGTTGTACCCCCCAATTCAGTTGTCGATCAAGGGCTAAACCACTGAGACTCATATAATGATTAGCAGGGCCGAATGATGAGTGATTCAGACTGTAACTGAGTGAGGCATTACTCAACCAACGCGATAATGAAATACTTATATTCAGGCTGACCAAACGCTCTGTCTTATCCTTGATGCTATCGTTTGGGTAGCGATTCAATGTACCACTTACCCCCCAGGATATATCCTGCCATGATGAACCATAATAAAGACCGAACGACTCCCGGTTCAGCTCCTGCTGCCAATATCCCTCTCTAAGCCAGGTGAGCGAGACGCTCCCCCACCTAGCCAGTTGCTGACTAGCCTGAATACTGAATTGATCCCGTTGGCGTTCATTCACTTTGACACTATCGCTATCCCCAACGCTCACTACTTCAGCCAATGACCAAAAACCCATAGAGTCGTACTGTAGCCGGCTGAGTGAAAAAGTGGTTCCCGTAGCTGCCAGCGAATTACTGTAGCGTAACCGCCAGTATTTCCCCCGTTCATTCTCCCCGTCCTGCCAATTCACCTGAGACTCGGTCATATCCACAGATAGGGCTCCCAAATGCCACAACAGTGAACCAACGCCAAAAGTTGTTGCCAAATAATCTCGGCTACTTTGTACTCCTCCATAAGCGGTTATGTTCCATGGCAAACCATAGATCGCAGTCACTTGCCCAAATCCTGGAGTTTCATCATCATTAGTGGGCATGGGCCAGTATCGTCCTGCGGTAATTGCGTATTGAAATGCACTCTGGCGTAAGAATATCGGTAACGAGGCGAAAGGCACTACTATGTTTTGTACACTGCCGTCTTCTTCATACACGGTGACATTGAGAACACCACCACTACTTACTGCGGTCAGGTCATTCAAAGCGAAAGCCCCTGGCGATACAGTGCCGGTATATATGATAGTTCCATTCTGTTCTACCTGAACCCGCGCATTAGTGCGAGCTATCCCACGAATAACCGGGGCATATCCTCGCTCACTGTAGGGCCGCATATTATCATCCGATATGATCTGCCCCCCCAAAATGGGAACGCTGTCAAACAGGTTAGGCGAAGTATAGAATTCCCCCAGCGCGAGTTGGCTATCGAGATGATACAGCCCCTTCTTGGCGTTGGTTTGACCAATTTTCCATGCACCTGATTGATTACTGCTTTGTTGCCAAGTGGAAAAATTGTGTACTCGCCAGCCTCCTAAATTCAGCACGGACTGTAAATTAGCGTAGTGATTTGTGCTTTGCGGCCTATCACGCGGCATCATGCGCCGACCATTAAGCAAGTAATTCATTCGAAAGGCAGTAATCCCCTCATCCCAGAGCTCTTTAGGCACCTGACCTGAGGTCGATTTCCGTAATGCTACTTGAGGGATGCTGAGTTTCAATTGCTGGCGTGCAAAATCAAACTGAGTGGTTACACCTGTAATGGCACTGAGGTCTATGCACTGAGAAGTTTCGTCTTCTTTTGTCAACATTTCTGGGTAGTCGTCAACCAGCACACCGTACCTTAGCAATATTTCCCTGCTAAAGCAGGGGGATAGTTCTTTCTTTCCTTTCTTGGCTACAAACACTATTTCACGTGAGTCCACCCGTTTGCGGTTAAGAAAGATATCAACCCGATAGGGGCCGGGTAACTGGGCGCCATCCTCACTGAATAACGCAATGTCTACGCTATCAGCTTGATGATTACCAAGCAAAGCAGGGTCGAAACGGTAGGTTTTTTCGGACAACACCGGCCCACTGTAGATACCGGTGAGTAACACTAATAGGGTAAGATTGGACGAGGGACAGAGTTGATCCAACCGGCGTTTACTCACATCTCCTCCAATCCATAGAAAAAACAATGTTCATGATTATGGACATTTAGCATAAGACCTTTTCAAAATGCTATTATTGAGTAATATACCTAGAACAATTTCATTTAAATATCATCGACCTATTTTTTAATTAGCACATCAACAATTATGTGAAAGTGAACAGAGAGAACACATAAAACTGGCCAGGTAAGTAATTGTATACACTTAATTCCCTGATGTAATATACCTCAATAAATACTAAGAGGATTAATGCGTCCTAAGCTGATACAGAGCGTTAATCGCCATATATGGAAATAACAAATGTACCTTTATATACTCCTGGCGGTGCAGTCATATTTTGAGCAACTTTCAATGGGAGATCTAATTCACTAACAGAAGAAACATTCGCTGACGTCACTAAACCAGTGAGTAAGTGGTTAAGTGATGGTGTAGCTCCTATTGTGAACAGCAGCTTTTTATTTGGACTGGTCGGGTTTTTAAGGTAATAGTTACTGCGATTACCAGGTTGTGTAATGGTAATCTTCTGTATTGGTGTACTCACACTTGTAGAAACTTGCAACGTACCTAACACATCCCCAATTGACAACGTCGTACTCGAATGCGCAGGGCCAGGAATATATTGAGCAACCATATACGTTGCCATTGCAACAGGAACTTCGATTTTTAATGGTGATGCTCCAATAGGCTCAGCAAAACTGAACTGTGGGAACGCCAAAATCGCGAGTAGCGAGGCGCAGTTTTTTTTCATACAATTTACCTCAAGAGCGGACTGCAATAGCAGTCCGCTCTTAATTTACTTAAAAATTAAGCGCTAAATACAGACACAGTAAAGGTACCGCTAAACACATCTGCAACTGGCGTACCATGGGCATAAACCGTTAGATACTGCTCTTGTGCCGGGCTCACGACTGTCGACGTAGTGTTACCATCGGCAATGCTCGATGTAACTTCAGTCATGGCGCCAATAGTGATAGGTAAAGATGTACCGGAAGTTGAACCACTCAACGAGAAAGTCGCAGCGGGATTGTTCGGGACAATTTTAACCGTGTTGATATTCCCTGCGCCAGTAGTCACTAAGTGGATGTTACCAAGCACAGTACCAGGAGATACAGCCCCTGCAATCAAGTCAGCTGCTGGTTCAAATACAGAAGTCAGCGTAGAAGGAGCAGCAATTGGCACCTCGATATTCAGGGTGCTGTTCGTGCCAATCTGGGTAGCAGCCATTGAAGCAACAGAAAATGAAAGACCAGCAATAAGTAATGCAACTTTTGATTTAAACATTAGATGTCCTTTGATATAATATCAAGCTCAGATTACAGCGAATAGAGTCAATAGACTTGATTTCGCCAAAACATCCATTCAACTGCTAATTTTCTTCCTTGGTTCACCACTGCAATGGTGAACCAGGTTCTAAATCAGCTTGTAGAATGACAGTTAGAACAGGAGTTCCTTTTAAGGTGGCCCCGTGGATAAATGATTTTGCAGACGGTTAGAGCGCGTAAGTTTGCAACACAGGTAACCCTTTACTCTCAGTTCTAGGCCAGTATTCATTTGAAGTGTTTTTTCACAGTGCCTACCCATTATTTTAGCCATATATATCTTTCCTCTTAACTCGCTCTGTTAACGTATTACAGCATCAGCAGGAACACTCTGCCCGCCAAAATCATTTATCGATTGCCATGTTACTTTTCCACCTACCTTTGCGCCTTCTGGTAATGAAAATTGTGCTGAAGCAAAAGGAGCAACGTAACTCACATCTGGCACAATTACACCATCAATCTTTATTGACGAAAAATTAACATAGTATGGCGAAGTGTTTTTAAGCTGAAGTTTTCCTTCTCGCCACTCCCAATCAAGCCCTTTAGCCAAACTATCTTGGTTTTGGCCACCTAAGTTTTTAGGTCTATACAGTAATTTAATACAATTATTAACTGAAATCTGAATATTGGAACTCACAGCATCATTCTTAGCTGTATTGTCATCATCTTCTTCTACAGGAGGAATCGCTTTAACACACAACCAGTATAAATGCTCGCGTTCGGCAGCTTGTGTTTTACCGATGTAGACTATCCTGAGAGTATTATCCTGTTTGCCATTTAACCGGAATAATGGCGGAGTGACCGCAAACGGTGCCGAAGCCTTTTTATCTTCCGCTATCACAGTCGGTTGGATCAATATAGGGAAATCATGCTCATTCTTTACAGTGATGGTCGAACCACCTTTCTGACTTTCTTTATATATCACTCTTGAACTATTTAGCGTCACTGAATACGTCTGGCTTGCGGAAATTGCCACATTTGAAATGGCAAATAATGATAGTAAAGTCGTAGAGAACAAACTAGGTTGTGTAAATCTCACGTGACGAACCTCTCGCTAAGTGTCTTTACTTAATAATGAATTGTTAACCAAGTTTAAGGTTAAAATAAGCCCGGAGCAGGAAAGTTTCTCGCCATCCTTTAGAAGCTCTTACTAGTATTGGATTCTCTGATTGATTACTTGGTGTTCCTTAATTTTTTCTCCAGGTTACACTAGATAGCTGCTCAGTTACTGATAGATACATTAGCACTCTACTTTGTAACACTAAAGTAAAAATAATGTGTAAAAATGACCAAATCACGCTCATTTGTGATCTGGTGGGTTACTGGGCTAACTCAGAAGCCTTTAAGCAAGCAACATCACACCACGGTAGCAACGCGCAAGATTACAAGCAATTTGTGATAAATCATTGGTTATTCTCCCTTATAACGCATATTGACCCACCTCAATGAACGATCCGTTTTAGATTAGGGGCTCAGTTGCCACCGGTCCGCATCTTGAAGTAGCTTTAGTAAGCTAGGCTTCTCATTGATTGAATGAGCGTTACACTCGGATACAGAAACAATTTTTGGAATCAGTATCAACGTAACCAAACGGCGAATTCATATTGTTAACAAAATTCTGCTACTACATGCTGTCCTTCTTCAAAGCAACAAGCTTGGATGCCTGCAATCATTCATTGTTCATATTAAAATTTAACGGTCTTAATTCCCCCTTATAAACAAGTCATCGGCAAATTGCCGCATTATCTGGAAGTAGGGAGAGTTTGCCCAAGAAGGCATCCCCAGATTTTTGTCTCTGAACCTGTTCGCTAACTTTCTGTTTTTGCTGCATCAGCTCGTCAATCAAATGTTCTATCTCCAGCCACTGTTTCCATGATTGCTGCAAGGGTTGCTGCTCAGAAAGCTTGAAACGGACCAACACATGTTTGATACCCTGTTCAGCCAGCATATGAGCGTTTTTATCAAAATCCTGAGTAGCAAACAGGACTTCCCCCTGTTTAAATTGTTCAAGAAAATCAGGCCAGGCACTAGCACCATCATAACGATATTGCACGCCAAAATCCGGGAATCGGACATCTAGATCGACCCTGTTGCATTGACCTGGCTGCCAGGTAAACTGCATCTGCTCAGCAAAGTTCATGCTGTCAAACCTGGTTGCCCCCTCTTTGCACCACAGAGTTAGCCGTGTGCCTGTTGGAAACACCCTGGTTCCCTCGGGTACGGTTACAGGTTCACTCACAATATCAATACTATGTACTTCATTCTCTAACGCGGCTTGCTGTTGTTTGAGCTGCATAATCTCTTCGGTGAGCGTAGCCAAACGGTCATCATTGTGCGTGCTCTGGCGATCTTGACGGTTCAGTATGTCGTCAGTGCTGAGTATATGACGCACCAAATTCAAGAATTCAGGCGTAACACTCAGTGTTTGCCCCTTAAACTCACCCAGTTGAGGCCCTTTGTCTGTAACAATGAACACCCCTTTTGCCGGCCCTTGCATAAAGTCGGTGATATATTGCCAAGCAAGTTTGCGTCGAGAAGCGTAGTCTTGCGAACTGGCGATCTTTCGCATCGGCCAGACAACGTTGCTTTGCCATGCAGTATTTAACCAACAACTGGAACGGGCTACCGCGTTAGCGAGCAGCATGCTGGCATCGCTTTTATACAGCGCCCAGACCGCATCGATACCAAGCTGTTGACGTTGCGGATTCAAAGTTTGGCGTAAGCTTTCGTAGTTTGTGAAGAGCGTAATCAATGGATTGCTGTTTTTAAACTCAGACTCAGGCGTAAACAGGCCGTTGGTGAGATCTGAACTCAACGAGGCGGTGCCAAGAGCCTTATGAGCCGCCGCACTCAGCGCCACCTGCCACATCTCCCAAGCATGGGCCTGCTCGTTCAAGGAGGGGGCTGGTATAAGGTTTTTTGTGCCATGAAACCACCTCGCCAAAGCATTTCTCATCCTTGTATCCGTCTCTTGTAGTTTCAGAAGAGACTCTCCCCCAGATGTCATGGATTGTAGCCTCCCCAACCGACGCAGCTCGTTCAGCCATTGTAGCCTCCCCAACCGACGCAGCTCGTTCAGCCAAGGTTGAGCCTCTTCTGTCGGAATATCGGCCAATTCATCGCGAATACGCTGTGCAAACCGCATAGCAGGACTCTCCCCTTGGCTAAAGGCGATAAGTTGACTCTGAGATTGATAGTGGGGTTTGATGTTTTGCAACGTCTGTGAGGCGCCTAACAACAGTTGCCTCCAAGCATCCTGACGCTTGGCCGGAAGCGTTTCAACAAAACGCAGTAAAAGGGGATCGGGCTGTTTTAAATGGCTCGCACGATCGAGCAGTGCTACCCACTGCCTGATACGCACGTCGCCTTCACGAGTCCAGACCCCGGACAGTGACGAGAGCATAGTATTTTGTTGCCAAATATCCTTGAGCTGGAGAGCAGGTAATGATGCTTCGGGTGCCAATAGGCGTGGCGTATGCTTGATGCGTACACCATCTTCTGGTGTCCAGTTCCCGGATGGAATATGTAGCGGCCAAAAATCTGTGGTCTGAACAGCCGGTAACGAGGTTTCCGGTGCTAGTAGCCAATTCAAGGTGGGTTCATGGCTGAGCAATGTCGACAGCAAGCGCCGTAGCATGGCGATATGTTCTGCACCCGAAGGCTGCTGTATCATCCAGCGCTGGAGTGCCCATTTTTCCTGCTGCGATAAAGAGTGATCCGTTGAGACTAACTGCAATTCACTTATTGTGGTGTTCCTTTTCCCTAACTCCTCAAGCGTTGCGCCCTCTGCCATACTTTGCAAGGTGATGATAGTTTGTGCCAGCTCCAAAGCCATCTGGCGCTGGGTCACAGCTGAAGCTGTCATGAACCTCTGATGATAACGGGCCATCATTTGCGGTATGTTTGACAGGCGGGGCGATACTTTTGTCACCCATTGTTGTTCAACCTGTTGATGCTGCTCATTAAGCACCAGAGAGAATGGCCAATAGATTAACGGTGAATCATGGCGGCTTTCATTGCGCAGCAGCAGTTCCATCAGGGTGGGTGGTGCGAGTAACGAGCTATCATGGTGCATAAGCGCAGCACTTTTAATCGCACTGTAGCACAATGCGCCTGCACATCCCGACAGCAGCAGGCAGGTGAATGCCATTCTGCGCATTTTACTTTGCTGCCAGACAACTTCGCGAGAAAGGCTAAAAGCGGCGAAATGATGGGTAATCAGTTCCTGAACGAAATACGACGGGCGCTGACGTTGATTCTGAGTCTGCTCTTCGCTGATGGTGAACCACACTCCTGCGAGCGTTGCCTGGGTAAAGTAGGCGTCAGGCTCACAGAGGGATGTCAGAAATCCCCATAATGGAGCCTGTAATTGAGCAAAATTTTCAGGGAACTCAAGCAGTGCACACGGATTATCTACCGTCATCTGTGCACCTCCCATACTAATACGGGCAAGATCAAGCCCTTCTTTCAGTGCAGTAAACAAGGGGTGTAAGGTAGTGAGATCTTTACTGTCTATGTCAGGTGGCAAAGGCCAGTAATACCCGAGAGCCTGCTGTTGCTGGCTCTTGGAAAGAAGCCCGGCCCAGTGGCTGAAGGCGGGATACTTATCGCACTGGTTGATCGTGATATAGAGTGGAAGCTGATACTTGAACCTGCTGATTAGCGGCTCAAGTTGAATACGGATTTGGCGTGCTTTAAACTGTAACGCGTTAGCGTCGTTATTCATCAGGTCGCTGATAGAAATACCGATCACCACCCCTGCCGGCGGAGAAAACCTGGAGATCCAGCGGACCAACTGGAGCCAGCTCCGGTCAAGTTCGCCCTTGCCGCTTAAAAAACGACTGGAAAGGTCAAGAAAACAGACGCGTTGGAAAAACCACCACCGAAAAGTCTGTGTGGGGGCCACACCATGATCCTCCATGCGACTTGAAAGCATCGGCAGGCTGGCTCCTGTCAAGAGTGACGATTTACCACACCGATCGCCCATCATGATATACCAAGGGATCGACCGGTTTTTACGCTGAAGGAGCCTGACCGTCCTCGCACCGGACCGCCAGTTTTTGAACAGGACCTTTTCTCTGTGCGTCAGGCGGAACGCCTGGAAGTAACGGTGAATTTTTTTCTCTTTAATCACTAACGATACCCACAGTAGAGACGACCATGAGATCAATGCAACCAAGAGAACACTGAGCCAGACGATAAAAATCGTCGTGGTTTTCCAATTGAACGCTATTCCCGCAATGAAACAAAATAGCAGGATCAAGCATAAAAGCAGCAGCCAGCCTGCGAAAGCAAATAATTTTTTAAACATGTGATCTTATAAAAAATAAAGGGTCTGAACGAGTAAAAGGAAGCCATAAAACAACGTAATAGTCAGTAACGCCCACGCCATGCGATGTCTTTCCAATAGGGGGGATCGACGTTGGGGGATAGTGATTGGTGTGATCGCTTCATTGTTAGGCCATGCCTGCCAGCTTTTGGGCAGACAACGTTGTCTTTGCTGTTCAATCACGGTAGCAAGTTCGTCTGCATCCTGTGTACCATATTTCCCGTGAAAACCTCGTTGCAGACAAAACAGATAGACATTCCTTACCTGTTGGTGCACGTCTTCCAATTTATTCAATCGGTTGAAGAATTCATTGCCGCCGACGGTAGTCTGGAAGTATCGGAGTTGCATTAAGCTGGTACGCCAACGTGAGCTTTCGGGGTGTGCAGAACATAAAATACGTTCATCGAGCCAAACCACCACAGCAAACAGCGCGTCATCCCTTTCTCTGCCCGAAAGTTTCAACTGCCCTGCATCTTGTACGGCCTGCTCGAGTACCCTGATGCATTGCTGATGGAAATCGTCATAATCAGAGAAGTCTTCTGTCTGATGTTCAAACCGTGTAACCAAGGTGAAAACGGGGAGATAACAATCCAGTACTCTCATGATGACGGTGCCATAAACACGAGTTGTACCTGCAAATCATCCGGTGCCTCAGCCCAGTAAAAGGCAATATTCTGATATTGCTCGACGCTGTTCCACAGCAATTCATTCTGATTAAGCTGAAAATAAATCACATTTTTTGGGTTCGGAACGCCACGAGGTGGCGTAGTCATCATAGTGACCGTGATCCCTGGCAACGCATGCTGGATCAATCCGCCGATATTATGGCGGGGAGCAATTTTGAAGGCCGAGGTATCAGTGATCCATGAAGAAGAGGTTCCCTGCGTGTTTGAATTCAACAGCAGTAGCACCGACTGAGAAGGACGGGTAAGCAGCGCTGTAATATCGGCATGAAAAATACCTTGAACATCGGGGTGTAAGGAAATGTAAGTATTATTTTCCAGTACCAAACCGTTCAACTGGGTGATCAACGTCTTCTTCGCACTGTTGAAACAGTCCATTAAGCGGGAGTGATCATAAGGCAGCAATGTCGGCTCCCCCGTAAAAGAACAGATATCATTAAAAGAAGAAAGCTCACCGACTAATTGCGTCAACAAACCATACATGTGCCATGGATGTAAGGCTGGTGTTTTACAATAGTGGTTGTACAGGGGGAGTACCCGGTTTAATGAATGCATCACCAACAACGGCACCAGATTGTCCGAACGTCCCCCTGCACTTCGTCTTTCCGCCTGTTTGTACTCCTCGAGCCGGTGTGCTCTGCTGGCCAACTCCGCGAACAGTCCCTCAAGCATTCTTTTGAGTGTTGGGAAGCCACCCAGCGTGACAACCGGCGGACTGAATGCAGGATCCAGTATCACGCGGTCATTGTCTTGGCATAAGCGCAACAGAGGTAGAAACTCACAATCCCCCGCATTAGTTTTTTCATCTTCGCAGAGAATGCGAACATGGTAAACAAGCCGCGATATCTTGCTGTCAGGCCCGTGGTGATAAACATCTTTCATCACCTCATCGTTATTACTGATTATCCAACGGCTGTGGGCATGAGAGGCCATATCATTAGCTACATTAGCTTGCGTGGGATCAAAACGGCGCAGAGCTAGCCATAGCATGAAAGGTTTTTCACGCACCTTCCAGGTATCACGAAACGAGTAGGGTTCAACCCGGCAGTTACCTGGGTATTCCAGGTAATGCCCCGAGGGCAGAATGGCACGTAGATTATCGATTTTCAGTACAAAATCTGCCAGAGTTTCATGGTGGATATCCACACTGACAATCCCTGTGTTCCATGGCTGAGAAAGCTGTCGCTGCCGCGCCAGCATATGGCTGTGGTGTAAATCGATAGACTGGAAATGCTGAGGCTGAAGGTAAAGCCCTGAATACCAATAAACCTGTTGCTCTTCAGAATACATGTTACCTCTGTTACTTTGCTGACTCAGTGAGAGCTGCAGCGTGGTTCAATTTGTACAGGTCAGCCACCGATGTCAGAACTGCAGGGCTATATTCAGCGCCGTTGAGGCGGGTGATACTGTGGCTACCCAGCGTGATGCCTATTGTCAGCGGTGCAAGCGTTGGCTCTCTCGCTGGCATCCACCATCCCTGACGGGCTGCGGTGATAGGAATTGCCAACAATGCCGTGTGTTGTTTTCTGGGGAAGGGGTAATAACCCGCCACGATCGCAACTTGGCGGGTATTCGCACTGCGGTCAATATGCAACGTCGTCTGCTGGCCTGGCATCGCGACATAGCGGTCAACCTTTAACAGATCGTCCATAGCAACAGCACCACCAAATAGGTTTTTAAGCTGTGTCGGGTTTGAGAGCAACGAGTTGAGTGAACTTGCGTTCTGAGCCTGGATCACTAGTAATGTGCAACTGTTGGCCATCCAGTTCCAGGTATTAAGCCCAGGTTCAGCTGTCACATTCAGTGTGATTGCTCCTGCCGAAAAAGGTGCTGCAGCTTGCGTTATCGTTTGAGGCTCCGTCGGTCCTGAACGCGGATCAGCACAAGCGCTCAGGAAAAAAACCAGAGTAACCATCAATAAAGAAGTTAGGACAGTCATGAATTCTCTTGTCCTTTTAATACATAGTTAATATCACGCAGGCTGTTACTGTCGGTGAGCATTTCATCCAACCATTCCGTCAGTGTCATATTTGCCCAACGGGCAGCACGCTCCATCAGGAAGGGGACAGGGCTTGAGGGTTCGGTTTGTCGGAAGAAGTTTGCAATATCCAACATCTGGCTGATGGCAATATTCCGCGACATTCCTTGCTTGTCAGTGGGCAACCTATATTGGGTAATGACATCAATGCTCGGGCTTTCGCTCGGCGCTATAGCATCCACGTGGCTCACATCGCTGCCGACAGGCATGTACTGTTGCATCATACGATGCAGAAAATTCAGCATATCGATTAAGGTCTGACGGGTTTGACTAAAGAGGGTATGGTTTTCCTCTTGGGTGAGTGATACATAGCACTCATCCAATTCGTTGAGTTGTCCAAGTATCCCTGTCAATCGCTCTGTCTGCGGCCTGAGGTTGCTCACTGAAAATGAGCCACTTTGCAGTTCAAAGCTCGCGAGCGTGAAATCCCCTTCCGCCATGATCAACTCATCTTGCGAGTGTGGCTTGAAAGACACCTTTTGTTCAAATGCCAGCACTTTGCGCCAGTGTGCCAGCGAAGATGACTCATGCTGCAGAAGCGGAAAGGTATACAGAAACTGACTAATGTCGCGGTCAAGCCTGCTGAGCTTTGCGTAACGGATGGATGCGCCCTCCTCATCGAGTTCTGGCCAACAGTGCAACCAGAAACGTGTCATAAACTCGCTAAGAAAACGCAGTCCGACCGCAATACCCTCAATGCCTTGTAAATGGGTCTGCGCTTCAACCAACCAGCAGCCCAGTTGGAGATCTTTGCTCTCACGCACCAGAGCCAGTGAACAAAGCTTATGCACCTTTTCCCAGTCAGCACGGCGTGGCACTGAAGCCGTCCATTCGCCGTCGTATAAATAGTCTGGGTCACTTTCCCGCGCTTGACGGATGTCGTCATAGATCGGTTCATATTCAAGGCAGTTACCCTTAGGGTTTTCCGGGGTGATTGGCAAGAGTAACGCGGTCATGTCGAGTTCAATTGATAACATCGTTTATCCCAGTAGCACATGAGTTGAACCGGTGGTAATTATGCCGCCATGGGCACAAGCATCTCCCAGACGAGCTGCTGGCTTGTTACCAATGAGCACCTTTGTGCTCCCCGCCACGATGCTGTCTTGAGGGCCGGTACAAACAGCCAGGCTACCGACTGTCGCAGCAGGCTGTCCCTCAATCAGTACCGTTGATACACCAGGTGCGATGATGGGCCCACCAATGTGTGGGATCGGAGGCAAACCGGGGGATACCTTGGGACATACATGCATATCTGAAATACGGGCTGCGGGCTGTGCCATTATTTATTTTCCTGATTAATCCATTGTGTTAACAAATTACGTGCACCTTCATCTGGGTTATCTATGCTTTGAATAACCCACATAAGTAACATGCAATGGCACATCTGCCGACTAAGCTGAGGGACGGGAAAAATCGGCTCAAGTCCTTCCGGACTCATACTCCCCTCGCTCCAAAACAACGAAAGACCAAGTGCACCTGCCGGTGTATCAAAACCCTGAGCCTCCGCCAGATGAAAGATCCGCCATCGCAGCGCATCACTTTTCTGGACAGGCCAACGGCGTATTTGATCAAGCAACTGGCCATCACTCGCTTGTTCTAGCGCAACTATCTCGGCTAACCAGACACATAACCTGGCTGGGGCAACCTGCTCTGTCCACAGTTGAAGGGCCTGTTCCCACCGCCCAGTGTTGACAAGCTGTAACGCTTCAGAGCCCCAGGCAGAGGGGTAAATAAGATGTTCTGACATTGTCATTCTTTAACCAATGTTGATGATCCCACCTTGGATCCGCACCATACCTTTGCCCATAATCTGGGCCATCGCACCTTTTAGCTCCGTTATTGCAGCCCCGTCGATTTTGATGATATTGCCACTGAGAGTGATGCCTACTGGCGTCAGGGCGATCTGGGAAGAACCCACTTTCAGCGTAATCGATTGATTTGATTCGATAACACAGGCTTTTTTGGTGTTGATGCTGCAGCCCGTGGTTGTGAGGGCGTAATTACCGTACACCTGCTGCTGCAAATGACCTTTTTTCAGTATTAAAGTCTCATTACCTTCCACAATCTCGGTGTCACGATCGGCGCCGATTTTGCAAATCACTTTACGGCTCACCAGGCTAGTCCAGTCATTTTTTACCGTCAGCTGTAAGTCTTTTTGGGCAGTCATAGTCAGTTTCTCTTCGCCTTTCGTATCGTTAAAGCTCAGACGATGCCCTTCCTCCATACCGCCCTTGCTGGAGCTTCGCGATACGAACCCAGACTCATTTTTTTCTCCCGGAAGGGGGAAGGGGGGGTTATTCTCACCGTTGTAAACGGTGCCAATGACCAGTGGAAAATCAGGATTACCCTGAATAAAGCTGACGAGTACCTCACTGCCAATGCGCGGTAAAAATTGCCCACCAAATCGATTACCTGTCCAAGGCTGGGAGACGCGGACCCAACAAGAGCTGGTGTGGTTATGCTGGTTTTCGTTATCCCATGGGAATTGGATTTTGATACGGCCATATTCGTCGGTGTGTATCTCTTCGGAGGTAGGGCCCACCACTCTGGCTGTCAAAACGCCTGCAATCTCTCTTGACTGATGGGTGCAAATCGGCCGCCAAACGACACTGTCATGCAATGCGTGGATCGTGCTGTTGCAGTGACTGGTCTTTTGCTCAAAATTATTGGTAGCATCGATAGTCAGTTCGTGAATACGAAAACGGCCATTATCCGTCGGGTGCTCCGTAAATTCGAAGACTTCTCCGCAACTGAGCCAATGTGCATTTACCTGTGCCTCGAAAAAACGGGTGTTGGTTTCATAGGCCTCGATAATTTTTTTTGTCATGCCAATAACCTGGTCGCGTTCACCCTGCGGCGTAATGTCTGTGCGGGTCACGTGATGAGCGCGAGGGTATTCGCTCCTGGATGTTAACTTGTGTGAAATACGGGCGGCTTGTTGCGCGTTATACCCCGTCAGCATTACGGCATCGGGAATAAGTGAGGAACACGAGGACCAGCGGTCAATATTCCCCGCTGTCAGTATTTTGCCATGGTGATGCCAACACAGCGTGGAGGAGCTTGTGGGGTGCCCAGACGGATGGTCAGCTAGAACCAATTGATGTTGTGCTTCACTATGTGTGAAAAAGTAATAAATACCCTCCTCTTCCAAAAGGCGGCAGATAAAATCGAAGTCGGATTCCCGATACTGCATACAGTATTCGCGCTTCGAGTACATGCTCCGCAATTGTATATCTACTGCGGTGATGTGATGCTCGCTGAGCAGTGAGCTGACGATATCCGGCACTGAAATATTCTGCCAGATACGCATCGACCTGCCCAGGCGCAACAGCGCGAAAGCAGGTTCCAACGTTAACGTACACAGCCTCTGATTATCTCTGTCTCGATGACAATTGATCTGCGTGATAACACCGTGCACATGTCGTCGAGGCCATTGATTTCCCTCTGTGCCAATTTGGCAGGACACGGATTTCCCGTGCAGAGCCGCTATTTCTTTTTCATCCAGTTCGGTCAAAGAGCGCAACTGGTAGTGAAAAGGGGCAGAAATTGACTCCTTACCCGTTAAAGAGAGCAGGAGCAAGTCATCAGCAACGGCACCTTTCCAGTGCAGAAAGTGGCAGTGTTGCATTTCTCTAAATTGTGTTTTTACACTCATCTTTCAGTTTCCTATTAAAGAGTGACAAACCGGCAGACAAACCTGACGTACCGACATTGCCTCACTCTGGCTAATGGAGGCACTGAATCCGAGTTGACCTGTGCCAAGAGGAACCGCTTTGCTATGACTTATTTCGAGATAAATAGAGAAGTCCAGCACCGGGCCAACGTATTCACGGATACGTTGCCAGATTTCCTGATAGTATTTTCCTTGTGGAACGAAATGTTGCGCCGCAGTCTGCTCTATTGGCCCTAATATCACGTTGAAATGAGACTGGATATCCCAACGCACAGAACCAATCATTGGAGCGTTTTCCAGTTTCTGATCCACGTGGCCTAAACGACAGCGCTCTATTTCACTGAGCGGTAACCATTTGCCGGCAAATGGGCGAATTTGCACAGGGACGTTGAAGTAATGACCGAGCCAAGCCTCCAGGTTAACGACGGTCCTTACCGGTGAGGAAAAAAGGTGCGTGTATCGTTCTGATGCTGTCGTCAGTGGCCCCGTACAAGCCTGTGCAATCTGTTGCACAAGGGGCCTGGCCTCAAATTCGGCCTGCGCATAGAAATGGTTCTTTTGCCATGCCAGGTAATCGAGACAATAAAGTCTATGATCAAACATATTCAGAAAGGCTTTGGCACTGTCGTCACCATAGCGGTAATGGCGCTCTATCATCCACTCAGTGTAGGCCGTTGGTAACGCCCCCTGCCCCCCCGTCAGTCCATGTTGCCACAAGGTGACGCAGAGTCGCTCCTCCGATAATTGACGTGCGATACTCGCCACCTGGCCGTCGGTTTTTTTCAGTGAAAGCGTCGATGTCAGCGACAACTTCCTGTCCAGAATCTCAAGCATGGGCGTTTTGCCATCACGCAGTTTGCGCAGCAACACTCTGATCTGCTGATAGAAACTGAATTTGCTGGTGATGCGCGTTAAATCCACGATAGTCTCCCTACCCGGATCGGATAAGTGTGGCGAGTATACGGCTCATTTTCGATGATAGTGGTCACGCGACTGAAGCTGTTGACGGGCGCGTAGAGGCCGAGGAAATGGTCTAGAAAACAGCACAGTAGATAATATTCCGGCTCGTGGAGCATGTCCTGATGGAAAACAAGTGTCAGTTCGATGCCCCTAGCCAGCGAATGCGGATCATTGCCATTCAGGCGCGCAGTCACCGGCTGTACCTCAATGCGCAGCAGCATGTCAATCATACGGGTGATCTGCGGAAGCTCCTGGACGTTATAGAGCATTAAAGTTTCGCGTAAAATATTCGCCCCATCCGTGCTGCCAAGTGACATATGATTGATTGAGAGTTGTGAAATCAGGCGCCACTGCACCGCATTGCTAGCAGGCGGCATAATGGGACGGGTTGGCCGGTTCAACGCGAGGATTTTTATCCCGGCAAGTGGCATATCTGCGTCAAAATCGCCTTCTGGGTGGCCATTTTTCATCTGGCTAGGGAGTGAGTGATTGGTGCATGAAAGGCTGATCGTAACGATATCTGCATCTGATGTAACAACTTCGGCGGTGGTATTGGCAAAAGCAATAAACACCTTGTTATCCGTTCCGTTCGCTGTCACGGTTTGACGCTGAAAACTTTGCCAGTAAATACCGGAGCCCTCCGCCTGGCGCGTATGCTGGATACCAAACAACGGAAGTATTGGGCGCATGACGATATTGTCATGCTGCTTAGTTTGAGCAATCACATCGTTGATGGCCCAGATATCAATCTGATCCTGCCTGCGAATATCCGGGATCACCGGGTATTCTGCCGTACCTTCATTAAGCATGATAGGCTCAGCACATTGTGCAAACAGGTTCACCGCTGGCGTACAGTGCAGTCTGAAGAAGTTCTCATCAATGAGTCCAGCCAGCTTTTCCAGATGAGGCGCCAGATGAGTGCGGTTGAACACGACGTCCAGTTCAAACGTCGTATTGGCCGAAGCCCTGAACTGTTTGGGTAGCTGTAAATCCAAAAAATGAAACTTTTGTGGGAAACAGAAATACTCCTGTAGCAAGGCGTAAATAGATGCTATTCGTGGGTCTTTGGCCAACACGCCTTCTTGAGCCTGAAATCCCACCGGATTCACCGAATTGGGTTTGAGAGAATAATGCTGCTCACCATAATGCAGGCTCAGCGTTTTTATGGCTGAACAGAGCAGGGTATAGATCATATTCACGGCATTACTGGGGCCATGTAGAAATACGCGTAGATTGTCCCCATTGACAGTGGCTCCAGACCAAACATCAAATCGCAGATGCAGACACCAATTCAAGCTGTTTTTATCGAAAAAAAACCGTGCATTGTTGATCGCAAGAGGTTGTAGCGTTACGGCGTAAACGGTTTGAAACTGGCAGACTGCCTCGCTAATGTGACGTGAAAACAGCGACGTTCCAGCGGGAATCGTCGTCTTTTCAGTTATGCCACTTTTCAACCGATCTGGCTCAACAGCCACAATACACGTAGACGGGATAGGCCTGAGAAACTGAGGAGCCAGTGTAGTGAGAAGCGCTTGAGCCACTTCAGGCATATCGTCATCTAATCGTTGGTGGATCCGCGCGGTTAATAAGGCAAAAGATTCGATGAGCCTTTCAACATGAGGATCTTCCGATCCTCCGTCAACCATGCCTAACCGTCTGGCAATTTTAGGGAAACGCTGGGCAAAGACTTTGCCATGCTGCTTCAAAAAAACCAGCTCCTTCTGGTAGTACAAGAGCAGCTTATTCATACGAGTGAAATCCTACTGGCACACTCATCCCATACCAGTTGAAACAACATGGGTTCTTCCCGATACTGCGCCTGTATGTCAAACATAACCTTGGCCGTCTGACGAGAACCTGCCTTGACCGCAACATGAGTAAGCCTGGGTTCAAAGCGATGTAATGCATTTTTTATTCTCTGCTCAATAACCCGTTTCTGTTGTTCAAATTCAGTCAACTGCGTCACAGAGGCGTTAATGCCATAATTTAAGACAGAACAGTTAACCAAAGAAATATCCTCAAGAAACGCTAAGCGTGAGCATGAAGAAAAAAGCATCCCCAGTTCATTTAACAACCAATTGTTATTTTCCTCAAGGAACGAGTCCTCCTCCCTATCCGGGTTGTTATCGCTCAGGCGCAGCAATAGTGACGGCATTTTACACTCTCAAAAAAAATGGATCTGCACTGCATTCACGTTATTATTTAAGGGATTTTTCTGGAATGTCATATTTAATTGGGCCGATTTTATCCAGACTGGTATCCATCGCATTAGGCACGTTAAAGGTCACCTCAACCATCCCCTCAAAATCGAAAGCAATGTTCATAAAGAGTTTTTCACGCATTTCAAAGCGTATGTAATTAATATTACAGTCATTATAAACTGTACGTTGTATTTCATAATCCTGATCAAAATGATCTGAACCACGATGAACAATGGTTATTGTGATTTTTTTATAGCCACGTTGTAAGTATTTTTCATACAAGTTGCTGCTATCCTTTGTCACCAGAATAGAAGCATGGACAGATTCAAAGTGGGCACCATCTTTACCCGAATAGGTGGAAAGCCCCTCCGGAGAATAAGCCTCCATCCAGTTTTTGTATTTCTTTTCTTCAGAAGAACCAGAGACCACTTTATTGTCAATTTTAATTTCAATAAACTGACAGTCTTTCAACTTTGCCATTATGAATATCCAATACATTAATGATGTTAAATACTGACTGTTGCAGGTAAGTTTGCGACTAATCGCAAAGACATACTTAAACCTTCAAGCTGGAAGTGGGGTTTTAGATAAGCAATGGCACGGTAAGTACCAGGAAACCCCGGTACTTCAACAACTTCAACACTGGCCTCGCGTAACGGATGTCGGGCTTTGGTTTCCGGCCCTGCATTATCTGAAGCGACAACGTACTGCATGAGCCATTTCTGCAAATACTCCTCACATTCATTACGCGACATAAAACTGCCTACTTTGTCCCGCACGATAGATTTCAGGTAATGAGCAAAACGCGATGTCGCCAGAATATATTGTAGCTGTGTAGAAAGATGGGCGTTGATATTTGCCTGTTCAGAATTATATTCACGCGGTTTGTTGACCGATTGCACCGCAAAGAACGCGGCATAATCCGTCCCTTTACAATGCACCAAAGGAATGAAACCAAGGTCAGATAACTCTTTCTCTCTGCGGTCAGAGATGGCGATTTGTGTTGGGCACTGCATCAAACGCTCGCCGTTTTCCGCGATGTAATGGTACGCCGGCAGCGCGTCAACCAGCCCTCCCCCCTCCACGCCTCGGATCGAGGCACACCAGCCGTACTCTTCAAAGGATTGTACGATACGCCCCGCCAATTCATAGGCAGAGTTAACCCACAGGTAGTCAGAACCCACCGCATCTTCACGCAGGTACTCAGTAAAATTGAAGGTGTCGACACTCACTGTTCTTGCCCCGTAAGGCATCCGCCCGAGGACTTGGGGAAGTGTCAAGCCGATGTAACGGCTATCCTCTTTTTGCCGAAAAGAACGCCAGCGGGCGTAATCACTGGTTTCGAAAAGCTTTGCCAGATTGCGTGGTGCCTGCATTTCAGAAAAATTGTTCATCGACAGCATTCCGGGCGCAATAGCGCTCAGAAAAGGGGCATGCGCCGCAGCAGCAACATGGGAAATGTGCTCCAGCAGCTCAATATCCTGGGGGGTATTATCGAATTGAAAATCGCCGATAAATGCAGCAAAAGGCACGCCACCAAATGTGCCATATTCACTTTCATACACACATTTAAACAAGGTCGATTGGTCAAAGTCAGAAGCGGACTTAAAATCTTTGCTTAAATCACGCTTGGTACATTGCAACAATCGAATCTGAGTATTCTCGGTAGCGCTTGCCTGTACGAGTTTATGCAGCCCGCGCCAGGATGACTCTTTACGCTGAAATTCCGGTGCATGAATGATGAGACTGATTTGTCTGGACAGAAGTTCATCAATTGCAGCAATGCGACCTTCAATACTCCCAATAAGATCACTTGAAACCACAATTGCACCAGAAACGACTTCCGTCAGGAAATGACGGAGCTGCGTTTGCATACGATGCCGATCAGATTCTCGCCGGATCGCCTGAGTGTTATCAATGACTTGGTTCAAATAACCCTCGTTAACCACAGCAGGCATGCTCCGTAACAATTCGGATTCGATAGTCATCACTCACCATCCTTTGTTTGACTTGATACTGATGAGATAAGCTTGGGTTGCTGTAGCAACGTGAGCAGATGTTCTTTCAACATTTCATTACCGGCAGCACGGTTACGTAGATCGCACAAAATCTCCCGCAGCTCGACAAGTTTTCGTAGTGGCTCAATTTGCCCAGCAATATGATCTGGCGAGAAATCGTCAATATGGTTAAAGACCAGGGAAACCGACAGTTTCCCCTCTTTGCCCGGCAACACGCTATCGACAAGAAACTCACCCTCTGGCCTCATTGACGACATGATCTCGCTGAAATTATCCTTATTGATATTAAGGAACTTACGTTCACGCAACGTATTGTCAGGCTGTGTAAAATCACCAAGTACACCGATCACCAAAGGTAACTCTTTAATCTTTTGTTCATCGCCTATTTCTACGTCGTATGTAATCTGTACCCTAGGGGACTTATCTTTATTTAATTTGTGCTGTGTGCTGCTCATATGTGGTTCTACAAATAAGTGACAGGTTGAAATGTCGACACTATTGCCAATGACTTCATCAAACCTCAACGGCTGACGACCTCTATGTTTACAATTAGCGATTAAAGATCAAAAGGTTGAGTTGATTAAAATACTCACGAGAAGATCAATTTTTCAGTACTTGGGTCACCACAGACTGTCAAGCGATGTAAATATGGGGGAATGGCTGTAAATTTAGTTGACAAAAAACACCTCATGCAAATCTTGTCGATTGTAATGGTACGAAACACTGAATATGTCAGCCACTTTACAACAACACAAAAAAACAATCAAGCGTGGTTGATTGTTTTTTTGTGTTGTTGTACTATCTCCCAGAGCTAATAGTATTGCTGCCTATACATTTGTTTAATAATTATGGATAAAAATTTGATATTAATAAGTGTTTCAATTAAGAAATGGTGAATCCGTTCTCCTTTCACATCTAATTTATTGTGCAAAAAAACCGACAGAGACGTACTGGCAGAGTAACTTCCTGCCAGATAAATGAGTAATGAATTGAGAATAAATGATGCTGGCGCAGGAAAAACATATTTCGGAGTTACTGGTATGGATCGACAAAAACCTTTGTAACCCACTTTCTTTGGATATCATTTCTGAAAGATCCGGCTATTCAAAGTGGCATTTACAACGCATGTTCCGCCAACAAACCCATCGCTCTATAGCCGCATACATCCGAGCTCGCCGTCTCTATCTTGCGGCCCTCTCCTTACGCTACACACAGAAAAGCATCCTGAAAATTGCGTTAGAATACCAGTTTGATACACAACAAACATTCGCACGTTGCTTCAAAAAACACTTTGGTGAAACTCCCGGTGCTTATCGTAAGGCGCGGCAACATCACTTCAATCACCTAGAACCCCTTCTGTCATTGGTTCCTGCTAAAGACATTTCGATTGATTATGTTAATATCGCTCCAAAAGAGTACTCACTATCGGGACAATATTATTCTTACCATTTACCTGTTGAGAAACTAGATAGCTCACATGCTAAGATTCGTGATGAAATAAAAGAACGATTTTATAACCAATTTAAACTGCGCCCTGAAAAAACTTATGCATTGACTCGTTTTATACCTGCCGGTGAACAAGTCAAGGTTGACTATATTGTCGCTGTCGATAGAAAGTACGCAAATGGGCGTATTCTACGTGAGCTCCCCAAAATAAGTGGGAAGTTTTGCCGATTCCGTTATTCCGGCAAACCCGTCGATTTGCATGAACAAATCGTCAGTATTTATACTAAACTCTTCCCCCTATTTAACTTGGTGCGCCGTGAAGGATACGATCTAACGCAGTTTCATTATTCATTCGACAGCGATAAAATATTACATTTGGAATACGAGTATCTGATTCCGATCATTCATAACCAGCACATTTCAAAGTCATCGTTGCCTGTATAAACGGTTCTGTCGCATTAACGGGCACAGGCCAGCCAAAGTGGGTGTTGCCGATTATTTAGGCAGCCAACAGATAAAATTGTTCCGCAGGTGACAATACCTCACTTTCCGGATGCTGATATTGTCCTTTGCGTATCATGTGGATCAATTCGATGCCCGCCAAAAGCCCCTGTGCCCGTCGAAACGATTTGAATCCCAGCATCGGTCTTATCCGGCGTTTGATATTGCGGTGATCTTGCTCAACCAGATTGTTTAGGTACTTACTTTGCCTCACTGTAATCGTTTCCTCATCGGGTTTGTCGGCGTTGAGCGTGGCCAAAGCCGCTGTGTTGGCCCCACTTTTATCGATAGTGACCCCCTCGGGTTCGCCGTGATGACGTATGGCCTTGCGGAAGAAGCGCAATGCGGCGGCGGCATCACGTTTGGCAGTGAGCAGAAAGTCGATTGTCTGGCCTGATGTGTCAACAGCCCGGTACAGATACTTCCACTGCCCGTTCATTTTGATGTAAGTTTCATCCATTCGCCATCGACGACCCACCGAACGTTTATGCCGGCGGAATGCCTTGTCCAACAACGGCACCAGACGGATAACCCAGCGATGCAGTGTGGAATGGTCAACAGCAATGCCGCGTTCAGCCATCATTTCCTCGAGATTGCGCAAGCTAAGGGCATAAGCCAGATACCAACGCACACATTGCGCGATGATATCGATGGGATAATGCAAGCGTTTAAAGGCATCATTTCTGATCAGAGACATTAATAGGCAACATTACAAAAAAACAGCATATTACCTGACGCCGCCTTAACGCGACAGAGCCCAAAGGCGTCAGGTTTGGCCGCAGGCGCACCATCGACCGTAACGCAGTGCTTGCGCTTCGTCAGGAAGGTAATGGTGCTACAGCTATAGCCAGGGAGCTAAGCATCGCCCGCTCTACGATATATAAAATTCTGGAAGACGATAATCTTACACAATAGAGCCTGTTTTTTAAAGTTAAGATAATGATAAAAATAACTTTTTAGACGTTAGGTGGCACTTTTCGGGGAAATGTGCACGGAACCCCGACCTTTGTGCTTTCCTCATGTGATTTGTTGGAAGTATAAACATATCTTTACAATTTGAAGACAAAAAAATACCTGTCTTGGGGTATAAAAACGATGCCTGACATGCCCATATGACCAGGTACCCCAACTATTTTGAGATTTGGAAAATCTCCTCACGCAGGTAATGCATACCTGCGTTTTTTTTACTATTTTTTGATGAAGGCCCTTTAGCTCAGTCGGTTAGAGCGCGCGACTCATAATCGCTCGGTCGCTGGTTCGAGTCCAGCAAGGGCCACCAATTACGATTATCGCATATTGGCTATTCGCTCTGTGTCCAGGCTGATGGTGTGGCGAAGACGGTAGATGGCTTGATACACAGGCAAAGGGGACATTCTGGTTTAGGGATCTCCACTCTCTGAATTTGCGGACAGCTGAATGTCCCCTTTGCTGTGATGAGTGTCTCTCCCCGACTATGATGCCTGCCAGCGGTATGTTTCTGTCGTTACGCGCTTTAACGATAACATCATCAACCTAAAAAATGGCGGTTGTTGAGACAAGGGGCTACGTTTACAAGCTGTAATCGTGTTAGGCGGGCCACCCATTGGCTCAATGTGTATTTACCGGGATTGATAAAATCATGGCAGATATTGCTGATGAAGCACAGAATGAACATGAAAAGATGATCGAACGTGGCTTGATGGCCATACGGTCACAGTTTACAGCAAGCAGTGCGCTTGTCTGCCAAGATTGCGGTGAGCCGATACCGGAACGACGTCGTCACCTGTTACCTGGTGTCAAGACCTGTGTCCTGTGCCAGGAGCGAAAAGAGTTCCAGCATAAGGTTGGGGTTTATCCTTTGTTGACTCGCCATGCTGTCAATCAGGACGAAGAGTGATTGGTGGATCTATAGGGGGATGAAGCCCAACTGATTAGAAAAGTACGTTAGCGTGTCAACATTTTTATTTCCAGACAACCTATATATATCTATGAAGCTAATCTGGTAAAACTTTCAAAAAAAATTGCCGTGTTTTTCCCTGCGGTTGTGATCCCAATCCCTATAGGCGACAGCTGACGTTTATTTGTTTATCCCGTTATTTTTAAACTATTTTGGTGTGGTTCTTATGAAGCTAAGTACAAAACTACGTTCATTTACTTTTTTAGTTGTCGGCGGGTTATCGATATTAACATCTAACGCTGTCGCATCAACTCCGGATGTATGGGACGAACATAATAAAATGGTTATAGCTAGCTGTATTAAAGCAAGCAACTTTAAGGAAATAACGCCAGTTGTAAGCAGGTTGATGGGGTTTTCAGATGAAGTTGGTTATACGGCACTATTATTACAGGGTTTTTATCCTCAACAACATATGGAAAATCAAAAGGGGCGGGAACTTTGCCTTTTCAATAAAAAAACGCAAAAAGCCTATATCAGCGAAGTTGACGGTTATCAATAATAGATAGGGGGTGTTGGTACCAGCGTCCATACTGAGCAATGGGCGGTTTTTTGCTTACCATTCTGATGTTCATTTATGGGATCTTTGCCGCGATGACGCTACCAATACTGCAGATCAGGAAGAAACATCTTGATGATTAGGTGGTTGGTCTTAGCGAGGCAGAAACAAAAAAACCACCAAAAAAGGTGGTTTTTTTGTGCTGTTCAGGTTAGCGGCCTTCCCAGCAGGGCTGTGTTACCAACGTAACGCAAGCGCATCCAAGTGCCTATATTTTGGGCTGCTTTACATGCACTGTCAAGTGCCTGTTCGCGAAAGGTTAGTGTACAATATGGTGGGGCCTTCCCGCTGTGTAGCAACGGGCATCGGATTCAGGGAGGGATTTCCAACGGCCGTAAACGCAAGCGCATCCAAGTGCTTGTATTCGCGGTTTCATCTCCGGTGGTGGCATCGTGAAGCGGTCTTCGCAAAGGACCGCACAATGAAACGGTACATTTGTATTGTCATCGTTGTATCTGGTGCATTGTTGTCATCTGGGAATGGGGGTTGGAGTATTTCCAACAACTCAATTTCGGTGATCATCAACGCAGCAGACAAGTAAGCCAGGTGACCGCCCCTATATTGGGGCGGTTTCCTTACGCTCAGTATGACGACTGCCAGTCTGTACCGTCATCCCAGCGTGACTGCCAGTGTGCCAGGTACGACTGAGCCAGTGCAGGCATCTCGCGTATGACCAAGACACTTTCTGAGTTGGCCCGGGCCGCAGCTCTCGTGTAGTTAAAACTTCCTACTTCAACAGTATGATTATCCTGAATAATTACCTTATCGTGCATAATGGCGTAGTGACCGTTCGTCCGTAACTGAATTCCTGCGTTCACCACGATGTTTATTGCGGCCTGATTAGCCTTATTCCGGTTTCCTTTATCATCAAGCACGATTTTTACGTCCACTCCGCGCTGATGTGCATTGACCAGTGCTTTTACGACCTCCGGTGAGGTGAAAGAGTAGCCCATCATGCGGATGCTCTGTTTTGCTGAATCTAAGGTGTTCAGAACCAACTGCAGTGCGCTGCCTTCCGGAGAGAATCCTGCTTCAATAGTCGGTGTCGCAATGACAGGGCTCTGTCGCGTTAAGGCGGCGTCAGGTAATATGCTGTTTTTTTGTAATGTTGCCTATTAATGTCTCTGATCAGAAATGATGCCTTTAAACGCTTGCATTATCCCATCGATATCATCGCGCAATGTGTTCGTTGGTATCTGGCTTATGCCCTTAGCTTGCGCAATCTCGAGGAAATGATGGCTGAACGCGGCATTGCTGTTGACCATGCCACACTGCATCGCTGGGTTATCCGTCTGGTGCCGTTGTTGGACAAGGCATTCCGCCGGCATAAACGTTCGGTGGGTCGTCGATGGCGAATGGATGAAACTTACATCAAAATGAACGGGCAGTGGAAGTATCTGTACCGGGCTGTTGACACATCAGGCCAGACAATCGACTTTCTGCTCACTGCCAAACGTGATGCCGCCGCCGCATTGCGCTTCTTCCGCAAGGCCATACGTCATCACGGCGAACCCGAGGGGGTCACTATCGATAAAAGTGGGGCCAACACAGCGGCTTTGGCCACGCTCAACGCCGACAAACCCGATGAGGAAACGATTACAGTGAGGCAAAGTAAGTACCTAAACAATCTGGTTGAGCAAGATCACCGCAATATCAAACGCCGGATAAGACCGATGCTGGGATTCAAATCGTTTCGACGGGCACAGGGGCTTTTGGCGGGCATCGAATTGATCCACATGATACGCAAAGGACAATATCAGCATCCGGAAAGTGAGGTATTGTCACCTGCGGAACAATTTTATCTGTTGGCTGCCTAAATAATCGGCAACACCCACTTTGGCTGGCCTGTGCCCGTTAATGCGACAGAACCGTTTGCCAGCCGGGCCGTGTTTGCGGCCACGTTCGAGTAACCACTGGATGTCAATCGCGACGCTCCTGGGGAAGCGTTTTTGCTTTTGGGCGGTGGCCAGCCAGCGGATCAGAAACAGGTTTTCGGCATAGGGCGTGCCGGCGATGCCGTCCTGGCGCGCCAGCCCCAACGCCACCAGGGCGCAGAACGCCAGATGGCTGAGTGCTGAGGTAGTGTTCTCTGTGGTCACGGATTCGGTTTTATCTAACAATGGCTACCCTGCCCGTTGACGCAAAGGATTAGTGGCGGATCTGCGCCAGGTCGTCAGCGGTCAGACCGGTCATTTTCATTACCGAATCGCGATCGAGACCGCTGGCCAGCATGGCACGGGCAATTTTCAGTGATGCTTCACGCTCACCTTCTTGGCGCCCTTTTTCCATACCGCGCTGTTCACCCAATTGGATACCTTTCTCGATACCCTTCTCTATGCCTTTTTGTTCAAGCTGTTGTGCGATGGTCATCAGTTCCTCCTCATGTTGCGGTACCCGCAGGGCCAGTGCGCGAACAAATGCTTGTGCATCCGCCGATTCACCTGCCTGGATAATATAGTGTATCAGCGAAATGACCTGTGGCGAAGACAGATAGCCCGCCAGCAGAATGGCGGACAGTCTGTCCGTCAGTTCAGCCAGGTCGCGCTGGCGAATATGTTTCTGCAGCAGGGTCAGGGCGGCCATGCTGCGGTGGTTCATGATGTCTTCGTCGGGGATGACCGTTACATCAACCAGCGGAAAATCGCCGCTATACAGTTTCCCGGCCAGTGTGGGGTCATCAAACTCCTGCAGCCAGTTGGTGGAATACGGATACGGGCTGCGTTTGCCGGTATAGAACAGGACGGGGATGACCAATGGCAGCTTTTTGTGACCTGCTTCAAGATGACGCTGCATGGCGGCCACTGCGTATCTGAGCAGCCTGAAAGCCATGTGTTTATCCGGTGTTGATTGGTGCTCGATCAGCACCATCACGTAACCGTCAGCGCCGGTGGTGGTTTTCAGGCTGTAGAGCACATCACTGAAATACTGGCGTAGGTCATCCTCGACAAAGGAGCCGGACTCCAGTTTCAGCGTGCTGAGGTCGCAGAGGGCGCGCAGTTCAGCCGGCAGATGGATGTCCATGAAGTCGCGCGCAATCTCGGGGTGCGTCAGAAATTGGCGGAATGTGGCATCATGGGGGGTAGGATTTTTTTTCATGGGGCTATCGTAGCACGTTCAGTGATTGGCGCACTATGGCTGAGCGGGGCTTCCCCCTTAGGCAAGATGGTACCTGGAAGGGGGCTACGCCGGAAACACCGGACGCCAAACGGCTCTGTGATTCGCCAGGAAGTCATCGCTAGGCCAGCCGAGCTGGAGTGATAGGGGTTTGAGGGCCAATGATGTAAAAAACCACGCTAAGGAGATAATTTATTGTTTATGTTGAATGTGATGGCCCTGGCAACTCTCAGGGCCGACTGCCATTGTCTCAGACTGCGTCAGAACTTCACGTTAACTTTTGCCCACAAGGTGCGGCCCGGTTCATTAACAGACGTATTCGCGGAATAGCCGAAACTGCTGTTTCCAGCAAGGTTCAGGTGTTCGCTGTAATCCTTGTTGAACAGGTTATCGACACCCGTGCTGACTTTGACGTACTTATTGGACTCTGTCGCGTTAACAACGGTAAGAAAGCTGCATAAAAAAGAAGAAATGACAGTGTCCGCTATTGCCAGTACACCTCACGTCTACTCCTCAGGTGACTCGGCTTTCCATTCGTCGACATGACCAACGACTTTCTCGTCATCCAGAGAGGCTTTCTCCTTGAGGCCCGCCTCATACGCTGCCTCGTGGATCCGTTTCATCGCTGCAGACCGATCCGGGCGAGTAATGCGACTCATGCTCTCTGCCGAGAAGCGTGATGCATCCACTTCAAAATGAACAATACCCACCTTTTTCAGATAGCCCACCAGGGTTTCCAGTTTTTTAAACTGCCTAACCTGCTGGCTGCGTGATATCAGCGTGCGCTCAACGACGCCGTATCTGACCCTCAGTATCCAGCATACAACACTCGCGTGGCGCTGACGGCACCAGCACCAACCAGACTGCGCAGGAGGGTATGGTCGAGGTTTTCTGTTGCCATGACATTGTTCTCCGATAAGCGTGTGGCCTGTTAGATAGCCAAAAAACAACACCTGGGCGACCATGGCGTGAAAATACCGCCCGTTGGCCGCTATGGTGCACTCTCCCTGTAGCGCTCTGTTTACCAGGCTCCGCAACAGAGAGAGGAAGTGCGCCACTGCAAGCCATGCTCACACTACGTCGTTGACTCACCCACGGCGACATCACCGGCATCCCCTGTCATCGGCAACTTGGCCCTTTCCCTGACGCGACAATGGTCGCTACGAAGCTCCGCCCATCGGCCATTGTCGCTGTTTTTAGCCCCCCCTGCTGCCTGGCCCCATAGACTGGCAGCCTCTTGCCAGGACATCGCCCTCTCGGCCTTTGCCGCCATCGTGGCTATATGCACAAAACCTTGTCTTTTCACTGCCTTTTACCTGCTGGCTCATTGGCCGCTCTGCCGTAGTGAGGAAAGACACCCTCACTACGTTGATACTATGGATGAAACCGCTCGCTCAGGCCTGACATTAATCAGGGCAGTCCGATTTGCAGGACTGCCGTACCTGCAAAACCGCCTGCCGCGGGCAACGCTGATGGGTTTCTCACCAGATTGAAGGTGATTGCATCAGTACCGTCACCATTCACCATCTGGGCGGTGTACCTGCCGTTCACGCCGACAACACTGCTGCCCTTGACCAGGGAGACACCCAGGCCAGAGTTGCTGGTACCGATTAAACGGTTATCGAACGATGCAGTCTGTGGTGCCTGCAGGGTAATACCAATGCCCTGTGTCACCGTTTTATCCGAGCAGCTATAGGAAAGATTTTTGGTTACAGAGTAGCTACCGGGGTTCGTCGGAACGGTGGATATTTTAGAGTCAACCACGTTACCGAAATCAACATCCAGAGAAGCACCTCCATTGATGGTGCAGGTGTTCGGCCAAAGGGTTATCGAACTTCTTGCAATAAGGTTTAGAGTCATGGGAGCGGGGCTTAATAAAGCTCCACCAATGACGTTATATGTCGTTGTTCTGAATGTACCAATAATATCCCCATTATTAACCTGAAGCGAAACAGGCCTCGCAGACCTCTCGATGTAGAAAGTCATATTGGGGGTCACTGCCGGACCTGTTGTAGCTCCCCCGGACACGGAGCCACCGACGGATGCATAACAAGGAGCACTTAAAATCTTGGTGGTCGATGGTATTGGAATAGGTATTTTTGTACCATTCAGCAACAATCCCCCTGTGAGACCCGAAACGGAATTCACTAAAGGAATCGTTAGTCCATTAGGATCCACATACATATCGTTGTCACTGTTATTGGAGCAACGCCTTGATGAAATCGGGAGATCCTCTCCATACCTGCAAGAAAGTTCGATAGGCCCGTATGTTACCGAGTTGCCATCACTACCAGGAACAATATCCACAAGAAGATCAATGGTCCCACCACTGTTAAGAAACAGCCAATTTGGCATGGAAGGTGTTTTACAAATGAACGCTTGTGCTGGATAAGCGCAGCCAAGGATGGCAAAAGCACTCAGGGTTTTTACGAGAATTGGTATACGCATAATTTTTTTCAACCATGTAATATTGTGAGTGCGCTAGTGTGTTTGCATTTAGGTCGGCCATCCGTAAGGTTCTGTCGCATTAACGGGCACAGGCCAGCCAAAGTGGGTGTTGCCGATTATTTAGGCAGCCAACAGATAAAATTGTTCCGCAGGTGACAATACCTCACTTTCCGGATGCTGATATTGTCCTTTGCGTATCATGTGGATCAATTCGATGCCCGCCAAAAGCCCCTGTGCCCGTCGAAACGATTTGAATCCCAGCATCGGTCTTATCCGGCGTTTGATATTGCGGTGATCTTGCTCAACCAGATTGTTTAGGTACTTACTTTGCCTCACTGTAATCGTTTCCTCATCGGGTTTGTCGGCGTTGAGCGTGGCCAAAGCCGCTGTGTTGGCCCCACTTTTATCGATAGTGACCCCCTCGGGTTCGCCGTGATGACGTATGGCCTTGCGGAAGAAGCGCAATGCGGCGGCGGCATCACGTTTGGCAGTGAGCAGAAAGTCGATTGTCTGGCCTGATGTGTCAACAGCCCGGTACAGATACTTCCACTGCCCGTTCATTTTGATGTAAGTTTCATCCATTCGCCATCGACGACCCACCGAACGTTTATGCCGGCGGAATGCCTTGTCCAACAACGGCACCAGACGGATAACCCAGCGATGCAGTGTGGCATGGTCAACAGCAATGCCGCGTTCAGCCATCATTTCCTCGAGATTGCGCAAGCTAAGGGCATAAGCCAGATACCAACGAACACATTGCGCGATGATATCGATGGGATAATGCAAGCGTTTAAAGGCATTCCTGATCAGAGACATTAATAGGCAACATTACAAAAAAAACAGCATATTACCTGACGCCGCCTTAACGCGACAGAGCCCCTGGGGAAGCGTTTTTGCTTTTGGGCGGTGGCCAGCCAGCGGATCAGAAACAGGTTTTCGGCATAGGGCGTGCCGGCGATGCCGTCCTGGCGCGCCAGCCCCAACGCCACCAAGGCGCAGAACGCCAGATGGCTGAGCGCTGAGGTAGTGTTCTCTGTGGTAACGGATTCGGTTTTATCTAACAATGGCTACCCTGCCCGTTGACGCAAAGGATTAGTGGCGGATCTGCGCCAGGTCGTCAGCGGTCAGCCCGGTCATTTTCATGACGGTGTTGTGGTCGAGGCCGTTCTGCAACATGGTGCGGGCAATTTTGAGTGCCTCTTCCTGCCTGCCCTTCTCAATGCCCTTCTCTATACCGCGTTGTTCACCAAGCTGGATACCCTTCTCGATGCCTTTTTGTTCAAGCTGTTGTGCAATAGTCATGAGTTCATCCTCGTTTTGCGGAACCCGCAGTGCCAGTTCACGTATGAAAGCTTCGGCATCCGACGATTCACCGGCCTGGATAATATAGTGTACCAGTGAAATTACCTGTGGCGAAGAGAGATAGCCGGCCAGCAGTATGGTGGCCAGTTTATCCGTCAGTTCCGCCAGGTCACGCTGGCGAATATGTTTCTGCAGCAGGGTCAACGCGGCCATACTGCGGTGACCCATGATTTCCTCGTCGGGGATGACCGTTACATCAACAAGCGGGAAATCGCCGGTATACAGTTTCTCCGCCAGCGCCGGATCATCAAATTCCTGCAGCCAGTTGGTCGAATAAGGATATGGGCTGCGTTTGCCGGTATAGAAAAGTACCGGAATGACCAACGGCAGCGTTTTATGGCCGGCGTCGAGGTGGCGTTGCATGGCGGCGACGGCATATCGGATGAGGCGAAACGCCATGTGCTTATCAGGACTCGATTGGTGTTCGATAAGTACCATCACGTAACCGTCAGCGCCGGCGGTGGTTTTCAGGCTGTAGAGCACGTCGCTGAAATACTGGCGCAGATCATCTTCGACAAAGGAGCCTGACTCCAGTTTCAGCGTGCTGAGGTCGCAGATGGCCCGCAGCTCTGTCGGCAGATGGATGTCCATAAAGTCGCGGGCAATCTCGGGCTGCGTCAGGAATTGCCGGAATGTCGCATCATGGGGTGTGGGATTTTTTTTCATGGGGTTATCGTAGCACGTTCGGTCACCGGTTCACTATGGCTGAGCAGAGGCTTCACTCGCTCACCGGGCAGGATGGCGCCAGGATGTTGCAGTCGCCAGGCTTTTAATATCCGGTAGACGCTGGCCTTGCCAATGCCCAATTGCTCGGCAACTGCTTCGCGGGTTAATCCGGCCATCGTTAATTCAATGACCTGCTGCGTTTTCGCCTGGGCCGTCGGTTTTCTTCCTTTATATGCACCCTTGGCTTTTGCCCGGGCAATGCCTTCCCGCTGGCGTTCCTGGCGCAGGCGTGTCTCGAACTCGGCAAAGACGCCCAACATATCCAGGAAAGCTTTGCCGGAGGCGGAAGGGTTCTGTCGCATTAACGGGCACAGGCCAGCCAAAGTGGGTGTTGCCGATTATTTAGGCAGCCAACAGATAAAATTGTTCCGCAGGTGACAATACCTCACTTTCCGGATGCTGATATTGTCCTTTGCGTATCATGTGGATCAATTCGATGCCCGCCAAAAGCCCCTGTGCCCGTCGAAACGATTTGAATCCCAGCATCGGTCTTATCCGGCGTTTGATATTGCGGTGATCTTGCTCAACCAGATTGTTTAGGTACTTACTTTGCCTCACTGTAATCGTTTCCTCATCGGGTTTGTCGGCGTTGAGCGTGGCCAAAGCCGCTGTGTTGGCCCCACTTTTATCGATAGTGACCCCCTCGGGTTCGCCGTGATGACGTATGGCCTTGCGGAAGAAGCGCAATGCGGCGGCGGCATCACGTTTGGCAGTGAGCAGAAAGTCGATTGTCTGGCCTGATGTGTCAACAGCCCGGTACAGATACTTCCACTGCCCGTTCATTTTGATGTAAGTTTCATCCATTCGCCATCGACGACCCACCGAACGTTTATGCCGGCGGAATGCCTTGTCCAACAGCGGCACCAGACGGATAACCCAGCAATGCAGTGTGGCATGGTCAACAGCAATGCCGCGTTCAGCCATCATTTCCTCGAGATTGCGCAAGCTAAGGGCATAAGCCAGATACCAACGCACACATTGCGCGATGATATCGATGGGATAATGCAAGCGTTTAAAGGCATTTCTGATCAGAGACATTAATAGGCAACATTACAAAAAAACAGCATATTACCTGACGCCGCCTTAACGCGACAGAGCCCAAAAAGCAGGCTTAGCGTAGGATATTTAATGAGATGGTCACTCCCTCCTTCCCGGTACTATGCTGATGCCACCAACTTGCAGCCACCAGGGCAACCACAGGTCACTTTGTGTCCTTCAAGGGCAATCTCCACACCTGCAATATTGGCCAGCGAGCTGCCTTCACTGATCACGCCTGGTGCCTTACAAACCGGGCAGAAAACCGGGTCGCCCTTGCGGGCGAGCGCCTGAGTTTGATTGGCCAAGGGGGAGCCACTGAGCACTTTACCCCCGGTGGTAGTGGTATCCCCCACCAGGATAACCTTTTTCCCCTGTACGACCGTTCTCATGCCCGTGGAGCCTGGACATTACCATCATCTTCCGCTTCACTGGCCAGATCCCACCAAATGACCTCTCCCGCTTTTCCGGCCGGGGCCATTTCGCCTTGCTTAATAATGCGCATGGTGTGAGGGAATGAGGGAGTCGTCCAGTTGCCGGTCACCAGCGCCGGAGTGCCCGATTCTAATGGCGACAGTGATAATGGCCCCTGGTCATAACGGGAATACCAGGCAAGAGTCGATTGTTCATCGAATTGATTGACCCCGTAAGAATGCAGGGAGTGCCCTTCCTGTGGCTGGACACGTATCGGGCGGATCAACTGGTTGACGGCCAGATATTGCGGTGATAATCCTGCCGTCAACGGGGTCAAGTCCGGGTATTGTCCGGCGCGGATTAACAGCCCGCCGGGATAATGTTCAACGCCGATCTCTGGGTCATGGGAGAGCACCTGACGTACCCAGTCCTCACCGCCTAACCGCTTGATATAACGATTATCTAAAATGGTGATCCAGTTAACGCCACGACTGCTATCCGTGTACTGCATGGCGTCGGCAAAGACGTTTGCATTCACCTGTAGTGGGGGATAGCGTTTAGCCAGTTCATATTCAAGAGGACAGTAGTCATCAAAATCAAATGGCATGCTCAGACAATACCCACAGTCCCCGCTATCGGGTTCCAGTTGTTGGCACAGGTAAGTCAGCCAGTCATTAAAACGCGCCATACCCTGTGTTTCTTTAAGGTAAAACCAGGGCAAGACCAAACTCAGATAAGAGTTTTCGTTATCATCGTCATCACCCGAATCCAGATACCCCATAAGGCAGTTGGGGGCTTCAGACATATTTTTCGCATCGCTAATTTCCCAGCCACCGTAGTCATGAATGCCTTTATTGCGGATGCTGTCTTCCACCTTAGCGATATTTTCAGGACTGTATTTTTTCATTCCTTTAAAGGAATGCGTGTGAAAGCGTAAATGTGTACCGAATTCTGCACGGAAGCGGCTAAAACAGGCCAGTATCTTCTCCCGTTTTTCCAGGGTGTAACCCTGTTTAAAAAACAGGGTGATCGACAGACCCAACCGGCTAACAACAACATCGTTATTGTCGGTAAAGGTAAATTCAGGCACCCGCTGTTCCAGTAATGCCGTGTATTCAGTGTGTTGCATTGTGACTCCTGATAAATTATTGCGCGACGACCAAGGTACCGCCGCCCACCGCCGCCAGTGCGGCGAACAGCCCGGCAGCTGCGGCTCCCCCTGCGGCGACAGCCGCAGCGACAATCGCAACCAACGCCACCACGGCGGCGGCCACGGCGAGCGTCACGATAATGACAGCCCCAGTCACTGCGGCTTGGATAACCAGTTGTACCGTGCCATTGCCAATATCGGACAATATCTGTACCCATTCGATCTGTTTTAAATACTCCAGGGTTATCTCCGACCCTAACAGCACGGTTCGCCATAAGTCCTGGCACTGCGCAACGCTCCAGGTGATGATTTCACCGGTTTGCTTGCTCATCCAGGAGAACACATAGTGGGTTTGCTGAGTGAGGGGGTCGAGCACTTGCTGGCAGAACCAATCCCCTTTCTCGGAGACCCAGGCACCAAACTGGTGAAACATCTGACGAGTGCTCTTGCTGACATATTCCCAGCCCTCTTCTGCCAGGCTGGAAACCTCATTACCTAACATCACCCAGTCTTCCACCGACGGCATAAAATCCCAGGGGGACGTGCTCAATAACGGCAGATTTTTATGTAATGGCTGCGGAAGGGTTCCCGGCACCCCTTCAGGTGGTGGAACAGGGACAGGACGCGGCTGATCTCCCTGGTACGGCGGCAGTAAGGCATATTTTTCTGCACTGGGGCTGAAAGCGGCATTGTATTGTTTGTCGTACTGCTTTTGTTTCTCAGTACGGTTATCCTCAATACGCAGAACACCAAAACGGGCGTTTGTCGCTATCGCAATATAATCTCTCCGCTGATCTTTGGATAAGGTATCGCCTGGAAACTTCACCTCGATCAACATCTTCAAGTTATCGGCATGGAACTTATCATCAAAATAGGTGGCTTCGCGTCCAGGCCAACGCTTGTCGGTTTTTTTAACCAGAATGATGTCCGGGCGGCGTATTCGCTTTACATTACGTTTTATCCAATCTTCGCGTGAAGGCCGAGCAAACGGGTTGCGGGATTGTGGCAGATCGTCTTTATATTTCTCTATTGATTTTTTACTGGTAGCCAGCATGGGCAGAGGGACGGGTTTCGCCATCGCAAAGACGACCTCGGCTTTATAGGGCCAGCGATATTCCTCTTTTTCCTCTTCCTTCTGGATAAGACCGCTCATAATCAACTGGTTTAAAAAACGCACCAAACCGGCTTTGGTGACAATACGTAGTGGCAGGCGCATGGCAATTTCGGCTTTCTGTGCCAGGTAACAGGGGTCTTCATCGCCAGGAAATCTCCCGAGTTCCATCGTGCAGGTAATCGAGGTCACTGTCGGACAAATATTGCCTGGATTGCTCATCTTCTTACTCCTTGAATTCCATGACACGTTCTACCGGTGCATTGTCGCTGGCCTGGTAATAGGTTTCTTTCGCCGGTTTTTGGGTTTCCGGTAGGCCGAGTTCCAGATTGTCTTCTTTTTCGGAACGCACCATCAGAGTTCTGCCCAGTGCATCGGTTTTGCCTGAAACCACCTGACCGTTGGCCCCCTTGATGGTGTAGGGCGTATTAATCAGTGGCGCTCCCGTGCGTTCATGCAGCAACGTATAACGGGCAGAGTAATTAAACAGCGGAGTGGTGGGCATGACACCGGAAGCGTGTTCGGCCAGCGTAATACTCAGCCCTTCAATGCGGATATGGCCCATGGGATCAATCACAATGCGGCCCCCGGCATTGCCGATCTCAATCTGGCCGCTGGCAGAGTGGATCGAGATATGTTTGCCAACCTTCAGGGAGTCATTGTCTGCAATGTCAAGAAAGCGGCTTTTCTTCACGACCGTGGTCTGCTGGCCTTCGAGGGTGACGTTTTGATCTTTCGCCACCGTGAGCGTCTGATATCCGCCGATAGACTCGTCATCATCGACTTTGATCACCGAGGTGCGGTTATTATCGACCGTCAGTGTCATATCCCGGTTGATGGTAGTCGTCTGATCCCGCAGTACGTCGGTATTCATATCCTGTTGCGCATGAATATAAATTTCTTCACCGCCCCGAAGATCCTCAAACCGCAGCTCATTGAAGCCGTCGCCTTTATGGGTTTTTGAGCGTAGGGCCATCTGGGTTTTGGTCGCCGGTAAGTCACCGGGTGGCAGATTGTTAGCATGATAGGTACGGCCAATAATCACGGGCTGATCGGGATCACCATTGAGAAACTCCACAATGACCTCATGACCAACACGCGGAATAGCTAACATGCCCCAGCCTGCTCCCGCCCAAGGATGCGAAACCCGTACCCAGCAGGAGCTGGTATCATCCGTTCTGCCAGAGAGATCCCAGGGAAAGCGCACCTTGACCCGGCCGTACTCATCGCAATAAATTTCCTCAGACCCCGCTCCGGTGACGATCGCCACCTGTGCACCATCGATGCGCGGTTTTGGCAGCGAAAGGGGACGCCAGGTTTGCTTGTCGGGTATAAAGGTAAACTGGCATCCCAACGTGGTGCCCTGTTCCCCGGTGGCCTCTTCCAATGCTTGCGGCTGTCTGCCGGTGTGCGTAGCCCCGGTGATTTGCCACCGTGCGTTATGGGTTTCCAGCGGATGATTTTCCAATCTAAACCACACACCAGGTTGGAGCGCCGGGCTGTTGGCCGCGCCTTCTCCCTGATGCGCGTCGTTACGCAACGCCTGGACGCGCCAGCGGGCAAATTGATCGCCTGTTGGGCCAGTGCCTTTGAAGCGACCAGGATAGTCATAATGGCGATAATCGAAAGCCTGGTGTTCAAGGTCATTGGCAGACTCACGGGATTCTGCCTGCCAACTTGGATTTTTGAAGGTGTAATCTTTCAGCAAGACTTCAGACGAGCGCAGACTTTCTTTGCGACGAAAAGTACTGATACACAACTCGTCCGAATCTGCCCTTTTGGCTGGATGGTAAGGGAGTGTTGGCCCGGTATCCAGTGCGGCGCAATCATCGGCAAAGACCAACGTGTGTTGCTGATCTTTATGCTCAAAGAAATAGAAAATCCCTTCCTCAGCGGCAAGGCGATCGAGAAATTCTGCGTCACTTTCCTGGTACTGGACGCAGAATTCACGCCTGGCATGGGTATCACGCAAAGCAAAAGCATAGTGACTGATATGATGTTCTTTCAATAACGTTTCCAGGATCTCCTGAACATTCCGCTGTTGAAAGATGCGTGAATTTCTGACTAATCCCGCGCGCCAGAGTGCGGGGCGTATACTCAGGCGGTAATGTGTCTGATGGAGTCCAGTGTCTCCCTGTTCCACTTCAACCACGATGCCATTGACGATCCGCTGTACCTCGGTATCGCGCCAGATAGTCAGCGTGGCGGTTCTATCCAAAATAGCAGCGAACTCGATGCTGGGATTGGCACTGGCAGCCTCAAGTTCAAGGATAAATGGCGTAGAGAACTGTTCATGCAACGTAAAGCCTGATACCACGAAAGTTTCTGGTTCCAGACTGCCCACACTCAGCGTAAAGCGAAGCCCACTGGCTTCCTTGCTCAAGCTTGCCATCCGGCTTCCTTATTTATGGCGTGAATATGTTTCCGTTAAATAAAAAAATTTTGTATGTATACATAAAAAATGTTAATGCATATAAAAGAACAGCACAACTAATAAGTATTTTCCAGGTCAGTTACGAGTGGATAGAAGCTCTCCGATGAGCCTGGCTAGTTTGACAAAGTACTACTATTTGGCTTTATTGCCCCCTGATCTCAGACCAGTTAATTTAGAAAGGATCAAGAAGGATCCTCCCCCATCCTGCTAGACAAAGCTTTTGACATAGCTAGACACTCCACTGTGGCTTAGATCGCAACGAGCCGTTGCGATGCAATCTTGGAGAGCATGAAAAAGTGTGGGGCAGTCACCGAATGTATTGTCTGCTGGGGCTAGAATATCCAACATTATTTCATAACAATACCTGCTATCTGGCTATGAAGATCTACGTCATCAAAATTACTGTTCGTGGCGTAAGTCCCATGGTTGGCGTCGGCTAAGAATCGCTGCTGATACGTCATTGGCCGCGCTTCACTACATAATCCAGATCGTGCAGGGCTGGAGCGATGATCACCTTCATCAGTTTCATATTCATGGCAAAGATTACGGTATCTCCTACGAAGGGGGCGTTGGTTTTCCGGATAACCCGTTTCGGGTTGTGATTGATGATTTTGCTTTTGATGTTGGCGATCGTTTTACCTATGAATACAATTTCTTTGAGCACTGGCTTCACGACATTCGTGTCGAGACCATTCACGAAAATTCGACGCTGAAAACACCATTTTGTATGAGCGGCCATGGCATGTCCGGAGCAACGGCTGCGGATGAAGCGGATAAGACGCTGGCTTTTCTGGAGGCCATCGTTAATGCGGATGATGCAACAACGGTCGGAGAAATCCGGATCTTTGTTGACGACCTGGATGCTGTTCGGTTCAATCGCAATAAAATCAACAAGCAATTGAGCAAACTCGACCTGGCGGCGCCAGCACTGGAACCTGAAGTGATCTGGTTGGGTCGCCGCCGCTGACGGATATCTATAAAGGTATCCTTCTCTAATTCAGGAAACTGGCGCGCCCAGGACCAGAGGTGTCAGACTCAGGATCGCCTGCGACCACGTAAGCCTTGGCATTTCAATATATTATAAACTTCGCAACCATATGAAAAACCAGTACCCAGGAGATATTCCCACCACCGCAGGAGGCAACGATGAAATTGACGCTCCAGATAGTTATAACCGATGAGTCAGGCGTGAGTCGAACAGAAGAACTGATGACATTACAGAAGTCAGGATATGCCCAAAATGATATCGGATTATCGCTTTCAGAGTCGAAGAGCTTGCTGAACACCGTCCAGCAGTCAATGGTTCAGCAGCAGGCGGACGAATACACTCACCAGCATATCCCGTGTCCTCACTGCCTTGCAGCGCGCAGAATCAAAGGGCAGCAGAAAATGCAGTACCGGACACTGTTTGGCATTATTCCCGTATCGGGGCTCCGGGTGTACCGATGCCGCTGTGAAGAAAGTACAACAAAGACCGTCAGCCTTCTCAGTGACTGGGCGGGCGATCACACTCATCCTGCCCTGAAATATATAGAAACCCGCAGGGCCTCAATGATCTCGTATGAAATGACGACCCGTCTGCTGAAGGATGTTCTGCCGATGGGGGATAGCCTGAATGCCTCAACGGTGAGGAATCATTTATGCCAGGTGGCACAGCGTCTTGATGCTGAGGCAGAATCGCATTCTGGTTTTCTTTCAGGTTGTCCCCGCGACTGGGGTAACCGGCTCTGTCGCATTAACGGCCACAGGCCAGCCAAAGTGGGTGTTGCCGATTATTTAGGCAGCCAACAGATAAAATTGTTCCGCAGGTGACAATACCTCACTTCCGGATGCTGATATTGTCCTTTGCGTATCATGTGGATCAATTCGATGCCCGCCAAAAGCCCCTGTGCCCGTCGAAACGATTTGAATCCCAGCATCGGTCTTATCCGGCGTTTGATATTGCGGTGATCTTGCTCAACCAGATTGTTTAGGTACTTACTTTGCCTCACTGTAATCGTTTCCTCATCGGGTTTGTCGGCGTTGAGCGTGGCCAAAGCCGCTGTGTTGGCCCCACTTTTATCGATAGTGACCCCCTCAGATTCGCCATGATGACGTATGGCCTTGCGGAAGAAGCGCAATGCGGCGGCGGCATCACGTTTGGCAGTGAGCAGAAAGTCGATTGTCTGGCCTGATGTGTCAACAGCCCGGTACAGATACTTCCACTGCCCGTTCATTTTGATGTAAGTTTCATCCATTCGCCATCGACGACCCACCGAACGTTTATGCCGGCGGAATGCCTTGTCCAACAACGGCACCAGACGGATAACCCAGCGATGCAGTGTGGAATGGTCAACAGCAATGCCGCGTTCAGCCATCATTTCCTCGAGATTGCGCAAGCTAAGGGCATAAGCCAGATACCAACGCACACATTGCGCGATGATATCGATGGGATAATGCAAGCGTTTAAAGGCATTTCTGATCAGAGACATTAATAGGCAACATTACAAAAAAACAGCATATTACCTGACGCCGCCTTAACGCGACAGAGCCGCTCTTCCACCAAAGCTGGCTCCGGGATATCAGGTATCTCGATTATGTCTGCCGCGATACGAGCAGGATAGAGCAGGATAGAGCAGCGATTCAAGTTTATCGGGAGTCATGCTGTCAGGCAGCGGCCAGCTAATTCCCAGCTTTTTGAAGCGAACAAAGAGATCGCAGATGGTGCTTTTGGGGATCCCAAGCCGCCGACCAACGTCGAGTCTGGACAGGTGTTCATCAAAATGTAAGCGCAGTGCGTCGAAGAGCTGGGTCCGATATTTCATAGCGATAATGTCCATTATATAGATGATGGACATTATTTTCCCGGAACCGGAGGGATACCGACAGACGGTCTATATGAGCCGCTTACGCTCACAAAGACCTGTAATCAATCAGGGCAGTCCGATTTGCAGGACTGCCGTACCTGCAAAACTGCCTGTCGCGGGCAACGCTAATGGCTTTCTCACCAGATTGAAGGTGATTGCATCAGTACCTTCACCATTCACCATCTGGGCGGTGTACCTGCCGTTCACGCCGACAACACTGCTGCCCTTGACCAGGGAGACACCCAGGCCAGAGTTGCTGGTACCGATTAAACGGTTATCGAACGATGCAGTCCGTGGTGCCTGCAGGGTAATACCAATGCCCTGTGTCACCGTTTTATCCGAGCAGCTATAGGTAAGATTTTTGGTTACAGAGTAGCTACCGGGGGCCGTCGGATCGGTGGATATTTTAGAGTCAACCACATTACCAAAATCAACATCCAGAGAACCACCGCCATTGATGGTGCAGGTGTTGGGCCAAAACGTCACGCTATTTTGGGCTACTAGTTTTATATTAAGATCACTACGACTACCGTTATAATCATTGCTCTGATAAAGGCGTAATTCTGCAATAGTGCCGCCAGACGAAACATTCAGTGACTGAGGACTATTAACTGCGGTTATATATGGTGTTAAGTCGACTTTAGTCCATGGACCACCGTTAGCATCGGGTAGCGTCGCTAAAATTAAATCTGCAGGAATGGGCATATCTTTTATGCCGCTGGCCAACACCAACCCTCCTGTAAAGTTCCCCCCAAAAGGTAAAGATAAAGAATCATATCTAGTCTTAATGAAATCACGACGACTTGTATTACCAGACCCCTCAAACCTGCACTCTAGCTTAAGATCACCATAAGTGTATACTTGCCCCAAACTGGGAATAGGTATGACGGCTATCGTCGTATAGGCTGCTCCATGTACACCAAATGAAGCGCCACTATTTACTCTACATTCAGTTGCCCAAGACGACAGCGTGTGCAGACTCACAGCACTCAGTATCAGTAATCTAATAATCTTCTTCATGTTCCACCACACCCCCAATAATCGTCTTTATCAGGTGATAATTAATCTTCTTGACCAAGGCCGTTCGGCAAGGGCTCATTGTCACTCTTAACCCATACCCTGTTGGGCGAACAACCACGCTGCGGGATTGTCTCGCGGCTATCCCGATTCAATCAGCCCTACTCATACTCAAGCACAAAGGTCGCCGTCGCACTGAATGCCCCACGGGTTATCGTCTTGTTCGCCAGTGCAAACGGCTCTCCCTGCACATAGGCCTTAAAGCTCAGCGTCGTCGTCGTGCTCGTTGTCGACAGCAGGTTCTGAGGACCCTGCTCATTGAGGGGCAACTGCACCGCACTCGCCCCCGCCGTCTCTATCCCCACACCAATCCCGCTCACCCCCGTCACCGCCAGCAAACCCGGCAAATTCAGGTTCTCCATCCCGTTGAACGTCAGCTTGACCCAGCTCGATGCCGCCGTATCACAGTCCACCAGGTTCAGCGAGAACGTCTTGCCCAACGTCCGCGTGTTCGTGTACAGGTACTTGTCCACCACCGCACCAAAATCCACACTCAGGTTTTCATCACCCGCCTGGATTTTGCACGGTGCATACACCAGCGTCCCTCTGAATCCCATGACCGTCGCCTGAGCCGGTGCCATCCACAACGCACTCAACAACGGCAGCGCCCCCAGACCGACACACAGCAGACTGTGTTTTCTCTCTCTCACCGGCTTCTCCTAGTCATAACTCGCCAGCAGCGTCGCCGTGGCAGTGAACGGCCCGTCGGTAGGCTCCTGGCCCGCTCCGCCATTGACAACCGGCACGGCAGACAACACTGGCAGCGCCGCTGGGTTGATGACCGTACCTGCCGTGCTGTTTATCGCCAGGACACGCCCCCCCAACAGCAGGCGAATACCCAGCCCCGCCCTGCTTGTCTCCACAGCCGTCGCGTCAAAGGCCGCCGCTCTCCCCTGGAAGCTGAGCCTGACGTTGCCGGTGGTGTCAGCACAGGCAACGTTATACGAGATTGTCACACTGTAAGCCGTCCCATCAATCTTGTTGATGATGAGGTCATCGCCGAAATCCACATCGATAGGGTCATCGTTATTGATTTTACAGGGGAGGGACTCCACCAGGTTGCCGGTAATACTCACGTCAACCGCACCGGCCACGCCGGTGAAGAGGGTGCCCGCCAACCAGGTGGCGACGGCAAGCGGTCTTTTCATGCTATTGGCCCTCATTGAAAATCCACCTTCAAGGTCAACGTGGCCCTAAAGGCACCACCGGAGAGCGTAGTCCCGCTGTTCTTTACCGGCACCACGGTTAGTTTGGGCGTTGCCGCTGCAGACGTCAGGTTAAACCATTGGTTCGGACTGACCCTGGTGCCATTTTGGCGTAATTCCAGCCCCAGATTGGTGTTGCTAGTCATTAATACCCCGTTGTCAAAACCGGCTGACGTCCCGTACAACTGCATCCTCACCTGCTGGCCTGCCCCTGCCGCGACAGTGCAATCCAGGGTGTAGGGGATTTCCGTTTCATAGGTGTTCCCGGTTGAGATGCTGTTGCTGGCCGGAATTCGGGTGGTCAGCAGGTCATTGCCCAGATTGACGCTGATATCGGTATTATTGTTAATCTGACACGGCACACTCACGACCACACCCCGGATATTCACGTCCAGTGGGGCGGCCATGGCGGACGGCATCGCGACCGCAAGGACCAGCGCCCCCATCAGCAGGCTGCGCCGCGCTTCCTGCCCCTGTTTGTGTCCATGCCGTGCTCTACTCATAACTCAACCTGAAATTGACGTTGGCAAAATAGGCTCCCGATTGCAACGGGGCTCCGGTACGCTCAGGCGTGATGTAATACGTCAGCACGTCACTACCCGGGGTCAGAAACACCGGCTTCGCCAGTTGACCCAATAGCATGTCGCGCTGTGCACTGTCGCTGAGGCGCAGCCCCATCCCGTTGACCCCTTTCGCGCGCACCAGTTGCGGGTTGGCGCCATCCTGCTCACTGACAAAGGTCAGGGACATGGCGGGCTGGTTGGGACTCCAACTGACATTGCCCTGCGTATCCTGGTTGTTTGCAGCACCGCGAATGCAGTCACGCAAGCGCAGTTGGACCGCTACCGGAGTTCCCCGGTCACCGGCCTGTTGCAGGTCACCGGTCGCGATATTACCCATGTCCACCGTCTGGTCGGCCGACGGCATCTCCAGCCGACAGGCGCTTTCGGTCATAACACCGAACACATGCAGTACCCCGTGGTCCCCCTCAACCAATCCATCCGTGAGGCCGGCCTGCGCCACGGGAGCCAGTAGGGCAATCAGTACCAGTCCAGACAGGCCACACATCACGCCTCCCGTTGTGCGCGACAAGGCCTGGTTCTTCATTCTGTTCATTTTTTCTCCTTCCCTTCCCCTGCGACAGGCCACCCGATGGCTATTTCTTGTCTCGACGACTTTCATCAACCTTGCACTGAGTGCCATCACAGCGGAAGGTCAGCGTAGGCTGGCCGCCGTAGTCATTCACATACACCAGTGCCGGGCTGTTCCCCAGGTCTGAAGCCTTTCCCCCCAACGGTGCTGAGCCTTTTGGTGGCACCATCATGGCCTCAAACCCCTTGAGCAGGTCACCGCCTGCCTTGGCACTGGCACCAATCAGGGTGATGTAGTAGGGCGTCGGATTGTTCACCGTATAGGTGTCCCCGCTTTTACTCAGCGTCAATTTATTCTGGAACGGCGAGGTCTGTTGTTCAGCTGCCGCCTGCGCCAACGCTGCCGGGCGGTAGAACAGCTTGATGCGCGTTTGCAGCGCAATCTGCAATGTGTTCGGCTTGTTGCTCTTTGGCGGAATTTCACGCAGGTTCAAATAAAACAGCGTTTCCTTATCCTGTGGCAACAGACTCAGCCCCGGCATGGCCTGGATTTTTATCTGTCCCTTACCTTTCGGTTCAATGCGCTGTACCGGCGGCAACAGCGTCAGCGGTCCGCCCCCCTCCAGCTTGTTGCCATTCGCATCCTCAATCCAGCCCTGAGCCAGATAAGGGAGTGACGGATTTTGGTTGCTCACGTTCAGACTCACTGACTTTTCGCTCCCCGGAAACACCACGCGGGTCCTGTCCAGCGAAATCGCGGCATGGACCGACGGCATCAGCACCAGCATCAGCGCACCCGCAAGGGAGGCTCTTAGTAAATTGTGTTTCATTTTCATCTTGCTCATCAAAAATAGTAAGGGATACCCCCGGGACCCATGTATCCCGGGCTCAATCATTCAGTAATGCAGCCTCTTTTACGCAAGGTAGCATCAGATTCGTCGTCATACCTGTCGGTATCACCGCCGGCAGGGTCACGTGACATTGGACACTGCCGTTCCAATTCACCGCCATCTTCTCATTCGGACGTATCCCGCTGAGGTAAACGTGACCACTGTCGCTCACGATACCGGCGTCCTGTTTTTTCTGGTTCAGCACGCTAGCCCCAAACGGAGGGACGCTGCCATCAGCCAGCAGTATCACTGCCATGGCTTTCTCGCCGGAAATCACCTCAAACTTGCGATAGCCAATCGCCCCTTCCGTCAGGGTGCTTTGTACCACCGAGCGCGGCACCTCCGCATTGTCCGCCAACTTGTCAATATCAATACGCACGCTGTTGCGATAATAGCTGGTTACATCCGCGACCACGGCCTTGCCGAACCGGTTACTGTAGACCGGATTGCCATTGGCACCGACCGGTACACCGGCCACTCCGTCGGTGTCAATCAGCATGCGGGTTCCGCCCATCAGACCGCTGCGATGCAATGCCCCGCCTTCCCGTGTCAGCGTTGCCCCGCCATTGGCGGACAAGCCCACGGCACTGTATTGCCCCTCACGGTAGCTGGCAGAAGCATTAATATCCACCTGAGAGCCGCGACGCGCGTAATAACCGCTGAGGTCGGCCCCGGTTCTCGCCGTCCCCGCACTCACCTGGTACGTATCGCCGTTTTTCAGACGGTCGTAATAACCGACAGAATTACGCGTATCCCCTGAGGAATACGAGCCGTTATAACTGACACGGCCAGACCCACCGAACGGCAGGGACAGCGACATGTACATCCCGTCGTCGTCGGTTTTATTGAACCGGTTGCGGTAGGCCGTCAGCGACAGACTGACATTCCTGAACCGACCCACATCAAAGTTCCGTGATGCCGTCAGGTCATAGCGTTCCGTCGTCGATTTATCCCAATAGGACTGATGACTGTAGTTCAGGTACGTGCTCAACCCCAGAGACTCAAAGGACTGGTTGAAGGAAACGGTGTACATTTCCTTGTTGCGGCCCTGTCTAATGCCTGTGTCACGCGCCTGCAGGTACTCGCTCATCGACATGAACGTACTGTCTGAGAAGCGATAACCGGCAAAGGTCACCTGACTGCCGATCTCGACAAAGCGCTTGGAGTAACTCAGACGATAAGAGCCCCCTGTCTGATTGCCTTCCCCCGGCAGGCGCGCACGTGACTGCGTCACATCGGCAGACAGCGCCCCCAGCGCCAGGAGGTCACGCCCGATACCCAGTGACGCGGCCGCGTAATCCCCGCCGGCGAGCCCCCCGCCGTACAGTGACCACCCGTTACTGACGCCCCAGGAGAACTCGCCGCTGGCAAACGTCGGCCCATTGACACGGTGGTTCCAGTCGGAAGCCCGGCCCGCCGTGGTCTTGAAGCGCACCTGTCCAGGCCGTGTCAGGTAAGGAATGGTGGCTGTATCCACCTGGAAGCGCTGTACACTGCCATCCTGCTCCTCAACCCGCACATCCAGTCGCCCTGATACGGCACTGTCCAGGTCCTGGATACGGAATGGCCCGGCTGCCACCTGGACTTCCTTGATGATGCGGCCCTGCTGACTGATGACGACCTTGGCATTGCGACGTGCCACACCACTCACCTCCGGTGCGTACCCCCGCAGATTCGGCGGCAGCATGTTGTCATCAGAGACAAGGCTCGCGCCGGTAAAGCGGAAGCTGTCAAAAATGGACGAATTGAGATAATCCTCCCCCAAGGTCAGTTTTGCGCCCCACGCCGGCAAGGCGCGATAGGCGTAATAACGACTCCAGTCCAGGTTGACACCATTCCCCCCCGAACGGCTTTCACCCCGGCCCTGCGAACGACTGTCATAGCGTGCCTGCCAGTCGGCCCGTAAACGCCATACCCCCAGGTTGGCCCCGGTGGTCCCGTTACCGCTAACGCGGGTGCCGCTGCCACCCCCCCCGCGGGTCTGTTGCTGATTTTGCATGTTCACGTTGTAGTCGAGCAGTATCCCCGGGATCCCCTCTTCCCAGCGTGCTGGCGGGTCCCAGTCCGGGCTGCTGTACTCCAGGTAGGCGTGCGGCATACTCAGATACAGGGTGGAGGTGCCCAGGTCAGTACGCACTTCCATTCCCTTGAGACTTTCCACATTCAGGCACTGCTCCTGGTGCCACCACGTCAGTTCGGACAACGCCTTGTCGGTCAGCCCCATCTGGGCAACCAGTGCAGGAGTCAGGCAAACCTGACTGCCTTTGGGGTCATTCTCTGGTGCAATGAAATCCACGGACTGCTCGGGCCACACCTGGGTATTGAGACTCACCGCCAGACTGTAACTTCCGGGCAGGATAAAGCCTTTTTGCGCGAACTGGCTCAGGTCAATATTGCTGCGGTCCTTCAAATCCAGGATGTCGCTGTTGAACTGAATATCATCGGCATGGGCGAACACCACCGACCCCAGCAACAGGGTGGAGCCGAGCCCCGCTTGACAGAGCATGGCAGAAAGGGTACGGGGGAAAAAATGCACCATAGAGAAACTCTTAGTAATAATCCATTCTGAAACGTATTGCCGAGTGGTAGTCCCCAGCACGTAACGTTTCCCGATTGCCAACCAGATTCACGGTATAACGCAAGAGCATCTCGCTGGGGATGATAGCGGCCGGGGGCATCATCCGCCCCGGCTGGGCCTGGTTGCCCACCTCGTCGGCTATTGCCACCGCAACCCCCTTCGCCTCACCGGACACCGCAAAATGCCCCCGGTCACCTTCCCCGTCAAAGGTCACGGTAAAGCCCTGCCAGTCGGGTTTATGTGGGTCAAGCCGTGACAGCACACAATCCACCAGACGAATGGAAAAGGCCTTCTGAGGGCCTCGCCCGTCACGCACAATCTGGCTAACAGGAATTGTGTCCATTACCAGCGTCTGGTCACGATCCCCCACATCAATGGCGCAGGGGCGCTCGACGATAGCCCCTTTCATGCTGACACGCCCATGGCCGGCATCACGGGCGAAGGCCTCACTCGCGAAACCGACGGTCAAACTTATCAACAGGAAAGGCGCCACCCGATTCTGTCCCCACTGAATCCACGTCATCGGCTGACTCCAATTGGTGAAATAGCCCGTGGCGGCAGGCCACGGGACGGGTCAAACAAATATTGAGATTTACTGGTAGGCAAGTTGAAATTGGACGGGGACGCTAAAACTACCCGGCGTAATGACTGCAGTACCACCATTGCCTTTCAGGCTCGCCGTAAAGGTCAGAGCCGGAGATGCGCCGTCAGTAAACTGCTGCAAGGTGGTCGGCGTACCAACCGTTACTTTTTTTCCGTCGGCCTGCTTAAGGAGGATGTAAGCGCCAGCCGCATTACCACCGACCAGTGCCAGGCTATCTGCGTCATAGCTGGATGTGGTCCCCAGGAACTTAACCTGAACCTTGCTGGCACTGGCTGGGGTAGTGCCAGTTGTAACGATGCAGTTCTCCAGCTGAATGGTAAACGGCATCGGCTTTGATTCACCGGTGTTAGTGTTAGCGCTCAACGCAGCATTGGAAATAGCCCCTAGCTCAACAGTCTGGTCGATGGAGTCCGCTGCTATCGAGCAAGGCGCATCAACAATGGAGCCAGTGAACAGGATGTCACCTTGCCCCTGGTTGGCATGGGCGACAGAAACGGCAGACAGACTCAGTACAGCTGCCATCATGATTTTGTTCAGTTGCATTTTTTCACCATAACATTGATTAAAACAATAAAATTAAGAACATACCGAATTTAACATCCAACCAAAACTCTCACATTGAGTGGCCATAAGACGGAACGCGTAGGCATACTTGCTTGTGCATTATAGTATATATTTTAAATCAATCAAGACTGATTAATTTAAAGAAGTGTAAGTAATCCCGCAGCAAGCCTTTGCACAGATGAGTTACGTTAAAGTGCAGTTTAGTAATCAGCTATTTTTTAAGATGTTATATATAGTTACTGAACTCACTTACCGGAACTGCTTATGCTGGTTCCTATAGCAGCCAATCAGGATGACCTGCCCCCAGGATTAGATACAACGCTCACTTAGTAATGGAGTGACCCCGAACCCGTAGACAAATCTGGCCTATATTTTGAGCATAGGAGGAGTCTATAGGCACACCACGATTTACCCCTGAATTTAAGGAAGAAGCTGTCCGCCAGATCACTGAGCGGGACTATTCCGTTGTCGACGTTTCAGAACGCCTTGGCGTGTCAGCACACAGTCTTTATAAATGGCTGCGTTCCGTAAAACCTGATAACAGCGGACATCAGGCCCAGGATTTACTGGAGGCCAGAACGGAGATCCTCAAGCTGAAAGCGCAGCTTAAACGTACTGAGGAAGAACGAGATATTCTGAAAAAGGCAGCGCGGTACTTTGCAAGGGAGCCCGACTAAAGTACCGCTTCATCAACGATCACCGTGATGTCTGGTCGATCGCAGCTATGTGTCGAGTTCTAAAAGTTGCCCGTGCCGGATTTTACGTCTGGCTTCATTGCCCTGTCTCTGCTGGAGAAAAGGATAACCAGCGATTATTGGAATTAATCCGAAACTCTTATGCACTGAGCGGCGGTGTTTACGGTTATCGCAGGGTTCACTGCGATCTGCGTGAAGTCGGTGAGGCGTGTAGTAGAAACCGGGTAGCCAAGATCATGAAACAAAACAGGATACGTGCCGTAAATGGTTACAAGATAGCTCGTGGAACCAGAGGACGGCCGTCACTGATAGCCCCTAACCGTGTGCAGCGGGAGTTCATCCTCAGGTAAAACCATCAGGCATCGCCTGAATCGCGGTGGTTCACGTGAGGCGAATAATGCGCTGTGTACAATCGCCCTGGTACGCATGCGCAGCGATCCTCGAACAAAGGTCTATGTGCAACGTCGAACAGGAGAAGGACTGTCGACAAAAGAAATTTTACGTTGCCTTAAACGCTACATCGTACGAGAGCTTTATCCGCTTATTTTAACTGATTTGAGGCGAGCCCAACTGCGGCCGTTGACATAGGAGCGTCAATGCTGTGGCAGAATCGTTCTTCAGTTCGCTAAAAAAAGAACGTGTCAGAAAGCGAATATATAAAACCCGGGACATGGCCCGGGCGGATATCTTCGATTATATTGAAGTGTTCTACAACCGTACCCGGCGCCACAGTCATCTCGGTGGCGTAAGTCCGGAGGACTTCGAAAAGGCCTCGCCGTGAGGACAGAAACTGTCTACTGGAATATGGTCACTCCAACATTATCCACACCGATATCATCGCGTAATATACTCACTGTTATCTGGCTTACTCACTGAGTTTACGCAACCAGGGAAAGATGATGGTAGAGCGCGATATTGTTGTTGGTCATTCCATGCTGCTGCTCAAACCATCGACTTTTTGCTGACCACCAAATGCGGCGCTGCAGCTGCATTGCGGCGCTTCTTTTGCAAGGCTATTGACCATCGAGGCAAACTCGAGGTGGTTACTATCGATACAACTTTTCCAGCGTCATGTCACTAATGCGACGGAGCCTCTTCATTGACTACGAGGATATAGCCCGTTAACGCGCACAGTAATAATCACTCAAGACTGATTGTTGACTTCTCACGGAGAAATATGTAACTTCATGCATACTTTTCACCACAAATTTAACGATTGATTAATGACAGAGAACCAAGCAAGTGAAATAATAACCCGTTTTTTCATTAATTTTTTGGAAAAGAAACGTTTACAGTCTGCAAAATCAGCCTACACAACCATGCGTTCTGGCAAGTATTTTCAAGATGACCGAAAGAAAATTCATAGATATAGCGATCCTCTTTGGGCCGACTCCATCTCTGACTTTGTCAAAAAATACCAAAAAGATGCTGAAAGAATAAAGCATTATGAACAGCTCGATTTTCAGATGATATCGCGATACAACTTTGCAGACAGCTTCATGAAAACAAAGCAACTTAGTAAAGGGGAAAAATCATTCTTGGACTTTTTTATGCGGCAGGATTTTTATCTTGTACATGCGACTAAAATTAGAATTGAGGATAGCCATGAAAATATATGTTTAAAATCACGAACTCGACTTTTAAAGGATAATGTAAAATACTTAAGTAACTCTGAGTCTGATATTGATTCATTAAAAAATGAGGATTACGTTTTCTTTTCTTTAGAAGCTGGAGAGCCGATCTGGAAATCATGTAGTCGATTCGGAAATTTATATTACAAAATAAAATTCAATCACGAGTCTTTGAAATATGCATCAATGACGTTATTAGATCAATTACTCATGGAATGGGTAAATGTACACATTGAGGGTATCAGTAGTAATGGAAAACAAATACTACAGAGTGGAAGGCAAAGTCTTAGCATCTTCGATGTTATGTTCCATGGTAGAGACGCATCAATTTATGGCCTGGCCTATAATATAATCAGTGCGAGCAGACTTCTTTCTGATGAGGATAGAACATTGATTCTCACGACTAGTGACACTCAACAGCTTAACAACATCATAAACTCTTTCTTTCGGCCAGAGATAAGAGTTTCTGGTGCTGTTAATATATCGCGTGGAAAGTATACCACGGGTGAGTTCTCTAAAAAATATCGGTACTAATTCCGATTAGTACGGCGCTGCTGCATTTAGGCATGGTTAGGTAACATGCCATTTTTTGTGATGTTACCTACCCATACCTCTGATTCGAAACACCTTCTGTCGCCTGCATTATCCCATTGTATTATCACGCAATGTGTTCGCTAGTCTCTGGCTTACTCACTGAGTTTACGTAACTAGGAAGGGATGGCAGAAATACGGCTATAGACAGTTTTTTGGAACATTGAAATCTGAATGTTATTACCTGAATGAATATAAAAATGTGAACGACTTGAGGCGAGACATCATCGGATACATTGCTTATTATAACAAATTGAGGATAAAGGAAAAACTTGGAAGTCTTAGTCCGATAGAATACCGACTAAGGCAAGCTGCATAAGGTTGTCCAAGATCTGGGGCGCAGATCATTCATGATGGACATTGTCGCTATGAAATTATAGTCTCAATACCACCTTACTCCTTGATGCACTGCACTTACATCTTGATGTGCACATACCCATACCGCTACAGGATCAAGAGTGTGGTGATCTGATCCTGATTGCAGTCAGAAGTTCGATTTATTCAACAAAGCCGATTCACCCTCAAGACCAGTGCAACTTTGCCCAGCGCACCGTCCATTCCATTAGAGTCAAATATTCACTGGTAAGTGAAATTTACTTCAATGAGAGACTGAACACTGCCTGCAGTAACCGACTTTCCAGGAATAATTTTATAGTTTTCCTTGAGACCAATATTAACAGGTGCTCCATCTACATCACCCACATTAATATCTCTATTCGGCACTATAGGATTATTATTAACATCCAGCATCTGAACGCCCACCCTATAAGCAGGCGAGCCTGTAACTATATTATCAAATGCATTATTAACACTATTCCAAGTCACAATTCCAAGGAAATAACTAATACTCCTCATTCGGCTGGGGCGACAAATAAACAACCTAACATCTTGTGGCACAGAACCAAGTCTGCATTGAGGTTACGAGATGAAACATTACAACCATTTGTCGAAATGAATACATCAATGACAGAAAAAATCCCGCCAAGTAAATCGCTTTTCGTTGCCACCAGGTGTTCGAAGATATTTTTTCATGTATAAAATGGCAATTCGTGCACCATCTACCTTTTAGCGCTCTGCTTAGCATTCGACAAATTCCATTATTTTCCATACTCGTTTATTCCCATCATTAACAGATGACTTTATTACGAATAGTAGACGCGGCACTAAACAGGCAAACTACTCTTAGCTCTACCTAACACACGGCCTTGCACTTGCCACTCCGACCCACCTCTATCTTTTTATCACCACTCCTCTCATTCATAAATATGCTCTGAGGGGCTTCTACCACCGAACGCACCTTGGATCATGACCAGGTGTGCTGGTAAGTAATTCTAATTTCACATCAACACTTGGTAGCTAATATTTTAAAGCGCCAACCGATAACATATTACATGGGAACAATTCCTACCCATCAATTTCTTTAATTCCTCTCAGCACTATCCTTAAAAAAAGTCCAAGCCTTACAACCAGGACTTTATATCAACCCCGATCTTTGGTACTTCAATTACTTAACAAGTTTGGCAGTCATGTACACAAAGTTGCCGTTGAAAGCCCCAGTAATTTTGTAAGAGGCTCCTTCTTTTTTGGCCATGGCCGCGATTTTTGCTGTAGCTTCATCCAAAGTTGAAGCGGTTGCAGTAATACTTTGCGCATAGCTGCCAAAAGAAACCAGCGACAATGCTGATGCCATAAGAAGATTTTTAATTAATTTCATAACTTTTCCAAAGCAAGCGTTATAAGGATTCAAACTTTTTGAGACAGGTGCCCCATTAGGTTTGATTAAATTCCCACCCATTCCACCACACAACAAACAAACAGTCAAGGCTGATTATTTGTTGTGTGGTGAAAAAAACAGTCGAAATCAATAGGAATCATGCCATATGACTTTATGGCTCCCATCTTATAAAGCTTGTAAATCATATGGTAATGTTCGCTTCAGGTTTACTGGTGCTTTAACAAGCTGATAGCTGCTCGTGTGGAACCCAATGCCAGATTAATGCTCACGAAGACAGCCTGCTTCCACTTTTGCGCCGTTGAATATAAACCTCGAGCGCAGAAGCCGTTCAAAGGGGGGCCATCCATGGCCAGTTACGAGGGTGAACCTGTTGATGCTGACTCTCAGCCTTACGCCGTTTCAACAGCAGAAACCTTTCGGGGCATAATGCGCCAGATGATACCGGACAGCAGAAGCAACATAGCGCCTGCAGAACCAAGAACCAGGCTGTGTGAGCTAGAGAAAGCAACTTTCGCAGCCTTCATGAGTTGCTCACCAATATTATTATCCATATTTTGTGCAACCTGAACGGTTTCACTGATCGACGCTCGCGCTTGTGCTGCCAGTTCCACTGGTAACTCGCCAGGCAACATGATAGTGGCAGCATAAGTACCTGACAGCAGCAGACCAAAGACCGCCACCCCGAGCCCTGCTCCTAATTCATAGGCCATACCTTCCAGTGCACCGGCAGCCCCTGCCTTCTCCTTCGGTACAGAGGTCATGATAGCCGCCGTTGAAGCTAGCATTGAGGCTTCAACGCTGAATCCCAATAGCACCATGCCAGTCCACGCCAAATAGATTTGATGCGTAAAATCGGTAACGGCAAGAATGAAAAAACTCACGGCACTGAGGAAAATCCCCAAAGTAGCGACCACTCGAAGACCAAATGCAGTGACCAACCTGCCAGCAATCGGGCCGCAAACACCACTGGCGATCATCAGAGGCAACAGGAATAATCCAGCTTCAAGAGGCGTTTTACCGAGCACGAACTGTAATTCCTGCGTCAGTAATAGCTCGAAACCGACCAGAGCAATCATTGCTGTCAATGCCATGACAATGCCAACAGCAATCACACGCTGGGTGATCAACCGAACATCAATCATAGGTGCCGCAGCACGCAGTTGGTGGCGCACGAAGAAAATGAGCAGGCTGCTGCCCATGATCGCGATCATCAGGGTCACATACGCAGCGGATGTACCCCGAATGCCACTTTTAGCCGCGTAAACAAGCAATAGAATGGCCGAGATAAGCACCAACGCCTGCTTGATCTGCCATGTTTTTTCCGGCCGCAAAGGCTGTTTGGGCATCACAAACATAGTGGCAACCAGTACGATCGCCACAATTGGCAGATTGATCAAAAATACGGATCCCCAATAGAAATACTCCATCAACCATCCACCAACCAGTGGGCCCATTGCGGCTCCTGCGGTCCCAACCGCACTCCAAATCCCCAAGGCGAAATTTCGCTCCCGCTCCAGGGTAAAGGTATGGCGCAAAGCTGAGAGCGTGGCAGGCAGGATCATCGCGGCCCCAACCGCGAGGAAAGCACGAGCCGCAACCAGCGCAGCAACAGAAGACGCTAGTGCCGCAGCCAGCGAGGCGAGAGCAAAAAGGCTGGAACCGAGCAGTGCCAGGCGTTTAAAGCCGATACGATCGCCAAGTGCTCCCATTGGGAGTAGCAAACCAGCCATCACCAGTGAATAGATATCAATGATCCATAGCAGCTGATCCCCGGTTGCTGACAGAGCGACACCGAGGCGCGGCGCGGCCACATGCAGGACAGTCGCGTCGATAGATACTGGAAGGTACATTAAAATAATAACGTAAAGTATTAACCATTTCTGAGACATATTGTTACACCAAATAGAGCAAAAACTTGAACACGCGTTCATTTCAATTAGAATACAAATAAATTGAACAAACGTCCAACTAATTCTATGCTGTATTGCTAATAACATCGGTCAAAGAAAAGCGAAACCAAATGAGCTACCTCAAACGTGAAGAACGTCATGCTGCCATTTTGGAGGCGGCCATACGTGTAACTTTGGCGGAAGGGATTGTGGCTACCACCGTCAGGCGCATTGCAGCGGAAGCAGGAATAGCCGTCGGTCAGGTGAATCATCATTTTTCCTCCGCAACACACCTACGCGCTGAGGCTTTTTTGCAATTAACCCGGCAATCGTTATCTTCATTTGCCGCGATCAGTAAGAGTTACCCAGCCGTTGAACGGCTACAAAGGGTGTTAGGATATCCGTTGGATGAGGAAGGTATGCGGGAAACGCATCTGTGGAATGAGATGATGCTGCTGGCTGAGCGTGATCCGGTGATGGGTGAGGCTTATGCTACTGCAATATCAGATTGGCACCAGGCGACAGCCAACGTAATTGTTGAAGGCAGAAATGAGAAAATCTTTCGCTCTAGCGCCAACGCTGATGATATCGCCTGGCGTTTGATCGGGCTGGTGTGTGGATTGGACGGCTTACTGTCATTTGATAGCTCAGGTTTTCCCGAAGCAGAAGTTATGCGTCATTTGTCTTTCGCGATTGAGCTGGAGTTGCTGTGCCCCCCACCGCACAATTTGATGGTGTAATGATCTAGTGAGCCTCAAAGTAACGCCATGTTTATTGTTTAAATCGGCTCAGTTTATCAAGCAACGCTGATTAAAATTTCTAGTGACTGCAAACAAATGAGTTAAAGCCACTTGACTGCGGCTTTAACTCAGCTGAAACAGCACTTGCAGGTGCCGAAAGAAGACCCGGCACCTGATTTTTAGAAGCCGATAGACTTTCCTGTAGCCATACGTAATGCGTCAATATTAAAGCTTTCAAGAACAATGCGCGATGCATCTGCTATAACAGCATCGCTGTGTTTGGATTCTTTGTCTGGTTTTGATGTATAGACAGCCAGAACAATTGGCGCATGCCCTACAGGCCAGATCACTGCATAATCGTTGGCTGTACCATAGACACCACAAGTACCCGTTTTGTCTCCAACCACCCAGTTTGCAGGTACGCTTGCACGTATTCTTGCTCCTCCTGTTGTATTCCCTTTAAACCAATCCATCAGTTGGTGGCGCTCCATTAATCCAAGCACATTTCCAAATGCCAGCTTTTGCATACTTTCTGCAACAGCTTTGGGTGTTGATGTATCTCTATCATCACCAGGAATGGCGGAATTCAACTCCAGTTCCCATCGGTCCAGACGAAATACATTGTCGCCAATAGAACGCATAAACGACGTCATTCCTTCAGGGCCACCAATAAGCTTTTCGAGCAACAGGTTGGCGGCTCCATTATCACTGTACTGCAGAGTGGCAGCAGACAACTCGGCAACTGTCATGCCGGTCGTAATCTGTTTTTCAGTCACAGGAGAATGAGGCTCCATAACTCGATTGTCATAGCGAATTCGCTGGTTCAGTAAGCCCTCTTGCTGCTGGCTTTTCGATAATACTGCCGCAGCAAGGAAGCCTTTAAATGAACTACAGAGAGGAAAACGCTCGTTAGCTCTATAACCAAAAGTTTTATTTGAGCCAGTATCAATAGCATAAACCCCAATTCGCCCTCCAAAATCATTTTCCAACCTTTTCAATTTATCCACTGTTACTTGTGGGGGTTGGGACGCAGCCTCCGCCATATTAGTCAGAGTCAACAGGGGAAATATGGCAGAGAAAAATACAGACAGTCGACCGGTGCGTGACATAAAACCTTTCCATTTCATGAGTGTTGATTTTTTAACTAAAGTATATTTCGTTTCTAAACCGTATTTTTCAACGGCATAACAATGTTGCACATCACATCGAAGGGTATACTCATATATCAGCGAGATCAAGATTTTGAGATCTCCAAACTAGAATATGCCCTTCAGCTATGTTTGTTGTGTATCACAATGCTTATCCTGAATTTCAAAAACTCATAACTTGCCCTTTCTCCATAATTGCATTTAGCAATAGGAATATGCTTGTTTAACGTAAAAAAACAGGCAATAACTGCCTGCACTGGAAAAATAAAAACCAAAAGGGGTGTCTTGGTATCTTCGGCATACCAAGAGGGATATTTATACCTGAAAATGAGTATTTTTTTTACTGGAAGTGTAAAGATAAGTTATGGTTTTGTGATTTTTTACTTTGCCAAAGATTTATTTAGGAATAGCAGTTAAAGAAACACCCCTTAACAATTAAAAGTGCACTCATCGAAAACATTGAAGATAATCTTGGTATCTTAAATCAAAAAAAATCCCAAAGCCTTTAGAGGGTTTTGGGATACTTAACCTTTACCGATATAACCAGCCAACATTGATTTAGTTTTCAATAACCAGCGAGAAATCTTAGTTCAGATATGAACCTTGCATCTTTCCTTTGTTCTATTACATCAAGATAAGCCAATTGTACTAATGATTAGACAGTCAAATTGGTACTCGACATAACCTGTTCAGTACCAGGAGCTATCAGGCTTTTAGCATAAACACTACCACTCGGTATAGATAATGGAGAGAATGAACTGATAATAGTGGCCTTCATTTCAAGCTCCACAAGCTAACGTTAATCATTCATATCAAATCGATAATCACACACCCGCTGGCTTAAGTTATTTAAGTCCCCCTAAGGTAACGGAGTTAACGGAGCAGTTGGTATCTGTCTTAAAACAGCATCGACAGAATCGAACGGTCCGCCGTTAAAACATATTCTCGCTGCTGGGGCATGTGTATGTACTGCATTGACAAGTCGTTCGAAGAGCGGAAGGTATTCTTCAACAGTACGAACACCAGCACCAATCAGAACACAGTGACGACGCCTTTCCATGAGAAGGCTTAAGAGTGTAGCTTCAGCAGTCCGAGCACTATCGATTAGGCCCAGTTCGACCTCATAGCCAAGAGATTCAAGTCTTTCTTTATCCGCATCAAAAACTGCGAATAGTTTCTCAGCGGTAAGGCCCGGCCACTTGCTATAATCTACAACTCGCGGATTCCACCCCACAAGGAGTACGCTATATCTTTCTTCCACTATATATCCTTAGATTATCAAAATCACTGAAGAACTCCGTACGCACAATAGCTCACTTTAATTCCAACACTACCGCCAACATTAATAATACTAGAGCGCAGCATGGCAATCATGTATTTAGCTAACGCATCTCTAACGCCATAATCATTCAACAACTCACCACACAAAATGTCAATTATATAAATTGATTAAAAAAGAGCAATTTATATGCTTCAATTTTTCTTATGCATATATATATTACCTCATACCATACTCAATCAAAGGAAAACTTGATGTCCATGCATAAAATAGCATTACTTATTGCCGTTTTTTTACTCCCCATAAGTTCAGTGAACGCATCTTAAATAGGAAAGGCATCTAACCTGGATATTTCTGTACCTATTGCTGCATTGTCAACGCTAACCACATCCTTCACTCCACTTAGTGGTTTAAAAAAGGTAACCAGGGGTACGCAGATCGGAAATCTCGAAATTCTTACCACTGGTGCAGGTTACATTGGTACTATCACTATCAAGCCCGTCATCGGTAATAATTATCAACTGCTCGGGGCGACTACAGGAAGCCTTCTCCCCTTTAGAATAGGAACCTCAGGAGGAGCAGTGACTTCTGCACTTACCAGTGCCAATCATACAACAACCCTCACATCCCATACCAACAGAGAAACTATAATAAACGTATTTTCTGCAAATGCTGCCGGTAGCTTTGCAGCCGCAGATGTCTACACAGGCGCTTTCATCGTTTCGGTATTTAGCAGGCAATCCTTTTCTTATGATATTTTGAGGTTATAAAGGCTATTTCCATACCTATAATTTCCCTGCCTGTAAAGGGTGGTAACTTCCTGGTTATCACCCTTTACTTTATCAATACGTATTTTTATTCATGTAAGTGTTTTTGGATAAAATAAGCACCTTGCTCCAATGAAGCCATGCCCTCCTCCAGGATGGGAGCGAACAGTTGCCATACATGAGGCATACCATCGAATATTTGCAAAGTTGCATCGACACCTGCTTCGCGCATCCGTTCGACGACTGTCACCGAATCATCCCTTAGCATTTCCCAGCTCCCCACGTGAACCAGCGTTGGAGGTAAGCCAGCGAAATCCGCATAGAACGGAGTTACATGTGATGATTTGAGATCGCCCCCAATCCCAACATAGGATTGGAATAAGAATTCGAGCAGTTGAGGAGTCAAGAACGGATCATCCGTTACCTCTTGGTGGGAGATGCCTTCACATGCTAAATCCAGCCCTGGTGAGATCAGGAATAAGGCACCGGGCATAGGTAAGCCCTCAGCCTTCGCGCGAACCGCTGCAGCCAGCGCTAAATTGCCACCAGCAGAGTCACCGGCCAAGGCGATTTTTCGCGCTGGATAGCCTTGCTCTAATGCCCAGCAATATGCAGTAAAGATATCGTCATGCGCCGCCGGCGCAGCATTTTCAGGTGCCAGACGATAATCGGGTACCAAGACCGCACTGTGGCTTATCTGGGCCAGATAGCTGGTGATCACACGATGGGTGCTGCTTGAACCGATGACAAAACCGCCACCATGCGCATAAATGATCAGGTTATCGGTATATTTCCCATGGGGCCGTAGAAACTCTGCGCTAAAACCAGCCAAACTCAGACGCTCGATTGAAGCAACATCTGCGACAGGTATCTGCGCCATCGCTGTTTCCCACCAACTACGCAACTCGTCGGGTGTGGCGTTTTCCGGCGGAAGATTCTTTTCATTTTGTTCTAATATAGCGTTAAGTTGCAATTGGGACATTGTGGAGCTCCATTTCAGCAGGTTACCAAATCTCTCGTGTAATTTTCACTTTCATGGTTCAAGAATCGGTGATGATAAAACACATAGCCATTAATATTCAACCATGATTGAATGTTAATTTTTTGATAGGAAGGGGGGGAAAGGTATTCCTTGCCGATCAGAATGTTAACAACCTCAGTCGTATTAGCCGTAAAACACCCGTAAAAGTTGTTCTGACCGGCGGATCTTCTGGTCTTACACCAGGAAAAAGTCAATGCCATAGTCGTGACCGGTAATTTTCTTCAGGCTAAAGCCCACAAGAACTAAAATACTGGTAAGTCCGTTTGGAACCCTACCCATAAAGATGGAACCCAGAAAATCACAGGTTTCAAACTCCAGGCCCTCCGGGAACCAGGAGGTACGATGGTGCCTTCTCCTTCATCAGATAAAAATGAGCGGAAAAACACCTATCCCGTGTGGCAAAAGGTTTCCCGCTCGGGTAGATAAAACAACAGTGCTACATCGTGCTACCAGGCCATCAACTCTCCGGTGGTTCTGATTCATCTCGACGGGTGGCTACCACGCGGCCCAGGCCCAGCATCTGCTGCGCCTGGTTGATAACCTCGTCTTCTTTCAGGTTGTGCCGCTCACCAAACAGGTGCTCCGACACCAGTTAACCGAAATGCAACGATTCGATATTGCCTCTGTTAAAAATGGGGGATTACCGATAGGGTTGGACAGGATTTAAACCCTATTTTCAGCGTCGGTCATAAGCAATCCGTATTGCTTCGGCTACCGAAACTTCGATAAATAGAGAGCTCACTAGAAACCATCACAGCTTGTTCCAAAAAGTGTTGCGCCCCGCAACGGTGTATGTTTTTTAACCGACAAATACGAAACACAGTACGCCCCGCAATCACTGCCTGTAATCAGCCCGGATCTCCGCCATCACTTGTGCAATCTGTTCCACGGATGCTCGTTTACGCTCCTGCTGAACAACACGCTGAGCAGGCTCTGTACCAGTGTGACTCTGTGGTGAGTGCGGTTGTTGCGCACGCTTTGCCACACTTGCTGTCGAATTAAATTGCCCGTTTCTCGCTCGCTTCAACGTAGCTAGCAGGTAGGCAATCACATTTTTTATCTCACCGGTACCAACGCGCTCCGCCACGTCATCCAGAACTTGCTGCCCCAATGGCTCCGGCAATGCGCGCAATTGTGGTTCCACATTATCCCTGTCCGCCGCAACCAACGCTGACGGCCAACGCAGACGAGGCTCACTCTTGCTTGACGGCCCTACGTACGTATCTTTTACACACTGTGTAAAACTACGTACGTAACAGTTCGGATCCCGAACTCTGTCGGGATCCTTTGTTTCTCCACTGTGGAGTGAAATGGGTGTCAAGGGTAATGGGGCCGGTTGCCTATGGCAATCTCCATTAAACGGATTACACATGGCATTCTTACTGTTTACTTCAGCTTACGACTTGGTTCCCCCCGTAACACTGTCACCAATGAGGCTGAGGGCATGCGACCAACACCGGAGAATAGGTATTGGTCTGTGCTGATATGATTCCTGATGAGACTCAAGTTAATACAGCCTTCTCGGTGGCGTTTAAATACATCAAATGAACCACCATTCCGGGCATTAAAAGAGCTCGCGTGGCCGACGCTGCCAATACCACACGGCAAAGTGGAGTAACCCCATCCCACCATGCGCAATCAAATAAACCTCAATCAGTCCGGTTAATGTCTGATGCCAATCCTTGACGATGGAAGCTAACGGGGAGCCCATTTGCCACAGTACAAACCAGCTTGCTCCGGAAAGCACCACCAGACTGAGCGCGCCCAGACCTAATCCTTGTACACTGGTCGCCAATCCCTTGGGGTTGGCTTCGGGCAATTGGCGTTTCAACAAGGTATGGATATCCTGCTGGAGCTGGGCAATATCGCCCCACAGGTAAGGATAAAAATAACGTAAACCGCGTCGTCTCAAACAATACCCAATCAGTACGACACTGAGCGCAAGTAACGTAAGGCCAATACTGGTATGCATCAGGGTAAAGAAACGTGGTATCGTCGCGCTGGCCAGCTGCTCTGTTGCTGTCAATTCCATACCATTACTGTTGAGTATTTGACCCACGATCAAAAAGGCTATCAGTATATGCAGGCACCGCAAAGACAGCGGTTGATAAAGTGAAAGGAAATGCCAGAATGTCCGTCGCGATGTCGGTGCTTGTTGCATGATGCTCCCTTGTATTTTACCGGCTCTCGTGCCGTTGTTGTTAAATCATAGCCTGATTTAAAACAATGGGTACGGGTCTATGGCGTCAATTGCATCAAAATCGGGGGCGGGTATGGTCTGATCGTTACAACATTTCTGCTCAATTCGAAGAACGACTAGGCCTGTGTGTCAACACCGCCCCCCTTGTCAGGGGAAATACCCTGACCGCCCACGGCCCCCAGATACCCATTTTTCATTTAGCGTTACTTTCATTCCACTACAGCGTTGCAGGTCGCTACACCTCTCATCATAGATATTAACGACACGGTAGAGCAATGAGCGTGTAACGTGGATAAGCACAACTCACGCAGATAACCTTCCCCGCACGTCGTTATTCCCGGTAGGATAATCTCTCACCGTCAGACTTCGCCAAGAACGATTATCGAATTTATTCTTAAAAAAAGAACAAATGACAGTGTCCGCAATTGCCAGTACACCTCACCCTCTGTTGCATTACCGGGTCTGCGACCGTTGATCATGACAATTCAGATAAACCGATTACTGTTGGTCTGCGTTACACGTTGCTCCGGTAGAAGGCAACAGGCGCAGGAAGTTGCCTGGCGATACTTCTCAGTACTTCGTGTTGCGCAGTAAATTTGGCCGGTATTGTGCGACAGGCCAAAAAACACGGTTCTGATGGAAAGAAAACCTGCGGCTCCGTTGTAAACGGTGTATCACCGTGGGTAGCAGCCCATGCCTGGCGAATGAGAGCCAGGACCGTTTCCTCGCCTTCCTGCTGTTGCCTGCAACAGAACGTACTGAGATTGAGCATCAGCATGACCTGAATATCGCGTGAGGAACCCACCCCCCATAATATCCTGAGCATAGTGGGTGGTACTGCTTTGCCTTCTGATTGCCGTATCTCGATGTATTGATGGGTCATCTGCTGAAGCGCATGAATAAATTGCACGACAGCCTCTTCAGGAAGTCGCAATGCGTCAACTTCGGGTTGTCGCAAGCTAAACCGAAAAGCCGCCAGTCGTGGATAATGGTCAATGGCTGACTGTAGTTCACGATGGATCAACTGCACATCTGTCAGTTTTTCATTAAGTCGTTCCATGGGATATCTCTGGTCGGGGTCAAAAGAAGGGAGTGCTACGTAATTAAATCGTGAGCACGTCGATATGCCCCAGGCTTCCTGAAGCAGCTACGCTGACAGCGGATATCAGTGGCGTAGTCACGCCACTGCAGGCCTTTAGCATATTTAGCTGATCGCTGGCGGAAGCCGTGGACGACCCGTTAGCGGGCGTTCAGGCACCTCGTTACAGCCGTGAAGTAACAATCCCTCTTTCTGCTGAGTTTTAGTCAGATATTCCAGTACAAGCCGGATGTTAGTGATGCTGTCTGGATCGTTGTAGTGCACCGGGATATTGATATTGGCCCTGTAATGCTCTTTAAATTCACAGCGATGATGCCAGCCATCGCCATCGGTAATAACGCTCCAGAACTCACCCGCTTTCTCTGCCCAGGGGTAGGGAGTTTGGGTTCGATTACCATCCAGCCAGAAGACCACATGACCATGGAAGTGATGATCCTCAGTCCACTCGATGACCCAGAAGTATCCTACTACGGCTCGCAGGCTCATCATTTTGTCCATCAGCAAGTGGATATCCTTTTCCAGTTGACGGTGAGATTGTTGATAATATTTAGCTGTTCCGTTCTGATAGAACAGATCTATGCGGATAGCCCGCAGGCAGGCATACCGATTTATCATGCTGTCTGTATGCCAGTTCAGGACAGACGACAAAAACCAGTCTGGCGTCCAGGTTAGTTTAGTATTCATATGATTAACTCTTGATAGCTGGTTGATACCAGTAGGAGAGATGAAGCCAACCCCTTGAGGAGGTGCGATTGACAGGATGATCTGCAAGGAGTTACTGAGATGGTTGTAAAAAGGGAGTGACTATTAATTATATTAATTTTAACTCCCTGAGCAGAACAAGGCATGAAACTCAAGTCAGCGGATCGAGGGCAGTGCGGTAGGCAAAAGTGATGTACTCATCCACGATGCCGGTTAACGCGTAGTGCTCAGACTGCCGTTCGTTAATCCAGTGATTCACTTCTTCTTCAGTTTTAATCTTCAAATTTTCAGTCCAGTCAGCAAAACCATTCCCCAGCATCAAATCGTACCAGCACAGCCAGACAAGCTTCAGACGCAACTCTGTTCCGCTAAATTGCCTGAATAGGCTGATAAGCTCATTTGCCAGCGAGCGTTGTTTTAAACGCACGCATTCAGAAAGCAGAACCCCCTCCAGCATGGGGTGATGAGCCAGCAGGTGCTCCTGTGTACACAGACTGACACTCAGATCATCCTCCAGGGATAGTGGTGCTACCGCTGCTTTACCGTAAATGATTCGGTGCAGGCACTGCGGAACAATCGCAATAGCTGGCGCTTTCCCCGGGAACGTTAGACGGCCAACCGTCAGGGTATGATGGTGGTATATATTCTGGTGACACATGCCCGACCTGACTGTCAGCTTCGTAAAATCCGTCAGCCAGGTCTGGTAATATCTGTGGAGTTCTTCGTAACGGGATTTATTGTCTTTCATGGTGCATATTCCTTCATGACTGGAATGACAGGCAGCAGAAAACCTCCGGGGTAGCCGGATAATTATTTTCATGCTGCGGGTTTAGTTAGGGGAGAGGTTTATTTGCGGGACTGGTTAATGCGGTCCTGAAGCCAGGCTTCCACTTCACTTTTTAACCAGCGGGAACTACGACCCAGCTTAATTGGCTTCGGGAAGAGACCATCTTTAATCAGTTTATAAAACCACTTATCGGTGAGTCCGGTCAGGGTTGTGATAAATGCCATGTCGACAAACTGGTCTTCAAGCAGGGAGGGTTTGATTGTCATGGTTGAGTTCTCCGATTTAAAAGGTAAGTCGGAGTGGTTGTGAATGACTGTTACCCCTGCTCCGACATACCAACCGGTGAATCTGTAAAAAGTTAGTGAAGGTTGTTCAGCGTATGCGTGGTCTACCTCGCTTGCTTTTTACCGGTATCACGCTTTTACCCGCGATGATACCATTTTCCTTTTGCTCACATTTAGCCAGATAGCTAATGACATAACACAAATCATCGATCTCGTCCGTATCAAAATGTCGGATCACCTTGCCAATTTTGACTTCGTAAATATCTTTAGGGACGCAAAGGTGATGATATCCATCATTATCTGTTACTTTTTTCCAGATGCTGCCCATCGCTCGGGATATCGGATAATGACAGTTCTGAAACTGCCCATTCAGATAGCAAACAAAATGGACATGAAGTCCTTTTCTCTTCGTGTACTCTATCACCCAGTAATAGCCCACTATCGGAAGAGATTTTTCGAACTCTTTAATCAACATTAGGACCTCGTTATACATTGAGTGTCTGCAAGCATGACCAAAGCTTGCTGAACTCTTTTTATATGCAAAGTCGATCCTGAAAGGTAGTAGTTTTGAAAAACGTTGGAACATCGCCTCCATATGCGTATTGATATCAGTCAACAATAGACCATCCATTTCATACTTTGGGTTGGCGTTATAGGGTCTTTTCATTTTTCCTCCTTGGTATTGGTTCAAAGGAAGAGGTAGTCCTGTAATTTTTACTTGGATAAGTCGATAGGTTTATCCAGTACATGCTTATAATCTTTTACGTATACGGGATGCGATAGGTATATGTACTTCTTTTAATAATATTAATTAACCTTAATTCCATACCTTTGCCACTAACCGTTCTCGGTCGTTTCTGCCATCGCAAAAAAACCACTGACGTTCCCTGTTTCCCATCCGGTCAGCATGCCGACCACAGAGGCCGCTGGACACCCCACAACGGTAAGCGCAGGCTCAGCTCATTCCTTTCCCCTACCCGGAACAACAACGTCACAATCCCCCTTCCGATAACATAATCAGGGCGTAACCCTTACCCTGCCTGGTTTTTGACGATTGGCAACAGGATAAAAACAGCTAAAAATCATTAACTAATCAGTTGTTAATCACGATAAACAAAGATATCAATACCTATTTCTCATCAATCAATTAGCAATTAATCACTTAGTGACTATGCAGAGCACACCTTTTTATGTGTAAGATAAGGAATCTGAATACGAACACTGAGGGAAAAATGATGGCGGAAGAGAAGGCAAAAGTCAGAAGCAAGGACGGGCGGGTCTGTCGTTTTTACGCACAGCACCTAGCGAATAAGTACCCTGGTGAGTTTCCCACATACGATCCGGGCAATGCTGAGAATTGCCTGCGAAACGTGAATGCGTTCCTGGAAAAAAAATACACATTTGAGGTTTCACATAATCAAGAAGTCAATGAAATCGAAATTATGGCGGGCTACGCCATTCTGCCTGATGAGGCATTTTCATGGCTGAAAAACAACGAACAGGCAACCTTCTATCTCTGGGCAGTGATTTATCTTGACACTAACAATTATGCCCCTTTCCTTCATCCCGCTCCAAATCAAACTTTAGTAAGGAAGCCGACTTTGAATAATGGCAACACGAAGATAAACACCTATAAAGCTCTCGGACTGGGGGAGTCCCCGGCCACACATCAGGAACGACTTCGCACCCTCAGAGACTATTTCGATGGTGCTCATAGTCTGAATCAACAGGGAGGTAAAATGGCGCATCTGGAAATACTGAAACAACAGTGGTTAGATAATTGCCGCAGGCCTCAGCGCTTTACTTGGCTTAATGCCGATGATGAAGACATGTGCCGCTGGTTCTGGTCGAGAATAAAAGAAAAACAGGCTGAGACACCTGGGAAAATCCTACCTGTCACGCAGTTTTTTACCCCATCCTCCTCCCGTGACTATTATCTGTCCGCCCTCGCTGCCTGGGATTTATGGCAGGCTCCGGAAGACACTCGGGAACTGTTCAAGTCACGAATAAACCACTCATGGCATCAGCAAAAACAAAAAGAAAAATATCGGAAGGACGATAAAAAAGCCATCAACACCTACATCAGGAAAGAGGTCAAGGAGATGCTCGATAACATCGCCCAAGAATATAACCTGAGACTGAGTGACGTGCTGGAAATGCTTATTACGGAGAAATATAACGCCATGTGATTATCCCGCCCCTCGATTTAAAAAAATCTCAGACAGATATTACCTTTGTGAACCGTACCCAATACGTCATTGTATTGGGTGTTTTGTTTTTCTGTCTGAGGTCGTTTCATGAAAAAATCAGAAGGTTTTCAGGCCATCGAAAAGCCGCTGGCATCGCTCCCTTATGCCATTGGAAAACATATTCTTGACCATATTCAAAAGCTCACTCACTACGAACCGGTCATCGGCATCATGGGTAAAACAGGTGCGGGAAAATCGTCGCTCTGCAATGCGCTGTTCCAGGGGGAGGTCACGCCCGTCAGCGATGTCGACGCCTGCACACGTGAAATGCTGCGATTGCGTTTGAGCAGCAGTGACCACAGCCTGATACTTGTAGATCTACCCGGTGTAGGCGAGAGTAAGCAACGGGATAAAGAATATGAATCTCTATATCGCAATATTCTCCCTGAGCTGGATCTCATCCTGTGGGTTATAAAAGCTGATGATCGTGCTTTTTCAGTGGATGAACACTTCTACCGACGAGTGATGACGGGTTACCAACAGCGAATACTGTTTGTCGTTAACCAGGCCGACAAAATAGAGCCAAGCCATGAATGGTATGTCACCGGCAATGCGCCATCACCGCATCAGTTGGTGAATATTGAGGCAAGGTTGGAGTCCATTCGCCAGCTATTTTCACCGCATCATCCGGTGTGCGCCGTTTCCGCCAGGACAGAATGGAATTTGCCGTCAATGGTCGAAACCATGATGGGTTGCCTGCCGGACCGTGCTACCAGCCCACTGGCGATGCAACTGCAGGGGAAGTTATGCAGTGAATCGGTAAAAAAGCAGGCACGTGAGGGCTTTGGGAGTGCAGTGAGTGAGGTGTTTGGTACTGTGGAGTCGTCGTCTTTTCTGCCTGCTCCTGTTCGAACTGTTATTCGCACTGTGCGGGAAGCAGTGGTGACGCTCGCCCGTACCGTCTGGGACTGGATTTTCTTCTGACAAACCTCGCATGACGGACACTCCCTGTCCGATTGGCGCTCAATTAATAAGCGGATAATCCTCTGGTAACGCTTAAGGGCGCATCACAACTGTATTCGTTGTACTGAAAAAATACGCCTTCCTGTGTCCATACCCTGTCCTCCCCCTTCGTTACACTAATCACTTAATTTTCAGCCTATTAACAGGATGGAGAATACCTCTCATGTCCCAGACTGAGCGTCGCCATGAACGGCTGGCGGTCCGGTTGTCTCTCATTATCAGTCGTCTGGTAGCAGGCGAAACGCTGGATATGCGCCTTCTGGCAGCAGAGTTTGGCGTGTCGGTCCGTACCCTCCGCCGGGATTTTCGTGAGCGGCTGATGTATCTGGATCTGGAATATCGCGACGGTACTTGTCGCCTGCTCTCTGGCAGTCATCAACGTGAACTGGCGGTAATGACTTTTGCTCGCCAGTCGGGAGTGGAGGCTTTGTTTCCTGATATGGATAACCATATGGTTAGCTCACTGTTGAGTGGGCCTGGTGAGTCTCCATGCCTTATATGGTCAGAGTCGGTGCCATTGTCACCATCCCGGCCAGGTATCTTTACGAGGCTTGTCAGAGCTATATCAGAGCACCGTCGAGTGACGCTGCTAGCTGAGGGTTGTCGTTGCTCAGGGCTTGCGCCTTACCGCCTCGTACTCTGTAACGGGTACTGGTACCTGACAGGTGAGCATCAGCATCGCGTGGCGGTGTTTCCGTTAAACGATATCCATGCTGTTACCTTCCATCCGGCACTGTTTGTGCCGGAAATTCAGATTCGCAACGTACTCGCTGACCCGGGTTTTCTCAGGGCTCTGCCTCACTTTCGCGTTTTTCACTCACTGCTCGCCAGCACCGGCGACAGTCTTTTACCTCAAAAGGAATCATGATGATGAAATTACTGGCTACAACAGCATTTGCTCTAAGTCTCTGTACCGGCGCTGTCTTCTCGGCTGCCGCTGAAAACACCGTGGGTACAGTCAAAGCCTGGTCTTATATGCAAGCGGATGGCTGGAAATCTGACGATGGCATGGACAACAACACCCTGCATAACATGCTCTATCAGGCCACGGTGATCGATAACTATCCGTGGACAAAACAATTCCTGCTTCGCCAACGTGGCGGCGGTGCCTATTTTCTCGCCGACAAGAAAACGCATACTGTTCGCAAGCTGAATGTAAAACCTGCCAGCGGCTACTACTCGGATCTGACCTCCGTCTATCAGGGCGAGGATCAGGGGAAAGGGTGCTATTTCACCATCATCGACACTCAGTATCAGTTGGAACTGGCGAATGAACCGCACAACACTCAGGTGCTTGCCGCAATTCCAGAAAACTGCGTCAACAAAAAGCAACAGGCTGCTTTGGCTGCGAAGCGTTCTGCACCAGAGCAAAAACTGCAGCAATGGGTAACCCAACAGAGTCTGGCTGAACTGTGTCGCCGCACTGGCAATTGCTGACGCAACGGAAACAAGACTGAAAACAAGGAATGAGCACCATGAAGAAATTGTACCCGCATATGCTTGCTATTCTGGCGGTTATCGGTGCCATGAGTATCTCTGGCTGCGACAGTAAAGAAGATGCTGGAGTGAAAGCGATAGCCAGATTTAAGGACCTCACTCCACCACCATTCAGCAAGGTTGTATCGCATCAATCCGATATTGCTCAGGAGTGGGTGAAAAAGGATGCCTTTGGCACACCGCAATACACAGTGTTGAAAACCCGTCAGTCACCGGAGGACTGTAAGTCAGGTAATTATTACTACATTGCTGATATGCAGCAGAAAACGGTGCAGCCTCTGATGGCTGCCTTGTGCTTGGCAGATAATATCACCCTGACTTTCCGGATTGAGACCGACAGCTACACTGGCGAAAAATCGGTAGTGTATTCGCATGATGGCAAGGAAATGGGAAAACTCTATCTGCCGGAGAATCAGGAGAAAAATCCATGAATAAGAAGCTGAAAGGCATGACCTCAGTTACAGTCCTGACTCTGAGTTTGCTGGCACAGGCGCAGGCCAATGAACAACGCTATATCAGTATCCGCAACACGGATACGGTCTGGGTGCCAGGCAATGTTTGCGTCTACCAGTTCCGTCTGGATAACGGCGGCAGCGGCGAGGGCTTCGGCCCGCTGACCCTTTCCCTGCGTCTGAAAGACAAAAGTGGCAACACACTGGCGATGGGGAACATGGAGGTAGCCGCGTTTGGTGACAGTGATACCACGCGCTCTCAGGAAGCATCACTGGAAAACGAATGCGTGGAAAACGTCAGTTCAGTCGAAGTCATGAAGGCAACAGAAGAGCGTAACGGTTATCAGGTTGACCTGCCGCTGTCTATATTCGATCCACAATATTACCAGCCACTACCGGTATCGGTTGCCGGGAGTAAGGCATCATAACTGGCTTAGATTTTCATATGCCAGACCTCGGGTGAGCCGTCCCCGTAAGCGCCCACTGACTTTTATCACACACATCATGAACAGGCCCCGGTTTTCCGGCGAGGCCTGTTTTATTATTTATCGATAATAAATAAGGATATTTTTCATGAATACGCATTCTGCCCCGTCTACGGCAAGCTCGGTGATCGCCACTAGGGTACCAGGCGACCAGCGCTCTCGTTTCTGGCCGCAGCACTTCGGCAGCATACCGCAATGGCTCGTTCTGGAGCCCCGCGTTTTCGGCTGGCTGGACAGACTTTGTGTGAATTACCACGGTGGACTGTGGGATTTCTACATGCTCAGTAACGGCGGTGCTTTCCTGATGCCAGATACCGATAAGGAGTATGTGCTGTTCAATGCCCTCAACGGCAACGGGGCTACAGTGGGCCAGGAGGCTGCGGGTATTACCGCCTGCCTAATGGCCTACAGCTACCATGCTTGCCGGACCGAAAGCGAGGCCATGACCGATCACTTCTACCGGTTACGAGAATACGCGCTGCACCATCCTGAAAGCCGTGCCATCTTCGTCCTAATCGACTGAACTTCCGGAGGTTTATCATGCTCCCCCCCCAGATGCTCACATCCCCGCCGCACTTCACCGCCGATCAACAACAGGTTATCAGCCAGGCGTTAGCAATACTCGAAACCCAGTTGCAGCACCGGCCCTATACCTTTAGCTCACCAGAGGCGGTCAAGGCCTGGCTTCGACTCCATCTTCAATCCCAAAGTCGCGAATGCTTTATGGTGCTGTACCTGGACAATCGCCATAGGCTGAAGGCCAGTGAAACCGTCTCGGTCGGAACGTTCAATGCCACCATCGTCCATCCTCGTGAAATAGTGATCCGAGCATTACACCACCAGGCTGCCGCGGTGATACTGGCCCATAATCATCCGTCGGGAGATCCCACTCCCAGTGAGGCCGATCGTACGCTCACCGATAGGCTGATCAATGCGCTCGACATGGTTGATGTCCGCGTGCTGGATCACCTGATTGTGGGGGACGGAGATCTGATCTCACTGGCCGAACGAGGGTGGTTGCTATGTTAGTCACCACACCCATGATACTTCGTGGTCTGCAATGCAGTTCGGCCCATATCAGTGAGGACGACAATACACTGCTGTACAGGATCTCACACTGTCAGGATGAGTTCAGTGATGGTGAGTGGATCCACTTTTCGGGGACCGGATATTTGATACGCCTGGATGCCTGGAGCCATCCGGTGTTGCAACTCAAACGACTGGGGCTCTCCAAGACTTGCCGCCGTCTGGTCATCACGCTGATGAAACGCCATCAACTGACTTACCTGCATATTGATGCTCTGGGTGATGTGTTGCCTGACTTTGTCACCTTCGGCTGGTAATACAGCCCCACACTCAACGTCCTACTCTCGCTTTACTCCTCTATTTTCAAAGGAAATCCTCTGATGAATAAAAGCACATCGCCCGTGCCTGGCGTATTCCATTTTCTGCAACACAGCAACGTATCATCACACGACTGGCAAAGGATAGGCCAGGCCATCACCACCGCTTACCAGCAACTGTGTCAACGCCCTGATACGTTGGGGCTAGCCACAGCACCCGTTATCTGTGAATACACGGGTAAAAAACCATACCAACTCGACGACAGCCTGATGGGATTGGACCTGATCGGTTTTAACGGGGAAAGGGCCAGCCAACTGGCCGGTGATCCCTTTATGCTCTACCGACGTCAGACACCCCATGCCTTGATCCGCTGCGATACGCGAGGCTATCCCTACCACTGGCTGGTGATGGCTGCACTGTTGCTGGCCAATACGCAATGCCCCAACACCTGGACGATTGAATCTGACGTACCGTTAAAACAACGGCGGAAAGTCGCCCACTGGCTGAGCTATCACTGCAAGTTACCAGTTTCTCCGCTCTGTTAAGGAACCCCGTTTATGAAGACCATGAACAAACTCCCCCACACCCCGTCCAATGCCAGTCCCGCCTTTCTCGAATACCAGCAACTGCTTGCCTGGTTGCTGGCTCACTGTTACGGCCTGGAGCTCAATGACACGCCGTATCACGACGATCAGGCGATTACCCAACAGATTGAGTATGGCGTCACGGTACGCGAAACCGTCAACGAACTGGTGGAGAAATTTGACCTAGTACGTATTGACCGACCTGGATTCAGCCTTATGGCACAAGATCCGACTTTGAGCGCCGGTGACATGCTCTGCGCCCGCAGCGCACGGGGATTACGCAGCCCGGTGATTCGCCGCCTGGCTTGATTATTCCCCACTAACCCCACTTTCCCCCTACGCCAGCCTCGACCGCTGGCGTTTTACTTTTTCAAGGATATTCAGCGATGAAAGAACCCGTTCTCAATACCGATAATAACGCAGCCCCACTCACCGACGAAGACAACATACCGTCACCCGTCTGGGGCTTGCACTGTGCCATTACTCCCCGTCTGGGAGCAAGGCTGGTACAAAAAGGTAACCGCCTGCATTTTCTACCCGACCGCGCCGGCTTTGTCGGTATGTTCTCCCCTGATGCGCTTAAAACGCTGGATCGCGCCTTCCCAGTGCTGATTAAACTGTTGGAAGCCTGTCTGCGCTCGGGTGAGCTCGACCAGCGCCGCCAGCACTGCGTTACGGTGCAGCACGCTGGTTTTACCTGCGAAGCCGATACCTTGGGTAGCTTTGGCCACGTCTATCTGGCGGTCTATCAGACACCGACATAAAGCCGTAACGAACTCATCTTCCAATCTTTATACCTGCTTGCCATGACGCAGGCATTTTGTTTTTAAGGAACCCTAACAATGTCAACAGCATTGAATACCGTGATTGAACCCGATGTGTTAACCGACCACACAGAGATTATCTGCTCCACCAGTATTGAACGTATCGTCACCGGACGTAACGCCGCGCTGACGCAAATTGAAGCCCTTGTTCACCAGCTTGAGGATATCTCAACCATCACCAACAGCATTGGCGGTGGAGTAGCAAGGGACTGGGCAATGAAACAAGACTTCCGCTGCGGTTGCTGGCTGATGGAAAAAGCCGAAACGGCCATGCCCGTGATCACCCGTAATCTCGACCGTAGTATATGGCGAGTTCTGATGAAACGCTCCGGAATGCTTGCGATCATGGATGCGCAGGCGCGTGATCAATGGTACAGAAACCTGGAGGGCGACAATATTCCGGCTATTAGCGACGAGAGTATCTACAGCACATTCAATCAGTTGCACCGGGACAAGGGAGAGGTATTTGAGCGGGGAGTGATCAACGTGTTCAAGTCGCTCTCCTGGGACTACAAGTCGAATCACCCGTGTAAATTTGGCAAGAAAGTGATCGTCAACAGTTTGGTGAGTCACAACCAATGGGGATTTACGCTGAACCACAGTTATCGGCGGGATCAGTTGGCCGATCTGGAGAGGATGTTACATTTACTGGATGGCAAAGCGATCCCTGATAATCGTCAGGACGTCACCGCTCGGCTGTATGAACATATCCGCGCTACACCGCAGAAAGCTGAGGTTTATGAAGATGAGTATTTTACAATCAGATACTTCATGAAGGGCACAGCACACCTTACGTTCGGAAAGCCTGCGTTGATAGACAAGATGAACGATATCATCGCCAAACATTACCCAGGCGTACTGCCAGAACGGCTATAACCCTGCCAGCACAGTAGTAAGCAGAGTTGAGACAATAGGCAACGGTTTCCTAACCTCAACATTGTCTGTTGCTCTCTTATTAACTATGATTACATTTTAATCACAAAGAGAAACTTATGGGACAATCACCAACACGCGTTATCACTGCCCATGTTCCTGCTGAAATGGTAGAGAAGTTCGACGAACTGGCTGCAAATTATGATCGTTCCCGTGGCTGGATAGTCAAACAAGTCTTGGCTGCGAACATTGAGCAGGAAGAGAACCATCATCAAATGATCTTGCGGGGGCTGGCTGATGTGGATGAGAGCAGAGTGGTGGAACAAACAGATGTATTGAAATGGATAAATAGTCTGAACATTGACACGCCACTTCCTGTACCACAGTCAGGGCAAAAGTAATGCAGGTGGTTTGGTCAGATCATGCGTTGCAAGATTTAGAGCTGTTGCGCTTCTTGATTGCCAACGTAAATCCAGAAGCATCTGCGCAGGTGCTTCAATCGTTGGTGCTTGCCCCGTAAACCTGCTGACGCATTCACGTATGAGACCCGCACTGGCAAGATATGAACCACGGGAAGTACGTCGCTTGAACATCGGTAACTATGAAATTCACTACGAACTCAGAGTTAACGCGCTCTACATCTTACGTGTTTGGCATACGCGAGAAAATCGGTAAGATAGCACTCTGCATTAGACTCGCTACCAAACAGGTAAAGAAATAAAGAATCGAACACGATGCCTACGCGGTTTTTTTCACTTCACTTGACGTCTTCTATCACAGCAAAACCCCGATGTGGTTCCCAAAAAACACTCACAGGGACTGCGGGTACAATTGAGGGTACATAAATAATCAAATCAAAAAATAAATTTAAATATTAATAAGTTACATTGAAATATCGATTCCGAGTCCGGCACCATGATTTAGAAGAACCCGCCTATGGCGGGTTTTTTGCTTTCTGACAGAGGTTACAGCGTTTCAATCACCCGACGCAAGAGACGCACTCGGGGTTCGATGCTGGACAACTCCAGATATTCTGCCGGGCTATGGAAGCCAGCGCCAATTGGACCAAAGCCATCCAGTGAGGGGATACCAAGCGCGGCGGTATGGTTGGCATCAGAACCACCACCGACGGCCTGCCAGCGAACGTCAATATTCTCCAACCTCCCCGCAGACTCCACCTTCGCCATCAGTTGTTCGGTTTTTTCTGAGGGTGACATGGCGGGCACATGAGCCTGTAATGTCACATTGAGGCGAACATCGGCAGTAAAGCAGTGAGGCGTCGTGGTTCGCATTAGCCGGTCAACACGCTCAAATTCGTCGTTCTGCCAGAAGCGGACATCAATTATCGCTTGCGCGTAGTCCGCAACTACATTGGCCGCAGAACCTCCACTCACCACTCCAACGTTCAGGGTCGTCCCCAGTTGCGCATTGGCTAACTGGTTAAGATGAAGTATCCAGTGGGCCATTTCATTGATTGCGGAACGCCCATTCTCAGGATCGTTACCAGCGTGGGTGGCGACACCGTGAAATTCCAGCTCGTAGCGAGCCATTCCCTTGCGGGCCTTGACCAGTGAGCCATCCGCACGGGCGGCCTCGCACACCAACACGCAGCGGCTGCGTTTCGCCAGTGCGCCAATCCATTCATGTGAATAAACCGAACCCGTCTCCTCATCAGGGTTCATGGCAATCGCGATAGAGAGACGCTCTTTCGCCTCTGCAGACAGTTCCCTCATTGCCCAAAGAATATTAAGGAGCCCACTCTTCATATCCGCCACACCGGGGCCATAGGCGCGATCCTCCTTGATGCTCATGGGGCGCATCGCTACGGTACCTACTGGGAAAACCGTATCCAGGTGACCTACCAGTAGCACATCAAAGTGTGGACTATTGGGTTTGTTGGCAGCAAAAACGCCGGGCCCCACTTTATCGCCAAGATCGACAATTTCGCTGTGCCAGCCGAGCTGCTGATATTTCTCATGCATATTGGCAGCAACGGTGGCAACGCCTTCCAACGTATTGGTACCGCAGTCCACATTAACCAAGGAGGCCAATTCTGCCAGATAGTCGTCTAATTGCATGGTGTTTCCCCTGTTCTTTTGTGCAGGCTGTGCGTGCACTGAAATTAAATCGCAGGAGAGTACGATCTCGCACTCGCCCTTCAGGTCGCACTGCTACTAGATAAAAATGTGCATCAGCAGCATGGCTCCGAATGCATTCAGTACCGAGATGGCTATCATCAACGGGATCAGTTTGGCGTTGGTGCCAATGACCCCAAGGATACGTCCGGCATACTGGATCTGGGACCCCATCAGATAGATGGCCGGTGCCAGGATAGCCAGATGTTCTCCCGTCAGGATCCCGCTATCGAACAGGCTAACGGCTACGCCGATCCCACCGCCCATTGACATCCAGCCTCCGATCAGGACCGCTGCCGCCTCGCCGGGCAAGCCGAACAGCTGCATCAGGGGAGCAAAAATGAAAGCCAGTCCGTCCAGTGCGCCAGTGATGGTCAGCGCCTTGATCACCACAAAGGCCATCAGAACATTGGGCAAGGTACTGGTTGTGGCAATGGTCCAGCCTTTGCGCGCGCCAGCAACAAAAACATCGGTGATCATGGGTTTGGATTCAGTCGTCATGCTCATGGTGCTCTCCCTATGCCTTATGGATTTCAGAAGATGCGTTATCTTGACGACGCATTTTCAGCAACAAACGAAAAATATTCGCGCCAACGATTTTCATAAAAAACATCACGAGGATGCAAAGGCCGATTGAGGCGGGAACAGCCAGGGTGCCGTCAGCGGCAACCAAAGTGAACAGAATGGCACCAGAGGAGAAAAAATTGGTGATCATGGCACCTGCAGAGAACTGAAACATGGTGAAAACGTCTTTTTCATTCTCTGTAATCTGTGCCTCATCAGCCAGTTTGCGCGTTAGTGAGGCGCCAACATCCGTGCTCTGCAGGCTGCCAATCAGTGCCAAACCGGTATTACCACGCAGCCCCAGCAACGGGCGCAACAGTGGGGTTAACAGTTTACGTGCTGCATTCAGCGCACCGTAGTGCTCCAGTACATTGATCATGCCAAGGGCAAACATGACAGCAGGTATCAAGCCGAAGGCGAAGAGAAAACCGTCCATGGCACCGTTACCGCCGGTACCACGAAAGGTACTGTTGGAGACGTTTAATGCCTCGTTGCTTTGAGTCACACCACTGACGACCCGTCCGAAAGACCCGTTCAATGTCGTGAAATCAAACACGCCATACCATTCTTTACCGCCGAGAAGCCCGGAAAAGAATACCATGGCAAAAAGTAGCGCCACGTAGGCTCCCCAGCGAACGGGAGCCGTTTCTGTTGCAGATGAGGTGATATTTTGTTGCTGTCCGCTCATGCTATTTCCTTATCAGAGTGTCACAAAATAACCCAGTGCTAGTCATAACAGCATCGGCTTATGAATGGTCTACTGTGCGTATTTTTTGTACATGAGTATCCTGATGGCGATCAATAAATCCGGTGCAAAGATAAATTTAACTTATAAAGCATGACGTTGTTGGCATTTTATTCTGTTCAAAATAACGATTTATTAATGAAGTTATGACAAAATATGTTCATGTATTACCAAGTGTGTTCACACCATAGTCTGATTTAGTATGCTCATAACATTGCCAACTGATGCATTATTCTGCCCAACAGGGTTGTGCTTTTTTGTCACTTGAATTTTAATATTTAATTAAATTAGCAGAATTATATTTACTTTGAGACACACGCCTCAAATTAGGTTGCCACTACGTGACAGAGCGTTTTCACTGCTAATCTAGGTACCGTCGTGTATATCCATAGACCCTGCCTTGATAAAAACAGGCGGCATGATTGTCTATGGATACAGAGCATTCTATTTAATTTCCTTTAGCTCATCGCCCAATCAGAGCTTTGCACCTTTTTCTACATAGCTCATATCGCCCAGTTTACCCACGGTAAACTCACCGTTTTTATAAGTAATCTGCGTAACACTAGCATTAGAGAGTGGCGCAACAATGGGTGTAGAACTCATATCCGCTACCATTGCCAGAATAGCGGCTCCATGTGAAACCAGGAGTATGTTGCCGCCCCCTTGAGCTGCCGTTTCTTCAGCAATAGTTTTTAGCTCTGATTGCATACGTGCTTTGACGGTGGCAAACGTTTCAGCTTCACCGCTGGTATCGACCAGAGCAACACCGCCGAACATCTTGTCAAATGGCAACTTTCCATTGGCAAAATCACCGAATAGCGCTTTTTCCGACTGATAGCCAAGCTTGGTGGCGATGGCTCCCCACATATTGGCATCGAGATCGCCTTCGTAAATACCGAAGCAGAACTCACGCAGTTTCTCACTTTCGACGATGTCCAACGGCTGCCCTTTTGCGGCTAATATAATGCGTGCAGTTTGACGTGCGCGCCCCAGATCGCTGGCATACACCTTTTTGAATTCAACCTCTTTCAGCCCCTTGCCAAGTTGTTCAGCAACCGTCACGCCTGCGGTAGTCAATGGGGTATCTGCCCACCCCTGAACCCGATGTACGGTATTAAACATGGTTTTCCCATGGCGGGTGACATAAATGGTGACTGTATTATCACCTGCTGTTTCAGCGTAAGCCAACAGCGGACTAAAAATAAGTGAAGACAATAGAGCAAGTAATAGTGAAAACCGTTTCATGGTTATTTCCTCAATGGTGTTGGTTTGTATCATTGTTAGCCTTCCGTAGATGTCCCCTATCTCCATCCATAACTCTTTCGTTAGTTATTCATATTTCATCATTGCCTTCTTTATCCGTTACCGGAATGCCCTCTGCTACCTGCTTGTTGTATCAACTGATTTTCAGGCAAAAAAAAACCTAAACCTCTGGTGGCGTGCTAGCTAATAGCCAACACCACCAGAGGTTTAGGTTTTGCCTGTTAAACAGTAACAATCCTAATTTACAGTCCAATACGCTATCAGTTTGATAAATGAATGCAAGAAATCAAATCGTTAAAAGTAGAAACTGTGATCAAATTAACGTTAAGCTGATTTTTAGCTGTTTAACACTGCGAGATAAGTCTCAACTATATTTTCAATGTTATGGCCTGATCAACAGGCTGTACGAACTCCCACTCGGCAAAAGAGGATCAGATGAAAAACCAGCAAGTAAGCTTAAAAACCATCCCAGAGCCGCAAAAGGACTGTTCTGGCGTGCCCGTTGCACTAACGGATGAAACCATCCAACAAAGAAAGAGCAACATCCTTAGCAGGATGAAGCAGCGTGGGCTTGATCAACTGGTGATTTACTGTGATGTCGAGCACGGTGGCAATTTTGAATATCTGGTCGGCTTTTTCACCCGTTTTGAAGAGGCCTTATTGATTATCAACGCCGATGGCGAAATGACGCTGGTGCTGGGAAACGAAAATCTCAATAAGGTCAGCAAAGCGCGAATTCAGGCTAAGGCGGTGCATCTTTCTCAATTTTCACTGCCGAATCAACCCGGTAGAAGCGATAAGTCGATTAAGGAACTGCTGGTTGAAGCCGGCATTCGGGAAAATGCCCGCACCGGCCTGGTTGGCTGGAAGATGTTTACCAACGGGCCAGAGATCGACAAGAAAATCTATGATCTCCCCTCATTTATTGTCGATACCCTCCGCAACATTGTCGGTGATGAAGCCTGTTTATCCAATGAGACCGACTTGTTTATCGGCGAGCACGGGGTAAGAACGGTCAATAATGCCAACGAGGTGGCCCACTACGAGTATGGTGCTGCATTAGCCTCCGATTGCATTCTGGATGCCATGAATAAGCTGGCGCCAGGCGTCACAGAGCAGCAGTTAGGGGATTGCCTGGTGCGCTTTGGCCAGCACCCGAGTATCGTGACCATTGCTGCCAGCGGCCCACGCTTTATCAAGGGTAACCTGTTCCCAACCGACAACACCGTGAAGTACGGTGATACGATCTCGCTAACCGTAGGCTACCGCGGCGGGGCCTCCAGCCGGGCGGGTTATGCGGTCAATGCCAATGGTGAGTTATCAACAGAGGCGAAAAACTATCTGGATGCGATCGCCAAGCCCTACTTCTCTGCCTATGCCCACTGGCTTGAAGTGATTAGCGTTGGCATGCGTGGCGGCGAGTTGTTTGATCACGTGGAAGCGGTCTTACCGCGCTCAAAGTACGGTTGGTCGCTGTGCCCAGGGCACCTGACCGCTGAAGAAGAGTGGATGTCTTCGCCCATTTATCAAGGCTCTCAGCAAAAGCTGTTGAGCGGCATGATCCTGCAGATTGATATTATCCCTTCAGTGCCCAACTTTGGTGGCGTTTCTGCCGAAAGCACCGTGCTACTGGCGGATGAACAGCTGAAGCTGGAGCTCCAACGCCAGTATCCCCAGCTATGGCAGCGGATGCAGCAGCGTAGAAAATACCTGGTCGAAACGTTGGGGATAACGCTGTCAGCAGATATCTTGCCGATGTGCAGCACGGTTGCCTATTTGCGCCCTTATTTGCTGGACAAAGACAACGCCTTTGTCTGCCAGAGCTGAGCGTGCAGCCCGTATGGCTTTGGTAAAGAACGGCAACGACCCAATCAGGCCAACAAAGTGTCAAAGGCTAACGAAAACAGTGCGGTTTCATAGGATGTTGAGGCGCTGGATAAGACGTATTCCTCCCCAATGTCCTGTGAGTACAAGTACCAACGTTTTTCAGCCACGTCGACGGTTAAGCCATTGGCAAAAGGGTGAGGTAAGGTAAACGTGGTCGGAGATAAAGCAAAACCCCGGCCATCCGCTTTTATGATGGCTTCTTTCAACGACCACAGACGAAAGAAATCAACGTTTTCTCCCTGAGCGAGTTGTGTAAACTCCTCAGGAGTGAGCACATCCTGGTAGTCATGTATGTCAATCGGGACTCTCTTTTCCACATCAACGCCAATCTCCCCCTGCGTGGTATAGGCACATACGGCCCAGGACCCCGCATGGGAAAGATTAAATCCCCCTTTCATCCCCATCACAGCAGGTTTGCCATAGCGGTTATAGTGCAGTTTAGGAAAATGACTTCCCTGATACCCTTCATGTTTTTTTAATGCATAACGTAGCAGCATTCTCCCTAATAATGACCGCCGTTTGTCGTCATCAAACCTAAACCGATCGAATAGGATCCGTTGGTCTTTATCAAGATAATCCCGCTGCGAATAAAGCAGTTCGCTGCTTAGCTCGTCAATACGAGAGCAGTAGATATAATTGGTCATGTTGTTTAGCCCTTCACCAATAGCATGCTGGGCAGGTAATAAAACCCCTGCCCAGCGCCAAGAAAGCAATTAGCGGATGTGGCTAATCAACTCATCCTCCTTTTCCAGCAAGGTAAAGTGACAGGCTGCTATTTCAAACAGCTGTAGCTGGGCGATGTTTTCAACACCAGTATCAACGTTGTTAAACCGGTATTGTTGATACCCCTCATTATCTATCTCCTCTGTCGCCTTAAACAACACGATCTGCGTATGTTTTAATACGGCAGAGAGTGGCTGTATATTCAACAGCTTATCGCTGACGACGACCGATTCGACATTATGTCTTAAATAATGTGGGATTTGTAACCGCGCCATCATAGAGTCCAGGTTAAAGGATGATTCATTGCGCTGATAATGATCTTCACTTAACAACCAGGTATCCAGCAGATAGACAGTGATCGCCTTAACCCCACGCGCTTCTAAATAGGCCGCGATCTCCAGTGCAATCTTCCCGCCCAACGACCAGCCTAATAAAGTGACCGGTTGGCTGACATCAAGAATGCGATCGATATGCTCCAGATAATAACGTGCCAACTCATCGAGCCGCTCGATCTTCTGCTCATGATAGAAGTTGTATGAGTCAACCCCATAACAGCAGTAGCGCTCACTCAACCTATTGGCCAAGGATTGATAGACAGAACAGTTCCCCATCCCAGGGTGAACCATAAACATCTGCGGCTTTTGCGTTACCGTATTAAATGGCACGATCACCTCAAAGGACTTCCCTTGAGCCTGTGTAATTACTTGCGATAACTCGCCTAAGGTGCGTGCATTGATAATATCAAGCAGACGAATTTTCACCCTCAGCACCTGATTAATCCGGTTGTTCAGCCTCATCGCCAGGATGCTGTTGCCGCCCAGTGCAAAGAAGTTATCCTCCATGCTGATTGCCTCAAATGACACTTGCAACGTATCAGCAAGCAACTCGCACAATGTTTTTTCAACCTTGTTTTCCGGCGCAACGTAGGACACGGAATGGGTTATTTGCGGTTGAGGTAACAATCTTCTGTTCAATTTACCGTTTGAGGTCACCGGCAGCGCCGTCAAATGAACGAATACGCTAGGCACCATATAATCTGGCAGGGTTTCCCGCAGATGAGCGCATAGTTTTTCGGTGGAAATTTCCTGCGCGGCAACATAATAGGCCACCAGATATTTATCATTGCTACCACGCTCACTGGCGATCACCACCGCATGATTAACGTCCGGATAACTGGCCAGGCGCGTTTCGATTTCGCCCAGCTCAATACGGTAACCGCGCACTTTAACCTGGAAATCATTGCGGCCCAGATATTGGATGTTGCCATCGGCTAAATAACGCACCACGTCGCCAGTTTTATACATCCGGCCATTGTAACCCCGTAGCTTCTCCTCACTGCTCTGGAATGGATTGCCCAGGAAAGCCTTATCCGTCAATAGCTTATTATTCACGTATCCTCTAGCGACACCGACGCCACCAATGAATAACTCGCCAATTGCCCCCGGTGGAATGGGTTGCAGTTGTGCATTCAGCACATAGGCGGAAGTATTGTCGATCGGCTTACCGATTAACACATCCTTGATGGTGCGTGCGTTACAGTCGTAGAACAGCACATCCACCGTCGCTTCCGTTGGGCCATAGAGATTGTGGATCTGGCAATGCGGCAGTAAACGCTGGCATTTTCTGACTTCCCCCACGTTTAACGCCTCTCCGCTGCAAAACAGGTAGTTAAGGCTGCCCAGTTTTGCCTGCAACGCACTCTGCCCTTCCAGGGTTTCAAGGAATGCCGACAGCATTGAAGGGACGAAATGGAGCGTCGTTACCTGCTGCTGTTCAATCAGTTCTGCCAGATAAACATTATCTTTATAGGCCTCCTGCGAGGCAAAAACGGTACAGGCCCCGAACCAGTTAGCCCAGAACAACTCCCACACTGAAACATCGAAGGTGTAGTTGGTCTTTTGCAAGATACGATCCTGCGCCGTGATCGGATATTGTTTGTGCATCCAGACAATACGGTTGATCACACTGTGATGCTCTAGCATGACGCCTTTAGGATTGCCCGTGGTGCCGCTGGTATAGATGATGTAAGCCAAATCACTAGACCGCACCGATGAAGGCTGGTTTTCACCTGGGTAGCGGGCAATATCAGCTGACGTTTCCCGATCGGCGACATCAATAACGGTTCTGCCGGTTGCCGCTAGCGCTGTGGCTTTCTCGTCGCCAGGGTTTGCCGTCAAGATGATATCGATACCGGCGTTGTCCAGCATGTAGCTCACCCGGTCATCCGGTGCCAGCGGATCCAGTGGTACGTAAGCGGCCCCCGCCTTGAGAATGGCCAGTATCGCGACCTGCATATGCTCAGAGCGGTTTAGACACAGCGCCACCAAATCGCCAGTGCGGACAGCAAAGCGTTCTCTCAAGTAAACCGACAAGCGGTTAGCCCGTTCATTCAACTGCCGATAGGTCAGGCTCACGTCCTCAAATACCAGTGCGATATTCTCTGGGGTTCTCGCTACCTGCGCCTCGAACATTTCGTGGATCGTCATATCCCGTGGGTAGTCGCATTCGGTGCGGTTCCCCTGGTAGATGATTTGCTCATATTGCGCCGTATCCAGGTACTGAAGCTCCGCAAGGGAACGCCCCTGACTGCACAGCGTTCCCAGTTGGCGCAGGATATGCCGATAGGTCGCAATGTAGTTCCGCATCGTTTGCCCGTCGAACAGGGCCGTCGCATAGTTGAAGACGCCGCCGATCGCCTCTTCACTGTCGTCCATCATCACGGTCAAATCGAACTTCGCCGCCCGATACGCCCCTTCTTGCGCGTCATACTGCTCAAACAGGCTTTCTCCTTCGGTACGTCCTGTGGCGCCAAACGATTGGAGACTGAACATCACCTGGAATATCGGGTGCCTTGAACTGTCCTTTTCCGTTTTCAGCACTTCCACCAGTTTTTCAAAAGGCAGGTCCTGATGGGTATGCGCTTCACTGACCTGCTGCCCCGTTTCGCCAATAAATTCTCTGACCGTTTGGCTGACGTCTATCTGCCTTCTCAGGACCAGCGTATTAACGAACAGCCCCATGGTGTCTTCCACCCCCGGGTAATGCCTGCCCGCTATCGGCGTACCCAGCACGATATCCTGCTGGTTACTGTAAACCCCCAGCAGCAGGTAATAGCCGCTCAGCAAGACCGTGTACAGGCTGACGTTCAACGAAGCGGCCAACGCCCGCAGTTCGGCACTGGTCGCCGCATCCAGTTGGAAGGTGATATCGTCGCCGCGATAATCCAACTGCAGTGGACGCACATGGTCCGTCGGCAGGTTGAGCGGTTCATGGTCCGCCAGTTGCCCATGCCAGTAAGCCAGTTGCCTGTCCAGCGTGGCTCCTTGCAGGTGTTGGCGCTGCCACAACGCAAATTCCCGGTACTGCACCGGCGGTGCCGGGAGTTCATTGCTGGCCTCTCCGGTGAACACGCGGTAATAGTGCAGTAACTCTTTTAACAGCAGATCTACCGACCAGCCGTCAAACGCGATGTGGTGAATAACGATGCTGAAGTAGTGGGCTCCCGCCAGCGTATAACTGCTGGCCGCAATCGGGCATTCCTGCGCCAGGTCAAACACCCGGTGTTGATGCTCGTGCAGTCGTGCATGCAGCGCTTGCACGCTGTCGCATGTTTCGTGCGGTATGCTCAGTGAGAATGTCTCGGCTGGCAGGATTTGTTGATACCCCTGTCCGTCGTCGTCACACAGGATCAGGGTGCGCAGCACTTCGTGACGCTCAACCACCTTCATCAGGGCCTGGGCCACTTTCTGCGGATCGGTTCCGGCCTGCAGCTTGAGCGTCAGCGGGATGTTGTAGGCGTTGCTGCCTTCTTCATAACGGTCGATAAACCACAGGCGCTCCTGGGCAAACGACAGCCGCTGCTCCTCAGGCCGGGCGATCGACGGTGCCTGGATGACCTGGCAGCCCTGCGCGGTATTATCAATGAATGCCGCCAGCGCCCGAATGGATCTCAGGCGGAACAGGTCAGAGACATGCACGCTTTTTTCTAACGCGCGGGTCAAACGGCCCACCAGCTTGATCGCCAGAATGCTGTTGCCCCCCAGGCGATAGAAGTCGTCCAGCACGCTGAGGCTGTCCTGCGGGATGGCGAGCAGCTCGGCGAAGACCTCGGCCAGTTGCTGCTCGGTCGCCGTCTCTGGTGCCACCCGGTCTGCCTGCGCCTCAAACGTGGGGACAGGCAAGGCCGCGCGATCGACCTTGCCGTTGACGGTCATCGGTAGCGATAGCAGGTGAACAAAGGCCGACGGCACCATGTAGTCCGGCAGAACCTGTTGCAGATGGTCGCACAATGTCTCCCGTTCCAAGGGCTCCTGCGCGACGTAGTACGCCGTCAGATGGGTATGCCCCGCCGGGTTAGTGCTCGCCAGGACCAGCGCCTGCTGGATGGCAGGATGGTCGATCAGCCGGGCTTCGATCTCCCCCGGTTCAATACGGAAGCCACGGATTTTAACCTGGAAGTCATTGCGGCCCAGGTATTCGATGTTCCCGTCCGGCAGGTAACGACCCCGGTCCCCGGTTTTATAAAGGCGGGCGTTTTCACCACGGCTACGTTCGGCATCACTGCGGAACGGATTGGCAATAAACGCGTCCGCTGTCGCCTGCGGATTATTCAGATAGCCGCGCCCAACGCCAGCGCCACCGATATACAGCTCGCCAATCGCACCTTGTGGGACGGGGCGCAGGTGGCGATCCAGCAGATAAACGCAAACGTTGTTGATCGCCTTGCCGATATTGGTATTGGCATCGCCAGGTTGATAGAGCCGCGCCGTCGCCCAAACGGTGGTTTCGCTAGGCCCGTAACCGTTGATCAAACGGACTCCGGCCTCACAGTAGCGGTCAATCATCGCCCCGTCGATACACTCCCCGCCAACGACCAGCGTGGACAGTTCCAGCAGTTCATTTTGCGCCAGTAACGCCGGAGGAATAAAGGCGAACTCGATGGCGTGATCCCTGATATAGGCAGAAAGCGCGATAAAGTCGAGACGTTGCTGTTCTGGCAGAATATGCAGGCAATGGCCATTCAACAAGGCACAGAAGACATCCAGCGCATGGGCATCGAAAACATATTCCGAATACCACAGCGTGTTTAGCCTGGCAGCCTGCTCATAGCCCGTAGGCATACCTAGCAGGTCCGACTGCCCTTGCGCCAGGTTGATTAACGAGTGATGCTCAATCATCACCCCTTTTGGCCGGCCAGTGGTTCCGCTGGTATAGATGATATACGCCAAATCGTCTGGCTGCGTACGTGACGGTACATTGCTGTCGTCGAACTGCGCCAGCCTGTTGGCCAGTTGCGGGTTATCTATATCCAGCAGAGGGAAACCACAGCCAGCGATGCGTGAGCCATGATGCTGCTGCGTCAGGATCAGCACCGGTTTAACGTCGTCAACCAGCAGGCTCAAGCGCTCCAACGGTGCCTGAGGGCTAATCGGAACATAGGCCGCCCCGGCCTTGAGCACGGCCAGCATGGCAATGACCATATGGGTCGACTTATCAAAATAGAGGGCAATCGCGCTGTCAGGCTGTATCGCAAAGTTCGCCTGCAGATAAGCCGCCAACTGGTTCACCCGCTGATTTAACTCGCAATACGTCAACCGCGTATCCTGATATACCAATGCCAAAGCATCCGGCGTTCTGGCGGCCTGCTCTTCAAACATCTGACCGACCAGTTTATTTCGCTCCACGGCAACCTGTACCCGCGGCTGGTTTGCTACCAGCTGCGTATAGTTGTCCTGCGTCAGCAACGATAACGCCTGGGGAACAATGGCCGGGTCCGCGATCAACTGCTGTACGGTGAGTCGTATTCCTTGCAGCACGCCTTCAATCGCCGAACGGCTGAACAACTCGCCCGCATAGTTGATCTTGAACTCAATGCGCCCATCCTGTTCATACACCATGATGCCCAGTGGGTAATCCAGTTTTTCATCACTGTCCTCAAACTCGAGTTTGAACAGGCTCTCGCCGTTATCGGCTGGCACCGGATAGTTTTCAAACACGAAGAGCGAGTTGAACAGCCGTACCCCCGCCTTTTGCAGTGTGATCAGGCTGATATTGCTGTAGCTATTGATGTCATTTATATGGGCCTGCAGGCGTTTGACATTCTCGATGATCGCCTCATCGGTATGCGCCAGAACTACAGGCAACGTATTGATATATAAACCAACAGAGCGTTCAATCTCCTCCACCGGCAGGTTACGGCCAGACACCGTCATGCCCACAATCGTCACGTCCGCATGGCTATAAAGACTGAGCTGCTGGTGCCAGCAATACTGCATCAGCGCATTCAGCGTCACGCCATGCTGCCGCGAGAGCGCCTTCAGCCCGTGGTAAAGCTCACCAGCCAATGCGGTCGATACCGTCTGGGGATCTTGCAGGTGTTTATATTCACTTAAATTGACGTGTTTCATCTCCGGCTTTAGCAGACCGGTGAGATTCTCTTGCACCTCTAAGCCACCCAGATAGTTTTGCCAGAACTGCTCGGTTTCCTGGCTAACCGTCTGTAGCAATGCCTGAGCCTCCAGATAGCTTTGATCTTCGGCTTGCTCCGGCGCGCTTCCCTGTTGCAGAGCCAGATAATTTTGGTGCACGTCATTGAGCAAGATCGGCAGACTCCAGCCGTCCAGAATCGCGTGGTGGTTATTAAACAGACAAATGTAGTGATCGGCCGCGCACTTAACGATATAGAGACGGAATAGCCCTTTAGCAGACAAATCGAAATGGGTCTGCTGATCCTGCTTGATGAGTTCAGCCACGATGCTTGCTTGCGCACGTTCGTCCTGCTTACTGATATCGATAAACTGCCAACCAAAGGTGCCTTGCTTATCGACGATCTGCACAAACTCTTCCTGCCAGGAGAATCTTAGCCGCAGCGCCGGATATTTCGCCTGGCTGCATTGCCACGCCCGTTTTAACAGCTCGACATCCAACGCATTGCGATAGTGCCAGACCATTTGCGTACGATAGGCGTTGTCGATATCGCCTTGCAGGACGTAATGATAAATAAATCCTTGTTGCAGGCTGTTAGCCGGATAAATCGCCGCCACCTCTTCATCCTGCTGGAGGCGCGCCAACAATTCACCGGAGACCACACCCTTAACATCAGACTCGGTGAGATAAGAGCGAGGTGACCGCTTAAGCTCGTCGATCAACTGGATTAACCGTTGTTGATAAGTCGTGGCAAACAGTTCGAGCTGTTCCGGGCTGAGATCACCCTCGACCAGGAACTGTAATTGGCCATTGAGCACACCGCCGTTCAGCGCTAAGAAGTCCGTTGTGCGGTTATTCGCTGATAATGCCAGCCCCGTAGATTCCTGAACAAATGCCCACTCGCCATCCCGTTCATCACCATCGAACTGGCCAAGGTAGTTGAAGGTCACTGCAGGCAATGCCTGCGCATCATAGCCAACCAGCACGCCATAGCCTAAGCCATGGTGAGGAGGAGTTCGCAGCCTGTCTTTTATCAGCGGTAAATTGCGTACAAGGTCCCGATGCTCAACGCGCAGATTGACCGGATACATGCAGGTAAACCAACCGACGGTATTGTTGATATCCACATCGTCAAACATCGCCTCTCTGCCATGTCCTTCCAGCAGGACATACTGGTTGTCACCACCAACCACCTGCGACAACGCATCCGCCAGTACGGTCAGCAGAACATCGTTCATCTCGGTGTGATAAACATGATGAAGGTCTCGCAGCAGACAACCGGTGTGCTCTTGCGACAGGCTTATCATCGTACGATTGAGCGTCCCCACGCGATGAGAGTCCAAACGCTGGTGCCAGCCGTCCAACTCCGTGGTCAGGTTATCCCAGTAATGCTTCTCATCCCTATGGTTGTTCACGACAACGGCTGGGTAGTTTTGCAGTGAGTTGACCCATTGGCGGTAACTGGTGCCTTTCTGGCCCAGGATAGTTTGCGCATCAACCGTCACATCCAGGTTATCGCCTTGTGCAGCAAAGAACTGGTAAAGCGTGCGTAAGTCTTGGTTGATAATCCGCCAGCTGACCGCATCAATATTGAGATGGTGTACCGCCACATGGATACGCGCAGTCTCATCAGCGTAGCCTGCAATATAACCGATATGGAACAGTGGCCCTTCTGCCAGGCAAAAACGGTTCTGCCAGGCCGTCAACTGCGCATCGAGCTGATCGGCTGTGAAATCCTGTTGATTGATCGCATCAAATGGCAGCGTCTCTATCGCTTGACGATAGTGACCGACAGCGGCATCTTTCGGGTAAACGGCCCGCAAAATATCATGGTATTCAACCAGTTTAGCCACGCTCAAACGCAGTAACTCAACGTTTAACGTTGGCACTTTAACCATAAATGCCTGGTTCCAATGCCCAGCATCAGGCAACTTCCCTGACTCTACGGCCTGGAAGAACCAGCGCTGGATCGGCGCCAAGGGGAGCTCATCCGCCAGCATACCCGCCTCTGACTGGATAACCGGCAAACTGTCACCCTGACGTTGCAGCAGGTAAGTGCTCAATGCCTTGGGCGTTCTGTGGGCAAAGATGTCTTTCACCGTGAGATGGTGGCCAGATAACTTTTTGAGTTTGTTCGCCAGTTGGATACTGCTGATACTGTCCCCGCCTAAACGGAAGAAATCATCGGTGACCCCCACCGCATAATCCTTCAGCTGTAATACCTCCGCAAATACGCGGCAGATCAGCATTTCACTCTCGTTGGCTGGGGCCACGTAGTTCACCTCATCCGTTAATATCGGCAGAGGTAAGGCTTTGCGATCCAACTTATTGTTCATGTTCATGGGCAATGCCGTTAGATGAACAAACGCTGTGGGGATCATGTAGGCAGGTAAACGCTGTTGCAGATGCTCAGACAGCACATCTGCTGGCAATGCGTCTGGCGCAACATAATAGGCCACCAGGTACTTTTGCCCCGAGTCATGCTCCAGCGCCAGGACCACAACCTGTTCAATCTGTGGATATTGGGTCAGACAGCTTTCGATTTCGGCCAATTCGATCCTGAAGCCACGGATCTTCACCTGTGCATCATTACGCCCAATATAGTCAATCTTACCGTCGTTCAGGTAACGGACTAAATCCCCCGTTTTATACAGCCGATCGTGACGTCCTCGCGCTTTATCTTCTTCGCTTTGCAATGGATTGACGATAAACGCCTGATGAGTCGCCTCTGGGTTATTTAAATAGCCACGGCCTACGCAGTCTCCACTGATATAGAGCTCACCCACGGCACCCGCAGGGAGCGGCCGTAGACAACTGTCCAGAATATAAGCGCCAGCATTGCCTATCGGCTGGCCAATGAGGGTATTGCTATCGCCCGCTTGGTAAACGTTCCTGGTGACAAAGACCGTGGTTTCCGTTGGGCCATAGCAGTTAACTATTTTGACCCCCTGAGCGCTATAGCGTTCTATCACGCTGCTACTGGCTACCTCTCCACCCAGGATTAGCGTGGAAAGCGCCAATGTTTCATTGTTATTTAGCAGCGCAGGAGGCACAAAGCCGATATCAATGGCATGTTGTTTGATGTATGCGGCAAGCGCAGCGAAATTCAAACGTATCTCTTTAGACAGGACATGCAAGCAATGGCCGGTCAGCAGCGGGCTGAACACATCCAGGACATGCGCATCAAAGGTATAATTTGAATAGAAGAGGTAACTTTTTGTCGGCTCTCCGACCTGACAGATCTCCGTGCCAAAGATACTCCGCTGCGCCTCAACCAGATTGGCGACACAATGATGCTCAATCATCACTCCTTTAGGGATTCCCGTCGTCCCGCTGGTATAGATGACATAAATCAGATTGTCAGGTCTGGTTCGGGTTGCCACATTAACCACCTGGTGGCTGGCAACCTGCGCTAACAACTCAGGATCGTCCACGCACAGCAGCGCCGTCTTTTGTGGATCAATCAGTGTGGCCAGCGTCTCTTGCGCTCCCAACTCCGTCAGCATAACGCGGGAGTGGATATTTTCTATCGTCCAGAGCATTCTCTCCGCGGGCATATCGGGGCTAAGCGGTACATAGGCAGCACCAGCCTTCAACACCGCCAGGATACTCACGATCATGCGCTCCGATCTTTCCAGGCAAAGCCCGATCAGATCGTCCGGTTGTAAAACAAACTGCGCTCTCAAGTAAGCCGCCAACCGGTTGGCGCGTTCATTCAACTGCCGATAGGTCAGGCTCACCCCCTCAAACACCAGTGCGATATTCTCTGGGGTCCTCGCTACCTGCGCCTCGAACATTTCGTGGATCGTCATCTCCCGTGGGTAGTCGCATTCGGTGCGGTTCCCCTGGCAGATGATTTGCTCGTATTGTGCCGTATCCAGGTACTGAAGCTCCGCAAGGGAACGCCCCTGACTGCACAGCGTACCCAGTTGGCGCAGGATATGCTGGTAGGTGGCGATGTAGTTCCGCATCGTTTGCCCGTTGAACAGGGCCGTCGCATAGTTGAAGACGCCACCGATCGCCTCTTCACTGTCGTCCATCATCACGGTCAAATCGAACTTCGCCGCCCGATACGCCCCTTCCTGCGCATCATACTGCTCAAACAGGCTTTCTCCTTCGGTACGTCCTGTGGCGCCAAACGATTGGAGACTGAACATCACCTGGAAGATCGGGTGCCTTGAACTGTCCTTTTCCGTTTTCAACACTTCCACCAGCTTTTCGAAAGGCAGATCCTGGTGGGTATGCGCTTCACTGACCTGTTGGCCCGTTTCGCCAATAAATTCTCTGACCGTTTGGCTGACGTCTATCTGCCGCCTCAGGACCAGCGTATTGACGAACAGGCCCATGGTGTCTTCCACCCCCGGGTAATGCCTGCCCGCTATCGGCGTCCCCAGCACGATATCCTGCTGGTTACTGTAAACCCCCAGCAGCAGGTAATAGCCGCTCAGCAGTACCGTGTACAGGCTGACGTTCAACGAGGCGGCCAACGCCCGCAGTTCGGCACTGGTCGCCGCATCCAGCTGGAAGGTGATATCGTCGCCGCGGTAATCCAACTGCAGCGGACGCACATGGTCCGTCGGCAGGTTGAGCGGTTCATGGTCCGCCAGTTGCCCATGCCAGTAGGCCAGTTGCTTGTCCAGCGTGGCTCCTTGCAGGTGTTGGCGCTGCCACAACGCAAATTCCCGGTACTGCACCGGCGGTGCCGGGAGTTCATTGCTGGCCTCTCCGGTGAACACGCGGTAATAGTGCAGTAACTCTTTTAACAGCAGATCTACCGACCAGCCGTCAAACGCGATGTGGTGAATAACGATGCTGAAGTAGTGGGCTCCCGCCAGCGTATAACTGCTGGCCGCAATCGGGCATTCCTGCGCCAGGTCAAACACCCGGTGCTGATGCTCGTGCAGTCGTGCATGCAGCGCTTGCACGCTGTCGCATGTTTCGTGCGGTATGCTCAGTGAGAATGTCTCGGCGGGCAGAATATGTTGATACCCCTGCCCGTCGTCGTCGCACAGGATTAGGGTACGCAGCGCTTCATGACGCGCTATCACCTTCATCAGGGCCTGGGCCACTTTCTGCGGATCGGTTCCGGCCTGCAGCTTGAGCGTAAGCGGGACGTTGTAGGCGTTGCTGCCTTCTTCATAACGGTCGATAAACCACAGGCGCTCCTGGGCAAACGACAGCCTTTGTTCCTCAGGTCGGGAGATCGACGGTGCCTGGATGACCTGGCAGCCTTGCGCTTCGCCGTCAATAAATGCCGCCAGCGCCCGGATGGATCTCAGGCGGAACAGGTCAGAGACGTGCACGCTTTTTTCTAACGCGCGGGTCAAACGGCCCACCAGCTTGATCGCCAGGATACTGTTGCCCCCCAGGCGATAGAAGTCGTCCAGCACGCTGAGGCTGTCCTGCGGGATGGCGAGCAGCTCGGCGAAGACCTCGGCCAGTTGCTGCTCGGTCGCCGTCTCTGGTGCCACCCGGTCTGCCTGCGCCTCAAACGTCGGGACCGGCAAGGCGGCACGATCGACCTTGCCGTTGACGGTCATCGGGAGCGATAGCAGGTGAACCAAGGCCGACGGTACCATGTAGTCCGGCAGCACCTGCTGCAGATGGGCGCGCAACACATCTTGCTGCAAGGGCTCCTGCGCGACGTAGTACGCCGTCAGATGGGTATGCCCCGCCGGGTTAGTGCTCGCCAAAACCAGTGCCTGCTGGATGGCTGGATGGTCGATCAGCCGGGCTTCGATTTCCCCCAGCTCAATACGGAAGCCACGGATCTTAACCTGGAAGTCATTGCGGCCCAGGTATTCGATGTTACCGTCCGGCAGGTAACGGCCTTGATCCCCGGTTTTATAAAGGCGGGCGTTTTCACCACGGCTGCGTTCGGCGTCACTGCGGAACGGATTGGCAATAAACGCGTCCGCTGTCGCCTGCGGGTTATTCAGATAGCCGCGCCCAACGCCAGCGCCACCGATATACAACTCACCAATCGCACCTTGGGGGACGGGGCGCAGCTGTTCGTCGAGTATATACAGTTGGGTATTACTAATTGGCCGACCAATGGGAACAGTGTAATCAAACGCCTGCGTCGCCGTGTTGGTCAAATAGGCCGTAGCGTAGGTTGTCGTTTCCGTCGGCCCGTATACATGTACCAACTTGACCTGAGGGTAAAGCGTTCTGAAACGATTAACATGGTTAACGGACACCTGCTCACCGCCGAACAGCAGGTAGTTCAACTGCTGCAACCCAGGCAGTTCAGCATCCACCAGCGTATTAAAGAAGGCGGTCGTGGCAAAGAAATTGCTGATCTGACGATCGACAATCAGCTGAGAGAGACGGTCTAAATCCAGGATATTTGGCTTGTCGGCAATCACCAACGCGGCGCCATTTAACAACGCGCCAAAGATGTCATAAATGGAGGCATCAAACTGATAGCCTGAAATACCAAGAATGCGATCCTGTTCACCGAACTCAACATAATTGGGATTAATCACCAGCCGGTTCACACAGCGTTGCTCTATCAGAGTCCCTTTAGGATATCCCGTCGTGCCACTGGTATAAATGACATACGCCAGATCGTGGGGACCTGTATTGCTGCATGGGTTATCTGTTGCACAGCGCGCCAAACGCGCGGTGGTTTCTGGTGCGTCAAGAGGGATAAGCATGGCGCCAGGTGCCATCAAGTCTACCCTTTGTAAAGCCTGCCGCTGGCAAAGCACCGCCTTTACCTTGGCATCCGCGATAATATAGCCATTGCGCTCATCGGGGGAATCCGGATCCATCGGCACATAGGCCGCACCCGCTTTCAGTATGGCCAGAATAGCAATGACCAACTGCTCACTGCGCTCAAGATAGAGACCCACGAGATCGTTGGCGCGCAACTGGCAACATTGCTGCAAATAATGCGCTAGCTGGTTCGCCTGTTGATTTAACTGGGCGTACGTTAACACCACGTCGTTAAATTCTACGGCGACGCTGTCTGGTGAGGCGGCCACGCGTGCTTCAAACAGCGCGGCGAGAGTTTTATCCTGCTCGTAGGGCCTGCGGGTATCATTCCACTGGTGGATCATCGTTTGATACTGCGCCGCCTGCAGATAACGCAACTCGGCTTGAGACTGGGAGGCACCCTGAACAATATTTTCTACCAGCGTCCTCATGGTGTTCAGTAGCTGTTCGATCAGCACGTCGTCAAACAGTTCACCGGCATAATGCAGGCTCAGCGCCAGGTGCTGCTGTTCCAGCACGGTCACCACCAACGGATAATCTTGTTTCTCGTTAGCACTGGCGAAACGTAGCCGTAAATCGCTATCGATGTCCCCACTGGGCATCGGGTAGTTTTCATAGACAAACAAAGAGTTAAACAGGCGTTTTCCTGCCGATTGCAGCTGTGCCAGATTGACATGGCTGCGGGTATTCGCCTCGTTGATCGCGTCCTGCAGGTTTTGAATCGCCGTGAGAACCGACACAGAAGCCTGATGATCGACGATCAGCGGCAGTGTGTTGATCAATAATCCTACCGTTTGATCCACGCCATCCACGGGCAGGTTACGGCCTGAAACCACCGTGCCAACGATGCTGGCCGCATTGCCAGAATAAATACTGAGCACTTTGTGCCAGCAATATTGCAATAGCGCATTAAGGGTTATCGCGTTCTCGGCCGTGAACGATTTCAGCTGTTGGTAACACGGCTCATCAAACATCAACTGCTGTGTTTTCGACGTTTTAATGTGCTTATAGTCATTTAACTGAACGTGCTTCGCCTGCCCGCACAGCAAGATATTTAAATCTTCGGGTTCATCCTGTGCTGCCAGATAGTCCCGCCAGTACGGTAAATGCTCGCTTTTGTGCGACTGTATATAGCGCTGAACCTGGTGGAAACCGCGGTCACATGCCTGCGGCAATGTGTCACCACGCAACAACGCCAGATAGAATTTATGCACCGCTTCAATCAGCAGCGGGTTACTCCAGCCATCCATGATGGCGTGGTGGCAGCTGAAAATGCAGCGGTAACGTTCATGCGCATTTTTGACCACATAGACACGGAAGATCCCGCTGATCGACAAATCGTAAGGCCGAGCTCGATCCTGAGCAGACAAATCAGAGAAGAAGGCTTGCTGTTGGTGCTCGCTTTTTTCACTGAGATCAAAGAAATGCCAGTTCAGTGCAGCATGGGCATCAACAATCTGTACCAACTCTTCATCCCAATTAAACCGCAGGCGGAGCGTTGGATAATGCTGCTGCGCCTGCAACCATGCCTGCTTCAGACAGGCGATATCCAGCGCATTGTCATAGTCCCAGAACATCTGGGTATGGTAGGCATCGTCGACTTCACCCTGCGATAGCGCGTGGTAAATAAAGCCTTCCTGCAAACTATTGGCCAGATAGACCGACTCCAGCTCGGTATCACGCTGCAGAGCGTCAAGTGCTGCTTGAGGTATTACCCCGTCGATATCTCGTGCAGTCAGATAAGTGCGGCTTTCCGCCAGCAAGCGCTCAATAACGCCTGCAATCGCCCCCTGGTAACGGCTCGCCAGGTGTTGCAATTCTTCGTCTGCCAGGTAACCGGAGAGGCGTATTCTCAGTTCCCCCCCAACTACACCACAGTTGACGCTGAGCAGATGCGCTTCGCCATTCTCATGCGCAACGGTTTGTCCGCTGTTTGTCGGGCTGAAGCACCATCCCTCCTGCTGCACCTCATCAAAGCGCCCTAAATAGTTAAAGCTAACCGGTGGCAGCTTGTCGGCGTCATACCCCATCAACGGCGCAAATCCAACGCCCCGGCGCGGGATCCCGCCAACGGTCTCTTTGACGGTCACGATCCGTTGACGCCAGTCCCCCTCGCTGGTCAAGCGGACCGGGTACATAGTGGTCAGCCAGCCTACCGTACGGTTGATATCAACGCTGGTATCGAGCGCTTCTCGGCCATGGCCTTCCAACGTCAGGTACTGGGTATGCAGCCCGGTAAACTCATTGAGGATCTCAACGAAGCTGGCTAACAGAAGATCGTTAACCTGGGTATTGAACACATGATGTACCCCACCCAGCAGATGCTGCGTTAAGGTTTTGTTTAACGATAACTCACGTTGGCTCAACGATGGCGAGGTGAAAAGCGGCGCTATCCGTTGGCGATAGTCACCCAGGCCGCCAATAACAGTACGCCAATAAAGCGTTTCCTCATTGGCTCCCTGATGGTTGGCATAATCCTGTACCTGAGCAGCCCACTGACGATAACTGGTGGGTTTATCACCCAAAATCTCAACGGGATCGCTAATACCCGCCGCGTTTCCTTCCAGCGCGCGATAAATCCTTTCCAGATCCTGTTTGATGATATGCCAACTTACCGCATCCATAATCAGGTGATGGAAAGCAAAGTGCAGCTTCGCCCGTGGCGCATTTTCGCTTGTGATATAGCCAATATGGCACAGCTTGCCGCCAAAGATATCAAACTCACTTTGCCACCGATCAAATAGCGCGATTTGTTGCTCGGCACCCATGGGTTCATCAATAACCGACAGCGGTATTTCGCCGACTTCTGATTGATAGTGCTGGCTGTACCCCCCGTTACCGTCATGCGTAAAGACCAGTCTCAGGGCATCATGATAGGCAAATAACAGCGCCAGGCTCTTGTTGAGTATGCCAATATCCAGCTGGGGGACATCCAGGACAAAGGATTGGTTCCAGTGCTGATAAGCAGAAAAAGTGCCCAGTTTGACCCGATCGAAGAACCACTGCTGGATCGGCAGCAACTGTGCAGGGCCGCTCAACATCCCCGGTTCGGAGAGATGTTTGATATGACATTCATCGCCGTCCATCACAATAGTCCGGGCGAGTAAACGAACGGTTTTGCAGTCGAAAATATCTTTGACGCTGGCCGTCCCCTTTAGCCTTTGACGGATCATTCTCACCATCTGAATGGCGCTGATACTGTCGCCGCCCAGCCTAAAGAAATCGTCATTTACTCCGACATGACCCGGCTCCTGACCTAATATCTCACCATAGATCTGGCATAGCGCCCTTTCCATCTCATCGGCAGGAGCGACATAGTCATCCTGCCCGCTCAGATCGGGCAGCGGTAATGCCTTACGGTTTAATTTACCGTTAACCGTCATCGGGAACGCCGTTAAGTGAACATAAGCCATCGGGATCATATAGTCAGGCAAAGCATCCGCCAGGTGCCCAATGATCTGCTCTTTGCCCACGGCAACATCCGCAACATAGTAGGCAACTAACGACAGCGCTCCCGTCGGGAGCTTATGTGCAATGACCGCCGATTGGATAATCTGCGGAATTTGCACCAGTTGCATTTCAATTTCGCTTAATTCAATTCTGAAACCGCGGATCTTCAGCTGGGAGTCTCGCCTGCCGACATACTCAATGTGACCGTCGGCCAAGCGGCGGACAAGATCGCCGGTTTTATACAGCCGTGCCGCTTCATTGCGCTGCTTTTGCTCGTCGCTCTGGAAGGGATTGGTGATAAAGGCGCGCTCGGTCTGCTGCGTATCATTCAGATACCCCCGAGCCAGGCCAACACCACTGATATAAAGCTCGCCGATCACACCGACGGGGACTGGTGTCAGGTGTTGATCTAAAACATGCACATCAAGATTCAGTAGCGGCAGACCGATATTGAGGTTGCTATCGCCATTTTCGTAATAGTGCAACGTCGCACAGACGCTGCTTTCCGTCGGGCCATAGGCATTGATAACCGTTGTTCCCTGCGCACGATAACGTTGCATGATCTCACGATTACAAGGTTCGCCAGCAACAACCAGAGTAGAGAGCCCTAAAAGGGAGTGTTTATCCAATAATGCCGGGGGAATAGTGGCAATATCAATGCGAGCATCGGCAATATATTCCGCTAACGCGTCAAAATCCTTGCGCTTGTTTTCCGGCAAAATATGTATCACATGGCCATTGGCAATCGCCGTAAAGAGCTCAGAGACATGGGCATCAAAAACATAGGCGGCATACCAAAGACATTGCTTTACCGACTCCTCGCCAGGTGCCAAACCAAACGCTTCGCCCTGAACCAGCGCCAGATTGATTAATCCCGCGTGTTCAATCATGACGCCTTTTGGCTTACCTGTCGTGCCGCTGGTATAAATAATATAGGCTAACTGGTCCAAATATATGGCGATATCAAGGTTCTCTGGCTGCTGCTTAGCAACCAGATCGCGCTGAAACTGCGGGTTATCAACGGCAATAATTGGCACCTGCGGCAGCTCTGCAATCTCATTGAGATAGTTCACGCTGGCGCTATCGCCCAAGATGGCTTTAGCTTGTGTGTCCTGCAGAATAAAACTTAATCTGTTCCCGGCCTCGCCAGGGTTAAGCGGAACATAGGCAGCCCCCGTTTTGAGTACGGCAAGAATACATACGGGCATTGCTGCCGACTTTTCAAGGCACAGGGCGACGAAATCGCCGCTCTTGATCCGCAGTTCGCACCTCAGGTAATCAGCCAGACGGTTGGCCTGTTGATTAAGCTGTTGATAGGACAGTGTTTGATTGCCATAGACAACGGCGTTGCGGGCTGGGTAAGTCGCGGCCATACGCTCAAATTGTTCGACAATCGAATGTTGAGGGACTTTAGCGCCAGCGCATACGTGCTGGGTGTGGTGTGGCGGCTGCGCAATAAGCGTGATGGTATTTATTGGTGTGTCTACTTCACCCGCAAGCAGCTTATCAAGTATGTTAATAAACAGATCTTTATAGAGCTCAATAAAATTCTCAACCAATGCGACATCAAGGACGTTGCGATCAAACCTGACGCGATAGTTGATACCATTCGCTAACGTCTCCTGTTCAAACAGCAGTTGATTCACCAGGTCAATATGAAAGTCGTGATTGGCCGACTCATCGACGATGCCACTAAAATGGGTCTGATGATCACGCAGGAACGTTTGGGCAAAAGCAACATCCAGTACGCCGGTGGCATCACCGCAAGCCAGGATCTCATGGACAGGTAAATATTTGGCTTTTGTCTGTTTTAATGATTTGTAATAACGATGAACACTGGCAATAACGCTACGGATCGACGCATCATCCGCAAAGCGATAATCGATAGCCAAGGTATTGATATGTGCGCCATACAACAGCTCCTTACCTTCAGAGATCGCTACCGGGAAAGCGAGCGCAACGGCTTTTTGCCCTGACATTTTGTGCAACAGCAGGGCCATGACCATTTGCCCGAACAGGTAGGTGGTCAACTTATACTTGCGCAGTAACAGCTTTACACGTCGGCTGATATCTTCATCAAAACCAAACAGTAACTCGTCGATCTGACGCCGGGTTGTCGCGGTTGCAAGCTGGCGGCCCGTTTGTAAAAAGCGTAAATCAACGCCTTCAAGATCGCACAGACGCTCGCGCCAGAACTCACGCATTTGTTCGCCTTTTTCTTGCAGCAGCGTGGCGAAATTATGGCAAAGCTGCTGGTGCATAACCCCTTGATCCTGCAGCGATGGCACCTGATAGTCGATGCCATTATAGCGTTTACGCCACTTGTCCCAGACCTCTTCGGTACTGATGCCATCGACAACAATATGGTGAAAAATAAACAAGGTACGGTAGCGTTCTGCCCCAAGAGAAATCAAATGTATCCGTACCAGCGGGCCATTTCTTAAGTCAAAGGGGGCAGAGACTAACGCATAAATTTCTTCATCAGTTAACGCGGTGTCGTGATAGGTGACTAAATTGAAAACGGGCTCTCTCGGTACCCAAAAGGCTCCATCAGGTCCGTCTTCAATGTTATGACGGGTAATAAAATGCTCGTTAAGCAGTTGTTCAAAACTATCGTTATACTTTTTTTTGTCTATTTCGCCGACAATAGTATTGTCGATCACAATATTGTAATCACTGCGATCGGGATCTTGTAGCCACTCATAATAAAAAATTGTCTGATAAGGGGTGAGCGTTATTTCCATATTATTCGCCATAATTATTTTACTCCTTGAGATATTCTATTTATAAATATTTTGGCTGGTTTGAGTCATAGCACGGCCAACACCGTGAGTATCGACTCACAGCAATAGGTATCACCTGAACGTTATTGTGCCGAGGGTTCGGCAGTGCTCGCGGATCAGGGTGAAATTAGGGTTTGGCTGATTATTCCCGTGCCAATGCGTCAATGGGATCGAGCCGCGCAGCGCTGCGCGCAGGCAGATAACCGAACACGACACCAATACCGGTGGAACACAGGAACGCACTCAGCAGAGCCACCGGCGGGAAGTTGATCTGCCAGCCCGGCATCGCCAACTGCACCAGTAAGCCGATGGTGAACGACAGCGCGATCCCTAAAATCCCCCCCACCAGGCAGACCAGCACCGACTCAATCAGGAACTGTTGCAGGACGTCGCCGGAACGAGCGCCTACGGCCATGCGGATGCCGATTTCACGCGTTCTTTCGGTGACCGAGACCAGCATGATATTCATCACGCCAATCCCACCCACCACCAACGAAATCACCGCCACCAGGATCAGGAACAGTTGCAGCGTACGGGTGGTTTTCTCCGCCGTTTGCACCAGGCTATCCATGTTGTAGGTAAAGAAGTCTTTCTTGCCGTGGCGCAGCGTCAACAGACGCGTCAGTTGCTGTTCCGCCTCCTGGCTGTTATAGCCATCGCGGATACGCACGGTGATCGAATCGAAGTAGTCGTTGCCCATCAGGCGATTGGCCATCGTGGTATAAGGCACCCAGACGCTGAGCATCTTGCTGCTGCCAAACATGGTTTGCTTTTCCTTCGCCACCCCCACCACGGTCGCAGGCATATTGCCTATCAGGATCACCTCACCCAGCACGTTTTTTTGTTGCGGGAACAGACGGCGCTGGGTGTTGGTATCGATCACCACCGTCTGCGTCTGGGACTCTACCTGCCGGACATCAATTGCCGCCCCCTGAGAAAACTCCATACCGTACACCCGGAAAAACTGCTCGCTGACGCCCGCCACATTAGCCGCCACATCGATATTGCCAAAGCGCAGACGCATGCTGCTGCGAGTCATGGGAGAAAGCGCGCTGATATAAGGTTGTGCATGCAATGCGCTCAGATCGTCATATTTCAACGCCTGGCGGAGGGTTGGATCATCGTCACCAAAATCCTTACCGGGATAGACGTCCACGGTGTTGGTACCGATGGATTTGATCTCGGCCAATACCTGCTGTTGGACTGCATCGCCTATCACCAGGATCGAGATCACCGAGGCAATGCCGATGACGATCCCCAGCATGGTCAACAAGGTGCGCATCTTGTTGGCCGCCATCGCCCACCAGGCCATCGACAACGCCTCCCGGAAACGGTCGGCCATCTGCTGCCAGGACGGGGCTGGCGTGGCCAGTTCCAACGATTTGGCCTGTGCCTTGCCCTGCCCCTGTGGCCGAGAATCACCAATGATTTCGCCATCGTGGATTTCGATAATCCGCTCGGCCTGCTGCGCTACCGCCGGATCGTGGGTAACGATGATCACGGTATGCCCCTGCTCGCATAGCTGCTTGAGGATCGTCATTACCTCTTTACCCGAGTGGCTATCGAGCGCACCGGTTGGCTCATCCGCCAGGATCACCTGGCCACCGTTCATTAATGCCCGCGCAATGCTGACACGCTGCTGCTGCCCACCGGACAGCTGGCTTGGCCGATAGGCAATTCGTTCCCCTAACCCAAGGCGTTGCAGCAAGGCCGCCGCCCTGGCATGCCGTGCCGAGTTATTCATCCCAGCGTAAACGGCAGGCACCTCCACGTTATGCGCCGCACTCAGATGTGGCAGCAGATGATAACGCTGGAAGATAAAGCCGAAATGCTCGCGCCGCAGTTGGGCTAATGCATCGCCATTTAGCGTGGCCACGTCCTGCCCGGCCACGCGGTAAATGCCGCTGTTGGGTTTGTCCAGACAGCCGAGAATGTTCATCAGCGTCGATTTACCGGAGCCTGAAGCCCCGATGATCGCCACCATCTCACCGGCCTCTATCCGCAGGCTGACGCTTTTCAATACCTCCAGGGTCTGATCGCCGGATTGATAACTACGCCGGATATCACTCAGTTCCAACAGTGCGGCCATCAGCTGTCCTCCACGCCGCCGAGGCTGACAATCACCTCTTCACCGGCTGTCAATCCACTGACAATTTGCACATCCAGGTTGTTACGCATGCCGATCGTTACCTCCCGCAGCTGTTTCTGGCCCTGTTGCAGCACCGCCACTTGGTAACGGTTATCGGCGATCTGCTCCCCTAACGCTACCAGCGGAATAACCAGCGCATCGCTGGCGCCAGCCAGTTGGATATGCACCTGCGCGGTCATTTGCAGGCGCAGCAATCCCTGCGGATTTGGCACTTCGAAACGCGCGTAATAGAAAATAGCGTTATTGACCTTCTCTGGGGTAGGTTGGATGTCTTTCAGCACGCCCTCAAAGCGTTTGTTCGGATCGCCCAGCACGGTAAACCAGGCTTTCAGCCCCGGCTTGAGGTGGATGACGTCCGCCTCGGAAACCTGGGCCTTCACCAGCATGGTGCTCATATCTGCCAGCGTCAGAATATTGGGTGCCTGCTGCGCGGCAATCACCGTTTGGCCCTGAAAGGTGGTGATCTGCACCACATCACCGTCCATCGGCGCTTCAATGCGGGTATAGGCCAGATTGATCTTGGCGGTATCCAGGCTGGCCTGATTCTTGGCGATCTGCGCCCGGGTGTTTGCCACCTGCGCCTTTTTCACCGCCAGCTCGGTGGTCAATTTATCCAGATCCTGGCGCGATACCGCCTGCACCTTGGCCAGTTCGCGGTTACGCTGCAAGGTGACCTCTGCCAGTTGCTGCTCCGCCTGTGCCTGTTGCAGTTGGGCTTGCAGTTGCTGTAGCGTGGCCTCGCCTTCACGAATGCTGTTTCGTGCCTGTTGGGGATCGATCACGCCGAGCAGTTGGCCTTTTTGCACCTTATCGCCAATCTCGACCTTCAGGCTCTCTAGCTGTCCGCTGACCTGAGCTCCCACATCAACCTTGCGTACCGCATCCAGTTGGCCGGTCGCCAAAACGTTCTGTTGAAAATCACGCTGGGTAACCTTAACCGTTTTAAACTCCGCAGGTAGCGGTTGGCTGAAATGCCAATAAGCCACTATGGCAATCGCCACTAAAGCGCCTCCCCCTAGCAGCTTACGTTTTGTTCGTCCTTTTAACATATGGATATTTTTCCCTAACTATTTCGTCTATTCCTGCCAATTTCTAGCCGCAAAGCCGCCATCGAAATAAACCATCACGTGAATACATACCCCTCCAGCAAGGCCAATATGTGCAGCGAGCCTATTATTGATATTACTTATAACTTACCTCTGTTTTATAATGCTTAAGCTATAAATAAAACCATTTACCCCCCCTTCGGGAATGGCTTTTATCAAAACACAATGGCGCAGGACCGATAGCAAAGCCGCTGATCCCCCTATCGTGTGCCGAACCGGTAGTGGGCCGATACGTTTAAATTGACATGAGTGATAATAGAACTGATTGAAATTTTGAATGGCAACCATTATTGATTAATCTTTCTGATAGTTCAAATGGAATTTTCTCTCAAACAGGCAAATAATCCTGTATTCACAGTCGTATATTCTTAATATCTAAGTTATTACTTAAAACAAAACAAGAAGCATCTTACTTAAACATAAGACAATATGATTGGTTATCAATTGATGTATTCAGGATAATTATTAATAGGGTTATCTATTGGCACCATTGATGCCAACGCGATGCAGACCTCAACCAAGCATTTGAGTTGAGATGAAAGCCCCTTTACAGGGTGAATAAGAGTGAGCTGAATCCCGTTTTTCAAATTATCCGGCACCCGCTCTTGATTGAGAGACAAAAAAGGAGATTTTTGACCTGCAGAAGATCCAGGTCATAGAAGCACAGTCGGTTAAAAATATGACGCCAATTGACGTGGCGCTGGAGCTTACGGTGAGAAAAACCTGATGATCGGATTAAACAGGCGCAGCATGCGGTTGAAGCAGCCGCATGCCGCGCCCGATATCAGTCACTAAGGCATAGTCAGTATTGCGGTGGCCGATCCGAAGAAATCACCGGCTTCCACGGCTCCCACCTTAGTCAGCGTAGAGACGAACTCCAGCGGCATCTTGGTCGACGCCAAAGCATGTATCCTGACCCCGGTTGAGCCACTCACTCCATCAATCGTCAAGCGGGTTTGCAGGCTACCGTCGCTTCTGAGATTGACCATACCGTTTCCGGCCGACCCTGCAAGGTAAACCATCACGTCCATTTCTTGCGTGCAACGGACATAACCAGTCTGCCGGGCTTGATGTCCTTCAATGTCCCTCAATTGAACCTGGCCGTGGGTCAGTTCAACGCTGGTTTCAGTAAATTCACATTTACCCACCGGCGGCGGTACAATCCCGCATAGGCTGCTGGGCATCATGGTGCTGCCACCGGCACTGGAGGTTCCAGCTGTCGTTTTATAGTACATCCCTACACATTCCTGCGTCACCGCTGGGCCAACGTGATTCTGAGTTCCACTGCGTGGTAGCGAATACTTACGCTGAAAAGCCGCCCCTACGTCGCCTACCGTGCGCAAATTCTGGATACCGTCAAGGTATTCGCCACCATCTGAAACACCAGGACCGGCCTCTCCAGCATCACTGTGCCGGTGGCCAATAAATACCGTACATTGCCCCCACCCGTAACACGGATTTGGTGTGGCATCAACGGTATCCCAGTATTCAATAGTCCACCAATATTTGGCGTTCTCGGGTGTCCCCTCACTACGGGTAATATAAGAATAAATCGCGCTATTGGCGCTATATGTTGTCAGCAACGTGACAGCAAAAAGTATCGCTTTAATGGCTTGCATAACTACCCCTGTGATCATCCCTTATCTACCGCGGACTCATTAGTCGCGCCATCGATTTCAGGGTAAGCCGTATTACGGGCTACTCGTATTCCAATAAAAACGTCGCGCTGGCGGTAAAGTCGCCAGGGTTAATGGTTTTTTGGCTAATCGCATCGGGTTCACCCTGCACATAGGTCCGCAGGCTAATGGTATTATTGCCCGCGATCAGCCCTTGATTATAGCGACCGGTATTGATCGCGACCTTATTTCCCTGCTGCGTTTCAATACCTATGCCAATACCGCTGGTCTGGCTCGCCCCGGATATCGCCAACAGACCGTTCAATCTGCTATTTTCCGTACCGGAAAAGGTCAGCTTCACCATATTTCCCAGGCTAAGATCGCAATCATCGAGATGTAATACCAACGGCACCCCTAGCGTACGGGTGTTGATATAAAGGTATTTCTCAACGATGGAACCAAAATCGATATTGATATTCTCATCCGTGACTCGCAATGTGCAAGGGTCAGCCACCAAAGCGCCTCTAAAGCGTACGTTATCAACCGCCAGTGATACGCTGGATAAACCGCCAAACCCTACAGTCAGGGATAGTAACAGTGCCGAAAATCGCATGATATATCTCCCTGTTATTGATAATCAGCCTGCAGCGTTGCCATTGCTTCAAACGCGCCTTCCGTTAGGGTTATGCCCACCTGCTGCACCGGTACGGCTTTAAGCTGGGGTTTACTGGTCGGCGTGATGGTTATTTCACTGCCAATAACAAAGGGTTGACCGTCACGCAGGATTTTAATCCCCAGCCCGTTAATATTGGTTCGCACCGCGGCGTTATCAAAAGAAACGGGGTTCCCCGTAAGCTTCAATTTTAACGCCCAACCATGGGTATTTGGCTCACAAACCAGATCATAATTAATGTTCTGCATATAGTTAACGCCATCCACTTTTTTGACACCCACCTTAAGGCCAAAATCAACGATGATATTATTACCGCTATTAATGCTACAAGGCGGTGGTTCGAGCAGCGTTCCTCGAAACCTCATATCGCCCCCTGCGGCAAATGCGGTAGATAACAAACCACTTATACCCGCGGTCAGTAGGGATAACAGTAGAATTCGCATGTCTTGTGCTCCCTTACTGGTAATCAATTAATAACGTGGCGGAGGCGGTAAACTCGCCCCCCGTCAAGGTGGCCCCGCTACGCTTGACCGGCACCGCATACAGCACCGGTTGATTGGGATAGGTGTAGTTAAACCAGGTATTGATATTCAACCGTTGCGTCCCATAGTACAAAGCGATACCCAAATCACCTTTATTGGTGCTCAATAATCCGGTCCCAAAGCCCGCCGTGCCGCCTTGAATCCTCATTTTGAGATCGTTGGATTTCTGGATGTCACAACTCAGGCTATAGGCAATAGTCTGCTTATAGTTGACGCCATCAATCCGGGTGGTCATCACCTCATCGCCAAAGTCCACCCAAATGGTTTGATTATTATTAATCGTACAGGGCGGTGGCAGTATAACGGTTCCCCTGATATTCACCGGCATTGCGCTGACCGGAACAGTGGTCAGCAAGGCACTGAATAGCACCCCGGCAAGGCAATAGCCTGAGGCCCTCGATCTCATGCTCCCCCGGCGATGTTTGCCAGGAACAGGATAATATTGTTGCATACGTTCTCTCCTTGCAGACCTGACCCCGCGCCCTCTCCCTGTAACCTGGCACGACCGGTTTCAATTAACTCTTCTTCGCCGGTTCCACCTGACAGTCCGATCCGCCGCAACGGAACGTCAGCACTGGGCGGCCGCCATAATCATTGACGTAGGTCAGCACTGGCGATCCCCCTAATACCGACGCGCTAATACCTAAAGGAGCACTACTTTTCGGCTCCAGCATCAGCGGCTCAAAACCCGTTGCGCTGACGCCCTTTCTGCTGCCCGCATCCACCAGCGTCACGTAGTACGGCGTCGGGTTGTTCACCACATACTTGTCGCCCTGCTTGGTCAACGTCAGTTGGTCCTGCCACGGCGTCGCCATCTCGGTGACCGTTTTCACCAGCGCTTTTGGCCGATAGAACAGTTTGATGCGCGTCTGCAACGCCAGTTGCAAGGTGTTAGCCTTGTCACTCTTCGGCGGGATTTCACGCAGGTTGAAGTAGAACAGCGTTTCCCGATCCTGTGGCAGTTGGCTCAACACCGGTAACGCCTGTACCTTCACCTGGCTCTTGGCACCCGGTTCGATGCGCTGTACCGGCGGCAGTACCGTTAACGGGCTGGTCACCTTGTTGCCCTTGGTATCCTCTATCCAGCCCTGAGCCAGATAGGGCAATTGCGGGTTGTCATTGTTGACGTTCAGGCTCACCGACTTATCGCCGCCAGGAAAGATGATCCGGGTACGATCTAGCGCGATCGCCGCCTGGGCCTGCGTGGTCAGCGCGCACAGTAAGGTTGCGGCGACCAGCGCCATCCCCGTATTGGTTTTCGTCATTTCGTATCTCATTGTATTGTCTCAGCCTTTTTCTGTATTGCGGCCAGGTCTGTGGTGTCTTTTTTCGCGGTTATCGCCCGGCAAGGCAGCAAGAGCTCAGCCATGCCGTTCGCTGGCAATACCGCCGGTAATGTCAGTTCACACTGCGCCTGTTCATCCCAGTGAACCGTCATCGTTTCACCGCGCTCAATACCACTCAGGTATACGCTGCCGGCGTCGCTGACGATCCCCACATCGCGTTTTTTCAGGTTCTGCACCGTTGCCCCAAACGGCGGCATCGTGCCATCTGCCAGACGGATCACCGCCATGGCCTTCTCACCCGCTATCACGTCAAACCGGCGATAGCCTATCGCGCCTTCCGTCAGCGTGGCCTGCACCACCGACTTCATCGCTTCGGCGTTATCCGGCAACTTATCCAAATCTATATTCACCCGGTTGCGGTAATAGCTGTTCATGTCAGCCACCACGGCTTTGCCGTAGCGGTTGGTGCGCACTGGGGCACCGTAGTTACGGATCGGGATATTGGCTACACCATCGGTGTCGACCAGCAAACGGGTGCCGCCCGGAATAGCGACCCTATGCATTGCTGCACCTTCTGCAGTTGCCGTTACCCCGCCCTGCAATGCCAACCCCACCGTGCTGTAGCTCCCGGATTGAGCACTGGCGGTGGCGTTAATCTGCGCCCAATCCGCCTCGTGACTATAGAAACCACTGGCCAATGGCCCTTTGCGAGTAAAGCCGGTGCTCACCTGATAGCTGCCACGATCCCCGACCCGGTCTGAATAGCTGACCCGGTGGGTGTTGTCATTGCGATCCAGCGTGCCGCTGTAGCTCATCGAACCGCTGTTACCCCAAGGCAGCGACAGTGACAGGAACACCCCGTCGTCATTCTGCCCGTTGTACTGGTTACGGTAGCCAGTCATCGACAGGCTGAGGTTCTTGAAGCGGCCAATATCCATGTAGCGCATCAGCGACAGGCTGTAGCGATCGTTGGCGTCCCGATCCCAATAGGTCTGATGGTCATAGTTCAGGTTGGCCGTCAGCCCTATCTCGCGGAATTGCTGGCTGTAGGACACCGTGTACATCTCTTTGCCGCTCTGGCTGCGGGTTCCGAGGTTACGTACCTCCAGGAATTCCCCCATCGACATAAAGTTACGTTCCGAGAAACGATAGCCGGCAAAGGTCACCTGGCCACCAATCTGGTCAAAGTTCTTCGAATAGCGCAGACGATAGGATCCCCCGCTTAGCGTGTCCCCCTGCGGCAAACTCGCCCGCGACTGAGTCACGTCAAACGACAGTGCACCAAACGCCATCAGGTCGCGGCCAATCCCCACCGCCAACGCGTTGTACTCGTCACCGGCCACCACGCCACCGCCGAACAGTGACCAACCATTGCTGACGCCCCAAGAGAATTCACCGCTACCGAATAGCGGCCCTTGCGTACGGTGCCGCCAGTCTGTTGGCCGCCCGCTCGCCAGCTTGTAGCGCACCATTCCCGGGCGGGTCAGATAAGGGATGCTCGCCGTGCTGATAGTGAACGCCTGGACGCTTCCGTCCTGCTCTTCGATCCGCACGTCCATCAGTCCCGATACCGCGTTGCTCAGATCCTGAATACGGAACGGGCCAGCGGGCACCAGAGATTCATACAACACTCGCCCCTGCTGGCTGACCACCACACGGGCGTTGGTGCGTGCCACGCCACTCACCTCTGGCGCATAGCCGCGCAGGTTCGGTGGCAGCATCGCGTCGTCGCTTACCAGGCTTAGCCCGGTGTAGCGGAAGCTGTCGAAAATGTCGGAGTTGAGGAAGTCTTCACCCACCGTCAATTTGGCACGGAGCCGCGCGATCGCCCGATAGGCGGTATACTGTGTCCACTCAAAGTTGCGCTGGCTGGACTGCCCAGAGCCGGTTTGATGGTCAATTTGCGTCTGCCAACTGGCACGCAGCCGCCAGCTTCCCGCATTGGCGCCCACCACCCCGTTGCCGCTCAGGTTATAGCCTTTCTCGACACCGTCGTTTTGATCCTGACGTTGACTCTGAGCATTGAGGTTGTAATCCAGCAGCAGCCCGGGAATACCGTTATCCCAACGTGCGGGAGGATCCCAATCGGGAGAGCTGTATTCCAGGTAAGCCTGCGGAACGCTGAGATAGAGTGTGTTGCTGCCCAGCTCGGGGCGCGCCGTCATCCCCTCGAGGCTACCGATCACCAAGCATTGCCCGTTGTGCCACCAGGCCAGATCGCGGGTAAATTCCTCTTTCAGCCCCATTTGTTCCACCAGAGCGGCAGACAAACAGGCTTCGGTCACGTTTGGATCTTTGTCCGTGGGATAAAATGGGATCGTCTGTTCAGGCAGTTCTTGCTGGTTGACGTTAATCAGCAGGCTGTATTCACCCGGCATCACGTAACCACTGCGGGAAAAACGTCCCAAATCGATATTGCCGCGCTCCTGAACGTCGAGCACGTCGGTATTGAATTCGATGGGTTTAGCGGCAGAAACCTGGCCATTCACCAGTGCCAGCGCAATCAACAGCGGCAACAAGCGGGTGCGCGGAACCTGTACTCCTACAAGTGGGGTGCTCATCATCCATTGACCTTTATGCGTTAAAACTTTCCCGGGCGTTATGGTTGTTATTAAAGGGAATGCCCTGCCGGAGAAGTAAATCTGTCTAGGCGTGCTGACTATCCGTTATCATGTCAGCCTGCAGCTCAGTGATATTCCAGCTGGTAGCGCACCTGAGCGCTATAGGTGCCCGTCTGCAACGGCTGGTTGTTGGCGACCATACGTGCGGTGTAATGCAGCAGCATTTCTTTGCCCTGCAACACCGGCGTCTGCGGCGGCAACGCCTTACCTGGAACGGCCTCATTCCCCAACGCATCGTTCAGCACCAGCGCTACGCCGCGTGCCTGCCCCTCTACGCCGAAACGCCCATCTTCATTGCGACCGTCAAACGTGACGCGAAAGTGCTGCTTGCCCAGAATATTATTGTTGCTGTGCTTAAGCGTGCAGTTCACCAGCCGGATACTGAATGGCCGCGACAATGCCTGACTGTCATTAATAATCCGATCAAAGGGCAGCGTGCCCATATCAACGGTCTGGTCTCGGCTGGTGGTGTCAATATCGCAGGCGGTAGCCACTATCGCCCCGTTCATGCTGAGTTGGCTTCCTTCCCCCCAAACCGGCAGCGCCGTGACAGCTCCCACCAGTAAAAACAACGAGGTAGCCGTAAAACTATTCACCGACATCCCTGGCTCCCGTAATCAGCAAGGACAGCAAAAACTGCATGCGGAAACCGCATGCAGTAACATCCACTATTAGTTGTATGCCATGGTAAAGTTGGTGGTAGAGGTGAAGTCACCTTCTACGATATCGGTCAACGTAGTACCGGCATGCCCCTGTAGGAAGGCGGTGAAGCTCAGAGTGTTGTTACCCGCAATCAGGTTCTGCACGGTAGTTGCAGTACCCAGGGTGATCGGTTGGTTAGAACCATCAAACATCGCGATGCTTGCACCTTTTGCCGCGCCAGTGATGGCCAGCAGAGTGTTGGTGGTGCCAGTTGCGCCGCCATTTGGACCAGCGAAGGTGACCTGTACTTTGTTCTTGCTAGAGATATCGCAACCTTGCAGTTTGATATCAAAGTTCACCACGTTAGTAGATTTACCACCATTCACCAGCTCCACATTAGCCACCTGGCCAAAGCTCTTGGTCTGGTCAATACTTTCTGGAGCGATAGAGCAAGGTGCATCAATGATTTTACCTTCGAAATTTACCTTGCCCGAACCCGCATCAGCATTTGCCAGAGAGACCATACCCAGAGACAGAACCGTAGCCAGCGCAATGTTAGTCAGTTTCATGTTTTCTTTATCCTTAAAACGTTAATTTAACGAGAAATCCAGACATACCTACCCCGACACAATTAAAACGGTGCCTATCAGAACAACGCTGTTTTATTTGGCGGTAATGGATATACCCGGCAGCATCCTTTCATTTGGTATAAAAGAAGGCATCCCTTTCCTTCCCCTTTATTTGCGAAGGGGCATATCACCAGAAAAGACAAGGCTCTCCCGGCGCTTCATCCGATGAATAAAGCGAATTATTAAAATACAACTTTATGCGACAGCCCTGAATAGATAGAACTTCAACCATAAAGCAGCCACGCACCAATTTTTTCATTGATCCAGGTATTTATGATAAGACAATTCTCACACCTTCTCCATCGGACAACCTCATCTCCTGTCGCCAAAAAATTATTGCAAATACCTATAATTTTTGAAAGTGTTGTTTTCCAAACAGAGCAATTTCGCCATAAAAACCTTATTTATATGCAAGAATATTCTTATTGCGACGACTACGGTCGCAAAAACGAATTACTTAGTATTTTATGCTGCAAAACGCGATATTTGCGAACTCATTGATCGTAAATTTGGTTTTCACGAAACAATAGTCCATGATAGCTTAGAATGGTAAACTGACGCCTCATAAGGAAGAAATGGGGGTTATGATTCTGACAGTATTCCCCTGTGATCACCTAGAAAAGTTAGCAACAAAAGACAGCAGCATAGGATTATTCCATTCCGAATAGCACCCATCAAGACGCATTAAAAGGAGGTAGTGACATGTCTTATCGCACCAATAAAGAAAGGGAAAAGCAGCTAAATAATGTTTTTATTGCCCTACAAACCCTTTGCAAGCGCGACATTCATCACACAGGCGTTCCCCCGCAGGTTCAATGGCCCAAGACACGGGAAATCGCAGAATACTCCGAGACAACAATATACCTTGCTCGTTACTATCTGCTGCGATTAGTTGAAAACAAAAAAGCTTATGTTACCTCTGGCGCTGTCAATAACAGTTTACGCTGGTATATTGCTGAACCCTCGCCATCACCTAAACATCATGAAAAAAGGGAAGCGCAGCCCGTTGCGGCGGAAGGCTAAATACGCCTCCCCCTTCTGACTTGTGTTTGATTTTTTTCTACTGACATTTATCTATCCCGTGTCTGCCATGGTGTTTCACGTAAGGCAGACACGCCGGTTGAAAGGAACTCATGCCATGAAACAACCTCTGTCCATCATGATAATCGATGCTGACCGTTATTTTACCTATGGTCTGGGCTTGGGGCTGCAAGCCTATTTTCAGGCCCATCAGCAGGACATCCGTCTGCTTGAGGAAACACAGGTTGGCAGCGATATCGACATCATTTTCCTGGGCGATCTGGTCACTAGTTACCCATGGCATTACCGCTTGCATCAGCGGAAAAATCATCCGATGGTATTCTTTATCACTGAGCAGGGGCGCAACAAAAACCAGCTCAAGCCAAGAGTGCATTGCGAACAATGCCATACCAGGGCGCTGTACCGCCACCAGCCGTTATCCTCATTATACGAGCGATTGGATAGCGTGCTGTTTTCGCCCTTCGCCTCGCCAACAGCATCAAGCCACGATTGCACCTGTATGTCTCCGTTGACATCGCGGGAAGAGGAGGTATTGCGCTGTATACACATGGGAATGAACGGGCAGGATACCGGCAACTATTTGCAAATCAGCAATAAAACCGCCAATGCCCATAAGCAGAACGCCATGCGCAAGCTCAATTTCAGATGCAATCAGGAGCTGTATCAATGGCTGCTGCAGGGGGGAGGACACTATCTGAACGAACGGTCGTCAATCAATCTGCCACGTTTGCCACTGCAACCAAAGGTGCCCGCAGAAACCAGTCTCATTTCTCCGGCACAGTTAGTGGTACGGCAGAGAAAAGACCGCCCTTATGCAGCCTTGTCTACGCGCAAACAACCAGACCCCCTCGTCCAGAGAGAGCCGGTCTCAACGTGAGGGGGGTCTCGGAGGCTATTTATAACAGTGGACTAGCCTGGCTTGCGGTGCTCCGCAGCATGCATCGCAAGATAGGCATTGAGGTTTTCATCCCCCAAACCCAGAGTACGCAAGATTGCGGCCATAAAGCTGACCGGTGCGGTACCTGGTGCCGTGATAACGCGGCGATCGGCGATGGCATAAGGCACATCCTGATAGTGTTGCGCACCGCCATAGTTCAGGCTCAACAGGTTTTCTGCCGAATTGGAAGTATGGCGTACCTCATCAAGCACGCCCGCCTGCGCTAAAACGCGAGTGCCATCGCAAATCCCCGCGACGATAGCGTGACTTTGATAAGCCGCAGCAACCAAGGCGGTGATATCCGGTGCCTGTGCGGTTTGCCAGATAGTGCCCCCGCAGACAATCAGCAGATCGACTTCATCAGGCTGAATGGCTTCTATTGCCAGATGGGGGGTAACCAGCATGCCACCTGAAGAGATGACCTGGGCTGCGCCAGGAGTGGCAAAACGGCAGTCAAAACCGTAGTACCCACGCCCCGTCGAATTGATCAACGCGGTTTCCCAATCGGAAAAGTTTTCAGTCAGGAGGGTAATAGCACGTATCATCGGAGTGTCCTTGTCAGTATCAGGGGCAATTTTCAGGATTTTCCTACCCACAAAAACCAAGAGTAACCTGCACTGTTGACAGTTTCTGTCAGTAGCCAACAGAGGCCCCTCCCGCAAAGATAACCCGCATTCAATCAGCCAGAGAAACCGGTGCCACCGTCAGCAGCAGGTTGGCAAAGCGCCGCATCTCACCGCTAGCGATCACCAGTAATGTCTCCTGTGATTTTGCCGCATGATAGAAAGCCTCGCGGTTGAGGTAATCGATGGGGCAACCGTCAGGCAGCAGTTGCTGATATTCGGTAGCGATGGTGTTAGTGAAGTCCTGCGGCCAGGCCATCATTGAGGCGTGTTCCACGTTAATGTGCTTGAGCACTTTATCTAATATCACGCTGCTGGCGATCATTCCTGGGGCCAGGTTCAGATAGACAATGGTGGCCTCTTTCGACGAGTTGGTGACGAACGAATAGTTACCATCGGCGATGAGGATCTGGGTTTTATGCCCGCACAGCGCCAGGGCGCACAACAGTTGCGGATGAATAATGTCGGCCTTGATCATAGTGCTTTCCAGTAGGGAAGACAGGTGGGCGCAGCATGTGCAGCGCCCCTATGTAATGAATCTGATGCGGTTTATCAGCGGCTGGGTAGGCTCACATACGGTAAATGCCGCCGTTAATATCAATGGTGGCGCCAGAGACGAAGCCGTCATATTCCGAGGCGAGGAATTTAATCACCCGAGCAACGTCCTCCGGGCTCCCCGCGCGGCCAAGGGGAATGCCGTGGATGGTTTCATCGGCAGATTCTTTACTGGTATGCAGGTTATGGAAGCGAGTGCCAAGAATAAGCCCCGGCGCTACGGCGTTGACCCTGATTCCATGTTCTCCCAGTTCCGCCGCCAGGGAGCGGGTCCAGGTTAATACCGCCCCTTTGGCCATGGAGTAAACCAGTGAACCAGAATGCCCGCCGGAACGACCAGCCAGTGAGGCCAGATTGACGATGCTGGCTCCGTCCTTGGCGCTTTTTAAGTAAGGTAGCGCGCTTTGCGTGACGTTCAGCATGGTCGTCATATTGACATCAATCACCGTCTGCCAGAATTGACGGTCGATCTCGCCTAACCATTTACGGGCGATAATGCCGCCCACGTTATTGATCAGTATGTCTATCCCCCCCAAAAACTCGGAGGCGGCAGAGACGCATCGCTGGGTATCTGCGGTATCGGTTAAATCTGCATAACCATAGGCGGCGCGTTGACCGCGCGAATGGGCTAAGTCAGCCAGTTCCTTTGGCCCCTCTTCACCGCTGAAATAGTGGATGTAGATGTCGCACCCGGCGTTAATCAACTGCTCTGCGGTAGCTTTGCCAATCCCCTGCTCGGCCCCGGTAATAAACACTTTCTTACCCGTTAGATTTCCCATTTTATTGCCTCTCGATTATTTGTAGATAAAACCAGTTATGAGCGAATAACGCCTTCACGCTGTTTGGCGCAGTAAAAAATGCAGATCAATCCGGTAACCAACAAACACAGCGACAGGAAAACCAGCCCCGGAGTATTACTGTTAGTGACGTCCTTTAATAACCCGACCACGTAAGGCGCGACAAAACCTCCGATATTGCCGATACAGCTCACCACCGCAAGTCCGGCCGCTGCCGCCGCCCCGGTTGAAATATTGGCGGGCATGGAAAGGAATGAAGGAACCGAGGTATAGATACCTATCGCAGCAACGCTCAGGAACATCAGCGCGACAAATACGTTGTAGTTAAAGAATACCACGGCACCTATCAGGCCAAAGGCGGCGACAATCATGCTGATGCCGGCAAACACGCCGATTTTTTTGCTTTTACTGGCCCACAGGCTCCACGGATAAACCAGCAAGGCGGCCAATCCGTAGGGAATAAAGGCAATCAGGCTCACGTGGAAAATATCATCCCCGGAGATAGCTGTGATGATGGAGGGCAGCCACATCCCGAAGCCGTAGATCCCACACACCATGCCAAAATTCAACATGGCGTATAACAGATACTTTTTATTTTTTATCCCCTGCACGAAATCAGACAGCTTGACCTTGGAACCCGATTTGCTGCGGGTGGCATTGTCCATTAGCCAGGCTTTCTCTTCCACATCGAGATAGCCCACATCCTTCGGTGAGTTATTGATAATAAAAGGAATAAGCAGGCCAATAATCACCGGCGGAACACCTTCGAGGATAAACAGCCACTGCCAGGGTTCCAGGCCAAACCAGCCATGTTCGATGTTAAGGATCAGCCCGGAAATCGGTGAGCCAATAGCGTTCGACAACGGCTGTACGATGATAAACATGCCGAGGATCTTGGTACGGTACTTCTCCGGGAAAAATACCGTGAAGTAATAGACGACCGAGGGGAAAAATCCCGCCTCACAGACTCCCAGCATAAACCTACAGATATACAGCTCCATCGGCGTGCGGACAAACCCCATCAGCACGGCAAATATCCCCCAGGTGATAAGGATCCTGGCAAACCAGATACGTGGGCCGAACTTGATGGTTCCCGCATTACTGGGGATCTCAAACATAAAATAGCCGATAAAGAATATCCCAGAGGCAAAGCCAAAGGCCGAGGCGGTTAACCCCAGGCTATCTTCCAGAGCAATTGCCGCATAGGCCATATTATTACGATCCAAAAAAGCCAGAAAGTATAATAAGATCATTAATGGGACAATATTCAGCGTCATTTTCCTGATGGCACTGCGTTCAATTTCCTGAGACGTTCTTTTTTGCATAATAGAATACTTCCAATGTTGTTAATCGGAATAATAATCTGCTACAGGCATGCCTGATGGATACAGGTATATTTACCTGATAATAAGTAATGCTATTTAATCGTTCTCGTTACGCTATTCGCGTTATGGCGTAATGGTTATTACCGACTGGCGGCTGACTAACGTCGGCGGGAAAATAAACTCTTCAGGGACTAATGTAGGATCCCCTACGCGTTGCAATAAGCGCTCGACCATCACCTGAGCCATCTCGGCAAGCGGTGGCATGACGGAGGTCAGCGCTGGCCACACCAGCCCCGAGAGCGGAATATTGTCGATACCCACTACCGATATCTCACCAGGCACCGCCACTCCAGCCTCCCGCAGCCCTGCCAGCAGGCCGATCCCCAGAGCATCGTTGATAGCCACTACGCCATCTGGGCGCGGAGAAAGAGCAAGTACCTGAGCGGCCAGGGTAAAACCCAGTTCGGCCATCTCGGTATCGCCATACTCTCCGCTAGCTTTGCCTTCTATTACCCGTTGCTGAGCGGGCAGCCGATGATTACGCACCACGGTGAGAAATCCTTCAATCTTATGGCTGCGGCTCATGGTCAGGCTGGCCTCGGTGGCAAAGACGATATTGCGGCAACCGCGTTCGATCAGGTGTTGAGCAGCCAATCGCCCGGCCTCTACGTTGTCCATTGAGACGCTGTCGAATAACCGGGCATCAGCGGTGAAGCTCCCCGCCATGCGGTTATCGTAGTTGACGATCATCATTCCCATTTCGGCAGCCTGCGCAAAATGGGTCTTACGAATATCACTCGCCGCAACGATAATGCCGCGCACCCCATGGGCGAACATATCTTCGATAAAGGTGCGCTCTTCATCTTCTTGCCGATAGGTGTTGCCCAACAACACCCGATAGCGGTGTTCTTTAGCCGCCAGGTCAACCTCGCGAGCCAGGGCAGAAAAGCTGGGATTGACGATCGAGGGAACCAGCAGACCGATCATCCGGGCATGCCCGGTTTTCAACTGCTGCGCCACTCTGTTGGGCTGATAGTTCAATTCGCGCATCACCTGTTCGATACGCAGTCGGGTTTCCGGGCGCATTTGATTGCTGCGCCCATTTAACACGTTGGAAACGCTGCTCACGGAAACACCGGCGAGATGCGCGACATCACGAATGTTGGCCATGTTTTCGCTCCCCCTCCGGTGCTAACGTTAATTGGTTAACTTACGCACGGAATGCCATTAAATAACTGTATAATCAACATATTAAATATGTGACCTGGCATTATCTGTATCGTTTTAGTGAAACGATGCAGATCAATTTATAGCGGAGATATCACTCAATCAAGCGACTTTACTGGCCGTGCCGCAGTTGCGTGATGCTTTTGTGAAAGCTATCAAGCCCAGCGCCATGGCATTACTAAACACGGGTAAAATCCCCGGCTGTTTAGTCAGTGTTTAGTGGTGGGGTTAAAGGCTGGAACGGGATTTGGATGGGTACGGCATGCAGCGCCTCACATATAATGGTCGATTGAAGTAGGCTACTAACCCATCATATATCGTTTATCAGTTCGTCAAATACCAACTCCCCATCATGTAACCGTCCTAGTTTGGCTTGATTAATAGAGTGCTCAAGCTTGGCGCACAGGTTTTGTAGCTTAAACTCTGCAAACGCATTGTAGTCCTCAACAGGCATGACCACTACGGAGGGTTTACCGTTTTGGGTGATACAAACTGGTTCACGCTGGGCTGTAGCCATCATTTGTTTAAACTGGGTTTTGGCCTGACTGGCCGTAAAGTTAATCATTGTTATCTCCTAAGGACGTTTTCCTAATGGTATTCAACAAAAAAACCACCTCACCGCGATAATAAGGCGATGTGGCCAGCCGCCGTTGCCACTCGGAGTTCCAGTCACCCTGCTGCACCAGACCGATTTTGAAGGGAATTTGCAGCTTAAGCAGCGCGGGGAGATAGCGTTCATATTCCGTGACCGTGCGCCGCCCCTGATAGGTTTGGATCACTAACTCATCGATTGGCAACGCATTCAACTGGCTGACGTTGCCGGTCTTTGCCCAATCGAGCAGGCCAGTCACTCCCAAAGCATATTCTTTGGGTAACCGACCGCGCAGCTTGTCGAGAAACTCCGAGTACTTATCCAGTTGATAGGTTGCCGCATCAAAGTCGATCTGTAGCCCTACCACCCGATTGCCTGCCGCAGCCCAACGGGCAGGCATGCGCACCGCCGAGGCCAATACCTCGTCAGACATATCCAGGGTTGCGACACGTACGGTGATCCAGATGGCGGGTGCCTGGAGCTTGCTCAACGGCAACCCCAACTTCAGAAAACGAGCGCCCTGGCGGCCGTTCACGATTTCACCCTGATGGAGATAGAGCAGATCGGCCTGCTGCAACGCAGGCTGCGGCCAAACGCCGGACCAAAGCCAGAATGCGCGGTAATCATGCGCATTCACATATCGGCCAGCTGCGTTATCCGCCGCTGCGGCGGTTGCAAAGATCGGCAACCACAGCAGCAGCAAAAAACGCATCACCAATAGTATTTGAGCTTTTGTTCCCATTGGTTACCTTTATACTGGCTCTTCAACAGGTTAAACCAGCGTTGGCGAGTTTTTTGCGAGATCTCCTGCCGATCGCAGCTGTTGTAGCCGGAAGGAGAGAAACACATCACCGCCCGGTACAGCGCATAGGTTTTATCTTCCGGTTCGGCCTTGGGATCGGCGATCACTTGCTGATAATATTTTAATCTGCCATGCGCTTTATCTTTACTCAGTTCGGCCCCAGCCAAGTCATCCAACTGTTCATTGCCCCCCATTTCCGCTTCGGTGCTGATATCGGCAAAGGTGGTACGCAAGAACTCAGCCACGCAGTTCATGGCATGTGGATCGCTCTTGTTCTTCGCCAACACGGCAACGTTAGCGTCTAAAGATGAACAGAAATAGCCAGGTTCGGTCCGGCTGCCATCCCAATCGAAAACGCTGAGTGCGACATCACCAAATACCTGCGGCTCAGGCGTCTGTTTGATGTGTTTTTTCAGTTGGCTGTCGTCAATAAACCCCTGATAGTCGCCCACCATCAAATCCTTGAACAACAGCGTATGCAGTGCGATGGTCTTTTCTTCATCGTTAGGCGCGCCAGCGGCCTGCTGTTGCAGCAACGCTTTATTGGCCAGGCTTTTGAGCACCACTGAGCGGTAACGCAGGTTATTGATTGGGCTGTCTGGGGCAAAAATAGCCGCGGTTTTATTTTCCTGCACCAAGGCGGTGGCCAACATCAGTTGCAGATACTGTTGCTGATAAGGGGCAAGTTTCATACCAAGCAGATGACGCCAATGGGCTTCTGCACCCTGCCAGTTTTCCTGCATCACCAGGGCATCGCCGTAAAGGAGTTGCTGGCTGAACGCGATGAGATCGTTTGCTGCCAGCTGTGCCGCTGGCTGGATCGCCTTGGTGACCGCGGCATAATCCTTTTGCTGATAGAACAGCCAGGCATTATGCATATATTCCCAGAGCGGCAACTGATTGGCGGCAACAAACATCGGTTTGTACCCCTGCAGCATCTCATCGGTCACTTTCGGCATCGACGGGTTATCGAGATTGTATTTGCGCAGCCACTTCATGGTTTGGGTGAAGGTCAACAACGGGGCATCGGCACTGCTGACAAAAGGTGGCTCTGCACTGTCATAAGGAATGTTGCGGCTCAGCAGAATTTGGTCCCCTTCATCAATCATCGCGCCAAGCGTATTGATATCGGTGGCGGCGGTGATCTCGCTTTCATACAGCTGTGCCAAACGCGGCCAGTCGGACAGATACCAATTCACCCGGCGCTGCAGTCCCTGCACGGAAGCCACATATTCGCCTTTGGGATAAGCGGCCAGATAGGCCTGCGCACGTTGCAATGCCAGGGCGCCCGCCTCTTTATCGGCCCGCTGCGGATCGAACATGCCGTACTGATCCGTGGCATTTTCAGTGATCTGGTTCAAGGCCACGCGGAACAGCATATAAGCGGCGGTTTCTGCTACCCATGGCTGATCTGACTCTTTAAGCCGTTGGAAACCGGTATCCGCATCGGTAAACTGCCCCTGATAAAATTGTTCCGCACTGGTGAGATAATCTCTGAACGCCGCCGCATGGGAACCTGCGGCATAGTTTGCCATCAACGGTAAAAATTGCTCCGGCTGCGCTTCACCCCGATAAATTTTGGCCCGGCGCAACGCCAGTAAATCGCGTTCGGCATGATCTAGCTGTTGGTCTGCCAGCAGGGTCTGGAAAAATTGGCTGAGTGACAGCGGATTATTAGAGATCCAGCGGCCTTCATATTCGGCTGAAAAACCGGTTAACCCCGACGGTTTAATGCCCAGGCTTAATGCTAGCGCATCAAGAGGATCGTCCTGTGGTGCCGTTTGGCCTGGAGCGGTGGGCTGATCGGTTGCAGGCGCGGTTTCCCCAGGGAACACGCCAAACGTGTATCCTCTGCTGCGGCTAATATCCTGCGGCAACGACGATAGTGCTACGGGTAGATTGCGCATTCCCGCTGCCAGCATCAGCAGATTGACGCGGGTGTCATTATCGGCGGCCAGGTAGGGCACACCACTCATTGCGCAATAATCGCTCCAGCGGCAGCCAGTTTCATCGGAAGAGGCCAGTGCGAACTGGCTGGTACCAGCGATGGTTGAGACCACCGCGGCTATTATAAGTTTTTTCATCGTTATTCTTACTTATCTCCAGTGGTCACTCTCATCCCGAGAGAATTTTGCCTGAGATAGTGTCGTAAGCATTGAGAAAAAACAATACGGCGCAAACAAGTCGGCATAATTAGGAATTATCGAACCCGATAATCACCTTGGTGCCATAGGGCTCAACAAAAGGCTCCGCTCTCCAACCGCTGGCTACGGAGGTTGCCATACCAGCGCCTGTATTTGGTTTATTGCAGGCTATTTCCCTGCCACAGGCCACCTTGCCGCAGCCAGTAATATAATTCGCCATTACGCTTGAAACCGAGCTTGCGCATCGCCGTGAGTTTATGGGTGCTGACGGTCTTGACGCTAAGCGAAAGTTTACTCGCGATCTCGTCAGGTGTTAATTCCTGTGAGATCCCTTGCAGAACGTCGCGCTCGCGCGGGGTCAAATGCAAATGCCGACACACACTTACCGTATTGTCTGTCAAAGACGACTGACTTGCCTGCTCAAACATCTCCTCGACCAAACGCACCACGGCATCAGGCCGTTCCTTGCGACCTAATCGTGCGGGCTCATGCTGACGTATTACATTCTCAGCGGCCGTATCATTTATGATAATCGTCCCAAGCCGTCGATTCACCGGATTTTCCCGGCGAGCATTGAACCGCGATGACCAGCCAAAGGGGTTGACACAAACCATCAGGTCGATCGTGATCCCAGACGCAACCGGCACAAAACTCCATGTACAGCCTTTAGCTAGAAAATAGTCCTGCAAAATATGTTGAATGCCCAGAGCAAAATAACGGTTGCTATCCTGAATAGTGATAACAATATGTGGTGTCATTTTAGTTCCTTATGAATCGGCAAGAAAACACGCGATAATATGGGTTTCGTTTATATGGCAAATAATCCTTGACGCTATTGCCCTCCAACAAGGGGTGCGGATACCTCCGCATGCCTAAAATAGGTTATTCCTATAATGACGTAGCTAATTACTGGCCAGCTAAAGTGAAGCTGGCAACCGCCTTGAATTAACCTTTGGTAACAGTGACAAACGCACCATCACCCTGCAGATAGACACTGAAGTTCAGGGGATTATGCCTTTTGGCAGCTTTTGGATGGTGGTTGGCTCAGTCAGCTTAATGGGACCGCTAGCACCCTCAATGACGAGGCTAGCCCGCAATATCCAAGGGCCTGCGACGGCAGCTACGTTACCATTGAAGGATACCGTCACTTTACTCGTGGCATTTGGCTCGTTACCGATTTCACCGTTACGTACACTCTTTAAACGCTTTTGCCAGTGGTTTGGCGTTGCGATAAATCTTAATGAACAGATAACGAACAAGCAAAATAACCTACTTAATACATAAAAATTAGATTTAATGACTTAAAATTATCGATTTTAATATATTTAATGCTGTTTGGGGCAAAAAAAAACCGATAAGCGAGTAGGTAATACTGTCTTGAATTCAACTAGTTATTATTGCTGAAAAAATAGTTCAAATCAGGGTTGACTACGGTAGCGGGTTACCACTAAATTCCTACGCACAGTCAAGCCATTAAGACTATTCTTATTACTGGACGCAGTTCAACACTAACACCAAGGATGCTCGGTTATCGCCATGAAATATATAATAAACCTTAATATTATCTTTGATCCTGACAATAGAATATTGACGGTTAAAAATGACATTCAGCAATCTGTTGAATTATCAAAGCCAGCAACCCGATTACTCAGTGAGTTGATTAACAACAATAGGGTCAACCTTGCTCGCGATGATCTGCTAAAAAACGTCTGGGCGGACTATGGCTTTTCACCGTCGAATGCCAGCCTGAACAACCATATTAGTGAGTTACGCAAAGCTTTCACTAATCTCGGCGTGAGTAAGGATATCATTTCCACCGTTCCCCGCGTCGGTTTTAGAATGGATGCAGAAATCCATCCGATACAAAAATCGGAGCAGGGAATAACAGAAGAAGCACCGGTAACCGGGGTTCCTGTCACTGAGGAGTCCAATACCTCTTCAGAAACCCTACCACCGACAATGACCGAGGAAGGAGAGCATCAATCTATCTATTTATCGTTAAAAAAACACAAGATGATAATCTACATACTTGCTCTTTTACTGTTACTGACCACGGTAACGGGCACGACCATGCTGAGACACAGCAAAAAAGAGAGCGTGAACTTCGTGGTGACTCATGAAAAATGCAGTATCTATAACTTAAATGACGACAAGCCAAATAAAGAGTTTACGGCTAAAATCGTCCAGGAGATAGCAGCGGAAGGCATAGACTGTTCGCGGGAAGATCTGGATGTTTTTTATGCAGAAGCACACCCTAATAACGACCGTTTCAGAGTCCGGCTGCTCGCTGCCTGCAGTAAAATTGACGCAACCAGCTATAAAAATTGTCTAAATTACAAAACAGTAGAGTAATAACATGAAAAAAATCGTCGTAGCCCTGCTGTTGATTATTAGTTTATGTTCAACCCTTTTTTATATTTATCAGGTGCAGTCCCGCAAGCCGTTCCATTGTGATGCTCAGCTGTTCGCGCACCTCAGAATCAATGAAGCTGACGCAGTTGAGGTCAACACCCATGTCGACGTCATTTTTAGGTCGGCCTATGACGGGATTTTGAAATTTTCCGGCTCAATCAAGAATAAGGGCCATGACTATATCCTGAGAAGGACCGTCTACTTTACCGTCGCCCCGTCGGAGCTGGAAAACGTGAACGAAATCGTCTTTACCCGTACAGAGAGCCACCCTACGGATAATACGCCAGCAGACCTTTGGCAAAACAGAGTGTTACCGCAAACCCCTGGCATCGGGTTTTACTCAAAGATCAGGGATTTAGATAGAGATGCCATTATTATCAAAGGGTTTACTAATCCTCTGATCGTCTGCATTCGCCGCTAACGCCCCCCGGAGAAGCTGCTACCGGCAATGCTGCCTGAACAGGCGGGCCAGGTAGGCGCCCATCGGCGTGAGCGTCGTATCCTTGCGTTGGATCAGGTAAAAGGTCGCTTTTGGTAAGGCTTCGTCCAATTCCAACGCGACCAGATGGCGGCCCAGGATAGGATCGGAAATCACATCAACCGACAGAATGCTGACAAAGTCACTCTGCGCCACCAGGCTGGTACAGGCCATAAAGGTTTCGCAGGTGACGCTGATCGCCGGTGCCATCCCCATATCACCAAACAGTTCATGTAGCAGGCGGTAGTAGCTGCCATTAGGGGTTGGCATAGTCCAATCGCAATGTTGCAGCTCTTTGAGCGTGCGGGCGTTCTCACAAGGGTGCCCTTTGCGTACCACCACCTTGTATTCTCTTTCCATCAGCCGCTCAAAGCTCAACTCATTGTCCATGCTGCTGGGGTAGTAGGTATTAATGGTAAAATCCAACTCCCCCTGGCGTAGCTCCGGGATCATCGAGACCAGTTGCCCCTCCACGATGCGCACCTTCACATTGGGATATTCGCGGTGAAACTGGGTGATCACTTTCGGCATTACCGTGCGAGCAACGCTGCCACCAACGCCGATATTGACCGAGCCGCCCGCTAGCCCCAACCGCTGCTGAATATCTTCCTGCGCTACCCGCAGCTCTTCGAGGATCAGGCTGGCATGCTGAAAAAAGTTATCGCCGCAGTCGGTTAATACCACCCCTTTGCTGCGGCGGACAAACAGCTTGGCGCCGAGCACCTCTTCCAACTCCTGAATCGACTTGGTCAACGCAGGCTGGGAAAGGTTACAGGTACGACTGGCGGCGCGGATACTGCCCTGGCGGCTGACTTCCACAAAGGCGCGTAACTGGTGCAATTTTATCGAGGCTGGCATAGGCGATTTGCGATAACCGTTGTTTATCAGTAGCAAGATATTGGCATCTTATTTAACCCGATACCATTGTGTACATTCGAAAAAAACAAAATAAATAACCCAATCATCATTTCGCTTATTTACACGCAGTATTGCGCTCAATAGGCGCCTTTCACGGCTTCTTAGCAACTAATTACATAAATATTCAATTTTAATTTAATTGCCTGATCCTCGTCAGTGCACCACATCTGCCTGAATTTTATTCAAGGCGTGATAACTAATGGAAAACTGCTATGAACACTCCGCTTTCAACGTTAGTGACCGAACTGTATCCGCAGCTGCAAGCCTGGCGCCGTGACTTCCACCACCATGCCGAATCTGGCTGGCTTGAATTCCGTACCGCTTCGCTGGTGGCGGAAGAGTTGGATCGATTAGGTTATCAGTTGCAACTCGGCCGCGAGGTGATTAACGCCGAAGCCCGCATGGGGCTACCCTCGGCACAAATCCTGGCGGCGCAAGAACAACGAGCCATCGAACAAGGTGCCCTGGCGAAGTGGCTCCCCTTCTTTTCCGGTGGTTTTACCGGCATTGTCGCCACGCTGGATACCGGCCGCCCTGGCCCCACCATCGCCTTTCGCGTCGATATGGACGCACTCGATCTCAATGAACTACTGCATCCCGACCATCTGCCGTTCCGTGAAGGTTTCGCCTCCTGCAATAGCGGCATGATGCACGCCTGCGGGCACGATGGGCATACCACCATCGGCCTGGGGTTGGCGCGGGTATTCAAGAGCCTGGAGCCACAACTGCATGGCCGCATCAAGCTGATATTCCAACCGGCCGAGGAAGGTACCCGCGGGGCCAAATCGATGGTGGCAGCTGGCGTGGTCGATGACGTCGATTTCTTTACCGCCGTGCATATCGGCACCGGCGTACCGGCCGGGGAACTGGTGTGCGGCAGCGACAGTTTTATGGCTACCACCAAGCTGGACGTCACTTTCCGTGGCGTGGCATCCCATGCCGGTGCCAAACCGGAGGATGGCCGCAATGCCCTGCTGGCAGCGGCGCAAGCCAGCATTGGGCTGTATGCCATCCCTCGTCACAGCGAAGGCAGCTCACGTATAAACGTTGGCGTGTTGCAAGCAGGCACCGGCCGTAACGTGATCGCAGACAGCGCCTTTATGAAGGTAGAGACACGCGGTGCCACCAATGAGATCAACGAGTTTGTCTATCAACAGGCGCTCAACGTCATCCAAGGAGCCGCCACCATGCAGGGGGTGGAATACGACATCGCCCTGATGGGCGCGGCGCAAAGCAGCCAGCCGACGCAACCTTGGGTGGATTACATCCACCGCCAGGCACTCAGCATCGGCGAGCTTGCTTCAGTAGTCGATCGCCGCGAGCAGGCTGCGGGCTCAGAGGATGCCACCTACATGATGGAACGGGTGAAATCTCACGGTGGGCAAGCATCCTATGTGATTTTCGGTTGCGAACTCAGCGCCGGGCATCACAACGAGAAATTCGATTTTGACGAGCAAGTACTCACCGTGGCGGTAAAAACGCTGGCTACCCTGGCACTGAACCTACCGACTTTTGGGAGCGCAGTATGAAACAGCCGGAACTGGTCTCTTTTATTCATCATTACATCGATAGCCATCAGGCCCACTTCAGTGCCTTAAGCGATGAGATCTGGGATCACCCAGAAACTCGCTTTACCGAAACCCACTCCGCCGAACTACTGGCAAACGCCTTGGAACAAGAGGGTTTTGCAGTTGAACGCGGCGTTGGCGGCATTGAAACGGCGTTTATCGCCAGCTTCGGTAGCGGCCATCCGGTGATCGCCTTATTGGGTGAATACGATGCATTGGCCGGTCTGAGCCAGCAGGCGGGCTGTGCCACCCCGTCTCCGCTGGTGGAAAACGGCAATGGTCACGGCTGTGGGCATAACCTGCTCGGCACCGCAGCACTGGCCGGGGCCTTTGCGGTTAAAGCCTGGATGGAACAACAACAGTTAACCGGCACGATACGCTTTTACGGCTGTCCAGGAGAAGAAGGCGGCTCTGGTAAAACCTTTATGGTGCGTGAAGGGCTGTTCGCCGATGTGGATGCCGCCCTCACCTGGCACCCGGAAGGCTTCAGCGGCATGTTCAATACCAGCAGCCTGGCCAATATTCAGGCCGCGTTCCGCTTCAAGGGCGTCGCCGCTCACGCGGCCAACTCGCCGCATCTCGGCCGCAGCGCGCTGGATGCCGTGACGCTGATGAACACCGGAGCCAACTTCTTGCGTGAACATATCGTGCAGGAAGCCCGGCTGCATTATGCGGTCACCAATACCGGCGGCAGCTCCCCCAACGTGGTGCAGGCCGATGCCGAAGTGCTTTACCTGGTGCGAGCTCCACAACTCGATCAGGTGCAGGATATTTACCAGCGCCTGGTCAACGTTGCCAAAGGTGCAGCGCTGATGACCGACACACAGATGACGGTGCACTTTGAAAAAGCCTGCTCCAACTACATCCCCAATCGCCGCTTGGAAAAGGCGATGTATCAATACGTGTGCGATTTCGGCTTACCGGATTACAGCGACGAAGAGCGGCGGTTTGCCACGGAGATCCGCCAAACGCTCAGCAAGGACGACCTGCGCAATGCCAAACTGAATATTTCACGCACCGGTGGGGTCGCTGGGCAGGAATGGGTAAAGCAGTTGGGCGATAAGGTGTTGATGGACGAGGTCGCCCCCTACGTGGAGTCACAAGAAATCCTGTACGGCTCTACCGACGTCGGCGACGTTAGTTGGGTCACGCCAACGGCTCAGTGCTTCAGCCCCTGCTTTGCTCTGGGCACGCCGCTGCATACCTGGCAGTTGGTCGCCCAGGGCCGCACTTCAATAGCCCATAAGGGCATGTGTCTGGCAGGTAAAGTGATGGCCGCTACCGCCGTCGCCTTACTGAGCGATAACGCTTTGCTGAACGCCTGCCGCGAGGAGTTCCGCCAGCAACGTGCCGAACAGCCTTATCAATGCCCCATCCCTGCGGGGGTGAAACCTTCCCCACTGAAGTAAATCCCGACCGTTCTGGCTCCCGTTCCGAGCCAGACCACCATAGCGACCCATAAAACTATAAAAATCTGATGACGGACAAGAGGGTAATATCATGAGTGAGATAGCATCATCCGCCAATAAAAGCCCCGGGCGTATTTTTTACTGGGTAGAACGTATCGGTAATAAAATCCCCAATCCCTTCCTGTTATTCGTTTATTTAATCGTGGTGTTAATGCTCGCCACCGCGCTCATTTCCTGGTTGGGTCTGGTGGTGAAAAACCCGGCTACCGGGGAGATGATCCAGGTAAAAAATCTGCTGAGCGTGGAGGGAATACAATGGATCCTCCCCAACATCATCCACAACTTCAGCGGATTTGCGCCATTGGGGGCGATCCTGGCGCTGGTGATCGGTGCCGGTCTGGCGGAAAAGGTCGGCCTGTTGCAGGCGCTGATGTACAAAATGGCCTCACACGTCAGCGCCGGCTACGCCAGCTATATGGTGCTGTTTATCGCCTTCTTCAGCCATATTTCCTCCGATGCCGCACTGGTGGTAATGCCGCCGCTGGGGGCGTTGATCTTCCTGGCCGTCGGGCGTAATCCCATTGCCGGGCTACTGGCGGCGATCGCCGGTGTCGGCTCGGGTTTTACCGCCAACCTGCTGATTGTCACCACCGATGTGCTGCTTTCCGGCATCAGTACCGAAGCGGCCAAAGCGGTTGACGGCGCAATCCACGTCAGCGTGATCGACAACTGGTACTTTATGGCCACCTCGGTGATCGTCCTGACCATTACCGGCGCGTTGCTAACGGATAAGTTTATCGAGCCACGGCTACCAAAATGGCAAGGCACCGCCGAAGACAAGCTAGAGGTGCTCACTCCATTACAAAACCGTGGCCTGATGATGAGCGGGATCGCCGCGCTGGTATTTATCGCCGTGATGGCAGCGCTGGTGGTGCCGGAGGGTGCCCCGCTGCGCGATCCGCAAACCGGCTCGGTGATCCCCTCGCCCTTTATTAAAGGCATTGTGCCGATCATCATCCTGTTCTTCTTCACCGTCGCCATCACTTACGGCGTCGTCACCAAGACCATCCGCCGCCCGGACGATATCCCCAACCAGCTGGTGGAGCCGATGAAGAACATGGCGGGCTTTATCGTCATGGTGTTTCCACTGTCGCAGTTTGTAGCGTTCTTCAACTGGAGCAACATGGGCAAGTTTATGGCCATCGGCCTGACGGATCTGCTGGAGGCGGCCGGAATGAGCGGTGCTCCTGCGTTCCTCGGCCTGATGTTCCTGTCTGCCTTCCTGTGCATGTTTATTGCCAGCGGCTCCGCCATCTGGTCGATCCTGGCCCCGATCTTCGTGCCGATGTTTATGCTGTTGGGCTTTCACCCGGCCTTCGCCCAGATGATTTTCCGCATCGCAGACTCATCCGTGCTGCCACTGGCACCGATGTCGCCATTCCTGCCGCTATTCCTTGGCTTTCTGCAACGCTACCTGAAAGACGCCAAACTCGGCACCTACTACGTGCTGATCATGCCCTATCCGCTGGTGTTCTTCGCCGTCTGGACCCTGCTGCTGGTGGTGTGGTACATGCTGGGGCTGCCTATCGGGCCTGGGGTCTACCCGAAAATGGGGTAAACCAATGCCGAAAAAATTGTGCTCAATACCCCGTCTTTTGGCGTAAGCTGAACCGATTATCCCCGCCGGATGCTTGCCAGCCGGTGGGGACACTTATTTCAATGCGCTAAGGGCCTGCTATGAGTCGTGAAATCAACAAAGATACGCAGCTGTGTATGTCACTGGCCGGTCGGCCAGGCAATTTCGGCACCCGTTTCCACAACTATCTGTATCAGGAACTGGATCTGAACTTCATCTACAAGGCGTTCACCACCAAAGATATTCAGGCAGCGGTCGGCGGCGTGCGCGCTTTGGGTATTCGCGGCTGTGCGGTTTCCATGCCGTTCAAGGAGAGCTGTATTCCGTTCCTTGATGAGCTGGATGCGTCGGCCACAGCCATTGAGTCAGTCAATACCATCGTCAACGACGACGGCTTCCTGCGGGCCTATAACACCGACTATATCGCCATCGCCAAACTGCTGGCGAAATACCAGATCCCCCCGGCCACCTCGTTTGCCCTGCGTGGTAGCGGCGGTATGGCCAAAGCGGTGACCGCCGCCCTGCGCGATGCAGGGTTCAAGAACGGCCATATCATTGCGCGCAACCCACAGGCGGGCCAGGCGCTGGCAGCGCAGTATGGTTATCAGTGGCAGCCAGAAGTGGGCGATTTACAGGTTGAGATGGTGATTAACGTCACGCCGATCGGCATGGCGGGCGGTAGCGAAGCCGAGCAGTTGGCCTTTGAACCAGCCACCATCAAGGCTGCCAAGATCGCTTTCGACGTGGTTGCACTGCCAGCAGAAACCCCGCTGATCCGCTATGCACGGGAGCAGGGTTTGCAGGTGGTGACCGGTGCAGAAGTGATCGCTTTACAGGCTTTGGAGCAGTTTGTGTTGTACACCGGCGTGCGTCCTTCCGATGAGCAAATCTCTCGCGCTGCGGCACATGCTCGTGGCTAATGGTATCCCCTCACCAGAGGGGATACGTCATACCAGCAGCGATTAGAACGACAGGGTCAGGCCCGCGTAATAGGCCCGGCCCGGTTCATTGTAGGTCGAAGCCCCTTCATTTTCACGGTAGATCTGCTTGTCGAACAGGTTGGTGACGCCGGTTTTCAGGCTCAGATCCTTCATCAGATCGTAATTGACGCCAATGCCCACCACCGAATAAGCCCCAACTTCCTGAGTGGCAAGCGTGCCGGCTTCGTTACGGATCTCCGCATATTCGCGCGGCTTTTGCCGACCATACATCGTCCAATTCAGGTTGGTGGAGAGCTTATCGGTGACCTGATAATCCAGCAGGGTATTCACCGTATACTTGGGGATCACCGACAGAGGATTACCGGTATCCTTGTTTTCGGAGGTGATCATATAGGTCGCGTTGGTGCGCCAGGTGAGCATATCCTCAACCAATGGCACCACCAGGTTACCCTCCAACCCTTCGACCAGCGCTTTACCGCCGTTTTCCCAACGCAAGATGTTGTAACCGTTAGAGGCATAGCCAACAATCTCGGTGCCCGCCACGATCTTGTTTTTATAGTCGTTGCGGAAATAGGTGATGCCTGCATCGTAACCTGCCCAGGTAAATTCCAGGCCGATCTCTTTGTTAACGCTGGTTTCCGGATCCAGATCGTTATTCCCCAGCAGATAGCAGCTGCCTGAAACTATGTCCTTCGGGCACCCGTTACCACGGGTGGATAACAGATAGCCTTCGCTGGACTGGTATAGGTTTGGCGCTTTAAAGGCTCGGGCAATACCGGCCTTCAGTTTGAAATACTCGCCAAGCTCCTGCGAAATGTTCAGGCTTGGGCTCCAGTTAGCGCCATATTTATTGTGATAGTCGAAGCGCAACCCAGGGATCACAAAGGTTCCCGCCAGCGGCTCGATGTTATCCTCAAAATAAAGTGAACTGGTGTCGGCGCTATTTTTAGCGCTGCGCTCGGAGGGATCGCCAGAGACGCCGCCGATGATGATGCCACTGGAGTCGGTCATCTGCATGGATGCCGGATCGTTGAGCTTTTCACGGTTCCACTCGGCACCCAGCGTGACGTTCTGCTCAAACAGCAGATCCAGCGGGATATTCAGCTCACCGCCGGTGCGATAATTCTCCAGCCGGCTGGTGTTGTAAGTATCGTCGTTGATCATCCCCTCGATGCGGCCAGTTGTGCCCTCCGCCAGACGGGTATTGTTGGTTTTCTCATAGTTAAAGTTCAGCCGGGATTGGCCCCAATCCCAGATGCCATTATGGGTAATGCCGTAGCTCTGGCGATACAGGCGGTTAGTTTCCTGGCCGTACAGCGAAGCCACCAGACCGCCTGGGCTGAGATTGCCATTGCTGTATTGGGTATCGCCCGCGTAGATATTGCCTTGGCGGCTGTAGGCATAGTCAAAGTCGAGGATCTGCTGCGGGTCTATTCTCCAGGAGAGTGAGGCATTGATATCTTTGTTTCTGACGCCTTCACGCCCTGCGGCATAGGAACCGTTCTGCTGGGTGTTGATGTCATAGGCATCGGCATCGGTTTTATTGAGGTTACCGAACAGGCGCATGGTCAGCACGTCACTGACCAGCGGGCCGCTTAAACTGAAGTTGGCGCGGTTGGTCGCCCCTTCCTTGCTGTTTTCGGGCTGGTTGGTAAACAGCGAAAGCGTGCCATGCCAATCTTTGGTTGGGCGTTTGGTAATGATATTAACTACCCCGCCAGCTGCACCCGAACCATAGCGGGCTGCAGCCGGGCCACGTAACACCTCAATGCGTTCAACCATTTCTGCGGGTACCCAGTTGGTATCGCCACGAGTATCCCTTTCGCCACGCCAACTATAACGCACTGAATCACGTGAGGTTGCCGGGACACCGTCGATCAGGATCAAGGTGTTTTCCGGCCCCATTCCCCTTATATCAATCTGCCGATTATTACCTCGGCTACCGCTAGCGCTGTTGCCGGTAAGGTTGACGCCTGGCATTCTGCGGATAATGTCGGAGAGGTCGTTGACCGGTGGCGTTTTGCGTATATCCTCGGCGGTGATAATCGAAACCCCGGGCTGTTGTTTCAGTTCTTCCGCCGCAGTGGCACGCACCACCATGGTCTCGCTGTCTTCTGCTGGTACCTCCTCTGCCGCCATCCCACCGCTACTGAAAAGCCCCGCCAACAAGATCGCACAAGGTCGCAGTCTGCTGTTGTTAGGTATAACCATCGTAATAATCCCTTTTATTTAAAGTAGATAATAATAATTGTAACCATTTTTGTAATTGCGAATTGTAATGATAATTATTACCACTTAAACGCAGAAAAGCGTAAATTCACAATTTCTCCATACTTCTGGCGGGTTATTTTTTAAGCGGAAGAATGGCGAATATGGCTATCGAGGGTTATGCAACAGGCGGCACATCAGGGAGCAGCGAGGATAGCTTGCAAAGCCAACACTTGTCAGTTTTGTGTCAGTTACGGCACAACTGAGAATCATTATCATTCACTAAGTTGCTCACTGGAAACGAATATCATTCTCAATACTGTATATAAACACATATACAGAGCTCAACCTAATTGTGAACAAGAAGAGGAACTCATATGATTGATGAAATTGTTGGCTACGATCCCTACAGTTGGATAATGGAGTAGCTCCAGAACCGGGGCTAGCATGGGACGGTGGCGCTTGGGGTTGGCCTACAACAGGTATTGACTCTGGCGATCTAATGATTGTTTGGCCTGCAGGAGATAACTCAGTATCTGACCAAACCAAGGAGTTATTAGACAATAATATTTGCCTGCGCTGCGGACAGAAAAACTGTCCCTATATAAAGAATGGAAAAGATTATAAAGAGCTCAGAAGTGCATTGAGCAAAGGTAATATGCCTTTAGCCAAAAAAGTATACATGACTCGATTTGCTCAATTTGGTGGAATGAATAAGGGCACATTTAAAGAGGCACTTAAAAAACAAAAGGAGGCAAAGGCCAAAGCAGAAAAAGCGTTTTTGCTAAACATTTCTACCATTGTTTCCAGCTCAGCAGAAGGGATCAGTAAACGTTTGGGTAAAAATTACCAACTTGCTGCTGATGAAATTGCCAATAACATTAAAAATTTCCAAGGAAAGAGAATAAGAAACTTTAATGATGCAATGGCATCTTTAAATAAAATTATGTCAACCCCTGGTATGAAAATCAACAAAGGAGACAGAGATGCTATTATTCATGCCTGGAGGTATACGAATGTTAACGACATGGCAAACAAGCTCAGTAATTTTGGCCGATTATTTAAAGTCGCAGATCTGGTGATTAAGGCTGAGAAAATACGCGAAAAAAGTATAGAGGGCTACGAATCTGGGAATTGGAAGCCACTGATGTTAGAGGTGGAAGCTATGGTGTTGAGTGGAGTTGCGTCTAGTGTTGCCTTGGCAATAGTTGCTGGATTATTTTCTATTTTTACAATACCCGCATTGCTATCAACCGCGTTAATCATAAGCGTAACCATAGGAATTAGCATTGTCTCATCTTATATTGATGCTTCACTTGCTGAAGCATTGAACAACAAACTCATTAATCTGTTGAATTAACATAAACCCGACGAACTTATCGTCGGGTTTTATACTCTGATGGAAACCTCACTAAAAACCATAGAAAAAGTGAAGTAAAAAAATACAACAGGGTGAAAATCATTACGTAATAGATAAAAAGTAAATAATCATTAGAGGATAAAAATTTAAGCAACCGATTCCCATGAGATACATCAAGAGAGCAGAAAATAAACATATAAATATATATAGCATAAACGATAGAGAAGAGAACAAACCTGACTATTATCGAATACAAACCGACACCACTAAGCTTAAGCTTTAGATGGTTTTTGTATTTAATGACAAAGTAAACAGCAAATAATAGTGCTAGCTTGCAATACAACCCTAAGGCTGGACTTAATAACATATTATCAGAGGATATATTTACCGGGTGAATTTTGGCTATTTCAACGCCCAGTTCAAATAGTTGGGAAGTTGGGTTTAATTTAAAGTAACAAAAAAGTAAAAACAAGGGACATAGCCCAACAGCTAATACCTTAAACAGCTTTCTCGAAGCAAAACTTCCTTCTTCCTCTTGCATCATTCCTCCTGCACCTTGCTGTAAATACTTTGTCGTCTCTATCTCGTCAAAGAACGACATCAATTGATAAAGATTATCATTATCAATTGATGTATGCCAGTCTTTCAGCAAAAAAACGCGACACCCAGAACCTCTCAGCCTGCAGTGCATTTTATAACCACTACTGGCGTTGAATAAAAGCAGGTACTGTGATTACGACAACACAAGTCGTGAGGATTTTAAGGTTGAAACTTAGATAAGACGAAGGGGCTGATAATTAGCCCCTTCGAATGTTTTTAACCGCGGTGTTAAGCGTTACTTGGCCACACCTTCCATTCCCACCAGCCCCACTTTCAGGTAGCCGGCTTTGCGTAGCGTATCCATCACGCTCATCAGCGTTTCATAATCTACGGTCTTGTCCGCCTGGAAAAAGATGGTGGTTTCTTTATTCGCCTGCGTACGTTGATCCAGCACCGCCGTCAGCTGTTCCGCCGTCACCGGCTCATCGCCCACGTATAGCTGCTTGTCTGCCTTCACCGACAGGAACACCGGTTTTTCCGGGCGCGGCTGCGGTTTGGCGGAAGAAGCGGGCAGATCGACACGAATATCTACCGTTGCCAGCGGCGCAGCCACCATAAAGATGATCAACAGCACCAGCATGACGTCGATAAACGGCGTCACGTTGATTTCATGCAGTTCGCCGCTGTCGTCCAGATCTTCATTTAAGCGCATCGCCATAACTCACCCCACCCGCAGTTGGTGCGCATGCTGCGAACGTTTGGCATCGGCCGAGGCCGCCAGATCCAGATCGCGGCCCAACAGCAGCAGCACCTGTGCCGCCACATCGCCCACCTGAGCACGGTGGCCGCCGATGACACGAGCAAAGATGTTGTAGATCACTACCGCAGGGATTGCTGCAACCAGACCGAGCGCAGTGGCCAGCAAGGCTTCCGCAATCCCCGGGGCAACGACCGCCAGGTTAGTGGTTTGCGAATGGGCAATGCCGATAAAGCTGTTCATGATGCCCCATACGGTACCAAACAGGCCGACAAACGGTGAAATGGCGCCGATGGTGGCCAGGAAGCCATTGCCGCGCCCCAACTGACGCCCGTAGGCCGCTACACGGCGTTCCAGACGGAAACCGGTACGCTCTTTAATACCGTTATTGTCGTTAGAGGCCGCCGACAGTTCCAGTTCGTTCTGCGCGTCTTGCAGCAGCACCGCAGTGATGCTCTCTTGTGAGAAATCTTGCGCCAGTTCGGAGGCATCGTCCAGCGAACGCACGTCGGCCAGCGCCAACTGCTCACGGCGCAGACGGCGCTTGGAACGAAACAGCTCGCTGCCTTTGGCAAACAGAATGGTCCAGGTGACAATAGACGCCAGCACCAGGCCAATCATCACGATTTTCACCACGATGTCGGCGTGCTGATACATGCCCCAGACGGAAAGGTCCATGCCGCGCGTTTCAGGCGGTTGGATGGTCGGTTCAGGATTAACCGGGGTGATATTTTCCGGGGTACCCGCCACTGGGGTTACCGCTGTTGGTGTGGCCGGTGTCGTTGCCGCGGCAACGCTTTCAGCGACTGCTGGTGCAGTGGCCGGTGCCGCCTGAGCGTTGCCCGCCAACCCCACCACCAATACCAGTGAGGCGATCACACTGCGCCCCAATGCGCCCCATTGCCCACGGCCTGCGCCCTGAGCACTTTGATTTGTCATTTTGCCAGCCGTTTTCACGCTGTGCCTCCACCCATTTCAACATTGAAGGAAGAATTCAGCGTGCGATCATATCAAACCAATCAGGGATTGATAGTAGTTATCATTATTATTTGAAGAATTACGCATCGACGAGCAAAAAATGATACAACCCCAGTCACTATCAGGGTTTGCGCGTCGTTTGGCATAACATTGCCCCCCCATAATGCTAACAAAATCATCACTCAAAATGCTGCTTTTTACCCCAACAGGCCACAAACGGTGTGAATAGCTCAGCCATCACTGCGGGAAAACGTCTGCAAGCGAGGCATGCATCCCCCTACATAAGGGCTAGATAAAATCACACAGCAAGGTACAAGGTTTTACGGCGTTTTTACTTGGCCATACCGACGGTCGCCTGTACTTTTTCCGAGTTTTACGGCCTTTACCACATTTTCTATGCTCTGTTTAATGTCCGCTTAAGCTAATAGCGGTACACTATATGGTGCTCAAGGGCCTCACCGCCGTGTGTGGCCTATATTTACCGGTGAGCATGGCTATAACAGCACGGTAGCCTATAGAAAGTCAGCCCAGGCACCCCAGGATAAAGAATGGATGTATTAAGAGAAATTGTTCACGCACTGTGGACGCAAGACTTTACTGCACTTGCCGATCCCAGCGTGATTTGGGTGGTTTATGCCGTCCTTTTTACCACCTTGTTTTTGGAAAACGGTTTGTTGCCCGCTTCCTTCCTGCCCGGAGATAGCTTACTGCTGTTGGCCGGTGCCTTGATCGCCAAAGGCGTGATGAACTTTATCCCCACGCTGATTATTCTGACGGTCGCCGCCAGCCTTGGCTGTTGGCTCAGCTATCTGCAAGGGCGATGGCTTGGCCATACCTCGGTGGTGAAAGGCTGGTTGCTACAGCTACCAGCGCAATACCACCAGCGCGCGCACATGCTGTTTAACCGCCACGGCCTGGTCGCTTTGCTGATTGGCCGTTTCCTGGCGTTTGTACGCACCCTGTTGCCTACCATGGCCGGTATCTCGGGCCTCAATAGCGCCCGTTTTCAAATCTTTAACTGGCTCAGCGGCTTGCTGTGGGTAGGCTCGGTAGTCACGCTAGGCTATGCCTTTAGCCAAATCCCACTGGTGAAACGCCACGAAGATCAGGTGATGGCCGGGCTGATGATCCTGCCGATGGTGCTGTTGGTCGTTGGGCTGCTGGGCGTGATGCTGGTCGTTTGGCGTAAAAAACGCGCTTCCTGAATCGGGTGGCGCGGCTATAGCGCCATCCTCGCGGGCAGGTGGCTGACCAGCGCATCCACCGCCAGCCGCACTTTCAAGGGTAAATGCGGCGTAAGCGGCCAGACGGCATGCACCTCAAAGTCTTTCCCTGGTACCTCCCCCAATACCTGCTGCAATCGGCCTTCCAGCAAGGCATCACGGATTAGCCAGCATGGCAGCCAGGCAATGCCAAACCCGGCCACCGCCGCGTCGGCAATCGCCTGCAGATCGTCCATCAACAAACGGGGTTTAGGCATCACTTCTCGCATTGTTCCGTCTGCCTGCGGGATCAACCAGCTACGTATCATTGCGGCGTAGCGATAAGCGATGGCATCGTGCTGGGGCAGTTCCTCAATGCTGTCTGGGGCACCACAGCGAGCCAGATAATCCGGCGAGGCGCATAGGGTCATACGGTTATCCCCTAGCCTTCTAGCCACCAGCCCGGCACTGTCTGGCAATGGGCCGTTACGCACCGCCAGATCGAATCCTTCCTCGGCCACATCCACCACCCGATCGCTGAATGACAGATCTAGTTCCAATCCTGGATGCTCACGCGCCAATGCGGTAAGCACCGGCGCGATACACAGGCGGCCAATCAGCACTGGCATCGAGACCCGCAACCGACCACTGACCTGCCGCTTACCGCTTTCCAGCAGGTTCTCTGCGACGCGGATCTCCTCCAACGCCCGTAAACAACGCTCATAGAACAGCGCGCCATCGTCAGTCAGATTCAGGCTGCGGGTGGTGCGGTGAAACAACCGCACGCCCAGCCGTTGTTCCAGCCGGGCGATAGTTTTACCCACCGCCGAACGGGAAAGATGCAGCCTGTTGGCCGCCAGCGCAAAGCTGCCCGCCTCCACCACGCTGACCAATACCGAGATACCGCTTAATCGGTCGCTCATTTTTTGTAGCCTTTTAGGAAACAATCTTGGGAAAAATTATCGCCACTGGTGATTTTAAATCAACGTTATTATCTGTGAATATCCTCAACCCATCAGGAGCACCACATGGCCGATACCATGCAACGTTGGACGATGAACGCCGTAGGGCGTGAGCATCTGCAATTAACCGAAAGCGCTATTCCACAGCCGGGCCCACATCAGGTACGGGTAAAAGTGAACGCCGTGGCGCTGAACTACCGCGATAAGATGGTGATAGAAGGCACCATGCCGTTGGATCTGCCGCTGCCGTTTACCCCTGCCTCGGATATGGCTGGCGTGGTAGACGCGGTGGGAAGCGGCAGCACGCGTTTTCGCCCTGGCGATCGGGTGATCTCTACCTTTAGCCCAGACTGGATCGACGGAAAACCTGACGGTGATGCCCGCACTCCGCCTTATCGTGCATCAGGCGGTACTTATCAAGGGATGCTGGCGGAATACGTGGTGGTTGATGAGAGCTGGCTGAGTGCGTCACCTACTACATTAGACGATGCCCAAGCCAGTACCCTGCCCTGCGCCGGGCTGACGGCCTGGTTCGCCTTGGTAGAACGCGGCCATTTGCGTGCTGGTGAATCGGTATTGGTGCAAGGCACCGGTGGTGTTGCCCTGTTCGCGCTACAGATTGCCAAAGCCCACGGAGCGCAGGTCTTTATCACCTCCGGCAGCGAAGAGAAACTGCTACGTGCCAAGGCGTTAGGGGCCGATCACGGCATTCATCGCCTGCAAGGGGATTGGGTGGAGTCGATCTATCAACTGACGCAGGATCGCGGTATCGATCATATTGTCGAAACCGTGGGTGGCAGCAATCTGCTCAACTCCCTACGTGCGGTGGCGATCCACGGGCGTATTTCCGTGATCGGCATGCTGGAAGGCGCGGAGATCGCCATCCCCGCAGGCCTGCTGTTGCTGAAGTCGCCACAGATCCAGGGGATTGCCGTCGGCCATCGCCGCGCATTGGAAGATCTGGTTCGCGCCGTCGACGCCAACGGCATCAAGCCCGTCATCGACCAGCGTTACCGTTTCGATCAGCTACACGCGGCGCTCGATCACCTAGATCGCGGTCCGTTCGGCAAAATCGTCCTGACGCGCTAACCCTGCATGATGGCGCTATTGTCCCGCAGCCGGGCGATTTCATCGCTCGGCGTAATGCCAAACAGCCGCTTAAACTCGCGGCTGAACTGCGAAGCGCTCTCGTAGCCCACGCGGATCGCCGCCGTGCTGGCCTTAAGACCGTCATGCAGCATCAGCAAACGCGCCTTGTGCAGACGATACGACTTCACATATTGCAGCGGCGAGGTGTTGGTCACCGCCTTAAAGTTATGGTGAAACGCCGACACGCTCATGTTCACTTCATACGCCAACTGTTCGACGTTGAGGTTCTCGGCATACTGGTTCTCAATCCGCCGTAACGCCTTGGCGATCTGGCTGAAATGGGTATGCCGGTTAACCAGCTCCTGCAACGAAGCACCGCAGCTGCCACGCAGCACGTAATAAAGCAGCTCACGCACGATTTGTGGCCCCAGCACCCGCGCATCCAACGGTTTCTCCATCACGTCCAACAGACGTTCGGTGGCGCACAGCATTTCATCGCTAAGCACCGAGAGGTTAACGCCGCAGCTTTCACCCCTAGGCTGCATCAGGTAATCGTCATCACCGATATCGATCAGCAGATCCTGAAGCATCTGGGTGTCGATATTGACCGCCAGCCCCACCAGCGGCTGTTCCGGGCTGGCAAAGGTTTCACACTCAAACGGCAGCGACACCGTCATCAGCAGGTAATTGCGCGGATCGTACTGAAACACCTTGCTGCCACAGTAGCCCACCTTATGACCCTGAAAGATGATGACAATGCCTGGCTCATACATCACCGGCTGACGCGGGTAATATTCGTCGGAATACAGCACCTTCACCATGGGTACGGGCGTTGGGCTATAGCCTTTGGCAGTGGCAAAGCGCATCGCCTGGCGCGCCATACGGCTACGTAGTTCAACGTTCTCCATCAGCAAGCCCCTCTGGTCGTCTGAATAATTCGACACGGATAATAACCATAAACATGCATTTTCTACAGTGTAGTGTAGGAATAGGCAAGACACCGACAGGAATGTGCATTGTGCGATCGTGCCAGGTTGCCGACAATAGACCCCAGTTATTTTGCGCCGTTGGCGCTTCCCTGACCCGAAAAGAGAATACGATAATGCAAAACTTCATCCTCCATACCCCAACCAAAATCCTGTTCGGTAAAAACCAGATTGCCGAATTAGGCAAACAAATCCCGGCAGACGCCCGCATCCTGATCACCTACGGCGGTGGCAGCGTGAAGAACAACGGCGTGCTGGATCAGGTCTATGCCGCGCTGGCTGGCCGCAACGTGCAGGAGTTCTCCGGTATCGAGCCTAACCCGACCTATGAAACCCTGATGAAAGCGGTGGAAGTCGTGCGGGCAGAAAAGATCGACTTCCTGCTGGCGGTCGGCGGCGGTTCAGTGGTTGATGGCACCAAATTCATCGCGGCAGCGGCCGACTACCAGGCCGATCGCGATCCTTGGCATATCCTGAAAACCGTGGGCAGCGAGATCGTCAGCGCAGTACCGATGGGTTGCGTACTGACCTTGCCAGCGACCGGCTCCGAGTCCAACAGCGGCGCGGTGATCACCCGTAAGAGCAGCGGCGACAAACAGCACTTCTTCTCCCCGCTGGTGCAGCCTCTGTTCGCCGTGCTCGATCCGGTGGTGACTTATTCGTTACCACCGCGCCAGATCGCCAACGGCGTAGTGGACGCCTTTGTCCACACCATTGAGCAATACCTGACTTACCCGGTCGATGCCAAGGTGCAGGATCGCTTTGCCGAAGGCCTGCTGTTAACGCTGCTGGAAGATGGCCCACGTGCGCTGGCCGAACCGGAAAACTATGCGGTACGTGCCAACGTGATGTGGAGTGCCACCATGGCGCTGAACGGCCTGATCGGTGCCGGTGTGCCGCAAGACTGGGCAACGCATATGCTCGGCCATGAGCTGACCGCCATGCACGGTCTGGATCATGCGCAAACCCTGGCCGTCGTCCTGCCTGCCTTGCTGGTAGAGAAAAAAGCCCAGAAGCGCGAAAAACTGCTGCAGTACGCCGATCGCGTCTGGGGTCTGCGTGAGGGTTCCGAAGAAAGCCGTATCGACGGCGCGATTGCCGCCACCCGTGCCTTCTTTGAGCAAATGGGCGTGCCAACCCGCTTGTCTGATTATCAACTCGACGGTAGCTCCATCCCTGCGCTGCTCGACAAGTTGCACCAGCACGGCATGACCGCTCTGGGCGAGCATGGGGACATTACGCTGGAAGTCAGCCAACGCATTTATCAAGCGGCACGCTAATTGCTGGCGCACGATTTCATCGCAACATCACAGTTTCCTGCTAGGCTTTAGTTTCTACTTACCGTGCCCGACCGATCATCGGGCACGGTTGTGCGCCTTGTCCGCGCTTTCGATCGCATCGCATAACATCGTCTCGTTAACTCATGGGAGAATTTTATGGCGAACCAATCCAGCTCCGTATCTGACAATAGCATTCGTGCCTGGGCCGCGCCCGGCCAGGGACAGCCGCTTGAACCCTTTACCTTCGACGCCGGTGCATTAGGCGACGAAGAAATTGAAGTTGCTATCGACTACTGTGGCGTCTGCCACTCCGACCTCTCCATGCTCAATAATGAATGGGGCATGACCCACTATCCGTTCGTGCCCGGCCATGAGGTGGTGGGCAAAGTCACCAAGCTCGGTGCCCATGCGCAGAACAAAGGGCTGAAGATTGGCCAGGTGGTGGGCGTTGGCTGGAACCGCGGCAGTTGTATGCACTGCCACCCCTGTATGTCTGGCGATCAGCATCTGTGCAACGAGGTACAACCTACCATCATTGGTCGCCACGGCGGTTTTGCCGATCGCATCCGCAGCCACTGGGCCTGGGCGATCCCACTGCCGGAAGGCGTTGACGTGACCAGCGCCGGGCCGCTGTTCTGCGGCGGGATCACGGTGTTCAACCCGCTATTGCAGTACGATGTCCGCCCGACACAGCGCGTTGGCGTGGTCGGTATCGGCGGCCTGGGCCACATGGCGATCCGCTTTATGCATGCCTGGGGCTGTGAAGTCACCGCCTTCACCTCGTCCAACAGCAAACGTGACGAAGCGCTTTCGTTGGGTGCACACCGCGTGGTGGCCAGCAATGACGGCGCCGCATTACAGGCCATCGCCAATCAGCTCGACTTTATTCTGGTCACCGCCAGCGCCTCTTTAGATTGGGATGCCTTTATCGGCACCTTGGCCCCGAAAGGCCGCCTGCACTTCGTTGGGGCGATCCCCGACCCGGTGCCGGTTCAGGTATTCTCGTTTATCAGCAAACAGGCTGAACTTTCCGCTTCACCTACCGGTGCCCCTTCACGCCTGGCCGATATGCTGGCGTTCTGCGCCCGGCATGGCATTGAGCCGCAGGTGGAGCATTTCCCATTGAGCAAGGTCAACGATGCCATCGCGCATCTTGAAGCGGGCAAGGCCCGTTATCGTATCGTACTGGATATGCACGCTTGAGCTCGCAAACTCGGCAAGCGCTGAGGTGGCGAACTAAAATTCATGTAAGCAGGCTTTGGCCTGAAAGCAGTCATAAGGAGATAGCGCATGCAACCCATCATCAAACTCCACGATGGTAATCTGATGCCGCAGTTGGGACTCGGCGTATGGCAAGCCAGCATTGAAGAAACTACGCAGGCCGTCACCAAGGCGCTGGAAGTCGGCTATCGCTCCATCGACACCGCCGCGATTTACAAAAACGAGGAAGGGGTGGGTGCCGCGCTGCAAGCCACCGCGATCCCACGTGAAGAGCTGTTTATCACCACCAAGCTGTGGAACGACGATCAGGGCGATCCGCAGGCAGCACTGGAAACCAGCCTGAAAAAGCTGAAGCTGGATTACGTCGATCTCTACCTGATCCACTGGCCGAAACCGGCACAGGATCGCTATGTCGAAGCCTGGCGCGGCTTGATCAAACTGCGTGAGCAAGGGCTGGTGAAAAGCATCGGCGTCTGTAACTTCCACACGCCACATCTGCAACGCCTGTTGGATGAAACCAGCGTCGCGCCGGTGATCAACCAGATCGAACTGCACCCGCTGCTGCAACAGCGCCAGCTGCGCGCCTGGAACGCGACTCATCACATCGCCACCGAATCCTGGAGCCCATTGGCGCAAGGGGGTGAAGGCGTCTTCGATCAACCGCTGATCAAGAAGCTGGCGGAGAAGTACAACAAGACGCCAGCACAGATCGTCGTGCGCTGGCATCTGGACAGCGGCCTGATCGTGATCCCGAAATCGGTGACGCCCGCGCGCATTCGTGAAAACTTTGAGGTGTTTGATTTCAAACTGGATAAGGACGAACTGGGCGAAATCACCAAGCTGGATATCGGTAACCGCCTGGGGCCGGATCCAGACTCTCTGTAAACATCACGGGGTCGCACTGTCGGCCCCGTTGCTTTATTGTTGGCAGCCTCTCGCGTTAATTGGCTTTTAACCCAAGATCTTATCGGTCACTGGCGCTATGATATGGCGCAGCGATCCGATCACAGCAGCTTGGAGTTTCATGACCTTCTCTTTCTCATCTTTGCCGCGCCTGACCATGGTGTTAATGCTGTTGGTGCTGGCGGGCTGTTCCAGTAAGCACCAGCGTACTAGCCACGATCCTCACGCCTATGACGATGAAATCGAAGACGCGGCCGACGAATATGATGTCGATGAAAAGCTGATCGCCGCCATTATTCAGGTAGAGTCCGGCTTTAACCCCAAGGCTGTCAGCCCTTCCAACGCCATCGGCCTGATGCAGCTCAAGGCGAATACCGCCGGTTGTGATGCCTACCGCTTTAAAGGCAAACGCGGCTGCCCGGATGATGACGATCTGTTGGATCCAGAAACCAATATCGATCTGGGGGCAGCCTATATCGGTGCGCTGCAACAGCAGCAATTGAAGTGGATTGACGATCCGGTGACCCGCCGCTATGCCACTGAAGTGGCCTATGCCAACGGCGCAGGAGCCTTGCTACGTACCTTCTCCAGCGATCGCAAAAAAGCCATCAGAATGATCAACAACCTGTCACCCGAGGCCTTTCACTGGCATGTGCGCCAGTACCATCCCTCACCGCAGGCACCGCGCTATATGCTGAAGGTCGAGGCGGCGTATAACAGTTTCTAGCCTGGCAATAGCTAGCTCCATAGCGTCTTTCCTGAAAGGGATAACAAAATAATATCCTCACCAAGGGATAATTTATGGAATATCCCCTCTAGGGGATAAAAGAAAGGGAGCCACTTGGGCTCCCTGCTCTATCAGGCCTTACCGTTGCGGATAGGCTTGCGCGGTGGCTTGTTGGACGGCGTGCGCTGGCGGGTAATGTCCGTGTGCTTGGTCAACGCCGGGCGGGTATGCCGCTGTAAGCGCTTGGCCTCGCGCTGCTCGTCAATGCTCGGTGCTGGCACCAGGCATTCGCGACGGCCACCAATCAGGTGCTTCATCCCCATCTCTTCCAACGCGGTGCGGATCAGCGGCCAGTTGAGCGGATCGTGATAGCGCAACAATGCCTTATGCAGGCGGCGCTGGCGATCGCCCTTCGGAATAAACACGTCTTCGCTCTTATACCCCACCTTACCCAACGGGTTCTTGCCGCTGTAATACATGGTGGTGGAGTTCGCCATTGGCGACGGGTAGAAGTTCTGTACCTGATCGAGACGGAAACGGTTTTTCTTCAGCCACAGGGCCAGATTCACCATGTCCTCATCGCGGGTACCCGGATGCGAGGAGATGAAATAAGGGATCAGATACTGCTCTTTACCTGCCTGTTTGGAATACTGGTCGAACAGCTGCTTGAAGCGATCGTAGCTGCCCATCCCCGGCTTCATCATCTTGGACAATGGCCCGGTTTCGGTATGCTCCGGCGCGATCTTCAGATAGCCGCCCACGTGATGGGTCGCCAGTTCCTTGATATAGCGCGGATCTTCAACCGCCAGATCGTAACGCACCCCGGAGGCGATCAGGATCTTCTTGATCCCTTCCAGCTCACGGGCGCGGCGGTAAAGTTTGATGGTCGGCTCATGGTTGGTATCCATATAGGTACAGATTTCCGGATACACACAGGAGGCGCGACGGCAGGTTTGCTCGGCACGCGGGTTGGTACAGCGCAACATATACATGTTGGCCGTTGGACCACCCAGATCGGAGATCACCCCGGTAAAGCCCGGCACCTTGTCGCGGATCTCTTCGATTTCACGCACGATCGAGTCTTCCGAACGGCTCTGGATAATGCGCCCTTCATGCTCGGTGATTGAACAGAACGAACAGCCGCCGTAGCAGCCACGCATAATGTTCACCGAGAAGCGGATCATATCGTAGGCCGGGATACGCTCTTCGCCATAGGATGGGTGCGGCACACGTTGGTACGGCAGGGCAAACACGCTGTCCATTTCCGGCGTGGTGAGCGGGATCGCCGGTGGGTTGATCCACACGTAGCGGTCGCCATGTTTTTGCATCAACGCACGCGCGCAGCCCGGGTTGGTTTCATGGTGCAGGATGCGCGAAGTATGGGCATACAGCACCTTGTCCGCCTTTACCTTCTCAAAGGAAGGCAGCAACACATAGGTTTTTTCCCACGGTTTGGGTTTGGCGGCACGCACGGTGACGGGTTTGGCCTCTGGCTCTGGCGTGCTGCCATCGGCACAGGGCAAATCTTCACCGTAAGGATTAGGGATTGGCTCGATGCGGCCCGGTTTGTCCAGGCGAGTAGAATCCACCCCGCTCCAGCCCGGCATGGCCCCTTTACGCATCACGGCGGTGTTACGGATATCGTGGATGTCCTGAATTTTTTCACCCGCCGCCAGGCGATGCGCCAACTCCACCAGCGGGCGTTCGCCGTTGCCGTAGATCAGCATATCGGCCTTGGAATCCACCAGCACCGAACGGCGCACGGTATCCGACCAGTAATCATAATGGGCAATACGGCGCAGGCTGGCTTCGATACCGCCCAGGATGACCGGAACATCTTTATAGGCTTCTCTACAGCGTTGGCTATAGACCAGCGTCGCGCGATCCGGGCGTTTGCCACCCACGTTACCGGCGGTGTAGGCATCGTCATGACGCAGTTTACGATCGGCGGTATAGCGGTTGATCATCGAATCCATATTGCCGGCGGTCACACCAAAGAACAGGTTCGGTTTGCCCAAACGCATAAAGTCTTCTTTGTTGCTCCAGTCCGGCTGGGCAATGATCCCCACGCGGAAGCCCTGAGCCTCCAGCATGCGGCCCACAATCGCCATGCCAAAGCTTGGGTGATCGACGTAAGCATCCCCGCTGATCACAATCACATCGCAGCTATCCCAGCCTAATTGGTCCATCTCCTCACGCGACATCGGTAAAAACGGCGCGGGGCCAAAACATTCGGCCCAATAAGGCTCATAGGAGAACAATTCACGTTCGGGTTGGATCAGGCTGGTAGTGCTCATTCGGGTGCTCTTGTGCAGGTTAATTTATCGCCGGGCGGCGATTATACGCACTCGCCGCCAAAAGAGCATGGTTATTTCTCAGATTACTCAGCTTTTGACCTCAAACTCGTACACATCGCTGCGGCACAGCGTTTCGCTGAACTCCAGCACTTCGCCCTGAACGTTGCGGCTGATCTGGACAATGCGTAACAGCGGCGTGCCGCTTTGCACATTGAGCAAGCTGGCGTTTTCATCATTGCTGGCAACCGCTTTCAATAAAAAATGCCTGCCCTCTGGCACAATCCCTCGCGACTTCCATAGTGCATACAGCGAGTGTTCCAGCTCTTCGGGATCGGGCAAAAAACGGGTCGGGATATAGGTGGTCTCCAACGATACCGGATTGCCATCCATCAACCGCAGGCGGCGTAACTTGACCACGATACTGTCGCTTGCCAACTCCAGCGCCTTGGCTACCTCACTGGGTGCCTTTATGCAGGAACGCAACAGCCATTGGTTGCTGACGCTGCTGCCACTGCGCAAAACCTGCGCGGTAAAGCCGCTATCCTGATTGAGGGAATAACCGATGTGCATGGCCACTCGAGTACCAATGCCCTGTTGGCGTGAGACCAGCGCTTGTTCCTCCAGCAACCTCATCGCCTTACTGACCGTAACGCGTGACAAATCCAATGCTTCAGCCAACACGCGTTCCGGCGGTAAAAAATCGCCGACGCCCAGCACACGCTGCTTGATGGCAATTTCCAGGGAATTCGCCAGTTGGATGTAACGTGGTGCCGCCGCTGCCTGTGAAAGCTGCTGACGCAGCCAGGCAATAAAATCATTCATCGGACCCACCTCTGATTTGTTCGCATTCCTCAACCGCCTCGTTTTTACCATATTTGTCACATTCAGGGTAATTACACCATGCGCACTTGCATTGGACTTAGATTGGAGTCACATTTTTCGACTATTGGACTTTAATTGGATCCATTTTACGACTAACATTAGCAACACTGATGTTTTACATCGGTTAGCACCAACACCAGGGAACACCCATATAAATGAAAAATATAAAAAATCCTCACCACGCCATACTCGGGGCGCTCTATGGGCAAGCCGTAGGCGATGCGATGGGGATGCCGTCAGAACTGTGGCCTTTACAACAGGTTAGTGATTATTTTGGTTGGATCGCCAGCTTCCTGCCTGGCCCGGCAGAAAATATTGCAGCAAACGGCTTTATCGCCGGGGAATACACGGACGACACCCAGCAGGCCGTGGCCTTGATGGATGCGCTCTTGGCCGCCGAGGGCCGGGTCGAGCCGGAACGTATTGCTCACCACATCATGCTGTGGGCAGAACGGATCGGAGCCTTTGAGAAAAATATCCTCGGCCCCAGCTCCAAAGCCGCGCTGTTGGCGTTCCGCGCCGGTACACCGGTGGCAGAGATCGCCGCTAACGGCGTGACCAATGGAGCAGCCATGCGTGTCGCTCCGTTAGGTTGCCTGCTGCCAAGTAGCGATTTGCCAGCCTTTATCACAGCGGTAAGGCTGTCTTGCAGCCCGACCCACAAGTCGGATATCGCCGTGGCTGGCGCTTTTGCCATTGCCTGGGCCGTTAGCCGGGCTGTCGAAGGCGCGGATTGGGCCACCATCAAGCAAGAACTGCCTGCACATGTGGAGCAGGTGCAACAGCAACATATCACCACCTTCAGCCCTTCGCTCAGTCGCCGTCTGGTTTGGGCGCTGGAGTTCACCGCTAACCTGGGCCATCTGCCGGATAGCGAAGCATTGGCGGAGCTTTACCATACCGTCGGTGCCGGGATGGACACTATCGAGTCGATCCCAATGGCATTGGCGCTGGTTGAACTGGCAGACACCGATCCGCAACGTTGTGCGATCCTGGCCGCCAATCTGGGTGGAGATACCGATACCATTGGCGCCATGGCAACGGCGATCTGCGGAGCCTTACGCGGCATAGCCGCCTTCCCGGCGGAGTGGATTGCCACGATCAATAGCGCCAATCAAATAGATTTTGAGCCCTACGCGGCCGCTCTCCTCAGGCTGCGCAAACAGGAATAAATCGCACCATGAGTGAAATCAACCGCAGTGAGACATGGAAAGTAGAAAGCACGGGGATCGATCGCGTGCCGGATGCAGAGCAGACCGGTAAACCGCTCGAGCTGTTCTGGATATGGTCTGCCGCCAACATCGGTATTCTCGGCGTGGTGTACGGGGCAATTATTGTCGCGTTCGGCCTGTCCTTTATCCAGTCAATCCTGGCCGCATTGGTCGGCGTAGCCAGTTTTGCTTTGGTAGGCTACACCAGCTTCGCCGGGAAACGTGGCCGCACCTCTACTTTGACCTTATCGCGGGTGATTTTTGGTCTGAAGGGCAACATCGCGCCCACCACCTTCAGTTGGATCAACCTGATGGGTTGGGAAGCGGTGAACGTCATCACCGGCACGCTCACCCTGGCCGCGCTGTTCCAGGCCATAGGCCTGAGTGAAAGCCACTCCCTTACCGCTTTCAGCCTGTTGCTGTTTGGTGGCTTGACCATCGTAGTCAGCCTGCTGGGCCAGAACACGGTAGTCTGGATGCAGAGCTGGTTCAGCCGGATATTCGGCACCATGACGCTGATTGTGGTGCTATATATCGTCTTCACCACCGAATGGGGCAAAGTGCTGTCACTGCCTTCCGGCAGTTGGTTGACCGGCTTCCTGCCCGCCGTTTCGGTGATCGCCGCCGGTACCGGGATCAGTTGGGCCATTGCCGGGGCCGATTACAGCCGTTATCAAAGCCCAGAATCTTCAGATAAAAGCATCTTTGCCGCCGTGGTGGGCGGTGCCTGCCTGCCCCTGATCCTGCTAATGTTCACCGGCATTCTGCTTTCGGTACAGCTGCCGGATCTGGCCAGCGCCGCCAACCCGATTGCGTTAATCGGTTCGGTGCTGCCAAAGTGGATGGCTATCCCTTATCTGCTGGCTGCGACCGCCGGTATCGTCACTATTGCCGTGCTCAGTCTCTACTCCGCCAGCCTTAACCTGCTAACGCTAGGCGTGAAGGTGAAACAGTCTCTGGCCGTCTCCATTGACGCCGTGGTCATCCTTGGCATCGCCATCTATGTGCTGTTTATCTCTGGCGACTTTATGGGGCCATTTATCTCTTTCCTGGTGTTCTGCGGGGTATTCCTTGCCGCCTGGGAAGCCATTTTCATTCTCGATTATGCTAAAGTGCGCCGTCATCATGGTTACGACGGTAATGCCCTGTACGGCCTGAACGGCCAGAACCGCGGCGTGCGTAAGGTGCCACTATTCTGCTGGTTCCTCGGCGCCTTGTGCGGGCTGCTGGTGACCAAAACCGGCTTTATCGATGGCCCATTGGCAAAAGGCCTGTTCGCTGATTCCAGCCTGGGGCTGTTCGTTTCCTTCCTGGTCAGCCTGGTTGCCTATGGCCTCTATCTGGCAAGCAACAAAGGACATCAATGAGTGAATTTGTCGCAGTAAAACCTATTCTGGTGGTAGGCGGAGCCGTGGGAGACGTGGTCCTCACGCTGCCAAAGCTGCCGGTCAGCGGTGAAGATATCGAAGCGCAGCCGCAAGAGCGTCAGATTGGCGGTTGTGCCTTCAACGTAGCGCGGGCACTACGCCGCCTGGATGTCCCCGTGATTAACGGTATGCCGGTGGGCAACGGAGACTGGGGAGCGGCCATCGAAGCCGCCATGCAGGAGCTGGATTTGCCGGTGCTGTTACGCCATGGCCAGTTGGATAATGGGTGGTGTCTGGCATTGGTGGAACCCAACGGTGAACGTACTTTTGTTACCGTGACCGGTTGTGAAGCCCATTGGAATAAGGCGCAGCTGGCTACCCTGCCGCTAACGCCGGAAACGGTGGTCTATGCCAACGGCTATGAACTGGTGGGGGAACCTGGTGAAGCACTGCGCGACTGGCTTACCCGCTTGCCGTTCGATCAATGGCGGTTACTGGATCCCGGCCCGCGTGTCGGCCAACTGGGTGAAGAGTTTTTCGCCATGCTTAGCGACAGCCACACCTTGCTCACCCTCAACCGCGACGAAGTTGCGATCTTGTGTGGGGAAGGTGATGCTGTCAGCGCTGCGCAACGTTATGCCACAGCGCATAACATTACCCTGATTTGCCGGTTGGATCGTGACGGTGCCTGGGTCTGTGATGGCCGCAATGAGCCGCAGCATGTGCCCGTTTACCCGGTTGACGTCGTCGATACCATCGGTGCGGGGGATGCCCACTGCGCGGGTGTGCTAGCCGGGCTTTCCGCTGGCCTGCCGCTGGTGCAAGCGGTCGATCTTGCCAACCGCGTGGCCGCCTGCGTGGTGGCCAGCCGTGGTGCCGCCGGAGCACCAGACTGGCAACAGCTGCAACAGCGTTTTCCTGCCTGATATCACAGGGGCTGAACTCAGCCCCTGTGTTTTACCTTAATGTGCCTTCTGCAGCTCGCCGCTCATCTCTTCCGGCCGATGCTGGTAGTTGAAAGACAGGGCAAAAATCACCCCCAGCACCAACGTATAGGCGGCAAACACCAGCCAGATACTCTGCCAATCTTTCACCCCGTTATGGGTGAAGAAGTCCACGACCTCGCCGCTGGCAATGGCACCAGCGTAAGCCCCTGCACCGTTAACCATGGTCATAAACAGCCCCTGAGCGCTGGCACGAATGCGGTGGTCGGTCTCTTTCTCCACAAAGATGGCACCGGAAATATTGAAGAAATCAAACGCGCAGCCGTAAACGATCATTGAAAGCAGGAGCAGCAGGAAGCCGAACCCGGCAGGCGTACCATAGGCCAGGAACAGGAAACGCAGCGTCCAGGCCGCCATGCTGATCAGCATCACCTGCTTGATGCCGTATCTACGCAGGAAGAACGGGATGGTGAGGATGAAAAACACCTCAGAGATTTGCGACAGGGAGAGCAGCACCGAAGGATAGCGCACGCTGAGGCTGTCCTGATACAGCGGGTTAAGAGAGAAATCGTGCAGGAACGGGTTGCCGAAGGTATTGGTGATTTGCAGCGCCGCCCCCAGCAACATGGCAAACAGGAAGAACACCGCCATGCGCTTTTGCTTGAACAGCACGAACGCATCCAGCCCCAACATACTGACCCAACTTTGCGAGCGTTTCACCTTGTTGGTCGGGCAATTTGGCAGCGTCAGGGAGTAGACGGCCAATAGCAGCGACACCGCGGAAGCCAGATACAGTTGCATATTGCTCAATTCAATGCGGCTAAAGCTGATCAACCACATCGCCAGAATAAAGCCCACGGTGCCATAAACCCGCACCGGCGGGAAATCCTTGACCGTATCAAAACCGTGCTTTTCCAGACAGAAGTAAGAAATGGCGTTGGAAAGCGCCATGGTGGGCATATAGACCATCGCGTTGAACAGCATGACCCAGAACATCACCATCGGCTGATCGACCTGTGCGGCGTAGTACAACGCCACCGCCCCCAGCAGATGACAAAGGCCATACAGACGGTTGGCCTTGATCCAGCGATCGGCAATGATCCCTGCCAGGCTTGGCATGATCAGCGCAGCGATCCCTTTCGAACTGTACACCATGCCTACCTGCGCCCCGCTGAAGTGCAGGGTGTTGATCATGTAGGATCCCAACGTCACCAACCAGGCGCCCCAGATAAAGAACTGGAGAAAAATCATCACCTTCAATCGTGTTTTTATTGCCATTACCATCACCTATTGTTGTGATTTACGCGGCAAGGTAGGGCTTGCCGCGGGGTAGTCGGATGGAAATAAGAATTACAGCGTTTTGAAGAACTCACGGATCAGGCGCATAAAGTCGTCTGCCGCCAGCGCAGCGCAGCTCAGCGTCTGCTCATGGGAAAGCGGCGTATCGGATAACCCTTCGGCATAGTTGGTCATCGCCGAGACCACCAGCACCTTCAGGCCGCAGTGCCGGGCCGAAAGCACTTCTGGCACGATCGACATCCCCACCACGTCGCAGCCCAGCGTCTGCATCATGCGGATCTCGGCCGGGGTTTCAAAGTTCGGGCCGGTGTAGGCGGCAAACACCCCTTCAGCCAGTGGGATACCGGCCTTGGCCGCTACCGCCGCCAGCTGCGCACGCAGGTCACGATCGTAGGCGTTAGCCAGGCTGAAGAAGCGTGGGCCAAAACGCTCGTCGTTGGCCCCCACCAGCGGGGATTCCGGCATAAAGTTGATGTGGTCGGTCAGCGCCACCAGGCTACCCGGGGCGACCGATTTACGCAGTGAGCCAGCAGCATTGGTCGCCAACAGGAATTCGCAGCCCAGCAGTTTGAAGGTGCGCACGGCAGTGGTCATCACCTGCATGCCACGGCCCTCATAGAAATGCCCGCGCCCTTTCATGCACAGTACCGGCACGCCTTCCAGCCAGCCCGCCACCAATTGCCCTGCGTGGCCCACTACGCCGCTCACCGGGAAACCTGGTAATTCGGTATAGTCGATGGTTACGGCGTCGGTCATTACGTCTGCCAGCGCCCCCAGTCCCGATCCCAGAATCAGTGCGGCGCGGGGTTGAAAGCCTGGTAGTCTGGTCCGCAGCACATCGGCACAAGAAAAAGCATCGTCTTGATTAAACATAGTATTCTCTTCTGTAGGGGGATAATTTAATTCCCATAGTAGAGAGCGACAGCGGGTGACGACCAATACATTGTTGCCCGCTGATTTATTCCGTTTACCTATAAATACCCCGCATCGGGAGGCCCGAACAACCATGAAAAAGCCACTACCCGACCCTAGCCGGATCAACTTTCGCCTGCTGCACTATTTCCGCGTAGTGGCAGAGGAGATGAACTTTACCCAGGCCGCACAGCGGCTGAACATGTCCCAACCGCCGCTCAGCAAACATATCAAAGAGCTGGAAAACCAGTTGGGGGTGGAACTGTTCAAACGCACCACCCGCTCCATGGCGCTGACGCAGGCTGGACGCACGCTGTTCCATAACGTCGAAACGTTGCTGGATCAGGCGGGCAATGCACTCAATCAGGTACAGCAACTGGGCCGTGGCGAGGCCGGCCATATGGTGATTGGCATGGTAGGCACTTCGGTCTGGGGCGGTTTGATCCCGGCACTGAAACGCTTTACCGGGCAGGAAGAGAAGGTCACCTGGACGTTAAATGAGCAAACGCCTAGCCAGCAGATCGTCTCATTGCAGAAGCGACATATCGATATCGGGGTCTGGCGTGAGGCAAAACAACAGGCCCTGCCGGGGCTGGCCTGTCAATTATTGGCGCGGGAGAAGATCTCGGTGGTGCTGCCGGAGGGGCATCCACTGGCAACGGGGGAGGAAATCCAACTCCCCGCCCTGAAGCATGACAAATTTATCGTGCTGCCGCCCAACGAGGCCAGCCTGGGGCTGTATCTGCACAACCTGTGTCTGCAACATGGCTTTGCGCCAGACATCGTCCATCAGGTCAATGAACCGCAAACCTTGATGGCGCTGGTGGCGGAAGGCTTTGGCATTACGTTACTGCCGGATAGCTACGGGCGCATACCGTGGCCCGGCGTGCGTTTCTGCCCGTTGCAGGCGGCCCCTTCGGCGGATCTGTATGCGATCTACCACGCCGAAAGTGCCACACCGGTGGTGAAGGCGTTCCTGAAAATGCTGCGAACGCCCGGGGCTGTTTAAGCGGAAGCCTGGACCACAAACTGGCCGGTCGAACCGCGATCGGCCATTTCCAACGTCTGGCTGTAGAACAGGAACGGGAAGTGCTCCGAGGAAACCTGGTTGAAGTACACCAGCAGCTCCACGTCACCGTCGACCCAGACGGTATCCTTCCAGCCGCGATCTTCCGCCATCGGCTGCGCGCCATTGACGCGTTTCACCAGGAACTGCACGCCCTGAATGTGGAACGCCTGCGGCGTATCGGCATGAATGGTCCAACGCTCCCAGGTGCCCTGCATCGTTTGTACGTCGATGCGGTTCATATCCCAGATGGCCCCGTTGATGCCAGCCATCTTGTCTCCCAGACGGAATTCACGCGAGCGGCTGACGTTACCATCCAGCAGTTGATCCGCCAGCAGGCGCATTGGCAGATTGTCGGTGACCAACGGCAACAGGCCCGTCGGTTTCAACGTCAGTACCTGGGTGGAAACCAGCATGCTGGAAGGTTCAAACAGACCGCGCAAACGATCCATGATCCCTGCTGCTTCACCGGCGGTGAGGGTCACTTCGGCCCCCTGCGACATGTCGATCAGCACTTCGCGGCGCTCACCTGGAGCCAGAGAAAGTTGTTGTACCGCAACCGGTGCAGGCAAGAATCCCTGATCGCTGGCGATCACGTTGATCGGCCGCCCGTCGCTCAACTGCAACGAATAGCGCCGTGAGTTCGAGGCGTTCAGCAGGCGCAGGCGAACCCAGCCACGTGAGACTTCGATAAACGGGTTCTGCACGCCGTTGACCAACAGCGTATCGCCAATAAAGCCCCCCTGCGCCGGAGGATCGTATTCCGGCGTACCGAAGTTATCCAGGCGCTTGTCCTGAATGATCAGCGGGAAATCATCGACGCCGTAATGGTTCGGCAGCGGCAGGTTCTTACTGATTTCATCCTCGACCAGCCATAGGCCAGCCAGGCCGTTGTAAACGTGTGGTGCCATACGGTTCGGCGTGTTGGCGTGATACCAGCAGGTGGCCGCCGCCTGACGAATAGGGATCACCGGCGACCAGTCAACGTTGGGCGACATCATGCGCGGCGCACCGCCCATCAGGGTACCTGGCACCTGCAACCCGCTGATGGTCATCGATACCGGCTCGGGCAGGCGGTTGCTGTAGATCAGTTTGACATCGTCGCCGTTGTAGACCCGCACCGTCGGCCCCAGATACATGCCGTTGACGCCCCAGACGGATGCTTTACGGTTGTCCATAAAGGCCCAATGGGCACGTTGCAGGGTTAAAAACAGCGGCTGGCCACGGCGGGATTCCAGCAGTGGCGGGATCGGTAACGGAGTTGGCATCCCGCTCGCTTCGGCCCTCAGCGGCACGGTTCCTGCGCATAGCGCCAAGCCCGATGCCTGAATAAACTGACGTCGACTGAGTGACATATCTTCTCCATGAAAACAAAGCTGAACCGTGTGCAAAGCCCCGCTAAAGCGGGGCATAAACGGCATGAGGCCGTATGAAAATAGCTAACTGCGTTCTATTATTTTTTGGCGGCGTCTAGCTTGGCGACTTCCGCATCCAACTGGTCAATCTTCGCCTTCATCAGCTCGCGGCAATGGGCCGCCAGCTCACGCACCTGTTCTTTACTGTAATGACTGGTATCGACAGGTTCCAGCATCTCCACAATCACATGGCCGTTGTTCCAACGGTTCAGCTTGATCTTGTCGGTAGAAGAAACACAGATCGGCACAATCGGCACACCGGCAGCGATCGCCGCGTGGAACGCACCGGTTTTAAACGGCAGTAAACCACGGCCACGGCTGCGGGTTCCTTCCGGGAACATCCAGATCGAGATGTCCTGTTTCTTGAAGGCATCTACTACCTGAGCAATGGTGCCATGGGCTTTAGCGCGGTTATCCCGGTCGATCAGCAGGTTACCGGTCAACCAGTAAAGCTGGCCGAAAAACGGGATCCACACCAGGCTTTTTTTGCCCACGGTCACGGTGCGTGGCTGTACCGCATTAGAAACCGTCACCATGTCGTAGTTGTTCTGATGGTTGGCAATGTAAATACATTTGCCGTTGTTGTCCGCGCCAGTAGGCTTACGGAGTTCAACCTTGATGCCGAACACTGTCGACAGGCGGCCGAACAGATGGCCAAAGGTCGCTACATGGCGGGGGTTACGCGGGCTGAACAAGCAGTAAAGCGAACCGAAAAAACTCACCAACAGGCAATAGACCGTGACAATGATCGCACGTAATATCAATAACATAACAACCTCATTAGCACACTGCCAACCCGGCCGCCGAACGGCAGGGAAGATTTCTTTTTGTATGAGGAGCGCAGGCTGAAGAACGCGCGGCGCTTCTAAGTTCTCTATTTTCCCGCCAGCCAGCGATCGGCACAATAAATTTATAGCCGGAAAAATTAACTCACTTAAAAAAAAAGATCAGGATAAAAAAGCCCTGAACGGGTACGGGCGCAGCATGCAGCGCCCCTACGTAAGAATACCTGCGATCGCTTGGGCGCAGTTTATTGCGCCCAAGCAGGGTATATCACCGCTTTACTCTTCGCTATCACCCAACGATTCGCGCTCTGGCATATCCACCTCAACCCGATCGATACGCTGCAGGCCACGTGGCAACAACGTGCCCTTACGGCCACGCTCGGCGCGGAATTTCTGCAGATCTTCCGGGCGCAGTTTCAGCTTGCGCTTGCCTACGTGCAGGGTGATCGAGGTCTGCGGCGGCAGTACGAACAGCCAGGCCAGTTTATCTTCCCCACTGGCAGCCTGCGCCGACGGTATCGAGATAATCTTGTTGCCCTTGCCCTTCGACAGCTGTGGCAGATCGGCGACCGGGAACATCAGCATGCGGCCAGCGGTGCTGATAGACAGCAGCATATCGTCGCTGCCGTGAATTTCCATCGGCGGCAGTGCCTTGGCGTTGTCCGGCAGGGTGATCATCACCTTACCGGCGCGGTTACGTGCAACCAGATCGTTAAAGGTACACACGAAGCCGTAGCCAGCATCGGAAGCCATCAGCAGTTTCTGATCGTCCGCAGCCATCAGCACCTGCTCGATGGTGGCACCTGGCGGTGGCGTCAGCTTACCGGTTAACGGTTCACCCTGGCCACGTGCCGAAGGCAACGTCAGCGGATCGAGCGCATAGCTGCGGCCAGTTGAGTCGATGAACACCACCGGCTGGTTAGTCTTACCGCGCGCGGCGGCAAGGAAGCTATCTCCGGCCTTGTAGCTCAGGCCGCTCGGATCGATATCGTGGCCCTTGGCGCTACGCACCCAGCCCATTTGCGACAGCACAATCGTCACCGGCTCGGAAGGCACAAAATCGTGCTCGCTCATGGCCTTGGCTTCTTCACGTTCGGTCAACGGCGAACGACGATCGTCGCCATAAGCCTGCGCATCGGCCTGGATCTCTTTCTTGATCAGGTTGTTCAGCTTGCGCTCGGAAGCCAGCAGCGCCTGCAGATGATCGCGCTCTTTTGCCAGCTCATCCTGCTCGCCACGGATCTTCACTTCTTCCAGCTTGGCCAAATGGCGCAGCTTCAGCTCGAGGATCGCTTCGGCCTGGGTATCGGAGAGGCCAAACCGCTGCATCAACACCGGCTTCGGCTCATCTTCGCTGCGAATGATGTGGATCACTTCGTCGATATTGAGGAACGCAACCAGCAAACCTTCCAGAATGTGCAGCCGTTTGAGCACTTTTTCCAGGCGATAATTCAGGCGGCGGCGCACCGTATCCCGGCGGAAAACCAGCCATTCGGCAAGGATCTCCACCAGCCCTTTGACCTGCGGGCGGTTGTCCAGACCGATCATGTTCATGTTGATGCGGTAGCTGCGTTCCAGATCGGTGGTCGCAAACAGATGGTTCATCACCTGTTCCAGATCGATACGGTTCGAGCGCGGTACGATCACCAGACGGGTCGGGTTCTCGTGGTCGGACTCATCGCGCAGGTCTTCCACCATCGGCAGCTTTTTAGCACGCATCTGACTGGCGATTTGCTCCAGCACTTTGGCACCGGAAACCTGGTGCGGCAAGGCGGTGATCACCGCGCTGCCGTCTTCTTTCTTCCAGATGGCACGCATGCGTACCGAGCCACGGCCATTCTGGTAAATTTTGCGGATCTCTTCACGCGGGGTAATAATTTCCGCTTCCGTCGGGAAGTCCGGCCCCTGCACAAACTCCAGCAAATCGTCGAGCGATGAGCCTGGTTTGTCGATCAGGGCTACTGCCGCGGCGGCAATTTCACGCACGTTATGCGGTGGAATATCCGTTGCCATCCCTACCGCGATACCGGTTGTCCCGTTGAGCAGGATGTTCGGCAGGCGTGCAGGCAGCATCTTCGGTTCTTGCATGGTGCCGTCGAAGTTGGGCACCCAATCCGTGGTGCCCTGGCCCAGCTCGCCCAGCAGCACTTCGGCGTATTTCGACAGGCGCGATTCGGTATAACGCATCGCGGCGAAAGATTTAGGGTCATCCGGTGCCCCCCAGTTCCCTTGGCCATCTACCAGCGGGTAGCGGTAAGAGAAGGGTTGCGCCATCAGCACCATAGCTTCATAACAGGCGCTATCGCCATGCGGATGATATTTACCCAATACGTCACCGACGGTACGGGCAGATTTTTTGAATTTGGCGTTGTTGCTAAGCCCCAGCTCCGACATGGCATAGATAATGCGGCGCTGTACCGGCTTTAAACCATCGCCGATATACGGCAGCGCCCGATCCATGATGACGTACATGGAATAGTTCAGATAGGCGTTTTCAGTGAATGTGTGCAGCGGTAGACGCTCAACACCGTCATGAGTCAGTTCGCTCATTACTCAGATATCCTCAGACGACAAAGGGTCGATTCTGCCCGCGATAGTAACTCATCTGCGGGGTGGCTGTCACAGATGCTGCGTGGATCGGCCATTGATGCTAGCGATCTCCCCGGTTTATGCGAAATTTTGCCATCAGTGGCCGCCTTTCTTGACTCACAGTCAACACTGTTGTGCGCTAGATCGCATTTTTCCCTGCTGCAAGAAGGATTACACTCCGTTTCAACGATATGCCTTACGGCCATTACATTCTACATTCTGACAGGAACCCAGCACCCATGAGCAATATCCTGATTATTAACGCCAAGAAGCAATTCGGCCACTCCAACGGTGAGCTGAACCAGACCCTGAGCGACGTAGCGGAAAGTTTCCTGCGCGATGCCAAGCACGATGTGCAGGTCACCGTAGTCGATGACGGCTATGATATCGAAGCCGAAGTGCAGAAATACCTGTGGGCCGATACGGTGATTTACCAGATGCCAGGCTGGTGGATGGGCGAGCCCTGGATCCTGAAAAAATACCTCGACGAAGTGTTCACCGCTGGCCACGGCAGCCTGTATGCCAGCGATGGCCGCACCCGTTCCGATGCCAGCAAAAAATACGGTTCCGGCGGGCTGATCCAAGGCAAGACCTACATGCTGAGCCTGACCTGGAATGCCCCGCTCGAAGCCTTTACCGATCCCGAGCAGTTCTTCCACGGCGTAGGCGTAGACGGCGTTTATCTACACTTCCACAAAGCCAACCAATTCCTTGGAATGGAAGCACTGCCGACCTTTATCTGTAACGATGTGATTAAACAACCGGATATCGCCAGCGATATCGCACGTTTGCGCGCACATCTGGGCGAAGTGTTTGCTTAACTGTGATGGGTTTTATAAATCATACCGTTAGCCAGTGAGGCCATTATGATCACCGTAATTGCAGAAATCAGAACCAGACCGGGTCATCGTGAAAGCGTATTACAAGCGATTGAAAAGCTGTTGCCAGCGGTGTTGGCGGAAGAAGGCTGTGGCGGCTATCAGCCAATGATCGACGCCGACACCCAGGCACCGTGGCAGAAGCTTTCGCCGGATTCCATCTTTATGCTTGAGAAGTGGCAGAGCCAGGCGCATCTGGAACAGCACCTGCAGATGGATCACATGCTCAAGCACCGTGAAACCATCAAGGACAGCGTGCTGGACACAACCATTTACGTGCTGGATAACGCCTGACTCACATCTGTGCATCGGTGATATGCGCGCTGACATAGTCCAGAAAACAGGTGATCCGTGCGGCCAACTGGGCATTGCGATAATACACCGCGTTAATCGGCTGGCGGACATCCAACGTTTCGACCGCCAGCAGCTGAACCAGACGCCCTTCCCGCTGATCTTCCCGCGTCATAAAATCGGCCAATTGGGCAATCCCTTCCCCGCGTAGCGCCAGTTGCCGCAGCGTTTCGCCGCTGGAGGCCGATAGCGTCGGGGTAATGGCAAAGCGCTCCGCCTGCCGATGGCGCAGCGGCCACAGATTGAGCGACTCGGGCTGCGTAAAGCCCAGCAGGCTATGGTGGTTAAGCTCTTCGACACTCTGCGGTGCTCCAAAGCGGGCAATATAGTCCGGGCTGGCAAGAATACGTAACCGGCTGGCCCCCAGCAGGCGCGCGTGGATAGTGGAGTCTCGCAATGCACCAATACGAATGGCGATATCGGTGCGCTTCTCCAACAGATCGATAATCAGGTTATCAGTGTTCAGCTCCAGCTCAATCTGTGGGAAACGTTGGCGGAAACCGGCGACCAGCGGCACGATCACATGCTCCATAAAGGGCGCGGCAGCGTTAACCCGCAGCCTGCCCGCCGGGTTCAGACGACGCAGCGCCATCTGCTCTTCGGCATGTTCCACAGAGTTGATAATTTCCCGCGCATGGGCCAAAAAGCTCTGCCCCTCTTCGGTCAATTCCAGACGACGTGTGGTGCGGCGCAGTAACGTGGTATCGAGTTTTTTTTCCAGACGGCTCAGCGCCCGGCTGATGCCAGAGGTGGTTTGGCCAAGCTGCTCGGCGGCGGCGGTAATCGAACCGCTGTCGATCACGGAGGTATAAGCCAAGAGTTCTTCGAGGGTGATTTTCATGCATTCCGCCCTGGGTTATCGGGCGCAGCACGCAGTGCGCCAGGGATGGCACAATGTAAAAACGTGGGGCCGCAGTTGCGGCCCCACAGGCATCAGACGGAAAGCTCGGCGGTATCGCCCTTGTCTTGCAGCCAGTTGCGGCGGTCTTCCGAACGCTTCTTCGCCAACAGCATGTCCATAATGGCCATGGTCTGATCGGTATTCTCGTCATCGATGGTCAATTGCACCAGACGGCGAGTGTTTGGATCGAGCGTCGTTTCACGCAGTTGCAGCGGGTTCATCTCACCCAGCCCTTTAAAGCGCTGTACGTTCGGCTTGCCCTTCTTACGCTTCAACTGCTCCAGCACGCCGGCTTTCTCTTCCTCGTCGAGGGCGTAATAGACTTCTTTACCCAGGTCGATACGGTATAGCGGTGGCATCGCAACGTGCACATGGCCGCCTTTCACCAACGAACGGAAGTGGCGAACAAACAGCGCACACAGCAGCGTGGCGATGTGCAGGCCGTCGGAGTCCGCATCCGCCAGGATACAGATTTTGCCGTAGCGCAGTTGGCTGAGATCTTCGCTGTCGGGATCGATGCCGATCGCTACCGAGATATCATGCACTTCCTGCGAAGCCAACACTTCGTCTGAGGAAACTTCCCAGGTGTTGAGGATCTTGCCCTTCAGCGGCATGATCGCCTGATATTCGCGATCGCGCGCCTGCTTGGCCGAGCCGCCCGCCGAGTCCCCTTCCACCAGGAACAGCTCGGTCATGCTCAGATCCTGCGAGGTGCAGTCCGCCAGCTTACCCGGTAACGCAGGCCCGCTGGTCAGCTTCTTACGTACCACCTTCTTCGCCGCACGCAGGCGACGTTGAGCGCTGGAGATCGCCAGTTCGGCCAGTTGCTCGGCCGCCTGGACGTTCTGATTCAGCCACAGGCTGAAGGCATCTTTCACCACGCCGGAAACAAACGCCGCGCACTGGCGAGAAGAGAGCCGCTCTTTGGTCTGGCCCGCGAATTGCGGATCCTGCATTTTCACCGACAGCACGTAGGCACAGCGATCCCAGATATCTTCCGCAGACAGCTTCACGCCGCGCGGCAGGATATTGCGGAATTCACAGAACTCGCGCATCGCATCCAGCAGCCCTTGGCGCAGGCCGTTGACGTGCGTGCCGCCCTGCATGGTGGGGATCAGGTTGACGTAGCTCTCCGTCAGCAGTTCCCCGCCCTCCGGCAGCCACAGCAGCGCCCAGTCCACCGCTTCGGTATCACCGGCAAAATTGCCGACAAACGCCTTTTCCGGCAGAGTGATCAGGCCGTTCACCGCTTCCATCAGGTAGTCGGTCAGGCCGTCCTGATAGCACCAGCGCTGCTCGGTATTGTTCAGCTTGTCAATAAAGTAGATTTCAACGCCGGGGCACAGCACCGCTTTGGCTTTCAGCAGGTGCGACAGGCGGGAAACCGAGAAGCGCGGGCTGTCGAAGAACTGCTCGTCAGGCCAGAAATGAATGCTGGTGCCGGTGTTGCGTTTGCCGCAGCTACCGGTCACCGCCAAATCCTGCACCTTGTCGCCGTTCTCAAAAGCGATGCTATAGACGTTACCGTCGCGCTTGACGTTGACTTCCACCCGTTTGGACAGGGCGTTAACCACCGAAATCCCCACGCCGTGCAGGCCGCCGGAGAACTGGTAGTTCTTGTTGGAGAATTTACCGCCCGCGTGCAGACGACACATGATCAACTCAACCGCCGGTACGCCTTCTTCAGGGTGGATATCCACTGGCATACCGCGGCCGTCGTCGATCACTTCCAGCGACTGATCGGCGTGCAGGATCACGTCGATACGCTTGGCATGGCCCGCCAACGCTTCATCGACGCTGTTATCTATCACCTCTTGACCGAGGTGGTTCGGACGCGTCGTGTCGGTATACATACCGGGACGACGGCGCACTGGTTCTAGACCGCTGAGTACTTCAATGGCATCAGCGTTATAGCTGGATTGAGTCATCGTTGATTATTTTTTCGTGGTTGAGGGAAGGTGCCGAAATCGCCCGCTGCCTGTTCAGTATATCTGTGATAGCTGAAGTTGCTGCGGCGTCATAGCCCTAAAAAATCCACAATCTGGGGGAAGTAGTGCTCGAAACCGACGAAAGCGTGGTTTCCGCCCGACTCCACCGTTTGCCGGCAGGCGGTGTAATAAGCCACTGCCTGACCGTAATCGAGAATTTCATCGCCCGTTTGCTGTAGCAACCAGATTAAATCCGGCGACTCCAAGGGATCGACCTGCATCACTTTCAGATCATAAACGTGGCGTGACTCTAACACATATTGCTGCCCGGTGTAGGGGTTCTCGTTGCTTCCCAGATAGTCGATCAGCAGCTCATACGGCTTCACCGCAGGGTTTACCACTACCGCTGGCAACGCAAAACACTGCGATAACCAGGTGGCATAATAACCGCCCAACGAGGAGCCTACCACGCCCATCGTCTGGCCTGCCCGCGCCATCACCAAATCTTCCAGCATTTCCGCCGCCTCCGCCGGGTAAGGCGGCAACTGCGGTACCAGCATGTCGATATGGGGATGATGTTCCGCCAGCCAGGCTTTGAAAGCCGTGGCCTTGGCCGAAAGCGGCGAGCTGTTGAAACCGTGCAGGTAAAGTAAGGTTGAAGGCATCAGTAGCCGTCCGAATCCATGTCGGGGCGGAAGTCATCGTTTTCCAGCCGGAATACCTGGGTTTCCACCCGGCCATCCGGCAACAGGTCAAGATAGCGCCAACCTGGGGAAACGTCGTCGATGGTAAAATTGGTGCAGTGCGGCTTGAATTGTACGCAGGTGGACGGCGTAGCCAACAGCCGACGCCCGTGCCAGCCCAGATCCAATTCCTGGTGGATATGCCCGCACAGCAGGGTATTCACTTTCGGATAGCGCCACAGCACGGCCGCCAGCGTATGCGGGTTACGCAGACTGTGTTGATCCAGCCAGGTGCAGCCGGAAGGCAACGGATGGTGATGCAGTAACAGCAGCGTGTAGCGCTCTGGATGAGCTTCCAGACAACGTTCCATCCACTCCAGCTGGTATTCACTCAGCTCGCCGTGCGGCACGCCAAACACCTGGCTATCCAGCAATAACACCTGCCAGTTGTCCCCCAGCAGCACCTGCTTGGAAGGTGAGATACCGGCTGCGGCCAGCGCATCTACCATCGCAGGCTGAAAATCGTGGTTCCCCGGCAGCCAGACACAGGGCGCGGGTAAACGGGTGATGCCATCGGCAAAGTGCCGGTATGCCGCCTGGGAGTGATCCTGCGCCAGATCGCCAGTTGCCACGATCAGGTCGCACTCACGCTGCTGCGCGATCACCGCATCCAGCACCGCGTGATAGCTGGCATAGGTATTGATGCCGAGCAAGGTCTCACTCTTGCCAGCAAACAGGTGGGTATCTGTTATTTGTAAGATCCTGACCTTGGCCCCACTCGCCACGGGCAGTCTAAACAGGCTTTCCAAATGGTGTCCTTTGTTATCTCCGTCGACCTAACAAGCCGGAACCGCCATTGCTCCATGCGCTAAACAGTAGCGCAACCAATCAGCAAGAAACTGGTTAATTTGATGCTTTTCGTCGCGTTGATGCAACTTTTTGTTCGGATAATCATAACGCGCTTTAAACCGATAGATCTGCTGACTGGAACACACTTCCGCAACCATCGCGTCGTGGTACAGCCGTACCGTCATCGCAGGCAGGCTCCAGTAGCTGACCGCAGGCGCAGTCTGCTCAATCTGCACCAGCGTGGTGTAACGGGTAGATTCAACAATAGTCAGACGATAATGGGCGCCATTCACCTGATAAGTGACGGTTTCATCAACTTCGTCGTTGCGCGGCATCAAACGCCGCAATTGCGCGAAGTTGGTTTCACACAATCTCATCATTTCGGGGAAGTCAGGGGTATAGCGCTTTTGCATTTAGTTGGCCCATTCTGCTTTAAGCGATTCATGGTGCAACGCCAGCCACTGCAATGCAATCACTGATGCGGCATTATCAATCGCGCCTTCTTCAACCCAGCGGTAAGCCTGTTCGCGGCTGACCACGTGGACACGGATATCTTCATGCTCTTCGGGCAATCCGTGGATCCCTTCGGCCGTCAGGGCGTCAACCTCACCGACCATAATAGACAGACGTTCGCTGGTGCCACCAGGGCTGGCCAGATAGCTCAGCACCGGCTTGCAGCGCCCGACCACCACGCCAGCCTCTTCCAATGCTTCGCGGCGGCACACGTCCTCAACGCTTTCTCCCGTTTCGATCATACCCGCAACCATTTCCAGCAGCCAAGGGGAAGCTGAGCTATCGATGGCCGGGATCCGCAGTTGTTCAACCAGCACCACTTCGTCCCTGATGGGATCATAGGGTAGCAACACCGCCGCATGACCGCGCTCAAAAACCTCGCGAGTGACCTCACCGCTCATCTCACCGTTGAACAGACGATGGCGAAAGCGATATAAGTCGAGTGAAAAAAAACCACGGTATCGCGTCTCTCGTGCAATAATTTCTACATCATTTTTGTCGAAAGTAACGGGTGAAGGTTGCGAGCGGTTCATCTACGAATTCTCCTGTGTGATTATGCCGGCAAAATAAAGGGATTTGATGACAGAAACGGCGGGATTATCTTCACCCGCTTTGTGTTAGATTGTGAACCATGATATCAGGTAGCGCCGATGCAAATAGCCCAGTGTCAGTAAACGTAGCGTACACCAAGGTAAAAGTTCTGTGAGATGGCACATTAAGCCACCCTCAGCGCTCGGCAGACTCTGCTAGAATTGGCAACTATTCGTCTATCGTCAGCGCTAACATAGCAATATTGCTGCACAACAAGGAATGCAAATGAAGAAACTGCTCCCCCTTCTTATTGGTCTGAGCCTCGCTGGCTTCAGCACCATGAGCCAGGCAGAGAACCTGTTGCAGGTTTACAAACAGGCCAGGGAAAGTAACCCGGATCTGCGTAAAACCGCTGCCGATCGTGATGCGGCGTTTGAAAAAATCAACGAAGCACGCAGCCCGTTGCTGCCGCAGCTTGGCTTATCTGCTGGTTATACCTATAACAACGGCTTCCGCGATGCCAATGGGCTTAACAGCAATACCACCCAAGGCTCGCTCGCGCTGACCCAGACTATCTTTGATATGTCCAAATGGCGCGCGCTGACGCTGCAGGAAAAGACCGCCGGTATTACCGATGTCACTTTCCAGACGTCATCCCAGAAATTGATCCTGGATACGGCCACCGCCTATTTCAACGTACTGCAGGCGATCGACGCCCTGTCCTATACCCAGGCGAATAAACAAGCGGTCTACCGTACCCTGGATCAGACCACCCAACGTTTTAACGTGGGCCTGGTTGCCATTACCGACGTGCAGAACGCCCGTGCCAACTACGATACCGTATTGGCCAACGAAGTGACTGCCCGTAACAACCTGGATAACGCGGTAGAATCGTTACGCCAAATTACCGGCACCTTCTACCCGGAACTGGCCTCGCTGGATACCAACAAGTTCAGCACCAAGCGCCCGGATGCCGTCAACAGCCTGTTGAAAGAAGCGGAAAGCCGCAACCTGAGCCTGCTGTCTGCCCGCCTGAACCAGGATCTGGCCCGTGAGCAGATCAAATCGGCACAAACCGGCTATATGCCAACGGTTGATTTAAATGCTTCTACCGGGATCACCAATTCCAAATACAGCGGTTCCAGAGCTAACACAGGGACCAGTGGCAACGACTCGATTAATGGCCAGAACCAGGTCGGCATCAGCGTTAGCGTGCCGCTGTACAACGGCGGCGTAACCAACTCGCGGGTAGAACAGGCGCAGTACAACTTCGTCGGAGCCAGTGAGCAGTTGGAAAGCGCCCACCGCAGCGTGGTGCAAACCGTGCGTTCCTCCTTCAACAACGTTTCTGCGTCCATCAGCAGCATCAGCGCTTATAAACAAGCGGTGGTTTCTGCCCAGAGTTCTCTGGATGCGACCGAAGCCGGTTACGAAGTGGGTACCCGTACCATCGTTGACGTGTTGGATGCGACAACCACGCTGTATAACGCCAAGCAACAGCTTTCCAATGCGCGTTATTCTTACCTGATCAACCAGCTGAACATCAAATCGGCGCTCGGCACGCTGAACGAAAACGATCTGATGATGCTTAACGGAACACTAGGCAAGCCAATCTCCACCGCGCCAGATGTGGTAGCCCCCCCAACAGCGGCGCAAGATGCCTATGTTGACGGTTCCAGCACCACTCGGCCAACGGCTAGCAGATAACCTGCTCCAGCTTTGAGCTACCGAATAGCGGGGCCCGGCATTTGCCGCGCTCCGTTTTTTTATCCAATAATCCCGCATCTGCCCCTCACCTCACAGCCTCTCTAAACAGGTTAATGTTATGATTGGCTCCCTATTGGGGTTTATCTGCTGAACGGGATCTGATGGACAACGCTTCACTCTGGCAACGGTTGATCACCGAAGGCGCGTTACCGCCACAGCTGCGCCCCTCCCCGGCCATTTATGCCTCCTGGCTACGCTGCAGCCATCTGATGCAACCCGCCGTGTGGAAAGCCCCACATCGCGCCCTGGGCACTACCTTCGACTCTATCTGCCGGCGTAAGGATGATTTCATTACGCTCGGCCAGGCGGCGTTGGAAGATGCCTGGGAATATATGGAGCAGCGCCAATGCGTGTTGCTGATCCTCGACGAAAGCGGCTGCACGCTGTGGCAATGCGGCGACAAGGCGACCGGCGAACAGCTGCTCGAACTGGGTTTTGCGCCCGGTGCTTATTGGGCAGAAGGCGATATCGGCACCAATGCCCCTTCCCTGGCCGCATCCGAGGGCCATCCGGTACAGATCCATAGCGATGAACACGTGCGCCAGGCGCTGCATGGCTGGTCATTCTGCGCCGCACCGGTACATGACAATAGCGGCCGCCAGCGTGGTATGTTGGCTTTGGGTTGCCAGTTGGCCGATTGCAATGCGGGCGATCTTTCCCTGATCCTGGCGATCGCCCGAGAGATCGGCAATGCCCTGAACGCCGACGGCTTGCTGGCCGAATCCAATCGCCATCTCAATCAGCTCAACGGGCTACTGGACAGCGTAGACGACGGCGTTATGGCCTGGGATCACCGGGGTTATCTGCAATATATCAACCCGCGCGCCGCCACTATGCTCAAGCTTCATGAACAGCAGAGCCAAGGCAAACCACTGGCACAGTTGCTGACGTTACCGGCCTTGCTTAACCGCGCCATCAGCCAACGCCAGCCGTTACAGCATGTGGAAGTCACCTTTGAAAGCCAGGGCCAGTTTATCGCCGCGCTGCTCACCCTCAAACCGATATTGGACGGTGAGCACTGTAGCTTCATCGCCTTGCTGCATCCCTTGGAAAGGCTGCATCAATACGTCAGTAGCCAGATCGGCCGGGTCAGCCACACCTTCGAACAGATGCCTTCAGGCACCCAGGAAATGCGTCGCCTGATCCGCTATGGCCAGCAGGCGGCGAAGGGCCATCACCCGATTTTGCTGTGCGGTGAAGAAGGGGTGGGGAAAGAGCTGCTCAGCCAGGCCATCCACAATGCCAGCGAACGTGCCGCCGGGCCTTATATCGCCTTGAACTGCCAGTTGCTGCCCGAGGCACAAGGGTTGAAGGAGTTACTCGGCAGTGATGCCAACGAAGAACAGGCGGGCCAGCTCAGCAAGTTCGAACTGGCCAACGGCGGTACGCTGCATCTTGAACAGGTCGAATACCTGCCGCTGGCCATGCAGTCCGCCCTGTTGCAGGTGCTAAAAACCGGCGTGGTAATGCGTATGAATTCCAGCCGCGTGATCCCGGTGAACGTGCGGGTGATCGCTACCAGCGCCGCCAACCTGGCACTGCTGGTGCAACAGAATCGTTTTCGTCGCCAGTTGTTCTATAGCCTGCAGGCCTTCGAGATCCAAATTCCGCCGCTACGCCAGCGCCTCAGTGACATCCCTTTGCTGGTTCAGCACCATCTGCGCGCTCTGGAGCAACACTTCCAGTGCCGCTTCCGGGTAGACGACGAGGTAATGACCCAGCTTGGCCTGTACCTGTGGCCGGGTAACGATCTGGAACTGAAAGGAGTGATAGAGCGCGCCGCGATGATTTGCCACGGCCATCATATTCAACTGGCCGATCTGCCCTCTCACTTGCTCAGTCATCAGCCGCTAGTGGAAAGCGACACTCAACCAGCCATGCCGCTGCTGACGCTGGCGGAAATGGAGGTGCAGGCGATTATCCGCGTGGCCAACGTCAGCCACGGGCAGCTTAACGAGATGGCGCAGCTGCTGGGTATCAGCCGCACCACGCTGTGGCGTAAAGTCAAACAGATGAATATCGATATCAGCCAGTTCAAGCTGCGGGGTTAATGGCTGAGTTGTAAGGTGCCGCGCGCCGCATCCAGCATCGCTTTCTGACCGCTGCGGGTCTTGCTCATACATTCGCTCATGCCGACCACCATCGGGATCCCCATCGCTTTGGCCAGGATCGCGGTGTGTGACAAGGCATTGCCGCCGCTCAGGCAAATACCGAGTACCATGCGCCGATCGAGCATCACGACGTCGGAAGGCATCAGCTCATCCATCACCAGGATCGCTGGCTCATTGAGCACGATCGCCGGGATAGGCTGCCGTGCCAGATGGCTCAGCGTACGGCGCAGCATGTCACGTACGTCCAGTTCCCGCGCCTGCAAATACTCATCATCCAGCGCCCGATAATCGGCGGCAATCTGCTCCAGTTCCTGCCGCCACGCCTGTTCCGCGCTGCATTGCTGTTGTGCGATACGGGTAAAGGCGGCCTGTTGCAGGTCGGGATCGTCTAGCAACATGCTGTGCGCCCCGAAGATCGCCGCCTGCGGTTTACCGATCAGATTGCCTGTGCGATCCGCCAGCTTGTTCAGATCGTCTAACGTCTGCTGCAATGCGATACGCAGGCGCTGCTGTTCATTGAGCACGTCATCGGCCCCTAGCTGGCGCTCTTCCGTTTTCGGCCAGAAGCTCGACACCTGGAATATCGGACCACTGCTGACGCTTTCCTCCACGGGGATACCGTGCAGTGAAGGCAATTGCTGCTCAGATACGGTTTCGCCAAAGTGCTGTTCTGCCAACGCCTTGAAAGCTGCCAGGGCCTCATCGGCCTGCGCACCATCGGCAATCAGGCGGATAGTGTCACCGTGGCGAACCTGCAACAAAGCAAGCTGATTCAGGCTGCGCGGATTGGCACATTGGCCATGCTTTTCCAGCACCAGTTCCGCTGCAAAAGGAGCCAGAGCCTCTGCCAGACGCGCCGCCGGGCGAGCGTGCAACCCGTGCGGATTCTGTACCGTCCAACTCAGGCTTTTCCCCTGGCTCAGCGGTAAATTCAGTGGCTTGCTGGCGGGTATCTCCTCACCAAGCTGTGCCTGCTTGACCTGCAAGGCTCCTTGCGCCTCTGCCAGTACCTGCTCCAGGCTACCGCCCGCGTTAGCCGCTACGACCGCGGCCAGCGTGCCTTCCACCAACGGTGCCGCACACAGCACCACCTTGGCCGCCACCTCTGGGTCGAGCAGCTCAAGCGCGGTTTCCGCACTCAATAATGCGCTACCGAGATCCATCAGCACCACGATCCCCGCTCCGTCCGCCACGGATTCGATCGCTTCCATCACTTTCACCGCATCGGTGCCGATCGGGTGGAGCTCATCATCGACCCCCGCCGCCAGCACCAGTTTGCACCCCTCGCCGCGCATCATCTGGCGGGCGAGTTGCTCAACACCCTGCGCCAGTTGTGCACTGTGCGAAACCACAACGATGTTGATCATCCTGCCTCCTCGACCACTTGGGCCAGCGTTTGTATCATCAGCATGACGGAGGTTGCGCCCGGATCCTGGTGGCCGATGCTGCGTTCGCCCAAATAGCTGGCGCGCCCTTTACGGGCCTGCATGACGATGGTGGCCTGTGCGGCCTGCTCCGCCCGCACGGCGGCCTGTTGTAGCGCTTGGGTCACGCTGAGCTGCTGATGTAGCGACTCGCCCAGGCTTGCAACGACCGGCCCCCAGACATCACACATGGTTTTATCGCCCAGTTCTGCCTTGCCGCGCATCGCTACGCCTTCCGCGCCTTCCTGGATCACCTGCTTCAATTCCACCAGATCCAGGCTTTGCTTGGCATTGGCCGCCTGAGCCGCACGGATGAAGAAGGTGCCAAACAGCGGACCACTGGCACCACCAACGCTGGAAAGTAGCGTCATACCGGTGTTCTTGAGAATAAATCCGATGTCCTTGTCCGCTACCGAGGGCAGCTTTTCTACCACCTTGCTAAAGCCACGGTTCATATTCAGGCCGTGGTCGCCATCGCCAATATCGCTATCCAACTGAGTCAAGAAATCGCGTTCGCGGGTAAAGACCTCACCACAACGCATCAACCACTCAACGACCTGCTGTTTGCTTAATGTCATGATCCCTCCTCAGCCCCAACGCAGCGCTGGCGTGTTCACCGGCGCATCCCACAGCGATAACAACTCGTCATCCACTTGCAGCAAGGTGATGGAAACCCCCTGCATATCCAATGCGGTGCAGTATGATCCCACCAGGTTACGCTCGATCACGATCCCGGCTGCGGCGCAACGCTGCGCCAAACGGTGGTAAACCCCATACAGTTCGGAAAGCGGCGTCGCCCCAAGGTTATTAACCAGCGCAATCACCCTATCGCCCTGCGCCAAAGCTCGCTTGCCCTGGATCTCCTCACGCCATTCCCCCTGCTGACGATCCCAAACGCGGATCGATCGCTGGTAATCGCCGTTATCGATCAGGATATGGAACATGTCATCTACCGTTTGATCGAGGGTGGTAAACGTCCGCCGTTCGATCCCCGGTTCGCCGTGGATGCCAACGCCGAACTCCATCTCGTTATCCGCCAAAGTAAACGACGGTTTACCTGCCGCAGGCACGGTGCAAGCGCCCAGAGCAATCCCTAGCGAGTGGCCTTGGTTGTTGATTTTGTGCCCCAGCGTGACCAGAGCGTCCAGATCAAAGCCCCGTACTGCTGCCGCGCCGAGCAGTTTTTCCATCAGCACCGTGTTGGCAACCCCACGTCGGCCCGCGGTAAACAGGCTGTCTTTCACCGCCACGTCATCATCCACCAGCACCGTTGCCACTGGCACGCCGCTGTCATGCAGCAATTCGGTCGCCGTTTCAAAGTTGAGGATGTCACCGGTGTAGTTCTTGATAATCAGCAATACCCCGGCACCGCCGTCGATGGCCTGGCCGCAGTCGTACATTTTATCCGGCGTCGGCGAGGTGAAAATCTCCCCTGGGCAGGCACCATCCAGCATTCCCTCGCCCACGAAACCACAGTGCATCGGCTCATGGCCGCTACCACCGCCTGACAGGATCGCCACTTTGTCTGGGATCGGCCCCGCCGTGCGGGTCACAAACACCGGATCCTGATGCACCCGCAGCTCCGGGTGAGCGGCAGCCATGCCGAGTAACTGTTCGTTAAGTACCGAATCGACCTGATTGATTAGCTTTTTCACGGTTAATTCCTCTGTAGGGAACAGTGGGCGCGTTAACCGCGCCCGATGATTTATACGCGTTGCAACCAGGCGCTGCCCAGTTTATCCGCCGTCAGGATGGCCGCCTGTACGCTTTCCGGCGTCACGCTAAACGGCATGTTGTGGATGGTTTCACCCTTGGCACAGCTGGCCTCTGCCACCTTGCCGATTTTTTCTGTCAGTTCACCGGTGATGCCCATTTGGGCCAGGGTAATCGGCAGCCCGACCTGCTGGCAGAAGTTCAACACCGTTTCAATCTGCGCCATTGGGCTGTTTTGCAGCACCAGTTGAGACAGGGTGCCGAACGCCACTTTTTCCCCGTGATACAGATGATGGCACTCTTCCAGCACGGTAAAACCGTTGTGTATGGCGTGCGCCGCCGCCAGGCCGCTGCTTTCAAAACCGATACCGCTCAAATAGGTGTTAGCTTCAATGATGCGCTCCACCGCTTCGGTAACCACACCAGACTCCGCCGCCAGCTTGGCCTTAACCCCTTCAGCCAATAGCGTTTCATAGCATAGACGTGCCAGATTGAGCGCCGCCAGCGTAGACTTGCCGCCCGCCATGCTGGTGGCCTGGGCATCGAAACAGGCCTGAGCTTCAAAATAGGTGGAGAGCGCGTCACCCATGCCCGCCACCAGCAGGCGTACCGGTGCTTTGGCTATAATGGCGCTGTCCATCACCACCATGTTCGGGTTGGCCGGATAGATCAGGTATTCTTCGAACTCACCGCTTTCGCTGTAGATCACCGACAACGCGCTGGTAGGCGCATCCGTCGAAGCAATGGTCGGCATCAACACCACCGGCACATGCTGGTAATAGGCGATCGCCTTGGCGGTATCCAGCGTTTTACCACCACCGATACCGATCACGCCTTTGCAGCCGTGGCTTTTCAGTTCCTGACCAAGGCGGTCAATTTCCTTGCGGCAGCATTCGCCATTAAACGTACCAGCGTGATACTTCACTCCGTGCTGATGCAGGCTGCCCATCACAGTATCGCCTGTCAGTTTCATCACGAAATCGTCGGCGATCACGAAGTAATGATCGGCAAGGGCTTTGGCATATTCGCCCACGGAGGCCGACGCATTGGCACCTTGGATGTATTTGCTTGGGGATTGAATGATTCTCAACATAACTGACTCCTTGTAGGGACGTTAACCCAGTAACGTTCAGATTTCAGAGGATGATATCGACGTATTATTCTGTTGCTGACTATACGACCTGCCGACTGCTTGGCGAGTAAGGAAAAAAACGTTACATAATGGAACGTAGCTTCGGACAAAACGTTCCATTATGTAACGCTTTTGCTGCAGTTATGCTCCGTAAAGCGAACTGGCGCACACCGTAACGTATAAGTGCGTAAAGAGTGGATCCTGCGGGTGTTTCAGCTTTAATTTTGAGCATCTTTCCCCTATCCTATCGACCACTACTGGGCAAGGGCGAATACAGCCCGCATGATGGGATAGATATCGATGAAACGGACCAAAAACATCAACAAAGACACCTTCCGCAAATCCTGGCGCAGCTACCGTGTTGCTCCCGTAGCTTTGGCGATCAGCGCAGTGTTTATGCTGGCCGGCTGCGAACAGGCGGATGAGACGGTTTCCCTGTATAAAAATGCCGACGATTGTTCAACCTCCAACCCGTCGATGAGCGAGCAGTGCACCACCGCGTATAACAACGCGCTGAAGGAAGCGGAAAAAACCGCGCCTAAATACGCCACTCGTGAAGACTGCGTCGCCGAATTCGGTGAAGCGCAATGTACTCAGGCTCCAGCACAGGCTGGCATGGCCGCAGAATCACAAAGCAGCGGCAGCATGTGGATGCCGCTGATGGCGGGCTACATGATGGGCCGTATGATGGGTGGCGGGGGCTACGCTCAACAGCCGCTGTTTACCTCTAAAAACGCCGCCAGCCCGGCAAACGGCAAGTTTGTTGACGCAAGTGGTAAAAGCTATGGCCCGGCAACCGCAGGCGGCCGCTCCATGACGGTACCTAAAACCGCCATGGCACCTAAACCAGCGGTGACCAATACCGTTACCCGTGGTGGCTTCGGTGAATCCGTGGCCAAACAGACCAGCATGCAGCGCAGCAGCGCCACCTCCAGCAGCTCACGCAGCATGGGCGGTTAAGACATGAAACGCGTTGCGATTAGCGAGCGCCCAGACTGGCGCGAAAAAGCCACCGAATTTGGTTTCGCCTTTCACACCATGTACGGCGAACCCTACTGGTGCGAAGATGCCTATTACCAATTCACGTTAGCGCAGATCGAAGAAATTGAAGATGCCACCGCCGAGCTGCACCAGATGTGCCTGAAGGTGGTAGATAAGGTGGTCAACAGCGATCAACTGATGACCAAATTCTGCATCCCCAAGCACACCTGGGAATTTGTTCGCAGCTCCTGGCGCACTAATCAGCCTTCGCTGTATTCACGCCTCGATCTGGCCTATGACGGCATCAACCCGCCCAAACTGTTGGAAAATAACGCCGATACGCCAACCTCACTGTATGAGGCCGCGTTCTTCCAATGGCTGTGGCTGGAAGATCAGATCAACGCCGGCAAGCTGGATCCCGCCGCGGACCAGTACAACAGCCTGCAAGAAAAACTGATTGAGCGTTTCGCCGATCTGCAAGCCAACCACGGCTTTGGCCTGCTGCATCTGGCCTGCTGCCAAGACAGCGAGGAAGATCGCGGTACGGTGCAATATCTGCAAGATTGCGCGCTGGAAGCGGGCCTGCCGACCGAATTCCTGTATATGGAAGAGATTGGGCTGGGCGAGAAAGGCCAGTTCACCGATCTGCAAAATCAGGTGATCGGTAACCTGTTCAAGCTCTATCCGTGGGAATTTATGCTGCGCGAGATGTTCTCCACCAAGCTGGAAGACGCTGGCGTACGCTGGCTGGAACCAGCCTGGAAGAGCATTATCTCCAACAAGGCTCTGCTGCCGCTGTTGTGGGAAATGTTCCCGGATCATCCAAACCTGCTGCCAGCCTACTTTGCCGAGGACGATCACCCGCAGATGGATCATTACGTCACCAAGCCGCTGTTCTCACGCGAGGGTGCCAACATCCAGATCGTCCAGAACGGTCAGGAAGTGGCGCGCGTAGATGGGCCATATGGCGAAGAAGGCATGATTGTGCAGCAGTTCCATCCGTTGCCACAGTTTGAAGGCAGCTATACGCTGATCGGCAGCTGGCTGGTCAACGATCAGCCTTGCGGTATTGGCCTGCGTGAAGATCGCGAGTTGATCACCCAGGATCTGTCGCGCTTCTATCCGCATATTATTCTTGGTTAATCCGTAGGATCGAACCTATTCGATCGTAGAGGCGCGAATTTTTCGCGCCTTTTTTATTCAACCAACCTGCACCGAAAGCATACTCAACGCGGCCATTTCAATCCCATCGATTGGCACCGAAATCGGCTCTTTACCATCCCAGCCGCCCAATACATACAGCAACGGCAGATAATGCTCTGGCGTCGGGTTCGACAACGCTGCGCCTTCATGCTGCATAAAATTCACCAACGGGTGATGTTCGCCCTGATAGTCCAGGTTATCACGTACGTACTGGTTGAATGACTCCGCCCAAGGATACGGGCTGGTGTCACCCTGCCATTTCACCATGCGCAGGTTATGCACTACGTTGCCGCTGGCCACGATCATGATCCCCCGATCGCGCAGCGCCGCCAGCTTACGGCCCAGCTCAAAATGGTATTCCGCTGGCTGAGTCCCATCGATGCTCAGCTGCACCACCGGGATATCGGCTTGCGGATACATCTTGATCAGCACGCCCCAGCTACCGTGATCCAACCCCCACTCACTGGTATCGGCCATCACCTGCGCCGGGGCCAACAGGCTTTGCAGCTCTGCCGCCAGCTCCGGTGAACCCGGTGCCGGGTACTGCGTATCAAACAGCGCCTGCGGGAAGCCGCCAAAGTCGTGAATGGTTTTTGGATGTTCCATCGCCGTCACTGCCGTCCCACGAGTGTACCAGTGGGCAGACACAGCAACGATCGCCTTTGGCCGTGGCAATTGCTCACCCAACGCACGCCAGGCCTGGGTATAGCGGTTATCTTCCAGCACGTTCATCGGGCTTCCGTGGCCAAGAAAGAGTGCAGGCATACGAGAGGTGGTCATAAAAAATCCTTGGTTAGCGTGAAAATCGTTCTGCTGACTACATTACGCTGTTTGTCCTACCAAGGCAGCCGGATAACCCTGATGGTGATCTTCAAGAAATTTGAATGGCTGGAGCGATTGAAACCATCAGCCAAATCCACTCGATTTATGCTTTGGCTCTGTTAGTATCGGAAATGGGTATATTTTCATTAGCATACAAGGAGAATGCATGTCTGTACCGCTGATCCTGACCTTGTTAGCCGGGGGCGCAACCTTTGTCGGTGCCCTGCTCGGCATTATTGGCCAGAAGCCCTCCAACCGCCTGCTGGCGTTTGCGCTCGGCTTTGCCGCAGGGATTATGCTGTTAATTTCATTGATGGAAATGCTGCCCGCTGCGCTGCACACCGTCGGCATGTCGCCCATGCTTGGCTACGGCATGTTTATGCTCGGGCTGTTAGGTTACTTTGCGCTGGATCGCATGCTGCCACACCAGCATCCGCAAGATCTGGTGCAAAAGCCCATCAAGCCCCATAACCTGAAACGCACCGCAATGCTGCTGACGCTCGGCATCAGCCTGCACAACTTCCCGGAAGGGATTGCTACCTTTGTCACCGCCAGCGCCGATCTGGAACTGGGGATGGGCATTGCGCTCGCGGTCGCCATCCACAATATTCCAGAAGGATTGGCGGTCGCCGGGCCGGTGTATGCGGCAACCGGCTCCAAAACCAAGGCGCTGCTGTGGTCTGGTATTTCCGGCATGGCAGAAATTCTGGGGGGCGTACTGGCCTTCCTGATGCTCGGCCCGATGGTTTCACCGGTGGTGATGGCGTCGATTATGGCTGCGGTGGCCGGGATTATGGTGGCGCTGTCGGTAGATGAATTAATGCCGTTGGCCAAAGAGATCGATCCACATAATAATCCAAGCTATGGCGTGCTGTGCGGCATGGCGGTGATGGGATTTAGCCTGACGCTGTTGCAAAGCGGCGGCATCGGATAAAGAATTTTAAGCACAAAAAAGCCGCTTCATCAGCGGCTTTTTCATTGTACACAGAAAACCTCCAGCTAGGCTGGAGGTTCCGTAAAGCTTTCAGCTTTGAGCCAGTTATAAAAACCCCTTTTGATTTGTTAAAACAGTTTGCGGTCTGGCAACTGCAAACGTTCAACAAGAAATCAAAAGGGGGTCCCTATGGGGGACGAAAAGAGCTTAGCGCACACGCGATGGAACTGTAAATATCACATAGTTTTTGCGCCGAAGTACCGAAGAAAGGTGTTCTACGGGGAAAAGCGCAAAGCGATAGGGAGTATCTTAAGAAAGCTGTGCGAATGGAAAAACGTGAATATTCTGGAAGCAGAATGCTGTGTGGATCACATCCATATGCTTCTGGAAATCCCGCCCAAAATGAGTGTATCGGGCTTTATGGGATACTTGAAGGGAAAGAGCAGCCTGATGCTTTATGAGCAGTTTGGCGATTTGAAGTTCAAATACCGTAACAGGGAGTTCTGGTGCCGAGGGTATTACGTTGATACGGTGGGGAAAAACACAGCCAGGATACAAGAATACATAAAGCACCAGTTGGAAGAGGATAAGATGGGTGAGCAGTTGTCGATCCCGTATCCAGGTAGCCCGTTTACGGGCCGTAAGTAACCCATAAATGCAAATGTCAGATCGCAATGCGCCTGTTAGGGCGCGGCTGGCAAGAGAGCCTTATAGGCGCATATGAAAAACCTCCGGCTATGCCGGAGGATATTTATTTCAGTCAGCGACTCAGCTGGCTTTCTTTTCGTGCGACTGGCGATAGGCCACCAGATCTTCGATAGTCAGCACCACCATGTCATGCTGCTTGGCAAAGGTGATCACTTCTGGCGCATGCGCCATGCTGCCGTCATCGTTAGTCAGCTCGCACAGCACGCCAGCGGGTTTGAAACCGGCCATTGAGACCAGATCGATGGTCGCTTCGGTGTGGCCACGGCGGTTCAATACGCCACCAGGCTGAGCACGCAGCGGGAACACGTGGCCTGGGCGGTTCAAATCGCTCGGCTTGGCACCGTCTGCAATGGCCGCACGGATGGTCGTCAGGCGATCGCTAGCCGATACGCCAGTGGTCACGCCCTGCGCCGCTTCAATCGTCACGGTAAAGGCAGTCTGGAACTGGCTGGAGTTGTTGGTGACCATCATCGGCAGCTCAAGCTGCTGGCGACGATCTTCAGTGATACACAGGCAAACAATGCCGCTACCGTGGCGAATGGTCAGCGCCATCTGTTCAACGGTCATGGTTTCTGCGGCGAAGATCATGTCACCTTCGTTTTCACGGTTTTCATCATCAAGCACCATCACACCGCGCCCGTTGCGCAGTGCATCAAGAGCGCGTTCAACGCGTTCTTCCGGCGTGCCGAAATCTGAAAGTAGAGTCTGATTCATGGTAAAAAACCTCATTAAAATTATGGATTACCAGAACCAGGGCGATCTTGAGGAGTGGCTATGCCAATAGCCAAAAAAATAACGCAAGCGGGGCATACGCCCGACAGGTGTCGTTACTCTCTCCCATCCGGACTATAACCGTCGGCCCCGGAATTACACCGGATCTGCTGACCTCTAACCCACTCCTGAGAGATAGGCTGAGCGCTCGCGGGCTTTCACCGTGAATGGTGATTTACCGCCGGTGGGGACTTGCACCCCGCCCTGAGAATAAGCATCTCGACTATAACCCCATCGCTTTAGCGTTTCAAGCCATCCGGTCGCGTAATGAGGGATCGCGCAGCAAACACGGTAATGGTTTATCCGGCGAGCAACTCGCATTACACTAAGGCTGTGTCCCTCAATTGACCGTGGCGCCGTCGCAGACACAAAAGCCCGTAATCAAGGCGAAGGGTGCAGGGCCTAGTGGGTCTAAGTTCAAACCCGACAACGCAGAGTACGGGCTTTTGGGGCGCGACCCTTCGGGCTGGGGCCATTTGAACGCGTATCTGCGTTTCTCCCCGCTTATTTGGGCCCACCAAACTGCACGGCTCGTGCCTTGCTACGCGTCCAAATGACCTCCAGCGGCGCTCACGTGCAATTGAGGGACACAGCCTAAATCCTGCCACCAAATATCAGAAAGGGAAACGCCATGATTGACCCGAAAAAAATTGAACAGATCGCACGCCAGGTCCAAGAGTCGATGCCTAAAGGCGTACGTGAATTCGGGGAAGACGTTGAGAAAAAAATCCGCCAGGTACTGCAAGCGCAGTTGACCCGTCTGGATCTGGTTAACCGCGAAGAATTTGACGTGCAGACTCAAGTCCTGCTGCGCACCCGCGAGAAGCTGGCATTGCTGGAACAGCGCCTGACTGAATTGGAAGGCAAGCTGGATACCGCACCGGTAGCCAAGCCAGCAGACGAATAAGTTATTGTAAGGGGCGCATCAATGCGCCCTTATTGCTTGGAGACCACCGCCGGCGTTTTACGCGGCAGCACCAGCCAAATCAGCACCAACATCGCCAACGCATACAGACTTTTCCAGCCGATAATCACCAACAGTAATAAGCACAGCGCGGAGCCGACGATCGCCATCAGCCGCGAACGCCCCTGTAAGATCCGCCAACCCGCCAACATACACAGCAGATAAATCAGCACAAAAATACCATTGGCATACACCAGCAACGTATCCAGCGGCAGCTTCAGGGTATAGATCAGCAAAGTGAACAGCAGGCAGCAACCTACCACTGCGCTCAATGCATTGACCGGCACCTGACCCGCAGAGAGTTTGGCTAAGCCGCTAGCAGGCTTTTCCTGGGCCTGTGACCAGACCAGGCGGGCAAAGCTCTGGGTGTAGATATTCACGCTGGCAAAACAGGCCAGATAGCCGATGATGCAGGCGATCCACAGCGCATGTTCGCCAAACAGTTGCACCACGATCCCCGGCAACGAAGCGGCCGCCGCCTGATGTTCGCCGTAAGCATGGAAGTGCAGCACCGCTACGGTACAGCCCCAATAGACCGCCCCCGCCACCAACAGCCCGAGCATTAACGCGCGCGGAAAGTCCCGCTCTGGATGGCGAAACTCGGTCGCCAGATGAGCAAAAGCCTCCAGCCCGACAAAGCACCAGAACATCACCGCCAACGCGTGGAACATATTAGGAGGAGAAATATCGCTGACCGCAGGCCATGGGATTTGGGATGGGGTAATGCCGCCTTGCCACCAGATAGCCCCCACCAGAGCTATCACCAGAAGGGCAATCAAGGTCTGAATATTGGCACTGGAACCGGCGCTGCGTGTGCCAAGCAGCCAAATCACCACTAGCGTGACAATTTGCACCAGCAACAGGCCGTTGGCATCCCAACCAAAGGTGGCCTGCCAGAATCCTGCGGCGATTTGTAATGCGGCAGGCAAGCCAACGGGGATCACAGAGAGGAACAGCCAAGCGGTTACCTTTGCCATGCGTGGCCCAAAAGCCAGACCGACAAAATGCGCGGCACCACCGGCACTGGGGAAATGGCGGCCCAACGCCGCAAAAGCGATGGCGATCGGGAATACCAGCACAATCAGTATTGGCCAGGCCCACAGGCTGTCGCCACCCGCCACCTGCGCCGCCAATGCCGGAACGGCAAAGACCCCGGTACCCAGCAGTGAAGTGGACAATAGCCCAACGCCCTGCGCTAAACTCAGCTCCTGCTTAAGTCCACTCACTGCAAACCACCCTGTTTACCCGTCGTCTTTTTCGGGCGCAGTGCTCAGCGCCCCTACAGTCAAAAAATATTAACCGCGCCCATCCTTGATGGCCTTGATGATGTTGGTGGTGGATAACCCATCTTCAAAGTTCAGTACCCGCACATCGCCACCGTTGGCCCAGACTTCAGCACTGCCAGCAATCTCATGCGGCTGGTAGTCACCGCCCTTCACCAGTAGATCTGGCAGAACTTCGGCGATCAGGCGTTGCGGCGTATCTTCTTCAAACGGCACTACCCAATCCACGGCTCCCAGCGCGCCCAACACCACCATACGGTTTTCCAACAGGTTAACCGGGCGGGTTTCCCCTTTCAGGCGTTTGGTTGACGCATCGCTGTTCACCGCCACGATCAGGCGATCGCCCAATTTGCGCGCATTCGCCAGGTACGAGACATGGCCTGCGTGCAGAATGTCGAAGATGCCGTTGGTCATCACCACTTTCTCGCCGCGTTGGCGCGCCTGCGCTACCGCTTTTTTCAGCTCGGCTTCTGTCATTACACCAAAGCCGGTTTCGGCGCGGCCACGAATGGCGTTTTCCAGCTCGACTGGCGAGACGGTCGAGGTGCCCAACTTACCCACCACCACACCGGCGGCGGCGTTAGCCAAGAAGCAGGACTCTTCCAGAGTATTACCCGCCGCCAGGGCGGTGGCCAGCACACCGATCACCGTATCACCAGCACCGGTCACGTCGAACACTTCCTGCGCCTGGGTTGGCAGATGCAACGGCTCACGGCCCGGTTGCAGCAACGTCATCCCCTGCTCGGAACGGGTGATCAGCAGTGCAGACAGTTCAAAGTCCGCTACCAGCTTCATCCCACGCGTCACCAGCTCTTCTTCACTTTGACAATGACCGACCACGGCTTCAAATTCGGACAGGTTTGGGGTCAGCAGCGTAGCGCCACGGTAACGTTCAAAATCGGTGCCTTTCGGGTCGATCAGTACCGGAACCTTCGCCGCACGCGCCAATGCGATCATGCCTTGCACCTTGCTCAGCGCGCCCTTGGCGTAATCCGACAGTACCAGTGCGCCAATCTGCGGCAATGCCTGCTGGATACGCTCCATGATCGGCTGCGGATCGACGTTGGAGAAACCCTCCTCGAAGTCCAGGCGGATCAGCTGTTGGTTACGGGAAAGTACGCGCAGCTTGGTGATAGTTGGGTGCGTAGGGACCGAGACAAAGTCACAGCGCACGTTAACTTCGTTGAGCTTGGCGCTCAGCGCACGCGCCGCGTCGTCGATCCCCGTCAGACCCACCAGGCGCGAATTGGCACCCAACGAGGCGATGTTCATCGCGACGTTAGCCGCACCACCGGGACGCTCTTCGATGGTTTCAACCTTGACCACCGGCACCGGCGCTTCCGGTGAAATACGGCTGGTCGGCCCATACCAATAGCGATCCAACATGACGTCACCAACCACCAACACACCGGCGCGGCGAAAATCAGGTAGTGTAACTTTCATCCGATAACTCCAAACAAGTCATAAAAATAAATTCGGCAGATATTAGCATAATAGCCCGCAATACCCGTAAAAACTGCCTACCAGCTCAATGCTTAGGCAAACAATACGTCTCCCTCAGCCCAGCCATTTGCTCCAACTGGCGCGCACCTGCTCACGCTCGGCAGCAAACAGCTCGCTGCTGACTTTGCTGGAGTGTTCCTGTAACGCCAGATGGTGGATCTCATCACGCATGGTGACATAAGCCTGGGTCAACGCCTGGGCCTCGTCTTCAGGCATGATGTCGTAATTAGCCATCAGCTCAAAGATACGCACGTTATCCGACCAACGCGTCAGGCGCGGTTCGCCCGCGGCATAACCTAAGACCAGGTATTGGGCAATAAATTCGATATCGGTGATCCCGCCTTCGTCCGCTTTGATATCAAACAGATCGCGCTGTTTGCTGCCCAGATGGTTGCGCATTTTCTCGCGCATTTCACGCACCTCCTGCTGCAGCTTGTTCACTTCACGCGGTTTGCACAAAATTTCGCGGCGGATCGCATCGAACTGCTGATGCAGCGCCGAATCGCCATACACGATGCGCGCCCGCACCAGGGCCTGATGCTCCCAGGTCCAGGCTTCGTTACGCTGATAATCGGCAAAGGCTTCGACGGTGCTGACCAGCATCCCGGCAGCTCCGGAAGGACGCAGACGGGCATCCACCTCATAGAGAATGCCGGAAGAGGTGCGGGTGCTGAACAAATGCATCACCCGCTGCGCCAGGCGCAGATAGAACTGACGGCCATCGATGCAGCGATCGCCATCCGTCATGACGTCTGGTGGACAATCCAGCAGGAACACCAGGTCTAGATCCGAGCTATAGCCCAGCTCCCAGCCTCCCAGCTTACCGTAGCCGATCACCGCGAACCCTAACCCCTCCCGCTCATGTAGATGAGTCGGCTGACCGTAGCGCGCGACCATGTCTTTCCACGCCTGCTGCACCACCGCATCAATGATCGCCTCGGCCAGATAGGTTAAGTGATCGCTCACTTTCATCACCGGCAGCACCTCGGCGATATCCGCAGCGGCAATGCGCAAGTGTTGTGCCTGCTTGAACTGCCGCAACGCTTCCAACTGCTGTTCTTCATCGTCTTCCGGCACCCGCAGGCGGTATTGGCGCAGTTCGCTACGATAGGCATCCGGAGCCACCGGTTGGTACAGCGTGGCCGGATCCAACAGCTCGTCGAGCAACAGTGGGTAACGCGCCAGTTGGCTGGCCACCATCGGGGATGCGGCACAAAGGCGGATCAGGTGGCTGAGAGCGGCATGGTATTCCACCAGCAGCTCGAGGTAGGTGGTGCGGGTCACGATGCTTAGCAACAGCTGGGTCAGGCGCGTCAGAGCCGTGGCCGCGTCCACGCGCGAACACACTTCGGCCAGCAAGCGTGGCATCAGTTGATCCAGCACGTCACGGCCACGCGGGCCAATGGTGCGTTTGTCCACGTCGTGGCGGAAGTCGGCGATGGAACGCAGCATCTGCCGCCGCGCCTCTTCGTCCAGATGGGGCGTCAGTGGCTCTAGCTCGCTCTCATCCAACGCATCCTGCCACAGGCTGTGGTAATGCTGGTAGTTGGGATCTTCGCCTACGTCTGGGCTATCGTCGCCGATCAGGTCATCAAATACCGTACGGACCTGGCGCATGTGCTCGTCCAGCACCATCATCAACGACGGCCAGTCCGGCTGGTCCATTCCCCAGGCCAGTCGCGCCTGATCCAGCTCGTCCTGCGGCAGGGTCTGGGTCTGCTGGTCGGCAATCGCCTGCAACAGATTCTCCAGCCGCCGCAGGAACAGATAGCCGTCACTCAGCTCTGCGACCTGCTGCGCGGTCAACAACCCCAGTTCACCCACCGCCTGCAACGTCGGCAGCAGTGATCGCCCCTGCAAACTGGGCTCACGCCCACCACGGATCAGTTGGAAGACCTGGGTGATAAATTCGATTTCGCGGATGCCACCGGCACCCAGCTTGATGTTGTCCTTCAGCCCCCGCCGCCGCACTTCGCGGGCAATCATGCCCTTCATATTACGCAGCGACTGGATCACGCTGAAATCGATATAGCGACGGAACACGAATGGCCGCAATGTCTTACGCAGCTCCTGGCTGTAGGCATCTTCATGCCCCCCCATCAGGCGCGCCTTGACCATCGCGTAGCGTTCCCAATCGCGCCCCTGCTCCTGATAATAATCTTCCAGCGCGGCAAAGCTCATCACCAGCGGGCCGCTATCGCCAAACGGCCGCAGACGCATATCGACGCGGTAGACAAAGCCGTCGATGGTTTGCTGATCCAACGCTTTGATCAGCCGTTGCCCCAGGCGGGTAAAGAATTGGGCGTTATCCAGCTCACGCCGCCCGCCTTGGGTGTGGCCGTTTTCCGGATAGGCAAAGATCAGATCGATATCAGAGGAGAAGTTCAGTTCACCACCGCCGAGTTTGCCCATCCCCAGGATCAGCAAAGGCTGCGGCACGCCATCGGCATTGCAAGGCGTGCCCCACTCGCGGCAACAGGTTTGATAGAGCCAGTCACGAGCGCTGACGATCAGCGTTTCTGCCAGAGCACTCAGCTGTTGTAGCGTTTCTTGCGTGGTACATAGCTGCTGAGCCTGCGCCCAGGCAATACGCACCAGGCTCTCACGGCGAAACAGGCGCAGCACGCGCATTAGCTGCGCTTCGTCCTGCACCTCTTCAAGCTCATCCTGCAACCAGGCGGCATAGTGCTGCCACTCATCGGCCACCGGCGGCTGCTGGCGTAACGTTACCAACCATTCAGGATGGCCGAGCAACATGTCGCTGACAAAATCACTCGACGCCAGAACGCTTTGTTCTGCGGCGCTGAGTTTCAACTCCGCGCCCTGAGTTTCCTGAAATCGCTGCACGATGTTCTGTGCCTGAAGCTGTAACGCAGCAGAGAGTGGCAACATAGTGAATGACCCGTTCTATGGCCTGCAGCCCGGCAGGCCCGCTGGAGTTAACGAACCGCGCCGTTTAACCAGAATGGCGCATGGGATAATGCCTGTTTGCGGCTGGCTTCGTACCAACCCTGACGACGCTCGGCAATGGCTGATTGCAGTTCGCGCCAACTGTCGATATACGGCCCGGTTTCGCTATCCGGATAGGCACCAGAAAGCAGGATAAACGCCAGCACCTGGCGCGTCAGGCGTGGCAGTTGCTCTTGATATTCATCTTCATTCAGGGTGCGCGTAAAGGCTTCTTTCAGCTCTGCGGCGCTACGGCCCAGCATGATATCGCTAAAACGCTTGAATGAACCCTCCAGCTTAGCCTGCGATTTGGCATCGATAAACGGCCGCCATGCGCCGGTGATCAACCACGATGTGAGTGCCAACTTACATTGCAGATACTCCGTGCCGTAGCACAGCTCCTGCGGCTGGGTGGTTTTATCCACCAGCAAAGGCTCCAAAGCCGTCAGCCGAGCGCGCAGATCGGTGCTTGCCTTGCGCGGAACCAAGCCGCCAAAGATCACCAGCGCCTGGCGGATCAGACCGATGGCTTCCATTACCGCACGGCGTGCCTGCTTGTCGCCACGCAGCCACAGCTCTTCGTGATACTGCCAATGGCTCAGCGCCAGCTCGAAAGCGGCAACCATGCCTTGTTCTACCGTGGACTTAGGTGCAGGCTTCATCACGCTTAATGGGCGTAACTCACGTTCGGCATTGCCCTGCGCCAGATGATAGCCCCGAGCCGCTTTACTGAGGCTACCCTGGCGTAAACCACCCTGTTCCGCCAATGCGGCTGCCAATGCCAGCAAATCAGCAGTCTCACCGCTTTTCAGCTCCAGTTCCAGCTCGCATAACGGTTCAGCGAGGTCACCCGCGCGCACTTCACCCTGGTCGAGGCCAATCTCAATCTCGCTTGCGCCGTAAGTGACCACCCACTTTTCACGCACAAAGTCAGTACGGAACAGCGGCTGCAACGCCTTTTGCAACGGGGCCAGCTTGCAGCCCTCCGGCCAGATATCCGCCGGGAATTTTTTCAGCGCCAGCGCGGGTTTGGCGATGGCGACGTTAAATTCCGGCCGCTGGTGCAGCCCCCCCACCACCGAACCGGCGGTTTTGATGGTCATTTCATAGCTATCGTCAAAACCGCGAATACGCAGGCCCATATCATGGTTGCGCAGGAAGTTGTCGGCGGTTTCATAGTAGATATTGGTCAGCTTCTGCGGCGCAGAATGCTGATTAGGCCAGGCGGCAATCCGCTCCGGTAGGCTGGCAATCGCTGCGGGGGAAACAATAAACTTCAGTTCTATTTCAACGCTCATAGTTCTTTTACACCAATAGGTTAGGCATTCGCGTGAGTCTTCACGGCGGCGGAGTCTGCCGGCCGCACTCAGCCCGACGACGCACAGTGAGAGTATCTTACCGCGATTCCCCCTGACTTGACTCTGCCAACTGCAGAAAAAACCTGTTACGTTATAGAATGCTGCGCAACTGACGGGATTTAGCATAGTAAGATAGTTCCCATTCCGGTTTTGGCGTTGCGCCGTCAGACTGAACGCTCTACTATCGTTCCATAAATCCACGCAGAAACGATGACATAATGCAGAAATTACGCCTGATTTGCCTTGCCGTGCTAAGTTTTAGCATCACTTGGGGCGCACATGCCGAAGATAAACGCTATATCTCCGATGAATTAAATACTTATGTCCATAGCGGCCCAGGTAACCAATACCGTATCGTCGGCACCTTGAATGCCGGTGAAGAAGTCACGCTGTTGAGCGTCAATGACAGCACCAGCTACGGTCAGATCCGCGATTCCAAAGGACGCAGCGTCTGGATCCCGCTGGATCAGCTGAGCCAGACGCCAAGCCTGCGCACCCAGGTGCCAGAGCTGGAACAGCAGGTGAAAACCCTGACCGACAAGCTGGCCAATATTGATAATAGCTGGAACCAGCGCACCGCCGAAATGCAGCAGAAAGTGGCCGCCAGCGATAGCACCATCAGCGGCCTGCAGCAGGAAAACCAGGATCTGAAAAATCAGCTGGTTGTGGCGCAGAAGAAGGTGAACGCGGTGAATCTGCAACTTGATGACAAACAGCGCACCATTATTCTGCAATGGTTCATGTACGGCGGCGGCGTTGCCGGCGTTGGTTTGCTGCTCGGCCTGCTGTTGCCGCACCTGATCCCACGCCGCAAGAATAACCGCTGGATGAACTGATTGCTGTTCCGCCAGTTTAAGCGCCTTCGGGCGCTTTTTTATTGCCTGACGCATCCGTTGCCCAATTGATGTAATCTGATCAAACGAGCTATTGATAGGAGTTAAACCGTGAAAATTTACCTGGTCGGCGGTGCCGTCCGTGACACCCTGCTTAACTTACCGGTAGTGGATCACGACTGGGTGGTGGTCGGCGCAACGCCTGCCGACCTATTGGCTCTTGGCTATCAGCAGGTGGGTAAAGACTTCCCGGTATTCCTCAACCCGCAAACTCATGAGGAGTATGCGCTGGCCCGCACCGAGCGCAAATCCGGCCAGGGTTACACCGGATTTACCTGCTACGCCGCCCCGGACGTGACGCTGGAAGAGGATCTGCTGCGGCGCGATCTCACCATCAACGCCATGGCGCGGGGTGATGATGGAGTACTGGTTGACCCCTATAACGGCAAGGCCGATCTCGACGCCCGCCTGTTACGCCATGTCTCCGACGCTTTTGGCGAAGATCCGCTGCGAGTGTTACGCGTGGCGCGTTTTGCCGCCCGCTTTGCCTCCCTGGGTTTTACCGTCGCCCCTGAAACCAGCGCGCTGATGCAGCAGATGGCCGAAAGCGGTGAACTGGCCACCCTGACGGCGGAGCGCGTGTGGAAAGAGACCGAGAAGGCATTACAGAGCCAGAGCCCGCAGGTGTATTTCCAGGTGCTTCGCGACTGCGGAGCGTTGAAAGTGTTGTTCCCGGAAATCGACGCCCTGTTTGGCGTGCCAGCCCCAGAGAAATGGCACCCGGAAATTGATACTGGCGTACACACGCTGATGACGCTGGCGATTGCCACCCAGCTCAGCCCCGAGGTAGATATCCGCTTCTCCGCGCTGTGCCACGATCTCGGGAAAGGCATCACGCCGCAAGAACTCTGGCCACACCACTATGGCCATGGCCCTGCGGGCGTCAGGCTGGTAGAGAAGCTTTGCCAACGGCTGCGTGTTCCTAATCCAGTACGTGAGCTGGCGAAGCTGGTAGCGGAGTACCACGACCTGATCCACACGGCCAATAAACTGCGGCCAGAAACGCTGTTAAAACTGTTTGATGCCATCGACGTGTGGCGTAAACCGCAGCGGCTGGAGCAGATGATCCTCACCAGCGAAGCCGATGCCCGCGGGCGTACCGGTTTTGAAAACAACCCTTATCCGCAGGGCGATTACCTGCGCCAGGCCTATCAGGTCGCCAACGCGGTTTCGGTCAAAGAGGTGGTGGAAAGTGGCCTGCAAGGGCTGGCGATCCGCGACGAGGTCAAACGCCGCCGTCAGCAGGCGTTGGCGGACTGGAAGAAACAGCAAGAACCTCAGCCTTAGGTAAAACGGGCGCAGCATGCGCCCCTACCTACCCCTCCAGCACCAACGAATCACGGCTGATTTCAGCGACACTTTTCGCCCCCGTGAGCGTCATCGCTACACACATCTCTTTTTTGATCAATGCGAGCAGATTTTCCACCCCAGCCTGGCCTGCTGTCGCCAGCGCATAGAGATAAGCACGCCCAAGCAACACGCTGTCCGCCCCAAGCGCGATCATGCGCACCACGTCTAATCCGCTACGTATCCCGCTGTCTGCCAGGATGGTGATATCCCCTTTCACCGCATCGGCAATCATCGGCAACGCACGAGCAGAAGAGAGTACCCCATCCAGTTGGCGACCACCGTGGTTGGAAACCACAATCCCGTCAGCACCAAAACGCACGGCATCACGCGCATCGTCGGCGTCGAGAATGCCCTTTATCACCATCGGCCCCTGCCAGAAATCACGGATCCATTCCAAATCACTCCATGAAATCGAAGGGTCAAAGTTGGCCCCCAGCCACCCGATATAATCTGCTAATCCGGTGGGCTTTCCGAGGTAAGCGGAAATATTGCCCAGATCGTGCGGGCGCCCATTCAGGCCAACATCCCACGCCCAGGCAGGATGGGTAACGGCTTGCCAATAGCGCCGCTGGGCGGCATAGGGGCCACTCATTGCCGAATGTGCATCGCGGTAACGGGCGCCTGGTGTCGGCATATCCACGGTGAAGACCAAGGTGGTACAGCCCGCGGCTTTCGCCCGCTCCAAGGCATTACGCATAAATCCACGATCCTTCAACACATACAGCTGGAACCACATGGGCCGCTTGATGGCCGGCGCCACCTCTTCGATTGGGCACACCGATACGGTGGAAAGCGTAAACGGAATGCCTTGTTGTTCTGCGGCGCGCGCGGCCTGCACCTCCCCACGGCGGGCATACATGCCACATAACCCTACCGGGCCAAGGACAACAGGCATGGCCAAAGTTTCGTTAAACAGTTTGGTTTCCAGGCTGAGCGCCGACATGTTCTTAAGAACACGCTGCCTCAATGCGACCTGAGCCAGATCTTCCACGTTACGCCGTAAAGTGTGTTCGGCATAAGCGCCGCCATCAATGTAGTGAAACAGAAACGGCGGCAGTTTACGTTGTGCCGCAGCGCGATAATCCGTGGCTGCTGAGATAATCATCAAACGATCTCCCTTTGTTACGGTGAATTGTCATCAGGAAGGCGGGTTATACGCGCCTGCCTGGCCTCATCTTCATGCAGATTTTTAATGGTGGAATGCACGAATCCCAGGTGAGATTTGGCCGCTTTACCCGCCCGTTCAGGATCGCCAGCCAGGATCGCCAGCAGCAGTTCCTCGTGCTGTTCAGTCAGCCGGGTGAAAATCGTCGGCTGGGTGTACATACGCTGGCGGCTATGCATGACGGAGGAGCGCATTAAATCGAAAAAGCCGCGCATGGTTTGCAGCAACACCACGTTGTGTGAAGCCTCGGCAATCGCCAAATGGAAGCGCACATCCGCCTGAGCGGCAAGTTCAGGATGATCGCTCTCCTGAAGCGCTAACATGGCGTCAAAGCAAGCCTGTAGCTTCTCTTTGTCTGCGGCGGTGGCGCGCATTGCCGCGTGCCAGGCGGTGCTGGCCTCAATGGCATGGCGAGCTTCCAGAATGTCATAGCGATAGTCAGGATCGTCGGCAACCAAGGTTCTCAGCGGTTCCACGATGCATTGCTCCGACCAGGGGGAAAGCTCGTCGCAGACATAGGTTCCGCCGCCACGTCGGCTGATAAGCGTTTTTTCACCAATCAGCTTTTGAATTGCCTCACGTAGAGAGGAACGCGAGACACCCAACTCGTTGGCCAACTGGCGCTCGGCGGGCAAACGCATCCCCATTTCCAGTTGGCGTTCACGGATCATCACCTTGATACGCTCAACCAAACGATCGGCCGAGCGGAGTGGATCAGTAGGTTGAAGATTTACCGTCATGGGATCATCCAGGTCAGCCAGTAAGCCTGAAGCGTAGTAATAACTCCCACCATACAGGTGAAGATCAGGCTGTGTTTTACCGTAAAGCGGAACAGGTCAGACTCTTTCCCCACCAACCCCACGGCGGCACAGGCAATCGCGATAGACTGTGGTGAAATCATTTTGCCTGTGACTCCGCCGGTGGTGTTAGCCGCAACCAACAGCACATCCGAAACGCCGATCTGCTGGGCGGTGGTGGCTTGCAGAGCGGCGAACAACGCATTGGACGAAGTGTCTGAGCCGGTCAGGAACACGCCCAACCAGCCAAGGAACGGTGAGAAAAAGGTGAACGCGCTGCCGGTATGTGCCAATGCCAGTGCCAAGGTTGCCGACAGACCGGAATAGTTGGAAATAAAGGCAAAGGCTAACACCATGCCAATGGAATAGATGGGCAACATCAACGCCTTTAGCGTTTCAGCCAGCGTGGTGAGCGCATCTTTGGGCTTCATGCGCAAATAAATCACAGAGACGATCGCAGCAACCATAATGGCGGTGCCGGTGGCAGAGAACCAGTCAAGTTTGAAAACGGCGACATAAGGCGTGATATTTGCCACCACCGGCGGCATTTTGGCCACCAACTTATCCAGAAAAGGCACCGGAATAGAGAACACCCACTCGTACAGCGCACCACCTTGCGCGAACAGCGCTTTAAACGGCGGGATGCTCCACAGGGTGACCGTAGCGGTCAGGAAAATAAACGGCATCCAGGCGCGAATTATCTGCCCTAAAGCATAGTGCTGCTGCACCAGCGTTTGGTCGGCGACGGCCCCCTCGGCATTATCAAAGCGGAACAGGCGTTTTGGCTGCCAAACGCGCAGAAACAGCGTCAGGCATACCAGTGAAACCAGCGAGGAGATGATGTCTGGCAACTCTGGCCCAAGAAAGTTGGAGCTGAGATACTGCGCCAAGGCAAAGCTTCCCCCCGCCACAACCACCGCAGGCCAGGTTTCTTTAATGCCGCGCCAACCGTCCATAATCGCCATGATCCAGAACAGCACGATAATCGTCAGGAACGGCAATTGGCGCCCTACCATCTGCCCGATTGCAAAGCTGTCCAACCCGGTCACCTGGCCCGCAACGATAATCGGGATACCCATAGCGCCGAAAGCCACCGGTGCAGTGTTGACGATCAGGCAAAGCCCTGCGGCATACAACGGATTGAATCCCAGCCCAACCAACAAGGCGGCGGTAATGGCTACCGGTGCGCCAAACCCGGCGGCACCTTCCAAAAAGGCACCAAAACAGAAGCCAACGATCAGCATCTGTAAACGTTGGTCGGGGGTGATAGAGAGAATGGAAGAGCGGATGATGTCAAACTGCCCGGTTTTCACCGAAATCTGGTAGACAAATACTGCGGCAATAATGATCCAGGCTATCGGCCACAGCCCATAGAAAAAACCATAAACCACCGCAGCGAGCGCTCGATCGATGGGCATCCGGTAGAGGAATAACGCCACCAGCAAAGCTATACCAACGGTTAACGTTGCTGCAATATGCCCCTTGAGCTTCAGTTTAATCAACGCCAAGAAAAAAAACGCAATGGGCAGCGCCGCGACCGCACTTGATAGCCAGATATTACCAATGGGATCATAAACTTGTTGCCAGACTTCCATGTAGATAACTCCCGCGATTATTTACATACTCCTCCGCTTAATGGGTCGTACTAACAGGGCGAAGTCATATGATTGATAACCGATAGTTAACTTACTGTTAAAAACATGCAATGTGTCTGTTTGGGTTTTTGCCGTTTATGTGCCAGAGGTTCACATTTTTCCGGCATTGGTCGGACCAAAAGTGGGGAGAAGGGGTGCTAAATGAGCAAGATTAAGCAGCACCATTATTTGGGGACCCCTCGCGCTATCGCCTTTTTAAATATGTGTATGATGTGGTGCAGACAACAGCAGGAGTACATACATGACAGTAAATAATAGACTTATTAACAATATGGGTATTAACCTTAACGCCAGCTTTGCTGCCAAACTACATAATCACGCAACGAAAAAATGGCAGGAAGAAAACAAGGGAACTCTCGAGGCATTAAATCGTTTTCATGATGAACACGGCTGTTTCAGCGATGAGTACAGAACGTTTTAACAATGCAATTCACCGTCTACTGCAAAAACGGCAATAGATTTCCTCATTGATGGAATTTGAAGCCACTGGTAGCGACCAATCGAATGCGCCAACACAAGTAATATGAACATAGTGGGCCAAGAGCCCACTATTGGAGAGGACAAAACGTTCGAGCTGGTGCCAGGATTAATGAATAAACACCATGTAGACCGCCGCCGCGACGATAAAACGGTAGATGGCGAAAGGCACAAACGAGATACGCTTGATCAACTGCAGGAAGGTCTTGATGGCGATTAGCGCTACCACAAACGCGGTAGCGAAACCGACGGCAAACATCGGCAGGTCACTGAGCGTCAGGAAGTGCAGGCTCTTGTACAGATCCAGGCCGCTGGCCCCGATCATCATTGGCACTGCCAGAATAAAGGAGAACTCCGAGGCCGCAAAACGGCTCACGCCCACCAGCATGCCCCCCGAAATGGTAGAGCCGGAACGGGAAAAACCAGGCCACAGCGCCAGACACTGGAAGCAACCGATCAAAAAGGCCTGCCGATAGGTAATATCATCCAGCCCGACCGCGCTTGGTTTTTTCGGTTTCAGCCATTCGGCGGCCAACAGCAACAGGCCCCCGACCACTAACGCATACATCACGTTTTTCGGTTCAAATAGCGATTTGATCATATCGTGGAGCAGCAACCCCAGCGCTACCGCCGGGATCATCGCCAGCAGGATATGGCCCAACTTCAATTGCCCTGCCGTCTGCCCTTCATGAGGAACAGGTTTGCCACCAAAGTGAATGCCGATCAGGCCAAACAGACGGCGCCAGAACACCACTACCACCGCCAGGATCGAACCCAGTTGGATAATAACTTCGAAGGTTTTCGCCTTATCGCCGGTAAAACCCAGTAACTCACCAACGATAATCATGTGCCCGGTAGAAGAAACCGGCAGGAACTCTGTCAGCCCTTCGACTACCCCAAGCACGAATGCCACAAACAACGAATGCATGTCCGCCATCAGACCACTACCCCATTTCAAATTTAACGCTATTAAAGGTACGAGCACAAAAAAGCGGCAGTGTTCAATACCTTGCCGCTTAAACAATTCTAGTTACAGACCAGCATATCGGTCTTTAGTTGCATATTGGTGACAACTTGTCAGGCTGGGCGCTGACCGCGTTCGATGATCACCCCAACCCGGCTGGCGTGCGCGACTGCACCCGGCTTGCTGACCTTAATACGGACCCAGGGAGATTTAAAGCGCCGTAGCAAAATTTCGGATACCTCCTCTGCGACACGCTCCACCAGCGCAAAACGATTGGGCTGCACATGCTGGATGACCGCATCGCTGATATCGGCATAGCTTAGGCAATCATTCACATCATCGCTGGCGGCCGCCTGGCGGTTGTCCCACGCCATTTCGATATCGAACACCAGCTTTTGCGCAATGGTTTGTTCCCAATCATAAACGCCAATGGTGGTGATCACGGTAAGCTCTTCAATAAATACGATATCCATCACGTCATTCTCAGTTTTTGGCCTTGCCGGATACCACTTCCGACGGAATATGCGTATTATCCATAGATGTTGCGAGTAAAACGACCATTATTAGACGGAACCGCGTTATGAGTGCTACCGCGCTTGGCATGATTATCTTCGCGTATCTGTGTGGCTCAATTTCCAGCGCGATCCTGGTTTGCCGGATCGCCAGGCTACCGGATCCGCGTGAACATGGATCGGGAAATCCAGGGGCGACTAACGTCCTGCGTATCGGCGGCCGCCTGGCGGCGGCTACGGTGTTGGTGTTCGATATACTAAAAGGGATGCTGCCAGTCTGGTTGGCCTATGCGTTCAACGTCCCACCGCTGTATCTGGGCCTGACGGCAATCGCCGCCTGTCTTGGGCATATCTACCCGGTGTTCTTCCACTTCCGTGGGGGCAAGGGCGTGGCGACGGCGTTCGGTGCCATTGCGCCGATCGGCTGGGATCTCACCGGCCTGATGACCGGCACCTGGCTGTTGACCGTGCTACTGAGCGGCTATTCCTCGCTCGGGGCGATCGTCAGCGCACTGATTGCACCGTTCTACGTCTGGTGGTTCAAACCGCAGTTTACCTTCCCGGTAGCGATGCTCTCCTGCCTGATCCTAATGCGCCATCACGACAATATCCAACGCCTATGGCGCGGCCAGGAAGGGAAGATCTGGGGTAAGTTCCGCAAGAAGAAAGACGGTGCTGTGGAGCAAGAAGAAAAACCGGAAGAGTGATCAACAAGGCTGGAAACGTCAGCCTTCTGAAACGCTCAAGCCGCTGAAACATATTTTCTCCATGTTTTGAAGGGGCACACAGGGCCGTAAGCCGCGCCTTTGGCTGGTGCCGCGATGACGGATCCCGCGTCCCCCTGCCGCACTGACGCCCCTAACCAAATTTTGCCATCTCGTTTGCAACGGAAACTTAGGGATTATGATCAAGAGTAAGCCTAGAGTTTGGAGCATTCCCTCTCGTTGATCGGTCTGAATTCATTGACTGTATTGAATTCGAAGCAACAGTAAAGCGAGTGGAACAATCAATATCGCCATCAGAAGCCGTTCTGCAAAAGAAGAAGCGGATATTCTCGCTTCTTGGTGCTCGGGTAATATATAAGAATTCACCAGAGTTGCACTTCAGATTTCTGTCTGCCATGAAGCGTTTAATTTCATCAGGATTAATACTCTTATCCCCCCGATCTACATAAACAGAGCATTGATCTAACTCAGCAATTTTATCATGCGTATCATAAAAAAGGACGCTTTCTGCCGGACCAATGGTCAACAGGCTGGCAAGCATTATGAAACATGCAGCAGGCAAGAAGAAACGGATCCCCGTATTTTCTTTAAGATAACTAATCCAGGAACGCTGACTTACATTTTTCACTACTCTTTCATCGTCAGATACCCTTTCTACCGGCACGTCGCTGTTAATCGTGGTAGCTTCAGGTTTCACATCCCGGTTAACGGGAAGCTCTTCAGCGGCAATATTAGGCTCACTCTTAGCATGTGTATTCTCGTCTTCTTCAAGCAACTGAATCTTGCCAGTGAACTTTACCCCAACTTTAGGAATAGTCTTGATCGCCGAAATGATAACTCCCGCCTCTCTCATACCTCTTCTGAGTAACAAGATGTTTTGGTAAAGAGTATTCACAGTGACGTATTGGCCGTGTTTTTCCCAAACTTCAGCAAGAAGAGTCTCTTGACGTACGACATCCCCAGGATTTTGCAGCAATAACAGCAAACAGCGGTTAACAGGGGTATTCAAGATCGTTTCCTTGCCCCGTCTGCCAAGGGGGGTTAACCGATGCTCATCAGGTGTATACAAGACCGTGTCATTGATTACATATTTATTTTTCATTTTCAATCACCTGGAAGTTATCGCCACAAGAAAATGCATACGCTTACCATGAAGTATAATACTTCACATAAGAATTTCCCGACGAAAAAACAACTTTGATTTCAATCAGTTAAAACACATTTCTTATCTATCAGTTTATGAGATTAATTTATCTAAAGAACACCCCAAAAACGCATAAAAAACCACCGTAATAAATTGAAAAATAGAGTCTTTTTTCTTAATAAGAACAATTAAAATGACTTCATTAAGAATATTCTCTCGATTCGGTTACTATTTTTCCATCAACAGGACGGGATGATTAAGTTAAGTCTATTCATCACGTTGTAGCAAATAGTGATAATTCATCATCACTGTGTTGATAAATTTAGCCAATGGCGCCAGATAAATCCTAGCCCTAGCGGCCTGGATTTATCATTATGATATATATCAGTTATTTTTCATAAAATAGATTTTTATACTTTAAAATAACTATATAAAGTTTTTTTGACTGATAAAATTTCCGGAGTAATGACCAACCACAATCGCTAGAGTTGATGGACTTGCATGGTTGAAAAATCCAGGTAATGCACTTACTGCGGAATTTAATTCTGTAATGAGGATCAAAGTGACATCAACCTTACTCGTAACCAATAGGTTGCCATGAACATAATCGCTTCTATAATACGTGACTCAAGGGAGGCTTGTTATTTTGAGATACAACCGCGAAATAATGAACCAAGTGTATATGGAAAATAGACTTTATGGATTTCTGCTTAATGATAATGTTCTCTTTAACATTGCGACTCGCAGGCTCGTGCATTACTCCGAAGAGCTTTCCGAGCACAACATGTCTTTTAAAGTGGTCTCTTTAAACGAGACTCAATCACGACTGTTAACATGTTTACTAATGAATCGCACCAGCGCTGTTATCTATAAAGATGACATTATGAAAAGCGTTTGGGACGAATTCAACCTGTCATCGTCTAATCAACGACTGTGGCAAACGGTAAACGAATTAAGAAAGAAACTGTCGTTCATCGGCCTCCCCGATGATTTTATTGAAAATATCCATGGCATGGGTTACGCCGTAAATAACTCAAAAATTGGATCACTACATATTACATAAATTCTGTTCTGTTAATGACAGAACGAAATCAACATACCTATTTAGATATAGGTATATAACCACGCCATTCCAATGGATATTAGAATGGTTTAACAAAACTAAGGTAAGTAGGAATATATATGAAAAAGTTAGCAATCGTTGCATCCCTGGTCGCAGCATTCGGTTCTCTGGGTATGGCTCAAGCAGCCTCTACCGGTACCATCACCTTTAACGGTGAACTGACCGCTACTACCTGTGACGTTGTTGTTGACGGCCAGGCTGCTGACGCGACCGTGACTCTGCCAACTGTAGGTACCAACCAGTTGCAGGCCGCTACCCGCACAGCTGGTGACACTGGCTTCGTGATGGCGCTGAACAACTGCTCTGGCACCCTGCAGACCGCTTCCGCGTTCTTCGAAGCAGGTTCTTCTGTTGATCAGGTAACTGGCCGCCTGAAAAACATGACCGGTGGTGCTACCAACGTCAGCCTGCAGCTGCTGGACGGCTCAAGCGCGTCTCCGGCAGTGATCCAGGCGGGTAACCAGAACCAGGTAACCAACACCACTTATAAAGATATTTCCAGCGGCAGTGCAAGCCTGCCATACATCGTGCGTTACTACGCTGAAGCACCAACCACAGCCGGTACCGTAGTGAGCAACGTTGTTTATTCTATCCAGTACCAGTAATGGACTGCGGGAGGGGGGATTTCCCCCTCCCAACTCGTCTGACCGTTTGGAGTTAATCATGAAGTTTCTCACACACACGACACACCAGATTTGTACGTTGGCAGCCCTGGCGCTGTTCAGTACCCATGCGCTGGCCAGTGTAGTGATCAGCGGTACCCGCGTGATTTACCCGTCGGATGCAAAGGAAGTCAGCGTCAAAATCAGCAACGTGGGCCCTTCACCGGTGCTGCTGCAAAGCTGGATCGACAGTGGCGATGCCAATGCCAAACCATCAGCCATCAAGGTGCCCTTCGTCCTGACCCCGCCGATGAACCGAGTCGAGGCCGGCAAGGGCCAGACGCTGCGTATCAGCTACTCCGGCGGTGCATTACCGATGGATAAAGAGTCGGTGTTCTGGTTGAACGTGCTGGAAGTGCCGGCCAAGAGTCAGGCCAAAACCGCTGAAAACAAGCTGCAAATGGCGTTCCGTACCCGTATCAAGCTGTTCTATCGTCCGGCCGGCCTGGAAGGTAATGCCAACGATGCCGCCAAGGCGGTCACCTGGAGTACTCAGGGGAACAAGGTCCAGGCCAACAACCCGACGCCGTTCTATGCCTCGCTGGTCAATCTGTCCATCAACGGCAAGAAACTCGACAGTGCGATGATCGCCCCACGAAGCACCATGACGCTGGAATTACCGGGCCAGGCTGGAAGCAAAATCAGCGGAACTTATGTGAACGACTACGGTGCCGTACTGCCCTTCGATGCAGTTGTGAAATAAGCACCTACTACGTCCCACCACATTAATTATCGTCTTCACCATTATTCAGGAAATACGTTCTTGAAAGGATCTCTTATGTCTAAATCTTTGCAATCAGATCTCCAGAGTCGGCTTTCTCCTCTGGCGATGGCCATGTTATCGACCTTTTTTGTTGGCGGCGTCCAGGCGGAAAGCGCCCCCTCCGCGCCACAAGAGATCGCAAAGAACCTGGAGTTTGATCCGTCTTTCCTGAATGTTGATGATGAAAAGTCGGTTGACCTCAGCCGCTTTGCCAATGGCTCATCGGCCCTGCCCGGCGTCTACAAAACGGCGGTGTATGTCAACGAACAGTTGGTCAGCAATATCGATATCGAGTTCAAGGCGCGTGCGGATAAAACCGTGTACCCCTGCCTGACCAGCGAGCTGATTAAGAGTATTGCGTTCAATTACGAAAAATTACCCTCGGACTTTTTAAGCCAGCAACAAGCAGGCGAGCAGTGTCTCGATCTTCAGCAAAAAATTCCTGAAGCTCAGATTAATTACGACAGTAATGAACAGCGTCTAGATATCGTCATTCCTCAGGTCTACATGCTGAATACTGCCCGGGGTACTGTCAGCCCGGAGCTGTGGGACAGCGGTATTGCTTCCGCACAGCTGGGCTATAACATCAATGGCTATACCAGCGATTCACACGGTGAAACCTTCAACTCGCTGTTCGCCGGGGTGAATGCCGGGCTGAACGTCGGGGCCTGGTATTTGCGACATAACGGCTCCTATACCCGGATGGACAACGGGCCGAACCAGTACAGCAACATCAACACCTACCTGCAGCGCGATATCCCCGCGCTCAAGGCCCGTGTCTTGATGGGGCAGTCAAACACCACCGGCCAGCTTTTCGATACGCTGCCATTTACCGGTATCCAACTGGCCACCGACGAGCGGATGTTGCCCGAATCCCTGCGCGGTTATGCGCCGGAGATCCGCGGCATTGCCCGTACCAATGCCCGTGTCACCGTGCGCCAGAGCGGTCAGGTGCTGTATGAAACCACGGTCACCCCGGGAGAGTTCCTGATCAATGATCTCTACCCGACCGGCTACGGTGGCGATCTGGAGGTGAGCGTACGGGAATCCGACGGCACCGAGCAGACTTTCAGCGTGCCCTATGCGTCGGTGGCTCAGTTACTGCGCCCAGGTGCATCGCGCTATTCTATCACCGCGGGTGAAGTCCGCAGCGACAACCTGCGCGAAAAACCGGCGCTGTACCAGGCGACCTACCAACTTGGGCTGACTAATGCCATCACCGGCTACGGCGGCCTGCAGCTCAGCCAGGATTACTACGCACTGCAACTGGGGGCGGCGGTGGGCACGCCGATTGGGGCACTGGCGTTTGATGCCACCCAGGCACGTACCCATCTGCAAAACGGCACCGATGAAAATGGCCGCCACCAGTCCGGCAACAGCCTGAGTGGCCAGAGCTATCAGGTTAGCTACAGCAAACTGATCAGCGAAACCAACAGTAACCTGTCGCTGGCAGCTTACCGCTTCTCGACCGATGGCTACATGGATTTCATGACGGCGATGCAAACCCGTGACGCCGTGGCGCAGGGTTTTTCTCCCGACTCGATCTGGCGGGCCAAGAACCGCCTGACGCTGACCGCCGGTCAGGGGTTGCCCGACAACTGGGGACAGTTGTATGTCAGTGGCTCCTTGCAAAACTACTGGAACAAGGACGGCAGCGAGAAGCAGTACCAGGTGGGCTACAACAACCGTTACAAGAGCCTGTCCTACGGGATCAGCGCCAACCGGACCTTCTCCAGCCTGGGGACTTCGCAGACCAACTACCTGCTGAGCTTCAGCCTGCCGCTGGGTCGGAATGACCAGACCCACACGCCACAGTTGCGCATGGACCTGTCCCATGACAGCACCGGGCGGTATGGCCAGCAGGCAACCGTCTCCGGTTCCGCCGGGGTGGATAACCAGTACAGCTACGGCGTGACGGCGATGAATGCCAACCAGGGTATGGGCACCAGCGGCTCGTTGAGTGGCAACTACCGCAGTCCGGTGACAGCACTGAGCGGCACCTACAGTACCGGCAAAGGCTACCAGAGTGCGTCCGCCGGCCTGAACGGCACGGTCATTGCGCACTCTGGCGGCGTGACCTTTACCCCCTATACCTCGGACACCTTTGCCCTGGTCGAGGCCAAAGGGGCCGAAGGGGCCAGCGTGTCGTCATACCCCGGGGTGAAGATCGACTCACGCGGCTACGCGGTGGTGCCGTACCTGAACCCGTACCAGATGAACGACATCACCATTGATCCGAAAGGCACCGCGTCCGATGTGGAGCTGGACAACACCAGCCAGAAAGTGGCGCCGTACTCCGGTGCCGTGGTAAAGGTGAAATACGCCACCAAACATGGCACCCCTATTCTCGTCAACGCCACCTACCAGGGTGAGCCGGTGCCGTTTGGGGCCGATATCTTTGACAGCAAGGGGAACAGCGTGGGTTCCGTCGGCCAGGGTGGGCAACTGTATGCCCGCGTGGCTGAAGACCGGGGGCAACTGCGTGTGAAATGGGGGGAAGGCAGCGAGATGCAATGCGCCGTCAGCTATGTCCTGATGCCGGTAGCCAAAGGGCAGAAGCAATCGCAGATTCAACAGTTTAACTCAGCTTGTTCACCGAATGACGCTCCGGTGCCGGGAAACAAAATACTGGCCAACGCAGGTCTGAGCACACCCGCAGGCGAAAGTTAAACAAACCTGGCATGAGCCACTATAATTGATGCTAGTTAGATAACCAGGAGATGTAGAAGAAGCAGGAATAATAGTCGTTTCACTAAGTGCTAAACGAATTTTATTTATCAACTTCCTATCTCACTACCTAGGTTTTCTCAGCATAAGAGATAACTCAATGAAACGAAAAAACTTGAACATATTGAAGAGTCTTTTTTCAGTGTTATCTACACTGCCGATATGTGCTATTTTCATCAGTAGTGTTATTTTTAGTCAACATGCAGAGGCAGCAACGTGTTATCCAACTGAAGGTGTAGCTCCGTTTCAAGGCATCTTAACGCTTTCTGGCAATATTACCGTTGGCCCTGACACGCCTGTCGGCACCGTACTATATAGAGCTGACTACACCTTCCAGAATATAGGGTCGGTATTAACCTGTGATGCAGATGTAACATTGCAACAATATGCCCAATATAGCACTACGCCATTGCCAATCGTTCCTGTAGCGATCGGTGGTTTTAGCGGCACGGTATATGAGAGTGGATTGCCTGGGATCGGTGTCTTCATCACAGGAACAAATGGTTTCAATGAAAAATTGCCACGCATAGAAAGGACGGACTTTTTTGAGTCAGGAAAACCCATTGTAAATAGCGGGGCTTATCGTGTTTGGCTGGTCAAAACAGGACCTGTTACCCCGGGAGTTATTAATGCGGCAAATTTCCCGACAGTAGTCACAACGAAAGTCGCAGCAGGTGTTGCTGGACTCCCCCTTCCGCTTCAATATCTGCAGTTTAGTGGGAGCCTCAATGTCGTATCGACTACCTGTGTAACGCCTGATGTTAATGTAGACTTAGGTAGATTTTCTGCAATTGATTTTACGGGTGCCAACTCTGCAACACCGTGGGTGGACGCATCCGTAACATTAAACAGCTGTCCTATCTTCTATGGCACTTATAACATGAGTAACACCTCGTTAAGAAGGTCAGGAAATGGAGTGGTCACCACCAGCACAAGCACCTCTGATCCTAACGCGTTGACAATTGGGTTGACACCAATGAATCCAGTCATTGATCCTCTTCAAGGTATTATGGCAGTAAATTCATTGACAGCTGATCCCGCAGCACAAGGTATAGGTATTCAAATCGGGTACGGTAATTCTTCAGGAACACCAACCCCCTTTAACTTTAGTCAAGTTCAGACTGTGATAGCGCCCAAAGATGGAACAACAACCTTGAGGATCCCGTTAGCCGCTCGTTACATAAAAACCAATACACAGATGGTTGGCGGTCGGGCGGATGGTAAAATGACTTTTACTATCAATTATTATTAGAGCGTTATATGATTTCTGGTCTCGATTCTTTTGGCTATATCACCGTATACCTCGAACACCTTTGCCATGATTGAGGCCCAAGTACTATCGTATACCGGGGTGAATATTAATTCACACAACTAAATGCTACTGTAAGATTTATCATCACCTATTATTAAATAATCTGCTCCTCCGGTAAATCGCTGGGGTGAGCGGGTAGTAACAGATTTTTTCAACAATGTTAGCATCAAAAATAAAACACTCAACAATCAATTTACATCAGCTAATTCTGCTTATTTAAAGCAACAATATCTAAAAAGGGAATTCGCCTCTCATCGAGAAGGACCAATAGCTATGAACGTATACATTATCACCGAAAACAATTATTTTTTTATTGGTTTAAAGCATACGCTAAAAAACGATAAGAACTCAGTTGAAAAACTGTCATCCTATGAATTAGAAATTTCCCCTGATAATAAATTCAAACAAGGTGATATTTTTATCTTTCACACTTCAAATTACAGTTTGAAACTTTCCTTTCTAATCTCCACAGGGCATTTCCCTGGGAAGTTATTCTTTATCCCTACCAATGGGAAAGTTAGGTTCAAGGAGGCATTTAGCAGATATTCATTCTTAGATGCCAAATCAGATTTAATGACTGTTGTTTCTAAAGTATTTGACACTCAGCAAAAAAGTATTGAGCAAACGAAAATTTTTAGGGATGAGCTTACTGAAAGGGAAAAAAACATATTACATAAAACCATCAATGGCATGAATGCACAAACCATCAGCCGACTTCTTTGTATTTCGGTAAAAACTGTCTATACTCATCGACGGAATGCCCTGCATAAGCTAGGCGGTAGGAATTTATTTGAAATCTGGCCATTCAAAGAGAAAATCCTACAAACGATAGCAGCTTAAAACCAAAGCCACCTGTAAAAATTAAGAATGGTGTGTTCATGCTAAAAAATATAAGCTTATAGAACAACCCATACATTATCAGCTATAATTAATAAGAAAGTTCATACCACGGCGAATCTAAAAACGTTGTAGATGTAAGCCCCTATTTGTACTACTAATGAATTTATGAGAGAAAATTATGAAAATATTTAGGTATTTAATGATTGCATTCGGAGCACTGGTATTTTTTACTCAAAATGCCCATGCTCTGACCAGTTGCCAACTGCCGGCGGGCTTGCCGAAGGTATATAACGTTCCATTGGCCCCCTTAAACATCACCGTTGGTCCAGACATGCCTGTGGGTACAGTCGTGTATAGACTTAATTTCAATCATCCACAGATAAATGGATTTCTTTGCCCTCCTGGTGAACAATTTAATCTTCCGCAGCGTCTTGACTACATAAGTCTCCCCATGCCATTATCCAGTTGGAATGGTACGCCATTCCCTGGGAAAGTTTACAATACATCCGTACCAGGAATTGGGGTTGTTGCCTGGAGCGATATAAATAATCAGGCACTGCCTACCATTGCCTATACAACATCCAATGTAAACTCATTTTACGTAAGTATTAATGTTGTGCTTTCCTTTATTAAAATTGGTCCAGTTACCCCTGGTGTAATAACCGCATCATCGTTGCCCAGCATCTTCCTTGAGTTTGCTCCAGATCCAACATTAACCGGAATGCCACAACGAATTTACAATTTGAGTTATTCTGGCTCAATTAATGTTGTCTCACAGACTTGTACCACTCCCGATGTCAACGTTCCTTTAGGCTCTTATGAGACAAGCACGTTTACATCCAAAGGCACAGTGACTGCCTGGAGGGATGCTTCTATCGAATTAAAAGACTGCCCACGTTTTTATGGTTATTATAACAATACTTCTTATAATACCTCTGTTGGTGCTGGATCAACAACAGCTGGAACCGCAGTACCCAACCTTTTGACCGCTAAAATAACGCCTCAAAATACAGTCTGGGATACTGCAAAGGGCATAATGAATGTGACGAGTTCGACATCATCTGCTACTGGTGTTGGAATACAATTAGGATGGGGTGATAGCTCTGGTTCCCCACAGCCGCTTAACTTCAATCAAAATTTCAACTTCAATCCAGGCAATAACGCTCTTAAATCATTTAAAATACCCCTATCAGCAAGATATTACCAAACGGGAGATACCGTTACTCCGGGGCGTGCTGACGGTAAAGTGACATTTACAATAAGCTATTACTAAAGGCTCTTCTAACCGCACTCCTTACAGTTATCAAAAATTGATAGATGATAATTTCTACGTAAGTAACTAATGTTAAGCTACTCATTAGTTACTTACTTAATCATCTGTTATTTAATGGAAATAGCTAATTCATCCTGAATAAATCATCATTCCGATAAATGCGGCAACAACATACTGAAAATCATCATTACTATAATCTTTACTTTCAATAAGTTACTTATAAAAGATATCAATCCTCCGTTCTCAAAAAGCCAAAAAATCTCATGATATTTATTTTTATTAATAATATCAATGAATTATGTAACAATCTTATGTTATGGACACCATCCCATCATAATATTGAATATCACCGCATTACACACATAAGAAATACTCGCATCCAATTGATAAACAATAATATTTTTCCATTTGATATTTTTTAATAACACTTCACTAAGAATATTCTCTTTTACACGATAGTATTTATCCCAACAGCAAAACAGGACAAGAACAGTACAGGATGTTTATCAGGGTGAACAATAGCTCTCTGATAGCCCCATAAGGAAATGACGTAAATGTAGCATGCTGAGTTTTACTTTAAGCTCAATGCCTACGTCGACGTCGATGACTATAGGGACCTGTCCAGCGCTGTTTAGCGGGCGATGTAACTTTCAATATCGTACCCGCTCTTGAATATATCCCGCTCTGGGAATACGGAAGTTTTTAACTTATTACATACAGGTAAATGAATATGAAAAAATTAACTATCGTTGCATCTCTGGTCGCCGCTTTCGGTTCCGTCGGTATGGCGCAAGCTGCCTCTAGCGGTACCATCACCTTTAACGGCGAACTGACCGCCAACACCTGTGACGTCGTTGTGGACGGCCAGACGGCGGATGCTACCGTGGTATTACCAACAGTGGGTGTCAATCAACTGAATAGCGCCACCAAAACTGCTGGGGACACGGGCTTTGTGATGGCGCTGAACAACTGTTCCGGCACGCTGCAGACGGCCTCGGCCTTCTTTGAAGCAGGCGCGTCAGTAGATTCCCTGACCGGGCGTCTGAAGAACCTGACTGGCTCGGCGTCCAACGTCAGCCTGCAACTGCTCGACGGTTCAAGCACGTCACAGGCCATCATCCAGGCCGGTAACGCCAACCAGGTGATGAACACCACCTACAAAGATGTGTCTGGCGGCAGCACCACTCTGCCATACATCGTACGCTACTATGCTGAAGCACCGACCACTGCAGGTACCGTGATCAGCAACGTGGTCTACTCCATTCAGTACCAGTAATAACGCAACAGGGAGGGGGTATGCTCCTCCCTGTCTGAGTATTTAGGCATCAGTTAACAGCTTCATCCGTTATTAAATACCTAGGCTTAAAATTAACATCATAAGGAACGACTAACTATCCCAATCAAGGACAGCCACTTCATTTCTATTTCAGACATCACCATGCTCAAGATTTTTATTCTATTGATTCTGGTTTTAACCTCCTTACTGACCTTTTCTACTAACGCAGAACCCTACCAGGAGAACAGCCATACTGCCAGTACCCCAGCTAATGCGCATAACGATAAGCAGAAACTCAATAAAATCCTGACGCATTACGATCGATGGGAAGGGGTCAGTTACAAATTTGGTGGAAACAACCGTCAGGGGATAGATTGCTCTGCCTATATGCAGCGCGTGTTCGCTGACGAATTCGCCTTAAGCTTGCCAAGAAGCTCCCATGAACAGGCCAAATTGGGCTCGCGGATTGGTAAGCATGATTTGGATACTGGCGATCTGGTGTTTTTTAAAACGTCACCGCAGGAGCGCCACGTGGGCGTTTATATAGGGGAGGGAAAGTTTATTCATGCCTCAAGCAGCGCTGGCGTCACCGTCTCAACGCTGGATAATCAATACTGGAAAACACGCTATGAGCAGGCACGGCGTATAAAACTGGAAAATGCATAAGCTGGTTCCGAAAGGGTCCTTATACATATAGAATAATATTAATATCTATCAATTAGATACGAGAATTTCTTATATGTGCAAATCGATGATATTCAATGTTATGATGAGGCGGTTTTTTATAACACAAAGTAATTATATAACTTATTGATATGAATATAAAAAACATTTAGCAATACAAAAATAGAAAAATTAAATTCTCATCGAAAAAATCACGTACAAAAACCAACGACAGAATCGCATAACAACATGAAAAATAAGAAATATCATGATCATTATTAAAACCAGCCTTGAAACTTTAGATGTTGCTACAACACAAAACTCTTCATTCAGTTGCAGACTATAGAGGGCTCAAGCACTCGATAAAATGGTGCAATAGCAGTATGTTTTCAATTAATCACAAAAGTGCTATCTTCAAAGCCCGTAACCACAGACAAGGAAAAAAACATGTCTGAAAGAGATATAAATGACCTCCGTAATCGAATTGCCATCCAAGATAAAGTGATAGAGCACTTAGTCATACGTTCGGAACTGTCGCTTCACCTACTATCTGCAGTGCTACCAACAAGTGGGCTAACGAGCGAGTCTGCAAAACAAAAGATAGAGCAGTTCAAATGTTTATCATCTGCGGTAAGTATAGAGACACTGGAAATTGAGAAACGCAAATTACTCAATGCCATATAAAGACAATAGAATTTCATTCTGCTTTTTTATAGATAGTTTTATTTTTAACTACTAAATATAAACTCATTAGTGACATGCTAATGAAGAGATAATATACTCTATAAACTCATAACCCCGAGACACCTAACTTCCTCGGGGTATTTTTTTGGGTGTTTATCTCTATTTACTCACAGCCACCACAGTATCTACTCATGATTTTTAACGTAGTTTTATAAATCACTTACTGCTTATCGTGATAGTACGTTCTCATTTTTTTACTGTCGCAAAGTTCGAACCACTGATAGTCTTTGTTGATACTTTTACCATTAGTGATCACGATTAGGATGACACTTCAGCCACACCCTAGAAATACCAGGCATCCTGCAATTGAGCTATCCAGAACAAGCTGACCGGAGGTACAACCAAAGTCGGCCTGCAGTTGCTCGATGCGTCCAACTTCCTCTCGTATGGTCATTCAGGCCGGTAACCAGAACCAGGTTACCAACACTGCTTACGTTGACATTTCCAGCGGCAGCGCCAACCTGCATTATGCGGTTCCTTACTATGCTGAAGGAGCAACCACTCCGGGCACCGTTGTCAGAAATGTAGTCTATTCTATTTAATACCAGTAATGCTTCCCCCTCCCTTTCTCAGGCGAGTCAGGAGTTTTTATGAAACTTTTTTCTCAGAATATATGCCAGATTGTTACCCTTACCGCTGCTGCCTTATTTAGTGCCCACTCGCTGGCCAGTGTCGTCGTGAGCGGCACGCGTGTTATTTACCCCTCTGATGCTAAAGAAGTCAGCGTTAAAATCAGCAATGTGGGCCCCTCGCCGGTACTGCTGCAAAGCTGGATCGATAACGGTGATGCCAATGCCAAACCCGCCGCAATCAAAGTGCCGTTTGTGCTGACCCCACCAATGAACCGTGTCGAACCCGGTAAAGGCCAGACATTACGTATCAGTTATACCGGTGGCACATTGCCGATGGATAAAGAATCGGTATTCTGGTTGAACGTGCTGGAAGTCCCGGCCAAGAGCCAGGCAGCAACCGGTGAGAACAAACTGCAGATGGCTTTTCGTACCCGCATCAAGCTGTTCTATCGACCAAAAGGCCTGGAAGGCAACGCCAACGACGCAGCTAAAGCCGTCACCTGGAGCACCCAAGGTGGGAAAGTACAGGCCAACAACCCCACCCCGTATTATGTTTCTTTCGTGAACCTGTCGGTCAACGGCAAGAAACTCGATAACGCCATGGTACCACCGCGTTCAAACCTGGCACTGAATTTACCGGGTAATGCTGGCAGTAAGATCAGCACCAGCTTTGTTAATGACTACGGCGCGGTAATCCCCATAGACGCTGTCATTAGATAGCCCATCTTTAGCTATTCACAACATATGTGGTGACTTCGGTATCAAGCTCTGAGGGGGCAAGGTGTCAAAATTTTTGCGGCATATTATCTGGGATCGCTTCGCCCTTGTGGGAATAACGGTGCTCTCAATTGCTCTGGTGGACAGTGCTCAGGCGGCCCCCCCCTCTGCGTCACAAGCGCCCCAGAAAAATCTCGAGTTCGATTCATCCTTTCTGAATGTGGATGATGAAACGTCGGTCGACCTCAGCCGCTTTGCCGAGGGCGCCTCTGCTCTGCCGGGCATCTACAAAATCGCACTGTACGTCAATGAACAACTGATCAGTAACACCGATATTGAATTCAAGCCACGGGCCGACAAGTCGGTCTACCCCTGTCTGACCAGCGACATTATTAAAAATATCGCTTTCAACTACGAGAAGCTGCCGCCAGACTTTTTGAGCGGACCAGTTGGCAGTGGCATGTGCCTGGATCTACAGCAAAAGCTGCCAGAGGCACAGGTCAATTTCGACAGCAATGAACAACGCCTGGATATCATTATTCCCCAGATTTACATGCTGAATGTCGCCCGCGGCACCGTCAGTCCGGAACTCTGGGACAGCGGAGTACCCGCCTTCCTGCTTGGTTATAACGTCAATGGCTATACCAGCGAGTCACACGGCGAAACCTTTAGTTCGCTGTTTGCTGGCGTCAACACCGGGCTGAATCTGGGAGCCTGGTATCTACGTCACAACGGCTCTTATAACCAGATGAGCAACGGACCAAGCCAATACACCAGTATCAATTCCTATCTGCAGCGTGATATCCCGCAGTTGAAGGGCCGAATGCTGCTAGGTGAGTCGAACACCACCGGCCAGTTGTTTGATACCTTGCCTTTTACCGGCGTGCAACTGGCTACCGACGAGCGGATGTTACCGGAATCTCAGCGCGGTTATGCTCCGGAAATTCGAGGGATTGCACGCACCAACGCACGAGTCACGGTAACCCAAAATGGTCAGGTCTTGTATGAAACGACCGTCACACCTGGTGAATTCCTGATCAATGACCTGTACCCAACCGGCTATGGTGGCGATCTTGTCGTCACCGTACGTGAGTCTGACGGTACCGAACAAACTTTTAGCGTCCCCTATGCCTCGGTGGCCCAATTGCTCCGACCTGGATCGTCACGGTACGCGATCACCGCTGGTGAGTTACGTGCGGAAAACCTGCGTGAGAAGCCCGCGCTGTTCCAGACCACCTATCAATATGGCCTCAACAACGCCATCACCGGTTATGGCGGCATTCAGGCCAGCCAGGATTATTACGCCTTTCAGATCGGAGCCGCTTTTGGTCTGCCGATAGGGGCTCTGGCCTTTGACGTTACCCAGGCCCGGACGCAGTTGGACGACAGTACCGATATGAATGGAGTGCATCGTTCAAACGGCTCCCAGAGCGGGCAAAGATATCAACTCACTTACAGCAAGCTGATTAGTGAGACCAACAGCAACCTTTCCGTCGTGCTGCATCACTCCTCTTCTCAAGGCTACATGGACTTTTTGACGGCCATGCAGACACGAAATGCCGTAGAGCAAGGGTACGATCCGGATACGATATATCGTATTAAAGATCGCCTGACCCTGACTGCCGGGCAGGGCCTGCCGGATAACTGGGGACAGCTGTATGTCAGTGGGTCGATGCAAAACTACTGGAACCAGGATGGCAGTGATATGCAGTACCAAGTGGGGTACAACAATCGATACAAAAGTCTCTCCTATGGCATCAGCGCCAACCGAAGCCATTCCAGCCTGGGCACAATGCAAACCAACTTTCTGCTGAGTTTCAGCCTGCCTCTGGGACGGGATGACCAGACCCACACACCTCAGTTGCGCATGGACCTGTCTCACGATAGCAGTGGCCGCAATGGCCAGCAGGCGACCGTTTCAGGTAGCGTCGGGGAAGAAAACCAGTTCAGCTATGGGATAAACGCCATGAATGCCAATCAGGGGATGGGCACCAGCGGCTCCGTAAGTGGCAACTATCGGAGCCCAGTCTCAGCATTGAGTGGAACCTACAGCACGGGGCGAGGTTATCAGAGTGGCTCGGCCGGCATAACTGGTACGATGATCGGCCATGCCGGGGGGGTGACCTTCACGCCATACACCTCGGATACTTTTGCTTTGGTTGAAGCCAAAGGTGCTGAAGGGGCTAGCGTGTCATCTTATCCGGGGGTGAACATCAACTCTCGCGGTTATGCATTGGTTCCTTACCTGAACCCGTACCAGATGAACGACATAAGCATTGACCCGACAGGCACTTCGTCCGATATCGAGCTGGACAATACCAGTCAGAAAGTGGCCCCGTATTCCGGTGCAGTGGTAAAACTACAATACGCTACCAAACGGGGTACACCGATCCTGATTAATGCCACCTATCAAGAGGGGCCGGTTCCCTTTGGGGCCGATGTTTTTGACAGTAACGGCAACAACGTAGGATCTGTCGGTCAGGGCGGGCAAGTCTATGCCCGTGTTGCGGAAGACCAAGGGCTACTCACGGTCAAATGGGGTGAGAACAACAACATGCAATGCATCATCGGATATATGCTAATGCCTGAGGCAAGAGACGGTACTATGATGTCCATTCAGGTCTTCGACTCGGAATGTCAATGAGGAGCAACCTCCAACTCTGGTGCCATTGGCGTTATCGGGTAATACAAAGGTTGATTGCCCGATAACGTTTCAACGCTCAGACAAGGAGGCAATTCACTTCCCAAAGCCTTTTATTGATATTGAATAGCACACTGCGTATGGCAGGTTGGTGCCGATGGTAGGCAGCACCACGGTGGCGTCTGCAGCCTGACTATCAACAACGACGTCACATTTATTAGATAAAAAACCGCCTCCTTTACCCTTGTGAGTAGAGCAAGGTTAACACATAATAAAACCATGCAATGCATTGATTAAATTCAATATAAATAATTTATAACTGTACTGCAAGACACTTATCGCGGAAGGTGAAGCCAAATTACCTCACCTGAGCGTCTCAGAATCATAATAAATGACTCTGAGACGTCTATTTAGATTTTATAATTTTAGGTTCTTACGGCGTATTTTCTCGAGTAGGCGCCAAACCTCGCTATAAGAGAGTTTACTTCGCAGCCAGTTGGTTTTTTACTATCTGGCCGTCTTTCATAATAACAGTCAGGTTTTTGCCAGGATCGGCTAGCAGGCCGATATCAGCGATCGGATCGCCGTTGACCAGTAATAAGTCAGCTAAGGCCCCGACTTCGACAACACCCAGCTTTCCTGGATAGGGATTGCGTCGATCTGATAGCGCCAACAACTTTGCATTATCAGCTGTCGCCATTTTGAGAACTTCGGCTGGGGTGTACCAACGCGTCATAGTAGAAAGCTGTGAGCCTTGTCGGGCTGCCAAATTAGCATCAAATAAAATGTCCGTGCCAAATGCGACTTTCACACCATATTTTTTTGCCAACCGATAAGCATTATCCGTTCCGGCAAAAACTTGCGCTGCTCTGGCTTGCCCAGCGGCATCGGGCAGTTGATTGGCGTTTTCATCAGCCAAAAATGGTTGCAGACTCCACCATGTTCCCGTATCTGCCATCAATTTTGCCGTTGCATCATCGGCCAGTTGACCATGTTCAATCACTTTTGCACCGGCCTGAATGGCATTACGAATGGCTTCCGGGGTATATGCATGGACTGTCACATAGGTCCCCCAATTCGCAGCGGCCTCGACTGCGGCGTGAATTTCATCGACGCTAAGTTGTACCGTATCTATCGGGCCATAGGGAGAAGAGACGCCACCGCCCCCGGTCAGCTTGATCTGGCTGGCTCCTTGCAATAATTGTTCTCTGGTGCGCTTGCGAACCTCATCGGGCGAATCCGCTATCGCAGAGATACCCACTCGCTCTGGATAGCTCAATTGATCAGGGGTAGAGGGGATCTCGGAAAGCATACGAAAATCACCATGGCCACCCGTTTGCGAAATCATTGCCCCTGATGGCCAGATGCGTGGCCCTTTGATGACGCCATTATCAATAGCGAGTTTTAAGCCAAATGCCGGCCCCCCCAAATCACGAACGCTGGTAAAGCCACGCAGCAGTGTTGACTCTGCCTCAGCACCAGCCAGTAACGTAATAAAAGTTAACGGGGCCATGGATGCCTGAGCCATGGTAGGTCGAACCATAAAGGTGTGCCAGTGAGCATCGATAAGGCCAGGCATCAGTGTTTGGCCATTGCCAGCGATATGCAGCGCATCGGCGGTTAAACTAATCGGTTGGGAAGAGATTTGCGTAATTTTATTGCCTTCAACGGCCACATTCATCTTGGCAGTCAAGGTGCTGCCGTCAAAGATCCGTACATCCTCGAAGATAGTCATTGACGATTGAGCAATGGATGGTGCAGGCAGGAGCTGAAGGCTGGTTATACATGCAGCCAGGAAAGTTCTGTTGATTACATTTGACATTGGTATAGCCCTCTCGTATCCCTTAAGCAGGTAGTGTTTATTATTTATAATCGATAGCGTGCCGTCCCATTAATATCCAAAAGCGCATGGAAAGACTTCAACCTCAATAGAGTGTAGAACGTTTTTATAGGGTTGCCATGAAAAAATACCATTAAAATACAATGCGTTGTTTTTTCAGTAAAGATCACGGGTTAACGTATATAATTCGAAAATATTCAATCTATACATAGGCAAGCTAAAATAATAAAAAGACTAACGGCACATACGGTGTTGATGGTGAAAATGATCCACTTACACTCTAAGTTATCCTGCCGTATTAATCCAAGGCATATGGCAACAGTGAATAGCACAACGATAAAAAATCCATATAAGGATGAAATCCCCAACAATAGAATATCCATATCCCCCCCAAGAAAGGAACGAAGATAAAATCAAGCTGACATATTCAGTTTAGTGTTTGCCAATAGCAGAATTAAGAGTAGCAGAATCACAGCATCTTATAAGACTTTGTTCTCCTAAATAAAAGCATCTCCTATCGCAACCGCTTGGTACTCATGAAAAAAAATAACAAACAGAAAAAAATTTTTAAGACTATTATTAGTATTAACCTCGAAAAATGCTGGATTTATGATACATATAGTGTATGGCTAGCGTCTAAAATGTGCTACAAAAAACACTAATGACGGCCACCGAGACCCGGCGCAGCCTCTGCAAGATCACTAACACTCTTTGTTCATCTTCCCCCTTCCGACTAGAAAAGACATTATTTCCGGCTATAATGTAGTAGGTATACACTTTTACCCTTTCCACGATATAGCACTGTCAGCTTATTGAACGCATCCAGTCCTCTCATCCCCCCCTACTTACCAATGAAATCTTTCTTAAATTTACAATCTATTAATTACAAACAGTTAAATCATTATAGCGATGCTCACCGACGTCAACACCCCACCCATAGCATTTCTCACCATCAAAATATCACCTTAAAAATCATACCATTATAATATTTTCTTAGGTATTTATGGTTGATCCTGTTAGAACGTTAAAGGACCTGGTTTTTACGTCATAAGATAATCACATAACCCCATGACTTACAAAGGTAAAAAAACAGAGCAACACAACTTAATATTACTTTATTCGGAATTTTCCCTACCAAGCCTTACTATTTCCTCAGCAGCAAGACAGCACGTCAGACAGAGAAATTGATGCGTGACTGGTGAAGAAACAAAGGCATCGTTAAAAATACTCAGCAAGGAGTAACGTTCATTATTCGGAGTGAGTTACTTAATCACATCGGTTAATTGACGACTGCAGTTATCGCCAAACGTTTCCCACGCTGTTAACTGGGTGAAGGTCTATTTATATCGACCTACACATAATAATACTCCCCTTATTCGGGAGCTCAAAATCGTTAATTCAATATAAGGTAATAGGACATATTATGAAAAAATTAGCCATCGTTGCATCCTTGGTCGCCGCATTCGGTTCTGTTGGTATGGTACAAGCCGCCTCTACCGGTACCATCACCTTTAATGGTGAACTGACCGCCACCACCTGTGACGTCGTTGTTGACGGCCAGGCTGCGGACGCCACCGTTACGCTGCCAACCGTCGGTACCAATCAACTGAATGCCGCCACCAAACGAGCGGGTGACACCGGGTTCGTCATGGCGCTGAACAACTGTGCCGGCACACTGCAAACCGCAGCGGCTTACTTCGAAGCAGGTTCTTCCGTTGATTTGACCACTGGCCGTCTGAAAAACCTGAACGGTACTGGCGCAACCAACGTTAGCCTGGAGCTGCTGGATGCCAACAATTCTTCACCAAGCGTGATCAATGTGGGTAACCAGATCCAGAAAACCACTGCGGGTTACAAGGATGTCTCAGGTGGCAGCGCCAACCTGTCTTACATCGTTCGCTACTATGCAGAAGCGCCAACCACTGCCGGTCTGGTTGATAGCAACGTTGTTTATTCTATCCAGTACCAGTAATGGCTTGTGGGAGGGGGTATCCCCCTCCCAAATCACCCGGCGTTGGGTGCACGGTCCACTGTGGAACCCATGTGAATGATCAGAGTGTCGAACTGACCCTTGATGCCATCGTGAAATAAGCATCCACAACGTCCCATCACATTAATGACCGTCTTCATCATTATTCAGGAAATCAGCTCTGAAGGAGTTCTTTATGCCTAAATCTTTGCAACATCGCCTTCATGGACGGCTTTCTCCCCTGACGCTGGCCATTTTATCGACCTTCTTTGCGGGTGGCACCTTTGCTGCCGACACGGCCGCGGCCGCACCGCAAGAAATCGCAAAGAATCTGGAATTCGATGCTTCTTTCCTGAATGTTGATGATGAGAAATCGGTCGACCTCAGCCGTTTTGCCAATGGCTCCTCGGCGCTGCCCGGCGTGTATAAAACCGCCCTGTATGTCAACGATCAGATGATCAGCAATGTCGATATCGAATTCAAGGCGCGGGCAGATAAAACCGTTTATCCCTGCCTGACCCCCGATATCATTAAAAATATCGCCTTCAACTACGACAAACTGCCGGCAGACTTTTTAAGCCAGCAGCAAGCGGGCGACCTGTGCCTGGATCTGCAGCATAAATTGCCGGAAGCCCAGGTGAACTTTGACAGTAATGAACAACGTCTGGATATCCTCATTCCCCAGGTCTATATGCTGAACACCGCACGCGGCACCGTCAGCCCGGAGCTGTGGGACAGCGGTATTGCTTCCGCACAGCTGGGCTACAACGTCAACGGCTACACCAGCGAATCCCACGGCGAGACGTTCAGCTCGCTGTTTGCCGGCGTCAACGCCGGGTTGAATCTGGGTGCCTGGTATCTGCGGCACAACGGCTCTTATACCCAGATGGATAATGGGCCAAGCCAGTACAGCAGCATCAATACCTATCTGCAGCGCGACATCCCGGCGCTCAAGGCCCGTGCTCTAGTGGGCCAGTCGAACACCACCGGGGATCTGTTCGATACGCTGCCGTTTAGCGGTGTGCAACTGTCCACCGACGAACGCATGCTGCCGGAGTCCCTGCGCGGTTACGCGCCGGATATTCGCGGTATCGCACGGACCAACGCCCGCGTCACCGTACGCCAGGGTAGCCAGGTGCTGTATGAAACCACGGTCACCCCGGGAGAGTTCCTGATCAACGACCTGTACCCGACCGGCTACGGCGGCGATCTGCTGGTCACCGTGCGCGAGTCCGACGGCACCGAACAGACCTTCACCGTGCCCTATTCCTCCGTCGCCCAGTTGCTGCGCCCAGGATCTTCACGCTATAGCATCACCGGGGGGGAGGTACGCAGCGATAACCTGCGCGAAAAACCGGCCCTGTATCAGGCCACTTACCAGCGCGGGCTAACCAACCGTATCACCGGCTACGGCGGCATGCAGCTCAACCAGGATTATTATGCACTGCAATTGGGCGCCGCGGTCGGCACCCCGATTGGTGCGGTGGCATTTGATGTCACCCAGGCCCACGCGCAATTGCCAAACGGCACCGACGGGGCGGATAGCAGCCTCAGCGGCCAAAGCTATCAGGTGAGCTACAGCAAACTGATCAGCGAGACCAACAGTAACCTGTCGCTGGCGGCCCATCGCTTTTCGACCGATGGCTACATGGACTTCATGACGGCGATGCAGACACGCGATGCGGTGGCACAAGGGTATTCTCCGGACTCCATCTGGCGCGCCAAGAACCGCCTGACACTGACGGCCGGACAAGGCTTGCCGGGTAACTGGGGGCAACTGTATGTCAGCGGCTCGTTGCAAAACTACTGGAACCGGGACGGCAGTGAGAAGCAGTACCAGATGGGCTACAACAACCGTTACAAGAGCCTCTCTTACGGCCTGAGCGCCAACCGCAGCTTGTCCAGCCTGGGGACTTCGCAGACCAACTACCTGCTGAGTTTCAGCGTGCCACTGGGCCGCAGCGATCAGACCCATACGCCACAACTGCGTATGGACCTGTTCCATGACAGCAGTGGCCGTTATGGCCAGCAGGCCACGGTGTCCGGCTCCGCCGGGGCGGAAAACCAGTTCAGCTACGGCGCAACGGCCATGAATGCCAACCAGGGCACGGGCTCCAGCGGCTCGTTGAGCGGCAACTATCGCAGTCCGGCAACGGCGTTGAGCGGCACCGTCGGTACCGGTAAGGGCTACCGCAGCGCCTCTGCCGGCATGAACGGCACGGTGATCGCCCATTCCGGTGGTGTGAGCTTCACCCCGTACACCGCGGACACCTTTGCCCTGGTCGAGGCCAAGGGGGCCGAAGGGGCCAGCGTCTCGTCCTATCCGGGGGTGAAGATTGACTCGCACGGCTATGCCGTGGTGCCGTACCTGAACCCGTACCAGATGAACGACATCAGCATCGACCCGAAGGGCACAGCATCCGATGTGGAGCTGGACAACACCAGCCAGAAGGTGGCGCCTTACTCCGGCGCGGTGGTGAAGGTGAAATACAACACCAAGCGGGGGATCCCGATCCTGATTAATGCCACCTACCAGGGCGATCCCGTGCCGTTTGGTGCCGACATCCTGGACAGCAAAGGCAACAACGTGGGCTCGGTGGGGCAAGGCGGGCAATTGTATGCGCGTGTCGCAGAAGACAAAGGTCAGTTGCGGGTGAAATGGGGTGAAGGCAGCACGATGCAGTGCACCGTCAGCTATATCCTGATGCCAGTGGTAAAAGGGCAAAAACAGGCGCAGATACAGCAATTTAACTCGGTGTGTCAGCCCTCTGCTGGGCAAGTTGACAAGACCCGTCGCGCTGTACCTGCATGACACCACAACATGGCGAGAGTGATAGAAGTGCCTCACTCTCGCCAGAAGGAAATGCAACGACACCTGCAAACCCGTCTGTAAACGAATAGTCATTATAAAAGGAGCTAATCATGGCGATATATATTGTCACGGAGAATAATTTTTTCTATTTAGGCGTTAAAGAAAAACTGCCCTTTAGCCCCAAGGACATAAGACAACTGTTACCGAACGTTTTGGAAAACAGCGACATGGATGATTTTGACAAAAATGATGTTTTTATTTTCCATACGTCTAATTTTGGTATGGCGTTTTCATTCCAGATATCAACAGGCAATTTCCCTGGAAAGGTCATTTTCATCCCAACCTCTCGCAAGGAAAAGTTCAAGCTGTCGTTCAATCAGTACGTGGCTCTGGACAGCTCTGCAACCATTGACGATATCGTTGCAAAAATAATCGGTAATGATAGCGATGCCCAAAAAGCGACTCAAGATCCGCTGACCAGACAGGAACACGTCGTCATGCGCCATACCATCAATGGCATGGACGTGCATAAAATCGGCCAGTGCCTGTCCATTTCAATCAAAACCGTTTACGCACACCGACGCAATGCATTGCACAAACTCGGCGGCAGAAATGTTTTTGAGATATGGCCCTTCAGCGGAAAATTTTTACGGGATGCCGTTGTTTGAACACAACGGCCTTGCTTGGGGTACAAACACGTATCCAACCTTGACCTGATACGCTGTTGGCATTTCAAACCAAAACCAATCAGGTAGAAACGCTAAATAATCAGATAATACAAACCTAAGATTTTAATGTAAGCAATTGATTTTTAATACCTATATGAGTGAACAACAAGACTTGATATTACTTCACTAAGAGTATTCTCTTTTCTTGGGTAGTATTTATCCCAACAGCAGGACAGCACGATAAACATCATCATTGATGCGTGACGGGTGAAGAAGCAAAGGCACGATTAAAGAAACTCAACAAGGAAGTTCGCTCAATATTCGGGGTGAGTTACTTAATCACATCGGTTAATTGACGACTGTAGTTATCGCCAAACGTTTCACACGCTGTTAATCAAGCGAAGGTCTATATATTTCGCACCTTATAGAGTGAGGACATTCCCCCTTTCCGGAATATCCGAATCGTTTATTCAATACAAGATAATAGGAAGTATTATGAAAAAGTTAGCCATCGTTGCATCCCTGGTCGCCGCATTCGGTTCTGTTGGTATGGCGCAAGCCGCCTCTACCGGTACCATCAACTTTAATGGTGAACTGACCGCCACTACCTGTGACGTCGTTGTTGATGGCCAGGCTGCAGACGCCACCGTGGTGCTGCCAACCATCGGCACCAACCTGCTGGATGCCGCCACCAAAACCGCTGGCGAAACCGGCTTTGTGATGGCACTCAACAACTGTTCCGGTACCCTGCAGACGGCCTCTGCCTTCTTTGAAGCCGGTGCATCTGTTGACCAGGTCACTGGCCGCCTGAAAAACCTGACCGGTGGCGCAACCAACGTCAGCCTGCAACTGCTCGATGCCTCCAGCACCTCCCGCTCGGTCATTCAGGCAGGCAACCAAAACCAGGTGACCAATACCGCTTACGTTGACATCTCAAGCGGCAGCGCCAACCTGCCATACGCAGTACGCTACTACGCAGAAGGTGCAACCACTCCGGGTACCGTGGTCAGCAACGTAGTCTATTCGATTCAATATCAGTAATACCTGCCGGGAGGGGCACAACCCCCTCCCAATCTCATATTGGGTTTGGCGTTTTTATAAACTTTCTCCCCACCATACCTGCCAGGCTTTTACACCGCAGGCAGCTCTGCCAGCGGCCAACGTGGGCGTACGGTAACGCCCAACTCCGGGTTACCTCCGTTTTTCATTCGAACCATCCCAGCATAAGCGATCATGGCCCCATTGTCGGTGCAGAATTCCGGGCGGGCATAGAACACTTCGCCACCGCGTTTTTTCATTAGCTCTGCCAGCTTGCTGCGCAACGTGCGGTTGGCACTGACGCCACCGGCCATCACCAGGCGTTTAAACCCGGTCTGCTCCAGCGCGCGTTTGCATTTGATCGCCAGCGTATCCACCACCGCATCTTCAAAAGCACGGGCAATATCGGCACGGGTTTGATCGTCGTTGCCGTTAGAGCGGATGGTATTGGCGGCAAAGGTCTTCAGGCCGGAGAAACTGAAATCCAGCCCTGGGCGATCGGTCATTGGGCGTGGGAAGGTAAAACGCCCTTCAGTGCCCTGCTGCGCCATTTTCGACAACATCGGCCCGCCGGGATAATCCAGCCCTAACAGCTTGGCCGTTTTGTCGAACGCTTCGCCAGCGGCGTCGTCAACCGACTCCCCCAGCAAAGTATATTCACCGATCCCGGTCACGCTGATCAGTTGGGTATGGCCGCCAGACACCAGCAGTGCCACAAACGGAAACTCCGGAGGGTTGTCTTCCAGCATCGGTGCCAGCAAGTGGCCTTCCATATGATGCACCGGCACCGCAGGCACGCCCCAGGCAAACGCCAATGCGCGGCCAATGGTTGCCCCTACCAACAAAGCGCCCACCAGACCCGGCCCGGCGGTATACGCCACGCCATCGATATCGGTAGGCTTCAGGTTCGCCTCTTTCAGTGCGGCCTGGATCAGCGGCACTGTCTTGCGCACGTGATCGCGGGAAGCCAGTTCTGGCACCACACCGCCGTAATCGGCATGCAGTTTCACCTGGCTGTAGAGTTGGTTGGCTAACAAACCGGCTTGATCGTCATACACTGCAATACCGGTTTCATCGCAGGACGTTTCTATACCCAATACGCGCATTACATTTCCCATCATTCACGTGCGGCCGCCAGTTTATCACAATCAACGCCATTTACCGCCAGCCTGCAGCACCCTGGCCGCGATGGTGCGCTATGTCGATGATTCACAAGGTTGCCCGCCGGGTGATTAAAAACGAGCAATTTTTTCTGATTAGTCTATAATCGGCGGCCGATGCATAATTGCGCGAGTTTGCCGGAACGCGGCGTGTTTCAATTTGCTATGGTGCTTTACAAAGCAGCATCCATTGAAGTAAAATTCCGCACCATTTTGAAAAGGCTGGCGCTTGGCCAGCAGCAAACCGAATTCTATTGAGGTGAGAGGCACATGCCGGTAATTAAAGTACGTGAAAACGAGCCATTTGACGTTGCACTGCGTCGTTTCAAGCGTTCCTGCGAAAAAGCGGGTGTTTTGGCTGAAGTTCGTCGTCGTGAGTTCTATGAAAAACCGACTACCGAACGTAAACGCGCTAAAGCTTCTGCAGTAAAACGCCACGCGAAGAAACTGGCTCGCGAAAACGCACGCCGCACTCGTCTGTATTAATCCTTCGGGGGTAACCCCACCGCGTGATTTTTTTCTTTTTCAAGAACACGCAGACCGAGTAGTTGCATACGAAGGCCGTGCTTTCCGAAAGGAATGCGCGGCTTGTTCTCGTTTATAGGCAATCGTAACAGGGGCTTATGGCTGGACGAATTCCGCGTGTATTTATCAATGACTTGCTGGCTCGCACCGACATCGTCGATCTGATCGACGCCCGGGTAAAGCTTAAAAAGCAGGGCAAAAACTATCACGCGTGCTGTCCGTTCCACCACGAAAAAACGCCTTCATTCACCGTTAATGGCGACAAACAGTTTTATCACTGTTTTGGTTGTGGAGCGCACGGTAACGCCGTCGACTTCCTGATGAATTACGACAGACTCGAGTTTGTCGAAACCATCGAGGAACTGGCCACCATGCACGGGCTGGAAGTGCCTTACGAGGCAGGCACCGGACCGACGCCAATCGAACGCCATCAGCGTCAAAGCCTATATCAACTGATGGAACAGCTCAGCGCGTTCTATCAACAGTCACTGCATCAATCCAACGGGACGCAGGCGCGCAACTACCTGCAACAGCGCGGATTGAGTGACGACGTTATCCGCCATTTCGCCATCGGCTTTGCACCTGCCGGTTGGGATAATGCGTTAAAACGTTTCGGGCGTGATACCGACAGCCGGGCAGCACTGAACGATGCCGGAATGTTGGTGACTAACGATCAAGGGCGCACTTACGATCGCTTCCGCGAGCGTGTGATGTTCCCCATCCGCGACAAACGCGGGCGGGTAATCGCTTTTGGTGGACGCGTACTGGGCGACGGTATGCCCAAGTACCTGAACTCGCCGGAAACCGAAGTATTCCACAAGGGCCGTCAGTTGTACGGCCTGTATGAAGCACAGCAGAGCCACGCCAACCCGCAACGTTTGCTGGTGGTCGAAGGCTATATGGACGTGGTGGCGTTAGCGCAATATGGCATTGATTATGCCGTTGCCTCACTCGGAACCTCGACAACGGCTGAACATATTCAGCTGCTGTTCCGCGCTACCGATAACGTTGTCTGCTGTTACGACGGCGACAGGGCTGGCCGTGAAGCCGCCTGGCGCGCGTTAGAAACCGCACTGCCCTATCTGAACGACGGGCGCCAGTTACGGTTTATGTTTTTGCCAGACGGTGAAGACCCGGACACCCTGGTCCGTAAAGAAGGCAAAGACGCCTTCGAACAGCGAATGGAGCTGGCGCAGCCGCTTTCCACTTTCCTGTTCGAAACGTTGATGCCACAGGTCGACCTGAGCAGCCCGGATGGCCGTGCCAAACTGAGTACCTTGGCGCTACCGCTGATCACTCAGGTGCCGGGCGAGACATTACGTCTCTACCTGCGCCAACAGCTAGGCAGCAAACTGGGCCTGCTGGACGATAGCCAGCTCGACAAGCTGATGCCCAAACAGGCGGAAAATGCGAATACTTATCAGGCGCCCCAGCTAAAACGCACAACCATGCGTATACTGATAGGATTACTGGTGCAAAATCCGCGTTTGGCTACACTTATCCCTTCCCTGGAAGGGCTCGAGCAAACTAAACAGGCGGGTTTACCGCTATTTGTTGAACTGGTGCAGACCTGTTTAGCGCAGCCGGGCCTGACTACCGGCCAGTTGTTGGAGCTGTACCGAGATAACAAATTGAGCCAGCAGCTTGAAACCTTGGCGACATGGAACCATATGATCGTTGAGGAACAAGTTGAGCAACACTTTTTAGATACTCTGACGAATCTCTATGACTCGGTGCTGGAAAAACGTCAGGAAGATTTGATCGCACGTGACAGAACGCATGGCCTGAATGCAGACGAACGCAAGGAACTCTGGTCATTACAACTGGCATTGGCGAAGAAAGACTGAATACCAAACGGCTTAAGTGCCGATAAATGCGAGGGCAGAGCCCTGCAATATGCCGCCACAGTGGGCCGCGGCAACAACAAAAACGCCCCAAATGCTATTGTTGGCGGTTTCGCCGACCGACACCAACCCAAATACTCTGAAGTGTGGATACCGTCTTATGGAGCAAAACCCGCAGTCACAGCTTAAACTTCTTGTCCAACGTGGTAAGGAGCAAGGCTATCTGACCTATGCTGAGGTCAATGACCATCTGCCGGAAGATATCGTCGACTCCGATCAGATCGAAGACATCATCCAGATGATTAACGACATGGGCATCCAGGTGATGGAAGAAGCACCGGACGCCGATGACCTGCTGCTGGCTGAAAATACCAACAGCACAGACGAAGATGCGGAAGAAGCTGCCGCTCAGGTGCTGTCCAGCGTAGAATCTGAAATCGGGCGTACCACTGACCCAGTGCGCATGTACATGCGTGAAATGGGTACCGTTGAATTGCTGACGCGTGAAGGCGAAATCGACATCGCCAAGCGTATCGAAGACGGCATCAACCAGGTGCAGTGCTCGGTTGCTGAGTACCCTGAAGCCATCACCTATCTGCTGGAGCAGTACGATCGTGTCGAGGCTGGCGAAGCACGCCTGTCCGATCTGATCACCGGCTTCGTCGATCCTAACGCGGAAGAAGACATCGCCCCTACCGCTACTCACATCGGTTCTGAATTAACCACCGAAGAGCAGGACGACGACGACAAAGACGAAGATGAAGAAGACGAAGCTGAAGACGACAACAGCATCGATCCTGAACTGGCGCGCCAGAAGTTTACCGATCTGCGCGATCAGTACGAAGCCACTCGTCTGGTTATCAAAAAGAACGGCCGCAGCCACGCCAGCGCAGCAGAAGAGATCCTGAAGCTGTCTGAAGTGTTCAAGCAGTTCCGCCTGGTGCCAAAACAGTTCGACTTCCTGGTCAACAGCATGCGTACCATGATGGATCGCGTTCGTACGCAAGAACGTATCATCATGAAGCTGTGCGTTGAGCAGTGCAAAATGCCGAAGAAAAACTTCGTCACCCTGTTCGCCGGCAACGAAACCAGCGACACCTGGTTCGCAGCGGCACTGGCAATGGGTAAACCCTGGTCAGAGAAGCTGAAAGACGTTAATGAAGATGTTCAGCGCAGCCTGCAAAAACTGCGTCAGATCGAAGAAGAAACCGGCCTGACCATCGAGCAGGTGAAAGACATCAACCGTCGTATGTCGATCGGTGAAGCGAAAGCCCGCCGCGCGAAGAAAGAGATGGTTGAAGCCAACTTGCGTCTGGTTATCTCGATCGCCAAAAAATACACCAACCGTGGCCTGCAGTTCCTGGATCTGATCCAGGAAGGCAACATCGGCTTGATGAAAGCGGTAGACAAGTTTGAATACCGTCGTGGCTACAAGTTCTCGACTTACGCCACCTGGTGGATCCGTCAGGCTATCACCCGCTCTATCGCCGACCAGGCACGTACCATCCGTATTCCGGTGCATATGATTGAGACGATCAACAAGCTCAACCGTATTTCGCGCCAGATGCTGCAAGAGATGGGCCGTGAGCCAACGCCGGAAGAGCTGGCCGAGCGTATGCTGATGCCAGAAGACAAAATCCGTAAGGTACTGAAGATCGCCAAAGAGCCGATCTCCATGGAAACGCCGATTGGTGATGATGAAGATTCACATCTGGGCGACTTCATCGAGGATACCACCCTCGAGCTGCCACTGGATTCTGCTACTTCTGAAAGCCTGCGTTCTGCCACGCATGACGTCCTGGCTGGCCTGACCGCACGTGAAGCGAAGGTGCTGCGTATGCGTTTCGGTATCGATATGAACACTGACCACACGCTGGAAGAAGTGGGCAAACAGTTCGACGTTACCCGTGAGCGTATTCGTCAGATCGAAGCCAAAGCGTTGCGTAAACTGCGCCACCCAAGCCGTTCAGAAGTGCTGCGTAGCTTCCTGGATGACTAAGGTTTAACAACCTCGTAAGAACCCCGGCTCGCCGGGGTTTTTTTATGCCTTATTTTAACGCCAGGAATAGCTCGCGGTAGCTCTCGGTAAGCTGCTCCAGCGTGGCACGATTCAATCCACTGGGATTAGGCAATACCCACACCTCAGTTTTACCCAGCATCATCTCCTGACGCCCCCAAGCGGCATTACGCACGCCAAACGCACTGCTGAACGCCTGTTTGCCCAGGATCGCCAAAGCACGAGGTTGGTAACGCAGAATTTTTTCTTTGAGCACCTCACCGCCACCGCGCAGTTCATCGCGTGAAAGTTCACTGGCCGCCACCGTTGGGCGCGCGACCAGAGCGGTGATCCCACAACCGTTTTCTTGCAGTTGTAGCCATTGTTCCGGGGCCAACTGGCGATCGGTGAAGCCCGCCTGATGGATCACCTTCCAGAAACGGTTACTGCCATTGGCAAAAGGATAGCCCTGATGGGCAGAGGAAAGGCCAGGATTGATGCCGCAGAACACCACCTGTAGGTTTGGCGCCAAGAGTTCCATGAGTATCACCAGTCCGTTAAAAGGAATTAACCGCGGTTATCGCAAAATCTGCCTGCAATTACAACAGGCTAGAACTGTGCATAAAAACATCATATGGTTTTATGGGTGTAGACCTGCATCCCATGATTACCGTATAATCACGCCGCCTGGCCCCTTAGCTCAGTTGGTTAGAGCAGGCGACTCATAATCGCTTGGTCACTGGTTCAAGTCCAGTAGGGGCCACCAAATTTTAGCTTTAAAAGCATATGATTAAGCCACTTCTCACGAGGTGGCTTTTTTATATCTGCGAACAAGTGGCAACAAAATGGCGGCGGGCTTTTTGCTGTCGTTACAGCAGCTCATTCCCCACTTGAATACAGCGCAGAATTACAATGCTAGCGCAAAAAATACCGACCAAACGCAGCCTCGCAAGCCGTTACACTTGGGCAAATAGTTCAAATGACACACTGACCCCAGCCTAAAACCTCGTCTTTTTCAACGCCAGTAAATACAACAACTGTTTCACCACAAAAGCACTCAACAAGAAAATAACCAAGATCAGCGCGGCTGACATTGCAGGCAACTTAAAATAGAGGGTATAGGCCAGCGTCACGCCAATAGCCGAATCTATCTGATCGCCGAAGATAAAAAAGGCACGGTTGCGAACCGGCAGCTTGCCCGGTGGAATGCCCAACTTTCTTTTCATCCATGAGTTAGGCAACTCCGGCAAAATATAACCCAATCCGGCAAGCAGTCCTGCAAGGCAGCACTCCTCAATCAGTATCGGTAATATTTCCTGTGGTGAATGAAGCTGACCAATGGGGAGCCATAAAAGAGCAAACAGTGCGGTTAACAGAGGAACCAGCAGCAACCCACGCCAGGTTTTATTCGCACCAAAGCAGGAAACCGCCAAAGGAACATTCAAAACCGCAAAGTAGTTATACCTAACAATTATCATATGGGTACAGCCTCCCAATATGACGGGGATCATCAGATACCACGCATATAACATGTCATACCACATAGAAGCCTCTGAAATGGAGTAAAGCGAAGCTGAAGGCACCAGACAGGGTAATCAAGATAATGATGCTCAGATGTTTAAACTTATAAAACGGCCGCCGCCACAGCATGGCTATGCTAAACAACAACAGCGCAACGCTGAGCAGCAGATAACCTGGCAGCGGTGGTAGCACCAGGCGCAGCAGCAAATAGGCTCCAAGGATAAACAGGCTCCAGAATACCGGCATACCGGGGTAAGAAAGCCCGCTGCTTCCTTCTATATTACCGACGTCATTAAACACCGAAAGCCGGATAGAACCGCAGGCCATCATCAACAGTAAAAATAGCGACCAGTAACCATCAAAGCCTGAAAGGTAGAACACTACTGCGGGTGAAATCAGGTAGATCAACTGATCCATAAACCCATCAAGATAGCGGCCAAAGGCGCGAACCAGCTTATTACGGCGAGCCCAGATGCCATCAAGCGCATCCACCAGCATGGCGAGAAACAACCAGGCAACCGATAAAAATAATTGTTTGTGCAGGGCGCAACCCATTGCAACTGCGCTAAAAAGTAGCCCAACCAGCGTAATACAATCGGCGGAATTTAAACGTATCAGGAAAGGAGACTTATTCATAAAGACGCCCTGTTCAACCTACATACCTTCAAAGCATTTTTTGCCAGTAAACGTTTCAGCTTCAGACGGTTAATTTTGCTGTTATGCCGAACGTCAACAGGCATCTCCGATAATTGGTACACTTGGGTGACGTCTATAAGCTGTAGCTCTGCCAGAATTGCCGATAACTCTTGCGGTAGGCTGGTGCATTGCAGGATCAGGGCCGCATTGCCTTGCGGATGAGCAACCAAAGCACAACGTTCTATTTCCTTGAGGTCATTAAGCCTTTTTTCAATAATATAGGGGTGAATTACCCGGTATTGATCAATGGCAATGCTGTCATTAACTCTGCCTAGTAGCCATATTTGCCCCCCCTCATCGAAGTACCCCACATCCCCGGTACAGTGCCAAATGCCGCCCTGTTTACGCGGAATTTTGTACCGCCGGGTTGCCTGCGGATTATCAATATATTCAGACAATACATGAGGGCCAGCTACCAGGATCTCACCAATATCTCCGGGAATGGGTGGCTTCAGCGTACCTGATTCTCCGTTAGGCATGATGTCCCGCAGACAGATTTCAGCAACCTTGATCGGCTTGCCGACCAGGTAGCCATCATGCTGCGACCAACGTTCCGTTAAGGTTTGTATATCGACACAGGCAATCGGCTCTGCTTCCGTTGAGCCATAAATCACCATCTGCTGCGCCAAAGGAAAAACCTGCAGGCAGCTCTGATAAAGAGCTTTACTGCCCGGAGCACCACCAATAATGATTTGGCGCACCTTGGAAAAGGTCAGCCGCCGTGCCTGAGCATAACCAATGATTTTCTGCATATAGGCAGGCGCACCACTGATGCGCGTGACACCAAAGTGGCCAATTTGTTGAATAACATCAGCAGGATTAACGCAAGCCGGTCTGGCGAAGTCAAAGCAGGGCAGAATGCTCTGTTGCCCCATGCTCAACGTCTGCAAAACAAGCACGGGAAAACTAAATAAATCAATATCATGATCTGTTGTAAGCATCAGGCTTTCGAGGGCGCGCTGTTGCTCCATCAGGCTACCATGAGTACGATTTGCCCCTTTGGGGATCCCGGTAGTACCCGAAGTAAAGGTAATCAGCCCGGTGGCATCAGGTGTCAGCGATTGACAGATAAAACCGCCATCCGGCGCATTAACGCTGACCTGTAGTTGCTGCATACCCAGCACCGGGTGGCCAACCACAAATCGCTTTAACCACCAAAGCTCGGGGATCAGCGGCCACCACTTGCCAGTTGTTGCTACAGTAATGATGGCTTTGGGCCGACAGTGCCTCAGCGTCGCCCGAAACTGCGCTCTAGTGAGCCCCCTCTCCGGCATAACGGCAACAATCCCTATTCCCAGCATAGCCATCAGCAAAGGATAGAGGTACAGGCCAGGGGGGATCAGCAACACCAGACGATCGCCACGGGTAAAACCGGACTGGATCAGCTGGCGCTGAAAATGTCCTGCCAGATTGATAAAGTCCCGATAGGTCAGAGTGGAATACTCGCCGTTGGATAGCGGAACATTGAGCGCGACCCTGTCGGGATAGCGTTCAGCAGACTGAACGATGAGCTGACAAAGGTTCATCAGAATAGCTCCTTGCCATACAGTGCGTAGTCGTGATGACGCCGATCGGTTCCTCTAAACAGCGATTTGGCCATGAGCAGGCTGGCGTTATCATCACGCATCATCGCCCCACCCGCGCGGGGATAATGTTGGCTAGTATATTGAAGATACTGACCACACAGATGGCCAAGCACACCAGTACGCCGATAGCGGGGATCTATCGCTACGGTTTTCCACAAATTGGCCTCTGCTTTACCGTCCCGATAGACCGGAAGCACCATGGACAAACCGGCAATCTCTCCATCCGTGGTTTGAGCCAACATAGATGAATGGGGGCAAAAGCGCCGGATAAAGTGTTCACCACAACGTTGCTGAAACTCATCCCACTTTAGCGGGGTGTAAGCGAAACCATCACCAAACAGACGATCGGTAAATGCAAACACTCGGCGTTGCTCTCGCATCCATAAAGCCGGAGTCAGCGGACGACTTTCGATATCTATGGGGAGCTTTTTCATCCGCAGGTATCGCTGTGACCAGTTATCCGCCGCCAAACTGGCATCATCGAAAGTCGAGAGATAGCGGTGCTTAACGCTGAACCCTAACTGTTCCAGTAAAGTGCCATAGTAAGGCGGATTGTAGGGCTCCCCAGTGAAAGCCCCCTTTTCAAACTGATTCAGGCGAATGCGGTACTGACCAAAAGTGGAAAAATTGATCGGCCCGTACAGCTGAGTAATACCGTACTTTTTTACCCACACCGCCAGGGCGTTGAACAGGTGTTGATTGCAGGACAAGTCGTTAATGCTTTCCCAGAAACCAAAAAACGCCACCTTCTGTCCTTCAACCAAATAAGGGGGGAGAAAACCCACCAGGCGAGCCTTTCCCGGTATAGTGCCAGTCCACGCCTTACCTTGTTCAAACCATGAGTTTTCCTGGCTGAACTGCTGTTTGAGCGATGCTTGATCTTCTCCCGGCCAGAGAGGATCGTGGCGATAGATTTGCTGCGGGAGAGACAGAAACGCCTCGGATAACTGCTGGCTGGGCCGCCATTCAGAGACGTTAATCATGGTAGAACCTCCTCCGAGTCTACACATGCGTCCTTTTTAAACGGCTCCAGCCGTGTCACCGTACCTGCCCCACCATCCATACGCACATACTCACCGTCGCGTATCAAGCGGGTGATATTGGGAATGCCGACAATGGCGGGGATCCCCATCTCCCTTGCCACCACGGCAGAGTGGGACAACGTAGATCCCCTTTCTATCAACAACCCCCCTGCCGTTGGGAACAGCGGCGCCCAACCGGGATCGGTCCGCTCGGTACAAAGGATCTGCCCAGACAGTGACATCTCATCTTCGGGAGATTTGATTAAGCGTACGCTGGCCTCCACGATCCCGGGATAGCAGCCGATACCCTGCAGTTGATTTTCATCTGATGGGAGTGCTTCCACCTGGTAAGGGTTGGCAAAGTCATGCTTCTGAAACAGGGAGCCATGACAACAGATGTGATGGGCCAGCTCTTCCGCTTCATAGCTGGCATATTCCCCTTGGCGGGCTCCAACCAGCGGTTTTAACTGGGTTTGAACGGCGGTTCCTTCATAGCCACTATAGATCTCATCCAGCGTGAGATAAAAGATGTCACGGGCCTGAGAGAGAATGCCTTCCTGAGCATACTGTCGGCCAAGCTGATTAAACAGATCGCGATAAATCCCGAGCAACCTGGTACGGGTAAAGCGCATATTTTCCCGATGACGGATAGCCTGACGAAGCCTGGCCAGATGACGTTTAAACTGCCGCATGCGACGCGTGCCCAGCTCGTACTCCACGATGCTAAAAGCACGCTTTTCCGCTTCGCTGCGTAATCCCCGTTCTCTGGCAGCCAGTGATTCTGGCGTTAAGTCGTCCAGCGTCAGATAGTTTTTCAGGATGGTAAACAGAAAGCGGGGATCATAACGAAGCGTTAAGGTTTCCAGCTTCATTTCGCCCATGGTGCGGTCGCCATATTTATCGATATAGCCAATACACTGCCGGTGGAAATGAGCGTCTTGGGTCTTGAGCTGGTTTAGCAGCGTGGCGCCCTGCCCCTGTTCAATAAGTTTACGCAAGGCGGGTTTAGAGCGGACGTACTGGCACATGACCAACAGTTCTTTGGTCGGCTGAGTACTTTCAATACCCTCTTCTCCAGAGAGTAAATCCCCCATCAGGGCAGCAGTTTTTTCACCTCCCGCAGCAGCCAAAGTACGGTATACCCGCCCGTTGTACATCATGACGTAAAAGTCATTGAGGATCGGCGTAGTCCAGCGCCGTAGCAAGTGTGTATCCAGATACCTAAGCAGTTCTGTCAGTTGGTTCGCCGTGAGCGTATGCAGGCGGTCGCGCGGAATGTTTGCCGTGAGGGTCCTGAACTGCTGTAAAAACTGTTCAACGTGGTTATCCATATTGCGAAACGAAGCCAGCAGGCGGATCAAAGCCTTCACCATGCCCGGCAGTTTGGCCGCTTTCTCCCACAGGGTGAACTGCCTGGATTGGACAAAATCCACCTGTTCCGTCAGCCCCATCATCCGTTCCATATCCTGCTTGTTGGTTTTGAATGATGGCAGTATCAGCAAGCAGCGATACCAGTTATTGATATTGTAATAAACCCGCCCCTTAATCAGCCCCAGCATGTTATCTAACATGTCCTGAGACTGGCTAACTTGCTCATCAGAACAGCCAAGAATACGCATAGTTTGCTCATATACCGTCGCATAGGCGGCTCTGGCAAACGAGAACGTCAACGGCGTGGTTACCCCACAATAGGATTCCTGAATATTGGCGTTGTTAAACACCAGACAGCGGTCAACCGGTTCGGCGACTTTCGGCAGGCGGGTAATCGGACGGGTTTGTAAAATATAGAGCAACTGGTCTTTAATGGTCCACTCAATATCCTGCGGGCAACCGCAGTGGCGGGCAATGCTATTGCCTATATCCCGTAACGCATAAATTTGTACATCGGTGAGCGTTTCGGCCCACTGGCTGGCTTGATCAATATGCTGAGTGACCGTACCCCGCTGACGGGTTTTATCAAACACTAACGCAACGCGCTTTTCGACAATACGGCGCTCAATCTCATCCTTGAACAGATGGACACTAAACTCATCCGTATCACATTCACCAGAAACCACCCCTTCACCGACCCCCCAGGCTGAGGAGATCAATCCATGCTGGCGGCTCCCTGTCACCGGATTTGCAGTAAACATCACGCCGGAAACCTCACCGTCCACCATTTTCTGAATAATGACGGCACTGCGGATATTATCCACAGGTATTCCCCTGTGCAGCCGATATTGCAGTGCCCGGGTATTAAAAGCAGAAGCCATCACGGCACAAATGCTTGCGCTAATCGCTTCACCCCCCTGCTGGAACAGATAGCTGTCCATCTGTCCGGCAAAAGAGGCATTATCCGCATCTTCACCAATGGCTGACGAACGAACAGAAAAGAAAGTATCGGGATAGTCCGCCAACAGTGCCGACAGGGGTTTTCGTAGACCCGCAGGCAACTGTGCCTGCTGTATCCGTTGCCGCAACGGGGTGGCAAGCTCTTCCAGTGCCTCAAAGGTGATATCCGCTGTGACGGTGGTTAACCGCAGCACCATTTCGGCAGTAACCGGATCCTGAGTGACCAGTTGAGTAAGGATATCGCTTGGCACCACCCACCATTCTGGTACGGGATACTGTTCCAACGATAACCATAAAAGATTTTCGGCTTTTCCACCCAATTGATCCTGAGTTAATTGTACTGCCTGATGCTGAGAGTATAAGTTTGTCATAGAGTCCATTTGAGCGATCCGATCGGGTCAGTTGCCCAACAGAAGAACCGCTGAGTAAACTGACCAATCTTGCACGCCTCTCCTTGGCTAAAATGAATTAAGTGGTGCTATGAGCTCGTGTCAGTTCAATAAGTTTGCGCAGGGTCTGCATAGCTCGATCGATAAACGGATAGGGGCTGACGTGGTGTGCCATTAAATAGAATGGAATACGCCGTAGCCAAAAATCATGCAGCGCCAGCACATAACCTCTCTGCCACTGAATGGCATCAACAGCGCTTTGGCTATGGTGCTCTAACTGCTGGCGATGAAATTCGAGGTAGTGCGCCACCGTCTCAGCGCTAATATCTGCCTGCTGCGTGAAAACCAACAGCTCGACCAGATCCCGCTGAGGCAGGTGCAGCGTGGCCAGTTCCCAATCCCAGCAGCACAGTTCCAGCCTCTCATCACACTGCCGGAAGGCAATATTGCGCGGATTAAAATCGTTATGTACCAGCGTGCGTGGCATCTGCTCTATTTCGCTGCACCAGATTTCTATGCTGGCTATCCATGACAAGAAATAGTCATGCTCTGACGGGGTAAAGTAGTGGTCTACGTTTTGGGCCATAAAACCCGCAAATGCCTGTAACAGGGGACGTTGCGCCAGAGTGTTCTCTTTGCCCTGCAGGCAGATTTCAGGGAATTGCTGTAACAGCGCACCCTCCTGCCCCAGCCAAACGGCATGGATTTCTGCAATACCCGCGATGGCCACTTCAATATGGCGGGGTTGCCATAAGCCGATGCCGTTGGTGGAATCCATCAGCACTAAATCGTGGAGGTGCTCTTCAATCAAGGCATAGGTGCGCGTTTTGTCATCACGAATAACGCCATAAACCTTTGGCATATACCGCGTCAGGCGTGGATCATGCTGATTCATTACCGCCACTTCGCGGCTGTGGGTGTTAACAAACTCTATCAGGTGTGTCGCATCTGAAAGAGCCTGAAGCAGAGCCGGTGAACACTTCCCGGCAAAAAACTTCATCATGGTGAAGATGTCTTGATCCAGAGGCTTGAGCTTCAGCATCACCGGAATATCCTGCCGTGCCGCATTGGTCAAAGTACCGGGAAACAGCCCCATCAGCCTGTACGAATGTTGGGCGCTGAGGGTGGTCAACAGACTGTATTTTTCGTCTGAACCTGCCGATATAGCCGCGGATACCGGCAGTTTACTGCCCCAGACCGGGTTATAGGATGCGGAGTGGAAGAAAGCGAGATTGAGCTCCGCCAATGTGGTGGGAGCGGCGGCAAGGTGTGGGCGGTTGCGCCCCAGCTTCTCATGGGATTTGGCAAATTCATCTGCCGCGATAGCGGACAGCGTGGAAATATCCAGGGCAAGGCAATAGCTGGCAATAATTTCCGCCAGCTTGCTGGTACCGTCCGGCCCGCTACAGCCTAACATGTTCAAACATTCACGCTGATGAGGGAGATAAGTGCCGCCGCCAACGGTACCTATGACCAGAGAAGGCAATGTGATGCTGCAATAAAGCGCCCCCTCGTTGTTCAGCTCCATGCGTAAATGAGCGACGGAAGATTCATGGATGCAGGCAATATCCTGCCCTAGGGCAGTAAACAGTGCCGCAATGACATTAGCAACGTTGATATTCATACCGACCATACCGGCGGCTATGGCGCCTTCCACAGCATGGTGGTAAGCATTAACTAACTGAACAGGAGTGACCCGCAGGATGGATTGACACACTCTGGCACTCAGGTACACCTCGGCAATCACCCGCGTACCCCGGCCGTGGATCAGCGACTGATAAGAGACTTTCTTATCGCTGGATAAATTACCATCGATCATAAAGTGATGAGGCTTAAGGTCCGTGGTCGTCGCCAGCTTCTCCTGGATCCACCGGCAGACATGCCAGGTACAGGTTGTCGTCATATTCTGCCCGGCGGCAGCACCTGTTTCATAGATAAAGTGTAGGTGTACACTGCGCCCGATAATCTGAGGTGTTAAGGCCACCAACTGCGCATAACGAGAGTGGCTGGAAATTTCGCTGCGTAACTCATCGAGATAGTTGACTACCCAATGACTGAACTCCAGCGCCTCTGTCACACTGAGAAATTCAAAGTGTGGCACACGCATCATACGCTGGCCCAGCACCCTGGCCGTGGCACCACCAGAACGGGTAATCGCCGTGGCGCCCCGTGAAATAGAAGCGATCAATGCCCCTTCCGTTGTCGCAAACGGGGCGTAGAACAGCCCCTGAGCGTGCAGCCCGTTGATTTGCAGCGGGCCACCAATACCTACAGGGACTTCTACCGAGCCAATAAACCCTTCAATGTTGTTGGATAGCGCGGTGGCATCAAACGAGTTCTGGGCAACCTTATCCAGCGAACACTGCATGTGCTTTGACAGATAGGCTAAACGCTGCTGCCGGGCTTTTTCCGTATAGGTATACAGATGACGTGGTGACAGACCTTTTATCGACATGATAACATCCTTAAATATCAAACGATTACGGCAATAAAAATCGTTATTGCACACACCAGATAACCAACGGCCAGGTAGAGACCAACAATGGCTTCATTGCGCTTTCGGTTGCGAATACAGGGGTGATGTAAAAACGTAACGAGCTGATACAGGGTTAAAATATAGAAAATCACTAACGGGATCAGGGATAAGAAAGGAACATTCCCGATAGTCGCCATAATCAACCCTAGCTGGATGAGCAGCATCACAGAAATCAGTATGATCAGAATGATGAAAATGGTTTTTATCCCATAGATTGAGGAGTAGGTAGGGATCTCTTGCCGATCTTCATCCGGGCCTTTAAATTTACGAGTGATTTCGAAAATAAATCCCGCAGTAAAAGAGAGAAGCATCAATATTTGCATCGGAGCACTGAGCGTAACGCCAGGAACCGCTATATTGGCCAGCCACCAGATGATTAACGGCATCACCAACATATGGGAGATGGCATAACAGGTCAGATATTGATTGAGCCACTGACCAATAAAGAACTCTTTACCCATCAGGCAGGTCCAGGCGAATAGCAGTACCCACGCCAAGGTCGCCCCAGCGATACCCCCATCAATGGCCATACTGGCGAAGAGCTGTAGTGCAATACAACCTGCACCGACAAATTTAAGATGTTTGAGCGTGATCAATCCCCGTTGAAGTACCCGCTGAGGATGATGCTCACAATCGATGAGATAATCCTTATGTTCGTCAAAAACTCGCAACAGCAGAAAATAGGACCAGGATAGTAGGCAGCCTATAATAATATTCCATGAGAAAATCACTTCCCTCTTTTCTGAACTGGCCGCCACGGCATACGCGACAATAAACAGCAGAACAAAGAAGGGGGCATTAGGCAGAGGAAAACGTTCGTGTATCCATAGCATAAAGCGCCGTACCAGCGGCTTTTCATATAATCCATTATCTTTCATAAATCACTTCCATCGGGTTTTGAAATCGGGATAGCGGTATTAGTTAATCTAGAGTGCGGTGATAGAAATAGAGGCCGAGGAGCATAAATCCGCAGGTGAATCCGATCAGCGGCCAAACATCTGCCCCCATCTCAAAGATGGTGTTGCCTTTCAGGATCACGCCACGGGCCAGCCGGAGAAAATAGGTCATAGGTAAAAAATAGCCAATAACCTGCGCCCACTCTGGCATCCCCCGGAATGGGAACATAAACCCGGTCAACAACACCGAAGGTAAAAAATAGAAAAAAGTGAGCTGCATTGACTGTAACTGGTTTTTAGCAAAGGCAGACAGCGCAATACCCACCGCCAGACTAGAGACGATAAACAGTAAGATAGCGATAAACAGCGAGAACAGATCCCCCAGGATCGGCACATTAAACAGGTAAACGATCATCAAACAGATCACAACGGACTGAAGCCCGCCAATCATCACATAGGGCGTAATTTTTCCGGTCATCACCTCTAAGGGCATCGCAGGGGTCGCCAATAGGCTCTCCATCGTGCCGTTTTCGCTTTCTCGGGCAATGGCAAGGCCAGCCATCAGTACCAGCGTCATAGTCAGAACAATACCCAATAATCCGGGGACAATATTGTATTGAGTGTTCCCTTCGGGGTTAAACAGCCGATGCTGACGCACATCAATAGAAACCCGTGATGCCGCTGGCTTTAGCGCTTCAGGCAAATTTCTGTTTAACACCCGTTCCGACAGCATATTCGCGGCTATCAGCGGTTGAATAATGGCTACCGGATCGGTGGCATCAGCCTCAATCAACATACTGGCTTTTTCACCGCGCAATAATTTATGACTAAAGTCAGAGGGGAAATTAATAACAAACTGTACTTTTCCCTGTGCCAACGCCTCTGCCGCTTGTTGCTCCGTGGCCCATTCCGCTTGAAAAGAGAAATAACCGGAATTATGTAGTGCATACAACATACTGCGACTCATTACGCTTTTGTCCGCATCAATAACCGCAGTAGGCAAGCGGTGAGGATCGGTATTAATGGCGTAGCCAAACATAATAACCTGCATCAGAGGAAGGATAATCAGCATCCCGGCGCTCAACTCATCGCGCCGTAGCTCCTGTAATTCTTTGACGACAATTCCCCACCAGCGGGTTATAGAAAATAGAGGCATGGGTTAATTCCTGACAGCGGTACTTTGTTGGTGCTGTTTAATTAAGCGGGCAAAAATATCCTCTAGCCCGGTATCCACCTGAGCCAGACGATAATCCTGATGAAATCGAGCCAACGACTGCTTAAGCAACAAGGGATCACTACCGGTGACGTGCAGCACATTGCCCAACAGAGTGGTATGTTCAACGCCAGGCAGCGGTATCAATTGTTGTTCCAGACGGCTGAGCTTTTCCCCACGCACCGCCCAGGTGATAAGCCGCTGCTGCTTAATCACCTCATCCACACAGCCCTGGACCAGTAGGTTGCCGTAGGCGATATAGGCAATCTGATGGCAGCGTTCCGCTTCGTCCATATAGTGAGTGCTAACCAAAATTGTCACGCCGCTGTCTGCCAAGCGATGCAATATTTGCCAAAACTCCTGCCGGGCGTTAGGGTCAACCCCTGCGGTGGGTTCATCCAGCAACAAAAGTTTCGGGTTATGCAGCAGGCTGGCGGAGAGTGCCAACCGCTGCTTCCAACCGCCGGATAGCCGTTTAGCCAATTGATGACGGTGATCCTGTAAACCCATTTGTTGCAGGATCTCCTCAACTTTTTTCTCCCGCTGGGGGATGGTTTGCAGCCGGGCGATGAAGCGCAGATTTTCTTGCACCGTCAAGTTTTCCCACAGGGAGAAATGCTGAGTCATATAGCCCACATGCTGTTTGATCGTGTCCTTTTCACGGTAGAGATCAAAACCCAGGCAGTGGCCGGTGCCAGAATCAGGCGTCAACAGGCCGCACAACATACGAATGGAGGTCGTTTTACCGCTGCCGTTAGGGCCGAGAAAGCCACAAATCTTGCCGGTATTAATTTCCAGAGAAAGATCGTTGACCACGTGGCGATCGCCAAAATACTTATTCATATTCTGGACGCTGATAGCCAACCTGCTCATGATGAAAGATCCACCGTTACCGGCATTCCGGGATGTAAATCCCCCGCCAGACTTTGGGTGGCTTTAGCTTCGATAAGGAAGATCAGCTTTTCTCTTCGCTCATTGCTGTAGATGACAGGCGGAGTGAACTCCGCCTCGGCAGAGAGATAATCAATGGTTGCCGCAACCGGTACTGAACCAGGCTGTAGAATAACTTTAATTTCTTTTCCGACGTTTACCTGAGGTAGCAGTGCAGCAGAGATAAAAAAGCGGATTTTATGCTTACCCGGCGGTAGCAGGCTAACGACGGGGCTCCCTGCTGGAACCCACTCCCCGACCTGATAAAAAGTGTCAAATACTTGTGCGTTTACCAAGGAAGCGCGTGTCATTTGATCCAGTGCCCACTTGCTTTGATTAAGCACCGACTTTGCCGCTTCAATACGGGCTGTTTGAGCCCGTTGTTGAGCATCGCGGGCGGGGAGTTCATCAGCGGAAAGGCGATTTTGTAACTCCTCAACTACCGCTGCTTTTTGATTATAGTCCGAGCGGTAGGTTTCCAGTTCAAACTCAGAAATAGCCCCGCGTTTTGCCTGCTTTTCATTACGTGCCAGTTTTGAATGGGCGAGCCGCGTTGCAATAATGGCACCGTTGAGCTGGGCTCGCAAAACGTCTAATTCCGTTTTTCTTCTACCAGACTGTAAATCAACAAGCGTGGATTGTTCTATATCTAACTGATGTTGCGCCTGTAAGTAGCGCTGGGTTTCACGTTCATTATCCAAAGCAAACAATAAAGCATCAGAGTGAATTCGATCGCCTTTTTTGACATGGAGTTTTTTTAGCACACCAGAGGCTGGGGCAGCAATATACATAAAGTCCCCCTCGACATACCCCTGGATCAACAGATCATTCTTATTATCACAGGCAGAAAGCAACCACGACAATAGAGTGCACGCTATTATTTTTTTAAATCTAATAGCGATAGTCAACAACAAATAGAGCATCAGGGAATTATCCTTTTCCATAACACCATAATAATTAAGCAGTAAAACCAAACTATTTTACATACTCGAGCTATTCCCCCGTTAAACAACTGGTCGAGGCCGCGTCCTAAATGCAGTATACGATGTCAGGGTGCAGACTGCTTATATCAATTCACCAGCAATGAATAGAGTGCCAAGAATAACCATGTTATCCATGTCGGTCAACATTATTAGTTAATGAAATTATTATCGATTACGGACAGTCCAATATCCACCACCTGGAGATTCCGAATACATGAGAATTAATTAGAATACTCTTTAAATCAGGAGTCAGTTACTTTAATCAATGGCAGGTTATTAATTTTCAGTGGTTTTATTATGGTGTTTAGCTATTAGTACCGAAATAAAAATGCCCATACATCAATATATATCAGACCCAACTGAGGTAAAACTGATCCTACCTACGAACAATGGGCACCATCTTTAAAGGATAGCGCCTTAGCCTATAGGGCGCTTCTATATCTATAAATGCACAAGGGGCAACGCCACCGCGTCACCCCTTGTTTTCTATCCTAACAGCCAGCAATCACTTGCCCTATTGCGGCTTCTGCTGAACCTCTTTCCACAGCTTCAAGGCCAGCAACACCAATCCCCCCGCCCCCACAACCAGCAGCAGCCAGAGCAGGCCTTTCTTCCACATACTGGCCTCTTCTGCGGCATCTACCGCGCTCAAGCGTTCGGTGCCGCCCAGGGTCACTTGGGATTGCAACCCAGCTTCTGGCAACGCATCGGCATCTATCGTTTTACGCAGCTCTGCCGGGATCAGGCTATCTAAAGGGATCGCCTGAGGCTGGGCCGCTTTATTTCCCCACGCCAGCAGGAATGGCGTGGTTCCCTGGGCATTGAATATCAAAGTTTGGCTATCGCGCTGTGCCGAGACTTCTGGCAGTGAATCGCCCCATTGCTGGTTGATGCCTTTCAAACGAATACCCTGCACCAGCAAGCCGTTCAGCGGGATTGCCTCTGCGGTGCGGCCATTCACCGAGAACACCACCTGCTTGGTCAGAGGGTGCCAATTGTCACTTGCTGCGCTGCGGTAATCGATCTCGAGCGGCAATACCGTATTGCTCTGCGTCGGCCGAATGCTGATATTGTTCAAGGGTTGAGGATTCGGCCAGCTATATTCCGCCTCACTGGCCGAAATGGCTTTTTGGTTGAAGGTCAGGCCGATCCTTTGCTGTTCGGTGTGTCTGGACGCCGCAATCCCCTGCACTGACTGGATCTTCAAATCAGGGGCCGTTTTGGCATCGTTGAACACCAATAGCAGATAACGAGGTCTGGCATAGTCATCAAGATCGATGGTATCCAACAGCAACCGATCGCTGCCAGAGACCAGATCCATCAAGGGCACATCCTCAGCGCTGCTCGACCAGTCTTTTAAATCGCGGCTAGAAAACAGGCTAACGCGGGTCTGCCAATTCTCGGGCAGACGCTCCCAGGCCAGTTTTAACTGGGTCAGACGGGGATAGTTGCCCTCATGCTGCGGGATCTCCAGCAGATAGGTGTTCCCCATTGGCTGGTCGCTATCCACAGGCAAGGTAACTTCAACACCACCTGCGGATTTTAACGAAATCACCTGTTGTTCCTGATTAGTGACCCTTTTCCCCTTCATCGGGAACAGGAGCAGAGGGAAAGTCTGGCTATTGTCCTGAGTAGTGACGTTCGCGGCCAATGCAAAGGGGACGGCCTGCCCCTGATTGTTGAACACCCGCACATCGCGCAGATCCGGCCAAACGCTCTCGGTATACACTGCCTCAGGCAGTTCAATACGGAAAAATGGCGCGCTGCCTTCAGTGGTTAGCGAGATGCCATAGGCGAAATCTTGCGGTTTTTCAGCCACCGGCTCCGCATTGGCCGCACCGGCCAGACAAAGCGACCCCAGCAGCAACCAGTTATTCAGTTTTACTTTCATACATTCCCTCGTTCGCTTGCCACATTGGGTTCCTTACCGCGCACCGCTTTGGGTGGCAATGGGGAAAAATATCCCACGATCAACACCAGTATCGCCACGCCGATAAACGCGATGGCACGAGCCAATCCCCCACCCCGGGCGCTATCAACCAGCATCAGCTTAACAATGACGATTCCGAGCAACGCCGCACCGCCAAACCAGACCTCACGCTGCCCACGGCGAGTTGACAACACCATGACGATCAGCGCTATCAGCATCCACAGCAAAGCGAAGGTGGTCTGCACCAGGCGGGAGCCCCAGAGCGTATCAACCCGCCAGGCAATATCGGCGTAATAGGCCAGCGCACGCAGGACCACCCCATTGCCCCACCAGAACAGCATCGCGAGGGTAAACAGCGGTAGCGCCTGTTTCAGCAATGCAGCAAACTGCGGGTATTCCCGCCGGACAAACAGCCCCAGAGTCACCAGTGCCAAGAGTGCAAAACCAGCCCCCTCTTCCAACGGGTTCAACAGTGGTAAATAACGCCAGCCTATACTGACCCCATCAAACACGTTGCCTACCAGCAACAGCAGCAAAGCCAACGCCGCCAATGGGGCCAAGGCAATCGCACCATACAGCTGACGATGTTCGGCAAACGGCCAGCATCCTTTGCGCAGCGCACCATGTGTAGCCAAGATGATCAGGGAGAGGAAGCCCATTTGCAGGCCCAATTGCCATTCATCCATGCCCCACGGCAAGCGCATCGTGCGCCAAAAGACTTCATAACCCAGCGCAAACACCACCATCCAGAACAGCGACAGGTGTAATCCTTGCTGCAGGCGCAGTAACGGCAGGGAGCCCGCTTCGCGCTTCAGCAGCCAGTACGCCACCGGCAAGGCCAGTAACCAGACCAGATTCGGCCAGCCGAAGGACAATAAAGAATCAAAGTCGACCAATTGGAACAACAGCATGGCCAACATACCCGGCCACAGTAACCAAATGCTATAACCTGGTTCGAGCCAGGCCAGCCTTTGTGCCACCCAACGCCACAGCACTGCGGATAGCGTCAACAAGGCCAACGCCAGGAAAGCCCCGTAGCCATAATCAAGCGGCAATCGCCCGGCAAAACCGAGCAGGCAAACCAGCCAGAGCAGGATGCCGCCAGCCAGGAAGGCGCGGCTGACAACCAGCCTGAATGCAGCCTCGCTCTCCAGATCGCGCCAGAGGAATGCCACCGCTAGCCAAGTTAATGCCAGTACGGCGAACACCAGCGTGAAGGAGAGCGTCGTCATTCCAGCGCCAAGAGCCACCAGGGCGGAAGCCAAGGCCAGCACCAACAGACCAGAACCGCTGAGGCTCATGCGGATTTGCTTTTGCTCACGACCAAGCCACAGAATGCCCAGCCCTTCCAGCGCCCAAGCCATGGATGTCCACTCAGCAGACAGTGCCAATGGGATAGCCAGCGTAGTGAACACCCCGCCTAGTGCCAAACCGGAAACCGCCAACATGCGGCCCAGGGATGGGTAGCGCTTCAATGCGGCCCAGGCCAGTAACAGGTAAGCCAAACCGAAGCCCAGCGCCGAGAACGCCGGGCCAAACTCCCACTGGCGAACGATCAGATACTGCATGCCGAAACCGATTAACGGTGGGCCAAACAGCAGCGCGCCATCGATAATCTTCTCGCCAGGCAACTGTGCACGTAGAGTCAACGCCAGGCATAGCACGCCAAAAATCACGATATTGGCAATCAGGAACAGCTGGCAGCCCAGGTAGTATTCCGGCAGGTAGTTGTTTACTCCCCACAGCCCAGCGACGCCAAAAGAAAAAACAAAGCCCAGCAGGTTAAGTGGCCGCCATGGCTGCCAGACGCTGATCGCCAGAATGCCCAGCGAGAGCAGCAGATAATAGGAGAATAGCGCGATATAACTGCCGCCACCGGTGGACAACAGCAAAGGTGAAAGATAGCCGCCAATGCTGGCAAGCATCGCCAGGCTGAGGGCACGCTGCAATACGGCCAAGCCCACGCTGGCGGCGCAGATCACCAGCATCAGGCCAAATGCCAGCATATGTGGCAACAGTTGATAAAGCCGGAAGGCACCAAATACGGTGATATAGAGCGCGCCAACCGCGCCCCCTTGCAGGATCAGGGCATACATCGTCTGTTTAACACGCAGACGCCAGCCAAACCACAGTAAAACGCCGCTAGCCGCCGCCGCGCCCATTAACCTGAACTCAATAGGCAGCATGTCACGTTCAACAGTGTATTTCATCAGGTAGGCCAAACCGAAGAACAGCAGCAAGACACCCAGCTTCGCCAGCGGATTACCTTGCATAAACCAGCCCACCAGCCCGCTGAGCAGGTCGTTTTTCGGTTGCTGTGGTTTATCAATGGCAGGTCTATCAGCAATAGGTGGGCGAGGAATGCTTGCTACTGGTGCAACTGGTTTTGGAGCTGTGGGTTCCCATGGTGATATAACCGAAGGGGTAACGGCCATGTCAGCGGCGGGTTTAACGGCTGACTGTTGTGCCGCGTTCGCAGCAAAGTCATGCGTTGTCTTCGCAGCCACAGGTGGCACCTGGGGAGTTGGCGTTGGCGGCGGCCGCGATCTCCCGGTTTCCTCGAAGCGGAGATCATCCACCTGTTTTTGCAACTGGGTGATGGTCAGTGTCAGTTGGGTAATTTCCCGCTGGTTGCGGTTGCCACGGCCGAGCGATACCACCACAGAAATAGGTAATACCACCAGGCACAGGAACAACGCCAAACCAGCGATAAATATCAATCCATCCATGGTGCACCTTTAGATCATTTATCGTGGCATCAGTCTTACACCAAAACATAACCGCCGACAATGGATTGATACTGCCAACCCGGCTCAGTCCAATAAAATACCGTTAGCTTGGCGACTGTTCTTCGGCTGATTCAGGCTGGTTTTTTCTGAGCCGTGGATATTTCCATAGCCAGCGCCCGCTGACCATACGCCAATAGAAGAAGACTCCGCGAACGGCCCAGTCCAAGAACATCCCCAGCCAGACCCCCACTACGCCCATGCCCAGCACGATGCCCAGGATATAACCGGCGACTACTCGGCAGCCCCACATACCCAACATCGTCACCCACATGGCAAATCGGACATCACGCGCGCCCTTCAACCCGGCGGGTAACACCCAGGACGCGGCCCAGATCGGCATAAACGCGGCATTGAGCCAAATCAGGATTTTGACCACCTCTTTAACATCGTCTTCCTGGGTATAAAATGAGGCAAACAGCCCGGCAAAGGGAGCGGTTCCCCAGGCAATCACCGTCAGGCCAATCGTTGCCAGCCAAAAGACGTGCTTCATCTGCCGCTCGGCCTGAGCAATTTGCCCTTTCCCCAGACGCCTGCCGACGATAATGGTCGAAGCCGATCCCAAGGCATTCCCCGGCAGGTTAATCAGGGCCGCGATAGAGAAAGCGATAAAGTTACCGGCGATGACGTTGGTCCCCATCCCGGCGACAAACATTTGTGTCAGCAGTTTGCCAGCGTTGAACAGTACCGATTCGATACTGGCGGGAATACCAATCCCCAGCACCTCACGCAGGATGCTGCTGTTGAGTGGCGTAAAATAGCTTTTGAGCGTAATACGCAGCGCCGGATTAAAGCCCACCGCCAGAACCGCAATAATGGCGATCGCGCCAATATAGCGGGCAATGGTCAGCCCCAGCCCCGCGCCAACAAAACCCAGCCCTTGCCAACTAAATACCCCATAAATCAGCGTACTGCTGATGAGGATGTTGAGGATATTCATGCCGCCATTGATCAGCAGCGGGATCTTGGTGTTGCCCGCCCCACGCAGGGCACCACTACCAATCAGGGCAATGGCGGCTGCCGGGTAGCTCCAGACGGTGGTTTGCAAATAAGAGAGCGCCAGCGATTTGACTTCGGGCGTGGCTTCACCGGCGATCACGTTAATGATCTGTTGCCCGGCCAAATGGATCCCAACCGCCAGCAGCACCGCCAGCACGGTCATTAATACCAGCGACTGGCGTGCCGCCGCCCGCGCTCGTTTACGATCGCGAGTGCCAAGGCTAAAGGCCACCACCACCGTGGTACCCAGATCCACCGCCGCGAAAAAGGCCATGATGACCATGTTGAAACTGTCTGCCAGGCCAACACCCGCCATCGACTCTTTGCCGAGCCAGCTCACCAGGAAGGTGCTGAGCACCCCCATCAGCAGTACGCAGGTGTTCTCTAGAAAGATCGGAACTGCCAGTGGCGTGATCTCCCGCCAAAAAAGCACCCGATAGCTTTTTCGCTTGGCATACCAATGCGTCTTGGCAACGTGCTGGGGCAGTAGCCCGTGTAAGTTCAAGATTGGCCTGTAGCAAGGAAGTGAAACGTCGTTTCAAATGATGGGTTATCAACGCTTACTCTGCAAGCGTTTTCTTCTCACTATACGTTGCCAAAGATGACTGCGACTCAGAGAAAAACATCCTGCTATTGGTTTAACACTTATCCCGTAACCAAACCAAATAACGCCCCAATCCCCGAGGACATCCCCATGGCCAGTGCACTCCAGAAAGTAATACGCATCACTCCAGGGCCGATTGGTGCACCGCCCACTTTGGCCGAAACACCCCCAAGTACTGCCAGTGAGATCAATGCTGAGCAGGCAATGGCGGGGATGGCCCATTCCGTTGTCGCGATGGCCGCTACACATAGCGGTAATATTGCCCCGGCAGCAAAACTCAACGCTGAAGCCCACGCGGCCTGTAAAGGACGCGCGGTGGTGATTTCTGAGATCCCCAGTTCATCACGCGCATGGGCGCCTAGCGCATCATGGTGCATCAGTTTTTCTGCCACTTGTTTAGCCAGAGCCAAATCAAGCCCCCGATGGACATAAATCGAGGTTAACTCGCGGTGTTCCCCCTGAAAATCGCTATTCAGCTCAGCTTGCTCTTCAGCCAGCGCGGCCTTTTCAGTATCAGCCTGGGAAGACACTGAAACATACTCACCGGTTGCCATCGACATCGCACCAGCCACCAAACCCGCCACCCCGGTCAAGAGCAAACTTTGCTGAGTGACGTTAGCCGACGCTACGCCCAACAGCAGACTGGCGGTAGACACTATCCCGTCATTAGCCCCGAGAACGGCAGCCCGCAGCCAGCCTATTTTTTCCATGCTGTGTCGTTCCCGGTGCATTTTGTTTCCCTTTATGGACCCGTAGTCTCAAAGTTTATCGAGTCGTTGTTGAATGTCCTGATGGCGGCCTTTATCGGCTAATTCTCTGCCTGGACGGGCCGGAGCCGCCAGTGCTTTCTGTAAGTAGAGCTTGCCCTGTGCCTTATGCCCTTGATCTATAAGAAAGTCACCGTAGAAATAGTTGGGATCGATACCCGTTGGATTAATCTGTAAAGCCTGTTTCAACAACAACTCAGCCTGCTTGTCATCACCAAAACCAATCGGCCAGCCAGGAACCTGATAATAGAGGGCGCCTAGACTGGTATAGGCGGAGCCGTCCAGCGCCTTGGCATCCAACTTTATTGCCAGTTCCAGCTTCATTTTCGCCTGTTTGGCCAGTTCCAAAGCCCCCAGCCCCCCCTTCTCACCGGCCCAACTACTCTTGACGATCGCAGACCAGATCAGCAGATCTGCGCGTGAACCGTTAGCTGAACTGGCTTTATCCGCAACGGCGCTAAGTTGCTCCAGACAGCTTTCTTTCTGTTTCGCCGCCACCTGATACTGGCAAACCGCCCATTGGTTCTGAATATCGGCCAAATCACTCTGGGCAATAGCGGTTGTACTACCAAAGAGCGTCAACACCAACAATAACTTTTTCATCGTGAGTCCTTCTTCTCAAGGGCAGCTTTGGCATGGCGGGCAATAATATGCCACTGTTTAGCCAGCGCTTTATCGACCACTGCGGGGAACAGTGCATTCAGTTTGACAAAGAACCGCTCTGGCCATCCCAGCCATCGTCGTTTTATCTGTTTGTTCAGCGCAACAATCACCTCATCAGCGACCCTTTCTGCGCTGTCACTTTTGGTGCCTAATTCAGCATTCATGGCATTAACAGCCGCAGAGTTAAGCGTGGTTTGTGTCGCCCGGGGGGCAAAATAGAGCACGTTTATCGATGAGCCGGCAAGTTCCCTGCCGAGAGCTTCACTGAAACCACGCAGAGCAAACTTGCTAGCGCAATACACGCTATAGCCAGCATAACCAATACTGCCAAAGCTGGAACCGATATTCATAATGATGCCGGGTCGGTCTATATAAGGTAGCAAAACCCGGGTCAGTAATATTGGAGCCTGAATATTTATGGCTAACTGCTGTATTATTTGTTGTTCGCTTTGATCCTCAAGCCAGGCAAAATGATTGGCGCCGGCATTATTGATCAGGATATCAATATTCTGCTGTTGGAAAAGTAGCTCAGCTTGCTTTGTCAATTGCGTAAAATCGCCAAGATCGGCGATCCAAACCTGATGATTTTCCGGGTGGGGTAATGTATTAACCAGCGTGGTGAGCGCCGTTTCATTACGCCCATGTAATATCAGACAAGCCCCCTGCTTTGCCAAAGCATGAGCCAGTGCCTGGCCAATACCACCGCTGGCACCGGTAAGCAAAATACGGCTGTTGTTGAGCCTCATTGCGCTGGCTCCATCAGCCCACGCAGCATGTCGCCATAAAGTTGGTAGACCACTTTGGCAGTATGGATAATCGCGGCACGATCTTCACTTTTTTCCACCTGGTCCATTAATGAAGCAAAAAAGGCCAGATGTTCTTTGTCCAGTTCACCATGCGAGCTGAGATAGCTCATGGCTTTCTCCGGTAATCCCAGGCCCTGCTTGAGCTGCTCGGCAACGGTGGTAGCAATGGCGACGCTGGTGCCCTCAAGGACATGTACCATACCGAAAATACCCATCGGGTTGAGGCGAGAGACGTGGTCGTAGAGGAATGCAATCATCAACTCGATTGCCAATACCGGCTGACCATGACGAACCGCCTCGGCATCTCCGCCGCACGTTCTGATATCATTTAATATCCATTCCTGATGGCCATACTCTTCATCAATATATTCGGCAATGGCTCCGCGAACCCATTCATACTCTGAGTTCATCCGGCCCCCCGCAGTCATCAATAAAGGCACGGTATGGCTGACGTGATAAAAAGCCTGTGTCAAAAAGGCGATATACATTTCAGCATTAATATTTCCGCAGCGGCAAGCCTCTATGACCGGGGCGGAAAGGAGCTTCTCTCTGTCCACCGCCGTCTCTCGCTGTAATAATTGATAAAAACTCATAGGGTATCTCCCGCGATTAACTGATGAATACGTGTATGATAGGTGGACAGAATCTGCTGTCTTTTCGGACGTCCATTAGTGGTTAATAAACCGTTTTCAACCGTTAACTGTGCCAAAAAATAATGATGGATCCGTGCATAATCAGGTAGCCTCCCATTAAGTTGGCATAGCTGATCGGCAAGGCTACTTTCATAACCGGGTGTCACTTGGATCAGCGCAACATTTACGGGTAATCCATCACCAAAGATGACCATCCGGGATATTGCCGGAAAAAGCTGCGCTTCCGCCTCAATCCATTCCGGTGAAAAATTGCGGCCAAAGGCGGTGATCTGAATATTCTTTTTGCGGCCAGTGATATGAAGGAAGCCTTGGGCATCAAAATGACCGAGATCGCCGGTTGCCACCGGGGGTTTTGCAGCGGGTTCCCCCAGATATCCCAGCATTGTCGCGCCAGAAATCAAGATCTCCCCATCCGGTGCGATGGCTATCTGGCAGTGCGGTAGTGGTTCACCCACCGAGCCAGGCAAAGCGCGCCCCGGCGCATTGAGAGCAACAACCGAGCCGCATTCTGATAAGCCATACCCTTCAAAAACCGGCAAACCCAACTGGTGCGATTTAACCACTATATCCGCAGCAACTTTTCCCCCGCCGACGGCGACAAAACGCAGGCTCTCCGCAAGCCCTGGGTTCTGGGTGCATAACATGACGAATAGACGCAGCAATTCAGGCACCAATACCAGGCTGTGCGGCCGCCATTGTGCAATGGCTTGGGCCAGGATCTGAGCGGAGAACTGGCTAGATCCTGTCAGTCCCACTTCAGCCAGCGAGGGGATACGGCTGCATACGCCACTGAGCAACGGAACATAGAGCCCGGTAATGTTTTCAAGCAAGGTCGACAGTGGCAGCAAGGTCAGATGCTGCTGTATGTTTGCCGCAGCAACCCGCTCGGCAAGCGCCAGGCTGACCTGCATCAAATGCTCCTGACTCAGACATACCCCTTTGGGATGCCCGGTTGTCCCTGATGTATAGGTGATTTTGGCCGTATTAGCGGGTAATTCAGCAACAGAGAGTGGCTGCCGACGTTGCAAAGGGTAATCAAGGAAAGGGATCGTTATCCACCCTTGCCGGGCAGGCCCAATCAAGGCATCGGCACCGCTACTTTCCAGCAACCAGTCTTGCTGTTCAGCACTGAAAAAAACGGGCACCGGTATAATGACAATATTGGCTAACAGGCAAGCCAGATCGATCATGGCCCACTCCAGGCCATTATTCAAAAACAGGGCCAGCCGCGATATTTTCTCATTACTGAGTTGCTCAGCCAGAGAGGTGGTTTGCCGCAATAAATCAGCGTAACTGATGCTGTGCTGACTATCACATAACGCAGGGCGAGAGCCATCTGTCACCGCAATGTGTTCAATACGCTCAAAAAGGATCATAGCTGCACGCTCATTTGCACGGGAAATATATCCGGCATGGGGCCAAACAATGAAAGCAATAAGCTGGTTTCACTCAGAATTTGGCGGCCTTGTTTAAGATCGCCAACCATGACGCAGGGCTGCCCCTGATAATATTCTCCCCAGGCCTGAGCATCCTCACCCATTCGATCCGGCAATGCAGGGGCCAGTTCCAGAGGGGTCAGGTGCAACCGGTGGAAGATATTTCTCAACTTTTTGGTCCCGGTAAATGCCACATAGTCGAGTTGGTTTTCGCAGAGTAGCCGACAAATTGCCGCAAACATGATCCGGGCATTTCCAGATTCAGAGCAGGCAAAGTTTCCTATTTCAACCAGGCGGTTACGTGGCAAGATTGTTCCCGTCTGAGTGGCGACCACCTCTTCAATCGGCGCATCCAGATAACGCTCAAGGTACAGCGGCGCATTATCAGCACGGTTCAGACCGCAGGCACCAACCAGAACGCCGTCAGCGCGGTACATACCTAACAGGTAAGGCAGAAAGTGAGGAATGAGCGCATTAAACTGCCGACCGTATTCGTGCTGTATATAAGCCTGCAATAAGGCCCTATGGTCATGATCCTCAGCAAACGACAGCTGGTACGGTGCCTGGATATGTATACTCATAATCGCGCCCCTTTGACTGATAATGAGCAGTGTAGCGATATAAGCTTAAGAAAGAGTTAAGGCAATGAGAGCACAGACCGCTATTTAAAAAGCCCGTGGCCATCAAGCAACATGGCTGTCTTACACGCTATTTCCCTTCCCTGTCTTCCTCAGGTAGTATCACCATGAGCTGTATAAAAAAACAGGTAATTATATGCAACCTTTACTGCTGCAATCCGTCAAAATTGCCCATGATCAATTCCGCGGTGAAACCATCACCAATGGCAAGTTTCTGAACTGCGATTTCTCCGGCGCCGATTTGACCGATACCCAGTTTATCGGCTGCGTTTTCTATGACGAAGAGACCCAACTCGGCTGCAACTTCAGCCGCGCGGTGTTGAAAGATGCCAGCTTTAAAAGCTGCGATCTCTCGCTGGCCGATTTCAGAAATGCCCAGGCCCTCGGCCTGGAGATCCGCGAATGCAAGGCACAGGGGGCCGATTTTCGTGGCGCCAGCTTCATGAACATGATTTCTCAGCGCAGCTATTTTTGCAGCGCCTTTATCATCAAAAGCAATCTGAGCTACAGCAATTTCTCCAAGGTGGTACTGGAGAAATGTGAGCTGTGGGAAAATCGCTGGAGTGGCGCTAACGTGCTGGGTGCCAGCTTTATTGGCTCCGATCTGTCCGGCGGGGAGTTCAACCAGTTTGACTGGCGGGCCGCCACCTTCAACCACTGCAATCTGACCGGCGCAGAGCTGGGGGAGATGGATATCCGCCAGGTTGATCTGGAGGGGGTACAGCTGGATAGTCAGCAGGTCGTTGGGCTAATCGATCGGCTGGGGATAATCCTGGTCAGTGATGATTGACGAATAGGTCATTGAATAGCACTTTTAAAGGTGCTATTGTCGATATTCCAAACAGGAGATCACCATGGCCTTTCAAATTTTAACCACTATCGCTGCCAGCATCACCGACCTGAAAAAGAACCCGATGGGAACCGTTGCAGACGGAGAAGGTGAAGCGGTTGCCATCCTGAATCGTAACGAACCGGCTTTCTACTGCGTGCCCCCTGAGCTGTATGCATACTATCGGGAGCTTGCCGAAGATGCAGAATTAAACCGTATTGCAGATGAACGCATGGAAGATGCGGAGTTTGTGAGCGTAGATCTTAATGACTTATAAGCTCAAATTTGAAAAGCGCGCACTGAAGGAATGGGAAAAGCTAGGTTATCCCGTTCGGGAACAACTGAAAAAGAAGCTGGCCGAGCGTTTAGAAAACCCGCATGTGCCGGCATCCCGCCTAAGTGGCCGCCCGAACCGTTACAAAATCAAACTGCGCTCATCAGGCTATCGGTTGGTTTATGAAGTACGTGATAATGAAATTGTTCTATTGGTGATCGCCGTTGGAAAACGAGCTGGGGAGGAAGTCTATTTTGCTGCCGATAAGCGATAGAATTAATCACTGAGTATCCCCTTCACAAATCAACAAAACCGGCTTGAAAGCCAATTAAGGTATTACTAGGCCTAATACGCCATTACGCTTAATCATTGGCCATCGCCTTGATTTTATTACGCCGTTCGCCAATGATCCCAAATACCTTTCCCATCCCCAAGGATCCGTATGAACTCATCGGCCACTGTTCTCTACACTGATAGCAACTTTTTCAGCCCCTATGCCATGTCGACCTTTGTGGCGCTCACGGAGAAAGGCATGCCGTTTACCGTCAAGCCGGTAGATCTCTCACTGGGAGAACAGCAAAGCCAGGCCTACGGCAGCCTGTCGTTAACGCTGCGGGTGCCGACGTTGGTGATGGGCAGCTTCCAGCTTTCCGAGTCTTCCGCCATTGAGGAATATTTGGAAGAACTCCACCCAGCCCATCCGCTCTACCCGCGTGACATCAAACAGCGCGCCAAAGCCCGTGAGATCCAGGCATGGTTACGTAGCGATCTTTTACCGCTGCGGGCCGAACGCCCAACCGAGGTGATTTTCAGCGCGGTCAAATTTGCCCCATTGAGTGCAGATGCCCAACGGGCAACCAACAAACTGCTGACTGCGGCGGAAAAGTTACTGAGCCATGGCCAGGATCATCTGTTCCAGGAATGGTGCATCGCCGATACCGACCTGGCCCTGATGCTCAACCGGCTGGTGATGCATGGCGATCAGGTACCGGAACCGCTGCGCCACTATGCACAAAAACAGTGGCAGCGCCCATCGGTGCAGGCGTGGTTGGCATTACCAGAGAAAATGCGGAGCTAAAAAAACCGGCGGCCACGACGCCGCCGTTCTCAACGGTGAGAAACATCACTTCTTGCTCGGAGGAAGCGCTCCCCAGCGTAGGCCACCGGGGAGCGTTCAAGTCTTGAGGGTTAACAGCTCACGTCAATGCACAGATATTTCAGTTCCAGATATTCTTCAATACCGTAGCGAGAGCCTTCGCGCCCCAGCCCAGACTGTTTGATACCGCCGAAAGGCGCTACCTCGTTGGAGATCAAACCGGTATTGATACCCACCATGCCGTATTCCAACGCCTCTGGCACCCGCCATTGACGAGCGGCGTTTTGCGTAAACAGGTAAGCGGCCAGGCCAAATTCGGTATCGTTGGCCATCGCGATAGCTTCCGCTTCGTCATGGAAACGGAACAGCGGCGCAACCGGGCCAAAGGTTTCTTCTTTGGCAAAGCGCATCTGCTGGGTCACACCGGTAACCACCGTCGGCTGGAAGAAAGTACGGCCCAACGCATGCGGCTGCCCGCCGGTGGCGATCTGTGCCCCTTTGATCAGTGCGTCATCAATGTGGCTCTGCACTTTCTCTATTGCGGCCTCATCGATCAGCGGCCCCTGCGTCGTCCCTTCCTGTGTGCCATCACCGACTTTCAGTTGCTCAACTGCGGCCACCAGCTTGTCCACCAGGCGATCGTAGATGCCGTCCTGCACGTAAATACGGTTGGCGCAAACGCAGGTCTGCCCGCTGTTGCGGAACTTGGAGGCCATAATACCGGCAACGGCCGCGTCCAGATTGGCATCGTCAAACACGATCACCGGAGCGTTGCCGCCCAGTTCCAGCGAAAGCTTTTTAATGGTTGGCGCACATTGGGCCATCAGGATGCGCCCAACCTCGGTCGAGCCGGTAAAACTCAGCTTGCGCACTACCGGGCTGTCACACAGCACTTTACCCACCTGTGCGGCTTCGCCGGTTACCACCTGCAATACGCCTGCTGGAATACCGGCATCCTGCGCCAGTTTGGCCAGTGCCAATGCGGTCAACGGCGTTTGCTCAGCCGGTTTGACGATCATAGTGCAGCCTGCGGCCAGCGCAGGAGCCGCCTTACGGGTGATCATCGCTGCCGGGAAGTTCCACGGCGTGATCGCCGCGCAGACGCCGATCGGCTGTTTCACCACCACCAGACGTTGCGAAGCCTGTGGGGCCTGTAATACGGCACCGTCGACACGCTTGGCCTCTTCGGCGAACCAGGTAATAAATGAGGCGGCATAGGCCACTTCGCCACGCGCTTCCGCCAGCGATTTACCCTGCTCAGCGGTCATCAGCTGCGCCAGATCTTCCTGAGCCGCCATGATTTTATCAGCCCAGGCCAGCAGCAATACGGAACGCTGCTTGGCGGTCTGTTGCTTCCAGCCGATTTGTGCCTGCTGTGCGGCGTTAATTGCCTGCTGGGTTTCCTCTGCGCTCACCAGAGGCACCGTTGTCAGCTCCACACCGTTGGCCGGGTTGATCACGGCTTCACGTTTGCCGCTGCGGGCATCGCACCACTCACCGTTAATCAGGCATTGGCTACGCAGCAGATCGGGATTTTGCAGTTTCATGGATATTGCTCCTTATTGGGCCAGCGCGCGGGAAAGGATTGCCAGCGCCTGGTTAAACTGGGCATCAGGAATGGTCAGCGGGTACAGGAAACGGATCACGTTACCGTTCACCCCACAGCTGAGTAGCAACAGTCCTTCTTCCTGGGCTTTTTGCTGTACCTGACGGGTAAACTCCGGCGACGGTTTACCGGTTGCCGGGTCGTTGAATTCTACTGCCACCATGGAACCCAGCACGCGAATATCCACAATCGCCGGGCAGTGGCTGCGTGCCTGTTGCAGCACTTCCACCAAATGTTGCCCCAAACGCTGGGAGCGTTGGCACAGCTGTTCTTCTTCAATCACGTCCAAGACCGCCAGCGCGGCAGCAACGGCTAATGGGTTACCGGCGTAGGTACCGCCAAGGCCACCAGGTGCGGGGGCATCCATCACGTCAGCACGGCCCGCCACGGCAGACAACGGCATACCGCCAGCCAGGCTCTTCGCCATGGTGATCAGGTCCGGTTTCACCGCATAGTGGTCCATTGCAAACAGCTTGCCGGTACGGGCAAAGCCGGTTTGCACTTCATCGGCGATCAGCAGGATACCGTGTTGGTCACACAGCGTACGCAGCGCCTGCATGAATTCTGCCGGAGCCACGTTAAAGCCCCCTTCCCCCTGCACCGGCTCCAGCACTATCGCGGCAACCTGCTTGGGATCGATATCGGCTTTAAAGATGCGCTCCAGGCTGTTCATGGCATCTTCGGTGCTGATGCCATATAACGCATTCGGATACTGGCCATGGAACACGGAGCCAGGGAACGGGCCAAAGCCCAGCTTGTAAGGGGCCACTTTGCCCGTCAGCGCCATGGTCATATAGGTACGGCCATGGAATCCGCCGCCGAAGGTGATCAGGCCTGGACGCCCGGTGTATGCGCGGGCGATCTTCACCGCATTTTCTACCGCTTCTGCACCGGTGGTGAAGAAGGCGGTTTTACAGGTGCCTTCGATTGGAGCACGTTGGTTGATACGCTCTGCCAGCGAAATATAGCTCTCATAAGGCACGATCTGGTATGCCGTATGGGTAAACGCCTGCAGTTGCTTTTCAATGGCGGCGATCACCTTGGGATGACGGTGGCCGGTATTGAGCACCGCAATGCCTGAGGCAAAGTCGATCACCTCATTGCCTTCTACATCCCACAGGGTGGCATTTTCTGCACGCTCGGCGTAAAAACCACACATCACGCCAATCCCTCTTGGGGTAGCGGCCAGACGACGTTGATTCAGTTCTGCGTTTTTCATGCTGTTCTCTCCGGGCGGGACCAGTTATCGGTTTTGTTCACAAACGTGAAACATTGCGTTTATTTACACCTGATGTGGCCCTATAATCGAGTGCCAGTTACGATTAATTGAGGGATCCAATTGCGCTCATTGAGTGGTGATCTGCTGCTGCAACGCCTCGGCGAGCAGCCCGATGATAAACTGCACAAGCGGTTATACAATGCCATTCGTACCAGTATTCTGGACGGTAGCCTGCCCCCTTCCAGCCGCCTGCTGGCCTCACGCGATCTGGCACAAGAGCTGGGTCTCTCACGTAATACGGTTTTAACCGTTTATGAACAATTGCTGGCGGAAGGATATGTGTTTTCGCGCCAGGGAAGTGGAACCTTCGTCGCAGAAACGGTACCCGACAGCTGTTTATCCACCGCCAGCCAGCCGATTGGCGGTGACGGCGAGCCACGGCGTGCCGAGCTGTCACAACGTGGCACCACGCTACTGCAACACGCCAGCGCCAGCCCTAAACAGTGGGGAGCCTTTCTCCCCGGCGTCCCCGACGTGAATGCATTCCCGCATCACATCTTCAGCAAACTCCAGGCTCGTATCAGCCGCCGCCCAACCTCACAGCGTTTGACTTACAGCAACCAGGGCGGCAGCCCGGAGCTGCGGCATGCGCTGGTGGACTATCTGCGGGTGTCACGTTCGGTGCGCTGCTCGCCGGAACAGATCCTGATCACCGAAGGCATTCATCAGGCGATCGATCTGGTCACTCGCATGCTGTGTAATCCAGGAGATGACGCCTGGATCGAGGAACCCGGTTATTGGGGGATCCGCAATATCCTGCGCATGAACGGCGTCAATATCTGCCCTTGGGCGGTGGATGAAGCCGGGATGGTACCACCAGAACAACCGGCAGCCTTGCCACGGCTGATTTTTGTCACTCCTTCGCATCAATACCCGTTGGGATCGGTGATGAGCCTGGCACGTCGGCAACGGCTGCTGGCTTTGGCCCGTGCGGCTGGCGGCTGGATCGTGGAAGATGATTATGACAGCGAATTCCGCTTCTCCGGCCAACCGATCCCGGCCCTGCAGGGGTTGGAAGCCGATGCGCCGGTGATCTACATCGGCACCTTCAGCAAAACGCTCTATCCGGCCCTGCGGCTAGGTTATGTAGTGCTTCCCAAGCCATTGATGGACGAGTTAAAAACGGCTCACGCCGAGCTTTATCGTGGTGGCCATTTGCTCATCCAGGCCGCGCTGGCGCAGTTTATTCAGGAAGGCCACTATACGGCACATATCCGCCGCATGCGGTTATTGTATGCCAAACGGCGCGGGTTCCTTACCGCGTTGATTGAACAGCATCTGGGTAAGCAGGCGTTGAGCGAGTTCAACAGCAACGCTGGGCTGCATCTGGTGCTCAACCTGCCAAATGATGCCGACGATGTCGCCATCGCTGCGGCAGCCAATGAACGTGGAGTGCTGGTAAGAGCGTTGTCACGATATTACATGCTACCAAATGCGCGACGCGGGCTGTTGATGGGCTTTGCCTGCGTGCCCGAAGAGCAGATGGCGGCGGCGTTTGACGTGTTGTTGGAGTGTATAGGTTCCCCTCACCCTAACCCTCTCCCTGTACAGACCGGGGACATCATGAACACTTGTTCGGGGACATGGTAGACACTTACAACATAGGTATGAGTACTTCTGAGTGGAGTTGCTTATGCCGTGGGATGAGAGATCTGCCATGTCATTACGTACCGAGTTTGTGCTTTTCGCCTCGCAAGAAGGCGCTAATATCCGTGCGCTATGCCGTCAGTTCGGCATAGCGCCTGCTACCGCATACAAGTGGTTACATCGCTGGCACTCTGATGGGCGCGCCGGTCTGAACGAACGTTCTCGAGCGCCACACCATTCCCCCAGCAGAACCTCTGACACCGTTGTCCAACATCTCCGCGCTGCACACCTGGCCCATCCGATGTGGGGCGCACGCAAGCTCAAGCGGTGGCTCGAGATGCAGGGGCATACGTTACCGGCCGCCAGCACCGTGCATAACCTCATGCGCCGCCATGACCTGCTACCGGGCGGTCCGTCACCGGCGCCCACCGTCGGACGCTTTGAACATGACGCCCCGAACCGACTCTGGCAGATGGACTTTAAAGGCCACTTCCCCTTCGCCGAAGGGCGTTGTCATCCGCTGACCTTGCTGGATGACCATTCGCGCTTCTCGCTCTGTCTGGCGCACTGCCCGGACGAGCGACGTGTCACCGTGCAGTCACAGTTGATAGCGGTGTTCGAACGTTATGGCTTGCCGGAGAGAATGACCATGGATAATGGTGCCCCCTGGGGCGACACGACGGGCAGTTGGACCGCGCTGGAACTGTGGCTGATGCGTCAGGGTATCCGGGTGGGTCACTCTCGGCCTTATCATCCTCAGACTCAGGGTAAGCTGGAGCGCTTCCACCGCAGCCTGAAGGCAGAGCTCCTGCAGGGACGGTGGTTTACCCATGCCGCGCAGTTGCAGGAGGTGTTCGACGCCTGGCGAGATACCTACAACCTGGAACGCCCACACGAAGCCCTGTCAATGGCGGTGCCAGCGTCCCGTTATCAGCCTTCATCGCGACAGTACAATGGCAATCCGGCGGCAGCCGAGTATGACGAGGGGGTCTTGGTCAGGAAAGTGGATATCAGTGGAAAACTGAGCCTGAAAGGGATGAGCCTGAAAGTGGGCAAGGCCTTTATCGGTGAATATGTCGGGCTGAAGGCAAGTGAGAGAGAGGGCTACTACGAGGTATGGTGGTACAGCACGAAAGTGGGGATGATCGACCTGAGAAATAGGTCGATCATCATGGGTAAAGGATGTTAAAAAGTGTTCACCATGTCCTTGAACACCTGTCTACCATGTCCCCGGTCTGTACACTCCCACAGGGAGAGGGAACCGATCGAGTGAGTCTGAAAACTCAGTGACACACCTTGGCTGAGGGGGCGATAAAATTTGCTGAGGTTCCTCAATAACTACCAAATGTGCAGGGATTAACAGCTCCCTCTCCCTGTGGGAGAGGGTTGGGGTGAGGGGCAATCCATCAATCCAGCAGGTGGTTGATATCATCCTGGGTGGATGGGGGATCCTGACGCATCCCCTTGGTCAGCCACAGCAGATAAATAAAGCCGGCAAACAGCCAGGTGAAGCCCACTTTCAGCGCTTCGGGATCCAGGTTGACCCACAGCCACACCGACATACCGAAGCCAATCAGCGGCAGCAGGCCGTATTTGAACATCGCGTTCAGCCCACGGCGTTTTTGGTTAATCAGGAAGTGTTTGATCACGCTGAGGTTAACGAAGGTAAATGCCCCCAGTGCGCCAAAGCTGATCATCGACACTACCATGCTCAAATCCATCCACAGCGCCAACAGCGAGATGATGGCAACAAACACGATCGCGCGCCACGGGGTGCGGAAACGAGGGTGCAGATGGTAGAACACCTTGCGCGGCAATACGCCTTCACGCCCCATGGCGTAGAAAATACGTGAGACGCCGGTTTGCGCAGACATGGAGGAGGCATACACCCCAGTGAGGTAAGTGGCCATAAAGAAGTTGTACATCCACTTGCCACCCACGTGCTCCGAAATAATCAGGCTGGCGGTGTCCTGATGCGGGATCAGCGATTGCCAGTCAGGATAGGCCAGATGCGCGGCGTAGGAGACGGCAACAAAGATGCCACCGGCACAGATCACGGTGATCAGGATCGCGCGCGGCAGAGTACGTTTGGCGTCGGCGGCCTCTTCGGCCATGGTGGCAATAGCGTCAAAACCCAGGAAGGCCAGGCACAGCACCGCAGCCCCGGCGATCAGACCAGAGAAGTCACCAGCATCCACCAACAGCGGTTTCATCAATGACGCAGGGCTGAGATCGGCCTCGCTAAATGCCAGTACAATAAACAGCACGATGAACACCATCTGCAAGGCAATCAGCGTGAAGTTCACCGAGCTAAGCAGGCGCACGCCCAGAATATTCAGCGCGCTGACGCTGGCAATGGAGCCAAGAATAAACACGTAAGCAGGGATCGACGGGAATGCCTCGTGCAAGAAGATACCTAAAACCAGATAGTTAAGCATCGGCAGGAACAGATAATCGAGGATCTGCGCCCAACCTACCAGGAAACCGGTTTTACCACCAAAACTGCGCTGTACGTAGGAATAGGCCGAACCTGCCAACGGCATGGCGTTGGTCATCCGGCAATAGCTCAGGGCGGTAAACAGGATGGTCACGATGGTAACCAGATAAGCGATGGGTAAGTGGCCCTGGCTTAACACGGTAACCTGACCGTAGGTGGTAAACACGCCCAGTGGCACCATATAGGCAAGGCCAAACGCAACCAGGGCGGGGGTTTTAAGAACTCGTTGCAACCGAATGTTTTGCGGCATTACCGTATCATCTCCTGGCGCAGCTCAGCGCTATTCAGGGCCAATCCCAATAGGCTATTTGATTCGCTGCGGTAAAAACAAGGGGACGGATTCTGGCACAAGTTAGGCTGCCGGGGAAGCTAACAATCCGCTTTCAGAAAACCAGGTGGCAATAGGTAAAGAACTGGGGCATAACCCGTTGATTTATTGTTTGCAGGATGAGGAAAAGCGGTAAAAATTACCCTTCATGGCAATGTTGCCGAATTTGTCGAGGCGCTGCATGCAACGCCTCCAGGTAAAAATGACCGCTTAATTCACATTGCTATCAGGATTGATAGCTGATCTTCCCGCCCACCAACGTCCGCTCGATGCGGGTTTGGTACAGTTTCTCTGCCGGTTGCTCAAACAGATTATGGTGCAGGACGATCGCATCAGCAAATTTGCCCACTTCCAGCGAGCCAATATACTGCTCTTTGGCGATCATATAGGCCGCATCGATGGTGGCTGCGCGCAGCGTTTCGATCAGGGTCAGATCGCGATCGTTGTCCAGGCGTGGCCCGGCAGGATTACCTTCGCTATCCCAGGCGCGGCGGGTCATCCCCACCTGCAGGTTATACCACTCATCCAGGCGATCGATTGGCCAGTCGCTGCCATAGGCCAGCCGCGCACCGGCATCCAGGAAGCGTGCCGCGGGCTCCAGGTGAGGGAAACGGGCTTCACCCAGCATCTCGCGCTCTTCATCGATCAGTACGCCCGGTAAACCGGCCCACTGGAACGAAAGCACTGCCGTTGCCGCCAAAGAGGCAAAACGCGCATACTGATGCGGCGCAACCAGTTCGTTATGGGCCAACCCTGGGCGGATATCCTTGCCCGGGCAGGCCGCTCGCATCAGCTCAACCGCATCCAGCACCTGCTCGATTGCGCCATCGCCTACCGTGTGGGTATGCGGATGCAGGCCAGCGCGGCCACACTCGACGATCAGCGCGTTCAGCACCGGCGTGGTGAAGTAGAGATCGCCATAACGCTCACTCTTGGCTTCCCCATGATGTTCACGGTAAGGCTCCAGCAGCGCCGCCGTCATGGTCGGTGGCTGCAACACGCCGTCAACGAACAGCTTGAGATGGTCAACAGAGATCCCGGCCTGCGGCGTCCAAGGCTGGCTGCTCCACTGTTCGGCAAAGGCGACAACTTCCTGCACCGCACGGGCAGCGTCTTCCGGCCCTTGCACGCTGTCTGGCGTGACTTCTTTGGCCCCCAGCACGCGTAAGGTCAGCTCACCGCGATCGCGCAGTACGGCGAAAGCCTCCAGTTGCTCCGCAAATACGCGGGTATCCATCACCGTGGTTACGCCCTGCTCATGCAGTACCTGCTGCACATGAGCCGCCACCTGCACGTTCTGTTCCGCCGTGCCGGAAGGAATGCTGTCGAAGGCGCGCATGGCCGGAGCATCTTCCAGGATCCCGGTCAGTTGACCATCGGCATCGCGGGCGATCTTGCCATCTGGCGGCACTGGCGTATTTTCATCAATGCCCAACACCTCCAGCGCACGGCTGTTAGCTGCCAGCGTGTGGCAATCGTTAGCGAACAACGCTACCGGGCGGCGGGTGTTCAGAGAGTCCAGCAGCGCACGGCTCATGTCCGCCCCCACCGGGATCATCGCCTGACGCTGCCAGGCGCGCACCGTCAGCCATTCGTCATCGCCAGCCGGATATTTATCCAGATGGTCCTGTATATGCTGCAAGGTCTGCTCTACCGTCAGCGCCGCATAGTGCAGGCTGCATCCCTTGAGCTGTTTGCCCCCCCAGAATGGGTGCATATGGCTGTCGATCAGGCCCGGCATCATCATTTTACCGTGCAGATCGATGCGTTCGGTGGTGGGGGTCGCCAGCGCAAGCACCTGCTCATCAGTCCCTACCGCAAGAATGTATCCCTGCCCTATCGCCAACGCACTACAAACACGATTTTCCGCATCTGCGGTGAAGATAGTGCCGTTGTAATAAATTACCTCGGCTGCTGTTGCCACTGGAGTCATAGTCATTGTCTCGAAACCTCACAAAATGACCTTAAGTATACCAAAAACTCCCCAGCTTGGCCCCTCAGGCGGGGTTACATTGCTTGAAAGCACCAACCCGCTGCCGACCAAGACAAACGATGGGTCAATCGCAGCGCCTGTAAGAAGTCCTCATCGTGCGATACCACCAGCATCGCACCAGGAAACTCCGCCAAGGCCGCTTCAATTGCCTGCGATGAGGCCAGATCCAAATGGTTGGTCGGTTCATCCAGCAGCAGGAGTTGCGCAGGCTCACGCCGCCACAGCACACAGGCCAGCGCCGCTTTCAACCGCTCTCCACCACTCAATGCCGCCAACGGCAGCGTGACCCGGTCGGCATTCAGTTGCAGCTGCGCCAGTTGGCTACGCAATACTCCTTCGGCCAGCGGGGTATCCTGTAAACCCAGATGATCGACCACCGAACGCGTCAGATCGAGCTGGGACAGGTTTTGATCGAGATAGGCCAGCGATACCGAGCAATGGCAGTAACCAGCGCTGGCAGCCAGTTGCCCCAGGATCACCTTCAACAGCGTGGATTTGCCACAGCCGTTCGGGCCGGTGATGGCGACGCGCATCGGGCCATCCATCCGCCAGTCGAGCGGCGGCAAGCTGACAAACGGCAGCTGTAACTGTTCCAGTACCAACACCTGCTTACCTGCGGCCACCGTGCTGCCCGGTAAGGTCAGCATCACCGGGTTATCCTCTTCAACCCGTTCCCTCGCCTCGCGCACTGCTTCATCCAGTGTGTTCTTTTGCCCCTGATGCTGTTTACGCAGGGTCCCCATCGTGTCGCGCGCAGCCCCTTTGAGGGCCGCTTTTTCAAAAGAGGCGATATTCAGCGAGTCCACGGTTCTCAGCGTACGGGCGGAGTGGCGCTGGTAATTGTCATGTTCTTTCTGCTGGCGGGCGCGGACGCGCCGTCTTTCCAACGCCGCATGTTCCAGTTGGGCACGCGCCGCCTGTTGTTCTTGCTCCCGCAGCCGATGGTATTCGTGATAATTGCCGCCGTAGCTGCGCAGTGCTTCGGGAGTCAGTTCGACGATCCGCTGCATCCGTGCCAGCAGTTGCCGATCGTGGCTGGCAATCAACAGGCCACCACGCCACTGCGCCAATTGCTGATACAGCCATTCGCGGCCCGTGCTATCGAGGTGATTGGTCGGTTCGTCCAGCAACAGGAAATCGGCCCCCGACATTAACGCACCACACAAAGCCGCACGCATACGCTCGCCGCCACTCAGCGCTCCGGCTGGCCGTTGCGGGTCAAAATCAGGCAATCTAGCCGCCGCAAAAACCGTGCTCAGGCGATCCCCCAGATCCCACTGGCCCTCAAGACGATCGATATCGTCCAGCCGTGGGCAACCTTGCTCAAGACGGGCCTGGGCGGCAAACACCTCGCCGTAGCCCAGCAGCGTTGCCAGGGTTGTCTGTTCGGTGAAGTGCGGCTGCTGCGCCACATAGGCAAAGGTTGCCTGCGTTTCAATATGGCCTGAGGCGGGTTGATCCAGCCCGGCAATCAGACGTAGCAGGCGAGTTTTTCCCACGCCGTTACGCCCCACCAGGCCACAGTGCTGCTGTTCAACGGCCAGATTAAGCGGGCCAAACAGCGTTTCGCCATTGGCAAACTGACAGGTTAATTGATGTAAAACGAAATAAGGGGACTGCGCAAAATGAGCCATAAACACTCCTGTATGAAATCAAAACATCCCCATACGGCACGGGCGTGCTCGGTATAGGGCCAGATATCAGCAGGTGTGGTTGTTCATTTTCGGTAATGGCTCCGCAGAGAGAAAAGGGATAAAGCGAGCCGATGTTAGCCGATCTTTTATACCGATTGCAAACATGAGGTCTATCACATTCAGCACATCCGCGTTTCCCAAGTGCGCCAACAACGGCTAGATTTATCTCATCCGACCACTTGAGTGGTCGTCAAAACTATAACGATAAATATTGTGGAGACTGCAATGCGTGCTTACCCCAACCTGCTTGCGCCGCTGGATCTCGGCTTCACTACCCTGAAAAACCGGGTGCTGATGGGATCGATGCACACCGGCCTGGAAGAACTGCCTGATGGCCCCGAGCGTATGGCGGCATTCTATGCCGAGCGGGCCGCTGCCGGTGTCGCCCTGATCGTGACCGGCGGTATTGCCCCTAATGAGAAAGGCGTGGTGTATCGTGGAGCATCGGTTCTGAACCAGCCACAGCAGGTTGCCCATCACCGGATCGTGACTGAGGCAGTCCATCAGGCTGGGGGCAAGATTGCCCTGCAAATCCTGCATACCGGGCGCTATAGCTATCAGCCACAGCCGGTAGCTCCTTCTGCGCTGCAAGCACCGATTAACCCATTCAGCCCAGCAGCGCTCACCCATCAAGAGGTCGAACAGACTATTACCGACTTCGCCAACTGCGCGGCTTTGGCTCAGCAGGCTGGCTATGACGGCGTGGAAGTCATGGGGTCTGAAGGTTATCTGATTAACCAGTTCCTGGTGTCTCGTACCAACCAGCGCATCGACCAATGGGGCGGCAGTTTCAGCAACCGCATGCGTTTCGCCGTGGAAATTGTGCGGGCCGTGCGCGAGGCAACCGGGCCAGAATTTATTCTGATCTACCGCCTGTCGATGCTCGATCTGGTGGAGGATGGCTCCAGCTGGCAGGAGATCGAACAGCTTGCCGTGGCGATTGAACAGGCTGGCGCAACGCTGATCAACACCGGCATCGGCTGGCACGAAGCACGTATTCCCACCATCGCCACCATGGTGCCGCGCGCCGGGTTCAGTTGGGTGACGCGCAAGCTGATGGGCAAAGTGAAGATCCCGCTGATCACCACCAACCGCATCAACGATCCTGCGGTGGCGGAACAGGTGTTGGCCGATGGTTGTGCCGACATGGTGTCCATGGCACGCCCGTTCCTGGCGGATGCGGCGTTCGTGCAGAAAGCCGCAGAAGGCCGTGCGGACGAAATCAACACCTGCATCGGCTGCAATCAGGCCTGTCTGGATCAGATTTTCGATCACAAGCTCACTTCCTGCCTGGTCAACCCTCGCGCCTGTCGCGAAACCGAAATGCCATTGATCGCCACGGCAACGCCTAAAAAATTGGCCGTGGTGGGGGCCGGGCCAGCCGGGTTGGCGTTTGCCACCACCGCCGCCAGCCGTGGGCATCAGGTAACCCTGTTTGACGCCGCCGAGCAGATCGGTGGCCAATTCAATATCGCCAAACAAATCCCCGGCAAGGAGGAGTTTCACCAGACGTTGCGCTATTTCCGCCGTCAGTTGGCGCTCAATGAAGTGGAGCTGAAGCTGGGGCAGCAGGTGCAACCGCAGGATCTGGCGGATTTCGATGAGGTGATCCTGGCCTGTGGCATCGTGCCGCGTATGCCAGCCATTGCGGGCATCGAGCACGCCAAGGTGGTGAACTATCTCGATGTTTTACGTGATAAAAAGCCGGTTGGGCAACGGGTCGCCATCATTGGGGCCGGGGGAATTGGCTTCGACGTCGCCGAATACCTTAGCCAGCACGGCACCTCCAGTAGCCTGGATCCGGCAGCGTTTAACCGCGAATGGGGGATCGATTCGCAGCTCGAGCAGCGCGGGGGCCTCAGCGCCCAAGGGCCGGAAGTGCCAGCCTCACCACGCCAGATATTCCTGTTGCAACGCAAAACCAGCAAGGTGGGTGAAGGCCTGGGTAAAACCACCGGTTGGATCCATCGCACCAGCCTGGCGCTTCGTGGCGTGAAAATGCTCAATAGCGTGAGCTATCAACGCATTGACGACGAAGGTCTGCATATCCTGCGTGCCGAGCAGGAAAGCTGCTTGCCGGTAGATACGGTGGTAATTTGTGCCGGGCAGGAACCGCGCCGTGAATTGCAGCAACCGCTGCTGGAGATGGGGAAAACGGTGCATCTGATTGGCGGAGCCGACGTGGCTGCCGAGCTGGATGCCCGCCGCGCTATCGATCAGGGCACGCGGTTGGCAATGGCTCTGTAACCCATTGATTAGACGGGCGCAGTATAATGCTGCGCCCCTACATCAATAGCGCGCGCCAGACTTGACCGCTTTGAGGATCAAGAACTTCTGGTTGGAGGCCACGGTGGTGCAGTTGCCGAATAAACGCCTCAGCTTCTGGTAGTAATCCAGATGGCGGTTGCCCACGATCCACAGCTCACCACCTACTTGCAGGCAGCGCTTGGCGTCGCAGAACATCTGCCAGGCGGTATGATCGGTGATCGCATGCTGCTGATGGAACGGTGGGTTGCACAGTACCGCCTGCAGGCTTTCACGCTCAATGCCCGCCAGCGAGTTGTTCACTTCAAACTGACAGCGATCCATCTCCTGCGGCAGGTTGTGCTCCACGTTCAGTTCGCTGGAAGCCACCGCCATGTAAGACTCATCGACGAAGGTCATCTGCGCTTGCGGGTTTTGCACCAAAGCTCGCATCCCGATAATGCCGTTGCCACAGCCGAGATCGACAATATGGCCCTGCAAATCCTTCGGCAGATTTTCCAGGAACAGGCGTGCGCCAATATCCAGGCTACCGCGTGAGAACACGTTGGCATGGTTGTGGATCAGCCAGTCCGTGCCATCGAGCAGCCAGTCGGTGGTTGCCGGCGCTGCCGGTGGCACGATGTCAGCGACCTGGCAATAAATCAGGCGGGCCTTTTTCCAGGCCAGGCTGGTGCGGGTTGGGCCTAGCACCCGCTCAAACACTTGCATGGTCGAGGTATGCACGTCACGCGCTTTGGCACCCGCCACGATCAGCGTATCGGGTGCCACCACGTCACGCAGGGCACGTAATTGCTGCTCCAGCAGCGCCAGCGCTTTCGGGATGCGGATCAATACCACCGCCGGGTTGGCAGGCAGTTCGGCCAGGCTGTCTTGCAAGGTGACCTGCTCAACATCGAGCTCATTGAGCTTGAGGTTATGGCGCGTCGCCAACTGGCTCATGTATGAATCGCTGATGCTGTAAGGCTTATAACCATGCAGAGCACAAGCCAACGTGCCAAAGTTGTCGTTGAAAATCAGTACCGGGCGTTCACCGATATCGACATTTTCCAACTGTTGCAGCAGATATTCGTCCGCCGCTTCCCACGCCTGCAGCTGGGTGGCTTCTTCCTGTTGGGGATAACGCTCCAGCTCAAGTTGCTGTGTTCCCAGATCGAGTTGGCTCATTGCCCCTCCTGAATGATAAATTTGGGCTGTTTATCCCCTAAAAACGCTCGGCAGTAAAATGTTTTTTGGGATTAATTACCCTTTAAGGGATTTGAGCAAGAAAACGTCATACAATGCTCACCCCGGTTTACCACTGAATACTGAATAACATGTCTGAACTGAGCTACCTGCAAGGCTACCCCGATCATCTGCAAATGCAGGTGCAACAACTCATCCAGCAACAGCGTCTGGGCGAGGTTTTGTTGCAACGCTATCCGCAGGTTCATGGCTGCACCACCGACAAATCGCTTTATCAGTTTACCGTCGATCTGAAAAATCAGTATCTGCGTAATGCTCAACCGCTGAGCAAGGTGGCCTACGACAGCAAAATCCAGGTGATGAAGCACGCCTTGGGGCTGCATACCGCCATTTCCCGGGTGCAAGGTGGCAAGCTGAAGGCCAAAGCCGAGATCCGCGTGGCGACGGTGTTTAAAAATGCCCCGGAACCTTTCCTACGCATGATCGTGGTCCACGAATTAGCGCACCTGAAAGAGAAAGACCACAACAAGGCGTTTTACAGCCTTTGCTGCCATATGGAACCCAGCTATCACCAGTTGGAGTTTGATACCCGTCTGTATCTGACCCATCTCTCCTTGTTTGGTGAACTCTATGAATAATCAGCCTTTTTAAGCAAATATTCGCCTAATCTTTGCGGCGTGATAATCTGGTCCCCTGAGCTATCTTCCTGTGGAAACTGGAGTCACCCATGATTCGCTTTGCTGTTGTCGGCACCAACTGGATCACCGAACGTTTTATCGATGCGGCTCACGAAAGCGGCAAGATGAGGCTGACCGCCATCTATTCGCGTAAGCTCGAACAAGCGCAGGCCTTTGGCGCCAACTATCCGGTCGAACACTTCTTTGACTCGCTGGAAGCGCTGGCGCAATCCGACGTGATTGATGCGGTATATATTGCCAGCCCCAACTCTCTGCACTGCCAACAATCTCTGCTATTCCTCAGCCATAAAAAACACGTGATTTGCGAGAAGCCGCTGGCGTCAAATCTGCGCGAAGTGGAACAACTGGTGGCCTGCGCACGGGAACATCAGGTAGTGCTGTTTGAAGCGTTCAAAAGCGCCCACTTGCCCAATTTTCTTATCCTGCAACAGGCATTGCCGAAGATTGGCAAACTGCGTAAGGCATTTATCAACTATTGCCAATACTCCTCTCGCTATCCCCGTTACCTGGCCGGTGAAAATCCAAACACCTTCAATCCACACTTTTCCAACGGCTCGATCATGGACATTGGCTATTACTGCGTGGCCAGCACCGTGGCGCTGTTTGGTGCACCGCAGTCGGTATTGGCTAGCGCAACATTGCTCGATACCGGGGTCGATGCCCACGGCAGCGTGTGCCTGAACTATGGTGACTTTGACGTGGTGATCAGCCATTCCAAGGTCAGCAACTCTGACATTCCGAGTGAGATCCAGGGCGAAGAAGGTACGCTGGTGATCGAAAAAATCTCCGAAGCCCAAGGCGTGGTGCTGACGCCGCGCGGTGAAAATAGCCAGGTGCTGACCCAGCCACAACACATCAATACCATGCTGTATGAAGCGCAAGTGTTTGCCGAACTGGTGGAAAAACGGCAGGTCGAGCATGAGGGCCTGGAAAATTCCCTGATCGTCGCCAGCCTGCTGACGGAGATCCGCCGCCAGACCGGCGTAGTGTTCCCCGCTGACGGAGAATGAGATGAAACCGCTGTTGTTGATGCAAACCGGTGATGCACCGCAGATGATCCAGCAGGAGCAGGCCAACTTTGAGCAGATGTTCCTGCGACAGGGGAATATCGCCGCAGATCGAGTACATATCGTGCACGTTCTCGCCGGCGAGACGCCATTGCCTCCGGAAGATTACTGCGGCGTGGTGATCACCGGTTCAGCCGCGATGGTGACCGAACGGCTTCCCTGGAGCGAACGGGCGGCAGAATGGTTGCGCCAGGCAATGCAAATCAATCTGCCGATCTTTGGCGTGTGCTACGGCCACCAGCTTCTGGCTTATGCGCTGGGCGGCGAGGTGGGCTACCACCCGCAGGGCATGGAGGTTGGCACTCTCGAGATCGAATTATTACCCGCTGCCCGCTCGGATAAACGTCTTGCCACCCTGCCTGCGCGCTTCAACGTGAACCTGATCCATGCGCAAAGCGTACTAACGCCGCCGCCAGGGGCTGAAGTGCTGGCCCGCTCGCAACAGGACGCCTGCCAAATCCTGCGTTACGGCGATAACGCTCTGACCACCCAGTTCCACCCGGAGTTTAACGGGGCGATCATGCAGCGCTACCTGAGCTGGCTCAGCGAGTTGGAACCGGCCAAACAGCAAATTTATCAGCTTAAACAACAACAGGTTAGCGATACCCCGTTCAGCCAACTGTTGCTGCAGGACTTTGTCGCCAGCCTCGGGGCCCAGCAGCCGTTGGCCGGGCTCGGTTGAGGTTAGTCACCATAATCTGTTATCCGGGGCGCTAGACGCCCCGCGATTATTTGGCAAATAGCCATAAACGCCAAATGTTATGACGATCACACAAATGTAAACAGCATGTTATCAATCATTGATCCATGCAGGTAATTTCATCTTCTCCCCTTTCCAAGATCCCCCGTTTACTGAATACTGGCATGGCAAACATACTTAGTTACAGATATGACGATAAGTTGCCCGGCCACGTTTCAGCCGAGGCGCAGCAATCTGTACATCACATTCTCAGGGAGCGGAAACGCAAGCGCATCATGAATAAACTATTACGACGCATCACTCAGGGCAGCCTGGTTAAACAAATATTGATCGGCCTGGTAGCTGGCATTGTGGTGGCACTGGTTTCGCCAGCCGCAGCAGCAGCCGTTGGCCTGCTCGGCTCGCTGTTCGTTGGCGCGCTGAAGGCGGTGGCACCGCTGCTGGTACTGGTGTTGGTCATGGCCTCCATTGCCAACCATAAGCAGGGCCAAAAAACCAATATCCGCCCCATCCTGTTCCTCTACCTGCTGGGTACCTTTGCCGCCGCGCTGACCGCCGTGGTGATCAGCTTTATTTTCCCCTCAACGCTGGCGCTGGCCGTGGGCACCACCGACATCAATCCGCCGGGTGGCATCGTTGAAGTGCTCAAAGGCTTGCTGATGAGCGTGGTGGCGAACCCATTCCATGCGCTGATCAACGCCAACTATATCGGCATCCTGGCCTGGGCCGTGGGTCTGGGGCTGGCGCTGCGCCATGCCTCTGATAACACCAAATCGTTAATCACCGATATGTCCCATGCCGTGACTATGGTGGTTCGTGCGGTGATCCGCTTTGCGCCGCTGGGTATCTTTGGCCTGGTGGCATCGACCCTGGCCGATACCGGCTTCAGCGCACTGTGGGGCTATGCTCAACTACTGTTCGTGCTGATCGGCTGTATGCTGCTGGTGGCGTTGGTGCTGAACCCGCTGATCGTTTACTGGAAGATCCGCCGTAATCCTTATCCACTGGTGTTCACCTGCCTGCGCGAAAGCGGCGTTACCGCCTTCTTTACCCGCAGCTCCGCAGCCAACATTCCGGTGAATATGGAACTGAGCAGAAAGCTGAATCTGAACGAAGATACCTATTCGGTTTCTATTCCGTTAGGGGCGACCATCAACATGGCCGGTGCCGCGATCACCATCACCGTGTTGACGCTGGCGGCGGTTCATACGCTGGGCATTCCTGTAGATGTGCCGACTGCACTGCTGCTGAGCGTGGTTGCGGCGATCTGCGCCTGTGGGGCTTCCGGCGTGGCCGGTGGTTCACTGCTGTTGATCCCGCTGGCTTGCAACATGTTCGGTATTCCCAATGAAATTGCAATGCAGGTCGTTGCCGTCGGCTTTATCATCGGCGTACTGCAGGACTCGGCTGAAACCGCGCTCAACTCCTCCACCGACGTGCTGTTTACCGCAGCAGCCTGTCAGGCAGAAGACCAGCGTTTGGCCAATGAAGATCCGCTGAAAATTCGCTAAATCCCCTCACCCCAACCCTCTCCCACAGGGAGAGGGAGCTGTTAGTCCCTGCTCTTTTGCAAGTAGAAAGGCAATCTCAGCAAACTCGATCCCCCCTCATCCAATGAGTCACTACAATTTCAAATCCACTCGATCGGTCCCCTCTCCCTGTGGGAGAGGGTTAGGGTGAGGGGTCTGGCACTCTTCATCAGACGCCTTTTTTTCGACCGCAAAAGGATCGATGCCGCGCAGTTGCAGGCGGCGGAAGCGGATAATGTTGAAACCGTTCATCAGCAGGAAACTGCCTTCAATCAGCGAACCCCCGATCGAGCCAAGCCAGATGTTGTGGGTGACCCAACAGGCCGTTGAGCACCACATTACGCAGCGGGTGGTCAAACCCCGGGTGCGGAACAAGGCCCAGGTGCTGACGGTCGTGCCGCAAATCGGTAGCAGTTCGATCCAGTGGTGGAAGCGGGATAAACCAATGATCAGCGTAAGGGAGATAAAGATCCACATCACCCATAGGCTGCGAGTCTTCATCGAAACCAGGTTGCGGCAGGCGCTAAGCAGAGCGCTACTCCCTGCGGCATTCGCCCCCATCAGGATAAAGTGAATGCCGATAATCAGGCTGTAGCCCGACAGCTGCAGTTTGAAACGCTGGTCATCGCGATTAAAAAAGCTGGTGATACCGACCAAAAAAGCCAGCACGCCAACAGACTGCGCAAACCAATAAAACGTCATTAGGGAGATCCTGGGGCGGTAGTAGCAAGGCGTTTAAAACAAAACGCCGTTTTATGCTACTCCCGCCGGCTAGGCTTTACAACGTGACACCGCTTTTAAAGATCGCCAACTCGCGGAAATCATTCACTTCATTACGCGCCGGTGCCCCATCGGCAATGTCCACGATCAGATCGACAAACTGCTCCAGCATCTGCGCCATCGGCAAGCCGTGGATCAGGCGGCCTGCGTCAAAATCGATCCAGTGCGGCTTCTTCGCTGCCAGCTCCGAGTTGGTCGCCAGCTTCACCGTTGGCACAAAGCCACCGTAAGGCGTCCCCCGCCCGGTGCTGAACAGCACCATATGGCATCCGGCTCCCGCCAGCGCGCTGGTAGCGACCGCATCATTGCCCGGCGCACTCAGCAGGTTCAGCCCCGGCAGACGCAGGCGTTCACCGTATTTCAACACGTCCACCACCTGGCTCTGCCCGGCTTTTTGGGTACAGCCCAGAGATTTCTCTTCTAACGTGGTGATGCCACCCGCCTTGTTGCCCGGCGAAGGGTTCTCGTAAATCGGTTGGTTGTGGGCAATAAAATACTGTTTGAAGTCGTTGACCATGCTGACGGTTTTTTCAAAGGTCTCTTCATCACGGCAGCGGCTCATCAGAATGCGCTCGGCACCAAACATTTCCGGTACTTCGGTCAGCACCGTGGTGCCGCCGTTGGCAATCACATAATCCGAGAAGCAGCCCAATAACGGGTTTGCCGTGATCCCCGATAAACCGTCCGATCCCCCACATTCCAGGCCAAACTTCAGCTCGCTGAGTTTTCCCTGCTGGCGACGATCGTCGCGCATAATCTGGTATAACGCATGCAAATGTGCCAATCCGTCGGCAACTTCATCATCCTGTTGCTGGCAAACCATAAAGCGTACGCGCTGCTCATCAAACTCACCCAGGGTACTGCGGAAGGCATCCACCTGGTTGTTCTCACAGCCCAGGCCAATCACCAGAACCGCACCCGCATTGGGGTGACGCACCATATTTTGCAGCATGGTACGGGTATTTTCATGATCCTGCCCGAGCTGTGAGCAGCCGAAGGGGTGGCTGAACAGATGCACGCCGTCGATCCCTTCTGCTTCCCCGGTTTCCTTCAGAAAACTCTGCAGGATCTGACGGGCGATGCCGTTTACACAGCCCACGGTCGGGATGATCCACAGTTCGTTGCGGATCCCTACCTCACCGTTGCTGCGGCGGTAAATCTGTACGTCACGATCTGCCGCCTGCGCCGGTAAGGTCTGGAACTCCGGTTGATACTGGTAGCTATCGAGATCGCTCAGGTTGGTTTTGGCATTTTGCGAATGAATATGTTCGCCCGCAGCAATGGCCTCCAGCGCATAACCGATCGGCAAGCCATACTTGACGATCATCTCACCGGCAGCGATCGGTTCAAGGGCAAACTTGTGCCCCCGAGCAACGTCTTGCGCCAGTGTGATCGCCTGCCCTTCCCAGACAGGCTGGTCACCAGCCGCCAAATCACACAGTGCAACCGCCACATTATCTTTTGCATGGATTTTTATGATGCTTTGCATAAACCAACCTCGAGCTGTAACTACGCTAATTCGATAGCAAAATAGTGTTTGGCATTATCGAAGCAGATGTTTTTCACCATCTCACCCAGCAACGCAATATCCGCCGGTGCTTCGCCATCTTCCACCCAGCGGCCAATCATCTGGCACAGGATACGGCGGAAGTATTCGTGACGCGTGTAGGAAAGGAAGCTGCGGCTGTCGGTCAGCATGCCCACAAAGCGGCTAAGTAGCCCAAGCTGCGCCAACTGCGTCATCTGGCGCTGCATGCCGTCTTTCTGATCGTTAAACCACCAGCCTGAACCAAACTGGATCTTGCCCGGCGTACCTTCCCCCTGGAAGTTGCCGACCATGGTGCCGATCACTTCGTTATCCCGTGGGTTCAGGCAGTAAAGAATGGTCTTCGGCAACGCCCCCTGCTTGGCTTGAGCATCCAGCAGGCGCGACAGTGATTCGGCTACCGGCTGATCGTTGATGGAATCGAAGCCAATATCCGGGCCGATAGTAGTGAACATCCGGCTATTGTTATTACGCAATGCGCCGATGTGGTATTGCTGCACCCATTCGCGGCGCTGATATTCAGCAGCCAGGAACAGCAGGACGGCGGTCTTGAACTGGGCAACCTGCTGTGGCGTTGGCAACTCTCCGCTGAGGCGCTGGGCCAGGATCTTGTCTAGGGTTGCCTCATCGGCCTCGCCGTACATCACCACGTCTAACGCGTGATCCGAAACCTTGCAACCGTGAGCGGCAAAGTGATCCAGGCGTTTTTTCAACGCATCGCACAAATCGCTGAAGCGGCTGATGGACGTGTCTGCGGCGGCTTCCAGCTGTCGCATATAGTCATTAAACCCAGCGGCTTCAATATTGAAGGCCTTATCTGGGCGCCAGCTTGGCAAGACTTTGATATCGAAGCTGCTGTCGGCGGCGATGGTTTGATGGTGGCGCAGATCGTCGATCGGATCGTCAGTGGTGCCCACCATTTTCACCTTCATCTGTTTCATGATGCCGCGAGCGCTGAAAGCCTCCTGCGACAACAGTTCATTGCCGCGCTGCCAGATTTCATCTGCGGTAGTCGGGGAGAGCAGCTTGCCGGTGATGCCAAACGGGCGGCGCAGTTCCAGGTGCGTCCAGTGATACAGCGGGTTGCCGATGGTATGCGGCACCGTTGCCGCCCAGGCATCAAATTTTTCACGGTCAGAGGCATCGCCGGTGCACAGGCGTTCAGCCACGCCGTTGGTGCGCATCGCGCGCCACTTATAGTGGTCGCCCTTCAGCCAGATATCGTACATGTTTTTAAAACGAGTGTTTTCGGCAATCTGTTGCGGTGGCAAATGGCAGTGATAGTCGAAAATAGGCTGATCCGCTGCATAGTCATGATATAGGCGGCGGGCAAATTCACTGTCTAACAAGAAATCATCGCTCAAAAACGTGGCCATTGTGGGTTCCTCACCTTTTGTCCTGGCTAGCCTTGCTGTCAACTTTCTGAAAGTTATCACACCAATTTATCGTAGAGTCTAGCTAAATTTCACCTGGGTTAACCCATCATGAGGGCTTCCAAATGCCTATTCAAACAACCCCCTATTAAATCAATGCCATATGATGCCAAGCATTATCACTTAAAAAAATAATGGTTTTTGTGATATCACTCAACCTTTAAATCTGTATGACAAGTTATCTTCTCGCCACCCTGCTACTGGTTTATAACCACGGTTCGATGACAACGCGCAGGGCGGCGTCGGTAAGCGGAATACCGGCAACCAGATGAAAGGGAATCACCACCATGACCGCCGCGGGCTTGCCGGTGGCCGAAATATTAAGACTGGGAGAGATTTGGGATGCGTAAAATTAAAGGCTTACGCTGGTATATGATCGGCCTGGTGACTATCGGCACCGTGCTCGGTTATCTGACCCGCAATGCGATGTCCGTCGCCGCCCCCTCGCTGGAAGGTTCACTGGGGATCACGACCCAACAGTATTCCTATATTGTTGCCGCCTATTCAGCCTGCTATACCCTGATGCAGCCCGTTGCAGGCTATATCCTCGACGTGCTAGGCACTAAAATCGGCTATGCGATGTTTGCCATCCTGTGGGCCATCTTCTGTATGGGCACCGCGCTGGCCAACAGCTGGGTCGGTCTGGCGATGGCCCGTGGTGCGGTTGGTATGGCCGAAGCGGCGATGATCCCTGCCGGGCTGAAAGCCAGTAGCGAATGGTTCCCGGCCAAAGAGCGCTCCATCGCGGTGGGTTACTTTAACGTCGGCTCCTCGGTGGGCGCGATGCTTGCTCCCCCCTTGGTGGTCTGGGCGATTGTGGCACATAGCTGGGAAATGGCGTTTATCATTACCGGTGTCCTGAGCCTGATCTGGGCCATCTGCTGGCTGATCTTCTATAAACACCCGAAAGACCAGAAGAAACTCAGTTCCGAAGAACGTAGCTACATTCTGGATGGTCAGGAAGCGCACCACCAGACCAGCAATGCCAAGAAGATGTCCGCCTGGCAGATCCTGCGTAACCGCCAGTTCTGGGGTATTGCGTTACCGCGTTTCCTGGCAGAGCCCGCCTGGGGGACCTTCAACGCCTGGATCCCGCTGTTCATGTTCAAGGCTTACGGCTTTAACCTGAAAGAAATTGCCATGTTCGCCTGGATGCCGATGCTGTTCGCCGATTTCGGCTGCATCCTGGGTGGCTATCTGCCGCCATTCTTCCAAAAGCATTTCGGCGTCAACCTGATCGTCTCACGCAAACTGGTGGTCACCCTGGGCGCTGTACTAATGATTGGCCCAGGCATGATCGGCTTGTTCACCAGCCCTTATGTCGCCATCGCCTTACTGTGCATCGGGGGCTTTGCCCACCAGGCACTTTCCGGCGCGCTGATCACCCTGTCGTCGGACGTCTTTGGCCGCAACGAAGTCGCTACCGCCAACGGGCTGACAGGTATGGCTGCATGGACGGCGAGCACCATGTTCGCTCTGGTGGTTGGCGCATTGGCTGACACCATAGGCTTCAGTCCGCTGTTCGCCGCCCTGTCGGTGTTCGATATTCTGGCCGCCATCGTGATCTGGACCGTGCTGCAAAACAAGCCGGTTTCCGAGCTGGAACAGGAGCGATTACAAACGGCAAATGCCAGCAGTTAACCCCCACAGCCCGGCCTTTGTGCCGGGCTTTTCGCATCTGACTCGCTAGCAGCCACAACGGATAAGTGGTATAACAGGTCCTATGGCATCACGCCCTTCTACCACCGAGTATTCACTATGGAATTCACTGAAACCAGACGCCTTTATCAGCAATTGGCCGCCGAACTAAAACGGCGCATTGAGGGCGGGGTCTACCCTGTCGGTGAGAAACTGCCAGCCGAGCGTTATATCGCAGAAGAGATGAACGTTAGCCGCACCGTGGTGCGTGAGGCGATCATCATGCTGGAGGTAGAAGGTTACGTAGAAGTGCGCAAAGGCTCGGGCATCCATGTGATCTCCAACCAGCAGAAGCACCTGGTGGTACCGGGCGAAAGCCTCGAATTCGCTACGTCTGGGCCTTTTGAACTGCTACAGGCCCGCCAGTTGATCGAAAGTAACATCGCCGAGTTCGCCGCCACCCAGGTGACCAAGCAGGATATCGTCCAACTGATGGAGATCCAGGAGCAAGCGCGCAAAGAGGATCGCTTCCGCGATTCGCAGTGGGATCTCAAATTCCATGTGCAGGTCGCGCTGGCGACCCAGAATACCGCCATGGCCACCATAGTGGAAAAAATGTGGGCTCAGCGTGTCAGCAACCCTTACTGGATCAAACTGCACGAACACATCGATGAGCGTTCCATTGCCAGCTGGTGCGACGATCACGATGAGATCCTTAAAGCGCTGATACGTAAAGATCCTCACGGTGCCAAACTGGCCATGTGGCAACATCTGGAAAATACCAAGCAGATGCTGTTCAATGCCACCACCGACGATTTCGAATACAACGCCGATCGCTACCTGTTTGCCGAGAATCCGGTGATCCATTTGGATAACATGGCCACCCCCACCAAATAGGATTTTGGCGTCAAGAAATCGTACCGAATGTCAGGTATTGTAAAAACGGCTGAATCGATCCCGGTACAGCCGCCCACTGCGCGATATTTCCCCAGCGACCGCGTAGATTTCCCTGTTGCCAATCGTGCTATTTTGGTAGAGTTAGCCCACTTTTTTATCGACTGACTTTGGGGTGGAACGCGAATACATGCGCTGGTTGTTTGCCATGCTTATTGCTCTTTCCTGCTGGACCGTTTCGGTCTCCGGCCCAAAGCTCTATGCAGCACAAACCGCAGCCTTAGCCTCCGCGTTAAATGCTCAGGCATTACTTGATGAGCATGTGGTTTCCCCCTACGATCAGGATTACCGTCCGCACAGTGAACTCCGCCGCAAGCCCCTCAGCAAACTACTGCTGTCTTTGCCCCAGATGCATTCCTACCCCAGCTCGTTGCAGGCCCCGTCCCAGTCGGTTCCGGCCTATACTTTAGCAACGGATCTGGGCTACCGCCTGTGGCCTCAACCGCAGGCAGATAACCCAGCCCCTAACCGGTTGCGGCAGGTCAATTGGACGCTGAACTTCCCGCAGCAGCAAAGCAGGCTCGGGGGTTGGAAAGAAAGCAACATACTTTACCGTGGCTCGCTAACGTATCACTCATGATCCGGTGTCGCCCCATTAGAACCAAAGAATAAAGCAACACCGTTCATCATCTTCAGCAGCCAGGGCCTCCGCGAGCTTACCGCCCCCAGCTGCTGAACGAAAATAACAATGACGTTTTTAGGAACACCGGATGGATATCATTAAGCAACTATTGGATGCCTTATGGCAGCAAGACTTTGAAACGCTGGCCAACCCCTCGTTGGTCTGGACGCTGTACGTCTTGCTGTTTATGATTTTATTTCTGGAAAATGGCCTGCTGCCCGCCGCCTTCCTGCCGGGTGATAGCCTGCTGATCCTGGTCGGCGTCCTGGTCGCCAAAGGCACCATGAATTTCCCGGTGACCATTCTTATCCTGACCACCGCAGCCAGCCTGGGGTGCTGGGTTAGCTACATACAAGGCCGATGGCTAGGCAATACGCCTACGGTACAGGGTTGGCTAGCTCATCTACCGGCCCATTACCATCAGCGTGCCCACCAGTTGTTCCACCGTCATGGCCTGTCGGCCCTGCTGGTTGGCCGTTTCCTGGCTTTCGTCCGTACGCTGTTGCCTACCATTGCCGGGTTGTCTGGTTTGAGCAACGCACGCTTCCAGTTCTTTAACTGGATGAGCGGCCTGCTGTGGGTTCTGATCCTGGTATCGGTCGGTTTTGCCCTCGGGAAAACCCCGATGTTCCGCAAGTATGAAGACCAGTTGATGTTCGGCCTGATGATGCTGCCACTGGTGCTACTGGTCGCCGGGCTGGTCGGTTCTCTGGTGGTACTGTGGCGTAAAAAGCGCGCCGACCGTGCAGGGAAAGACGCGTGATAGCCAAACGCCCCCGCTGGCAATACGCACTGCTGCTTTCATTGCTATTGCTGGCATTGGCCGCCGTGCTGGCGCCATACATTTTACGTACGGAAAACGAGCTGCGTATTCATGCGGCTCAGCAGGGTCTATCGTTGCCAGATGGTTTTTACGTCTATCAGCGCCTGGATGAACGCGGTATCCGCATCAAAAGCATTACGCCTGAGGGCGATGGCCTTGTGATCCGTCTGGATTCCCCTGAGCAACAGTTGCTGGCCCGCGAAGCCCTGGAAAACATCCTGCCCCCCGGTTATACCATTGCCCTGAACGAGTCTCCTTTCCCCGGCCGCTGGGTGCGTAAATTTGCACGTACGCCACTTGATCTGGGATAATCCCTTCACATTGCAGGGATTGCCTTAGCGGGCGCAGCATACAGCGCCCCTTCACATTGAGCCGAATGAGAAATACCGGCAGTCTCAACTTTTGGGGTTCTACGCAATTTATGACTATGCTGTTTGTCTGCATGGGTCAGCCGCGTAGGCCGCCTATCGCACTGCCCCTTGGGCAGCAGGAAACCGGGAGCATCCTTGTTATCTCCCAGCATTAAGGAATTGAAATCATGAAATTACGCCACACTTTGTTACTGGCTATTCCCCTGTTCACTTTTTCTGCGCTTTCACAGGCAGCGGCCGAGACTTGTGCCAGCAAAGCCCAGGAGATCCAGACCCAGATCGATTATGCCACTAAACACGGCAACAGCCACCGCGTGGCAGGCCTGCAAAAAGCCCTGAGCGAAGTACAAACCCACTGCACCGAGTCCGGTTTACAAGCCGATCGCCAGAAGAAGATTGCTGATAAGCAGGAGAAAGTGGCCGAGCGTGAGCAGGAGCTGAAAGAGGCTCAGGAAACCGGCAAGGCAGATAAAATCGCCAACAAACAGAGAAAGCTGGCAGAAGCTCAGGCTGAGCTGAAAGCCGCGCAGGCCGAATAATTTTTTATATTAGCGGATTTATCGCTAAGAGCCCCATCTGGCGGGATTTTACCAGCCTATAATGACATTGGTTAGTGATATCCACCGGGGATAAGCCCTTTGCTTAAGTGAATAAATCCGCTATGTTAAAAGTCTGTCGAAGTTAATGTTAAGGAGTTATCGAAATGGCACATGATTCACATGCAGAAAATTTACGCGCTGAACTGAAGTCCCTGGCCGATACGCTGGAAGAAGTGCTGAACTCTTCCACCGATAAACCTAAAGCTGAACTGGACAAACTGCGCTCCAAAGCAGAAGGCGCACTGAAAGAAACCCGTGCCCGTCTGAGCGATGCTGGTGACAAACTGGCTCACCAAACCAAGCAGATGGCCGGCCAGGCCGATGATTACGTGCGTGAAAACCCGTGGACCGGTATCGGTATCGGCGCCGCGGTTGGCGTGGTGTTAGGCGTTCTGCTCGCGCGCCGCTGATTATGGCAGAGCAGCCGCAAACGCGCGCTCAGGGCCCCGGTAAAGGGGTCCTGGATATCGCCCAACGGATTGTCACCATTATGGTCGGCATGGTGGAAACCCGGGTGCGTCTGGCCGTTATCGAGCTGGAAGAGGAGAAAGCCAACCTCATTCAGTTGCTGATGATGGCGGGGCTTACCCTGCTGTTTACCGCATTCGGCCTGATGAGCCTGTTAATCCTCATCTTCTGGGCCATCGACCCCGCTTATCGCCTGATGGCGTTGGGCACCACTACCGCCGTTCTGCTGTTCCTGGCCGTTGTGGGGCTTGTCTGGACACTGTCCAAGGCTCGCCGTTCGACACTGTTAGGGGCAACACGTCAGCAATTGGAACTCGACCGTGCTGAACTGGAGGAGAAACATGAATCGCCGCCAGTACCGTGAACGCAGAAAAGAGCAACTCATCCGGCAGATCCAGCAACAACGTCTGGATCTGGCCGCCAACAAAAGCCAGTGGCTGCAAAAGACCGAATCCTTTGATCGCAGCTGGCAGACCTTATATGGGCTGCGTAAATATATGGCTATTGGCTCCAGCGTGATTGCGCTGTACGGCATACGCCATCCTAGCAAATTGATCCGCTGGTCACGGCGGGCGCTCAGCGTCTGGGGCACCGTTCGTCTGATCCGTAACACCCTTCCCAAAAAATAACCGCGCCGTAACAGGTTCAATTATCCCGTTGGTAATCCCTTTTATTTACGTGGATTTTATCCAAGCATGCCTTAACAATCGTTAATTAAATGATTTATAACTACTTTTATCGATTTTTTAATATTCAGATTTTTTGAAAAATTACGACAGTTTTACTTGCTAACAACCCGCAGCATTCCCGTCTAACATTCACTCCATCAACCGGACATGGCGGCTACAGGCCCCCTGGCGGTACCAATGCCAAGATTGGCAAGCAACAACACTTTTTGGAGTTAATGATGAAGAAATTAGAAGATGCAGGTTTGCTGGTTGCTCGTATTCTGATGCCAATCCTGTTTATCGTTGCAGGTTACGGCAAAATGGGTGACGCCTATGCTGGCACCCAACAATACATGCAGTCTATGGGCGTACCTGGCTTCTTGTTGCCACTGACCATCCTGCTGGAGTTCGGCGGTGGCCTGGCAATCCTGTTCGGCTTCCTGACCCGTACCGTGGCGCTGTTCACGGCCGGTTTCACCATTCTGACCGCTCTGCTGTTCCACACCAACTTTGCCGAAGGCGTGAACCAGCTGATGTTTATGAAAAACCTGACCATTGCCGGTGGCTTCATCGTGCTGGCGGTTGCAGGCCCTGGCGGCTTCAGCATTGACCGCATTTTGAACAAAAAGTGGTAAGCTTATAGTATCGACGAAAGGCTCGGCTCAACGCCGGGCCTTTTGACTTTTTCTCTCAGACACATTGGAGGATCTCATGGGACAACTCGTTGATGGCGTTTGGCAAGACACCTGGTATGACACCAAATCCACCGGGGGCCGTTTCAAACGTTCAACCTCACAGTTTCGCAATTGGGTCACGCCGGACGGCGCTGCGGGAGAATATGGCAAGGCCGGTTTTAAAGCCGAGCAAGATCGCTACCATCTGTACGTTTCCCTGGCTTGCCCTTGGGCACATCGTACTCTGCTGATGCGCAAGCTGAAGGGACTGGAGCAAATCATTCCGATTTCCGTGGTACATCCATTGATGTTGGAAAACGGCTGGACCTTCGGCCAGGATTTCCCTGCTGCAACCGGTGATGCGCTGTATCACTCCGATTTTCTTTATCAGCTCTATCTACGGGCCGATCCGCAGTACAGTGGCCGCGTTACCGTGCCAGTGCTGTGGGATAAACAGCAACAGACCATCGTCAGCAATGAGTCTGCCGATATCATCCGCATGTTGAACAGCGCTTTCGACGCCGTCGGCGCACGAGCTGGAGATTACTATCCGGCAGAGCTGCGTGAAAAGATCGATTCGCTCAACGGCTGGATTTACGATTCGGTGAACAACGGGGTGTACAAGGCCGGTTTTGCTACCAGCCAGGAGGCCTATGACGAAGCGGTGAACGGCGTGTTTGCCTCTTTGGATCAGTTGGAGCAGATCCTCAGCCAGCACCGTTATCTGACCGGTGATCGACTTACCGAGGCCGATCTCCGCCTGTGGACTACACTGATCCGTTTCGATCCGGTCTACGTCACTCATTTCAAATGCGACCAGCGCCGCATCAGCGACTATCTCAACCTGTACGGCTTCCTGCGCGATATCTACCAGATGCCGGGGATTGCCGAAACGGTGGATATGGCGCATATCCGCAACCACTATTATCGCAGCCATGCCACCATCAACCCCCACGGGATCATTTCGATCGGCCCCGCGCAGGATCTGGATGAACCCCACGGGCGCGATGTACGTTTTGGTTGATTGCAGATTGCTGCGAGTCAGGGGAGCCGGCAATCGCGGTTCCCCTCACCCCAACCCTTATGTCTTGATCTTCTCCGCCTTAGCGGAGAAGATCCCCGACTGATCATCGGGAGATAGCCGGTGAGCTCCCCCTAACCCTAGTGCCTATGAGCCCGTGGGAGAGATTGTGCCCCGGCTGTCTATTTCCCTGTCGCCTTGTAGACCGAACGGTATCCTGTGCCTATGAGCACCTACATATAAGGATGGTCCGGCGATAAATTTCAGACATGGTTATGGAGTGCCATAATGCGTAGAACCCCTGTCGGCGTTGATATCGCTAAACACAAATTTGATGTCGCCGTACTGCTGGACAATCAGAAGTATAAAACCAAAAAGTTTGCCAATACCCCTTCTGGATGCCGCGAGTTCGCAGCCTGGTTGAGCCGCTTTGGCGACTGTCATGTCTGTATGGAAGCCACCGGGAGCTACAGCACGGAACTGGCCACTTATCTGGCAGACAACAACTACCACGTCAGTCTGATGAACCCGGCGTGTATCCATTCCTTCGGCAATACAGAACTGGCCCGGAACAAAACGGACAAAAGCGATGCAGCGATGATAGCCCGCTACTGCGCACTGCATCAGCCTGCCCCGTGGTTCCCAGCCCCGTTGAGCGAGCGCCAGTTGACCGCGTTGGTCAGGCATCTTAAGAACCTGGAAGAGATGCGTCAGATGGAAGAAAATCGCCTGGAGGTGGCCGAAGCAGTCATCGTCCCTTCACTCAATGAGCACATCGCCACGTTGGATGAACTGATACGAGAAACGAAAAAGAAAATCAGTCAGCACATCGATGATAACCCTGACCTGAAACGGGACAGCGAGTTGCTAAAAAGTATCCCTGGAGTGGGAGAGATGCTGAGCTCCAGCCTGCTGGCCTTCGCAGGAAACCTGCGTCGGTTCACCAGCAGCAAGGCCCTGGTAGCGTACGCAGGACTGAATCCACAGCGATGTGAGTCGGGGATGTTTAAAGGGAAAAGCCGGTTATCGAAAGTGGGGCACGGTGAGCTGCGAAGTGCGTTATACATGCCCGCGGTAGTGGCAGGCCAATACAATGTTGTGGTTAAAGACTTAACAGAAAGGCTAAAGTTGCGTGGGAAGTCGGGCAAAGAAAGAGTGTGTGCGGCGATGCGAAAGTTGCTGCAACTGGCCTATGGTGTGGTGAAATCAGGAAAGACATTTAATGCGGAAATACCGCTTGCCGGATAGCCGACAAGACGGTATCTCTCCCACAGGGAGAGGGAGCTGCCCGGTGACCTTGGTTGGCTCGTACAACTTCGGAAAATCGGGAGTAAAAACAAGAAAGGCAAGGTATTACGCAAAGCAATTAACGAACTCGATCGGTCCCCTCTCCCTGTGGGAGAGGGTTAGGGTGAGGGGTCTACACAATGCAAAAATGCGAAGAAGTTACTGATTCTCCTCGCGTGCAAACAGACGCGGGATTTCGCGTAGGAACCAGGATTTAGCCTCGCCCATACTGTCGCGCCGCCAGGCCATGATAATGTCTGCCTCACGGCTATATTCCGGCCCCACCACACGTAAACGCCCCTGCTCGATATCCTTCTCCACCATCTGATAAGGCATGGTGGCCACTCCCAGTCCGGCCAGCAAAGCGCGGCGCTTATCTTCGATGGTGCTCACCGTCAGGCGCTGCTGTTTATCCAGCAATTGCACCGTCAACACTGGCCGCTCCCGCGCGGTATCCGCCACCGCAATGCCACGGTATTTCACCCGCGTCAGCTCCGACAGCGGCTCCGGCTCCAGGTGGATCGGATGTTCCGGTGCGGCAACGTACACGCTCATCACCTTATACAGCTTGCGGGTGTTGATTTCAGAAGAGGCGCGAAAGTGCATATCCGGCGCAATAACGATATCGGCCCGCCCTTGCTCCAGCCGCTCCCATGCCCCAGCCAACACTTCGGTAAAGATCGAAACCTGAGTATTGGCCTTCAGCGCCAGCTTATCGACCAAAGGGAACAGCTTGTAGGCAGGGGACAGCGCTTCGCTGACGATGGTGAGATGAGTTTCCCACCCCCGCGCCAATGCTTCTGCATCGGTCGTCAGCTTGTCCGCCGCCTCGAGCAGTACGCGGCCACGCTCAAGCAGCATGCGACCAACGTTGGTAAATTTGGTGCGATGCCCAGATCGGTCAAACAGCACCACATCCAGTTCTTCTTCCAATTTTTGCATGGTGTAGCTGAGCGCCGAAGGCACTCGCCCCAGTTCATCGGCGGCGGCGGCAAAGCTGCCACGGCGGTCGATCGCATCCATAACCCTAAGCGCTTCAAGCGTTAACGCCCGATCTCTGGCCATCGAAACTCTCTATCAGGAAATTTGAATATACCGACCAGATTAACTGGCTAACAATCCGCCGTCCAGATGCTTACCATCAAGAGAATGAATTTAGAGAGCCGATTGCCATGATCACATGCAGAACAGCACAACAATGCGGGCAAGCTGACTTTGGTTGGCTGCAGGCTCGTTATACCTTTTCCTTTGGCCACTACTTCGATCCCAAACTGATGGGCTATGCGTCGCTGCGGGTACTGAATCAAGAGGTATTGGCACCGGGTGCCGCCTTCCAGCCACGCACCTATCCCAACGTAGATATCCTGAATCTGATCCTGCAAGGTGAAGCCGAATACCGGGACAGCGACGGCAATACCGTACGCGCAGGTGCAGGAGAGGCGTTATTGCTGGCTACGCAACCGGGGCTTAGCTATAGCGAACAGAACGTCAGCAGCAGCACGCCACTGACCCGGATGCAGCTGTGGCTGGATGCCTGTCCGGAGCGCAGTAACGAACGTGTGCAGCGTTTGAGCCTGCCAGATCAGCCCTATACGCTACTGGCCTCACCAGATGGTGCCCAAGGCAGCCTGCAACTGCGCCAACAGGTCTGGATACATCATTTGAACTTACCGGCGGGAGCACAGCAGACGCTTACTCTGCATGGGCCACGAGCCTACCTGCAATCGATCCACGGTACCGTTGAGGTCAATGGCGACCATCACCAGAGCCAGCGCCTGACCTGTGGAGACGGTGCGTTTATCCGCGAGGAAAACCGCCTCACCATCCAGGCCGAAGCGCCGCTACGTGCGCTGCTGATTGATTTGCCGGTGTAGGGTACAGATAAAGAAAAACCCCGCGCGACTCTCGTCACGCGGGGTTATCTGTATAGAGGGAGCTGACCGGTAAGCCGGGTTCTGTCGTGGACAGTCATTCCTCTAGGCCAGCAATCGCTCACTGGCTCAAGCAGCCTACCCGGGTTCAGTACGGGCCGTACCATGTGAACCCCTATTTGGCCTTGCTCCGGGTGGAGTTTACCGTGCCACGGACTGTTGCCAGCCGCGCGGTGCGCTCTTACCGCACCCTTTCACCCTTACCTGATCCCGCTTGCGCGGGCCATCGGCGGTTTGCTCTCTGTTGCACTAGTCGTAGGCTTGCGCCTCCCAGGCGTTACCTGGCACCCTGCCCTATGGAGCCCGGACTTTCCTCCCCTCCATCTGTCTCCCCCGAAGAGGACGGCAATGAAGCGGCGACTGTCTAGTCAACTCCGGCGCGGATAGTAGCGTTGCTGCGCCAGCAGGTCAACCGCTTTACTGTTCCTGCTGCTCTAGCGCATGTTTATACAGCGCATTTTTCTTCACGCCGTGGATCTCTGCAGTTAACGCCGCCGCCTTTTTCAACGGCAGCTCTTTTTGCAGCAGAGCCAGGGTACGCAGCGCTTCGAGCGGCAAATCGTCCTCCTGCGCCTTGTGCCCTTCCACAATCAGCACCATCTCCCCCCGGCGGCGCATCTCATCTTCCAGCACCCAGGCCAGCAGTTCCCCCACCGGGGCACCGTGAATCGATTCCCAGGTTTTGGTCAGTTCACGCGCCAGCACCACGTAGCGCTGTGGCCCCCACACGGTGACCATGTCCTGCAAACTTTCCAGCAAACGGTGGGTTGATTCGTAGAAAATCAGCGTTCGCGGTTCCTCTGCCAGCGCCAGCAGGGTATCCTTACGGCCTTTGGTTTTGGCTGGCAGGAAGCCTTCGTAGCAGAAACGATCGGAAGCCACACCGGCGGCACACAGCGCGGTGGTGGCAGCACAGGCGCCCGGCAGCGGCACGACGCGGATCCCCGCTTCGCGGCAACGGCGCACCAGGTGATAACCCGGATCGTTAATCAGTGGCGTGCCTGCGTCACTCACCAATGCTATGCTTTGGCCTTCCTGCAGTTTTGCCAGCAGTTGGTCCGCCTTCTGCTGTTCGTTATGGTCGTGCAGCGCAAACAACCGCGCGCTAATAGCAAAGTGTTGCAGCAGCAACCCGGTATGGCGCGTATCTTCCGCCGCAATCAGATCGACGCTTTTCAGTACCTCTATGGCCCGATGAGTCATATCCCCCAGGTTACCGATGGGGGTGGGCACCACGTACAGTGTCGATGCAGAAATAGCTGATTGTTGGTGTTGATTCATTGTTTCATCCGGATTGCCGATTTAATATTGAGCATCTTGAAAAAAACATCACTGGATACAGTATGCTTTCCTCAACATTCCTTCGTACCAAAGCAGGGCGATTAGTACCTGTTGTACTGGCAGCCTTGCTGTTAGCTGGTTGTCCAAGTCAGGTTCCACAAACTCCGCCCTCAAATATCCAGGACGAAGCCAGTGCCAACTCTGATTACTATCTGCAACAGTTGCAGCAAAGCAGCGATGATAACAAGGCTGACTGGCAATTACTTGCGATTCGCGCATTAACTCGCGAAGGCAAACTGCCACAGGCCAACGAGCAACTGAGCACCCTGCCGCAAAACCTGACGAGTACACAGCAGCTTGAGCGCCAACTATTAAGCGCAGAACTGCAGGTGGCCAACAAGAATTTGAGCGCAGCCCGCGATGCACTGAATAACATCGACAGCAGCGCGCTGTCACCGAATCAACTGGTTCGCCTGTATCAGGCGCAGATCGCGGCAAATCAGGGCCAAGCCTCACTGCCGCTGATCCGTGCCTATATTGCCCAGGAACCGTTACTAAGCGGCCAGGCTCATCAGGATAACCTGGATAAAACCTGGCAAACGCTGCTTGGCCTGAAGCCGGCCGACATGAACAGCCTGGTGATTAACGCCAACGAAAACGTGCTGCAAGGCTGGCTGGATCTGTTACGAGTCTATCAGGACAACCGTCAGGATCCCGATCTGCTGAAGGCCGGGATCAAAGACTGGCAGAACCGCTATCCGCAAAATCCGGCGGCGAAAAGCCTGCCAACGCAGTTGAATCAGGTGCTGAATTTCACCCAGGCTTCGACTTCGCATATCGCCCTGCTGCTGCCGCTGAACGGCCAGGCCAAGGTGTTTGCCGATGCGATCCAGCAGGGCTTTAACGCTGCGCAAAGTGGCATCGCACTCACTGCGCCCGTTCAGGCAATGCAGCCGACCAATAACCCTGACCAGACCGCGGCAGCAACGCCAGACAATGCCAACGGTGCCGTAAGCACTTCAGCCCCTGCGGCGGATACAACTCAGGTAGCCGCAGTACAACCCGCTACTCCTGCTCCGGTACCCGTCACTCCAGCCCCGGCAACCGGCGGGCAGGTGAAGGTCTACGACACCACCAGTCAGCCTCTGCCAGCGTTGTTGGCTCAAGCCCAGCAGGATGGCGCTACCCTGGTCGTGGGCCCGCTATTGAAGGCCGAAGTCGATCAACTCGCCACTACCTCGACGACGTTGAACGTGTTGGCACTCAACCAGCCTGAGCAACCGAAGGACAGCCCGAATATCTGTTACTTCGCCCTGTCACCGGAAGATGAGGCCCGTGACGCCGCCCGCCATATCTGGGAACAGCAAAAACGCCAGCCGTTACTGCTGCTGCCACGCGGCTCGTTTGGCGATCGCATTGCCAAAGCCTTCACCGAAGAGTGGCAGAAACTCGGCGGCCAGACCGTGCTGCAGCAAGGGATCGGTTCTGCCGGTGAGCTACGCCAGATGGTCAACAGCGGCGGCATTCGCATGAGCGGCACCCCGGTGGCCTCACAGGCTCCGGCGCAGCAGTCGGTGACTATCGCTGGTCTGACTATTCCAGCGCCACCAAGCGATATCCCGGCCTCTACCGGCGGTGGCGTGGACTCGGTGTATATTGTCGCCACGCAGGACCAGCTGACGCTGATCAAGCCGATGATCGACATGACCACCAGCTCTCGTAGCAAACCTGCCATGTTTGCCAGTTCACGCAGCTATCAGGCCGGTGCTGGCCCGGACTTCCGTCTGGAAATGGAAGGCCTGCAATTCAGTGATATTCCTCTGCTGGCAGGGGCCAATCCACAGTTGCAGCAGCAAGCCACCGCCAAATTCCGTAACGACTATTCCCTGGTGCGCCTCTACGCCATGGGGATGGATGCCTGGACATTGGCCAACCACTTTGCTCAAATGCGCCAGTTGCCAGGATTCCAGATTTCAGGCACCACCGGTGTGCTGACATCTTCACCTAACTGTGTGATCACCAGGAAACTGACTTGGCTGCAATACCGCCAGGGCTCGGTCGTTCCGGTCTCCTGAGTCAACGCGCCAAGGGGGCGGGCTATGAGTTCCAGGCCCGCCAATACCTGGAGCGCGCGGGGCTTACCTTCACCGCCGCCAACGTGGTGGTACGTGGGGGTGAGCTCGATCTCATCATGCGTGATGGTCAAACCTGGGTATTCGTCGAAGTCCGCTACCGCCGCAACGCCGCCTTTGGTGACGCAGCGGCCAGCGTGACTTACCGCAAGCAACGGCGATTGCTGCATGCCGCCGCCGTTTGGCTGGCAGGGCGAGGAGCCAGTTTTGACACATCATCTTGCCGTTTTGATGTTTTAGCCATTACCGGTAGCCAGTTAGAATGGATACCCAATGCCTTCAATGCGGATTAAACCCTGTTGACCGGTGTATGCCGGCCCTTTGACCTAGTGGATTAAAACAACGTGCTGGATAGAATCAAAGTCTGTTTTACCGAGAGTATCCAAACCCAGATTGCGGCAGCGGAAGCCTTACCTGACGCGATATCCCGTGCCGCGATGACCCTGGTTCAATCGTTATTGAACGGCAACAAGATCCTGTGCTGTGGCAACGGCACCTCGGCGGCTAACGCTCAGCATTTTGCTGCCTGCATGATCAACCGCTTTGAAACCGAACGCCCCAGCCTGCCCGCGATCGCGCTAAACGCCGATAACGTGGTGCTGACCGCCATCGGCAACGATCGTCTGCATGATGAAATGTATGCCAAACAGGTGCGGGCACTCGGCCACACCGGTGACGTACTGCTGGCGATTTCCACCCGCGGCAATAGCCGTGATATTGTAAAAGCGGTCGAAGCTGCGGTAACGCGTGATATGACCATTGTTGCGCTTACCGGCTACGATGGCGGAGAGTTGGCGGGTTTACTCGGCCAGCAGGATGTGGAGATACGTATCCCCTCTCACCGCAGTGCACGCATTCAGGAGATGCATATGCTTACCGTCAATTGCCTATGCGACCTGATTGATAACACATTGTTCCCCCACCAGGACGATTAAAGGAACTGAGATGAAGCTAAGAGCCACATTTGCAGTGCTGTTCAGCGCCCTACTGTTGCAGGGTTGCGTCGCGGGCGTTGTCGTTGGCAGCGCCGCGGTTGCCACCAAAACGGCGACCGATCCACGCACCGTAGGCACACAGGTCGATGACGGCACGTTGGAAGCCCGGGTCGAAAATGCCATCAGCAAAGATCAGCAACTGAAGAAAGAAGCCCGTGTCGTAGCCACCGCCTATCAGGGCAAAGTGCTGCTGACCGGCCAGGCTCCTACCACCGAGCTCGCCAGCCGGGCGAAACAGATCGCACTTGGCGTCGATGGTGCCGCTGAGGTGTATAACGAAATTCGCCAGGGCACGCCGGTCAGCCTGGGCACCGCCTCTTCCGATACCTGGATCACCACCAAGGTGCGTTCGCAGATCCTGACCAGCGATACCGTCAAATCTTCAAACGTGAAGGTCACTACCGAAAATGGCGAAGTGTTCTTGCTAGGTTTGGTGACACAGCAGGAAGGCCAGTCTGCGGCGCAGATCGCCAGCCAGGTTAGCGGCGTGAAGCACGTGACAACGGCGTTTACCTACGTTAAATAATCTCGTGAGTCGGGTCTTGGGGTGATCCAGATACCCCATAGACCCTGTATCACGATCACTTCAGATCGTTCGCCTTGAGAAATCCTTCGCCACCCAACTGGCGCATCTGACGCATAATCCACTGTTGGCGCTGGATCACGTACCCCGAAGGGGCACCGGCCTTGAAACGATGTGGATTAGGCAGCACCGCCGCCAGCAGGGCCGCTTCCGAGGCCGTCAGACGGCTTGCCGGCTTGTGGAAAAAGTGCTGAGCCGCCGCTTCCACGCCAAAGATACCGTCACCAAACTCGACGATATTCAAGTACACCGTCAAAATACGCCGTTTGGTCCATACCAGCTCAATACCTGCCGTTAGCCCAACCTCCAGCCCCTTGCGCAGCCAGCTGCGCCCATCCCACAAAAACAGGTTCTTTGCCGTTTGCTGGGAAAGGGTAGAAGCACCACGGATGCGCGTTGGCCGTTTTTCATTATGGCTGATCGCCTTTTCAATAGCCGCCACGTCAAACCCCCAGTGATCGGGGAATTTCTGATCCTCTGCCGCCATCACCGCCAGCGCCATCGAGGGGGCAATATCGTCCATCGCTACCCAGTCGGAATGCGCCACATAGCCGAAATCCCCACTCAGCCAGGCACCGAGCTGCCGCTCCACCATCACCGCAGAAAACGGCACCGGCAGAAAAGCGAATAGAATGATCCCCACCAGCCACAGGCCAATAACCGCAAGAACGCCTCGTTTAAACCAAAACCACAGGCGAACAATCCACGATTTACGAGAAAACCTTATCATTCCACCAGATCCAGCACTCGTGACACCAGCTTATCAATTCCCTGCGCTGCCTCGCCGATCGACTGGGCCAACATGTAGGCCGGGGTCGTGACAACCTTGTTTTCAATATCAACTACGATGTCATCTACCGGGCAGATCACCGGCTCACCGCCCATGGCATCAATCACTTCCCCCAGATCGGGATCGTTACCAATGGTCAATCGCAACGGTTGATCGAGAACTTTCGGCAACAGCGTGGGCGCAATGCACATCAAACCCATTGGTTTGTTTCTCTTATGCATTTCCAGAATAAGCTTAGACAAATCGGGATCCACTGAACATTCCGCCCCTTGCGTGGCAAAGCTGCTCAAATTCTTCGCCGCACCAAATCCACCGGGCACAATCAGGGCATCCAACTGCTCGGCATCGGCCTGTGAAAGCGCCTGAATTTTGCCACGAGCGATGCGCGCCGACTCCAGCAAAACGTTGCGACTCTCTGGCATTTCTTCGCCGGATAAATGATTAATAACATGTAGTTGTGCCTTATCCGGTGCAAAGCAGACCGCTTGCGCACCGGCACGATCCAGAGCCAGCAAGGTGAGCACCGCCTCATGGATTTCTGCCCCGTCATAAACACCACAACCACTCAGCACTACAGCGACCTGTTTCATCGACATTCTCCCAGCCAGGACCGCCGGCAAAGGCAGGCCCAGAGGCGACAAATACTAACTACATCACATATTTTAATGATTCTTCTAACAAGAGCGCTTACATTTGCTATGTTGTTCGCTGTATGATGTATACGAATTTCGTACCACCTGCTCTACCAGAACGCTAAAAACCAATACGCAGGTTAATGATTTCCCTGGTGTTGGCGCAATATTCGCGCACCCCGGCCTCGGCTGGGGTCATTTTTTTTCAGCGTTCTCTACCCAAGCTCGCAGCACCGCCACGTCATTGCGCCACTCCTGCTTCAGCTCATCGACCCATTCTTGCACGTTGTCTTGCCAGGCTGGTAACGTTGGCGTCTGGATCTGCTGGGCCAGCTGTTGCAGATGTTTTAGCCCGACGGAGCCAGCGGCACCCTTGATTTTGTGCCCTTCTTCGGTGATCCCTTTCTCGTCCTTCGCGGTCATGTTGGAATCCAGCACCGCCAGATACCCCGGCATAACCTGTTCAAACATCGCCAGGCTCTGATGGATCAGCTGCGGCCCCACCAGATCCATGTACTGCTCCAGCATTGCGGTATCCAATAACGATTCATTAATCTGCATCGACTTTTGCTCCGTTTTCTTTGTGGTATGTTGGGGTTGATGATCCCAGTAATGTTTGATCATCTTGGTCAAGGCCGGTACCGACAACGGCTTGCTCAGCACATCGTCCATGCCCGCTTCAAGATACTCTTTCTTGTCTTTCAGGACATTAGCTGTCAACGCAATCAGCGGCGGCAACGAGCGGCCCGCATAACGCTCGCGCAGCTCACGGGCGATATCCAGCCCGCTCATGTCCGGCAATTGAATATCCAACAGAGCCAGATCGAACTCGTCCGGGTCGAACATGGCTAACGCATCGCTGCCGTTCATGGCTACCGCAACGCTGTTACCCAGCTTCTCCAACACCGAACGCGCCACGATCACGTTCAGTTCGATATCTTCCACCAGCAGGATATGCAACGCCGGTAGCGGCATTTCTTCCACCGCCTGGACCTCATTGACCACTTCGTCCACCGCTGGCGCCTTGATGGTCAAGGTGAAGCAAGAACCGTGCCCTTGTGCGCTGTTTACTGTGATATCTCCGCCCATACTCTGCGCCAGCCGTTTGGAGACCGCCAGACCGATCCCGGTGCCGGTCGCCGGACGCCCGCCGTTCTGGTCTTTGACCTGATAATACATGGCGAAAATCTTGTCTTGCTCATCCTGCGGGATCCCCATGCCTGAGTCTTCAACCTCAAACACGATCTGTTCCTGCTCTTCGCGCCTGACGCGCACCACGATCTGGCCTTGCTGGGTGAATTTCACCGCGTTGCCGATCAGGTTCCACAGGATCTGACGCAGGCGTGTGCCGTCCGTAATGATTTTCTCCGGTAGCGGTAACTCGGGCTCCATCACGAACTGCAGCCCTTTCGGCTGCACCAGCAGGCCGGAGAGGTTCTCCAGATCCGCCAGGAAGCCGGTAAAGTCGACCGGCTGATTGTCCAACTGGACCTTACGCCGCTCGAGTTTATCCATCTCGATGATGTCGTTGAAAATATTACCCAGGGTGATGGCACTGACGTGGATGGTTTTCAAATACTTCAGTTGCTCATCGTTCAGTTCGGTATCGAGCAGAATACGGCTCAGGCCGACGATGCCATTAAGCGGCGTACGAAGCTCGTGGCTGATCGTTGAGATAAAGGTAGTCTTCTCCCTGCTGGCGTTCTCCAGCGCGTCCTGATAGCGCTTACGCTCGGTTATATCGCGGCCAAAGCCCATCAGCCCGTGACGTTTGCCCACGCGGTCGTAAAACGGCACCTTGCGCAATTCAAAACAGGCCTTGCGACCGTCTGGGTACACCAACCATTGTTCATAGGTCAGGGAGACGTTATGGCGGAATACTTTCTCATCGGTTTCGATGACTTTTTCGGCGATCTCTTTGCTGTAGACATCAAAGGGGGTCAGGCCGATCAGCTGTTTTTCACTCTTGCCGGTCAGCAGCTCCATCGCCCGGTTGCAGCCGGAAAACTCTTTTTCTTCGTTGCGGTAGTAAACCAGATCGGGGGAGGCATCGAGGAAAGAGCGTAGCAATGCTGATTGTTGGCCCAACTCCACCTGCGCCTGTTCGCGCTGCTCCATCTCTTCGGTCAGCTTATCCATCACCTGTTGGCGATCTTGCTCCGCCTTGATACGGTCGGCAATTTCCTGATTGAGCTGGCTGATGTTCTCTTGCATCTGCTGGTTCAGCGCGAGATCGCGATTGCGCATCTCCTCAAGCTTATCCACCAGCCGAGCCAGGCGCTGGCGCGACTCTTCCAGTTGCTCTACCACCACCGAAAGGAAATAAACCGCCCACGGCGTGATCAGTAGACCGAAGAAGATGGAGCGCACCACGTCGATGCTTTCCACTTCACCACGCAACAGCATGGTGACCGCCATCTGCACCACCATCGCCAGTATCACCAGCGCTGAAGCCAGCAACAGTGAAAAGCGCACCAGCCCCAGTTTTACCATCAAATCAACGTAGTACTGGGCTAACACCCGGATTTGCTTCATGAGCCATTCCCAACAGACATAATCTCTCAAATCATACCGTAAAATGCGGTCAAGATAAGAAACCTTACTGTGAACTGTGGGAATGGTTGCAATTCGCAACCTGAGAACAGGGTTTTAAGGCTGGTATTGCTGGCCTACGGCCAAAGCCGAACCCTGACCACCATGCCGCTGAAGATAGCCGCCGACGGCCTGCATGCCGTTCCAACGGTTTTCGCACCATAATGGTGCCAACAGGGTGGGCCGACGGGCGCTGGCCGAGATGCGGTGGTAGATAATCTCCTTCGGCGTATGGCGGATCATTTCCCCGGCGCTGAATGCGTAATCTTCCAGCGACAGCTCGGGCAAACGCCCCGCCTGCCAGGCTCGCGCCATGGTACTACCGGTGACAATATGCAGCGGGTGCAGCTTGATGCCGTCTACCCCGCTCTCAGCCACCGCTTGCAGCGTAGCCAGATGATGTTGATGAGTCTCACCGGGCAGGCCAACGATCAGGTGGCTGCATACCTTCAGGCCGCGTTCCCGCGCCAGGCGGCTGGTCTGCTGGTAACAGGAGAAATTGTGACCACGGTTGATGCGCTTTAGTGTTTTATCGTGCGCCGTTTGCAGCCCCAGCTCCAGCCACACCTCGAAGCCCTGCTCACGGTAGCCTGCCAGCAGATCGAGCGCCGCTTCCGGCACACAGTCTGGCCGGGTGCCGACACAGATACCCACCATCTCGGCCTGCGTCAGCGCCTGCCGATACATGTTGGCCAACAGTTCGACTTCGGCATAAGTGCTGGTATAGGCCTGGAAATAGGCCAGATAGCGCTTGGCCCGGTTAACCTTCTGCGCCTGAATGGCCAGTTGCTCCGCAATGCTTTGCTGCTGCATCTGTTCATCGGCAAAAGAGGCCACGTTGCAGAAAGTGCAGCCACCGCGCCCCAGCGTGCCGTCGCGGTTCGGGCAGCTAAACCCACCGTGCAGCGTGAGTTTGTGGATCTTCTCCCCATAACGGCGCTGAAGATCGCTACCAAACATATTGACTAATTGCGGCAACTGCATAATCTTGGTGTCTCTCTGTGTTTGAAGGCCGTTATGCTAATAAGAAACGGCTTTTCCCGCGATGACAGGGATCAACGCTTTTCCCCAAAGGCCGCCGTAGGCATAACTATTCATTATTAGTGCAAATAAAATCATTTTTATCTCGATGAAAGTTTCTAATCCTCAGCGCACTGTTAACAGCTTTATGACAAAGCGGTGAAAAATAGTTATAAACAACAATAAATATAAATTTACCAGAATAAAACTCTGGCATTGCCGCCAGCACTAGCATGGTGCAGAGATTCAGGCATTGCACTATAGTGAGACAGCTCACATTTTTGCGGCACTCCCCCTGCCTTTCCATCGAGCCAAAACCGTCTGAAAAAACTTATTTTTCATCATCATAAACCTCATGCAAGCCATCAAAATCCCTGTTAAGCCCATATTTGACCTGCGTATTCTTTCTCGCTAAGTTGGAGGTCCGCTGGAAGCTTTCTGGACGGGCAAACGTCTCGTCATAATTATGCAGTAATTTAAGACTCCCTCTTAAAACAAGTCATTTACCACTTGTGAGAACCGTCACGAGAGGCCATTGATGGAGGGCGGAAAAGCAGATTGGCGATATTAACCTTGCTGATTGGACTTCTGCCTGAAATTGAGCAGGCCCTTCGCAGTGGGTTGTAAGAGTCACACAGAGCCTGGGGAGGTTCACTGATATGCTGTACGATAAATCCCATGAGAGGGACAACTGTGGTTTCGGCCTGATCGCCCACATAGAAGGCGAACCTAGCCACAAAGTGGTGAGGACCGCTATTCACGCACTGGCCCGCATGCAACACCGTGGTGCAATTCTTGCTGACGGCAAGACTGGCGACGGTTGCGGCCTGTTATTGCAAAAGCCCGATCGCTTTTTCCGCATGGTGGCGGAAGAGCGCGGCTGGCGTTTAGCCAAGAACTACGCCGTTGGCATGATGTTCCTCAGCCAGAACGAAGAGGAAGCCCGTGCCAGCCGCCGCATTGTTGAAGAAGAGCTGCAGAACGAAACGCTGTCGATCGTCGGCTGGCGCGAAGTTCCTACCAACCCGGACGTTCTGGGTGAGATCGCCCTCTCTTCCCTGCCGCGTATTGAACAGATTTTCGTAAACGCCCCTGCGGGCTGGCGTCCACGTGATATGGAACGCCGCCTGTTTGTAGCCCGTCGCCGTATCGAGAAGCGCGTCCAGGACGACAGCTTCTATGTGTGCAGTTTCTCCAACCTGGTGACGATCTACAAAGGTCTGTGCATGCCAGCCGATCTGCCACGCTTCTATCTGGATCTGGCCGACCTGCGGCTGGAATCGGCCATCTGCCTGTTCCACCAGCGCTTCTCAACCAATACCGTGCCGCGCTGGCCTTTGGCACAGCCGTTCCGCTATCTGGCGCACAACGGTGAGATCAATACCATCACCGGTAACCGCCAGTGGGCACGTGCCCGTACCTACAAGTTCCAGACCCCGTTGATCCCGGATTTGCAAGCAGCTGCGCCTTTCGTTAACGAAACCGGCTCCGACTCCAGCTCACTGGATAATATGCTGGAACTGTTGCTGGCAGGCGGTATGGATCTGATCCGTGCCATGCGTTTGCTGGTGCCACCGGCCTGGCAGAACAACCCGGATATGGACACCGATCTGCGCGCTTTCTTTGACTTCAACTCGATGCACATGGAGCCGTGGGACGGCCCGGCGGGCATCGTGATGTCCGATGGCCGCTACGCCGCCTGTAACCTGGACCGTAACGGTCTGCGTCCGGCGCGCTACGTCATCACCAAAGACAAGCTGATCACCTGTGCCTCAGAAGTCGGCATCTGGGATTACCAGCCGGATGAAGTCATCGAAAAAGGCCGCGTCGGGCCAGGCGAGCTGATGGTGATCGACACCCGCAGCGGCAAGATCCTACACTCAGCCGAAACCGACAACGATCTGAAAAGTCGCCATCCGTATAAAGAGTGGATGGAGAAGAACGTCAAACGTCTGGTACCGTTCGAAGACCTGCCAGAAGATCAGGTGGGCAGCCGCGAGCTGGATGACGCCACGCTGGAAACCTACCAGAAGCAGTTCGGCTACAGTAGCGAAGAGCTGGACCAGGTGATCCGCGTACTGGGCGAGATCGGCCAGGAAGCCACCGGTTCGATGGGTGACGATACCCCGTTCGCCGTGCTTTCCAGCCGTCCACGCATCATTTATGACTACTTCCGCCAGCAGTTCGCTCAGGTCACCAACCCGCCGATCGATCCGCTGCGTGAAGCCCACGTCATGTCTCTGGCCACCAGCATCGGCCGCGAGATGAACGTATTCTGCGAAGCCGAAGGCCAGGCGCATCGTCTGAGCTTCAAATCGCCGATCCTGCTGTATTCAGACTTCAAGCAGCTCACTACGCTGGAAGGCGAATATTATCGTGCCGACACGCTCGATCTGACCTTCGATCCGGCGGAGCAGGATCTGGAACAGACCATCCATGCCCTGTGCAACGAAGCGGAACGTAAAGTCCGTGACGGCGCAGTGTTGCTGGTACTGTCCGATCGTGCCATCAGCAACCAGCGCCTGCCGGTGCCGGCGCCAATGGCGGTGGGGGCAATCCAGACCCGCCTGGTGGACAAAAACCTGCGCTGTGATGCCAACATCATCGTTGAAACCGCCAGCGCCCGCGACCCGCATCACTTCGCCGTGTTGCTGGGCTTTGGTGCCACCGCCATCTACCCGTATCTGGCCTACGAAACGCTGGCCAAGCTGGTCGACAGCCAGGCGATCGACAAGAAATACCGCGACGTGATGCTGAACTACCGTAACGGCATCAATAAAGGGCTGTACAAGATCATGTCCAAAATGGGCATCTCGACTATCGCCTCTTACCGCTGTTCCAAACTGTTTGAAGCCGTTGGCCTGCACCGTGACCTGTCCGATCTCTGCTTCCAGGGCGTGGTCAGCCGCATCGGCGGTGCCAGCTTCAGCGACTTCCAGCAGGATCTGCAAAACCTGTCCAAACGCGCCTGGCTGAAACGCAAGCCGCTGGATCAAGGTGGCCTGCTGAAGTTCGTCCACAACGGCGAGTACCATGCGTATAACCCAGACGTGGTGAACTCGCTGCAAAAAGCGGTGCACAGCGGTGAATACAGCGATTACCAGGCTTATGCCAAGCTGGTGAACGAGCGCCCGATTGCTACATTGCGCGACCTGCTGGCGATCACCCCGAAAGGCGCGCCGATCCCGGTCGATCAGGTTGAGCCCGCCGAATCACTGTTCAAACGCTTCGATACCGCCGCCATGTCCATCGGGGCACTCAGCCCGGAGGCTCATGAGTCGCTGGCGATTGCCATGAACAGCCTGGGCGGTTTCTCCAACTCCGGTGAAGGCGGTGAAGATCCGGCGCGCTACGGCACCAACAAGGTGTCCCGGATCAAGCAGGTGGCCTCTGGCCGCTTCGGCGTGACGCCAGCCTATCTGGTGAACGCCGACGTGATCCAGATTAAGGTCGCCCAAGGTGCCAAGCCGGGTGAAGGCGGTCAGTTGCCTGGCGATAAGGTCACACCGTATATCGCCAAACTGCGTTATTCGGTGCCGGGCGTGACCCTGATCTCACCTCCGCCGCATCACGATATCTATTCGATTGAAGATTTGGCACAGCTGATTTTCGATCTGAAACAGGTGAACCCGAAGGCAATGATTTCGGTGAAGCTGGTTTCCGAGCCGGGCGTGGGCACCATTGCCACCGGCGTAGCGAAAGCCTATGCCGATCTGATCACCATTGCCGGTTACGACGGTGGCACCGGTGCAAGCCCGTTATCTTCAGTTAAATATGCTGGCTGCCCATGGGAGCTTGGCCTGGTAGAAACCCAGCAGGCACTGGTGGCCAACGGCCTGCGCCACAAGATCCGCCTGCAGGTGGATGGTGGCCTGAAAACCGGCGTGGACATTGTCAAAGCAGCCATTCTGGGTGCAGAGAGCTTTGGCTTCGGCACCGGCCCGATGGTGGCGCTGGGCTGTAAATACCTGCGTATCTGCCACTTGAACAACTGCGCGACCGGCGTAGCAACTCAAGATGAAAAACTGCGCCGCGATCACTATCACGGCCTGCCAGAGCGCGTGACCAACTACTTCCAGTTTATCGCTCGGGAAACCCGCGAGATCATGGCTACGCTCGGCGTCAGCCAACTGGTCGATCTGATTGGCCGCACCGAGTTCCTGACCGAGCTCGACGGGATCTCCGCCAAGCAGAACAAGCTGGATCTGTCGCCATTGCTGAAAACCGCCACGCCACACGCGGGCAAAGCCCTGCACTGCACCGAAAGCAGCAACCCACCGTTCGATCAGGGCGTGCTGAACAAGGAGCTGATGGCACAGGCGCAACCGCATATTGAGGCCAAGCACAGCAAGACCTTCTATTTCGATATTCGTAACACCGATCGTTCCGTCGGCGCGACCTTGTCAGGAGCCATTGCCACCCTGCATGGCGACCAAGGGATGGCCGCCGATCCGATCAAGGCGCATTTCTCCGGTACCGCAGGCCAGAGCTTCGGCGTGTGGAATGCCGGCGGCGTTGAGCTGACCCTGACCGGCGATGCTAACGACTATGTCGGTAAAGGGATGGCCGGTGGCCGTATCGCCGTGCGTCCTCCGGTGGGCTCTGCCTTCCGCAGCCACGAAGCCAGCATCATCGGCAACACCTGCTTGTACGGCGCAACCGGTGGCAAGCTATTCGCTGCAGGCCGTGCCGGGGAGCGTTTCGCCGTGCGTAACTCCGGGGCAATTACCGTGGTTGAAGGCATTGGCGATAACGGCTGTGAATACATGACCGGTGGCATCGTCTGCGTCTTGGGCAAGACCGGCATCAACTTTGGTGCGGGTATGACCGGCGGCTTCGCCTATGTACTGGATGAAGATGGCGAGTTCCGCAAACGCGTCAACCCGGAACTGGTGGAAGTGCTGGACGTCGATCAACTGGCGATCCATGAAGAGCACCTGCGCGGTTTGATCACCGAACACGTGCAGTTGACCGGTTCATCACGGGCAGAAGAGATCTTGGCTAACTGGCCGGTTTGGGCGCCGAAGTTTGCGCTGGTCAAACCGAAGTCCAGTGATGTCAAAGCATTGTTGGGTCACCGTAGTCGTTCCGCAGCCGAGCTGCGGGTTCAGGCGCAGTAAGGGGTCATTGAATGAGTCAGAACGTTTATCAATTTATCGACCTGCAGCGCGTTGATCCGCCAAAAAAACCGCTGAAGATCCGCAAAATTGAGTTTGTAGAGATCTATGAACCCTTTTCGGAAACCCAGGCGAAATCGCAAGCCGACCGTTGTCTGTCCTGCGGCAACCCCTATTGCGAATGGAAATGCCCGGTTCACAACTATATTCCGAACTGGCTGAAGCTGGCGAATGAAGGTCGCATCATGGAGGCGGCGGATCTGGCACACCAGACCAACAGCCTGCCGGAAGTGTGTGGCCGCGTTTGTCCGCAAGATCGCCTGTGCGAAGGTTCCTGTACCCTTAACGACGAGTTTGGCGCGGTGACCATCGGCAATATCGAGCGTTACATCAGCGATAAAGCCATCGAGATGGGCTGGAAGCCGGATATGTCCCACGTGCACCCAACCGGTAAGCGGGTAGCCGTTATTGGCGCTGGCCCAGCGGGCCTGGCCTGTGCGGACGTATTGACCCGTAACGGCGTCAAAGCGGTGGTTTACGATCGTCATCCAGAGATCGGAGGTTTGCTGACCTTCGGCATCCCGGCCTTTAAGCTGGAAAAAGAGGTGATGGTAAAACGCCGTGGCATCTTCAGCGAGATGGGTATCGAGTTCCAACTCAATACCGAGGTCGGCAAAGACATCACCATGGATGCGCTATTGAGCGAATACGATGCGGTGTTCCTCGGCGTAGGTACCTACCAATCAATGCGTGGTGGATTGGAGAACGAAGATGCACCTGGCGTGTACGATGCGCTGCCGTTCCTGATCGCCAACACCAAGCAGCTGATGGGCTACCAACCAGAACAACACGAGCCGTATGTCAGCATGGAAGGCAAGCGTGTGGTCGTGCTGGGCGGTGGTGACACCGCCATGGACTGCGTACGCACCTCCATTCGTCAGGGCGCGACTCAGGTCATCTGTGCCTATCGCCGGGATGAAGCGAACATGCCGGGTTCCAAACGCGAAGTGAAGAATGCGCGTGAGGAAGGGGTCGAGTTCCAGTTCAACCTACAGCCGTTGAGCATTGAGCTTAACAGCGCGGGGCGCGTTGCTGGCGTCAAGATGGTGCGCACTCAGTTGGGTGCCCCGGATGCCAATGGCCGCCAGGTTGCCGAACAGGTACCAGGATCCGAGCACGTGATCGACGCCGATGCGGTGGTGATGGCCTTTGGCTTCCGCCCACACCAGATGGACTGGTTGGCCGCGCACGATGTGCAGTTGGACAAGCAGGGCCGCATCGTCGCGCCGGAATCGGTCGATAACGCCTTCCAGACCAGCAATCCGAAAATCTTCGCTGGTGGCGATGCGGTTCGCGGTTCCGATCTGGTGGTTACCGCGATTGCCGAAGGGCGCAAAGCTGCCGAAGGCATCATGTGTTATCTGGAAGTGTGATTTAAACCTCTACGTTCTCCCAAAGGGTCGGCTTGCCGGCCCTTTGCTTTTACCTTCCAGATTCCCAACTTGCCGATCGACAGGCAATAAAAAAGGCGCAACCTGAGTTGCACCTTTTTCCCTGCCTGCCGTAGCTTACTTCACGACACGCAACGCCGGACGTCCACCACCGCGTGGCGGCTGAGGCGGTTCATCATCAGGGCCGTTATCGTCTTCCAAGCTATCCTGACGATCGCTATCAACCACTGACATCAGGCTACCCGTAGGGCTAGACACCTCTTCCAGCCCTTCGAAAGCCCCTTCATCTTCATACTTGGCTTCCGGTTCAAACAGGGTACCAGCCCCGTTCTCCCGCGCATAAATCGCCAGCACGGCCGCCATTGGCACCAGCACCTGACGAGGAACGCCACCAAAGCGCGCGTTGAAGGTCACTTCGTCGTCGCCCAATTGCAGGTTGCCTACGGCACGCGGAGCAATGTTCAGCACAATCTGACCATCGCGTGCAAATTCCATCGGAACCTGCACGTCTGGGCGCATCACGTCCACGACCAGATGCGGAGTCAGTTGGTTATCCAACAGCCAGTCATAGAATGCCCGCAAAAGATAAGGACGGCGCGGGGTCATCTGAGACATATCCATGATGCTTAGCCCCGAGTCTGCAGGCGCATTTCGCGCTCGGCTTCGGTCAGAGAGGCCAGGAATGCATCACGCTCGAAGACGCGGGTCATGTAACCTTTCAGCTCTTTGGAGCCGGCACCGCTCAGTTCGATACCCAATTGCGGCAAACGCCACAGCAGCGGGGCCAGGTAGCAGTCTACCAGGCTGAACTCTTCGCTCATGAAATACGGGGTCTGACCAAAGATTGGCGCAATCGCCAGCAGCTCTTCGCGCAGTTGGCGGCGTGCTGATTCAGCTTCCTGGCCGCTGCTCTGCTCGATTTTGTACATCAGCGTGTACCAGTTTCTCTCGATACGCAGCATCATCAGACGGCTTTCACCGCGTGCCACCGGATACACCGGCATCAATGGCGGGTGAGGGAAACGCTCATCAAGGTATTCCATGATGATACGGGATTCATACAGCGTCAGCTCGCGATCGACCAACGTCGGTACCGTTTGGTATGGGTTGAGGTCGATCAGATCCTGCGGCAGATTATCGGGTTCTACCTGCTCGATCTCGACGCTGACGCCCTTTTCCGCCAGTACGATACGTACTTGATGGCTAAAGATGTCGGTCGGGCCAGAGAACAGCGTCATTACCGAACGTTTGTTGGCAGCGACAGCCATGAAAACCTCCAAGTTATCTAGAAAATACGGCGAATAGCCAAAATATCCATCACTCCACGAGCCATTGCGTTGTTGCCGCCTGGCTACGACGTGAAATTGATTGGGTATCTCAGGCTGCTATCCTGAATAATCGTGACCGCAAGCCCGCAGCTCACAGATAAACCTTAGGTCTGGAAAACGGCCTCGGAGGTAGACTGACAGCACTGCACGGCGAACAGGCGCAAAAGTGGGTGATAGTTTACCAGATTTTGACTGTTTTGTGGTGGCTATGCGTTGATTTATCACCTAGCTCACTGATTTTAATAAAGTTTAATCTGATTGCAGGCATAAAAAAACCCGCCGAAGAGGCGGGTTTTTCGCGTAAATCGTCCTGCCGAAGCAGAAAAAATTAACGCTTGGAGAACTGCGGACGGCGACGTGCTTTACGCAGACCGACTTTCTTACGCTCAACTTTACGCGCGTCACGAGTGACGAAGCCAGCTTTACGCAATTCACCACGCAGAGTCTCGTCGTACTCCATCAGTGCACGGGTGATACCGTGACGGATAGCGCCAGCTTGACCAGAGATGCCACCACCTTTAACGGTGATGTACAAATCGAATTTGCCAACCATGTCGGTCAGTTCCAGCGGTTGACGAACTACCATGCGGGCAGTTTCGCGACCGAAGTACTGTTCCAGGCTACGCTGGTTAATAACGATGTTACCACTGCCCGGCTTGATAAAAACGCGAGCGGCGGAGCTTTTGCGGCGACCAGTGCCGTAGTATTGATTTTCAGCCATTGCCTATAATCCCGATTAGATGTCAAGAACTTGCGGTTGCTGTGCCGCGTGAGTGTGCTCGGTGCCCGCGTAAACTTTCAGTTTACGGAACATTGCACGACCCAACGGACCCTTTGGCAGCATGCCTTTAACCGCGATTTCAATCACGCGCTCAGGACGGCGGGCAATCATCTCTTCAAAGGTCGCTTGCTTGATACCACCGATGTGGCCGGTGTGGTGGTAATACACCTTGTCTGTACGCTTGTTGCCGGTTACAGCAACTTTTTCTGCGTTCAGAACGATGATGTAGTCACCGGTATCAACGTGCGGGGTGTATTCCGCTTTATGCTTGCCGCGCAGACGACGAGCCAGTTCAGTAGCGAGACGGCCTAAAGTTTTACCGTCTGCATCAACAACATACCAGTCACGTTTTACGGTTTCTGGTTTAGCTGTAAAAGTTTTCATTAGAAAGCTTACCCAATAATTTAGTTACACGTAGGTGTTCACCCAACGCTCGAAAACAGTTGAGGCTCACACGACCATACAAGTCCAGCAAACCTACCCCTTCGAATAGCCATTGCCGGCACTATACAAAGTTTTGGGAAAAAAACTTTGTTGTAACGTGGGGTCGCAAGATTATAGAGAAGTCGCTCACAAAGGTCGACCTGTTTTTACCGGGAAAACGGATTTAGCGCAGGGGACCGATTTGGCGACGATAATCGGGGGCGAAACTGGGCCTGAAAGCCAGGCCCGAACGCCGTTTACGGCAGATGAGGCAGCTTCAGATACTCCTCGCTCTGCATCTCCTGCAGGCGGGACAGGCAACGCTGAAACTCGAACTTCAGCTGTTCACCCTGGTAGATCTCGAACATCGAGGCTTCGGCGGCGATCACCAGTTTGACATGGCGCTCGTAGAATTCGTCCACCAGCGCCAGGAAGCGGCGGGCGGTATTTTCCTTCAGCGGCCCCATAATGCGCACATTATACAGCATCACGCTGTGATAGAGGCGTGATAACGCGATGTAATCCAGTTGGCTACGCGGCTCTTCACACAGGGTATGAAAATCGATCGCCAATACCCCTTCCACCGCGCGCAAGGTGGGCATTGGCCGGTGATTGATTTGCAGCACCGGAGCTTCTTCCCCGGCGTGGCCCGCCAGCTTGAGGAAGATGTGGTCCATCGTGTCCTGCGTTTGCTGGTTGAGCGGGGTCAGATACAGATGGGCCTGCGTCAGGGTACGCAAGCGATAATCGATGCCCGCATCCACGTTCATCACGTCGCAATACTCGTTGATCAAATCGATCGCCGGTAGGAAGCGTGCGCGTTGCAGCCCGTTACGATACAGATTGTCCGGAATAATGTTAGAAGTAGCCACCAGCGTAATACCGCGAGCGAACAGCGCCTGCAACAGCGTTGCCAGCAGCATGGCGTCGGTAATGTCGGAGACAAAGAACTCGTCAAAACACAGCACATCCGTTTGCGCCTTGAAGCCGTCTGCGACGATCTCCAGCGGGTTTTCCTGCCCTTGCAGCTCCGTCAGCTCTTCGTGCACCCGCAGCATAAAGCGGTGAAAGTGCAGCCGCAGTTTGCGATCGCCGGGCAGGCTGTGGAAAAACAGGTCCATCAGCCAGGTTTTACCCCGGCCAACGCCGCCCCACATATACAGCCCCTGCACCGGCCGCTGCGTGGTGGTTTCCTCACTCTTACCTAACCAACGGCTAAGCAGGTTACGACGCTTGCCAGCGTTAGCGGCGGCAGGAGCCGGGAGCTGCTGCAACGCCTGATAGATCTGATCCAACTGCGTGACGGCCTGGCGCTGAACCGCATCGGCCTGATATTCCCCCGCATCCAGCGCCTGCTGGTAGCGTGATAACGGTGACTGTGCCTGCATGTATTCGCAATCCCTAACAACGCTGAGAATTTATTTATCCAATTTTCGCGGCGGATGGCAGCCGCTTCGCACCCTGATCGCCACATTTATCGGCGTTATACCCCAAGAAAACCCCTGCAAACTGCAGGTATTGGCTTATCAGGATTCCACTCGGACAAGGTTAACGGTTATAGTGGATATTATTAAGTGAAAAATCCCTGCGGAACAACGAAGTCAAAATAGGAGTCATCATGACCTGGGAGTATGCGCTGATTGGTTTGGTGGTCGGTATCGTGATCGGTGCGGTAGCGATGCGTTTTGGTAACAGTAAATTACGTCAGCAACAGGTGCTGCAAAACGAACTGGATAAAAGCAAAACCGAGCTTGAAGAGTACCGTCAGGAGCTGGTTGGCCATTTTGCCCGCAGTGCTGAACTGCTGGATAACATGGCGCGCGACTATCGTCAGCTGTATCAGCATATGGCGAAAAGCTCCAACAACCTGCTGCCGGATCTGCCGATGCAGGACAACCCGTTCCGCTATCGTCTGACCGAAGCGGAAGCGGATAACGATCAGGCGCCAGTGGAAATGCCACGTGATTACTCCGAAGGGGCCTCCGGCCTGCTGCGCGGCGCTCCACGCGGTAACTGATTCCCCGTTATACTGACCCGTGGGGCGATCCCACGGGTTGTTCACTTTGTTCGTCCCTAATTCCCCGCCCTGACCATGCTTACTCTTGACGATTAAGTGAACTTTTCGCGTAAATTCATTGTCCTAGACTACACAAATGGTATTGCTATGGCAGTATCGTAAAAAATTTCACCGGCAGATTTTGAGAGAGCTATAACCAATGATGAAAAGATCTTTAATTCTTAGTGCATTAGCAATGAGCATTAGCCTGGCATTTGCCTCCGTCCCGGCAGCCAACGCAGCCATGCCAGCCGCCGTTGCTGGTGAGTCGCTGCCAAGCCTGGCACCCATGCTGGAAAAAGTGCTGCCCGCCGTGGTTAGCGTGCGTGTAGAAGGTACCCAGGTACAACGCCAGCCACAGCTGCCAGAGCAGTTTAAATTCTTCTTTGGCCCGAACATGCCTTCACCGAAAGAAAGCACTCGCCCGTTTGAAGGGCTGGGTTCCGGTGTGATTATCGACGCGGCGAAGGGTTACATCCTCACCAACAACCACGTCATCAACAACGCCGACAAGATCAGCGTGCAGCTCAATGATGGCCGCGAATATGACGCCAAGCTGATTGGCCGCGACGAACAGTCTGACATTGCCCTGCTGCAGGTCAGCGATGTCAAAAACCTGACGGCGGTAAAAATCGCCGACTCCGACAAACTGCGTGTCGGTGACTTCGCCGTAGCCGTCGGTAACCCGTTCGGCCTTGGGCAGACGGCAACCTCCGGCATTATCTCCGCACTGGGCCGTAGCGGCCTGAGCCTGGAAGGGTTGGAAAACTTCATCCAGACCGATGCCTCCATCAACCGTGGCAACTCCGGCGGCGCGCTGGTGAACCTGAATGGTGAGCTGATCGGTATCAACACCGCGATCCTGGCACCGGGCGGCGGCAACATCGGTATCGGCTTCGCCATTCCAAGTAACATGGCACAGAGCCTGAGCAAGCAGCTGATTGAGTTTGGTGAAGTGAAGCGCGGCCTGCTGGGCATAAAAGGCAGTGAAATGACCGCCGATATGGCGAAGGCATTCAATACGGATGCCCAACGCGGAGCCTTTGTCAGTGAAGTCATGCCAAAATCTGCCGCAGCCAAAGCCGGGATCAAAGCCGGCGATATTCTGGTCTCCCTGGATGGCAAGCCGATCAGTAGCTTTGCCGAGCTGCGTGCCAAAGTGGGCACCACCGCACCGGGCACTACCGTTAAAATAGGCCTGCTGCGTGAAGGCAAACCTATGGACGTTGCCGTCACCCTGGATAACAGCGAAAGCGTATCAACCAATGCCGAAACGCTGTCGCCTGCGCTGCAAGGTGCCTCCCTCACCAACGGTGCGCTGCCAAACGGTGATAAAGGCGTGAAGATCGACAAGGTGGATAAAGGTACTCCGGCGGCACAGTTTGGCCTGCAGAAAGGGGATGTGATCATCGGCGTCAACCGTCAGCGCGTTGAAAACATCAATGCACTGCGTAAACTGCTTGAAGCTAAACCGGCGGTGATGGCGTTGAACATCGTACGTGGCGACGAAAACATTTATCTGTTGCTGCGTTAATTTGTTGCGAAACCGGGCGCGCCAGCATACTGCGCCCGGTTAACTCGTGCTATCCTCCGTTCATCTTCCCCAACACTAACTAAAACTCTATGTTTGCTAAGCTCTTGCGTTCTATTGTTATTGGTTTGGTCGTTGCCGGTATACTGCTGGCCGCCCTGCCCGTATTGCGTTCCGCCAATAACATATTCGCCAGCAAATCTGAGAACACCAGCGATCAAACGCCGGCCAGCTATAACACCGGCGTGCGCCGGGCTGCCCCTGCCGTCGTCAACATCTACAACCGCAACATCAGCGGCGCGACCAACGTGCTCTCCCTGGGTTCCGGTGTGATCATGAACGATCGCGGCTATATCATTACCAACCGCCACGTGATCAAAGACGCCCAGCAGATCACCGCCGTACTGCAAGATGGCCGTCGCTATGAGGCGTTATTGGTCGGCTCCGATAGCCTGACCGACCTGGCCGTGCTGAAAATCGATCCGGGCAACTTGCCAGTGATCCCAATCAATACCGCACGCCCCGCGCGCATCGGTGATGTGGCGCTGGCGATCGGTAACCCGTACAACCTTGGGCAAACCGTTACCCAGGGCATTATCAGCGCTACCGGGCGTATCAGCCTGAGTACCACCGGGCGGCAAACCTTCCTGCAAACCGATGCTTCAATCAACCGAGGTAACTCCGGCGGTGCGCTGGTTAACTCCCTGGGTGAGCTGATGGGCATCAACACGCTGACCTACGACAAGATCACCGATGGCGAAACGCCAGAGGGGCTAGGCTTTGCCATCCCGGTAGAACTGGCAACCAAGATCATGGATAAGCTGATCCGTGATGGCCGGGTGATCCGCGGCTACTTTGGTATTCAGGGCAAAGAGATTATCCCGGTGCGCACCTCGGCGACCGGCATCGATCGCCTGCAGGGGATCATCGTGACCGAAATTACCCCTAACGGTCCGGCCGCCAATGCGGGGTTCCGTATTAATGACATCATCATTAACGTCGATAACAAACCGGCGGTGTCGGTATTAGAGACGATGGATCAGGTGGCGGAGATCCGCCCTGGGACGGAGATCCCGGTGGTGGTGCTACGCGATGGGCAACGCATTACGCTGCATATGGCGGTGGGTGAGTTCCCAGAGGATAATAATTAGTCAGCAAAAAGCCCGGCGAGCCGGGCTTTATTCGCACAAACAGGCTAAAATTCTCGATTACTCGCCTTTCACACGTTCAATATTGGCACCCAGCGCACGCAGTTTGTCTTCAATGCGCTCGTAGCCACGGTCGATGTGATAAATACGATCCACCACCGTTACGCCTTCGGCAATACAACCTGCCAATACCAGGCTGGCAGAGGCTCGCAGATCGGTCGCCATCACCTGTGCACCAGAAAGTTGCTCTACGCCGTGGCAAATCACGGTGTTGCTCTCGATTTCCGCGTGTGCGCCCATACGGATCAGCTCAGGCACGTGCATAAAGCGGTTTTCGAAGATCGTCTCGGTGATCACACCGGTCCCTTCCGCTACCAGGTTCAACAGGCTGAACTGCGCCTGCATATCGGTTGGGAAACCAGGGTGTGGAGCCGTGCGCAGGGTTACCGCTTTCGGGCGTTTGCCATGCATGTCCAGGCTGATCCAGTCTTCACCCACTTCGATATCGGCCCCTGCTTCACGCAGTTTGGCCAACACCGCATCCAGCGTATCTGGACGGGTATTGCGGCACAGCACCTTGCCACCGGAAACGGCAGCGGCAACCAGGAAGGTACCGGTTTCGATACGGTCTGGCAGCACACGGTAAACCCCGCCACCCAGGCGCTCAACGCCTTCGATGGTGATCCGGTCCGTGCCCGCGCCGCTGATTTTGGCACCCAGCGTGTTGAGGAAGTTGGCGGTATCGACGATTTCCGGCTCACGTGCCGCGTTCTCGATGATAGTGGTACCGGTCGCCAGGGTTGCAGCACTCATGATGGTGACGGTTGCGCCTACGCTGACCTTATCCATCACGATATGTGCGCCCTTCAGGCGCCCTTCCACAGAGGCCTTGACGTAGCCCTCTTCCAGTTTGATTTCCGCACCCAGCTGCTCCAGGCCGGTAATGTGCAGGTCAACCGGACGTGCGCCGATGGCACAGCCACCTGGCAGCGATACCTGGCCACGGCCAAAGCGCGCTACCAGCGGCCCCAATGCCCAAATGGAGGCACGCATGGTTTTCACCAGATCGTAGGGAGCACAAAACTCGTTCACGCCGCTGGCATCAACATAGACCGAGCCATTACGCTCGATCTTGGTACCTAACTGGCTGAGCAGTTTGATGGTGGTGTCAATGTCCTTCAGCTTCGGGACGTTTTGCAGTTCGACAGGCTCTTCCGCCAGCAAGGCGGCAAACAGGATCGGCAGGGCGGCGTTTTTCGCCCCGGAAATGGTCACTTCACCGCTAAGACGGGTCCGGCCATGCACACGAAATTTATCCATTTAACTACTCTCTGTTATCTGTTCTGAGCTGCCTGCCCGCTGGGCAAACAGCCTTAAAATCCGTTGAGTTTGCGATCCCGCTGCCACTCTTCTGGGGTATATGCCTTGATCGACAAAGCATGAATGCGGTTGTCCGCGATGTATTCCATCAGCGGCGCATAGACGGCTTGCTGTTTCTTGACGCGGCTCATGGTGGCGAACAGTTCACCCACGGCGATCACCTGAAAATGGCTGCCATCGCCGGTCACATGCGCTTCTTCCAGTGCCAGCGCCTTCATCAGCACGTCTTTAATTTCGCTATTTTCCATAGTATCCAATTCTGCATCGAAGGATCATAGTCACCAGTGGCGACTTCTTGGCGTCTATCTTAGTGGAATCCGCCGCTTTCTTAAACCAAAGAAAAAGCCCCCGAGTAACAGGGGCCTTTAACTGATTTTTTCCGGTCAACCCGCCGAAAATGTGGCTAACTAGCGGTTTCGACAGGCATTATTGCTGACAAATTGTAGAGCGTGATCAGCGTTTGCAACCGTTCTGTGATACCGGAAATTTTTATCTCAATTCCCTGCTGGCGCCGTTGCTCACGTAAATGCAGCAGCAGGGCCAGGCCGGAAGAGTCCACGCGCTGCAGTTGAGCCACATCAATCACGGTTTTGTCTGCCAACAGCGTCTCACGTTGCTGCCACAGCGGCAATAACGTCTCACGATCCAGCTCGCCGCTCAGCACCAGCGTTTGCTGTTGTGATGTCCAACTCAGCGCTGCGACCATCAGTTTTTCTGATCCAGAGTGATTGGCTGTTTGGCGGCCGCTTGCAGCTGCTGGGTCAAACCGTCTACGCCTTTGAGGCGCAGAGTCGATGCCCACTCATTCTGCTTGGTGGTGATCATGCTGACGCCTTCGGCAATCATGTCATACGCCTGCCAGTGACCGGTTTTGCTGTTCTTACGCCATTGGAAATCCAGACGCACCGGCGGGCGCCCCCCTTTATCGATGATGGTCACGCGGATCGCGATGATATCGGCATTGCCTAGCGGTTGTTCCGGTTCGATCTGATAGGTCTGGCCCTGGTACATGGCCAATGCCTGACCATATGCCTGCTCCAGATAAGCCTGGAAGGCGGCAAAGTAAGCTTCGCGCTGGGCTGGCGTGGCGTCTTTGTAGTAACGGCCCAGCACCAACGCACCCGCGTATTTCACCTGCACGAACGGCATCAGCTCTTCATGCACGATGGTGCGCAGGTAGTTGGGATCCTGCTTGATTTTTGGCTGCTCGCTTTTCAGGCGGGTGAAGGTTTTCTGCGCAGCGTCTTGCATCAGGCTGTATGGGTTAGTCTGATCGACCGCATTAGCCAGCGGTGCAACCACCAGCAGGGCAACCATTAAAAAACGTTTAAACATGCAGGTTTCCTCGATTAATGACTTGTAGCGGAATGCGTAGCGGCATCCGGAACTGATGTAGGTGCTGCTGCAGCGTCTGGTGAGTTCGGGCTATCCTGACCACCGCTCTTATAGAGGAACTGGCCGATCAAGTCTTCCAGCACCATGGCTGATTTGGTGTCCTGAATGGTCCCACCATCCTTAAGGATAGTCGTGCCCATCTCGGGATCTTCAAAACCGACATTCAGCGCCAGATACTGTTCACCCAGCAGGCCGGAGGTGCGGATCGCCAGCGAACTGGTGTCCGGGATCTGGTTGTATTGTTGCTGGATATCCAACGCCACGCGTGGCGTGTAGGTCTTCGGGTCGAGCGAGATAGCTGCAACCCGACCAATCATCACCCCACCAATCTTCACCGGTGAACGCGCTTTCAAACCACCGATATTATCGAAGGTGGCGTAGATACGGTAAGTCGGTTCATTACCGATCGATTTAATATTGGCCACCTGGAGGCAGAGGAAGATGATGGCGCACAGCGCAATCAGCATAAACGCCCCAACCCAGATTTCACTCTTCTTCGTTTGCATCACATCAATTCCCAAACATCAGTGCAGTCAGCACGAAATCCAATCCCAACACAGCCAGTGACGAATGTACCACGGTCCTTGTCGTTGCCTGACTAATCCCTTCAGAGGTCGGTACGGCATCGTAACCATTGAAGATCGCAATCCAGCTAACGGTAATGGCAAACACCACGCTCTTGATCAGGCAGTTAAGTAAATCCTGACGCCATTCAACGGCCCCTTGCATCGCCGACCAGAAGAAACCACTGTCGATCCCCTTCCAGTCCACGCCAACAATCGCGCCGCCCCAGATGCCGATTGCCACGAAAATAATCGTCAGCAGCGGCATGCTGATAAGACCGGCCCAGAAACGTGGGGCAACAATACGCCGCAGCGGATCGATAGCCATCATTTCCAGGCTGGAAAGCTGCTCAGTGGCCTTCATCAGACCGATTTCGGCCGTCAGAGCCGAACCGGCGCGGCCAGCGAACAGCAGAGCGGTCACTACCGGCCCCAGCTCACGCAGCAATGACAACGCCACCATCATGCCCAGGCTGGCCTCGGCACTGTAGGTGGTAAGGACGATGTAACCTTGCAACCCCAACACCATGCCGATAAACAAGCCGGAAACCATGATGATCAGCAGCGACTGAACGCCCACGCTGTGTAGCTGTTTGAGCAGTAGCGGCCATTGTTTACGCGGCTCCGGGCGCCCGATCAGCGCGTGGAACAGCATCAGCCCGGCGCGTCCAAAGGCTGCGCTGGTGTTGATGCCACGGCGTCCTAACGACGCTAACGCCTTTAAAAACATGAGGTTATTTACTCCCTTCCCCTAAAAGCTCTGTCTGATAATCACCGGCCGGGTAACGGAACGGTACCGGCCCATCGGCAATACCATCCAGAAACTGACGCACTCGCGCATCAGGATTGTTCTGTAATTGCGTTGCCGAGCCTTCGGCAATCACATGGTGATCCGCCACAATATAGGCGTAATCCGCGATACTCAAGACTTCTGGCACATCATGGGATACCACGATGCAGGTGATCCCGAGCGCGTTATTCAGCTCATCGATCAGCTTGACCAGCACGCCCATGGTGATCGGATCCTGGCCAACGAAAGGTTCGTCGAACATGATCAATGTCGGATCTAACGCGATAGCACGCGCCAAGGCCGCTCGCCGTGCCATACCGCCAGAAAGTTCGTTCGGCATCAGATCTGCCGCGCCGCGTAGCCCTACGGCTTCCAGCTTCATCAGCACCGTGCTGCGCAGGATCGGCTCCGGCAGGCGGCTGTGTTCACGCAGCGGGTAGGCCACGTTCTCAAATACCGTCAGATCGGTGAACAGCGCTCCCGACTGAAACAGCATGCTCATCTTCTTGCGTGACTCATACAACTGATGGCGCGACAGCGCCGGGATGTTGTCCCCATCAAACCAGATCTCACCGCAGTCTGGGGTCAACTGGCCACCAATCAGGCGTAACAGCGTGGTTTTACCAATGCCGGACGGCCCCATGATGGCCGTCACTTTGCCACGGGGAACCGTCAGGTTGATGTCTTCGAATATCAGCCGATCGCCGCGAGAGAAGCTCATGCCGCGCACTTCGACCAGATTATCTGCCTTCTGGTGCATGTTTATTGATCCTGTACAGGCTATTTTTTTGCCAAATCATCCGTGATGGTAAAGCAATAGGGGCAATACGTCCTATTTTTACCGAAACTTGCCCACAATGCGCTACCAATGATGCCATAGGTTTTACTTTTAGGCTCCAGACGGTCAAAATTAGGAAATAACGCAAAAAAATAAAGTCTGACTGATGACAAACTGAGAATGTTTCTGAGGGCGCAGCATGCGGCGCCCCTTCAAAGCCAGTTCATCAGGATTAGTCGCAGTCTTATGGTTCGATCTTTTACCGGGAAATTCGTTGTTTTGCACAACGTAGGGTAAGCAAGCTGGCCGATGATGGTCTTTAACCAACGAACCGGGATGATACCCCAATATAGGACCCTGAATGTTTCTCGCGATAGTGCTGTTGATCGTTGGTTTATTTTTACTGGTGTATGGGGCGGATAGATTAGTTTATGGTGCGGCGGTGATTAGCCGTTCGCTGGGGGTTCCCCCGTTGATTATCGGCATGACGATAGTCGGTATCGGCACGTCACTGCCAGAATTGATCGTATCGGTCACCGCCGCCCTTAATGGGCAGACCAACCTGGCGGTGGGCAACGTGATTGGCTCCAACATCACCAATATTTTACTGATCCTGGGGGTGGCGGCCCTGATCCATCCGCTGTCGGTTCGCTCCGAAGTGTTACGGCGTGAACTGCCGCTGATGCTGGGGGTTATCCTGTTGTGCGGCTATGTGCTGATGGATAACACCCTGAGCCGCTTTGATGGCGTACTGCTGCTGTTGGCCGCCACCGGTTTTATTCTGCTGATGCTGAAAATCGCCAGGCTGGCGCAACGTGAAGGCAACGACAGCCTGACGGTGGAGCAACTCGCCGAACTGCCGCAGGACAGCAGCAACACCGTGGCCATTCTCTGGCTGGTGCTGGCCTTCATTATTCTGCCGCTGTCATCAAGGATGATCATCGATAACGCTTCGGTGATTGCCCACTACTTTGGCCTGAGTGAACTGGTGGTTGGCCTGACGATCATCGCCATCGGCACCAGCCTGCCCGAACTGGCCACCTCGATCGCCGGAGCACTAAAAGGCGAAGATGATATGGCGGTAGGGAATATCATCGGCTCGACGATTTTTAACACGGTGATCGTGCTGGGCGTCCCTGCCCTGCTATCGCCGGGCAGTATCGATCCCGCAGCCTTCCAGCGCGATTACTGGGTCATGCTGGCGGCCGGTATCCTGCTTGCTGCCCTGTGTATTGGCCGCAAACATCGTATCGGTCATCTGGCAGGAGCTCTGTTATTATGTGGCTTTATTGCGTATCTTGCAGTGCTGTTCTTTAACCCTTTCAGTACGTTCGGCTAACCGTTGAGAATGAGTATGTCATCTAACCAGTTGCAACCGGGCTTTGACTTTCAGCAGGCCGGCAAAGAAGTGCTTCAGATTGAGCGTGATGGCCTGGCCCAGCTCGATCAGTACATCAATGCCGATTTTACCCGGGCATGTGAAGCGATCGCCGGATGCTGCGGTAAAGTCGTGGTCATGGGCATGGGAAAATCCGGCCATATCGGCTGCAAAATTGCCGCCACGCTGGCCAGTACCGGAACCCCAGCGTTCTTCGTGCATCCCGCGGAGGCTAGCCACGGCGATCTGGGCATGGTGTCGACACAGGACATCGTGCTGGCGATTTCCAACTCCGGTGAGTCGAACGAAATTCTGGCGCTGATCCCGGTGTTGAAACGCCAGCAGATCCCACTGATTTGCATGACCAACAATCCGGAAAGCTCGATGGGCAAGGCGGCAAACGTACATCTGTGCATCAAGGTACCGCAGGAGGCTTGCCCTCTGGGTTTGGCCCCCACCACCAGCACCACCGCCACCTTGGTCATGGGCGATGCATTAGCCGTAGCGCTGCTGAAGGCCCGGGGCTTCACCCCGGAAGATTTCGCCCTGTCCCACCCAGGTGGAGCTTTGGGCCGCCGCCTGCTGCTGCGCGTTAGTGATATCATGCACAGCGGCGATGAAATTCCGCACGTCAGCCCCGATGCCTCGCTGCGCGACGCGCTGCTGGAGATCACCCGTAAAAACCTGGGCATGACGGTGATCTGCGACGATCTGATGAAGATCGCCGGTATTTTTACCGACGGTGACTTACGCCGGGTGTTCGATATGGGCATCGATCTGAATAATGCCAACATCACCGACGTCATGACGCTAGGCGGTATCCGGGTGCGCCCGAACCTGCTGGCGGTCGATGCGCTCAATCTGATGCAGCAACGCCATATCACCGCCGTGCTGGTTGCCGATGGCGACCAATTGCTGGGTGTGGTACATATGCATGACATGCTGCGCGCTGGCGTCGTTTAATGAAAGGAACGAACTGCATGAGTCTGGTTGAAACCTGTTACGGGCCGGTAGCTGAAGAAGTCATGGTCCGCGCCGGGAAAATCCGCCTGTTGATTTGTGATGTCGACGGCGTGCTGTCAGATGGCCTGATCTACATGGGCAATAACGGTGAAGAGCTGAAAGCCTTCAACGTCCGTGACGGCTACGGCATCCGCTGCCTGAAAACCTCGGGTATCGAGGTGGCCATCATCACCGGGCGTTCGGCCAAACTGCTGGAAGACCGGGCAAAAACGTTGGATATCACCCATCTGTATCAAGGGCAGTCCGATAAGCTTTTGGCCTTCCGTGAACTGTTGGATAAACTGTCCCTGATGCCAGATGAAATCGCCTACATCGGCGACGATCTGATCGACTGGCCGGTCATGGCCGAAGTCGGTCTGGCCGTCGCGGTGGCCGATGCGCATCCATTATTGTTACCTCGCGCCCATTATGTCACCCGTATCAACGGTGGTCGTGGTGCGGTGCGCGAGCTGTGCGACCTGATCCTGCTGGCGCAAAACAAGCTGGAGGACGCCAAAGGGCTGTCAATATGAGTAAAACCAAACTTTGGATCACCCTCTTGCTGACCGTGATCGCGCTGGCGCTGATTGGCTGGAACATGGCCGATTTCAGCGATGACGACAATTCGGTACCGGTCAACAACCAAGACCCGACCTATCAGAGCCAGCATACCGTGACCGTGGTATACAATCCGGCCGGGCAGCTAAGCTATAAGCTGGTGGCAGAAGAGGTTAAATATTACACCGCTGATGAGTTAAGCTGGTTCACCCAGCCGGTGATGACGCTGTTTGATGAGCATGCCGTGGCCACCTGGTCAATACGCGCCGATCGCGCCAAGCTGACCAAAAACCGCATGCTGTATCTGTACGGCCACGTAGAGGTGAACAGTTTGACAACCACCTCACAGCTGGAAAAAATTAAAACCGATAATGCCCAGATTAATCTGGTCACCCAGGACGTTTCTTCCGATGATGAAGTCACCCTGTTCGGCACGAATTTCACCTCTAACGGCATGAAAATGCGTGGTAATCTGCGGAACAAAACCGCTGAGCTGATTGATAAGGTCAAGACCAACTATGAAATTCAGAACCAAAAGCCAACTCCGTAATCTGTTGATCGTCAGCCTCGTTTTGACCGCCAGCTCCCCCGCATTGGCGTTGAAATCCGACTCTGACCAACCGGTAAGTATCGACTCGCTGAAACAGTCGCTGGATATGCAGAGCAACGTCAGCACCTTTACCGACAACGTGGTGATCAAGCAGGGCACCATCGAGATCAAGGCCGATAAGGTCGTGGTCACGCGCCCGGGTGGCGATCAGAACAAAACCTATATTGAAGCGTTCGGCAATCCGGTAACCTTCTACCAGATGCAGGACAACGGCAAGCCGGTGAAAGGCCATGCGCAGAAAGTTCGTTACGACGTCGCGCCGCAGCTGATCACCCTCACCGGCAACGCCTATCTGGAACAGCTCGATAGCAACGTGAAGGGCGACCGTATTACCTATCTGGTGCCACAGCAGCAGATGCAGGCGTTCAGCGATAAAGGCAAACGCGTGACCACGGTTCTGGTGCCATCACAGTTGCAAGACAAAAACGGTCAAAAGAAGAGTAACTAATTACTTATGGCAACACTCATCGCAGAAAACCTGGCGAAAGCCTACAAAGGCCGCAAAGTCGTTGAAGACGTGAGCCTGAAAGTGAAATCTGGCGAGATCGTCGGCCTGCTGGGGCCAAACGGTGCCGGTAAGACCACCACTTTCTACATGGTGGTCGGCATCGTTCAGCGCGACGCCGGGCGCATCGTGATCGATGACGAAGATATCAGTATCCTGCCGCTGCACGCCCGCGCACGCCGCGGTATCGGTTACCTGCCGCAGGAAGCCTCTATCTTCCGCCGCCTGAGTGTTTACGACAACCTGATGGCGGTGCTGGAGATCCGCAACGATCTCACCAGTGAGCAACGCAACGATCGGGCTATCGAGCTGCTGGAAGAGTTTCATATCTCCCACCTGCGTGACAACCTGGGCCAATCGCTTTCCGGTGGTGAACGCCGCCGCGTGGAGATTGCCCGTGCGTTGGCCGCCAACCCGAAATTTATCCTGCTGGATGAACCTTTCGCCGGGGTTGACCCGATTTCCGTTATCGATATCAAGAAAATCATCGAGCACCTGCGCGACAGCGGCCTTGGCGTGCTGATCACCGATCATAACGTGCGCGAGACGCTGGACGTGTGCGAACGTGCCTATATCGTCAGCCAGGGCAAGCTGATTGCCCACGGCACGCCGGACGCCATCCTGGCCGATGAGCAGGTGAAACGCGTTTATCTGGGCGAAGAGTTCCGCCTGTAGGTTCCAGCGGCAGGCCAACAGGCCGCCGTTAACGGAAGTAGCAGAAGATTATGAAGCAAGGTTTGCAACTCAGGCTCAGCCAGCAACTGGCCATGACCCCCCAACTTCAGCAGGCGATCCGCCTGTTGCAGCTGTCCACGCTTGAGCTCCAGCAGGAGATCCAACTGGCGCTAGAGAGCAACCCGCTGCTTGAACAGACCGAAGACCAGCACGAAGAGATCGACACCAAAGAAAGCGTCGAGACCGAAGGGCTAGACACCCGCGAAGCGCTGGAACAGAAGGACATGCCCGAAGAGCTGCCTTTGGATGCCACCTGGGATGAGATCTATACCGCGGGCACCCCGTCCGGCACCGGTACCGACTATGGCGATGACGAACTGCCGGTCTATCAGGGCGAAACCACGCAAACGCTGCAGGACTACCTGATGTGGCAAGTGGATCTGACACCGTTCTCTGACACCGATGCCGCCATCGCCACCTCGATCGTCGACGCCGTCGATGACACCGGCTATCTCACCGTACCGCTGGAAGACATTCTGGAGAGTATGGGTGACGATAACGTGACGATGGACGAGGTCGAAGCGGTATTGAAGCGCGTACAGCGTTTTGATCCGGTCGGCGTCGCGGCGCGCGATCTGCGTGACTGCCTGCTGATCCAGCTTTCCCAGTATGCCAAAGACACGCCCTATCTGGCTGAAGCACGTCTGATCGTCAGCGAGCATCTGGATTTGCTGGCCAACCACGACTTTCGCAGCCTGATGCGAACAACTCGCTTAAAAGAAGATACACTGAAAGAAGCGATGGTGTTGATCCACTCGCTCGATCCGCGCCCTGGGCAGTCGATCAATACCGGTGAATCCGAGTATGTGATCCCGGACGTGCTGGTGCGCAAGGTACAGGACAAGTGGGTGGTAGAGCTTAATGCAGACAGCATCCCACGGCTGAAAATCAACCAGCAATATGCGGCACTGGGCAACACGGTGCGCAACGATGCCGACGGCCAGTATATCCGCAGCAATTTGCAGGAAGCGAAGTGGCTGATCAAGAGCCTGGAAAGCCGGAACGACACGCTGCTCAAGGTGACCCGCTGTATTGTCGAACAGCAGGAGGCGTTCTTTGAACAGGGTGCAGAATTTATGAAGCCCATGGTGCTGGCGGATATCGCCCAGGCCGTGGAAATGCATGAATCGACAATCTCACGCGTGACGACGCAGAAATTCCTGCATAGCCCGCGTGGTATTTTCGAATTGAAGTATTTCTTCTCCAGCCATGTGAATACCGACAGCGGTGGCGAAGCCTCCTCTACGGCGATCCGGGCGTTAGTGAAGAAATTGATCGCGGCGGAAAACCCTGCCAAACCGCTTAGCGACAGCAAGCTGACCACCATGCTTTCCGATCAGGGGATCATGGTGGCGCGGCGCACCGTTGCCAAGTACCGAGAGTCTTTGTCCATCCCGCCGTCCAACCAGCGTAAACAGTTGGTTTGACCTCTATAGAGAAGGAAGACATTATGCAGCTCAACATTACCGGACACCACGTCGAAGTCACCGAACCAATGCGTGAGTTCGTCAACACCAAGTTTGCCAAACTCGAGCAGTATTTTGACCGCATTAACCAGGTATATGTCGTACTCAGTGTGGAAAAAGTGCAGCAGATTGCGGAAGCAACGGTGCATGTGAATGGGGGCGAGTTGCACGCCACCTCGGAAAAAGAAGATATGTATGCCGCAATTGACTGCCTGATCGACAAACTGGCGCGTCAATTGAACAAACATAAAGACAAACTAAAGCAACACTGACATTCTGGGCCGTTATGCGATGCGTAATGGCCCACATCGTAGTCGCATTGGCTACACGGCAACCCTCGGCGCAGCACCTGTATAGGTATGCGCCGATAAGCCATCAGGGTTAAACAGGCGAAAAACCGTTTCATGAAGGTTATCAGCGCAAGCCTGCTTTCCAATGGTAAAGCAGGCTTGCAATAAAGCGACAGGACGCGGTTTTAAGTGAAGATGAGATGAACAACGAAATAATGCAATTAAGCTCGGTGTTAAACATCGAGTGCACCAGAAGCTCGGTACACTGCACCAGCAAGAAACGGGCTTTGGAAATTATCAGCGAGCTGGCGGCCAAGCAGCTCAACCTACCTTCGCAGGTGGTGTTTGACGCAGTACTCACCCGGGAACGTATGGGCAGTACCGGTATCGGCAACGGTATCGCGATCCCACACGGCAAACTGGAAGAGGACACTTTGCGGGCCGTTGGCGTGTTTATCCGCCTTGAGCAACCTATCGCCTTTGATGCCATTGATAATCAACCGGTCGATCTGCTGTTCGCCTTGCTGGTACCGGCCGATCAATGTAAAACTCACTTGCATACGCTGTCGCTGGTTGCCAAACGACTGGCCGACAAAACCGTGTGCCGCCGCCTGCGCGCAGCGCTGAGCGACGAAGAGCTGTATCAGATCATCACCGAGTAACCAGCGGCTGGCGTGACTTTCCGCCATGAAAACGCTACTGTTTTACTTACGATATATCCGGGCCGTGGCCCGGATAATAGATCCTAACGGTGGCGATGAGCGCCATTGAGATGCCAGGGGAGTTACCACATGGTGCTGATGATTGTCAGCGGCCGTTCCGGTTCGGGGAAATCCGTCGCCTTGCGGGCGTTGGAAGACATGGGTTTTTACTGCGTTGATAACCTGCCCGTGGTGTTGTTGCCACAGCTGGCCCAGACGCTGGCCGAACGTAATAGCTCCGCTGCGGTAAGCATCGACGTCCGTAACATGCCGGAATCGCCGGAAGTGTTTGAATATGCAATGACCCAGCTGCCGGAGAGCTTCACGCCGCAGCTGCTGTTCCTTGATGCCGATCGCAACACCCTGATCCGCCGCTACAGCGACACCCGTCGCCTGCATCCTCTCTCTGCCAAGAACCTGTCGCTGGAAAGCGCGATCGATGAAGAAAGCGATCTGCTTGAGCCACTGCGTTCCCGTGCCGATCTGATTATCGATACCTCGGAAATGTCGGTGCACGAGTTGGCGGAAATGCTGCGTACCCGTCTGTTGGGCAAACGCGAACGCGAGCTGACGATGGTGTTCGAATCCTTCGGCTTCAAGCACGGCATTCCTATCGATGCCGATTACGTGTTTGACGTACGCTTCCTGCCAAACCCGCACTGGGACCCTAAACTGCGCCCGATGACCGGCCTGGATAAGCCCGTGGCCTCGTTCCTCGATCGCCATACCGAAGTGCACAACTTCATCTACCAGACTCGTAGCTATCTGGAACAGTGGCTGCCGATGCTGGAGACCAACAATCGCAGCTATCTGACCGTCGCCATTGGCTGTACCGGCGGTAAGCACCGTTCGGTGTACGTGGCTGAACAGTTGGCGGATTATTTCCGTTCACGCGGCAAGAACGTGCAATCCCGTCACCGCACACTGGAAAAGCGTAAACAACAATGACGGTCAAGCAGACGGTTGAGATCAAGAACAAGCTGGGCATGCACGCCCGCCCGGCTATGAAGCTGTTTGAGCTGGTGCAGAGTTTTGACGCCGAAGTGCTGCTGCGTAATGACAGCGGCACCGAAGCGGAAGCCAGCAGCGTGATCGCGCTGCTGATGCTGGATTCCGCCCAGGGCCGCCAGATCGAAATTGAAGCCACCGGGCCGCAGGAAGAACAGGCACTGGCAGCGGTGATTGAGCTGTTTAATTCAGGCTTCGACGAAGATTAACGGGAGCGGAGATCCTCCGCCCCTAAAAAAACAACGGCAATCAGTATCTGACCATCACCGATTTCAACTCGGTATAATGCTCGATAAACGCGCTGCCGAACTCTCTGCCCATCCCCGACGATTTCACCCCACCGAATGGCAACGCCGGATCGAGGAATGTGTGCATATTGATCCACAAGGTGCCCACTTCAATCCGCGGGATCATGCGCATCGCCTTGCTGAGATCGTTGGTCCACAGGCTGGCGGCCAGGCCATAAGGCGAATCGTTGATCATGGCGATCATCTGCTCTTCATCCTCATAGGCCAGGAAAGTGCCCACCGGGCCAAAGGTCTCCTCACGCATTAACGCATCATGCGGCCCATTAGCGCGGATCGCCGTCGGCGCAACAAAGAAGCCTGGACCTGCCAACGCCTGACCGCCGCAGACGATCTGGCTGCCATCAGCCCGTGCCTTGTCAAACAGCGCCAGTACCTTGCGGTAATGCGCCTCGTTGGCCAATGGCCCCACTTCGGTACTCTCATCCAGCGGCGAGCCCACCTTCATGGCCGCCAAGCGCTGCGTCAGCTTTGCCAGTACCTCATCGATATGGCTGGCAGGCAGGTAGAAACGCTCTGCTGCGGCACAGATTTGACCTTGGTTCAGGTAGCCCGCCTCGATAATACCGTCGACCATCTTGTCGACCGAGACGTCCGCCAGAAACGCGGCGGCATTCTTACCCCCCAGTTCCAGCGTGGTACGCACAATCCCTTGCTCCATCGCCGCTTTCCCCACCGCGATCCCGGTAGGCACCGAGCCGGTGAAGGTCACTTTGGCACAGCGCGGATGGGCGATAAGCATAGGGCCAAGGCGTGCGCCTGAACCGTTGATCACGTTGAGTGCACCAACCGGGATGCCCGCCTCCGTTGCCAATTCCGCCACCCGCAGCATGGTTAGCGGCGTATACTCACTCGGCTTGAGCACTACCGTACAGCCACAGGTGAGCGCCGCAGCCAGCTTCCAGATGGCGATCATGATCGAGAAGTTCCACGGAATGATGCCGACCACCACGCCCAACGGCTCACGCCGGGTGAATGCGCTGTATTGCTCCCCCTGGAAGGAAGGCAATGAAACGTTCAACGTTTCCCCGCTGATTTTGCTCGACCAACCGGCAAAGTAGCGCAGGAACTGCGAGGCCATATCGATTTCCAGCCCGCGAGACAGCTGAATGGTTTTGCCGGAACACAGGCTTTCCAGCTGCGCCAGTTCCTCACGATGGGTTTGCAGCAGATCGGCCAGGCGCGTCAGGCAGTTGCCCCGCTCCAAAGGGGAAACCTGTGCCCAGCTACCGTGGAAAGCGTCAAAGGCCGCCTGCATCGCCGCGTCAACTTCAGCCTGGCCGCCTTCATTCACCTGCGCGATGGCCAGCCCGGTTGCCGGGTTAACCACCGCAAACCTTTCTACGCCTGCTCCAGCCACAGCTTGGCCGTGAATGTAATGGCCCTGCTGGCGGTCCAGAAAGGCCGTGACCTGTGGCAACAGTGTGATATCCGTCATCATATCGCCCTCCTTGCGGGTTAGCCTTCGACAATCGCCAGATAGTGCTTCACAAAACGATCGGAGGTGATTTCCCAGCGCACCGGGGTGCCCTTCTCAACAAACCAGGAATCTCCGGCCTGATACTTTACCGACTCGCCGGTGTTCTCATTGGTCAGCGTTGCCGTGCCTTCCCATACCGTGGCATGTTCCGCAAACGGGTATTCCATCACGAAGGTGCCACGGGTACAGCTGAAGATACCGCAGTTGAGGTTGTCCGTTGGCGCGCCAAAAATCATCGCCACGCCGACGTTGGGTTCACCGGCGACCACCGTGGCCCCCAGGTTGCTGACGCTGCCAATTTGTTGCAGTTCTGGTAGCGCTTGCTTAAGCAGTAATGGTTTCATGATTTTTTCCTGTTAGATTAGTGGTCAGAATTAACGACGCCCCTTCCAGTAGCCGGAAGTCTGGTGCCAAACCTTGCCCGCGGTGGTCATCACACGGCGCAGCTTGTCTTTGCCAAAAATATCCACGTGCGGGATCGAACTCATCAGGTCATAGCGATCGGATCCCTCACTCATTCCTTCCGCCAACACCTTGCAAACGATATGGCTCGGTGTCACCCCAAAGCCGGAATAGCCCTGCACGTAAAACACGTTATCGTGCTGCGGCAAAGTACCGATCTGCGGGAACAGGTTGGCGCTGCAACACAGCGGCCCGCCCCAGGCCAGGTCGATCTTCACGTCCTTCAGATACGGGAAAACTTTCAGCATCAGGTTGCGGTTCCAGGCCTTCAGGTCTGAAGGAATATATTCGACCAGCCGGGTAGCGCTGCCGAACAACAGGCGGTTCTCGTTAGTGACGCGGTAATAGTCGATCACCGGCCGGATATCGCTGTAAGCCCCGCGGATCGGACTGATCTGGCGGATCAGCTCATCAGACAGCGGTTCTGTCGCCAACTGGAAGGCGTAGGTATTGATGGTCTTTTTGTAGATAAAGGGATCCATGCCGTTGAGGAAGCCGTTGCAGGCCCACAGCATCTTGTTGGCGCGTACCGATCCCATGGCGGTGCGCACGGTAATACGCGGGCCGTATTCCACATTCAGTACGTTGCTGTTTTCGAAGATTTTCACCCCGTAACCACTCAGCGCCTGCGCCTCTCCCAATAGCAGGTTGAGAGAATGAACGTGGCCACCCCCCATGTGTTTCAGCGCACAGGTATAAGCATCAGACCCCACCACCTGCTTCACTTCGGAGCCGGTATAGAGCTCGATCTCTTCATCCGGTGAGACCGCTTTGAATTCTTTGAGCCAGGAACGCAGGGTCTTTTCCTGCCTGGCGTTGCTGCCGAGGTAGCCATAACCAAAGCAGAAATCGGCGTCGATGGCGTACTTCTTAATCCGCTCGCGGATAATCCCGGCACCGAGATTGCTGATCTTGAAGATGGTTTCTAACCCTGCCGGACCAACGTGGCGTTTGATCTTCTCCAGATCGTGGCCGATCCCGGCCATCACCTGACCACCGTTGCGACCCGTTCCGCCGTAGCCCAGATGGCGGCCCTCCAGAATAGCGATATTGGTGATGCCTTTTTCCGCCAGTTCCAGCGCCGTGTTAATGCCGGAGAAGCCACCGCCGATGATCACCACGTCAACATCCAGATCCTCTTCCAGCGTGGGGAAGCGCAGATCGTATTTCTTGGTCGCCGCGTAGTAGGTTAACGATTCGATTTGATTATTCATTGCTGCACTCCCTTTACCCATTGCCTTAGCCTGGATTATCAGCAGAGCATGGACGGGCGGCTATGTCCCTTTAGGGATATTCGCAACACTTTTTTAACATTATGCCGTACGGCGCAGGGGTGCACTCAAGAACAGGCTGAACAACTCAGCCTGAGAGCCAATATTCAGCTTGCCGTAAATATTCTTGCGATGATTTTTTACCGTACCCAGGCTGATAAACAGCCGTTCGGCGATCTGCTGCGATCCGTTGCCGCTCAGGATCAGATCGACGATCTCACGTTCACGCGGGCTTAACGCATAGCGCGCCTGGGCTGCGCTATCTAGCAGCGGGGCAGAGGGAGTGGGCACATTAGCCGCGACCACCACTTCCCCATGCAGCCGTGCCACGCTTTTTACCAGCGTCAACGCGCCACGCAGGTCAGCCAGTTGGGGATAACGCACGCCGACCGTTTGCCGGGCCGAGCCAAAAAATATGCCTAGTCCGCGTTCCGGCGTCAGTTGCAGCAACACGCCAGCCTCGTCGTGCCAGCCGGTTTTACGGTAAAAGTTACGGTAGTAATCCGTCTGGTAAAAACCACAGGGAGCCAGTTGCCGCAGCGTAAACACATCGCCATGGCCGCCGCCGTTCAGCGCCTGGTAAAAGGGATCTTCAAGGTAAGCACCCTGCTGGTAAATCTGGTTTACCGCATCGCTGTTTTCTTTCTCGGTTTTCATCAGGCAGCGCGGTGCCTGACCATATTCGAAGGCATAGACGATGGCATTATCAAAGGCGAAAAAGCCCTCTAGATAACCCAGCAGGCTGGCATAGAATTGGCGGGTAGCGACTGCGTCGATCACCGCCGATAATCTTTCGACCTGAATACTCATTTCGCCCCCACAATCATTAATAAATTAACAATCAACCTTTCCCAACGAATCAGTGACCGACATTGGGCCAATAGGCTATAAAAAGCATTCAATTGGCCAGAATGCAAGGGTATTGCTGTTTACATGTTAATCAAATCACAAGTTAGGTCCTAACAACGATTACCCACACAATCCGAGTTGGTTAATATCTTAACAATTTCGTGTTATACGGAGGAAAAGCGTTGGTTTGCCCAGGTAGGCTGAACTATGCTGTGGTTTCAATGCCCAAATGCGCCAAGGAGAGAGCATGACCACTAGTCTGATGATCGCCAACCGGCAGGCCTGGTTTGGCAAGGGCAGCATCCAGCACCTGATCCCACTGCTCCAGGCAGAGCCGCAAACCACGCTGCTGTTCACCTGCCGATCGTTCCTTAACGGTACCCTCTATGCTGAACTGGCCCCGGTGCTGACGCCGTTGCTGGTAGGCAAAGAAATTGTCGCCCATGAGGGCTCCCCGCAAGAAATCGACCAATGGGTAGCACGCTGGCGAGGCCAGGTGCAAAGAGTGGTAGCCATCGGCGGAGGTAGCGTGCTGGATGCCGCCAAGGCGTTCGCTGCCCTGATCCAACACCCGCTGCCAACCCTGCGTTACATGGAAAAAGTGGGTGACAGCAAAATCAGTGGCGCAACGCTGCCGTTGATTGCCATCCCCACCACCGCAGGCACCGGTAGCGAAGTAACCCAAAACGCAGTGATCACCGATACTCAGGTCACCAAGGTGAAAGCCTCTTTGCGGCATAATAACTTTGTGCCACAGGTGGCGATCCTCGATCCTGACCTGCTGAAAGGAGCGCCAGATCATGTACTGGCCTATTGCGCTATCGATGCCTTTACTCATCTGTTTGAAGCCTACCTTTCCAAGACGGCCAGCAGCCTGTCGCGCGAGATGTCGTTGAGCGGCATCCATCATTTCCTGTGCGCCTGGCCAGTGCTGAAACAGAGCGATGAGGCCTGCGAAGCGATTATGCAGGCTTCCTACCTGGGTGGCCTGACGCTGAGTATGGCGGGCCTGGGTGTGATCCACGGCATCGCGGGCGAGATTGGGGCATTGCGTGATTACCACCACGGCCAAGTGTGCGGCCGCCTGCTGCTGCCGTTCCTTGAATTGCTGGGGGAAAGCGAGCAGCCGCAACAACGTGCATTAATGACCGAACTGGCCCTGCGGCTATTCCCTGAAGAGCAGGACAGCCCGGCGCGCTTTTTGATCGACTTTATCACGCGCCACGCCATCGCCCCGTTCTGGCAGGACGAGCTATCCCTTAGCCAGGCGGAACTGGCCATCGTACTGGAGAAGTCCAACAGCAAGAATTCCTGGCTCAGCTACACTAGCGAGCAACGGAGATTAATGATCGATGGGGCGTTCTTGATTGAATGATAATATAATCAGCACTATAGGATCGCGGGAGCACAACAATGAGTTTGGTTGACTGGATTTTAGGCGGTATCGCCCTGGGGCTGATCGTCGGCGCGCTGATGAAGATATTCGGCAAGAAGAAAGACGATTAATACGGTGCTCCCCCTCTGCATTCAGAGGGGGAAGCCGTTAAATGCGGCTCAGGCAGTCCAACGCCACCGCTTTGAAGCTGTCGAAATTGTCACTGCCCAGCAGGCGGGTCATCGAACGTTCGCGCACAAAGGTGACGAACAGATCGTAGATCGCCATCGCTTCCTCGTAATCGTTTTTGCTGATCGCCAGCAAGAAAATGACGTGTGCCACCTCACCTTCTCCCCACGGGATACCCTGCGGTGCCAGCAGCGTGACCACCACTGTCTTTTTCGCCAACAGCCCCAAAGAGTGCGGCAGAGCAATCCCCTCCCCCAGCAAGGTAGAAACGATGGCCTCCCGCTCAACGACCGAAGGGTAAAAATCACTGCCCACATAGCCTTCCTGCTCCAACTGAGCGCAAACTTTGCTAAACAGCTGCTCCTGCGTTAGCGGCTCGTTGACGATCATAAAGTGGTTGGCATCAAAGAATTTTTCCAACATATACGGCTTGGTGCGATCGACCAGCACCAGCTTGCCCAACTGTTCTAGCTGATACTCCGTTGGGAACGGCGACATCACGACGACCGGCTTGTTCTTCTCGCTGATGCGCGCATTGGAAATGATAAAATCTTCGTCGATACTGGCGAGAATTTCGTAATCACGCAGCGAAACGATGCGTGTTACCACCAATTGCGGATACTTGCGTGCAATCTGCGCCTGGATCATCCGCACCGTAGAGTTACCGGTATCGCACACCAGCATCACCTGGGGATGGCGCTCATAACCAATGTTGTAGTGCCGCTCCAGGCCGACGCCAATATGCAGCACCAGGTAGCCGATTTCGTTCTCGCTCAGGGTATAAGGCGTGTGTTTACCCCAGCTCGAGACCGCCGCCAGCGTCACATCATAGGCCATCGGATAATGCTGCTTGATATTGGCCAACAGCGGGTTCGGGATATTGATCTGGTATTTCACCCGGGTGATCATGGTTTTGATATGGGTGAGCAGATCGGCCCGCAGCTGCTTGTCGTTCTGCAGGTTGTAGTTATAGTGCGAGTTAATGTAGGACAGGATGTAATCCACCAGCGCCTCTTCGTCATCGGCGTTGATTTTGGTCGGCTGCACTTCCTGTACTCTTCTGGCAGCAATGTTGACCCGCAAATAGGCCTCTTCCGCCGCCGCAATCTCTTTACCCGTGGCCTTGCTCAGTTCACCCGCCAGCCAGGTTGACGCTTTGCGCACCGCATCATCACCATCTTCCACGTCAAAATCCTGCAACGGATAGCCGTCCGTGATGCGCCGCAGCGCCACGGCACAGTAGAAGATCAGATATTGCTCGCCCTCATCGGTCAGACGAATGGCATATTGCGACAGCAGTGGGTGCAGCAACCCGGCAAAGGTCAATACCTGCGGCTGATGAAGGATGTCATTGTTCAGCAATGGATTTTCCGCATCCGCCAGATGCAGTTGAAACAGCAGATCGGTCAGGCAGGAGCGGATCGCCATTTCCGCACCAAACAGCTTCATACCATAGCGCGGCTTGGTTTCGATGGTTAACTGGTAATGCGCAAGGCGCTCTCTCACCTCAGCCATGTCGTTTTGCAGCGTACCTCGGCTGACAAACCATTCATCGGCCAGATCTTCCAGCTTCATCGAGAAGGCTGAGGTCAAAAAGCGAATCAACAGATAATGCACCCGCTCCTGCGCACTGCGCGGCGTAGCGTGCTGTTTACGTTCCCGATGCTGGAGTGCGCTAAACCGGGCCTCATCATCAACCTGCAGGCGATATCCGGCCCCGCGGCTATGGACAAACTGCGCACCATAACTCTCCAGGATATCGTTCAGCGCGGTGATATCAGCGCGTACCGTGCGGGTAGACACGGCAAAACGCTTTGCCAGCTCGTCCTGCGGCAAGGTTTCAGACTGCAAAGCATCGAACAGCGATGCCAAACGTGGGTAGGGAAATCTCACCATTCTCTTTCCGTTATGAACGTGCCCGCCTGAGGGGTCTGGCGGGCAACTGGTTACTTCGCCGCTGGCAAGAACACCATTTGTGAAGGGCTGCCCACCGGGGTGTAGCCTTCAACAAAACTGAGCTTGCCGCTGAGCTGGTCTACGCTAAAGCGGGTTACGTTATCGCTACGCTGATTCATGGCATACAGATAACGGCCACTCGGATCCAAAGTGATAGTGCGCGGATAGTCGCCTCGCGTCCAGGTCTCTGCCACCGGTTTCAGTTCGCCCTCGCCGCTTACGCTGAACTGCGCAATGCTGTTGTGCAGACGATTGGCGACATACAGATTTTTACCATCCGCAGCCAAGGCCATGCCAGCGGCAAAGCTGGTCCCCTTATAATCGGCAGGCAGGGTTGAAACTGCACGTAACTGTTTCAGCGTCCCATTTTGGCTATCAAAGCGGTAGCTGGTTAGTGTAGATGCTTCCTCGTTGATTAGTAGGACAATTTTACCATTTGGATGAAATATGAAGTGGCGCGGGCCAGCTCCGGCGGAAGAGGCGGCGATCCACGGCGGATCGTTTGGCGTCAGCTTGCCGCTGGCGGCATCGAAACGCCACTGGTAGATACGATCCAGCCCCAGATCGGTAGAGAACACGAACTTGCCGCTCGGATCGCTGGCGATCATATGCGCATGCGGGCCATTGTGATCGCTGATGGCAAAGCTGCCTTCCACCGCGGCGGCGGGTTTGGCCTCACCCGCAGGGCCAACATCTTGTTGCACAGAACTGGCGGCTCCCAACTTGCCTTCGCTGTCGATCGGGAACGCCGCAACGCTGCCGCTGACATAGTTAGCCACCAGCAGATGACGGCCATCCGGCGTCAGAGAAAGGTAAACCGGCCCCGCACCTTGTGAATCCACCTGATTAAGCGGCGTTAGGCTGCCGTCCTGAGGGTTGATGCGATAGGCGACAATGCCCCCGTGCTGGGTGCCATTAAAATCTGCCACCTCGCTGGCAACGTATAGCGTCTGTCCTTTGGCATCGGTGACCAGTTGGGCCGGATTAGGCAGGCTGCTGACCAATGTCTTGGCACTCAGCGCCCCAGTTTTCGCATCCACCTGCATGCGATAAACTCCCTCACCGTTCGGGTTATAGGTACCAATATAGGCAAAATGAGACGACGTGGGTTTCATTGCATCCTCAGCATGTAACGCCGGGCTGGCGATAGCCAACAACGCCAGGGACAGCGCGCTCCACAGCGGAGCGATTCGTAATTTCGAAGCCTGCCAGTTTCGCATAGTTATCCTTTTGACCGATAGATAGGGACAAAAAGATGCCCCTCACCCTAACCCTCTCCCGAAGGGAGAGCAGCTGTGTTTAAAATCAACGGGTGATGATTAATTTGTCACCCATTTTTTATTATCCCGCAGCATCGCATTCAGGATGGTTAGCAGCTTTCTCACGCAGGCGGTCACCGCCACCTTGAACGGTTTTCCACGCCCTGTCAGGCGCTCGTAAAACTCCCGGATTGTCGGGTTGTACCGCACCGCTGACAAGGTCGCCATGTATAGCGCTGAACGCACCGCGCTTCGCCCTCCCCAGATACTTCGCTTCCCTTTCATTTTTCCACTGTCATGGGCATAGGGACACACGCCAACCAACGCGCTTATTTTGTGCCGATTCAGCCTCCCCAGCTCCGGCAACATCGCAAGAAGCACCGCCATCGTTGTCGGCCCGATACCTTTGACTTCCTCCAACAACGTCGCCTTTTCCCGCCACAGAGGCATCACTTTTATTTGCCTGTCGATATCGTCATCTGCATCCCGGATTTCAGCGGTCAGCCAGTCGATATGCCGCTTGATGCCCGCTGAGACCACCACGTCATCGCAGCTTTTATAGCGGTTTATCTCCATGGTCCTGTTATCGACCAGTTGGCGACGGCGGGTCACCATCCCGGCCAGACGCTGCGTCTGTTCATCCGGTGTGGGGCGGGCTTCGGGCTCCATTCTCCGGCCAAACTCGCAGATGATACGCGCATCATTCGGGTCGGTTTTGTACAGGGTCCCTAGCGCACGAGCGAAGTTTTTTACCTGGCGTGGATTGACCACGGCCACGGGTAACCCAGCCAACTCAAGCGTGGCGGCCAGCAACGAGTGATATCGGCCTGTCGCCTCCATCACGACAAGCTTGACGGTGATGGCAGAGAGCGAACTCAGCAACTGCTGATGGCCTTCCGGTGTGTTATCCAGATGCAGAAGCTGACGAGTTGGGTCGATGTATACGTCAAAAGTGTCTTTGGCAATGTCGATACCGACGGTTGCATGTTCAGTCATTTCAAGTCTCCCGGCCTTGTAAGATACGGGCTGGCTGATGCCGCCCTGGCAGCTGTTCGGGTTAACAGGAAAACTGACGCCACGCCATAAGCTCTCCCACGGGCTTGTTGTCCCAGAGGGGAATCGGGCTGTAGCGTCAGGTACAACTCGGTTAAAGTCTACCCGCCTTTGGGCGGGTAATTAAAGTACCTTAAACATACAAGGGGACCGTACGTGCCACAACTTAACTCCAGTATCCAACCGCCACATCAAATCGAACATGCCACTGCTTTACACCACACCTGACCACAACTCCGTACCAGCTCCCTCTCCCGAAAGATGAGGGGACAGAACGTGCCACAACTTAACCTCAGTATCCAACCGCCACACCTAACTACAACACCGTCCCCCCCCTCAAGGTAGTTAAACAAGCTACAGACTCACTCCTGCACCTGATAACAGCTCCAGACAGCTCCCTCTCCCAAAGGGGACCGAACGTGCCACAACTTAACCTCAGTATCCAACCGCCACACCTAACTACAACACCGTCCCCCCCTCAAGAGAGTTAAACAAGCTACAGACTCACTCCTGCACCTGATAACAGCTCCGGACAGCTCCCTCTCCCTGTGGGAGAGGGTTGGGGTGAGGGGCCGCGGATTTACCCCACCAGCCGCTTGGTGATCTCCAGCAGCGTTTTGACATCTTGCGGGCGAGTATCGCCACTGGTGGAATCAATAATGGAGCTGTAGATATGCGGGATCACCTGCTTCACACCGGCTTTCAACGCAATCTCCAGGATCGGTTCGAAGTTTTCCAGATCGATACCCCCGGTCGGCTCCAGCATAAAGTCATGCTCGGCACAGGCTTTCGCCACGTACTCATATTCGTCCTGATGCTTCAGGCCGCCCATCGGGAAATACTTAATCGAGCTGCCGCCCATGTCTTTCAACAACGCAATCGCGGTCTCTACCGGCACTATGCCATCCGCTGCCTGAGCACTCAGTGGCCCGGTGGAAATCTTCACCCAGCCCACGCGACCGGTTGGGGAGACCAGGCCGTTCACCACGGTTTGGTTTTGCTTCAGCAATGCACGGCTGGCACCGACGCCGGTGAATACCTGGTTCACATGCTGGGGTTGGACATGCTCGGAGATCAGGCTGACCATATTCGACTGCTTGGGATCGCCAGCTCCCAGGCCCACGGAAAGCGCGTTCTCGATCAGGCGTGCATAACGCGACATATCCGCCACGGCACTCTCAACGTCTGGATAGTTTTTGGAAAGAACGCCCACCAGCACGTGCCCCTGCGCCGCATTATAGATGTCCTGCGCGTTGGCTTTTGAGCCAGCCAGTACGTTGAGGCAAACGCGGTCTTTATAATAATTAGGCTTCAGCTTCATGCCTGGTTCTCCGTAAACAGATTTTTAATACAGGTAAAGACGGTCATCAGCTGCTGCTCGTTCACGCTGCGGACATCCACCTCAATCTTGCCTTCGTTGGCCTTGTAGCCACGGAAATAGATGGCGATATCACCGGTTTTCAGCCGCTGGACGATTTCCACAGTCGACATCCCCAACACCGCTTCATCAAAGGTGATTTCAACGCGGGCAATATCGCGCCCTGCGCTGTCCCAGACGGTTTTGGCACTGATGCCAGTCAGGGTATTCAGTTGGCTGATAAACGGCGTCATGCGCTCTACCATTTGCGCTCCGGTGGTTTTCTCCGACGTCAGGTAGCTTTCAATCGCCTGCGTCAGGCCGAGGATGCCCTCTTTACCCACCTTCATCGCCCGGCCAATACCGCCTGACTGCTGCTTCACCCACTCTACGTATTGCTTCTTGCCAATCACCAGCCCGCTGGTTGGCCCTTCGATGGCCTTGGCACCGCTGTATATCACCAGATCGGCCCCCATCTGGTAGTAACACATCAGATCTTCTTCGGCAGCAGCATCGACGATCAGCGGCAGGTTATGCTTACGTGCCACCACGGCAGCCTGTTCGACGGAGAGAATGCTTTTCTGCACGCAGTGGTGAGACTTGACGTACAGGATGGCCGCGGTCTGCGGGGTGATGCAGGCTTCAATCTGTTCAGGGGAACATTCGTTGGCATAACCTGCTTCCACCACCTTACCGCCGCCAAGGGCGACCATGGTATCCACCGGCGCACCAAAGTTGACGTTATGGCCACGCGGCAACACGATCTCACGCGGCTCGTTCACCGTAGCGGAATGCAGGTTGACCAACAGGTTGGCGTTGTCCTTGACGATCACCGCCGCCACCGACTGGGCAATACCGGCAGAAGCGCAGGAAACAATCACCGCGTCTTCCACATTCAGCAGGCCAGCAATATAGGCGCCGGTCTTGTTGACCAGATCCTTGATTTCAAAGTAATGATTCAGGCCGTAATCCACGGCGTCAATCACCTCCTGGCGTGGCGTAGAAACGCCGAGAATGGTCATGCGGCCGGAAGTATTGATCACCTGCTTTAAGTTATATTTTTCATAGACTGAAGACATGAGCGGCTTTCCCTTGTTCGGTTAATAGGATTTCCCCGGCCACCACGGCGGCCAGCGGCACCAACAGTTGTTCGCCATTCACGGACTCCCCTTCGGCGTCGGCAAACACCTGCGGCCCCTGGCGGAGATCAAAAATGGTCAGGTCGGCATCAAAGCCGGGTTTCAGCTGCCCCTTGGTGGTCAGGCGCAATGCCGCAGCGGCATTTTCCGTTACGCAGCCAATGACCTGCGCCAGAGAAAGCCCAACGGTAAAGAATTTGGACATCACCGTCGCCAGGCTGTGCACTGGGCCAGCCAGACGGTTGCGACAGTAGATATCGGAACTGATGGTGTGTGGGAAGATCCCCAGCGCGATGGCCTGACGGGCAACCTCAAAGCTGAAGCTGGCCGAACCGTGGCCCACATCAAGCAGCACGCCACGTTTTAACGCACGTTGGATCGACTCGCGCAGCTTACCTGCCGGGGTCAGAATGCGGTTCGGTTTACCGTTGTAGCAGTGAGTGATGATGTCGCCCTGGGTCAGCAGATCGGCGATCTCGTCCAGATCCGGCGGGTTATTGCCGATGTGTACCATCAGCGGCAGTTGCTGGTTTTCCTGCTGGATCTCTTTGGCCAACACCAACGGTTTGGTGCCGTTCTGGCCCACGACGCTGCTGCTCATGCGCGCCTTGATACCAATGACAAACCCCGGCTTGCCGTCGATGGCCTGTTTGACCTGCTGCTTATTGATATCCGCCATATCAGCCAGTTCATTCTGCCTTAGCAGACCGATACGCGAGATATTGAGGAAGGCAAAGACGTTGGTTTTGGCGCTGCGCGTCAGGGCATAGAATTCATCGATATCGTCAGTGCCGGTGCTGCCAGCATCCACCACCGAGGTGACGCCGCTGCTCACGCCCACCAGGTCCGGGTCGTCATGATAAATCGGTGAAGAGGGATAACAGTGTACGTGAGAGTCGATCCAGCCAGCGCTCAGGCGGTAGTTCCCCGCCAGATCCAGTTGTTTGTGGGCACGGGCATCAGCCGCCAACTGCCCGACGACGGCAATCTTGCCCGCCTCAATAGCCACATCGGCCAGGGTGTCGTCCACCAGCCTGGCGCGCCGGATGATTAGGTCATACATACTTCGCTACTCCTTGCCAAACCCTGGGCGGTTGACCCAGGGCTTGGGACTTGATTAAGAAATGGCTACCGGGAAGAATGCCCCCAAGATCATGGCCCCCAGGATCGCGCCGCCGGTGATCGGCTTGCCCCAGATGTAGAACAGCAGCGCACCCAGCAGGGAACCCAGGCCGATCGGGATCGAAGCGGCCATGGCAGACAGGATGATCAACGGCCCAAGGAAACGCCCGGAAGAGTTACCTGCCCCCATCATCACGTCCGCCCCGTAGGTGGAGTCGCTCTGGCTGATGGTAAATTTACGCGCCAGGATAATCAGGTAACCAATCGCCAGGCCAATGACCAGGCCAGTAACCAGCGAGGCGGCAAAGTTGGCTACCGGGAAAACAATCCCCGCGCCCAGTAACAGTGCAGGAACACCCAGGCCAACCCCGGTCTGGATCGCCCCGCCGATATCCAGGATCCCTACCAGGGAACCTTCGATAATGCGGGCAAACAGGAAGCTGGCACCGAACGCCGCCACCGCACCGTAAACTCCGGTGTCCATCCCGGCACGCAGCATGGAAACGAAGGCCACTTCGTTAAACGCGCCTATGCCATACAGGTAATACATGTGTGTCCCGGCAAACACGCCGGACGAGAGCAGGCCAACAAAAATCGGGAACGACCAGTCGGCATACCAGAAGCCTTTGTCTGCTTGTGCTTCCATCATTCAGCTCCTTATTTTCCGCTCAGGGTGTTATGAATGGCATCCAGCCAGCCAGGCACGCCCAGGCTGAAGGATTCGAGAACTTTCATATCAAAGCCGCGGAAGAAGCCGCTCAGCACGAACAGCAGCACAATCGCCACCATCATGATCTTGGTGACTTTATTCCAGCCGCTTTCTTCAACGCCCTTGCCAATCAGGATACCCAGCACCAGACCCGGTACGGCGTTACCCATGATCAGCTGTGCCAGACCACCGAAGATGGTGCCCCAGAAGCCAGAACGTTTGCCCGCTTCGATCGCCGCCAGCCAGAAGATCACCGGCATGACGGTGTTCACCAGCAGGTTGGCCGCTGGAACCAACACTTTGATGGCCGTGACCTGCAAGGCTGCTGGCACTGCCGAAGCGGTGGTGTTAAGGAAGGCCACGACCAAAATGCCGATAATGCCGCAAGCGATGGCCATCTTTTTTGGATCGTGCATGGTTTCCGCGACGTTGCGGTTTTTGATCATCAGGGCTGCAGCGCCCCAGTTAGGAATGATGCGATGGTCAACGTCCTGCGTGAAGGCACCCGCCGCCACTGAAGACGCCCAGGCGTTGAAGAAGAAGCCCAGACCAAATGAGAAATGAGAAGCCGGATCGCCTTCGCAGGAGTTCAGCTCACCCAAGGTACGGAACGCTCCCATACCCTGCGTCGTCGGTGCGTGGAACATACGTGCAGCACCGGCCCCTACACCGACGCCAACCAGCCCGCCGATAATAATCGACTTAAATAAGATGATTAAAAACATCAGAATATCCTTCTTATGTCATGCCCAGTGGATCCCAAGACGCAGCCATAGCGGCTACAGCTTGAAACACGACGGATATAACGTTTTTATTTCTGGGTGAAGACCACCTTTTCGGTATTGATGATCGTCACGTTCACGGTTATTTCTAATGAAACGGCATAGCTTTTTCTTTCACGCGCCAGGAAGAAGAAAAGAAATTTTTCTTTGGTGGTTCTCTCTTCCGCCTTTACTATTTTGACATCCTGCGGTTCGATACGCAGCAGAACATTATTGGTGGATTTTAAAATCACGCCCTGTACATTGGCTAATGCACCGGCAAAGGCTTTAGCTTTACTATCGCCTTTGCCCTCCACGTTAACCGAGGTAGTATAAGTTTCTTTCATTACGGATTGCCGTATTTTTTGACATAAGCTTCCACTAGCCGCTGGCCTAATTCTTCTTTATCCATAAAGCCAAAGCCTAATACATTGCAGCCTTCGTTAATTGCCGTCACGCCTTCTTCGATAGAACGCATACCATATCTGGATTTATAACCATATTTGGTTTGTGCGGTGATCGCTCCAGCGCCACCGCTGCCGCAGAAGGAAATGCCCAGTTGCGCATTCTCTGCTTTCATCACGTCACCCAGCTTCATATCCGCAGCCATGCCAGGGATCACAATCACCTTGGCACCTGCATTTTCAACGCCTTGGCCCACTTTCTGGCCTTTACCCAGCCGATCGCCGATCACTACGGTAATTTGTCCCATGGGGTTTTTCTCCTGAATAATTTTAATCAATTAAACGTTATTGGTCGTTATCTTTAGCCACTTCAAAATGAACCGAAAGCAGATACGCCTCTTCAATCGGTAACGTGGCAAACTTATTTACCACTCGCTCTGCCAGTTGCATCGATCCGGCAGAAATTTCATCAAACAGTGATTTATCAACTTCCGGCAAGGGCTCACCTGTTATTGAGCGCAACACCATCGCGCGGATATGGGATTCCAACATTTGTTGTTGCACCGCATTGGTGTAAATATTCTCTTCACCCAACATGGCGGTAATATCGGCCAACAATTGAGTGGTAATCGCTGCGGCCTCACTGATGTCAGTCTGTTCCCTGTTACTTACCGAAGCAGTTCCGTCATTCACTTTGCAGTCACCTCTGGATCCAGCTATTTATCCGTTAACGGTAAAGCGCTTTACCTTTACCCGCTTTCTTTGATGTCTTTACCCTAACCCTTGGGGCATTGCTTGTGTAGCGCGTTTTTTTCCAGTTCGAACTGGAAATTAAGTGACGCCAAGGGATCCATTTCGCAAAATCGGGGGTTTTTACGCTAAGTAAATGAGATTGCAAAAAGAGTTTGCAACGCAGAGTTGCCAGTTGGCAGCGCGGCGCAAAAAACTTCGTGATCGAGATCTCTTTCTTTTCCGGCCCTAACAGCCTACTATCAGTAGGACAAACCGACATTTTTCACACCCCCGCGCCCAAAGGTGCGGGGGTGTTGCTTTTGTGTTGTTTTCCGAATTTATGGCGCAGAAAGGGCGCCCTTTGATTGGACTGGAGAGTGGAATGACCAAACCAACCATTACCATTAATGAGCTGGATGCGGAACGCCTGGATGCGCTACTGGCACAGCCAGCCTTTGCCAATACTGACGTCGCCGCCGCGCTGAACGCTGAACTGGATCGCGCTGACATTGTGCCGGCATCGCAGATCCCTGCACACGTCGTCACCATGAACAGCCGCGTACGTTTTCGCGATCTGCATACTTCAGAAGAACATGTGCGCACGCTGGTTTACCCCGCCTCTCTCAAAGACAGCGCTGAACAGCTGTCGGTGATGGCACCACTGGGTGCAGCACTGCTGGGAATGCACGTGGGTAAACAGATCAATTGGCAATTGCCAAACGGCGAAGAAGCCCGCATTGAAGTGTTGGAATTGCTGTATCAACCTGAGGCTGCGGGCGAGTATCACCGCTAAGTCAGGTTTCCGGGCGGCCATTCAGCCGCCCTTTTTGTCAACGCTACGTTGATTGCCGCAGTACGCTTAACGGAATTTCTTGTGATTGGCATCGCGGGTTTGCTTGAAGCCCTCCGCCACTTTACGCGCGTCCTCCAGTTTGCCCTGATTCGCCAGCGCCATTGACTGATCGATCTGCCCGATCAGCGTCGCCAGCCCTTGACGAAACTCCTTCATCTCCGGGCTGTCTGGCGCTTTGTTTTCCAACTTCGGCGGTGTGCCTTTCTGGGCATCCGTAGCCGCAGCACGCATATTCTGCAGGCTCTGCTTGAAGGTATCGGTGGAGTCGGTTTTCAATACAATTTTGTAATTGGCGGCCAGGGTATCCATGTCATCAGCCAGTTCGGCTGCCATCACCCATGAACTGGCTCCCAGCAGCGTCAGTGCTGCCAACACTTTCAATGTCTTCTTCATGCTCACCTTCCCGTTATTGTTTTAGTTAACCCGTTATAAACATAGGCATGGAACGGTAAAACCGATAGCTGATATTTGTAAGGAAGGTTGAAGCGGAGGAGTGGGGAGGAGCTGAAACGCCCCCTCCCCCTAACTAATGGATTAGCTTTACGTGTTACTGCCCTGCGATCTTCATTTCCGGCAGCAGCACGGAACCGCACTGGATATTGCTGCGCAGTTCGATATCGCTGCCGATGCTGACGATATTGCGCAGCATATCTTTCAGATTGCCGGCAATGGTGATCTCGCTGACCGGATACTGGATCTCACCATTTTCTACCCAGAAGCCAGAAGCTCCGCGTGAGTAATCGCCGGTAATCCCGCTGACGCCCTGCCCCATCAGCTCAGTGACCACCAGACCGGTGCCCAACTGTTTGAGCATGCCCGCAAAGTCATCGCCCTGACCGGCAATGCGCCAGTTATGGATCCCGCCCGCATGACCGGTGCTATGCAGCCCCAATTTACGCGCGGCGTAGCTAGTCAGCAGCCAGGTTTCCAGCACGCCGTCTTTGACGATGTCGCGGCGCTGGGTGCGTACGCCTTCACTGTCGAACGGCGTAGAGGCCAGCCCTTTCAACAAGTGCGGATGTTCTTCAATGGTCATCCACTCCGGCAGGATCTGTTTACCCAACGAATCCAGCAGGAAGGTGGATTTGCGATAAACGCTGCTGCCGCTGATAGCCCCAACCAGGTGGCCAAACAGACCGGTAGCCACTTCTGAGGCGAACAGCACCGGCGCTTTCATGGTTGACAGCTTGCGTGGGGAAAGACGCGCCAGCGTGCGGCGGGCGCATTCCTGGCCAACCCACTCAGGGCTGGCCATATCGCCCATAGCCCGACCAATGGTGTAGGCATAATCCCGCTCCATATCGCCATCATGTTCGGCGATCACACAGCTGGAGAGCGAGTGACGACTGGAGCAATAGCTTTGCAGCATGCCGTGGCTGTTGCCGAAGACCTTGATACCGTAATGGCTGTTGAAGCTGCCGCCTTCGGTATTGGTAATCCGCTTGTCGGCCGCCAGCGAAGCCTGTTCGGCACGGGCTGCCAGCTCGATACCACGTTCGGCATCCAGCTCGGTGGGGTGGAACAGGTCCAGATCCGGCGCGTCAAACGCCAGCAGATCTTTTTCCGCCGGGCCAGCATGGGGATCTGGTGAAGTGTAACGAGCAATATCCAGCGCCGCCTGAACGGTACGGGCAATGGCATCTGGATTAAGATCGGTGGAAGAGGCACTGCCTTTGCGGTTTTGATAATAGACGGTAATACCTAACGCGCCGTCGCTGTTGAATTCGACGTTCTCCACCTCACCGAAGCGGGTGCTGACGCTGATACCGGTGGTTTTGCTCACGGCAACTTCTGCCGCATCGGAACCGGCGCGTGCCAGCTCCAGCGCCTGTGAAACGGCGTTTTCCAGCGCTTTGCGCTGCTCTGCAACTTGGGTGACTACTTTCATCAATCGGCCATAGTTAATCAGAAAATCGTTGAGAAAAGTGCCGTGTCGGCATGGTTTTGCGCGCAATAACGCGCCAAAATAATTTCAGGCTGCGCCCGCTGGCCACAGCCCGATGTACTTTTGAGTCTAACAGGAACCGCGTGGAATTTCGCATAAAGCCGGCAACCTGTTAGGATTAGCCTCTTTTTAACGGAGCCTACCATGAACAAACAGCCTGAAGACTGGCTCGACGAAGTCCCGGAGAACGAAAACGAGGACGATGACGAGATTATCTGGGTCAGTAAAAGTGAAATTAAACGTGATGCCGAAGCGCTGAAAGACCTGGGAACCGAACTGGTTGAACTGGGTAAAAACGCCTTGGAACGCATCCCGCTGGATGAAGATCTGCGTGCCGCCATCGAACTGGCGCAAAAGATCAAGAAAGAAGGCCGCCGCCGCCAGATCCAACTGATCGGTAAAATGCTGCGTGCTCGCGATGTCGAACCGATCCAGACCGCGCTCGACAAGTTGAAGAACCGCCATAACCAACAGGTTTCGCTGTTCCACAAGCTGGAAGCGCTGCGCGATCGTCTGGTAGCTGAAGGTGATGACGCGATCCCGTCCGTGCTGGATCTGTATCCACAAGCCGATCGCCAACAGTTGCGTGCCCTGATACGTAATGCGCAGAAAGAGCAGGCCGCTAACAAGCCGCCAAAATCATTCCGCCAAATCTTCCAGTACTTGCGAGAGCTGGCAGAGGCACAACAGTGATCGTCAGCGGCATCGCTGCGGGATGGACCCCGTTCATCCCCGCTGATGCGTCGCTGCGCTGCTCGTTTCACGGATATTGAACCGCAGGTTGCCCTCCAGCTCCTCCTCCGCTTCTTCAAACAACAGAATAATGGCACCAAAGCGGCGTTTGCTGCGGGCGTTGAGATTGAGAAATTCAATCTCGACCGGCAGGCTGATGTCGCCGGTCACCACGTCCCACAGCGCGTCCAGGTTGGCGCCAAATCCTTCACCCAGTGCAAACCGCTCGGCAAAGTGGCGATAGAACGCTGGCAAGTCCGCTATCTGGTTAAAATCGAACTCTATTTTCCCCATCGGCTCACTCCATCCGCATGAAGTTCTTATAATGGTCGCGCGTGACATAAATCAGACCGTCACTGGAATACAACAGCCGATCGGCACCGCGTCGGCCGCATTGGTAGTTGATATCCGCTTCGCGCCATACCCGGTTGTTGGCGGTCGGTAATTGCCCTTCACGGTTGGAAAAACGGTCGCCGCCAATGGCCTTGCCCGGCAATACCTTGCACAGATTACCGTCACGCGCATCCCAACCCTGCTCACGAGCCTGCTTTTTGGTGATGTAGTAATCAGGCAGACGCTGGTGCTGTTGCACATAGCTGACCACTCGCTGCTGCTGCGTCAGTTGTTCAATGCTCTCTGCCGCCGGGGTCGAATCATTGGTCAGAGCCCGATCGCCATCCCCCTGCAGCGCACTAAACCCCGCCACCAGCAAAGCAATCAGCATCGCAATAAGCGTACGTTTATTCATACTGTCCCTGCATATATAGCAAAAATTAATGAATCAAAGATGACCAAGATGTAACCATTTCGCATCCAAAAGGCCTGACGCTCGAGCAAAAACCGCAATTGATACGGAATTATTATGGTTTGTGAGGCCTTCCTGCATGCATTTTAGCCCCCGTAGTCGGGGGACGTAAACCATGCAGTATAGCCTTTGACGGGAAAGTGAAAATATCAATCAATCAGCGCGTGACGGTAGCGATGCAGCATATCGGCCAGGCGTTTTACCGGCCCGGTGACGCTAAGCGGAGCGAGGTTATCCACCAGCTTTTGTTGATATTCATTCATCTCTTTGAGTAACCGATCGTAGTAGTAAGCCCGCTTCACATCGTTCTTGGCGGTGACCACGTGGTCGGCGGTGCTGCGGATCTGCTTGTGGAACACCGAAAGCTCTTCCCGCTCCGGGATCTCGGTCATCTGCATCCGCTGGTGGGCAATAATCAGGTTGAGCGCCAGCCGGTATTTGGCAATGTCGTTCGGGAACATCATCAGCAGCTGGTTCAGGCGCTGATAGAGCGCAGGCAGATGGTTTTCCTTACGGCGCGCCGCCTTGGTGGTCAACGCCGAAACGGCGCTGCTGACCAACTGATTCATCAACGTGCGGCCGGTGCGCTCACGTGAGGTATCACGGATCAGGAACAGCACGATCATCGCCACAAAGCAGCCGATAATCTGGCCGATGGCGCTGTCGATAAACGAGGAGACATGGAAACTCATCGGATTGCTTAACACGATGATGTTAATAGTACTCGCCAGGGTGCCTAGCGATCCCAAACGGCGTTTCTGCACTTCGATCCCTATGACAAAGGACATGATGCCCAGGCTCAGACACAACAAGAACATGCTTTGCTGGGTTTCCGGCAGAATAAACATATAAAACAGCGCACCGAGCGGCAACGCCACCAGCACGCCCAGCAGGAAGTCGAGCGCCATCATTTTTGGATTTGGCGTACGCATCGCCAATGCGGTCACGACGGCGATCATCACCATACAGCCGCTGCCGGACGTCCAGCCGGTCCACAGCCAGAACAGGCAGCCTATTGAGGTCGCCGCCCAGGCTCGCAGCCCGTTGATCATGGCATGGTGGCCTTCCGCCGACGGCCTCTTCACCACCACTTCCCCGGCCAGTATCTCGTTTTCTACCGCGTTGATGCCGCTGTTGGTATGCACGCCTTTTGCCACCAGCAAATAGCGCGTCGCTGCGCCCACCCAGCCGGTGACCGTTTGCAGATGTTCATCGCTACGGTTGGTTGCCAGCACCTGGCGCACCAGCTTCAGGCGTTTATGCACTTCCTGCGCGGTTTCCGCTGGAACCATCAGCAGCTCGCGGATATTTTCCTTCACCGCATCCGGGTGATTGAGCAAAATCAGGTAGGTTTCACAGGCCTGGGTGATCAACGTCAGCGAAAGCGTATGTAACGCATGCAAGCGGCTGTTAACCCGCTGCCAACGCGATGATTCCAACATCAGGTTGCTGCGCATCCCGTTGATGGCGGTGGTGCTTTTAACCAGATCGCTCCAGGCGCGGTCGATATCTTCCTTGCCGGCATCGCTGATACACATTTGCATCAGCTTGTACTGCCCCACCAGCAGTTGATCCACCGCACGATCGATATCCTGTTTGATCGAACGCGGGGAAAACAGCAGGTCGGCCAGTACCGCACTGAGAATACCGAGCACGATCTCGCTACAGCGCTCTACGGCGAACTGTGGCGCGTCCAACAGTGAGGTTGTGGTGTTTGTAGTGGCTGCGGAGGTGACGATGATAATCAGCGCCGTGTAGCCCGCCAGCCCCCAGGCATAAGAGTTTTCGACCTTCACCAGCGAGGAGATCCAGGTACAGACCCCCAGCCAGACGCAGCAAAGCATCAGCATCACCACCGGTGCACGCGCACAGGTAACGATAATCAGCAAGCCGACAAAGCAGCCGATAAAGGTGCCGATAATACGCAGCCAGCCACGATAGCGGATCGCGCCAGAGAAAGGTTCCCCCCCGGCGGCAAAGGCCGGGCCGGCAGCCACAATGGCCGCTGTCAGCACCGACCAGCGCGGGGTTTCCAGATTGAGGTGAAAACCGACAAACAGGGCGAAGACGATCGCAAAGCTGAGCTTGCAGGCAAACCGCAGCCGCAGAAAGGTTGGGCTGTTCATTAGCCGAACTCACGCAACCGATGCATCAGCCGGATAAACGGCGAGCCGCTGTCGATGCTACGATCGTTCTTGCCGGTTATGACCACGGTCGCGGTGGTACCCGCCGGGTAAGAGTGTTGCTGATCTTTCTCATCGAGGATGATTTTCACCGGCACGCGCTGTGCCAGACGCACCCACTCCAGATTGCTGTCGATCGACGCCAGCCCCTTGCTGTTTGGGGTACTGCTGCTGTTATTCACCGCCGCGGCCAGGCTATCGACGGTGCCGTGCATAATGCGGTTGCTGCCCAGCGGGGTGATCTCGGCACGATCGCCTTTGCTCAACCCTTCAAGCTTGGTTTCTTCCAGATAGGCGATGACATAGAAACTGTTTTTCTTCACCAGCGCCACCGCCGTAGAACCACGGGTGATAAATTCCCCTGCGTGGACGTTCAGGTTGGTGACCCAACCGTCTGCTGGCGCACGCACCGTGGTCCGTTCCAGATCCAACTGCGCCAGATCGCGCACGGCGATCGCCTTGGCCAACTGATGCTGCACGGTTTGCAGCACGTTATTGGATTGGTCGATCTCTTCTTGTGACATCGCCTGGATCCCCAAGCGCACACGGCGGCCCGCTTCACGCTTCTTCTCGGCCGCCAGCGTCTGATAATAGGCCACATCGGCGTTGGCTTCGGCCAGTGCCTGTTGGTAACGTGGCTGGTCGATCACCATCAGGATCTGGCCCTGTTTCACCAACTGGTTGTCGGTGATCGGCACGTCGGTCAGCAAACCGCTGACATCTGGAGCAATCGCCACCACGTCGGCGGTGAATTTGGCATCACGCGTCCAAGGCGATTCGGTGTAAAACGCCCACGCCTTGAACACGGCAATGGCCGCCAACAGAACCAGCAGCAAGGTGATGGCGATGCGGAGTATTTTTAATGACAGAGTTTTCACAGCAGCCTCAAACGAAAAGACACGAAATCAGATAAAACAAACAGCAATACAGCGCGGTATTGAACAACGCCGGATGCCAGACAAAATCGTAAATCCCGGTCGGCTGCAACAGGCGGCGTATGACGAAGAACAAGGCCAAAGACGCTAACAGCTCAAAAAATACCGGTGGGAACGACAGTCCAAAAATGACCATAACCGGAAGCAAACTCATCACTTTATCCTTAATTGTTTACTACACCGGGGGTTTTCCCTGCTGATTTCACATTCCATTTACATTCTAGCGCACGGACGCCAAACGTTATGATCTGGTAGTTGACCAGGCCATAAACCTGAAAAAGGGTTAAGCTAACAGCAGGCTTCCGCGAGAGGGAATGTATGGATAACCGGAGGGATCGTGCGGCCACGGCAGTAAACCGCGACATAGCTGACCACGCTCAAGCGTTCAGAAGATCTTTACACCCGACGCGTTATATTAGCCTGCTTACTATCAACTCATCTATAATCTGTGATCTAAATCACTTTTAAGCCAGAGTGAACAATGGAAAGACTAAAACGGATGTCCGTGTTTGCCAAAGTCGTTGAATGTGGGTCATTTACCGCGGCAGCACGCCAGCTCGACATGAGCGTTTCATCCATCAGCCAGACAGTGTCCAAACTGGAAAATGATCTACAGGTGAAGCTGCTTAACCGCAGCACGCGCAGTATCGGCCTGACCGAAGCGGGTAAAATCTACTATCAGGGCTGCCGCCGCATGTTGCAGGAAGCCGCCGAGGTTCATGAGCAGCTTTATGCGCTGAACAATACGCCCATAGGCACGCTGCGCATCGGCAGTTCATCCACTATGGCGCAAAACGTCCTGGCGACCATGACCGCCGATATGCTGCAAGAGTATCCTGGTTTGACGGTTAATCTGGTCACCGGCATTCCGGCCCCGGATCTGATTGCCGACGGCCTGGACGTAGTGATCCGCACTGGCGAACTGCAGGATTCCAGCCTGTTTTCCAAACGCCTGGGTTCGATGCCGATGGTGGTCTGCGCCGCCAAAAGCTACCTGACTCAACACGGGACACCGCAAAAACCGGCGGATATGGTGAATTTTTCCTGGTTGGAATACAGCGTACGGCCCGACAGTGAGTTTGAATTGATGGCTCCCGAAGGCATCAGTACGCGTATTTCCCCGCAGGGGCGCTTCGTGACCAACGATTCACAAACCATGATCCGTTGGCTCAAGGCCGGGGCCGGGATTGCCTATGCGCCACTGATGTGGGTCATCGAAGAGATCAAACGCGGCGAGATTGAGATCCTGTTCAAGCGCTACCATTCAGAACCCCGTCCGGTTTACGCCCTGTACACCGAGAAGGACAAGCTGCCGCTCAAGGTGCAGGTGTGTATCAATTACCTGACGGAATACTTTAAACGCGTGGCGGAAGTGTATCAGGGCTATCGTTGAGGCTCCCCTTTATCCCTGGAGTTCACTCCAGGGTAATAAGTTTGCTCTAGCTGATATATAGCGTTTACTGCTATAAAAACGGTTACTCATTTTATTAATGCTAATTATCGAAAGTATTTCCCTTCATTTGATTCCCATTCTCTACTGAGAACTCTGCTGTATTCACTCGGCTTTACCGATCGGTTATGCGGAAACTTCCGCCATAGTTGTGGGTAATAAACCACCGCGATAATTGTTTGAAGCATATCCTGCCAATCTAACCAAAATGCCCATTCTGCTACCGCTTTCGCGTGCTTGCTTACGCCCCTGCGGGTGTGATTTATTGATGAATTGGCGCAGGTGCGCCCAATTATCATTATCGCCATAAATAATAAAAACCAGGCTTCATTATTCATTATAGGAATCACCATGGAAAAGATCTCACGTACGCACGTGGTATATGCCATGTCGCGCGATAACGCCCCTGTGGCCACCGTTGCCAGCGGCAGCGACGTTTGTTTTGAAACCTGTGACTGCTTCGAAGATCAAATCGCCTCTGAACAGGCCACCTTCACCGAACTGGACTGGAGCCGCATCAACCCGGCTACCGGGCCGGTTTACGTGCAGGATGCGAACCCCGGCGATGTGTTACGGGTAGAGATTAAACGTATTACCCCAACCAGCCATCAGGCAGTCATGGTCACCGCTCCAGGCCTGGGCGTCATTGGCGATGAGCTGCAACAGCCACAGATCCGCACCGTGCCGCTGGAAGACGGCTTCGCCCTGCTGCCTGGCGGCGTGCGTTGGCCGTTAAAACCAATGATCGGCGTAATTGGCGTCGCCCCAGCCGAAGATCCGATCCCCTGCGGCACTCCAGATGCCCACGGCGGCAACATGGACTGCAAAATCATCACCGAAGGCTGCACGCTGTGGCTGCCGGTTAACGTTCCCGGTGCGCTGTTTGCGCTCGGCGATCTGCATGCCGCAATGGGCGATGGTGAAGTCTCGGTATGCGGGCTGGAAATTCCCGGCGAAGTGGTGGTGAACCTGAGCGTAGTCAAAAACCGCGCGCTGCCCACCCCGATGATGAGCACCATTGATACGCTATATACCTTGGCATCCGCCAAAACGCTGGACGAAGCGGCCGAATTGGCAACCCGCAATATGGCACACTTCGTGGCGGACTATAGCCAGGTCTCGCTGGCCGACGCCATCAATCTGCTGAGCATCACTGGCGATCTGCAAATCTGTCAGGTGGTCGATCCGCTGCAAACCTGCCGTTTCGCGCTGCCACGCAGCGTTGCCGAGCAGTTAAACCTCCAGTTGGATTAGGGATAGCGCCATGTCTGTAGAACAATTTGGTTATAAGCAGGAACTGCACCGTACCCTCACCCTGAAAGATCTGGTGATCTACGGCATGATCTTTATGGTGCCGATCGCGCCGTTTGGCGTGTTTGGCTACGTGTGGGAAGGCGCACAGGGCATGGTGGCGCTGGCCTATCTGATCGGCATGGTGGCGATGTTCTTCACCGCCATGAGCTACTGGTCAATGTCCCGTGCTTTCCCGGTTTCCGGCTCGGTCTATGCCTATGCCCAGCGCGGCATCCATGAAACCGTCGGCTTCTTTGCCGGTTGGCTGATCCTGCTCGATTACATCCTGGTGCCGTCGTTGCTGTATATCGTCAGCGCGGCGGCGCTCGGCCCGATCCTGCCAGAAGTACCCGCCTGGGTGTGGATCGTGACCTTTATCGTGATCAACAGTGCGATCAACCTGGTGGGGATCCAGTTCACCGCCAAGGCCAACCGCTACATCCTGGTGGCGGAGATCGTGATCCTGACCATCTTTGTGGTAATGGGCCTGACGGCACTGTATTCCGGCGAAGGTTCCGGTGGCCTGACGCTGAACCCGCTCTACAACGCCGAGAAATTTAGCCTGCCGCTGGTGATGGGTGCGGTATCTATCGCGGTGCTGTCATTCCTGGGCTTTGACGGTATTTCGACGCTGTCCGAAGAGAGTAAAGGCGGGGCCGATGCCGTGGGGAAAGCCTCGTTGTATGCACTGCTGTTGGTAGGGTCGCTGTTTATTCTGCAAACCTGGATTGCCGCCGATCTGGCTGCGGGCCAAAACTTCACTAACCTGGATACCGCGTTCTACGATACCGCCAATCTGGCGGGCGGTTCCTGGTTAAAGCAGGCGACCATCTGGGCGACGGCGCTCTCCTGGGGGATTGCTAATGCGTTAGTCGCGCAGGCCGCCATCTCCCGCATTCTGTTCGCCATGGGGCGAGACCGCCAATTGCCGAAGATCCTGGCCAAGGTACATCCACGCTTTAAAACCCCTTACGTCAGCACCCTGCTGGTCGCGGTGATCTCCCTCGGTTCCGGGCTGTACTTCAACGGCAGCATCGACAACCTGAGCCGGTTGGTCAACTTCGGGGCGCTGATGGGCTTTTTGATCTTGCACCTGTCGGTGATTAACCACTACATCATCCGCCAGAAGTCCAAGGCCTGGGTAAAACACCTGCTGTTCCCACTGATCGGCCTGTCGATCATCGCCTTTGTACTGTACGAGATGGATATCGAAGCCAAAATCCTCGGCCTTAGCTGGCTGGCGATCGGCATCGTGTATTACTTTGTGCTGCGCGTAGTGCTGAAGAGAGAGCCGGTGCTGAAGCTGGAAGACTAAGCCAGCAATCTGCCCCTTCCGGGGCAGATTTATTCAATCCTTTGATGACGTTAACAAAACGGCCCGCTGGTCATACCCCTCTGCCCACCTCTAGGTTATGCTCGAAAAAATTCCCCTGCATCAGGAAAAATCATGAAGAAAATCATACTGGACTGCGACCCGGGGCATGACGATGCGATCGCGATGCTGCTGGCATGGGGCAACCCAGATATTGAACTGCTGGCCGTCACCACCGTCGTCGGCAACCAGACGCTGGAGAAGGTCACGCGCAATGCGCTGGCCGTGGCGCGCATTGCCAACATCACCGGCGTGCCCTTTGCCGCTGGCTGCTCGCGGCCGCTGGTACGGCAAATTGAAGTCGCCCCCGACATCCACGGCGAATCGGGACTCGATGGCCCAGTTTTACCGGAACCCACTCTGCAATTGGCCGATATCCATGCCGTCGACCTGATCATTGATACCATCATGGCACACCCACCAGGCACCGTAACGCTGGTGCCCACCGCAGGCCTGACCAACATCGCCATGGCGGTGCGCAAGGAACCCCGTATTGCCACACGCGTGAAGGAAGTGGTGCTGATGGGGGGCGGTTACCACGTGGGTAACTGGAGCGCAGTGGCTGAATTCAATATCAAAATCGATCCGGAAGCCGCGCATATCGTGTTCAACGAACCCTGGCCGTTAACCATGGTTGGGTTGGATCTGACGCATCAGGCGCTGGCCACGCCAGAAGTTAGCGCGCGCATCGCCGCCATTGGCACCGGCCCTGCGAAATTTGTCGTCGAACTGCTCGAGTTCTTCGGCCATATGTATAAGCAGGCGCAGGGTTTCACTTCGCCACCGGTACACGATCCCTGCGCGGTCGCCTATGTGATCAACCCCAACGTGATGACGGTGCGTAAGGTGCCCATCGATATTGAGCTGACCGGTACCCTGACGCTGGGGATGACGGTCGCGGACTTCCGCTTCCCGGCCACAGCGGATTGCCATACTCAGGTGGCAGTGAAGCTTGATGAAACCGCCTTTTGGGATCTGATTGTGGATGCGTTGGAAAGAATTGGTGAGATTGAGGTTTGAGGCACGGTTGGGAGTAAAGTGTCGTGCAAACGCCCGACACTTCATTCAAGCCGGCATTATGCGTAGTATATTGAAAGTGTTCTTTGTTATCGGATGTCTCTCATGGCTTACTCTATCGGCGAATTTGCCCGGCTTTGCGGAATAAACGCAACCACATTGCGCGCCTGGCAGCGTCGTTACGGCCTGCTTAAACCGATGCGCACCGATGGTGGACATCGCCAGTACAGCGATGATGATGTCCAGCAGGCGCTCAAAATTCTCGACTGGGTAAAAAAAGGGGTAACCATCAGCCAGGTAAAACCCCTGCTCGCGCGCCCGGCAGAAGGTCCGACAAACAACTGGCTTACTCTGCAAGAAAAAATGCTGCAGTTGCTCAAAGAGGGAAAAATTGAATCGCTGCGCCAGCAGATTTACGTTTCTGGCCGCGAATATCCTCGCCCGGAGTTGGTCACGGAATTGCTGCGCCCGCTGCGCGGTAAATTCTCTGCCAATATTCCGGCGATGATGACCCTGCGCGAGATCCTGGATGGCATTATCATTTCCTATACCTCATTTTGCCTCGAAAGGGACAAAAAAGCGGCAGGGGATAACTATCTGATCACCGGCTGGTACCTGTCAGACCCGTGTGAAATCTGGCTGGAAGCCCTCAAGCGTACTGGTCAAGGACAGCACATTGATGTCCTTCCCGTTCCGCCTGCCAGTCTGGCTCCAGAGCTATTTCCTGAACGAAAATGGCTGCTGGTCATGACAGGTAAACTCACCCCCACCCGCAAACAACAGATTGAACTGTGGCAACAACAGGTGATGTCTCTTGAGGTCATTACTCTTTGACGTTGTGCTTGCGTTAATTATCACAAAAGGTTGAATATTTATTTTTCACCAGGATGCTACCTTTTTCCTGTTTGTTTAACCCCTACAGGAAATCATGATGAAAAAAGCTACCGGTCTTATTCTGCTAACCTCTCTGGCAACGGCTCCTGCCGCATTCAGTGCCCCTGCTGGCACGCTGAGCGTCCATATTCTGAACCAGCAGACAGGGATCCCCTCGCCGAATGTCACCGTCACGCTTGAAAAAGAGCAGCAAAACAGCTGGGTCACGCTGGCTAGCGGTAAAACGGACGAAGACGGGCGTATCAAATCTCTATATCCACAGGACCAGGATATGCTGCCGGGAATTTACAAAGTGACCTTCAAAACCGGTGACTATTTCCACCAACAGCAGCAAACGTCGTTCTTCCCGGAGATCCCGGTGATGTTCACCGTCACCAAGACCAATGAAAAACTGCACATCCCCCTGCTGTTAAGCCAGTATGGATACTCTACCTACAGAGGAAGTTGAAGATAAAGCCAGCTCATGTTGCACAGTTAACAGCATGAGCTGGCAAACTTAATACGTTGAAGCGAATGAGAAAATAATTATCACCTCGCCAAAGTTGGACAAACTACAATAATTGTGTAAGTTTTAACTATGCAATAACGCTAGGTTGTTCACTCTCAGGTGAGACTCATGAGCTCTATGCCATCCATCATCAACCGGTTTGTTGATTACTACAGCAAGCTGGATAACCAGCCGCCATCTGCGTTGGCGGAGATCTATCATGCTGATGCCAGTCTGAGCGACCCGTTTGGTGAGCATCAGGGTCTTTTGGCGATCCAGCGTTACTTCACTCATCTATTGGCCAACGTAAAGCATTGCCGCTTTACCATCGACTCCCCCCTCTGCGAAGGCCATCGTTTTGCCGTAACTTGGGCAATGCATTGGTCTCACCCACGGATTTCAAGGGGAGAAACACTAGTCCTCGCAGGATGCTCAATTGTTGATGTGCAGGACAACCTGATTATTCGCCAGCGCGATTACTACGATGCCGGGGAGATGATCTACGAACATCTTCCCCTTCTTGGCTGGGCGGTGCGAAGTGTAAAAAGGAGAATCCGCTCATGATGACCGTCCTCATCACCGGCGCAAGCTCCGGCATTGGTGCCGGGCTCGCGAAGTCCTGGGCCGATGACGGCTGCCAAGTCATTGCCTGCGGGCGAGACAGGGCCAGGCTGGAAGCACTGCAACAGTACAGCCCGAATATCACGTTACGCGTGTTCGATATGACGGACAGGGAGGCCTGCCGTCTGGCGCTTGCAGATTGCACTGCCGACCTGACCGTTCTTTGTGCGGGAACCTGCGAATACCTGGATCAGGGTGTGGTGGATGCCGCTCTGGTGGAACGTGTGATGAGTACCAACTTCCAGGGGCCAGTGAACTGTCTGGCCGCACTTCAGACCCAGCTCCTTCCAGGAAGTCGCGTAGCGCTGGTCAGCTCGATGGCGCACTGGCTGCCGTTCCCACGAGCAGAGGCGTATGGCGCGTCAAAAGCCGCCCTCACCTGGTTTGCCAATAGTCTGCGCCTTGACTGGGAGCCCAAAGGTATTGCCGTCACGGTTGTCTCACCGGGCTTTGTAGACACGCCGCTTACCCGTAAAAATGATTTTGCCATGCCCGGCCAGGTGAGCGTCGACGATGCCGTGAAGGCGATCCGTCGCGGGCTGGCGAAAGGGAAAAAACACATCGCCTTTCCCACCGGATTCAGCCTGGTCATGAAGCTGCTTTCAGGGCTCCCCAATTTTCTTCAGCGCAGGCTGTTGCGCAGGATGGTTCGCTCATGAACATCGCCATTATCGGCAGCGGTATTGCAGGACTCACCTGTGCCTGGCGGCTGGCCGGGCATCATCAGGTCACGCTTTTCGAAGCGGAACCCACTGTGGGTGGTCATACCGCCACGGTGGATGTCAGCACGCCGCAGGGGACGTATGCCATCGATACCGGGTTTATCGTCTACAATGACCGTACCTATCCGCGCTTTATGGGCCTGCTCAGCGAGCTGGGCATCAGCGGGCAAAAAACGCAGATGAGCTTCTCCGTGCATAATTCGCAAAGCGGGCTTGAGTATAACGGCCACACCCTCACCTCGCTGTTTGCACAGCGTCGTAACCTGGTTAATCCGGCGTTCTGGGGGCTGCTGCGAGATATTGTTCGCTTCAACCGCCTGGCAAAAGAGGCGTTGGCAGGCGACGTTAACGAAAACGCCACGCTGGAGACTTTTCTCGAACAGCACGGCTTCAGCGCGTTTTTCGCGCGTCATTATATCCTGCCGATGGGGGCCGCCATCTGGTCCTCGTCACTGCAGGAGATGCGCCGCTTCCCGCTTCCGCTGTTTTTGCGCTTCTTTGAGCATCACGGCCTGCTGGACGTTACCCACCGTCCGCAGTGGTATGTGGTGCCCGGCGGTTCTCGCGAGTACGTCCGCGCCATTTTGGCCCAGTTGGGGGACCGCCTGACCCTGCACCTCAACGCTCCGGTGCAGCAGGTCATCCGCCACAACGGCGGCGTTGAAATCCAGCTTGCGCAGTCGAATCACTCGTTCGACCAGGTGATCTTCGCCTGCCATTCCTCACAGGCGCTGGCGATGCTTGCTCATCCTACTCCTGCAGAAAGCGAGGTTCTGGGCGATATTGGCTGGCAGCATAACGAGGTGGTTTTGCACAGCGATCCACGCTGGCTACCGGTGCGCGAGCGTGCCTGGGCAAGCTGGAACTATCGCCTGAGCGAACGGGACCAGGCCAGCGCCTGCGTCACCTACAACATGAATATCTTACAAGGATTACCTGAGGGTAGCCCCTTGTTCTGCGTCACCCTGAACCCGGAAACGCCGGTAGACGATCGCTACGTCTGGAAACGCTTTGTCTACGAGCACCCGATGTTTAACCCGCAAAGCTGGCGCGCCCAGTCGCGCCGCGGCGAGATTAACGGCCACCAACGGAGCTGGTTCTGCGGAGCTTACTGGTACAACGGTTTTCACGAGGATGGGGTACGCAGCGCGTTGGACGTGGTGAAAGGGATCGCTGCAGGGGAGGACCTGTAAGATGAACAGCTGCCTTTACCAGGGTGTGTTACGCCATCGTCGCTTCCAGCCGAAATCACACCATTTTCGCTATAACGTGTTTATGGCCTGGATCGATCTGGACGAGCTGGATGCGCTGCCGTCGGCGGGTATCCGCCGTAATCGATTTGCCGCGGCCGCCTTCCATGATGCGGATTACCCACTCGGCACACCGCTAAAAGAGAACGCCCTCGACCGGCTGCAAACCCTGACCGGGGAACGTCCCGATGGCCGCGTCATGCTCCTGACCCAGCTTCGTTATTTCGGCTTCCATTTTAATCCGATCAATCTCTACTACTGCTATGACAGTACGGGCATGCTGCGCTGGGTTCTGGCCGAAGTGCGCAACACCCCGTGGAACGAGCGCCATTACTATGCGGTGGATGGCCAGGCGGCTCGCCCGCAGCCGAAAGCCTTCCATGTCTCCCCGTTTAATCCGATGGATATGGTCTATCACTGGCGCTTCAACGCCCCCGGTAAAACGCTGCATATGCATATCGAAAATCATCAGGAGTCGAAGGTGTTCGACGCCACGCTCGCGCTTCGCCGTGAGCACCTAACGCGCGCGACCCTGAGATCGATATTGCTGCGCATACCGATGATGACCCTGAAAACCGTCCTGGCAATTTACTGGCAAGCGTTACGGCTGTGGCTTAAACGCGTGCCGTTGTACAACCATCCCGTCAGAAGGAGTTAGCGCTCATGACCGATCCTGCCTTTGCGCTTGAATCCGATATCCCTCGTAACGCCCGTATCGCGCGCTGGCTACTCTTTCGTTTGCTGAGCGGTATCCGCGAGGGCTCGCTCACCGTGCGTGAAGGACAGCAGACCCTCCATTTTGGCGATGAGTCCTCTGCGCTGCGTGCTGAAGTGCAGATCCTCGCGCCGGGTGTTTACTGGCGTCTGCTCACCGGCGGCAGCCTCGCCGCGGCCGAATCCTGGATGGAGGGTGAGTGGGAGACGCATCAGTTAACCCCGCTTTTGCAGATCCTGGCCCTCAACGGCAAGGTACTGGGAAGGCTGGAAAGTGGCTTTCGCCTGCTGGGCAATCCTATGGAGCGGCTTCGCCACTGGACGCGGCGTAACTACCGCAAACAGGCGCGGGAAAACATCTCCGCCCATTACGATCTGGGTAACGAATTCTATGCGCACTTTCTCGATGAAGATCTGCTCTACTCCAGCGCGCTGTTCACCGCCGACGACCAGGCTCTCTCTCAAGCCCAGCAGGCAAAAATGGCGCGCCTGTGCGAACAACTGGCGTTGACCGCAAGCGATCACCTGCTGGAAATCGGCACCGGCTGGGGGGCAATGGCGGAATACGCCGCCCGTCACTACGGCTGCCGCGTCACTACCACGACGCTGTCGCGGGAGCAGTACATCTGGGCTACAGAGCGTATTGCCCGCGCGGGATTACAGGACAGAGTTCAGGTTCTGCTGTGCGACTACCGCGACCTGACCGGGCAATTCGACAAACTGGTATCGGTTGAGATGATTGAAGCCGTGGGTAAACGCTACCTGCCGGATTTCTTCCGAACCTGTCAGGCGCGCCTGCGCCCGGGCGGCAAAATGGCGATTCAGGCTATCACCATTCAGGATCAGCGCTACCGCGACTACAGCAAAAGCGTCGATTTTATCCAGCGTTACATCTTCCCCGGCGGGTTCCTACCGAGCATCACGGCAATGAGTGAACTGATGACGCGTCACACCGATTTTGTCGTCCGTAATCTGTTCGATATGGGGCCAGACTACGCCCACACGCTGGCGCACTGGCGGCAGCGTTTTCTGCACGCCTGGCAGGACATTGAAAAGCTCGGTTTCGATGAAAGGTTTCGCCGTATGTGGCTCTACTACTTTGGCTACTGCGAAGCCGGTTTTAACGCACGCACCATCAGCGTGGTGCAACTGACCGCAGAGCGCGTATGAACCGCTCTGTGCAGGTCGTGCTGATGGCTCTCGCGTTCGATCTCTACTGGACGCTGGTAGTGTTGTTTCGCGAACGCGGCCTGTTCCTGTGGCTCGCCCTGGCGATCCTGGCCTGTCTGATGCTGTCGCCTGCACACCGTGTTTACGCCCTGCTGCTGGCCGCAGCGGGCAGCGGTCTGGATGCCCTCTGGGTGCTGACGGGGCTGATCGGCTTTAACAGTGACGCGCTGCTGCCCCTGTGGATGATGGCGCTGTGGCTGATGTTCGCTACCGTCTGGACCCACTTGACCCTCACGACCACGCTGCCGGGGTGGATGCTGGCTTTGCTGGCAACCGCTGGCGGTCCCGTAGCGTATGTGATTGGCGAACGTCTGGGCGCCATGACTTTCCGGGAGCCGACCTTTATCGTCGTCAGTTGGATGGCTCTGGGTTGGCTGGTTCTGATGCTGTTGTTCCATATTCTGACGGGGAGACGACAATGAGAACCTCTTTACTGATGCTGCTGTGGTTGGCGGCTATCACGCCCGTCGCCCATGCCGCCGACTGGTTAAGCTGGCGCAAAGTGGGTGATGCCAGCCTGACATGGGGGCCGTTTACCGTTTATACCTCCCAACTGAGCACGCCGGACGGTCGGTATCACGGGCCGGAACAGGATCAGGCGCTGATTATTACCTACAAACGCGACATCGATCGTGACCAGTTGGTCGAAGCCACCCGTGACCAGTGGCAGGCTCAGGGGATCATGGAGCGAGAACCACAGAGCGAAGCCTGGCTGCGCATGCTGCAGTCACTCTGGCCGGACGTCACGCCCGGCTCACAGCTTACCTTTGTTGTTAAGGGTAAGCAGGGGCAGTTCTGGTATCGCGCCTCAGGGGCAGAAAAAAGCTTTACCCCGCTCGGCCCCAGCCAGTCTGCCGCCTTCAGTACAAACTTTCTGGCCATCTGGCTCGATCCACGCACGCAATATCCCGAACTGCGTCAGCAGTTGCTCGGAGGTGAAAAATGAAACGCATTCTGACACTTGGCCTGGCGCTGATGATGCTTCTGGTGGGTTGTAGCACAGACATCAGCGACTACCGGCATCAACAACCGCCGCTCGATATCTTCCACTACTTCCAGGGGAAAACCGAGGCATGGGGTATGGTACAGGACCGCAGCGGAAAACAGCTGCGCCGCTTCCACGTGGAAATCAGTGGCAACGTCATCGGCGACACGCTGACGCTAAATGAACACTTTGTCTATGACGATGGCGAGAAACAGCAACGGGTGTGGCATATCCGGCGCGTCGGCACCAATCGCTACGAAGGCACCGCAGGCGATATTGAAGGTGTGGCCAGCGGCGTGGCAGAAGGCAACGCCTTTAACTGGCGTTACAGCATGAACGTGAAAGCCAATGGCAGTACCTGGCTACTTCACTTTGATGACTGGATGTATCTGCAAGATGACACGCATCTTTTTAATAAAACAGAGATGAAGAAGTTCGGCATCACCGTCGGCCAGGTAACGCTTTTCTTCACCCGAAAAGAACAGTAAGAGGATCGCGATATGAATAAGCAACCCGTCATTGGGATCAGCGGATGTTTAACCGGCGCGACCGTTCGGTTTGACGGCGGACATAAACGCATGGGCTTTGTCATGGACGGGCTGGCGCAGTGGGTGACCTTCAAACCCGTCTGCCCGGAGATGGCCATCGGACTGCCCTCTCCTCGTCCGGCACTACGCCTGGTTCAGACCGCCGAAGGGGATTTCCGGATGCACTTCAGCCAAGCGCCGCACGACGATGTGACGGAGAAAATGACCGCATTCACGGATTCCTATCTCTCACGTCTTGACGAACTGTCGGGCTTTATCGTCTGCGCCAAATCGCCGAGCTGCGGTATGGAACGCGTACGGTTGTACGATGAAAAGGGCAATCGCGGGCGTAAAGAGGGCGTAGGCATCTTTACCAGAGCGCTGTTGGAGAAATACCCGTGGTTACCGGTGGAAGAAGATGGCCGCCTGCACGACCCGGTGCTGCGGGAAAACTTTGTCGAGCGCATCTTCGCCCTGCACGAGTTGAACACCCTGAAGGCCAACGGCCTCACCCGCCATGCGCTGCTGGACTTCCACAGCCGGTATAAATTGCAGTTGCTGGCGCACCACCAAGCGGGCTACCGCGAAATTGGCCCCTTTGTCGCTTCGTTGCATGAGTGGGAAGACCTGGATGCATTCTTCGTGGCTTATCGCGAAAAACTGATGACGATCTTGAAAAAACCCGCCTCGCGCAAGAACCACACCAACGTGCTGATGCACATTCAGGGGTACTTTCGTAACCAGCTGAACTCACGTCAGCGCGGCGAGCTGAATGACGTGATCCTCCATTATCGCGAGGGGCTGCTGCCAATACTCGCGCCTTTGACGCTGCTGAAGCATTACCTGGGCGAATACCCAGACAGCTACCTGCTGACGCAAAAATACTTTGACCCCTATCCGCATAATTTGGCTTTGCGGCTAATGGTTAATTAAGTGCGTATGATTCGTGGCCGAACTGCTCGATTTTTTCGGCCATAGGTTTTTCGTTGGCTCAGGGGAGGCTCTTTTCCGCCAGTGTAGGATCCTTGTGCGTTTACCTATGTGATCCATCCCAACGTGATGGCGGTGCGTAAGGTGCCGATGGGGATTGGCCCGAACGTCATCTTTTTATGCATCTGCATAAAAGCAAAACCCCTTACTCACCTTTTTCACCATAATTTTTATCATTTTCGATAACATTTGCTAACCAACTCGTCATAACATCGATTTTTTTGTCCTCCCAGGGTTGGCATTTTATACAAAGCGTCAGCCCTGTTTGCCGAAGAAAGATGTGAAATTTTGCGCATTCTTGCACCGTTGCCTTTCCCTATACTCACCACCATCAGTAAATGTCGGTGAAGGGGCAACCTATGCAGCAGGCAAAAATCACACACCTCTATCAGAGTTTACAGCGGAGCGTTAACCGCCGGGCTGAGCATACCGCCCTGTTCTTTGAAGGCCATAAATACAGTTATAATCAGTTAAATCATAACGTTAATTTATCTTCCGCCTGCCTGAAAGAAAGTTTTAACCTCGTCAAAGGCGATGTGATCGTCTTGGCCTTGGGTAACCGGCCTGAATTCTGCTCGCTGTTTTATGCAGCAATGGCGCTGGGGATTATCGTGGTGCCGTTAAGCACCAAGTTAAAATCGCAAGACAGCCATATCATCCTGTCCAGTGTTAATGCCAAGGCGGTTTTTTACGATCCCAACAGCCAGCCGTGGATGGCGACGCTGGAACCCGTGAAGCAAAGCCATGTGGTGTCGCTTGCCGATTGGCAACTGATGCTCAGTAATGCAGATGACCAAAATGTGATCCAACCCGTAGAGCCTGCCGCCATCGTAGCGGATGACATTGCCGCAATTATTTATACTTCCGGCACCACTGGCTCACCGAAAGGAGCAGCGCTCACTCACGGTAACTTTATTGCGGCTATCACGGCTTACCAACAGGCTCTCAAGTTAACCGAGCAAGACAGCGCCATCTTGCCGATCCCTATCTGCCATATTACCGGCCTGTCAGCTTTACTCTGCCTGTTTATTCACCTTGGCGGTACGTTGCATTTGCAGCAAAGATTCAATGCAGAAGAGATTTTGAAAACCGTCAGCAGCCATAACATTACCTTCCTGCATGGTTCGCCAACGGTGTTTATCCTACTGTTGCAAGAAGCGGAAAAGTATCCACAGGTGGGCAACTACGCCAGCTTGCGGATGATCGCTTGCGGTGCCGGGCATTTGAACGTGGGCATTATCGAAAGGCTCGCGCAGTTGTTCCCAGCCACGGAAATCAGGCCGATCTATGGGCTGACAGAAACCTCTTCACCGGCCAGCATTTTCCCGGTCGATGTACGCAGCAGCGATAAGATAGGCAGTTCTGGCTTACCCATTCCCGGCCTAAGCTGCCAAATTCGCGACGATAATCACCAGGTGCTTGCTGCCGGTGAGATTGGTCATCTATGGCTGAAAGGGCCAGTGGTGATGAGCCAGTACTGGAAGAACCCGGCGGCCAATCAGCAGTTCTTCCACGACGGCTGGTTCTACACCGGCGATATCGCCTGCCTCGATCAGGATAACTACCTGTATATCAAAGATCGCAGCAAGGACATGATCAACCGCGGTGGTGAAAAAATATACTGCATTGAAGTGGAAAACCTGATCTCGAATTACCCTGGCGTCAAGGAAATTGCCATAGTTCCCAGCAGCAGCGAAATCTACGGAGAAGAAGCCGTCGCTTTTATTGTGGCACACCGGAATAAACCCTTGGTGAGCGATAATATTACTCATTGGCTCTCCAATAAAATTGCCAAATTTAAAATACCCTCAAAGATCGTCTTTACAGCAGAATTACCGAAAAATGCCAATGGCAAAATAGACAAATTAGCTTTACGACAAAAATTGACACCACCAATATAAAAACAAGCGTTATCCAATAAACGCGCCAACGTCAGGAAACCTAAAGCGCAATCATTAAAATAATAGAGCACCTGTACCTCTAACAATACAGAACAGCTCTGCCCTGTTTAATCGCCTCATCATGAGGAGGAGTCCTTATTATGTCAAATCGACCGTTAGATATTGCATCGAAAAGCCAGGCGGCAATAACGAATGCAAAAATATATAAACACCTGATGCCGTTACTGATCATTGTTTATATCATCAGCTTCATTGACAGAACCAATATCGGCATTGCCCGAGCCTCGATGTCCATCGATCTTGGGCTTTCCGCTACCGCCTATGGGTTGGGAGCAGGTCTGTTCTTTCTGACTTATTCCACCATGGAGATCCCCAGCAATCTGATCATGGCGCGGGTCGGGGCCCGCTTCTGGATCACCCGCATCATGTTCACCTGGGGGGTGATTTCCGCCGGTATGGCCTTCGTCACCGGTCCCACCTCTTTCTATGTCATGCGCCTGTTACTAGGGGCGGCAGAAGCCGGATTGTACCCCGGTATCATCCTGTACCTTACCTACTGGTTTGGCCGTGAAGATCGCGCCAGAGCCGTCGGCATGTTCCTGCTCGGTGTCTGTATCGCCAATATTGTCGGGGCGCCATTGGGCGGCGCATTGCTGATGCTGGATGGCCTGGGTGGACTGCACGGCTGGCAATGGATGTTTATCATAGAAGGGCTCCCGGCGGTGCTGCTGGCGTTTTATGTGTATGCCGTACTGCCCAATAAACCCCGTGATGCCAAATGGCTGACCCAAACCGACATTGAGTATATTGAAAACAAGCTGGCCGCGGAGCAACCGGTTGGGGTGGATAAGAACCAGAAGTTTTCCTTTAAAACAGCGTTTACCAATAAAACCTTCATGCTGATCGTGGCGATTTATTTCACCCATCAGATTTCGGTCTACAGCCTGACCTATTTCCTGCCAAGCATTATTAACAGCTACGGCAAAATGAGCACCTTGATGCTCGGCCTGTTAACTGCCATTCCGTGGATCGCGGCAGCCTTGGGTGGCTTCTTCCTGCCCAAATATGCCAATACCGCCTCTCGTTCACGCATCATGCTGGTGTCCGGCTTTATGTCGATGGCCGTCGGTTTCCTGATTGGCGTGCTGGGTGGCCCAGTATTAGGGCTGATCGGCTTCTGTATCGGTGCCTCGATGTTCTTCGTCGTGCAATCCATCATCTTTACCTACCCGGCCACGCTGATGAGCGGCCCTATGCTCGCTGGTGGGCTGGGATTACTGGCTTGCCTTGGCATCACCGGCGGGTTCTTCGGGCCATATGTGTTCGGTCTCCTGGAGGATAGAACGGGGTCACCTAGTGCAGGCCTGTGGTTTGCCATCGTGCTGCAGACCCTTGCCATCATCGGGGCTGCGAGGGTGAAACAACCCGCAGGCAGTAAAGATAAACCGGCCAATCAATGCCCCCCGGCAGCAATGAATAGCGTGATTGAGAAATAAAGCCTAAACGCGGTGCCATGGTGCACCGCCGCACAGACGTAAGGTAGCAATATGAGAAATAAAGTCATTTCGGCTCAGCAGGCCGCAGAGTTAGTGAATAACGGCTCGACCCTGTGCACCATCGGCATGACATTGATCGGGGCCGCGGAGTCGATCTTGAAGGCCCTGGAAAATCGCTTTCTTGCAACAGGGGCACCGCACGGGCTGACCTATATTCACTCTGCGGGGCAGTCGAATCGTGAGCGCGGCAATCAGCATTTTACTCCCCCAGGGATGGTAAAACGCATTATTGGTTCGCACTGGGGGCTGGCACCCAAGTGGATGGAAAAGATTGCCGCCAACGAGGTTGAAGCCTTCTGTTTACCGCAGGGGCAGATTGTCCATCTGTATACAGCCATGGCGGCAGGTCAGGCCGGGTATCTGTCCAAAGTGGGGCTGGGTACCTTTATCGATCCCCGCCTGGAAGGCGGCAAAATGAATGCGTTGACCCGCGCCCTGCCAGATTTGGTGGAAGTGGTCAGCCTGCGCGAGGAGGAATATCTGTTCTATCCGGCACTCCCGCTGGATACGGTGATCATTCGTGGCACTACGGCGGATACCGCTGGCAACCTCACCTGTGAGGAAGAGGCCATGAAGCTGGAGATCCTGCAGGCGGTACTGGCGGCGAAACGCTTTGGTGGCAAGGTGATAGCCCAGGTGAAAAATCTGGCGGAAAAAGGGAGTCTGCACCCAAAACAGATCGTGGTGCCGGGGAATTTTATTGATGCCATTGTGGTATGTGAAGACCCCGAGCAAGACCACCGTCAGACCTCCTCCTGGTTCTATGACCCGGCCTATTGCGGCAACCTGGTGACTCCTGCCAGCGAAGTGGAAACGCTGCCGCTGAACATCCGCAAGGTGATTGGCCGCCGCGCTTGCCAATTCCTATCCCCGGACTGTGTGATCAATCTGGGCACCGGTATTCCCAACGATGTTATTGGCACCATCATCCATGAAGAGGGGGTGAGCGAAGCGGTCACCATCACCGTTGAATCAGGTATCTACGGCGGCGTACAGGCCGGTGGCGTTGATTTTGGCATCGGTAAAAACCTGACCGCCATGATTAACCATCAGGAACAGATGCTGTATTACAACGGGGCCGGTGTGGATATTACTTATATGGGTGCAGGCGAGATGGACGCCAACGGGCATATCAACGCCACCCGCATGGGGGACCGCTGTACCGGGGCGGGAGGGTTTATCGATATAACCCAAAATGCACACCACGTGGTGTTTTGCTCCACCTTTACCGCCAAGGGGTTGGAGGTGGCATTCCAGCAAGGGCAATTAACCATCCTGCAGGAAGGCTCGGTTAAAAAACTGGTACGGTCGATTAACCAGATTTCCTATAACGGCGAAATAGCCCGCCAGAAAAAACAAAAAATGCATTTGGTGACTGAACGAGCAGTATTTGAACTGACGGCGCAGGGCCCGATGCTGATAGAAATCGCCCCCGGCGTCGATCTTGAGCGGGACATCCTGCAACAAATGGAATTTATGCCACTTATTTCCCCCTCATTAAAACAAATGGACGCGGCACTATTTTGTGACGCCCCTTTTGGCCTGAAGGAAATGCTGGCCAGGCAGTAAAAACATATTTGTTATCTCTGCGCTAATTCAGCGTGGTCAGGAATTAAAATAATAAGGAGTACCCTATGTGTTTAACGAATAAAGTAGCTATCGTCACCGGGGCCAGCCGTGGTCTTGGGCGAGGCATTGCCCAGGTATTGGCTGAGAAAGGGGCCGCGATAGTCATTTGTGATGTCGACCAGGAAGGTGGCAATAAAACTGCCGCCGAATTGCTGAACGCGGGCCGTAAAGCCATTTTCATCGCCTGTAATATTGCCAACCGCGAAGAGGTTAACCAGTTATTTATTGCGGCTGAGCAGCAGCTGGGGCCGATAGATATTCTGGTCAATAACGCCGGGATTAACCGTGATGCCATGTTGCACAAGCTAACGGAAGAGAATTGGGATCTGGTGATGGATATCAACCTGAAAGGAACCTTCCACTGCATGCAAGAAGCCGCCGTGCGGATGCGCGAGCGTGCCAGCGGGCGGATCATCAATATCTCGTCGGCCAGTTGGTTAGGCAATGTTGGGCAAGCCAACTATGCCGCTTCAAAAGCCGGGGTGATCGGCCTGACCAAAACGGCCTGCCGGGAGCTGGCAAAAAAAGGGGTTACCGTTAACGCCATCTGCCCAGGATTTATCGAAACCGATATGACTCGTGGGGTGCCGGAAAAAGTCTGGGACATCATGATCGGCAAAATTCCCGCAGGTTTCGCTGGCGATCCGGTTGATGTCGGCCATTGCGTCGCCTTCCTGGCTTCCGACGAGGCACGCTATATCAATGGCGAAGTGATCAACGTCGGCGGCGGCATGGTGCTGTAAGGAGAATAGAATGAAAAATGCAAATGACATTGTCGTCGTCAGCGGCGTACGCACGGCGATCGGTACCATGGGCGGTAGCTTTAAAGATACGCACCAGCATGATTTGGGCGCAGCGGTGATCCGTGAGGCCGTGGCCCGTGCCGGGCTGCAACCCGCACAAATTGATGAAGTGGTGGTAGGTAACGTAGGGCAAATCGCGGAGAGTGGTTTTATCGCCCGTATTTGTCAGCTGCGCGCGGGGTTACCGAACGAAACAACGTCCTATTCGGTAAACCGCCAGTGCGGTTCGGGTCTGCAAGCGATTGTCGATTGCATGCTGGAACTGCAAACCGGTAACGCCCAGATCACCGTCGCCTGTGGGACAGAGAATATGACCCAACTGCCCCACTATATTCGCAAGGCTCGTTATGGTTATCGTCTTGGGCACGGAGAATTGGAAGATGGCATTGTCTCTATCTTGACCTGGCCGGAAGGACCTTATCACAACGGTATGACCGCCGAGTTCGTCGCGGAACGTTTTAACATCAGCCGTGAGGCGATGGACGAGTTTGCCTGGTGCAGTCAGCAAAAAGCCTTGGCAGCCATCAAAGAGGGGCATTTTACCTCGCAAATCCTGCCGCTGGAGGTTCGTGAAGGCAAGAACAGCCGTCTGTTTGCCATCGATGAACACCCAAGGGATACGCCGAAAGAAAAGTATGCGCAGTTGAAGCCGGCGTTTAAAAAAGACGGCACGGTCACAGCAGCAACGTCATCAGGTATCAATGATGGAGCAGCCGCACTGGTTGTCACTACCCGTGCCAACGCGGAAAAACTGGGGCTACCCATCCGGATGGTGATCCGAGGCTGGGCAGTGGCAGGTTGTGAGGCAGAAATCATGGGCTTTGGCCCGGCACCGGCAACTCGTAAACTGATGCAAAAGTTGAATATGTCGGTGCACGATATCGACCTTATCGAGCTTAATGAGGCCTTTGCCGCCCAATCATTGGCGGTGATTAACGATCTGGAGTTGGATCCGGCGAAAGTGAACGTCAACGGGGGAGCCATTGCGCTGGGGCATCCTGTTGGGGCCAGCGGTGCCATCATCGCTGTAAAACTGATGTATGAGATGGAGCGCCGTGGCGTCAATAGCGGTTTAGCCACCATGTGTATCGGTGGAGGGCAAGGGATCTCAATGCTGTTTGAGCGGGAAAGGTAGTCTCTTAAGTTAGCGCAATAGATATTTCCGGCCCTCTGACAAAGAGAGGGTCGGATGGCAAACATCGGCTTACGCATTGAGTTACCTGAATTGTATTAAGTTTACTACGTAGATCGGTTGATGGGTCAATAAGCTTACCGTGAAATTGGCAAGAAACATTCGATATTATATTTATCCCCCCTCACTACAATAGAGGTTTTATATCATAAAGGTATGAGTATGCTGATCACCTTAGAGCTGGCTAATACCATTGTGAAACGAGCGATGAGTATTATCCATTATAACGTTAATGTTATTGACCATCAGGGCGTAATTATCGCTTCGGGCGAACCACATAGGATCGGTGAACGTCATGAAGTGGCATTTGAGGTGATAAAGAGCCGCCAGCGGATGACGATAGAAAATGCTCAGCAGGCGGCCAGGTACCGAAATGTGCAACCCGGTATCAATCATCCAATTATCGTGGATGATCAGGTGGTTATGGTGATAGGTATCAGTGGCAATCCTGCCGCGATTGCGCGTTATGCCGAGCTGGCGATTCTGGCGGCGGAGCTGTTGATCAAACAGTCTTTAGCTATCCGGGAAATGAACTGGCAATACCGCATCAGAGATCTGTTGCTAAAACAGTATCTTGAAGTGGGCGATACTGACAAAGGTAAGGAAATACTTCACCAGTTGGTACAGCAAGAGATCGACCTGTCACAACCCCTGTTGCCGGTATTGATCAATATTGAAACCGGCGGGCATTTATTGGGACAAACCATCGATCACATCCTCAATAAACTCTCACATATTTTAAAATCCCAACGGGTAATATTGCTCAGCAATGATGAGATCCTGTTAATTATTACCGCGATCGAACAGACCGAAGCCACGGTTAAAGCTATGAACGCCTTTATGGAAACTCAGCTGAGCCATTACACTATTGGCATTGGGGTAGAGTCTGGCTCTGCCGGGATTTTCCGCCAATCGGTATTTATGATCAAAGAGATGATAGAACATGCTCGGGAGTCGTTACCACAACCGCGGGTCATTAACGGCCAGCAATTTGCCTTCAGCGGGTTGTTGAATGAAGCCAGCAGCAGCTCATTTACCCTTTATTTCAAACAGAGAATCGATAAATTACTGATGCTGAGCACGGGTCAAATGCTGCTCAACACGTTAAGTACCTATATCGCACACAATGCCGAACTGGCAAACGCTGCGCGGGAACTTGGGGTACATCGCAACACGCTCACCTACCGGCTTAACCAGATAAAAGAAGCGACGTCGTTGGATCCCTTTAATTTCAAGGAACTTAGCCAACTGATGATTGCACTTTACTATCATCAGGGGACCCCGCTGTCTAATGCGACGGCTGTCACCAACGATCCCCAATGATGTGTCTGGAGAGGTTGCTACGATCCAGACTCACCCTCTTTGTCAGAAAACGTCATGATTCATCCAGCTAATCGCATAGTAAAATTCAGTATATTCATTAAGTTATGGAGTGATATTATGACTGAATGACTAGCTGTTATCACCATTCTGGCCGTCATCAGCCCAGGGCCGTCATTTCATGGTTAACAAAAAAAGTAAGGGTTAAAGATGGAAATAAGCTGGCAGGCATTGAAAGGCAACGTCCTCAGTGCGCAGCAGTTGCATGATATTCTGGCGCTGCGCATGGCGGTGTTTGTCGTCGAGCAGACGTGCCCGTTTCAGGATATTGATGGACAGGATTTGCTTAATAGCACCCTTCACGTTGCCGGATACAGCGACGGTAAGCTTGTCGCCTACGCGAGAGTGCTGCACGTGGATGATTCTCCGGATGCGGCCAAAATCACGCGAGTGATTGTTGATGATTCCGTCAGGGGTCAGAAGCTGGGGGTCAGGCTGATGGAAAAAACGATGTTCTTAATCCACGGCGATGAACCAGGCAAAGCGATAAAGCTCTCGGCACAATCTCACCTCGTCAAATTCTATGAAGGATTCGGTTTCAAAACGGTATCCGGCGAATACCTTGATGATGGCATACCCCATAAGGATATGGAGTATACGGAGGCGTAATCCAGGTAGAAGGGACAGAAGTCCAGACCACTCAACTTCTGTTCCCCCGCAGTTAAACTGGCTGCGTTGCCTCTTCTGCAGCAATCGCGGCCTGGACATGGGAGCGAGATCCAATCCGTTCCATGAACGACATCAGTACTGGCCAGTCTTTGATCTCGATATTGAAAAACGGCAACCATTTCAGAACGGTGAACAGATACACATCTGCTAGACCAAAGGTCCCAATCAGGTAGTTCTGTTTCGATAGGATCTGACCCAGATAGTTAAATCGTTTAAATAGCTTTTGTTTGAAAATGGCCTTAGTGGTCTCTGGAATATCATCGTTGAACAAAGGTGCACAACCGCTATGGATCTCAGATGAAATAAAGTTCAGCCATTCCTGTAGACGAACCCGTTCCCAACTACCATTGCTCGGTGCCAGCGTGTTGTCAGGGACAAGATCGACCAAGTACTGCACGATGGCAGGCCCTTCGGTCAGCACATTGCCATTATCCAACTCTAAAGCTGCCACGTACCCTTTAGGGTTGATGTCTAAAAAGCTGCGCCCATCAGCAGTTTGCTTAGTCTTGTTGTTAACCCGAATCAACTCAAAATCGAGGCCCAATTCACGCAATACAATATGTGGGGACAATGAGCAAGTCATTGGGGCAAAGTACAGTTTCATGTAATCTCCTTTCTAACTGGGTAACGACTACTACTCCCCGAACGTGTCGCTTTTCCAGGTTCGTAGAGCTTGTGAAGGCATATTGGCAACCCGCTACCCTTTGGTAAAATTACAATTCTGTACCTCCATCATTAGCTATTCTTATGTCGGCACAAGCGGCTTTGTTTCGGCGCCGCGTATCGTCATAGGGATATTCAAACCCAGGGTCGACTTCCTGATTTCATTTAGCAAGGTTTGTGCAGAAGGCGAGTTTTGACCGGTCTGCGAGCAGACCAAACCAAATTCGCGGTAGATTGGCTTACTGAGTTCAAATACCCGCATACCTTGGCGATCTAAGGGCAAAGTCGAGGCAGGAACGATCGAGATGCCCATACCTTCGCCGATCAACGCGAACGCAGTAGTCCAGTCACGCACCGTGATCTTTATATCCTTCAGTGCCAATCCTTCTCGTTCTACCAGCGACTGCCCGTTAAGATAACAGCCACCAGTAGCGAGAATGAAAGGTTCCTCAACCAACTCCCTAAGCGAGACGGTACTGAGCGAGGATCTTCTGGCTAGCTTATGAGTCACTGGAACTACGGCTACCCAAGTGTCCCGCCCTAGCGACAGCGCCTGACGCTTTTCATCAGGGTTCATCACCACGCCCAGATCGATGCTGTCGCTGGCTAGCCACTGCTCTACCTCCTCGTCGGTTCCTTCCAGGGAAACGATTTCAACACTGGGATGCATGCGGCTGAAAGTCTGAAGTAAATCTGGCAGAAAGGACGCGAACACGGAGGGGAAACTAGCCAACTTAATTCGGCCCAAATGGCACCCGCGAGAGATATCTACCAGGTTCTGTATCGACTCAAATTCACTCAGCATCCGCCGCGCCCGCTCGATAATCTGCTCTCCTATCGCCGTCACGGTAGTCTCACGTCGATCTCGGACAAATACCTTAACTCCGAGGCTCTCCTCCATTTGGGTCAGAGCCTGGCTGGCACCCGATTGGGTAATGCCATAACGCTCCGCTGCGCGGGACACATTTTTCGAGTCAGCGACCGCAACCAACAGGCGCCAATGCATCAGATTCATCATTTCAGTAGCTCCTCTTATGCTTGGGTAAGCGATATTTAATTATGCGCGGCGCTCTCCCTCCACATGCTCTATCTCTTCTACACAAATCCCCGGCATTTTGCCCGGGGATTTTTTTAATCCTTTCCCTTGTCTTTTGATACCACGGGTTGGGTGGGTGTTGCCACTAGGCATAATCTCCTGCAACGGCTCTGGTTCCGATAGTCTGCTCAGTACCTGGAGCGGACGTTTCTCAAGTATCGGTGCGTTAGACTATGTGGAATAGGTCAGGTGTTCCCTGCAGAAAAAATTAAGTCGCTTTTTAAAGGAGGTGGTTCAGTAGGGCCTCTAGATGACTATTTCAATTGGCTATGCGCGCTTATAGAGTAATGAAGAAAAAGTTGTCGCAATCTGAATTGGTAGTAAAAGTACAGTCAGAATCGTCAGGCCTGAGTTTGAGTACACTGGCATCATCAGGGTTTAACCCTTGATTATCGATATGAGGACACCAGTAGCCATCGGTACAAAGCAGCAACATCTCTCCGTCTTGCCAGTTAAAATTTACTTGGTCTGGCAGGGTAAATCGACGGGCTTTTAGAGCTCGGGTGAGGAAACTAGCGTAGCTATCATCTAACTCAGGAAAAGTGTTAACAATAATATGGGGCTCGTTAACCCAGTTAATGTCGTTGTGATTACTTATGCCTAATCGGCAATCGCCGACATAAACGACCTCTCCGCTACGATCCTTTAAGTCAATATCAATCAGAGTATAACTGGCACTCTCGGTAAGATAGTCAGGGATCAGCGTCCTGTGAATGTCTTTCAAAAGCGACACAACTGATTCATGTTCTTGCTTTATGTAGCTCGTTAATAATGTTCTTGCCCAATATTCAGCCAAGCGACTGGGTGCATTACCTTTTTCGGATGCATCAACAATAACCGCAGAAAAATGGTCATTATTCGCTCTGATGGCCACATAGTCATTATTATTCTTACGTGATGAGCCTTTTTGACTTTCCCATGATATATCCATTAGCATGAAGTCCGTTTAACTATCTCTTCAATGCGCTCAAAAATAATGTTCTCACGCTCGGGACTGTTGTTGCTTTGACTGCTTACTGCATATTCAAAATTACTGTCTTTCAGCAGATGGCCAAGTTGCTTTGAGATAAATGCCTTAACTGCACCTGATGAATTACTTAGCTCACTAATTAACTCCTCACGCCCATCGATTAAGTTTATGATGTCCTCAATGTCGCGGCTTGTTAATGCATCTCCCATACCTCTACCAAGCCAGGCTTCAAGTTTAGTGGCAACAAAGTAGTCCGGAGAAACAAGCTTTATAGTGATGTTTTCATTAAGTTGATAATCAAATGAATTCTCCATAGCTTCTTTATACCATCTGTTGCTGAACCCCAGAATAGATTCATCATCTGGCATAATATCTACACGTAGTTCATTCAGTTGCATTGCGCAAATGGGAATGTCGTCATCGTTATTTGGGGCGACAATTTTGAACCCCCTCTTGTTTAATTCTTCCTGAAGGGCATGATAATTTGCATAACTAATTACATGAACAATTAAGTCCACATCATCTGTATGCCGGACTTGTTCTACAGTAACCTCATCCGTGAGTAAAAGTGCAGTTGTACATCCTCCGACAAAAGTGACCTGCTTCACCAAATCAGGCCCTAATGCACGAGCCACTTCGACCAGCATTCGGTGTTGTTGTTTAGCTTCCAAGATCATATCTCCGTAAACATCTTTTCCAGCATATTTGCGGCTAAACCCGCTTCACGCTGATTTCCGAGCCTGATGGCATCCACTAGGGCAAGCATTGCGTATAAATCACCATCCTGCCGGACAGCATAAGGAACGGTGTGAAATAAAGGCATTACTTTCAATCCTTTACTTTTTGCTCTTTCATCAGGCCAGACGGCGATTAACTCACCCGAACTGAACAATTTTTCATTTAACACAGGAGCAGAAAAAGAAGTGGCTATCCCACGCGTCAATTCTCCCATCCTGACGGGGAAGACATACTTTATCCCGTAGATGACAAATTCGAGCAGTGATCTCTTATTTGTTCTCGGCACACCATATTTACGGTCTTTCTTGGCCAGGCCAATATCCGTGCATCTCTTAATAGAATCTGCTATTTGAGTTTTACTTATACCCGTAGTTTTTTCTAGGCCACGAACGGTATAAAGACTCTCTCTGTAAGCCTCAATCCCACTAAATTCGATGATTCCTTTCTGCTTCAACTCTTCTTCTTCCGTGATGTCCCAGTCCTGCCATAGCCTACGTGGCCTTAAGTTTTCGGCACCGTTTAGATGCTTTTCCTTGCGTTCTAGCGATACTAGCTTCAGTAACAACACAATATCTTGACCTTTCATAACACCCCTCCCCTTCCGTCCCTTGTCCCGGGACTAAGGACGATAATGTTTTTTCTAAAAAAATAAAGCAAGAAAAATTTTCGATTGAGTCGCATCAGGGAGAATGAAGGGAGGTTTGTTACTCACATCGTTCACCCGCAGACCAGCTGAGGTCAATGAAGCGTTGTTGAAAATCAGTCTGTTTAAAGGTCTACTGCCATGTGTCTTCAGATAAAGAGGGCGTCAGCACTAGTTCTGTGATGGCGTCTCAGGATAATTGAAGGGAAAGCTCCCGTGGTCGGTAGCTCCGGCCTGAAAAGAGCATTGCAATTTCTGATTGCTGGAGCACTTTCTCCAATAGAGAATGTAGTGATTAGTATACGCAAACGAAGTGACCTGTTCCCAATTGATTAACACCGCGTGATGTTATCAACGTCCACTTATCGCTCTTAGTTGACTATCACATTTAGCTATTAGCTTTGACCCCAACCCGCGAGGGTCAGGGCTTGATACATTAAACCGCGCTTATTACGCCGTTCCGCCCACGGTAAGTGAATCCAGCTTCAGCGTCGGTTGGCCAACGCCTACCGGCAGGCTCTGCCCTTCTTTACCGCACACGCCTACGCCCTTATCCAGCGCCAGATCGTTACCCACCATCGAAATCTGCTGCATCGCCTCAATACCTGAACCAATCAACGTGGCACCCTTCACCGGTTTGGTGACGCGGCCATTTTCGATCAGATAGGCTTCAGAGGTGGAGAAGACAAATTTCCCGGAGGTGATATCAACCTGACCACCGCCGAAGTTTGGCGCATAAAGGCCATACTCCACGCTGGCGATAATATCTTCCGGCGTCGATTTGCCCGCCAGCATGTAGGTGTTGGTCATACGCGGCATCGGCAGGTGAGCATAAGACTCGCGGCGGCCGTTGCCGGTAGGCGCAACGCCCATCAGCCGTGCGTTGAGTTTATCCTGCATGTAGCCTTTCAGGATGCCGTTCTCAATCAGCACGTTGTATTGGCCCGGTACGCCTTCGTCATCGATCGCCAGTGAACCACGGCGGCCTTGCAAGGTGCCATCATCCACCACGGTGCACAGCTCAGAAGCCACTAGCTGGCCCATCTGGCCGCTGAATACCGAGGTGCCACGGCGGTTGAAGTCGCCTTCCAGCCCGTGACCGACCGCTTCATGCAGCAACACGCCCGGCCAACCCGCGCCCAGTACCACAGGCATGGTGCCCGCAGGGGCAGCCACGGCAGAGAGGTTGACCAGCGCCATACGCACCGCTTCTTTGGCAAAAGCATCGGCACGCACTTCACCGTCCACCACTTCCAGAAAGTAGTCATAGCCAAAACGGCCACCGCCACCGCTGGCTCCGCGCTCACGCTTGCCGTCTTCTTCCACCAGCACGCTGACGGAGAAACGCACCAGCGGTCGAACGTCCGCCGCCAGGGTGCCGTCCGTTGCCGCAACCAGTATCTGCTCATACACGCCGGTAATGCTGGCCGTCACTTCCTGCACGCGCTTGTCTTCAGCACGCGCGACCTTGTCTACCCGATGCAACAGCGCGATCTTCTCTTCCCGCGGCAGGCTTTGCAGCGGATCGAGCAAAGGATACAGCGCCTGATAGCCGATCTCACCCAGCGTATGGACTTTGCCATTGCCGCTGTCACGCACAATGCTACGAGCAGCCTGTGCACTTTGGTTCAGGGCGTTCAGGGTGATTTGGTCCGCATAGGCAAAGCCGGTCTTTTCACCGCTGACCGCGCGCACGCCAACGCCCTGGTCGATATTGTACGAGCCATCTTTGATGATGCCATCCTCAATCACCCAGGCTTCGTGGTAGCTGGACTGAAAATAGAGGTCGGCGTAATCGAGGCGGCGTTCGGCCAGTTGACCCAATACGGAGAACAGGTCTTGATGACTCAGCTTATTCACAGCGAGTAACTGCTCACTGACAAACGACAGGCTCATAATTTTTTCACTCTTTATTGGCGGAGTTTTCAACCGGCGCAATCAGCGTCGGCTGGAATCGGTTATGTTGCATTACCGGCATCTGCTTGCGTACCGTATGCAACTTGCCGGTATTTACGCGCACTTTCAGCGCGGACACGGCGTCGGGGTTTTCTGCCAGCACATTGCCCCAGCTGTCTACCACCATGGAATGTCCCCAGGTACGGCGGGTTGCCCCGTGGCGGCCTACCTGCGCGGGAGCCAAGATCACACACTGGTTCTCGATAGCGCGGGCACGCAGCAAAATTTCCCAGTGTGCCTCACCGGTCACGCGGGTAAATGCGGCGGGAACCGAGATCAGCTCCGCACCTTTCGCACGCAGCGCCTGATACAGGCCAGGGAAGCGCAGGTCGTAGCATATCGTCATCCCCAAGCGGCCAACCGGCGTATCAACCACCGTTAATTGCTGGCCATGCTGATAGGTATCTGACTCGCGGTAATGGGCGTGGATATCATTGATATCTACGTCGAACATGTGCAGTTTGTCGTAACGGCCACGGATTTCGCCCTGATCGTCAAACAGCAGGCTGCTGGTGGTGATGCGCGTCGGATCTTCGCGGCTGATCAATGGCATAGAGCCAACCAGCAACCATACCCCATAACGGCGAGCCATATCGCGCACCGCCTGCTGCAGCGGCCCGTGACCTTCCGTTTCCGCATGTTCACGGTAGGCGGCCGAGTTGGCAAACAGTAAGGCGTTCTCCGGAGTCATCACCAGTTTTATCCCGGGATTGAGCTGCTTGATCTGCTGCTCAATCTGGGCCAGGTTGTCCCGTATCTGCTCACCGCTACACAGCTGTAATAACGCAACGTTAGCATTTTTCATGGCGATTTATCCTCTTTTGGCTTACGCAACACCTCATGAATACTTGGGTGGTCCAGGCTGCCGGTAATGTCATAGCGGATAAACGAGATCTTGCTCCACAACGGCCCCAGCACTTTCGAGGCCGCAAACACCGCCGCCCCCACAATCGGGTTGATTACAAACGCGGTCGCCACTCCGACCGTCGCCGAGATCTCTGGCGCTATCACGGCCTGCATATCAATCTGGCGTTTCACCAGGTCGATCTGGCCGCTCATGGCGATATCCGCCGCCAGCCCATCCACCAAAAAGTTATCTGTATGCATTATGCCATCTTTCGCCCAGATAGTGCCGCGTATGGAGTCAAAGTAAAATCCATTACCGAAGGTATCACGGAAGTCGAACTGTAATTTGCGCAGCAGGGCATCAAAGCTGACCAGGCGTAACAACTGCCCAGCCCGGCCACCGCCGACGTTGTCAATCTCGCCTTTGCCCAGATCGACCTTCATGGTGCCATTGAGCGTGTTGATCTGCGGTTTCCATGGCTGCCCATGCCAGTGCAGATCAAAATCGATATCGTAAGGCGCGTCTTTTAATGGAATGATCACGCCGAAGAAACTGGCGGTGCGATCGATTTTGCTGCCCAGCAGTTTGCCCTTTAACGCACTGCGCTCTTCCTGAGCGTTTTGTTTCCACAGGCCGGTGGCGCTCATACGGCCATAGCCGGTATCTACCAGGCCATGGCTTAGCACCAGAGAATCCCCCTCACGTTTGAGATCGGCCTCCACCGTGCCAAGATTCTGCCCCATCACCCAGCAGGATTTACAACGCAACATCAGCGAAGGCCAATCCTGGAACGAGATCCGCTCCTTCGAGTCCAACGGGTTGGTTCCACCAGCACTGCCGTCGCCGCTGGCAAACTGCGGGTTGTAGTAAAGATAGCCGAGATCCGCACGCCACACGCCCTTATCCGGCATCGACAGGCTACCATCAATCTCTTTACCCTTGGCGGTGACGGTCGTTCCCGCCAACTGCTGCACGACCGCCAGCTGAAGGTTATGCCACGCCTGTCCGCCCAGCGTCAGCTGTGGGGTTTCGAGCGTTACGCTGGTTGGGAACACAAAGCTGCCCACCTTACCTGCACCGCTGCTTTGCTTCATCGCCGGTGCCAATAGCCCCAGCCACTGCTCGCCATCCAACGCGGGCAGATTGAGCACCAGGGATTTATCTTTGGGTAACGTTGGGGTAGCGGAACCGCCGGTTTGCCAAGCGGCACGTGCCAGCGTAACCTGCTGTTTGGCCAACAGCCATTCGCTGTTGAAGTGGTTTTGCTTGCCCGCACTGCCATTGAGCATCAATCCTTGCAGGCCGCCGTTCACTTTTACGTTAACGGGTAACGCTTCCCCTGCGGCTTTATTCAGGGGAGAAGGTAAGTGACTGCTTACTTTTTTCAGATCGGCATTCACACCAATCTCATAGTTCGGCTCGCCTTTATGCGGCAGGTTGATGGCCACTTTACCCTGCCAGGCGGCGCTGCCTGCCAGCTTTTTGGCAAACTCTGGCGGCAGGCCTTCAACCTTGGCCGGTTGCCAATCGCCTTTCAGCCCAACGTTAACCTTATAATCCTGTTTGCCTTCCAGCGTATCGAAGTTGACCGTCAGCGGCTGCCCAAACCAGTTGGCCGTCAGGGTATCGCTCTGCAGGTTGCCGTTGTCGAAACGGAACTTGCCGCTTACTCTCTCTAGCTGGCTCTCCAGCGGCTTGACCAACAACGAGTTGTTATTCAGCGTCACTTCACCGCTGGCGTTAACCAGCTCACCGTCCAACGGAATATTCAGATGTAAGCGCCCACTTACATTGCCACCCACCTGCAGCTCATCTAACGCCGCCCCGACAGAGTCATCCAGTGGGGTCTGCATGAAATAGTCGTGGATAGCTTGCCCGGTGCCCGCAACGTCGGCATCAATCAACAGGCGTTGTTTGCTATAGTCCGGAATGACGGCGCTAATATTTCTGCCCGTCGCAGTGCCCAGTTTGGTTTGCGGCGCATTCATCCACAGGCCATTGTTGGCAAAGTCGAGGTCGATCGCCAGATCGTCCAGCGCTGGCCATTCCGGCTGGAACTGGAAGGTAGCGTGGCGTAGTGGGACAAACACCTGAAACTGCCCTTCGTTCTTCTCATACGGGAAGTGCTGCGGATCGCCCGCATAAATCAGGGAAGCATTATCAACCTGCCCACCCTGGATCGCCTCGCTGAGATAATCCACCAAATGTTTACCCATCAGCGGTTCAGGGAAATAACGCCAGGCATCGGCGGCATCATACAAACGGATGCCAGCCAGAATATCCAGCCAAGGCTCGCCGTTGGCCGGTTGCTGATAGCGGAAATCACCGTTAATCCACAGGGATTTGGACTGTACATCCAGACTTTGGCTTGCCAATTGCCAGCCTTGAGCGTTGTTTTGCCAGGTCAACGCTCCGCTCGCACGGCCGATCTCCAACGGTGCCCGGAACATATCGCCATAAGGCAGCGTGCTGTTATTCAGCCCCAGCGTCAGACGGCCGTTTTCCACGCCCCCGGTTAACGCGCCGGAAAAGTGATCGACGCCCGGCAACAGTTTCCAGTGTTGCCAGCTCAGATCCTGCCACCACGCCTGAAAACGGGTTTTTTCCGGCTGTTGCAGCGGGATATCCAACGCCAGCGCCCTAAGCATGCCGCGAGGTTGTAAGTCTTTCCAGTGCTCCAGCACTTCCGGGCTGAGGAACGAGAAGGTAGGCAGCAACGCTTCCAAACGTTCCAACTGGATGCCGGTGGCACGGATACGGAGTTCTTCACTCTGGTTTGGCCCGATAAATTGGGTATTTTCCGGCAACCACAGCGCAGTAAGGGTTCCGGGTGCCCAGGCTTGGCCATCGGTTTTCAGGTTCAGGGCAGGTGCATACACCTGCCAGCCGTTGCCCTCACGGCTCAGTGCCAGCGCCAGATTATCGACGTCCAACCGGTGTTGATCGCCACCCGCCAACCAACTGGCGGTGCCTTTATTAAGCAGGGCATTACCGCTGTAGATTGCGCCATTTTTGATATTGAGCCAGGCGGCCAGGCTGAAATCGGCACTTTCGAGACCGGTATTGGTTTTCAGCCAGCGGCTGAACCAGGGCTTCATGTCGATTTCGTCGGCCTGCATATAGATGGTGCCGGTATTGAGCAACCCCTGCTCATCCCGCAGATCCAGGCGTAACTGTACCGCACCGTGCTGGCCATTCAGGCTGGTCAGGCTGATTTGACCTTCCGCGCGATGGCGGTTATAGCTGTTGAGCCAGGTCATTTGCGGGATATGAAATTCAGCACGCGAGCCTGATGGGGTAAGGAACGAGAGGCGGCTGTTGCGCAGATCAAAGTGATCCAACTGATACAGGAACAGATCGCTGACTCCGTTCGGGGTAAGGCCATTGCTACCTTCCCCCCCGAGCGTCGCGTCAAGATCAAGCTGCAACTGATAGAAGGTGAGATCGCGGAACTGCCAGCGCCAATGCAGCAGGGATTGCCACACGTCCAGCGCCAGCGTGACGCGCTCGATCTGGATTTTGCTTGTTGGCAGGGCCAAACGGATGTTGCGGGCCTCCAGCGTGGGGCCAAAGGTTTCCCAACTGCCCTGGATAAAGTCGGCCTCGACGGGCACCCCGGCGATCGCCTGCACCTTCTCCAGCAATTGCGGGCGATAGTGGTTAAGCTCAGGCAGCACCAGACGCAACCCGCTGATCAGCAACGCCACAACAACAATCAAAATGGCGCCTGTGGCTAACAGGATCCCGGGCAGTCGCCTCACGCATTTCTCCTTAATGACCAAATATATAACCTAACGCTTGTGCCCCTCACCCTAACCCTCTCCCACAGGGAGAGGGGACCGATCGAGTTAGGCTGAAAGTATTGTGATCCTTCATGAGCACCGGATGATCCACCTTGGATGCGGAGCCGATCACGGTTGCCTAGATGACTTCTTTACCTCCAAAAGAGCAGGAACTAACAGCTCCCTCTCCCCGCGAAAGAGGGTTGTGATCCTTCATAAGCACCGGCTATTCCACCTGCATGAGGGGGCGAACACGGTGCCCAAATCACTTCTTTACCTCCAAAAGAGCAGGAACTAACAGCTCCCTCTCCCCGCGAAAGAGGGTTGTGATCCTTCATAAGCACCGGCTATTCCACCTGCATGAGGGGGCGATCACGGTGCCCAAATCACTTCTTTACCTCCAAAAGAGCAGGAACTAACAGCTCCCTCTCCCCGCGAAAGAGGGTTGTGACCCTTCATAAGCACCGGCTATTCCACCTGCATGAGGGGGCGATCACGGTGCCCAAATCACTTCTTTACCTCCAGAAGAGCAGGAACTAACAGCTCCCTCTCCCCATGGGAGAGGGTTGGGGTGAGGGGTATTACATCATCACAACGTCAAACTGTTCCTGGCTGTATAAAGGTTCGATCTGCACCTTGACCTGTTTGCCAACGAAGATTTCCACTTCCGCCAGCGCGTGTGACTCTTCACTTTTCAGCGCTTCACCCACGGCCGCAGAGGCATAGACCAGGAAACGATCGGAATCGTAAGCATGATGCACGCGCACGATCTCACGCATAATCTCATAGCAGACGGTTTCCACCGTTTTCACCGTTCCGCGCCCTTGGCAGGTCGGGCAGTCGTTACACAGCACATGCTCAATACTTTCACGCGTGCGTTTACGCGTCATCTCCACTAAGCCTAGCTGAGAGAAACCATTGATTGTGGTTTTTACCCGATCTTTACTCAACGCCAGTTCCAACGAGTGCAATACCCGGCGGCGGTGCTCATCATTGTTCATATCGATGAAATCAATGATGATGATGCCGCCCAGGTTGCGCAGCCGCAGCTGGCGGGCAATGGCCTGCGTCGCTTCGATGTTGGTATTGAAGATGGTCTCATCAAGATTGCGGTGGCCGACAAAGGCCCCGGTGTTGATATCCACGGTGGTCATGGCTTCGGTTTGATCAATGATCAGGTAACCGCCGGACTTCAATTCAACCTTGCGTTCAAGCGCCCGCTGGATCTCGTTCTCGACGTCGTACAGATCGAAGATCGGCTGGCTGCCGGTATACAGCTCCAGCTTATTGGTGATATCCGGGATGTACTCGCCGGTAAATTCCACCAATTGGTCATGCGTCAGGCGCGAGTCGACGCGGATACGATCCAGCGCCGCCCCGGCAAAGTCGCGCAGGATACGGTGCGCCAACGCCAGTTCGCCATACAGTTTGTACTTGGTCTGGTTGCGCTTTTTGCGCTCCATGACCTTGGTCCACAAGCGCTTGAGGAAGGCGGCATCCTGCGCCAGCTCTTCTTCACCTACCCCTTCAGCCGCAGTGCGGATGATAAAGCCGCCCAGATCGTCGCAATATCCCGCCACGGCACGCTTGAGACGCTCGCGTTCGGCTTCGCTTTCAATACGTTGGGAAACACCCACGTGTGCTGCGCCCGGCATAAAGACCAGGTAGCGCGAAGGTAGAGTAATATCGGTAGTCAGGCGTGCCCCTTTGGTGCCAAGCGGATCTTTCACCACCTGAACCATCAGATCCTGCCCTTGGCGCACCAGTTCGGCGATATCGCGCACGGAGAAATTCTTTTGTTCATCACCGGCAACACACTCGGTGTGCGGCATGATATCGGAGGCGTGCAGGAAGGCCGCTTTATCCAGGCCAATATCGACAAAGGCCGCCTGCATGCCGGGTAACACGCGGCTGACACGCCCTTTGTAGATATTGCCAACGATGCCACGCTTGGCTTCGCGCTCAATATGGATCTCTTGCAGAATGCCGCCGTCAATATAGGCAACCCGCGTTTCCGACGGCGTAATATTTACCAGTAGCTCAGCTGTCATGCTTTCTCCTCAGAGCCGGTGTAGCGCCTGCCCTTATCTTTCCTGTGCTCACGCTATGGCGGCGACGGGAAATCTAGTGGTGGCATCAGCCGGCTCTTACCTCTCGTAATGCGACAAAATGACTGAGCAGCTCATGTGTTTCGACCAGCGGCAACCCCATCACCGCGTGATAACTTCCGGTTATCGTTCTGACGAAACAACCACCCTTACCTTGAATTCCGTAAGCGCCCGCTTTATCCATCGGTTCGCCTGTGGCGATATAGTCGCAGATATCCTGTGGTGACAGATTGCGGAACGTCACGTCGGTGACCACCAGTTGGCATAAAACGCCCTGTTTATCGGCAATCGCCACGGCGGTCATCACCTGATGCTGTTTCCCGGACAAGGCTGCCAGCATCTGCGCCGCATGCTCTTCATCCCGCGGTTTTTCCAACACCTGGCCGTTCAACACCACGATAGTATCTGCACCCAGCACGGGCCAATCCTGTTGCGCCAGAGTTACACCTGCCCTGGCCTTATCCTGCGCCAGACGGCGAACGTAATTTTCCGCCGCTTCCCCTTCCTGCCGCTGCTCTTCAGTATGCGTCAGAATCACTTCAAACGGTACGCCGAGCAGAGTCAGCAGTTCATGGCGACGGGGAGAACCGGAAGCAAGATAGAGCGAAAACATCGTTATAACCTCATTGTACGGCAAACTGACGGCGGATCTTGCGCATCAGCAGGAATAACCACGGCCAAAGCACGCCGTTGACCACACTACTCCAGAACACCTCGGGGCGGAAAGAGACGTTGATCACTAAAAACTCCGCCCAGAACACCACCACGTCCATGGCCAATGATAGCAGCACGACGATCAGCGCTTGCTGCCACAGGGCCATATTGCGGAATAATTGGAATTTGAACGCGACGAGATAGGCGATGATGCCCATGGCCAGCGCACGCACGCCGAGCGTGGAACCCAGGATCAGATCCATGATCAACCCCAGGATAAAGCCGGTGCCGACGTTAACCCGATGGGGTAACGCCATCACCCAGTAAGTGAGGATCAGCAGCAGCCAGGATGGCCGGAACATGTAGATTTGGTCCGGCCACGGCATGATTTGCAGCACTAATGCTACCAGGAATGACAGCCAGATAATCCAGCGCCCGTTGCTGCGATAGCGATTCATCGGGTTGCCCCCACCGGTGGCGGCTGAACGGTGCCGGTAGCGGGAGCCGGCAGCGGAGCCGGTGGGCCCATGGCATCAGCCGGTGGCAATACCTGCGGCATCATCTGCATCAGGCGTTCATTGGCAACGCGGTGAACTTCCTCCGGCGGCAGCGGCATGGTGCCGTTGCGATCGGCGCCCCATAGTAACAACAGATAGCGCAAGCGTTGCAGGCCAGCGGTTGGCCGCGCCTGGATCACGGTATAGGCGCGTTGGTTATCCACTTTTACCGAAGACACCACGGCTACCGGATACCCTTCCGGGAAGCGCCCGCCCAAACCGGAGGTGACCAGCACATCCCCGACGCGGATATCGGTATTGCCCGGCAGATGTTCCAACTGCAGGTCATCCGTACAGCCACTGCCTGCGGCAATCACCCGGATATCATTGCGCAATACCTGGATCGGCAACGCATGGGAAGCATCACAGATCAGCAGGACGCGGCTGGTCATTTTAGCCACCGCCACCACCTGCCCGACCACGCCTTTATCACTGATAACCGGCTGGCCTTCATAAACCCCGTTGTCCGACCCTTTATCAATCACGACCTGATCGCTATAGGGGTCTGAACCGGTAGAGATCACCTGAGTGACCATTTTGTGTTCGTCCTGGCGCAACGGCGAGCCTAACAGCTCACGCAAACGGGCATTTTCCTGTTTGAATTGGCCAAGAAGAAGATTATCGCTGTTTTTGAGTAACAGTTCCTGCCGCAGAGCACGGTTTTCCAGCTCTAGCTGTTGGCGGGTAGCCAGCGTTTCCGATACGCTGTCCAAAACTTTACGCGGCCCGTTAGCCAAGAAGTAAAAAGGGCTGACGGCGGTGTCCATGTAGTTTCGTATTTTAACGAACGTACCGAGCCGGCTGTCGGCAACGATCAACGCAATCGCCACGATCACTGCCAGGAAAAGTCGTAGTTGCAGGGAAGGCCCCCTGCTAAAAATCGGCTTCATAAATTATGCACGTTCCTCGACAACAGAAAGGGGAACGCACCAGATGCCAGGTTAATGCCGTCATCCGCTACGATCCCTCCATTCTGGGGCTGCTCACTATTCTTCGCTGAACAAATCGCCGCCATGCATGTCGATCATTTCCAACGCCTTGCCACCACCGCGAGCCACGCAGGTGAGAGGATCTTCAGCCACCACTACCGGGATACCGGTCTCTTCCATCAGCAGGCGATCCAGGTTACGCAGCAATGCGCCACCACCGGTCAGCACCATACCGCGTTCGGAGATGTCGGAAGCCAGTTCCGGCGGGCACTGTTCAAGCGCAACCATGACCGCGCTGACGATGCCGGTCAGAGGTTCCTGCAAAGCTTCGAGAATTTCATTGGAGTTCATGGTGAAGCCACGCGGCACACCTTCTGCCAGGTTACGGCCACGCACTTCAATTTCACGCACTTCGTCATCCGGATAGGCCGAGCCGATACCGTGCTTGATACGTTCTGCGGTAGCTTCACCGATCAGTGAACCGTAGTTACGGCGCACATAATTAATGATGGCTTCGTCAAAGCGGTCACCGCCGATACGCACGGAAGAGGAGTACACCACACCGTTAAGCGAGATCACCGCCACTTCAGTAGTACCACCACCGATATCAACCACCATGGAGCCAGTGGCTTCCGATACTGGCAGACCCGCACCGATCGCCGCAGCCATAGGCTCTTCAATCAGGAAGACTTCACGCGCGCCTGCGCCCTGAGCGGACTCACGGATCGCACGGCGTTCAACCTGGGTGGCACCAACAGGTACGCAAACCAGTACGCGCGGGCTTGGGCGCATAAAGCTGTTGCTGTGAACCTGCTTGATGAAATGCTGCAGCATTTTTTCGGTGACAAAGAAGTCGGCGATCACGCCGTCTTTCATTGGGCGAATAGCCGCGATATTGCCAGGCGTACGCCCCAGCATTTGCTTGGCGTCATGACCTACGGCCGCAACGCTCTTGGGTGAGCCGGCACGATCCTGACGAATGGCAACCACCGACGGTTCATTCAGTACAATGCCTTGTCCTTTAACATAAATCAGGGTATTGGCGGTACCCAAGTCGATGGACAAGTCATTAGAAAACATGCCACGAAATTTCTTAAACATAACGAAAGGATAATCCTGCAAGCTGGGGGCGGAAAATAAAATCCGCCTACTTTACCAACCACACGAAGCAGCGACAAGGCGCAAAAACGTCCTACTTCGGTGAAAATTAGTCTGCGTTATTTGTGACCGAATGCACGGAAAGCGAATGGGGCCTGATATCCCTCAACAAAGGCTCAGCTAGCCACCAAATCAACGTACCAAACGGCAGTAACACAGCTCATAAAATCTAACATTTTTCCTGATTGTCACCGGTGGTAAGCACCTACTGACGCCCACAGGAAAAGACGGGCCATTCTACGTTAATTTTTGCCCGGTCATCAGGTTAAACACGATATCGACGCGAATATTTTTTGCGAGCTATATCGATCGGCTCTGGCGAAGCGAAAAAGTCCCCCTGCCCACCAAGGATCCCGCGCTCTTTCAGCGTCTGCCATTCATTGCGCGTACGCACGCTGGCAGCAAAAACCTTCGCTTGAGTACCTTCGCAGGCACCGGTCAAGCTCTGAACGAACAGCTGATTCTCATCCCGCCGGTCAATACTCCGTACCAACCCTGGGTGAAGCTTGACGATCTCCACCGGTAACGACTTGATATAAGAGGTACTCACCACCGTCAACCCGGCCTGAGAAACCGCCAGACGACAGCCCAATCCGGTCAGCAATCGCAGCACCGGACGCAAACGGTCGATATGTTGACACACATCTGCCTCTGCAAGTTCAATCAGAATTCGCCTGCGGTGACTTTTTTCACACTGTAACAGGGTATCGCGCAGCCAACGTTGGAAACTGCGCTGCAATAATGAATCAACGCATAGTGGAAACGCCAGCGTCTCTTCCGGCCACAGCGCCAATAAAGGAATAATCCGATTCATCTGCTGGCGGTCATAGCTTTCCGCCAAGCCAAGCTGATTGACCAGCGGCATGTACTCGGCAGGCAACAGTTCCTGTGCGCCATCATAAATCCGGCTCATGATTTCGCGGTGATGCACATCGCCTTCCACCGTCACCGCCGGTTTTTGATATAAACGAGGGCCACCGCGCGCCAGCACCTGTTCCAGCAGAGTGCGCCATTTAACGCTGCCGCGCCCTTTCTCCGGCACATTACTGTCATAGACGTACCAGCCGTTTTCGCCTTGCAGTACGGCATGACGGGTTGCCTGTTCGGCGTAATCGATGATCTCTTCCGGGGTCTGCCCGCTGCGATAGGCCACAATACCGATATGCAGGAAAGCCTCACGGTCAATCAGCGCCGTTGAGGGCAAGGAGTCGATCGCGTTGACCAGTTGCGCCGCGATGCCGTCCGCTTCCTTCAGCGTGCGGTGTGGCAGCAGAACGGTAAAATCACTGTGGAAATAACGGGCCAGCAAGGCGGCAGGGTAACGCATGACAAAGGTGGACAGCAGGTTGACCAACGAATACATCAGCTCCTGCACCGCGGCATTGCCGTGAATTTCACGCAGGGTATCGAAATCTGGCAGGCGCACCATCATGACGATGCCGTGTGACCCGACATCTTCCAACTGAGTGGTGAGCTGGTTATCAAAGAACAACCGGTTATTGAGGCCGGTTTTCGCATCCTGAGCGGCAAAAGCACGGATCAGGGTATCTACCCGGCTGCGCTCCTCACGCGCTTCGGCCAGATCGGCCAGCAGCCGATCCAACGCACCGCTGACGCTGGCGGGCCATTCGCGAACGTCTCCCTTCAGCACCTGTTCACGTTCGCCGTTGAGAATGCGCCGCGCCCGGCGTTCCAGGCGATCTTCACCTACCGCCTGTTCACGCAGCCAGCGTAAACTGAACAGCAGTATCACCACCATGATGACGATCGACAGCGTGACCGCCGCCGTGGACTGCAATGAACGCACGTCGCTGGCGAACGGATCGAGGTAGGTGACACTTACCCGGGTGCCGGGGTGATGCATCATGGTCAACGAGGTTTGGCGGTAGCCAGCCAGCGATGCCCAGGGGGCTTTGATGGTCGGTAGGCTGTAGGAGAAAAGGTTGCTGGTTTCGGTATCGACATTAATCGCCACGATGCCTAGCGGCCGCATCACCAGGGGCAGCCAGTTATCCTGAGCCTGCAGCGGTTGCAGCAGCATTGCCTGATCGATGGAGGTGGCCAGGGCTTCAAAACGACGCTCTAGGCGCTCCTGAGTCACGTAAAAGAAACTGTATGAACACCCCATCAGCATCAAAAACATAGCCAATGCGACGAGCAGGGTGATTAGTGCAGAGAGTTTGGTTGTAAATCTCATCCCTGTGCCTTCTGCGCGATGATAAAATGAAGAGCCACCTTTTGAAGTTCCAAGGCCCCGTTCCTGCTCGATTGAAAACAACGCAATACCCTGATATTAAAAATCATGAAGCGACTTCAATTTCTTTGCCAAGCATCAGGTTAGCTCATACAAAGCTATCAAGCCTGACCGACGAAGAAAACCATTAAACACTCTTTTTTTGTCCTTTATCAGGACAGGCTTTTTTATTATGCATATAGTCAGACAATACTGAACCATACATTCATATAATATATGAAAAAGCGGGGAGCGATGCATGCGCGTATTATTATTGGAACAAGATGGCGAAAAAACCCTGGCACAAGTCAAGAATATTGATAGTGAGCAGTTGCCAGAAGGGGATGTGACGGTCGACGTCAACTGGTCCAGCCTCAACTATAAGGATGCCCTGGCGATCACCGGCACGGGGAAAATCATTCGTCACTTCCCAATGGTGCCTGGTATCGATTTTGCAGGCCTGGTACACAGCAGCAAAGATCCGCGTTTTAAACCAGGCCAGAGCGTAGTACTCACCGGCTGGGGCGTTGGCGAAAATCACTGGGGCGGGTTGGGCGAACAGGCCCGCGTTAGCGGCGAATGGCTGGTACCACTGCCAAAAGGGCTGTGTGAACGCAAAGCGATGATCCTCGGCACCGCCGGCTTTACCGCCATGCTGTGCGTGATGGCACTGGAAGAAGGCGGAGTGAAACCGGAGGACGGCGACGTGCTGGTCACCGGAGCCAGCGGCGGCGTGGGGAGCACGGCGGTCGCCCTACTGTCCGCACTGGGCTATAGCGTCACCGCCATCAGCGGGCGCGACAGCAATACCGACTATCTGAAATCCCTCGGTGCCAAAACCGTGCTGCCCCGTAGCGAATATATTGAAACACCGCGCCCGCTGGAGAAACAGCTGTGGGCCGGCGCCATCGACACCGTCGGCGACAAATTGCTGGCTCGCGTGCTGGCGCAGATGAATTATAACGGCACCGTTGCCGCCTGCGGCCTGGCGGGAGGCTATCAGTTGCCGACTACCGTGATGCCGTTTATCTTGCGTAACGTGCGTCTGCAAGGCGTTGATTCGGTGCTGACGCCGCTGCATCGTCGCCAAACCGCCTGGGAACGTCTGGCCGGTATTCTGCCAGAAAGTTTCTATGATCAAGCCACCCAGGAAATTCAGCTGGAAGACGTGCCTGCCGCGGCTACCGCGCTGATGAACAATCAGATCACTGGCCGCACCCTGGTAAAAATCCGTTCATAATCTGTGGGGCGCCGCATCCGGCGCCCGCTTTTTCCCCACAAGAAATTACCTCTCGTTTACCTCTCTTTACATCCCCCCTCTCGCAGAAAGTTGGCTTTCACGCCATGCTTACACCATCACTTGCGGAGATAAAAAATGAAACAACAGCGAAAACTGACCGAAGCCGATGTCACGCCGGAAAGCGTGTTCTATCAGCGGCGCAAGGTGCTCCAGGCGCTAGGGATCACGGCAGCCTCACTGGCTTTGCCCATCCAGGCACAGGCCGACTTGCTTTCCTGGTTCAAAGGTAACGATCGGCCCCCGGCTCCAGCAGGCAAACCGCTGGACTTCAGCAAGCCCGAAGCCTGGCAAGCCAAGCTGGAGCTGACACCGGAAGAAAAAGTCATGGGGTACAATAATTTTTACGAATTTGGCCTGGATAAGGCCGATCCCGCGGCCAACGCAGGCTCCCTGAAAACGACGGACTGGAAGGTGAAAATCGACGGCGAAGTCGGCAAGCCTATAACGCTGGACATCGACGATTTACTCAAGCGTTTCCCGCTGGAGCAACGCATTTATCGCATGCGCTGCGTCGAAGCCTGGTCGATGGTGGTGCCGTGGATCGGCTTTGAGCTGGGCAAACTGCTTAAGCTGGCGGAACCCAACAGCAATGCGCGTTACGTGGCTTTTCAAACGCTGTACGATCCAGAGCAGATGCCAGGCCAGAAAGATCGCTTTATTGGTGGTGGCCTCAAGTATCCCTATGTCGAAGGTTTGCGCCTTGATGAAGCCATGCATCCACTGGCTCTGTTGACCGTGGGCGTGTATGGCAAGATGCTGCCACCGCAAAACGGTGCTCCGGTGCGCCTGATCACCCCATGGAAGTACGGCTTCAAAGGCATCAAGTCTATCGTACAGATCACCCTGACCCGCGAACAACCGCCAACCACCTGGAATTTGTCTGCGCCCAACGAATATGGTTTTTACGCCAACGTGAATCCCCATGTCGATCATCCGCGCTGGTCGCAGGCCACCGAACGCTTTATCGGTTCCGGCGGCATTCTGGATGTGAAACGCCAGCCGACGCTGCTGTTTAACGGTTATGCCGATCAGGTGGCTTCGCTCTATCGCGGCCTCGATTTACGGGAGAACTTCTGAGTGCGCTTAACCCCCAAGCAGATCACCTGGCTAAAAGTTGCCATCTACCTGGCGGCATTCCTGCCCTTTCTGTGGCTGGTGTTGTCCGTCGATCAGGGCTGGTTGAGCGCCGATCCGGCCAAGGATATCCAGCATTTTACCGGCAGGATGACGTTGAAATTGCTGCTGGCCACCCTGCTCGTCACTCCATTGGCCCGCTACGCACGCCAGCCGTTGCTGATCCGTTGCCGACGCCTGCTGGGTTTGTGGTGTTTTGCCTGGGGAACCTTGCATCTGGTAAGCTACTCGACGCTGGAACTGGGGCTGAGCAACATTGGCTTGCTGGGGCGCGAACTGGTAACCCGCCCCTATCTGACGCTAGGTATCCTCTGCTGGTTGATTTTGCTGGCTCTGGCGGCCACCTCAACGCTATGGGCGCAGCGTAAATTGGGGGCCAACTGGCAGAAGTTGCACAACTTCGTCTATCTGGTGGCGATCCTGGCACCGATCCACTACCTTTGGTCGGTAAAAACGTTGTCACCGCAGCCTTTTATTTATGCGTCGCTGGCGCTGCTGCTGTTAGCTCTGCGTTACAAGAAATTCCGCTCGTGGTGGCGTAAACCGCGCTAAAACCGGCAAGATTGACGGTAAAAATCCCAGGTCGGGGAGCGGAACTTTTCTGTGTTCTACCCCTCATAATCCAATAGCGGCACTTGGTGTTTGCTGATTTAGGGTTGAATATCTTCGCTGATAAGACCAGTATTTAGCTGCGAATTGCCACGATATCGTTATAATGCCCGACCTTGTCCCTGTCGCAGCTGTAAAATCTGCGCGTAACAGGTGACAAATCGGTGACATCGGGTTATTTTCTACGATGATGGTTTTATTGCCGGAGATACCAGCACAATGGCGGATAAGTTTCACATTTTGCTTCTGAACGGCCCCAATCTCAATCTGCTGGGGGCGCGTGAGCCGGAAAAGTACGGCAGCGCTACGCTGGCAGAGATTGTTAACGGATTGGAAAACCAGGCGCTCGCGCTAGATATCACCCTGAGTCATCTGCAGTCCAACGCCGAGCATGCGCTCATCGAACGCATTCATCAGGCACGCGGCAATACGGATTTTATCCTGATTAACGCTGCCGCATTCACGCACACCAGCGTGGCGTTGCGCGATGCACTGTTGGCAGTACAGATCCCGTTTATCGAGATCCACCTGTCCAACGTGTACGCTCGTGAGCCTTTCCGTCATCACTCCTACCTGTCTGATATCGCGGTAGGCGTGATCTGTGGCCTCGGCGCGGATGGCTACACATTTGCTTTACAGGCAGCGGTTCGCCGTTTGTCAAAAACCCACTAATTGCTACACAAAAAGAGTACGGAATCACACTCATGGATATTCGTAAAATCAAGAAACTGATCGAACTGGTTGAAGAATCAGGCATTTCTGAACTGGAAATCTCTGAAGGCGAAGAGTCGGTTCGCATCAGCCGTGCCGCACCGGTGCAGGCTTACCCAATGATGCAACAGTACGCAATGCCAGCCCAGCAGCAGCAACCTGCTCTGGCCAACGCCGTTGCCCCTGCTGCAGCAGAAACCCCAGCAGCACCAGCGGCCATGAGTGGCCATACCGTTCGTTCACCAATGGTAGGGACCTTCTACCGCACCCCAAGCCCGGACGCGAAAGCCTTCGTGGAAGTGGGCCAGAAAGTGAATGCTGGTGATACTCTGTGCATCGTTGAAGCCATGAAAATGATGAACCAGATTGAAGCTGACAAATCCGGTGTGGTTAAAGCGATCCTGGTAGAAAACGGCCAACCGGTTGAATTTGACGAGCCACTGGTCGTCATCGAATAACGAGGCGCACCATGCTAGATAAAATTGTTATCGCCAACCGTGGCGAGATCGCGCTACGTATCCTGCGCGCTTGTAAAGAACTGGGCATCAAAACCGTTGCCGTTCACTCAAGTGCCGACCGCGATCTGAAACACGTTCTGCTGGCGGATGAGACCGTTTGTATCGGCCCTGCACCGTCAGTTAAAAGCTATCTGAACATCCCGGCCATCATCTCCGCCGCCGAAATTACCGGCGCCGTGGCGATCCACCCGGGTTATGGCTTCTTGTCCGAGAACGCCGACTTTGCCGAGCAGGTAGAGCGCTCTGGCTTTATCTTCATCGGCCCACGCGCCGAAACCATTCGCCTGATGGGTGACAAGGTTTCTGCCATCAGCGCGATGAAAAAAGCCGGCGTACCTTGCGTACCAGGCTCCGACGGCCCGCTGACCGATGACATGGACAAAAACCGTGCCTTCGCCAAGCGCATCGGTTATCCGGTGATCATCAAGGCTTCCGGTGGCGGCGGCGGTCGCGGCATGCGCGTTGTGCGCGGCGACAAAGATCTCGAGCAATCCATCTCCATGACCAAAGCGGAAGCCAAAGCGGCTTTCAACAACGACATGGTGTATATGGAGAAGTACCTGGAAAACCCACGCCACATCGAAATTCAGGTGTTGGCAGACGGTCAGGGCAACGCCATCTATCTGGCTGAACGTGACTGCTCCATGCAGCGCCGCCACCAGAAAGTGGTCGAAGAGGCACCAGCACCGGGGATCACCCCAGAGCTGCGCCGCTACATCGGCGAGCGCTGCTCAAAAGCCTGTGTGGAAATCGGCTACCGCGGTGCGGGTACCTTTGAGTTCCTGTATGAGAACGGCGAGTTCTATTTCATTGAAATGAACACCCGTATCCAGGTGGAACACCCGGTTACCGAAATGATCACCGGCGTGGATCTGATCAAAGAGCAGCTGCGTATCGCTGCCGGTCAACCGCTGTCGATCAAACAGGACGAAGTGAAGGTACAAGGTCATGCGGTGGAATGCCGTATCAACGCCGAAGACCCGAACACCTTCCTGCCAAGCCCAGGCAAGATCACCCGCTTCCACGCTCCTGGTGGTTTCGGCGTGCGTTGGGAATCTCATATCTACGCTGGCTATACCGTGCCGCCGTACTATGACTCCATGATTGGCAAGCTGATCACCTACGGTGAAAACCGTGACGTGGCAATTGCCCGCATGAAGAACGCCCTGGCTGAGCTGATCATCGATGGCATCAAAACCAACGTTGAACTGCAGCAGAAGATCATGACCGACGAAAACTTCCAGCATGGTGGCACCAACATCCACTATCTGGAGAAGAAGCTGGGTCTGCAGGAAACCTGATTATCGGTTAACGATATCGGGCTAATAAAAAACACCGCATGAGAACTTCTGCGGTGTTTTTTTATTGGGGCTGGGGTCTCTGCCTCAAAGCACGTTTAGCGCCTCTTCCTGCCGCTCATTACACCCATAGGCATACGCACGCAATACTTCCTGGATCTTGTCGATCATCAGGCTATGTGGGTCACCAGCACACTCGCCAGCCATCAGGCGTGGAAATTGCAGCGGAAAATACTGGCTCAGCATACCCAACGGAATGGTTACCCCGCTCAGGTTTGCCACCAGCTTGTCGATGGCCGCGCTGATGCGCGCTTCAGGCCAGTAATAGCGGATCCGATCGGACAGGCTGTAGTGCAGATCGATCATCGCCTTCGAATGACGCGGATCGTAATACTTCTTCCAATACTTGGGCTCATCCTGCATCACGCTGTCGATCACCGCCAGCACGTGGCTCTGCTGTTCTGCGGCGATCAGCTCCTTCTCGATCAGCGCCAGGCTGAAGATCGCCTCACGCAGGGCAAAGGTCAGCGCCGGGCCGACTTTCAGGATCGCAAAGTGATCGCGCACCAACTGGCGGAACGCTTTCGGGGTTTGATAATCCGTAGAATGGGCCTCAAACACCAACGGCGTTGACTCAATCATGGCGGAAAGCTGGCGCGCCTGTTCCGGCTGGTAGTGGATCACCGTGGAATGGTCGAACTCGACTCCCGGCTGTACCACCAGCCCCACCACCCTTCCCATGGCCTGATCCAAACCTAAGCGAGCAAACGCCTGCCGATGCGTCTCGATGGTCTCGGCGGCATCCTGTGGCCGCGTGACGTGCACCTGAGCGATAGCGTGGCTTTCACCACCAGGAACCGGCACTTCCGTACCTATCACGTAGCTCAACGCCTGCCGCTGCTCAGGAGTGGCCACAGCTTCAGCCACCGCACATAGCCGTGCCGCACGCTCTGCCACCACCGTTGGCGGCAGAGGAACCGGATCGTCCGCGCAGGACATGGAAGCATCCAGATGAATTTTACTGAACCCGGCCTGAACGTAATCGGTAATCAGGCGTTCAGCTTTCTCCATCGCCAGCCCAGCCGGTTCATCCTGCCAACAGTTAGGCCCAAGATGGTCACCCCCCAATATCAACCGTGATTGTGGGAAACCCACCTTGGCGGCAATGGCATACACAAACTCGCGGAAATCCGCCGGTTTCATTCCGGTGTAACCGCCGAATTGGTTCACCTGGTTGGAGGTGGCCTCAATCAATACCTTACGCTGGCTAGCCAGGTCAAAACGCAACGTGGCCTCGATCACCAACGGATGTGCCGAGCAAACCGAACAGATGCCAATATGCTTGCCGCTTTTATGCTGCTTAATAATAGATTTCATACTTTTGGCCTCATTTACCCGTCGCCTTTCAAGTCACAGGGTAAGCAATGTCCTGAACTGAATATTCAGGACGTTGGAATGTTATTTACAGCGCGCCGACCGGCACGGTCCGTTGTTGCTGCAAAAATGCGTCGATCTCGGCGAAAGTGGAGGTGCCTTCCATTGGCCCACGCCGGGTCACCGCCAGCGCGCCGCAGGCATTGGCATAGCGCAGCGCCTGGGAAACGCCGTGCCCCTGCAACCGGCAAGCAATATAAGCGCCGCCAAAGCAGTCGCCTGCCCCGGTCGGATCAACCTCGTCTACGGCATAGCTGTCGACATGCAGGGTTTCATCCGCCGAATAATAGCTCGCCCCTTTACTGCCGCGTTTCACCACCACTTCTTTAATGCCGTCCTTCAGGTAGCGAGCAATCGCCTCATCCAGCGTGGTTTGGGAGGACAGCAGCATCACTTCGCCTTCACTCGGCATATAGATATCGGTCAGCTCCAGCACGTAATGCAGCGCATCACGCATCTCGGGGATATTGAGCATTTCCTTGCGGATATTCGGATCGAAAGACAAGGTGCCGCCGTTCGCTTTGACGATCCCCGCCGCCTTCTTCACCGCATCCACCATATGGAAGGAAAACAGCGATGAACCCATGATGTGGAAGTGCTGGCAGTCCTGCAGCAGTTCGGCGTTCACATGCTCGGCCGATAATTTCCCACAGGCTGCGTTCTTGATATTGAAAATAAAATCGCGATCGCCGTTGGAGTGGTAAGTAACAAAGGCGCTGCCGGTCGTCTCATGCGGCAACACACGGATGCCGCGCGTGTCCACTCCGTCAGCCTTTAGGCGTTCGATATTCAGCGTGCCGAAGCCGTCGTTACCCACGCAGCTGATAATGCCGCACTGCCCGCCCAGCTTGGTCACCTGGTCGATAAAAATCGCCGGGGCACCGCTGGGGAAAGGACCATTCCATAAGCCTGGATGGGTAAAAGATTGGCCAACCTTATCGGCCATGATCTCAACCAGGATCTCGCCGATGGTATAAATTTTTCTCATTGTCCCGTTCCTTATACAAATCTGCCTGTGATCGTTAGCCACGTTTCTTCTTGTTTCTGACGTCGACATACACCGCGATAAGGATCACCAGCCCCTTCACCACCATTTGATAGAAATAAGGCACGTTCATTAAATTCATACCGTTGTTGATGACCCCGATGGTCAGCGCGCCGATCATGGTGCCGATCACCGTGCCGTAGCCGCCATTCAGGCTGGTGCCCCCCAACACGGCGGCGGCAATGGCATCCAGCTCATAGCTCAGCGCGGCGTTAGGCTGGCCTGAATACAGCCGTGAAGCCAGGATCATGCCGCTGATGCCCGCCATCACGGCGGTGATCATAAAGACCTTTATTTTCAGCGCAGAAACGTTAATCCCCGAATAGATCGCGGCCTCTTTATTGCCGCCGGTGATATAAATTTTGCGGCCAAAGGTGGTTTTCGACAGGATGAAGTGGTTGACGATCAGCAACACCAACAGGATCCAGATGGGGATCGGGATATAGAGGAACTCGCCGTTACCCAGCGCCAGAAACGCCTCGTTTTTGATCATGATCGGCGTGCCGTCGGTGACGATATAGGCGATGCCCCGGAAAATGCCCATCGTCGCGACGGTAACGATAAACGACGGGATACCGGCCATCGCAGTCAGGCTACCGTTAACCAGGCCCAACACCAGCGCGGCCATAATCGACAGCGGGATCACCAGAATAAACGGGATGCCAAACGACAGGCCGAGTGCGGCAAAGGTCCCCACCAGTGCAATGGTTGACCCCACCGAAAGATCGATATCCCCCAGCAACAGCACGTAAGTCATGCCATAGGCGGTGATGGCAATGATCGAGACCTGCAAAATAATATTGGTAATATTATTTACGCTCAGGAAACTGTCGTTGATCACGCTGAACAGGATCACCAAGGCCACCAGGCCCGCCAGTATGCCGCCGTACTGTTTGGCGGCTTTTGCCAGTTTCCCTGGCCCGTTGAACGCCGAATGGCCCTCGGCGGCCAGCACTTTATCGCTCATTATTTCACTCCTGTTGCTGCGGTCATGACCTGGGTTTGCGTGAGTCCATCGGTGGCAAAAACGTCGGCGATCTGCTTGGCGCGCATCACCACCAGCCGATCGCTGAGCGCCATGACTTCCGGCAGTTCGGAAGAGATCAAGATAATGGCAGTGCCCTGTGCAGCAAGCTGGCGTATGACGTTATAAATCTCGAACTTGGCGCCAACATCCACGCCGCGCGTTGGCTCGTCGAGAATTAAGATGCGTGGCACCTTTTCCAACCATTTCGACAGCACGATCTTTTGCTGATTGCCCCCGCTCAGGGTGCTGACCAGTTGATGTGGCGAGCTGACCTTGATGTTCATCCGCCGGATTGCCTGCTGGGTTTTCGCCTCTTCGTGCTTATGGTTGATCAGGCTGGAGCCCGCATACTGAAAGGCCACGTGATGGGTGTTCATGCTGACGTCATGCATCAGCACCAACCCCTCCTCCTTGCGGTTTTCCGTCACGAAGGCGATGCCATGCTCTATCGCCTGCTTTGGATTGCGAATAGTGACTACCGCCTCATCGATGCGAATTTCACCTTGATAGCCAGTCAGGCCAAAAATTGCCTTCATCACGTCTGAACGCCCCGATCCCACCAGCCCAAAAAAGCCCAGCACTTCACCTGCACGCAGTGAGAAATGGATATCGTGAAACAGTTTGTCCTGCGAAAATTGCCTGACTTCCAGCACCGGCACTTGCTCCGCTGAAGGAGGTTCGCCGATGCGTGGCGGGTAGATATTGGTCATTTCGCGGCCAACCATCTGGGCAATCAGCCGGTGAATATCGGTTTGGTGTTTATCATGGGTGGCGATGAACTCGCCGTCACGCAGCACCGAGATATCGTCAGATACCCGCATGATCTCATCCATGCGGTGCGAGATATAAATCACCGCGCAGCCGCGCTGTTTCAGCTTGTCGATAATGCCAAACAGGATGTCCGCCTCGTTATCGCTCAGGGACGACGTGGGTTCATCCATGATCACGACATCCGCCGGGTAACTCAGCGCCTTGGCAATCTCTACCAGTTGGCGCTGGGCCATCGACATGGTGCCGACAATTTGCTGCGGATCGAGCGGAATGGCCAAGTCCGCCAGCAGGCGCTGGCAATCATTCACCATCTGACCATCGTTAATAAAACCAAAACGGGTTGGCTCATTATTGGCATAGATATTCTCTGCTACGCTCATATTATTGCTCAGGCTCAGCTCCTGAAAAATAATCGCGATACCCAACTTTCTGGAATGCTGGGGGTTGGCAATAGTGACGCTCTGCCCTTTGAGTCGTATTTCTCCTTTGGTCGGCGGATAAATGCCTGCCAATATTTTCATTAACGTGGATTTACCGGCGCCATTTTCGCCGAGCAGCGTATGGACTTTACCTTTGCGTATTTTCAGGCTGACATTTTTTAATGCATGAACATGGCCGAAACTTTTGGCTATTTCCGTTACCGCCAGCACCGTATCCGTCATGATTTCCTCCACCCAAATAGCCCTCACCCTAACCCTCTCCCACAGGGAGAGGGGACCGATCGAGTTCGCTGATTTCTCTGCGTAATACCCTGCCTTTCTTATTACTCCCTACTTTCCGAAGCTGTATGGGCTAACTGCATACTCCGGACAGCGCCCTCTCCCTGTGGGAGAGGGCTGGGGTGAGGGGCTATTTACCGGTGTAAACACCAGGTGCGACCGGGATCATTTTCGCTACAGGTTTACCATTCAAATGGTCGACGGCGGCATCAATTGCCTTGGCTCCCATTTGGTCTGGGTATTGGCGGATAACTGCCACGAAGGTCTTGTCGCTGTCGACGGCGTCGCGAGCCTCTTTCATCCCGTCGAAACCGATGATCTTGATATTGTCGTTACGCGCGGATTTGGCGGCGATCACCGCAGCCAGCGCGGCATCATCACCAAAACCAAACAGGCCGTTCAGATCCGGGTGTGCCTGCATCATGTTCTGCGCCACGGTTAACGCTTCCGCCCGGGTGATGCCGGTTTGGATCGCCACAATCTTCACGTCAGGCGTATCGGCCAGCCCTTTCTTGAAGCCGTCCACACGTGCCACTACCGATTGCAGCGCTGGGTAATCGATAATCGCTACCTTGCCTTTACCGTTGAGCAGTTTGCCCATCAGCTTGCCCGCTTCGACACCACCGGCGTAGTTGTCGGTAGCCACGTGAGTGACCACCGGCACGCCCTCGGCGGCCACATCAACGGTAATCACCGGAATACCGGCTTTCTCCGCTTTGATAATCGCCGCCTGTACGCCTTTGGAATCCACCGGGGAAATAATAATGGCGTCGACCTTCTTGGTAATAAAGTCTTCTACGTCGGAGAGTTGTTTATTCAGGTCCTGATTGGCAATGGAAATATTCAGCACCACGTCGTCTTTCTTGGCTTCCGCTTTCATTGCGTCGGCCAGATCAATATAGAATGGATGCTGTTGCGTCAGCAGCGATGCGCCAATTTTATATTCCTTGGCTAACGTTGCCTGCGAAAATACGGCCAGACCGATGGCCAGCACGGAGCCTAATACCTTTAATTTATGCATGATCTATCCTCAGTTTTTATTATTGCCGCTTGGTTTTTCTTACTGTTTTGTAGGGAACTTATTAATATTTACAGCTGACCTTCACAACCACATACGCCAATCACTTTTTCCACCACCCGTTGCATGGCGCTTTTCGCTGGCTGCATATAATGGCGCGGGTCATTGGCATCAGGATGCTGGTGGAAATACGCTTTCAGGGCATCCGAGAAAGCGATTTTCAGCTCGGTCGCCACGTTGACCTTGCAGATGCCTAAACTGATACAGCGGCGGATATCGCTATCGCTCAGGCCGGAAGCCCCGTGCAACACCAGCGGCACTTCAACGCGATCGCGTATCTGTTCCAGGCGGGCAAAATCCAGCTTGGGTTCGGACTGGTACAGGCCATGCGCGGTACCGATAGCCACCGCCAGCGAATCGATCCCGGTACGGGCAACAAACTCCACCGCCGCCTCTGGAGAGGTATAGATAGCGTCTTTCCCTTCCACGATCAGGTCATCTTCCTGCCCTCCCAGGCGGCCTAACTCTGCCTCAACGCTAGCGTCGTAGCGGTGGCTGTACTCTACGATTTGTTTGACCAGTGCCACGTTTTCTTCAAAAGGAAAGTGAGAGCCGTCGATCATTACGGAACGGATCCCGGCGTTGATCTTATGGAAGATATCGGCGGGTTCTTCGTGATGATCCAAATGCAGCGCCAGCGGGATCTGATACTCGTGCGCCAGCGCCTTGACGATCATGATGATGTTTTCCAGCCCGCCGTAGCGGTAAGTGCCGGTCGTTCCCGCCAGGATCACCGGCGAACGATACTGTGCAGCGGTTTCGACCACCACCTGCAAGGTTTCCAGGTTGTGGATGTTGAATGCCGGCACCGCGTACCCTTGCTGCTGCGCTTTCTGCAGCATGTTTTTGCTTGAAATGATGTACATCGATTCTCCTCGATCCCGCACCTGATACCGCAGTCGGTAATTACAAAATGAAAATTTAGTTAGATAAACTTTTCAAGTGAAACCGAATATAGAGATAAAATGCGCAAAAAAGCGTGACAAGGATCGAAGATTATCAAATAACTTTCAAAACGTAACTTAACCAGATGGCAATTACGAAACATAAGGCATGTTCCGGTATTTGCGCGCTTAAGATCGCCATGCCACGGGTATACCCCCATCTACGAATAGCAGATAACAATATGAATAATAGTAAAAATATATGCTTTCACGCCCATCCATCGCAGACTTTCAAAATAACGAAAGCCTGCGTGGGTATTACTTTCAATTAGAAAGTATGAAGGATATAGTAGCCCCTATTACCGTTTAACGATGGGGGCGAATGTGCCCAGAAAGTCATCTAACCTGCTGAAACGCAGATTGAAAATTGCTGAAATCGTCGGCCTGCAGGGGGAGATCAAGGTCGAAGATCTTTCTGCCCAGTTGGGGGTTTCCGGCGTGACGATCCGTGGCGATCTCAGCTACCTTGAACAACAAGGCTACCTCAAGCGATCCTTTGGCGGAGCCATTGCAACCCCAATACAGCCGTTGGCGGCACCGATCGAGCCAGGGCTCGCAGTAGCCCCGCTCACGCTGGCTAACCAGTTGGAAATCGCCCGCCACTGCGCCAGGATGATTGCCGATCGCGATACGCTGTTTCTCGGCCACGGCGACATCTGCCGCAAAATCATCCCGTTCCTGAGCGGCCTGAAAAAGCTGCGGCTGATCGTCAATGACCTACAGCATGCGATCCTGGCCGATCAGTTTTTGGACGGTGAAATTATCGTCGCAGGTGGGGAGTTGATCCGCTCACATACCGCGCTCAGCGGTAAAGCGCTGGATAATGTGATCCAACAGTTCACCATCAACCACTGCATTCTCGAGGCCAGCATTACGGACAGCTCCGGCATCCTGAATATCGACCAGCCGCTGTTGGCGTCCCACTACCAGCGCTGCCTGGACAAGGCGCAGAATAAAACCGCCATCATTACCCATTTGCCCATTCAGGCCAGTGCGATCGGGACTATCGGCCACCTCAGCCAGGTGGATAATCTGGTGACCAACCGTGGCGTGAATGAACATTATCAGCAGCAATTATTCGAATCCGACTTCAGCATCCGCTACACCAATAACGAATGTTTTACCTGGGCCAACCGGGAAACGATCGGGGAATAAAGGGGCACTTATGTCAGTTAGCATCTGCACGATGGGTGAGTTACTGGTTGAATTCCTTTCAAAAAATTATAATCAGGGATTCACTCAGCCAGGCGAGTTTCTTGGGCCGTTCCCCAGCGGGGCACCGGCTATCTATGCCGCTCAGGTGGCGCGGCTTGGCTTTGGCTCCACGCTGTTTGGCTGCGTGGGCAACGACGATTTTGGCCGCCTGAATATCGAGCGCCTGCGTCTGGAAGGCGTGATCACCGACGGCATCAGCGTGATCGACAAGGCCCCGACCGGCACGGCGTTTGTCAGCTATCGCAACCCGTTGGAACGCGATTTTATCTTCAATATCCCCAACAGCGCCTGCGGCTTCTTTACCGCCGACCATATCGATCTGGGCTTGCTGAACCAGTGCCAGCATTTCCACATTATGGGTTCTTCGCTGTTCTCATTCCGCATCATCGATGCCATGCGCCGGGCGATCCAGATCGTCAAGGCCAATAAGGGGACGGTGTCGTTCGATCCCAATATTCGCAAAGAGATGCTCAATATCCCGGAGATGAGCCAGGCCTTCGATTACATCCTCGAATATACCGATATCTTCCTGCCGAGCGAGGGAGAAGTGCACCACTTTGCCAGCAGCAAAAATCAGCAGGAAGCGGATATCGTGCAGGAACTGTTGGCCAGCGGCGTGAGCCATATCGTGATCAAGCGGGGCCAGAAAGGGGCCAGCCATTACCAGCAACAGAACGGCCAGACGCAGGAGCTACACACTCCAGGCTATAGCAGCAAGATGGTCGATCCGACCGGAGCAGGCGACTGCTTTGGCGCTACCTTTGTCAGCCTGTTCCTGTCCGGCTTCAGCGCAGAAAAAGCGTTGCAGTATGCCAATGCCAGCGGTGCCCTGGCGGTGTCCCATAAGGGGCCGATGGAAGGGTTATCCAGCCTGGCGCAGATCGAGCACTTTATTGCACAACAGGCGTAAATCCCATCAACCGGCCAGCCTTTGGCCGGTTTTTTTATCCCGATTGCCCACATAACGGCTTGGCAAAACCGTCCCTTGTCGTAAAATCCCCTCCTTTGCCAATCCATAACCGTAAACCCCTTGGAGGCACGGATGGAACAACGCTTTGTTCAAGCTAACCGCGAAGCACGCTGGGCACTGGGCCTGACGCTGCTTTACCTGCTGGCCTGGTCGCTGGCGGCCTACCTGCCGGACAACAATGCCGGGATCACCGGGCTGCCACACTGGTTCGAAATGGCCTGCCTGCTGGTGCCGCTGCTGTTTATTGGCCTGTGCTGGCTGATGGTACGCGGCATCTTCCGCGATATCCCCCTGGAGGATAGCGATGCAAACTGAGGTCATTCTGCCGCTGGTTGCCTACCTGTTGCTGGTGTTTGGCCTTTCGGTGTATGCCTATACCCGTCGCCAAAGCGGTAACTTCCTGAGTGAATATTTCCTCGGTAACCGTTCGATGGGCGGCTTTGTGCTGGCCATGACGCTGACCGCCACCTATATCAGCGCCAGCTCGTTTATTGGTGGACCGGGTGCCGCCTATAAATACGGCCTTGGCTGGGTGCTGCTGGCGATGATCCAACTGCCCGCCGTGTGGCTTTCACTTGGCGTGCTGGGGAAAAAGTTTGCCATTCTGGCACGGCGCTACAATGCCATCACCCTTAACGATATGCTGTTCGCTCGCTATAAGAGCCGTTTGCTGGTGTGGCTAGCCAGTCTAAGTCTGTTGGTCGCCTTCCTTGGGGCGATGACGGTCCAGTTTATCGGCGGCGCACGTCTGCTCGAGACTGCGGCGGGCATTCCTTACGACACCGGCCTGCTGATATTTGGTATCAGCATTGCGCTGTACACCGCGTTTGGCGGCTTTCGTGCCAGCGTACTGAACGATGCCATGCAGGGGCTGGTGATGCTGATAGGCACGATATTACTGCTGGTTGCGGTGATCCACGCGGCGGGCGGCTTGCACAGCGCGGTTGATAAGCTGCAACAGATCGATCCGGCGTTGGTCTCACCGCAAGGCGGCGATCAGATCCTCAGCCTGCCGTTTATGGCTTCGTTCTGGATCCTGGTGTGCTTTGGCGTAATTGGCCTGCCGCACACCGCCGTGCGCTGTATCTCGTATAAGGACAGCAAAGCCGTGCACCGTGGCATTATCCTCGGCACCATCGTGGTGGCAATTCTGATGTTTGGTATGCACCTTGCTGGCGCCCTGGGCCGTGCGGTACTGCCAGATCTGAAGATCCCCGATCAGGTGATCCCAACGTTGATGATCACCGTGCTGCCGCCGTACGCCGCAGGGATCTTCCTGGCCGCACCGATGGCAGCGATCATGTCGACCATTAATGCGCAACTGCTGCAATCCTCTGCCACCATCATCAAAGACCTCTATCTGGGCGTACGTCCTCTGCAAATGAACAATGAGAAGATGATCAAACGCTTCTCCAGCCTGACTACGCTGATCCTCGGATTGCTGGTGCTGCTGGCCGCATGGCGTCCGCCAGAAATGATCATCTGGCTGAACCTGCTGGCATTCGGCGGCCTGGAGGCCGTATTCCTGTGGCCGTTGGTGTTGGGCCTGTACTGGGAACGTGCCAACGCGCAAGGTGCCCTTAGCTCAATGGTCACCGGTGCGTTATGCTATACGCTATTAGCCAGCTTCGGCCTGCAACTGGCCGGATTGCATCCTATTGTGCCTTCGCTGTTACTCAGCCTGTTGGCGTTTTATCTCGGTAACGTCTACGGCGAAAAACGCCAGTTGGCGTCGTCCTTATCTTCTTGAGAGAATTGTTATGCCTTGGATCCAACTAAAACTGAACACCACCGGCAGCCAGGCAGAAGACCTGAGCGATGCGTTGGTTGAAAGCGGCGCGGTGTCGGTCACCTTTCAGGACACCCACGATAATCCGGTATTTGAACCGCTGCCGGGTGAAACCCTGCTGTGGGGCGATACCGATGTGATCGGCCTGTATGATGCCGAAACCGATATGGCCGAAGTGGTCGCCATACTGGAACAACACCCGTTGCTGGGCAACGGTTTCCGCCACAAAATCGAACAGTTGGAAGATAAAGACTGGGAACGCGAGTGGATGGATAACTTCCACCCAATGCGTTTTGGCGAGCGCCTGTGGATTTGCCCAAGCTGGCGTGACGTGCCCGATCCAGACGCGGTGAACGTCATGTTAGACCCAGGCCTGGCGTTTGGTACCGGCACACACCCGACCACCGCGCTTTGCCTGCAATGGCTGGATGGATTGGATCTGGCTGGTAAAACCGTCATCGACTTCGGCTGTGGCTCCGGCATCCTGGCGATTGCCGCATTAAAACTTGGTGCCGCCCGCGCCATTGGCATCGACATCGATCCCCAGGCCATTCAGGCCAGCCGCGACAACGCACAGCGTAACGGCGTTTCAGAGCGTCTGGAGCTGTGTCTGCCAAAAGACCAACCGGCCGATCTGTTGGCCGATGTGGTGGTGGCGAACATTCTCGCTGGCCCGCTGCGTGAACTGGCACCGTTAATCAGCGACCTGCCAAAATCCGGCGGCTATCTGGGCCTGTCAGGCGTACTGGCGACTCAAGCCGCCAGCGTAGCCGAAGCCTACCAGGATAAGTTCAACCTCGATCCGGTGGCCGAGCGCGAAGAGTGGTGCCGCATCACCGGCCAACGCAACTAGTTACATTTTCCCCGCCTGCCAAAAACCATCGGAAATTTAATCAGTTCCGGTGGTTTTGTTCTTTTCCTAAGGATCCGCCAGTTTATCCCGGCACTTGCTGGGGGTATTCTCCTGCTCGGAGTGAAGGTAGCCCGCAGCATATGAGCCGCCCACCCAGGATAATTGGTATTTTCATTGGACAAGGATTAGGAAATGAAAGGAAAAATGTTGCTTGCCGCCCTGTTGGCCGCCAGCTTCTCTATCGGTGCCGCAGAGCATGCTCATTGGGGCTATGAAGGCCAGGAAGACCCGGCGCATTGGGGCAAGCTTTCACCCGATTTTTCACTGTGTGAAACCGGTAAAAACCAGTCCCCGGTCAACATCCAGGGCGCGCTGAAAACCCAGCACGGCAAACTTGAGCTGGCTTTCCAGCCGGGCAAACAGCAAATCGTCAACAACGGGCACACCATTCAAGTCAACGTCAGCGAAGGTAACACCCTACGGCTGGATAACGACACCTTCACGCTGCAGCAGTTCCATTTCCACGCCCCGAGCGAAAACGAGATCGACGGCAAGCAGTTCCCACTGGAAGCGCACTTTGTCTACAAGGACAAAGACGGTGCCCTGGCGGTGCTGGCCCTGATGTTCCAGCAAGGTAAAGCCAATCCGCAACTGGCGCAGGCCTGGCAACAAATGCCTACCGCCGTCGATCAGACCGCCGTGCTGAACAAGCCGTTGGATATCAAAGCGCTGCTGCCGAAACAGTTTAACTTCTACCGCTTCAGCGGTTCACTGACGACGCCCCCCTGCTCCGAAGGGGTCAGTTGGTTGGTGCTAGATCAGCCTGTAAGCGCTTCTGCCGAACAAATCAGTCAATTCCACTCGGTAGTGCACCATAACAACAATCGTCCGGTACAGCCGCTCAACGGCCGCGTCATCGTCGATTGATTCTTGCCTGCGTCAACTGCCGCTGCCCTCACTGGGGTGGCGGTAATTCCCAGCATCATTCTTGCCGATTTGTCAAAGTATTAAGCTGAGAATGTTACAAATAACCTGATGTTACGATCTGTTATTACCGGCGCGTAAAGATAAAATCCTGTCGTTAGTGGAATATTTTAGCGCACAAAAATCAAGCAAAATCACACAACCAATTGTTAAATAAACATAATATTTTTACCAATGGAGGATAAGCGCACTTTTATTGCCCAATAACTGTCGATTGGTTAAAGTTTGGCCTTTCATCTGAATGAAAAAATGCGTAATATACGCGCCCTTGCGGACACAGTATGGTCAGTCTTTGTCTATGCGCATTGGACACCACCAGTTAACAAATTGCCTGATTGCGGCCCCGATGGCCGGCATCACAGATCGCCCATTCAGAACCTTATGTCATGCAATGGGTGCTGGGATGGCTGTATCCGAAATGCTCTCCTCCAACCCGGAGGTGTGGCGCACGGATAAGTCACGTCTACGTATGGTACATAGCGATGAACCAGGGATCCGTTCCGTGCAAATAGCCGGATGTGATCCTGATGATATGGCCGCCGCGGCGCGCATTAATGTGGCCAGCGGTGCACAGATCATCGACATCAATATGGGGTGCCCAGCCAAGAAAGTGAACCGGAAGCTTGCAGGGTCTGCGTTACTGCAGTACCCGGATCTGGTTAGACAGATCCTCCTCGCGGTGGTTAACGCGGTGGATGTGCCGGTAACACTTAAGATCCGAACCGGCTGGGAACCAGAGAACCGTAACTGTGTAGAAATTGCCCAACTGGCCGAAGATTGTGGTATACAGGCCCTGACGATTCATGGCCGAACCCGTGCCTGCCTGTTCAACGGCAACGCGGAGTACGACAGCATTCGGGCAGTTAAGCAGAATGTTTCCATTCCGATTATCGCGAATGGCGACATTACTGACCCGCATAAAGCCAGAGCAGTGCTCGACTACACTGGGGCTGATGCCCTGATGATAGGCCGTGCTGCTCAGGGGAGACCCTGGATCTTCCGGGAAATCCAGCATTATCTGGACACTGGGGAGCTGCTGCCACCGATGCCACTTGGCGAAGTGAAGCGCTTGTTAATAGGGCATATTCGGGAATTGCACGGCTTTTACGGCCAAGGCAAGGGATTCCGGATTGCTCGAAAGCACGTCTCTTGGTACTTACAGGAGCATGCCCCTAATGACCAGTTTCGGCGCACATTCAACGCCATAGAGGATGCCAGCGAACAGCTGGAGGCGTTGGAGGCATATTTCGAAAATCTTAGCGTAAAAAAAGAGCTGACAGAACTATGTTCGAACAACGCGTAAATTCTGACGTACTGACCGTTTCAACCGTGAACTCACAGGACCAAGTGACTCAAAAGCCTCTGCGTGACTCGGTTAAGCAAGCACTGAAGAACTATTTTGCTCAACTGAACGGTCAAGACGTTAACGATCTGTATGAGCTGGTACTGGCTGAAGTTGAACAGCCACTGTTGGACATGGTGATGCAGTACACCCGTGGCAACCAGACCCGCGCTGCCCTGATGATGGGGATCAACCGCGGTACACTGCGTAAGAAATTGAAAAAATACGGCATGAACTGATAACAATCAGTTAAGATGTTGAAAAAAGGCGCTTTTACCTCATTCGGTAAGCGCCTTTTTCTTTTATCATACTGGCCTGTCAGAAACGCCAGGTGGCCGACAGGTTACCTGCTACCGAGTCATAGCCAGAACGGAACAGATCGCTCTCTACCCCCAAGCCCAGCTCCACATCCCTATTGATTTGGTAACGAACCCCGGCTTTCACCCCCATGGAGTCACGCCCAGTCACCTGATTCTTGTTGCTGAAGCTTGCCGCCCGATAGTTGGCGAAAGAGGCTTCTTGCGACACATCGCCATCCAACAACTCATGATCCCAGGTAAGTTGCAGATCGGCAGCAATAGCCGCGCCCGAAGAGAGCGGAAGCTCCCAACTGCTGTTGACCCCAATGCTGGAGCGCAGAGAATCATAAGTGCTCGAACCTAGCGCCAGGCGGCTACTGTCGTTGCCCGCTTCCGTCACGCTTGGGCGATGCAGGGTTGTGTAATTCAGTGCGGCCACAGGGCCAGCGCTCCATTGGTCATTCAACGCCCAACGATAACCGCCACCAGCAGCAACAGAACCCGCCAGGCCGGTCCAACTGGCATGTTGGCTCGCTTGATAAGTCTCGACGCTGATGCTGCGATCCAAACGGCTATCTTCAATGCCAAACCGGCCATTGCCGAATAAATACATCCCCGCTTGCCGATCGGCGGCATAACGAGCCTGGATACCCAGATCGAAAGCCGTGGTTTTACCGCTGGCGTTCTCCGGTGATTTGACCGTTACCGATTGTCCACTGACCGCACCATGGAAGCCATAAACCCAGTCGCTATTCTGTTCGCTGCGCTTGTCTGCACCAAAGACTATGCCGTAGCTGCTGGCATCATAGCCAACCTGACTACCCTGGCGCTGCTGCCAGAAACCGCCACCAAAGGGTATGGCAAAACTATGCCATTCGCCTGCAACCTGCTGCTCTGGCGTGGTGGGATGAGATCCGCTGACGATCCGCGTAATCTGTTGTTCGCGATTAAGAGAACTGGCGAACATCGCACTGTAGGCTGCGGGCGAAAGTTGCTGCAAAGCGCTGCTGATGCTCCGTCCGTCGACAGCAGAGAAGTCCAATGTGCGGTACAACGGCTGGATGTCTGCACCCGCGCCAGACACAATGTGGTCCAGCGCCTGGCCAACCTGCCGCGCATTGCTGTCCTGGGCATACTGGCTGTAGGCGTTGTCTGCACGCAACATCGCGAGTTGCCAACGATCCTCACCCTGCGGCGTTGCCTGCAAGGCCAGCGTAGGCGAACTGAGTAACCCGTCCACCGTGCTGAACTCTCCGCTATGCGAGGTGGCTTTCAGCATCTCGCCCGAATCCAGCCGCCAGTCTGCCGCATACCAGTCTGGCTGCGGTGCGAACGTCAGTTGACCGTTGAATTCAGCATGGCCATTGACCACCAAGGTATCGTGTCCACCACGGCCATCGACCTCTAACAGCAACTGCCCATTCTCGCCCTGTTGATAGAGACCCGTGACCTCGATTTGCCCTAGCGAATTACCTGGCGCGAGGATACCGTCATTCACAAAGCGGCCCGCCGGGTTCAAGGTATAATCGCTGTTGCCAGCCAGCGTGGAGCCTGGTGCGATAGACATGCTGTAAATCTGGTGGTGGCCATTAAGCGAAGTTATCCCCCCGCGAGTGCTCAGCGCCAGATTGTCGATACCTTCAATATTTCCCCGATAGTTGAACCGGAAACTGGGGTCTGCCTGATCGGTGGCCTGCCCTTGCAAATTGGCCAGGCGCCCAAAGGTAAACTGGGTCAGGCGCTGCTGGCCATGATCATCCAACTGGTTATAATCCGAGTAGATATTCCCTTCCAACTGGGCACCATTTAACAGATTGATATGGTTGACCAACGCGTTTTGCGAGATATACATCGCCGCACCTTTAGCGGCAACCCGGCCGCTAATATCCGCATTATTGACCAGCGCCCCCTGTAGCTCTGGCAATAATGTTGCAGCCTCCCCGCCAACATAATGTATCCAGGAGCCCCGGTAATCCACATCGTTGCCCAGCAGGTTGTTGCCAAAATCAAAACTGAGGGCAACGCCATTAGCGCCTAGCGCTTGAACATCGCCTCGCTGAATTAGATTATGGTTCTTACCATAAGCAAACATCACGCCGCGGCCATTCATCCCGTCGGCGTAGACGCGAGTGCCAGGCTCAACGTTCAGCGTGTTGTTTTGCCCATCGATACGAATACCTGCCCCACCGGCGCCCTGCGTTAACAGATCCGCTTGCTGGGAGATGTGATTGCTACTGCCGTAAACATGTAAGCCAACGCCCAATGTCGCGGTATTATACTTCCCCGTGATGTAGCCATCGCCCTGCTTGTTACGTAAAAAGTAACCGTGTCGATTAACCAGCGTCTGCCCATCACCGTAGAGCGAAAAGCCGAAGAAATTACGCCGATCGATCTGATAATCCATGTCCTGCAATAACGCCAACTCGGCTTCCATAAACGTGGTGTAGTTGCGGTAATTCTGATGGCTCATCATGCTGTTTTTCAGCTCAATGTGGCTCATATAGTTATCGTCAACCGAGCCATCGTCAGCCAACATTCTCACCGGAATACCAGGCATGGCCCCCGCCAGCACTTCATCCACGTGTTTACCTGCGAAATACCCCTTATCAAGGCGCACATCAAAACCTTGCGGATCCCAGGCGTTATTGCACCCTTCGCAAAGTATGACCTGACCGGGGCGTGCCGGATTTCCATTGTCATCGCGCAGATGTGCAGTCCAGGAACCGAAAGGCATATCGGTGTCAAAAGCTGGGGTAAATGTCCCTTCCCCAGCCCAATCGGTGGCCATATTAGAAATACCCAGCCCATGAGCCAGTTCATGAACGGCAACGCTGACCAGATCCGTTTTTCCGGAGCGAGGTAATTGCGCAGGGACATAGGGAATATGGTCAAAATCCATTTTTCCCATGATAAATTGGCCATGAGAACCGAAGGTTAACTCGCCGGTATCAATACCGTTCAAAGCCCCCTGCAATTGGGTAATGGTGATTACACCATCGGTGACCGATTCGCTGGAGCCTGCAGCGTTCACCTCATCAAAAGTACCTACGTTGATGATGGCAGGCAATTGATCGGGTCTGGGGGTAATGACTTCAGCCCAATACCGCATGGCATCCAGTATTTTGGCTTTCTGCTGGTAATTCAGATCCCAGGTGGACTCAATTGGCTGTGGATAGTCCGGCATAAAAGGGCCATCACCCACATCAAAGAAACGTACCTGGAAGACGGCAACATTATTCGTGTTATAAACCAGGTAACTGTCTGCGGCGTAGCTAGGGTGACTGGCGAAAAAACTGGTTAACGCCGCGGTGATCAAAAGCTTTTTCAAATTAACCATCCTTGTGTACAAATGAAAGGAAATATTTCCTTCCAGTATAGAAGGACATACCTCGTTTAAACAAAGAATCAACATAACTAACAAGAAATACCCAAATAGCCCCCGGATAACCCTTTGTGGACGTATCACCCCCCCACTCTCACGCCCACGTTTTGTGTGGTATAATCGTGAGTACGAGAGCCCCCTTCGCTGGCGAGCAGCCGTCCTTCCGAAGTCTGATAGCAGTGCGAACCGCCCTTCGAATGTAAAGGTTTAGTCAACGGCTAAACGATCGTCATGACTGGGTGTCAGAGTATGGTATCGCTATTGAGTCGCTTCTTTATGCGCTACAGGTTTCTACCCCATTTCGCATACAGAGTTGATATGAAGCGTCCACAAACTTTTAAACGTGCATTACTGCACCCTCGCTACTGGCTTACCTGGTTTGGTCTGGCGGTACTGTTCCTGCTGGTTCAACTACCCTATCCCCTGCTGCACAAGCTCGGTGGCTGGATGGGCCGCACCTCTATGCGCTTCCTGAAACGCCGCGTGTCGATCACCCGCCGCAATCTTGAACTGTGCTTCCCGGAGATGGACGAAGCACAGCGCGAACGTCAAATTATCGGTAATTTCGAATCCCTCGGCATGGGCCTGCTGGAAACCGGCATGGCCTGGTTCTGGTCAGACAAACGCGTGAAACGCTGGTTCAACGTGAGCGGCATCAACCACCTGAAACAAGCTCAGCAAAATGGCCGTGGCGTGCTGGTGATTGGCGTGCATTTCATGTCGCTGGAGTTGGGCGGCCGGGCGATGGGCCTGTGTCAGCCGATGATGGCCATGTATCGCCCACACAACAACAAGGCGATGGAATGGGCACAAACCAAAGGCCGCATGCGCTCTAACAAAGCCATGCTGGATCGCAAGGATTTGCGCGGCATGGTGCAAGCCCTGAAGCGCGGCGAAGCCGTATGGTTCGCTCCCGATCAGGATTACGGCCCACGTGGCAGCGTGTTTGCCCCGCTATTTGCCGTCGATCAGGCCGCCACCACCAGCGGGACATTTATGCTGGCCCGCATGGCTAAACCGGCCCTGGTACCGGTCGTACTCATCCGCCGCCCGAAAGGCTGTGGCTACGATCTGCTGATCCAACCGGCGTTAGAAGACTACCCAATCGACGATGAAGTGGCCGCCGCCGCCTACATGAATAAAGTGGTAGAAAAAGAGATCATGCGCGCTCCGGAGCAATATCTGTGGCTGCACCGCCGCTTCAAAACGCGCCCGACAGGTTCGCCTTCACTGTATTAAATTCGCTTTCTGGAAGGTGATGTTGATCAGTCGTGGTCGGCAATCCCCCCTCACCCCAACCCTCTCCCACAGGGAGAGGGAGCCGTACGGAGCCGAAATCAGGTACGGCAGTCAATCTGTAGCCCCTATCAATCCCTCGCGCATTTTGTGCTCTCCTTTGAAAAATTCACAGACCCGTTTTTAACTCTGCTGTAACATCCTTTTTTACCCGCTCAGGAAAAGAAATGATGAAAACGCAGGTTCGTCTTGCTCTGATTGGTGATTACCGCAGCGAAGCCGTTGCCCACCAGGCCATCCCCGTCGCTCTCCAACTTACCGCCTCACACCTCGATATTGATATCCAATCCCAGTGGCTCCCCACAGAATCTTTGACCGATGTCTCTGTCCTGCAGGATTATGATGCTATCTGGGTGGTCCCTGGCAGCCCCTATCGCAACGATGGCGGCGTCTTTATGACGATCCGCCATGCTCGCGAGCAGAACATCCCCTTTCTAGGGTCTTGCGGTGGGTTTCAATATGCGGTGGTGGAATATGCACGCAATGTGATGGGTTGGCACGATGCTGGCCACGCGGAGACCGATAGCGGGGGCCGCTTGGTGATCGCACCGCTGAGCTGTTCACTGGTTGAGAAAACCGGCACCATCCTGTTTCAGCCAAACACGCTGATCGCCCGCGCCTATGGCAAGCTGGAGACTCACGAAGGCTATCACTGTAACTTTGGTGTTAACCCTGAATTTGTGGCGGATTTGGAGCAACACCCACTGATCATTAGTGGGCATGACATTGAAGGCGATGTGCGCTCGGTGGAACTGCCAGGGCACCGTTTTTATGCCGCTACCCTATTCCAGTCAGAACGTGCAGCGTTACGTGGGGATCTTTCCCCACTGATTGTGGCCCTGATCCAGGCCGCTCGATAAGCCTTGCCGGGGGCTAACCCAGCCCCCTGATTACCACATTAACCGGCCAATCAAGGGTGCCCCGATCACCGTGATAATCCCCGCCAACATCATCACCAGGCTAGACACCACCCCTTCCTGCTGGCCTATCTCATAGGCTCTGGCGGTACCGGCACCGTGGGAAGAAGCACCAAACCCCGCCCCTTTCGCCAGACCGCTGCGCACCGACAGGCGCAGGAACAGAATATCGCCTACCGCCATGCCAAACACGCCGGTGATCACCACAAACAGTGCCACCAAATCGGGTTGCCCCCCCATCTGCTTCGCCGCTTCCAGCGCGAACGGCGTAGTGATAGAACGCACCGCCAGGCTGCGCTGCACTTCATCCGGTAACGTCAACCAACGGGCCAGCCACACCGAGCTGTAAACGGCTACCACCACTGCGGTAAGCACCCCGGCGCTGAGAGAAAGCCAATGGCGGCGGATAATATGCAGGTTTTCATATACCGGCACGGCAAAAGCGATGGTTGCTGGGCCAAGCAGCCACAGCAGCCAGTGCGTTTCACCGATATAGCTCTGATACGAGATATGCGTCACCACCAGCAATAGCACCAATACCATCGGCGTCAGCACCAATGGCATCAACAGCAGGCTACGGCGACGGCGATAGAGCCGTTTATTGGCAAAGTAGAGTACCAATGTCACCACCAGGCAGGTGATGCTGAGGATCACGTCATTCATTACGCATTTTCCGCCGTTGCAGCCAGATCTCGAAGCGATAAACCCGATCCACCACCAACCCGGTCGCTCCCAGCGTCAGCATGGTGCTGATGGCAATCACCAGAAAAATCTTCCAGCCTTCCACCATCAACAGTTGGGCATAGTTCACCACCGCCACCACCGCTGGCACAAAAAACAGCAGCATTTCGGCCAGTAACCAACGCGATCCCGCTTTTACCCAGTTGAGCGGCAAAATGCGCAGCAGGATCAGCGCCAACATCATCAACATCCCCACGATATTGGCGGGCAAAGGCAGATGAAACAGTTGCACCAGCCGATCGGCAAGCAGGAATAACAAGGCATATAGCACTACCTGGATCGGCACCTGTAAGCGAGTCAGCAAAGCAGGCGCAGCACGGCGTAACGCCAGAGACATGAAAGCAACCTCAGAAAAAATCAAGGCTTACAGTATACGCAGCCGGGAAACCCTGCCTGAAATGAATTAAAATTATCAACATCATGCCGTAAGGGAATAGTTTCCCGGCGGCACCGCCTTCAGGAGAGCCCAAAGTGGATGTCCGCACCCTGCGTTATTTTGTGGAAGTGGTCCGCCAGCAAAGTTTCACCCGCGCGGCCGAGAAGCTGTTTGTTACCCAACCCACCATCAGCAAGATGTTGCGCCATCTGGAAGATGAGTTGGAGTGCACACTGCTGGTACGTGAAGGGCGCAAGCTGCACCTCACCGACAGCGGGCAGGCGGTTTATCAGCGCGGCCTGGCGATCCTCGATGAGTTCCGCCAGTTGGAGGCCGAACTGGAGGACATCAGCTCGGTGAAAAAGGGGGTGCTGCGGCTGGGTATTCCACCGATGGTCGGCAGGCAGATCGCCGGTTTGATCCGTCAGTTCCGCCAGACCTATCCGGGGATCGAACTGAAGATCTCCGAACTGGGCGGCCTTTCGGTCGAACAGGCGGTGTTAACCGGAGAATTGGATCTGGCGATGACGATACTGCCCGCAGTCTCTGACCAGCCGTTGACCTTTTTGCCCCTGCTAAGCCACCCGATGTGCGTAGTTGTGCCAAAGACGGCACACTGGCTCAACCGCACCAGCATCGCGATCAATGAGCTGGCCGAGTGGCCAATCCTGATTTATAACGAAGACTTCACGCTGTATAAAATGCTGATGGCAGCCTTTCAGCAGGCGGGCTTCGAACCCAAGATTGCCGTACGCAGCGGCCAGTGGGATTTTCTGGCAGCGATGGTGCAGGCCGGAGTGGGAATTGCCACCTTACCGGAGCCAGTCTGCCAATGGCTGGATAAAGAAAACCTGATCTGGCTGCCGCTGGAGCCACGTATGGAGTGGCAAGTGGGGCTGATCTGGCGCCAGGGCAGCTACCTTTCTCACAGCGCCCAGGCCTGGATTGCCTGCTGCCGGGAGTACTGGCCTCAGCCTTGATAGTCTTCTGTTTTCCCTCACCCCAACCCTCTCCCAAAGGGCGAGGGAGCCGATTCAGAGCGCCTATCAAGTAGCGTGATCAATCTGTGGCCCGTAAAGTCCCTCTCATTGCATAACGGCAGCAAATTCACGTCATAATCCCCTGCTATACTTCGGCTAATGCTCACCCAAAGTCACAAAAAAACCGCTGATTTACTCTTCCGGCCAACGAAAGAGACAGCATGCCCCTTTATTCAGCCGGATGGAAAAGATATGCAGCGGAAATCCCTCCAAAGTATCGCGCCTGGCCTGATGAACCTGCTCGCTTACGAGCGTAGCTGGTTGAAACCTGATATCCGCGCTGGCCTCTCGGTGGCGGCAGTGGCATTACCGGTGGCGATTGCCTACGCCGAGCTGGCTGGCGTGAGCGCCATCGTCGGGCTTTACTCCTGTATTCTACCGATGATCGCCTACGCCATTTTTGGCTCATCGCGTCAGTTGATCGTCGGGCCTGATGCAGCCACCTGCGCGGTCATCGCCGCAGTAGTCACTCCTCTAGCGGCTGGCCATACCGAGCTGCACTGGCAATTGACCATCGTAATGACCCTGATGATGGGAACCTGGTGCCTGATTGCCAGCCGCTTCAAGCTGGGAGCCATTGCAGACCTGCTGTCACGCCCGATCCTCAATGGATTGCTCAACGGCGTGGCGCTTACGATTATCGTCAATCAGATCAGCAAGATATTCGGGTTTGCCTCGTCCTCCAGCGAGCTGATTGAACGTATTTACGCACTGCCGGTTAACTTACTCAACAGCCATTGGCCCACGGTGCTTATGTCACTGCTGACGCTGCTGATCCTGATTGGCGTCCACTACACCCGGCCTAACTGGCCTGCACCGCTATTCGCCGTATTGCTGACAACGGCGTTGACCTGGGCGGCTAATTTGCCGCATTTTGGCATTGAAACGGTTGGGGGCTATACCGGTGGCGGTTTGCCCATGGTGTCATGGCCTGATTTTAAACCCGGGCTGCTGCGCGATCTGGTGATCCCGGCGCTCAACCTTGCCGTAGTCAGCTTTGTCAGCATGATGCTGACCACCAGGAGCTTTGCGGCAAAGAATGGCTACGAGGTTGACGCCGACAGCGAGTTTCGCGCACTGGGGCTGGTGAATATCGTCTCCGGGCTTTCGCAGGGGTTTGCCATCAGCGGTGCCAACTCTCGTACCGCCGTTAATGATGCCAACGGCGGAAAAAGTCAGTTGGTCTCGGTGATTGCCGCGCTGGCGATCGCTTTGGTAGTGGCATTTTTTAGCGAGCCGCTGCAGTTTATCCCCATCCCGGTGCTCGGCGTGGTGCTGATTTACGCCTCTTGGTCACTGCTGGATATGCGCAGCATTTTCCGGTTGCGCAAACGCAACCGCCCCGCGTTCTATCTGGCGCTGTTTACTTTCTTGAGCGTGCTGCTGGTAGGGATCATTCCCGGCATTGGGCTGGCGGTGTTGCTGGGTCTGTTGCAGTTTCTACAGACGGTTTTCCGGCCAACCGAACAGCTACTGGGGGTCAATGCAGACGGTATGATCCATTCGCTGGGTAAGAGCAACGGCGTCCAGCCTGTCGATGGCGTCATTATGTACCGCTTTAATTCGCCGTTGACCTATTTTAACGTTGCCTACTTCAAGCGGCGGATCACCACTCTGGTAAATGGAGCTCCGGGCCATCCACGTTGGGTGGTTATTGACGCGGTGGCCAGCTTCACCCATGCGGATATTAGCGTGTTAGCCGCTATCGAGGAATTGAAGCGGGATTTGCAACTACGGGGGATCGGCCTGGTGCTCGCAGGCCGCCGTACCGAGCTGACACGCTGGTTTCGCCTGGATCGCTCCGGCAGCAAGGAGAATAAACTGATCCTGGTTCCCGATCTGTATCTGGCGTTGAAGCTGATCCAAAGCAAGGAGAGTAAAGCGCAAGGGGATCGAGATGCCGAAGCCTTGGCTGAATAAGATAGGGGCCGCATAGCGGCCCCCGTAAAGATGTGGTTAGCCTTCTCGCTCAACCAGTAAGGCTTCCAGCAGATCGAGATCGTGCAGCAGTTTTTGCAGCGTCTCGTTGCTGATTTTTTGCGTAGCGCGTAGGTGATAAAGCTCACCACGCTCCGCCCGCAAGGCGGTCAAACGAAAACGCCGCTCGAGATTTTCCAACGCCAGCGCATTTTCGATATCGTCTTTACTGGCAATACGCCGCCGCAACATTCCGGTCACCCTGGAACTGACCTCTTTGAGCACCTGCGGATCGAGGTTTTCCTCGGTGTCGGCCACCAGCCGCTCTTCCATCTTGTTGATGCTCTCAATCGCCACCTCGGCAGCCATGGCAATCGCCATGCGCTCTTCGGTCTTGCTGGCGCTCTTGTCTGCGACATGCACCCCGCGCAGCAATAACGGCAACGCCAGTACGCCAACGATCAGTGACAGCAAGATCACCCCGGCGGCGATAAACACCAGCTGATAGCGCGCCGGGAAGGCGGTGCCATCGCTAAGTAACAGCGGGATAGAGAGCACACCAGCCAGCGTAATCGCCCCACGCACGCCAGCGAAAGAAGCAACCCACAGCTCACGTATGCTGTAATCGCCAAACTGTAGAGGGCGCTTTTTCATAAAGCGATTACTGGCCTTTTTCATTACCCACAGCCAGCTGAAACGCAGCACCAGCAGCGCGGCGTAGATAATCGCCACGTCGGTGAACAGATACCAGGTCTCGATAGTCGGATCCAGTTCAGCCTGCACAATCGAGGTTTCCAAGATCCCCGGCAGTTGCAGCCCCAACATGATGAACACCATGCCGTTGAACACGAACTCCAGCATCGCCCAGACGCTGTTAGCGCGCAAACGCATGGCCAGCGGTGCGTTACGGATCACGCCAGACTGGCTGATGGTCATCCCCGCCGCGACGGCAGCCAGGATGCCGGACACGCCGATATGTTCGGCAATCAAATAGGAGGCAAAGGGTAACAGCAACAGCAGCACAATCTGCGTGGCCGGATCGTCTCCGCTCCAACGGCTCATCACGCGCAGCGATTTACTGTAGGTCCACGTCACCGCCACACCGGCCAGCAGGCCACCGATTGCCACCTTCAGGAACTCCATAGTGGCGCCACCGACGGTAAACACCATGGTCCCCATTGCCACCGCGATGGCAAATTTTAACGATACCAGGCCAGAAGCGTCATTCATCAACGCCTCACCTTCCAGCACACTCATGATACTTCTTGGGATACGCCCTTTACCGACGATACCGCCCAGAGCCACGGCATCGGTAGGAGACAATACTGCCGCCAGCGCAAACGCGGCGACCAGCGGGATCCCTGGTACCATCAGGTAAATGAGATAACCCACGCCGACAACGGTGATCAACACCAACACCAGGGCCAACCCCAGGATTTCACGCCCGTGGTGCAAGAATTCACGGGTAGGCGTTTTCCATCCGTCGGCAAACAGCAACGGTGGAATAAACAGCACTAAAAACAGTTCGGGGTCAAAATCAACGTGCAACCCGAAATGCGGCCAGGCCAGCAAGGCCCCAATGGCAATTTGCATCAAGGGTAACGGGATCTGGAACGGCAACATGCGTGTTACCACCCCAGACAGGGAGACCACCAGGATCAAAATGAGGATTGTAAAAAATATTTCCATGCTTTCCTTAGACTCTTAAGTTCAGATCACCAAAGCGCGCGGGTAACAGTGTCCGAATAGTAGATCACTTTTTTTCTCAGTTATAAAGCTTGTTGTGCCTTTCAAAACACGTCGCAGAAAAGGGGAAGAATAGTCTTAAGGAAATGAACGACGGGGCCAGAGGATGGCCCCGTAGAAGAAAGGCTTAAATTGCCCAACCACCCGCATAGAATGCCACCAGCGCCACCGCGATTAACACGGTACCGATGTTCAGCCTACGCCATTCACCGGAGAACACGCGGCCAATCACCAGCGAGCTGAAGCCCAGCATGATGCCCGTCACAATGTTACAGGTCAGCACGATAAACACCGCGCACAGCAAACCGGCCATGGCGTCGACAAAGTCGTCGAAATCCAGCTTGGTGACGTTGCTCAACATCAGCAGGCCAACGTACATCAGCGCAGGAGCGGTAGCGTACACTGGCACCAGATAGGACAGCGGCGACAGGAACAGGATCAGCAGGAATAACAGCCCAACCACGGTGGCCGTCAGGCCGGTTTTACCGCCCGCCGCCGTACCTGCGGCAGATTCGATATAAACCGCGGCAGGTGCAGCCCCAACCAGCCCGGAGAAAATGCTGCTCAGGGAATCAGAGGTCAGCGCTTTGCCACCGTTAATGATCTGGCCATCTTTATCCAGCAGATTGGCCTGCCCGGCGACCGCACGGATGGTGCCAGTGGCGTCAAACACCGCAGTCATTACCAATGCCAACACGCTTGGCAACACCACCGGCTGTAACGCCCCCATGATATCCAGGCTGAAGATCAGCGATTTGCCATCCGGCCCCGCCAGGCTAGGCATGGCGAACAACCCTTGGTATTTCACCGCCGGGTCGAAAATCAGGCCGATAACCGAAATGGCAATAATGACCAGCAAGATGCCGCCAGGTACACGCAGTTTTTCCAGGCCGAAGATCACCGCCAAGCCGATTAACGTCATCACCACCGGAAACGAGGTAAATGCTCCCAGCGCTACAGGCAAACCATCCAGCGGATTTTTCACCACCAGGCCGACACCGTTAGCCGCGATCAACAGCAGGAACAGACCGATACCAATGCCGGTGCCGTGCGCTACTCCCATTGGCAGGTTACGCAGGATCCAGGAACGGATACCGGTAATCGAGATAATGGTAAACAGGATCCCCATCAGGAATACCGCGCCCAGCGCCACGGGAATGCTGATCTGCTGACCCAGCACCAGACTAAAGGCGGTGAACGCCGTCAGTGAAATGGCACAACCAATCGCCATCGGCAGGTTGGCCCACAAGCCCATCAGCAACGACCCCAAACCGGCAACCAGGCAGGTGGCAACGAATACCGCAGTCGGTGGGAAACCGGCTTTACCCAGCATGCTGGGAACCACGATCACCGAGTAGACCATCGCCAGGAAGGTGGTTAACCCTGCCACCACTTCCTGACGCACGTTGGTACCCCGTGCTGTAAGTTTAAAATACGCATCAAGCCCGCCTTTGGGTGTCACGGCGTTATTTGCTTGAGAATTCGACATGTTGCTGTCCCCTGTTTTTCATTGCTGCCAGCCTGGATGAAGTGGCTTGTTATCCCACTGATGCATGGTCATTACGAAACCGTTTCCGTCACGTTCGCTTCCTTACCCTTCAGGAACGCGGCAACAGACGCCGTGTAAAAGGCAAACGTTTAACTCTCATCGCATGCAGCGGGTGATTTATGATGGTCTTATCCCCAAAAATCCCAAACGCTACCGGGTGGGATTTTCAAGGCAAACGATTATCTAGCCTTCTATGCCGTCTGATCAACTAAAGATCGCGACAATTTATGCGAAAACGTATTGGGATCGCTCATTGTTGAAGATGTGAGGTTTATCACATTACGACTTGAAGAGGAGAGATCGCCCCGACAGCTTGGGGCGGAAAAGATTATTGCGATTGCATCGCCTGCTCATCCATGTACATCAACTCCCAGATATGACCGTCCAAATCCTGGAAGCCATGGCCATACATAGTGCCGTAATCCTGTGGCTGATTATAGGTATTGCCACCGGCGGCAATGGCTTTGCGTACCAACGCGTCTACCGCAGCACGGCTGGGTTGCGACAGGCAAATCAGCACTTCCGTCGCTTTGTTGGCATCGCTGACGGGATTGGGGGTAAACAGTTGGAATTTCTCGTGAGTCAGCAACATCACGTAAATACTCTCACTCACGACCATGCAGGCGGCAGTGTCATCGGTAAACTGCGGGTTGAAGATAAACCCCAGTTGGCGGAAGAACTCGATAGAAGCGGGCAAATTGCTGACGGGCAGGTTAACAAAAATTTGCGTAGCCATGGGCTACCTCCTATGAAAGTGACCCTATCGAGTATAGTTCAAGCCTTCACCCCAGCACGCTAAACGGCCCCCCCTGTTCCAGAGCCCGTTGATATGCAGGACGCGCGTGAATGCGTTGCAGGTAGTCTTGCAGTTTCGGGCACCCCTCCAGCCCGCCTCGCCCAGCTAGCGCCTCCACAGGGAAACTCATCTGGATATCCGCAGCGCTGAATTCATTGCCTACAAACCAGGTACTTTTATTCAGGTGTTGCTCCAGATAATCGCGATGCGTGACAATCTGCTTATCCAGATACTCTCTCTGTACCCCTTTACCGATCGCCCCGGCAATCGGGCGTATCACCCATGGGATCGGCGGGTGTCCTAAACGGCTAAACACCAGTTTCATTACCAGCAGCGGCATCAACGACCCTTCTGCATAGTGCAGCCAATAGCGATACTCCTGGCGAGCGTGAAAATCCGTGGGCGTGAATAACCCTTGTGCGTCATAGGCTTCCTGCAGGTATTCAATAATGGCGCCCGACTCGGCCAGTGTCAGATCGCCGTCTACCACTACCGGCGATTTGCCCAACGGGTGGATCTTTTTCAATTCGGGCGGTGCCAGCATGGTGGTTTTATCGCGTTGATAACGCAGAACCTGATAGGGAACACCGAGCTCCTCCAGAAACCATAAAATGCGCTGCGAACGCGAGTTGTTCAGATGATGCACGATAATCATGATTTTTCTCCCTCAGCGGCCTGGAGCCGTTGCCACACCAATTCGCCAATTTGCACGCGGTTATCCAGCTGCAACGGTACGGTGCGTAATGTGAGTGTCTCGCCAGTGAAACTGTAGAAGCGGATCTGCTGGCTACCCAGCCAGTTGGGGAACGAACCCCCCTCGACCCGATGAATGACGCACTGTTTATCTTCATCAATCCGATAGTGGCCAACTGCCAATAAACTGATTCGTTGTCATCACATTCGCTCCCTTGACGCCCAGGTTAAAAGGTAGTTGTGATTTCAACTATCGCCAACCCTACGTATAATTCAATTTATTTGATGTAGATACTCAAAACTCTCCGATTTTCCATTACCGCCAAGTGGCCTATCATTCAACACATCGAGAGACAACGGCCTCTCACCTAACAAAACCCCTGAGGATTGAATTATGAAAAGCATCAAAATTTTTGCTACCGCTGTACTGTTAACTTCCGCTTCTTTCGCCAGCATTGCCGCTGACCAGGTCACCAGCCAGCCAACTGCCGACTCACAGAAAATCGGTGTGGTTTCCGTAAGCGGTGCCAGCAACCTGAGCGCTCTGGAAGCCGAACTGGCAAGCAAAGCGGCCGCATCCGGTGCCAACTCTTACCGTATCGTTTCCGCCGGTGGCCAGAACAAGCTTTACGGCACAGCAGAAATTTTTAACTAATCGTCAGATTATGAGCCCCGCAAGGGGCTTTTCGCGTTTTAACCGGTAATACAAACCGGAACAACCAGACTACTCTATAATGTAACCCATCCCCGCCAGCCAACCGGCACATGGCCCATTTTGGCAATCCCCTGCCTGCGTTTTCCCAGATACTGCAGTTGCTATTTATAACCATTACAACTTTTGGAGAGATATCATGTCGGTAACCCAACTTCTGTCTGGCCGAGTAGCTTTTGTCCAAGGTGGTTCACGCGGTATCGGTGCCGCCATCGTTAAACGCCTGGCACGTGAAGGCGCTACCGTCGCATTCACCTACGTTTCCTCCCCCGATAAAGCCGATGAGGTGGTTGAAGCCATTACGGCGGCTGGCGGTCAAGCCATTGCCATCCGTGCAGACAGTGCCGACGCAGAGGCTCTGCAACAGGCTATACGCCAGACGGTAAACAGCTTCGGCAAGCTGGATATTCTGGTGAATAACGCGGGCGTACTGGCAATGGGTAACCTGGAGGAATTGTCGTTAGCAGATCTGGATCGCACGCTGGCCGTTAACGTCCGCAGCGTATTTGTTGCCAGCCAGGAGGCCGCCCGCCATATGAATGATAATGGTCGCATTATCAATATCGGCAGCACCAACGCCGAGCGTATGCCGTTTGCCGGTGGAGCGATCTACGCCATGAGCAAGTCGGCGCTGGTCGGCTTAACCAAGGGCATGGCTCGCGATCTGGGTTCACGCGGCATTACCGTCAATAACGTCCAGCCCGGCCCGGTAGATACCGATATGAACCCGGCAGATGGCGATTTTGCCGAACAGTTGAAACCGATGATGGCCGTTGGCCGTTATGGTAAGGATGAAGAGATTGCCAGCTTTGTGGCTTATCTGGCGGGGCCGGAGGCGGGATATATCACCGGTGCCAGCCTGACGATTGACGGTGGCTTCTCAGCGTAATGCCCTAGACAAACTGCTCCTACTAAAAAGGGGCAGTTTAGTTAAGTACTTAATTACCAGTTTGTAGATCCCCGCTGCCGCTATAATATTCTTATCATCAGATAGAGTAAAACCCGATGAATTATATTTCAGTACTTTCAAGAGGACCTGGAACGCTGCAAATAAATTTTAATAATAAAGTCACTCATCCTAGCTGAGCCAATGTAGGCCACGACCTCACGAACTGAAGTCAACTTGAAAAAAGGTTTAAAAAGCACTAAAATGGTCAAAATATACACACCACTGGAGTGTGGAGATGTCAATCAAAGACAAATTAATAAAAGCGTTAGAAAACAGCCCAGACAGCATTGTTTTGCGCCATGAGCTTTCAGCCCTTGGCGGACGTACGCAAGTCACAGATAGTCTGAGGGATCTGGTTGCTTCCGGCTTCCTGACTAAGCCTGGCTTAGGTATTTACGTTAAAAACGAGCACCGGCAGTATAAGGGTCTATACAATTCAGATCGTTGTATCACAGTAGTCAAAGAGATATTTAAAAAACTCGACACTCCGGTCAAAGATATCAAAATAGACCATATTGCCGGGCAAGATATTTGCATTGTTGATATCGGCGCTCAGCGAGTTTCACGCAAGCTGGAAATAAACGGGATCCCCATCCGCTATAGTAATAATCAAAAAATATCTAACGGGGATTATTTATTATCACAAGATGTCGATGATTTACCAACCAAAGGTGTACGAAAGTTTATCGAAAAACTTGCCGCTGCACATGGCATTCAATATCAACGTACAGGCTTGGATGACTTTGCCGAATCCGTTACTCGATTGGCCGGTGACGAAATAGAGCTCGACATAACAGAGAAGCTGCTTATCGCACTGAAGAAAAAGGACTTGATTAGCGGGCGACAGCTTGCCCGTCTAATGACCAATTATATGAGGGAAGTGAAAAATGTTCGATCCGTTCGGCGACTATGAAACGGCAGGATATCTCAGGAACATTGAGGGTATTAAAGATCTTGATGAGCTGAAACGTCAGGAACATGTATTCTTCGAAGCCAATCTTGAAGAGGCGCTCTCATATCTTCACGCGATCAAAGGTAAACTCACCTATTCGAATTTCCTGCAAGTTCATCGCTTACTTTTCGGCGAGTTTTACCCTTGGGCCGGTCAGGATAGGCTAATGTTAGGGGTCGGCCGATTGGTGAGCAAAGGCAAGCGAATACAATTCGAAGTCTCCGAGCGTTGCCAACACGCAATCGAGTGGGGCTTATCCAAGGGCAACGATGCTGCCATCCTAAGGCGACAACCGGGAACGGTGATGGGTATCTTTGCCTGGGGCCATCCTTTTCTTGATGGAAACGGCAGAACAATGCTGCTGGTTCATAGCGAACTTTGCCACCGAGCTGGCTTTTCGATTGACTGGGGCGCATCACAAAAAAATGCTTACCTAAAAGCACTCACATTAGAGATTGAGAATCCTCAAGGAAAACATCTCGATAACTATCTCCTTCCTTTTTGCTCCAAGACTCGACACAAGGATCTACTGCAACACTTAATGTCACTATCTGGGCTGGATGGTCGAAATAGGACAAGTTTGCCCGATATCGTTTATAAAGCAGATGACCCCGAGGCAAACGCAGCTTACCAAGACATTAAACGAGCGCGCGGTGAGAGCATTTAGGTAAGCAAGTTGAACTCGAAGAGATAGATGGCGATGTGGCTAACACTGAAATACCAGCAGCCAAAGGCTGCTGGTATTTTTCAACAAAACGGCGCAATCAGAACGGAATATCGTCGTCAAAGTCCATTGGCGGTTCGTTGCTGGCCGCTGGTGCGCTGTTTTGCGCTGGGCGAGCCTGCTGCTGTTGACCACCGCTGAACTGGTTGCCACCCTGTGGCTGCTGAGGTTGACCCCAACCGCCCTGCTGGCCACCCGCTGGAGCGCCGCCGCCTGCTGGAGCACCACCACCTTGGCGGCCGCCCAACATCTGCATGGTGCCACCCACGTTGACCACGATTTCGGTGGTGTATTTTTCTACGCCCGCCTGATCGGTCCATTTACGGGTCTGCAATGCACCCTCGATGTAAACCTGGGAACCTTTACGCAGGTATTCACCCGCCACTTCTGCCAGCTTGCCGAACAACACCACGCGGTGCCATTCCGTTTTTTCTTTCTGCTCGCCAGTAGCCTTGTCACGCCAGCTCTCGGAGGTCGCCAGGGTAATGTTGGCAACTGCGCCGCCATTAGGCATGTAACGGACCTCAGGGTCTTGACCCAGATTCCCGACCAAAATTACTTTGTTTACGCCTCTGCTGGCCATGTTCGATCTCCCGATGAGTCATTTAAGTGGATTCAGACCACATTTTGGATAGTCTAAACCACAAATTGTAGCATGCCACCTGCTTAGATTATACCTGCGAAGTGCCTTCCAAAAATGTCCCGGCGATCGACCTTGTTGCATTCGTATACTGGATATTCATTCAGGTTTTTTTGTGCCATAATTATGCGTTTCGTACTGGCCGAGCCGTTTTTTTGCGCAATAGATCACATAATCGCCCACAAAAGAACGCAGACAGGCGCGGTGTATCATCAAGACGGGAAGTGTAAATGGACAATATCGAAGTTCGTGGTGCTCGAACCCACAATCTCAAAAACATCAACCTGATTATCCCGCGCGACAAGCTGATCGTCGTCACCGGTTTATCAGGTTCAGGCAAGTCCTCACTGGCTTTTGATACCCTGTATGCCGAGGGGCAGCGGCGCTACGTTGAGTCGCTCTCTGCCTACGCTCGCCAGTTTCTTTCGCTGATGGAAAAACCGGACGTCGACCATATTGAAGGTCTGTCCCCGGCGATCTCCATCGAACAGAAATCGACCTCGCATAACCCGCGCTCCACGGTCGGGACCATCACCGAGATCCACGATTACCTGCGCCTGCTGTTTGCCCGCGTCGGCGAACCGCGTTGTCCGGATCACCACGTTCCGCTGGCAGCACAAACCGTCAGCCAGATGGTGGATAACGTGCTCAACCAGCCGGAAGGCAAACGCCTGATGCTGTTGGCCCCGGTGGTGAAAGATCGTAAGGGCGAACACACCAAAACGCTGGAAAACCTGGCAACCCAGGGCTATATCCGCGCGCGTATCGACGGTGAAGTGTGCGATCTCTCCGATCCGCCAAAACTGGAGCTGCAAAAGAAACACACTATTGAAGTGGTAGTGGACCGTTTCAAAGTGCGTGACGATCTGGCACAGCGTTTGGCCGAATCGTTTGAAACCGCATTGGAACTGTCCGGCGGTACCGCCGTGGTCGCCGATATGGATGACGAAAAGGCCGATGAACTGCTGTTCTCCGCCAACTTTGCCTGCCCCATCTGCGGCTACAGCATGCGCGAGCTGGAACCCCGGCTGTTCTCGTTCAACAACCCGGCCGGCGCCTGCCCAACCTGTGACGGACTGGGCGTGCAGCAGTTCTTCGATCCTGAGCGTGTGGTTCAGAACCCCGAGCTTTCTCTGGCCGGTGGGGCTATCCGCGGTTGGGACCGCCGTAATTTCTATTATTTCCAGATGCTGCGCTCGCTGGCGGAGCACTATAGCTTTGATGTGGAAGCCCCGTTCAGCAGCCTGGATGCCAACGTGCAGAAAGCGGTACTGAGCGGTTCGGGCAAAGAGTCGATCGAATTCAAATACATCAACGATCGCGGTGACACCACCGTGCGCCGCCATCCGTTTGAAGGCGTGCTGCATAATATGGAGCGCCGCTACAAAGAAACCGAATCCAGCGCGGTGCGTGAAGAGCTGGCCAAATTTATCAGCAACCGTCCTTGCGCCTCGTGCCGTGGCACCCGCCTGCGTGAAGAAGCCCGTAACGTGTTCGTGGAAGATACTACGCTGCCGGAGATCTCTGAGCTCAGCATCGGCCATGCCATGACCTTCTTCCAGAATATGAAGCTGAGCGGTCAACGTGCCCAGATCGCCGAGAAGGTGTTGAAAGAGATCGGCGATCGTCTGAAGTTCCTGGTTAACGTCGGGCTGAACTACCTTTCACTGTCACGCTCTGCGGAAACGCTGTCCGGCGGTGAAGCCCAGCGTATTCGCCTGGCAAGCCAGATCGGTGCTGGTCTGGTAGGCGTGATGTACGTGCTGGATGAGCCATCTATTGGCCTGCACCAGCGCGATAACGAACGCTTGCTGGAAACCCTGATCCACCTGCGTAACCTGGGTAACACGGTGATCGTGGTAGAACACGATGAAGACGCGATCCGCGCAGCCGACCACGTGATCGATATCGGCCCTGGTGCCGGTGTTCACGGCGGCCAGGTGGTAGCGGAAGGCACCGTCGATGACATCATGGCCCAACCGGATTCACTGACCGGCCAGTTCCTTAGCGGCAAGCGCTCAATCGCCATTCCGGCCGAACGCGTGCCCGCGGATCCGACCAAAGTGCTGAAACTCAGCGGCGCACGCGGCAACAACCTGAAAGACGTGACGCTTACGCTGCCTGTCGGGCTGTTTACCTGCATTACCGGCGTTTCCGGTTCCGGCAAGTCGACGCTGATCAACGATACGCTGTTCCCGATCGCCCAACGCCAGCTCAACGGTGCAACCATTGCCGAAGCGGCTCCTTACCGCGAAGTGACCGGCCTGGAACATTTCGACAAGGTGATCGATATCGATCAGAGCCCCATTGGCCGTACGCCACGCTCTAACCCGGCCACCTATACCGGGATCTTCACCCCGGTGCGTGAACTGTTTGCCGGGGTACCTGAATCCCGTACCCGTGGCTACACGCCGGGCCGTTTCAGCTTTAACGTCAAGGGCGGCCGCTGCGAAGCCTGCCAGGGCGACGGCGTGATCAAGGTTGAGATGCACTTCCTGCCGGATATCTACGTGCCTTGCGACCAGTGCAAAGGCAAACGCTATAACCGCGAAACGTTGGAAGTGAAGTACAAGGGTAAAAACATCCACGAAGTGCTGGAAATGACCATTGAGGAAGCCCGTGACTTCTTCGATGCCGTGCCCGCCTTGGCGCGTAAGCTGCAAACGTTGATGGAGGTTGGGCTTTCCTATATCCGTCTCGGGCAGTCTGCCACCACCCTTTCCGGTGGTGAGGCGCAGCGTGTGAAACTGGCGCGTGAGCTGTCGAAGCGGGGTACTGGTCAGACGCTGTATATCCTCGATGAGCCTACTACTGGCCTACACTTCGCCGATATCCAGCAGTTGCTGGCGGTACTGCATCAGTTACGCGATCAGGGCAACACCATCGTGGTGATTGAACACAACCTGGACGTCATCAAGACGGCGGACTGGATCGTCGATCTGGGGCCGGAAGGCGGCAGCGGCGGCGGTGAGATCCTGGTGTCCGGCACGCCGGAAACCGTGGCCAACTGTAAAGAGTCTCATACCGCGCGGTTCCTGAAACCGATGTTGCAGAGATAACACCGTGGCCAACATGCCGAACACCAAGCTCGGCATGTTGGCCGTTATTACGGCGCAACCTAGGGACAGCAATAAGTTTCCACCTTAGAATGGCAGGAGCGGATTTGGGGTTTTAACTATCACACGGATATGTAAGTGCCGCGCAGTGGTGAAATAACTCTCACCACCCAAATTCAGCATTATTTATCTGCAGCTAAAATATACTCATATCGGCAAGGCTACCTTCCCCATGACTCCACCTGCTTCAGTTCAAATTCGGCCTCAGCTAATTTTCTCTGTCGCTTAGCAATTTTGCTCGGTTTGCCTTTGAGCTGTGCTTCATATAGCTCTTGTTTTCTTTTCTCTACCTTACGTTGCTTCTTGGCAATATCATACTGGCGATCGAATTCGAACGGCTGAGTGGCAGGTGCATAATCGTATCTATTATAACGGCCTTTGTAACCACCGTGGCAGTAGGTCTGCACATTGGCCAAGGCCCGATTCAGCCCCTCAACACGATGGACATTGCCATAACGCGTCGCGTACTCGAGCTGCTCTCGCAGTTTTTGTTCTTTTATTGCACAATTTGGCGCCGCCAATGATAATGAGGAATAAACGAGCAGTGGCAGTACGAGAAATATTGAATGATGCAGTTTCATAATTAAATTTCCTTTTAGTAGGTTCCCCTACGGATCCCTTATCCTTATTTGCCTTTAAGCAGATTGATATAGACGCATTAATAACACAGTCATAATTTAAATTCCAATGAGAACTCTCTTAATTAACAGCTCCGTGTATTGAAAATAAATTATCACCCTATTTTTATCAATATTAAAATATGCACCAATTAATAGAAAATAAACTAATTAGTGGAATTAAACCAAAAAAAAACCTTGCCAATCCTGTTTCTCAGAACTAAATAACGCAGTAAACGATATTGGCCTACAAAATAAAATTTCCCCATAGGTATCGGGGGCGTAGTCCTCTGGCCTGTCGCCACTCTGAGCCAACAGGCCTGGCCACCTATAAATTCAAATGCGCAGCTCTTGGCGCACCTGATCGGGCAACCCTTCCAGCACCAAACGATATGAGCTGTCGATCAAATGATAAAACTGCGAATTGGGCAAGTTGCCGTCCAGAAATACCGCGTTCCAATGGGCTTTATTCAAATGTTCGCAGGGGACGATTTCCGGATGCTGCTCACGTAGGCTTTCCGCCAGCTCCGGGCTGCTTTTGATCGCCAACGCTGGGCGACCCTGCACTTCACACACCATAGCGAACATGACATCACCCACCTTGATCTGGCTGGCCTGCCATTGGTTTTGATCGCTTTGGTGTGCGCCAGGTTTCGCCATGCAGTATTCCAGCAGTGCTGAGTTATTCATTGGGTTATTTCCCGAAAGACACAATGCGGCGCGAACCACTGTGAGTATGCTGTTACCAGCCAGATACCCTGCCAATCAGATAGAGAACCGCGCCTGGTCGCTGAAAGCAAGGCTTGATGGCGCATGAGAAAAATCTCAGCGCCCTCAGTCAGTATATTCTTTATCCAGTTGGCGGCAACCGCCAGCACGCAGAAACAACAAGGGGCGATATCGCTATCGCCCCTAAAATCAATGCATTCAGCTCGTTACTGCACCGCGGCAAAGGCCTCGGCCACTTGACGAACGTTATTGTGGTTCAGGCCCGCCACACACATACGACCGCTGTGGATCAGATAGACACCGAACTCTTCACGCAGCCGGTCAACCTGAGCCGCGCTGAAGCCGGTGTAGCTGAACATGCCGCGCTGCTCGAGCAGGTAATCGAAGTTACGCTGTGGCAACGCGCCCTTGAGCGTTTCGACCAGCGCTTTACGCATCTCCAGAATACGGTTGCGCATGGACTCCACTTCGGCCAACCATTGCGCTTTCAACTGCGCATCGTTCAGCACTTTTGCCACCACCTGAGCACCGAAGTTCGGTGGGCTGGAGTAGTTACGGCGCACGGTCGCTTTCAGCTGCCCCAGCACACGCTCGGCGGCTTCGCTGCTTTCACACACCACAGAAAGCCCACCCACGCGCTCACCGTACAGTGAGAAGATTTTCGAGAATGAGTTGCTCACCAGGCACGGCAAACCGGCAGCAGCAATGGCGCGAATGGCGTAGGCATCCTGATCCATTCCGCCGCCAAAGCCTTGATAGGCGATGTCGAGGAACGGGATCAGTTCACGTTCGGCGATCACGTTAACCACCTGATCCCACTGGGCATTGGTGAGATCGGAACCGGTCGGGTTATGACAGCAAGGATGCAGCAGGGCAATGCTCTTGGCCGGCAGCTGTTGCAGCGTGCTCAGCATGGCATCAAATTTCACCCCCAGTTTTTCACCGTCGAAATAGGGGTAAGTATTCACTTTGAAACCGGCGCCACCAAAGATGGCCACGTGGTTTTCCCAAGTCGGATCGCTGACCCAAACCTGAGAGTCCGGGAAATAGCTTTTCAGGAAGTCAGCCCCCACTTTCAACGCACCAGAACCGCCCACGGTTTGAACGGTGGCAATGCGCCCTTGTTGCAGCATGGGGTGTTCAGCACCAAATAACAGTTGCTGGATTGCGCTACGGTAAGGCTGTAGGCCTTCCATCGGCAGGTAGACCGAGGCCCCCTGTTCAACGCTGTTAAGTTGGGCTTCAGCAGCGGCAACGGCCTTCATCTGTGGGATGATGCCTTGCTCATTGTAGTAAAGGCCAATACTCAGGTTCACCTTGTGCGCACGGGGATCTTTTTTGAATTTTTCCATCAGCGACAGGATCGGGTCACCTGCATAGGCTTCAACATTCTGGAACACGGGTTGGTTCTCCTGATTTTGGTTGTTCGGGCACAGTCCCTAATATAGCCACAAATCGGCGTTGGGTTTTAGCTTTATCTGGTCACCGGAAGCAAACCGTTTTCTTTGATCCGTTCCAGCACCACCGCCGTTTTGATATGCCCGACGCTTTTATGGCGGGAAAGCTTCTGGCTGATAAACTCACTTAACGCTGGCAGGTCTGCTACCGCCACTTTCAGCAGGTAGTCGGCATCGCCGGTAGTTTTATAAACGTCAACAATTGCGTCCACTTCTGCCAGCATCTGATGGAAACTGTCGATCTGCTCTTGGGTATGGGTCAGCAGGCTTACCTCTATCAGCCCCACCAGTCCTAATCCCATCGCCTCCGGTGCCAACCTGGCGTGATACCCTTTGATCAACTGGGCCTGCTCCAGGCTGATACGGCGGCGCGAGCATTGCGAGGCCGAAAGCCCGACCAGTTCGCTCAGTTCCTGATTGGTCAGACGGCCATTGGCCTGTAACAGCGTCAGGATTTTCATATCAAAATCGTCAATGTTGTACATAGCCACCTGTAAAATGTGTTAATAAATATTGACGCTACAGACTAGCAGCTTTTTTAGCCTTGCAACCATCGGTGCTGGCGGGTTGTGAGAGACATAGCAGCAAAGCCAGCTTCCTTGCTCAGAAATGGCATAAAAAACGGCCAAATTACGCAAACCAACAACAATTAACGGCAAAACCGCGCATAAAACCACAAATGTATTTGTCGACATGAAAAGGAAATTTGATGAAAAAACTATTGCCTCTCGCCTTGCTGGTCGCCACCGGGAGCGCCAACGCACAATCCAATCTGGACAAGGTATTGCAGCAAAAAACGCTGACGGTCTGTACCACCGGCGATTACAAGCCCTACACCTTCCTGAAAGAGGATGGCAGCTACGAAGGCATTGATATCGCTATGGCCGAGTCGCTGGCCAACAGTCTGGGGGCCAAAGTGAAATGGGTAAAAACCACCTGGAAAACCCTGACGCCTGACTTCGTGGCCGGGAAATGTGATATCGCCATGGGGGGGATCTCAGTGACGCTGGAACGCCAGAAGCAGGTGTTTTTTGCCGAGCGGCTTGATACCGACGGCAAGATCCCGCTGGTACGTTGTACCGACGTGAAAAAATACCGCACCATTGAGCAGATTAACAAACCTGCGGTGCGGCTGATCGAGCCTGCCGGTGGCACTAACGAAGCCTTTGTCCGTGCTCATCTGCCCAAGGCCAACCTGACGCTGTCCCACGATAATATGGGCATTTTCCAACAGTTGGTGGATCGCAAGGCCGACGTGATGATCACCGATGCCTCCGAAGCCCTGTACCAGCAGAAACGTTATCCCAAGCTGTGTGCGGTGAACCCGGATAAGCCGATGCAGTACGGTGAGAAGGCCTATATGTTGCCGCGTGATGATATGAGTTGGAAGCTGTATGTCGATCAGTGGCTGCACTTGAGCAAGGCCAGCGGGGAGTATCAGAAGATTATCGGCCAGTGGCTGGCAGTGAAGAAGTAAAGCTCCTCCTCACCTAATACGTTAAGCGGGCGCACATGCGGCGCCCTTACGCAGTAGTGTGAGACTTGGGGAAGTTACTCGCCTATATATTCCATCGTGACGCGCTGGGTAAGCTTGGTGATCAGCTCATAGGCGCTGATGCCGCTAAAGGCAGCCACCCGTTCAACCGGCAGCTCATTGCCCCACAAAACCACTTCATCACCCACCTTATCGCTGGCATCCGGCCCCAGATCGACGGAAATCATATCCATGGAGACGCGGCCGACGATCGGTACTTCACGTCCGTTCAGCCATACCGGCGTGCCAGAAGGCGCACTGCGTGGATAACCGTCGCCATAGCCCATCGCCACTACGCCCAGGCGGGTATCTCGTTCACTCACCCATAGCCCGCCGTAGCCCACCGGTTCACCAGCTCGATGCTCACGCACCGCGATCAGGCTGGATTTCAGCGTCATGGCTGGTTGCAGCCCAAAATGATCGGCGTAGGGCTTCTCCAACGGGGATACGCCATACAGGATAATCCCCGGGCGTACCCAGTCACGATGAGCCTGTGGCCACAGCAAGATCCCACCGGAAGCCGCGATCGACTTCAGGCCCGGCTTATCGTTGGCGAAATGCTCAAAGCAGCTGATTTGCTTTTCGGTAGCATCCACCAAGGGCTCGTCGGCGCGGCTGAAGTGGCTCATGATATTGACAGGCTGAACCACGTTGCGACAGGCGCTCAAACGCTGGTAGAACGCCTCTGCCTGTTCCGGACGCACGCCCAGACGATGCATACCGCTATCGAGCTTCATCCATACCGATACCGGGTGCGCCAGTTCAACCTGCTCCAGCGCTTCAAGCTGTTCGATGCTGTGAACGGCGGTTTCGATATTATTCGCCACCAGCGCGGGCAAATCTTCAGCACAGAAAAAACCTTCCAGCAGCAGGATCGGTTTAACGATGCCACCGGCACGCAGCATCAATGCTTCGCCGATACGCGCTACGCCGTAACAGTCGGCATCTTGCAAGGTATGAGCCGTTTCCAACAGGCCATGTCCATAGGCGTTGGCTTTCACCACGGCAATCAGGCGGCTTTGCGGCGCCAGGCGACGGATCTGTTGCAGGTTGTGTCGCAGGGCGCGGCGATCGATAACAGCAGTTGCCGCTTTCATTTCAATTCCTTAGCTGATTATTCGTCATCATATTGTGGCCCCGCATAGTTATCGAAGCGTGACCACTGGCCGTTAAAGGTCAGGCGTACGGTACCAATCGGGCCGTTACGCTGCTTACCCAGAATAATTTCGGCAATCCCTTTCAGATCGCTGTTCTCGTGATAAACCTCATCACGGTAGATGAACATAATCAGGTCGGCATCCTGCTCGATGGAGCCAGATTCACGCAGGTCGGAGTTAACCGGGCGCTTATCGGCGCGCTGTTCCAGGCTACGGTTCAACTGCGACAGTGCCACCACCGGCACCTGCAGCTCTTTCGCCAACGCTTTGAGCGAGCGGGAAATTTCAGCAATCTCCAAGGTACGGTTGTCGGAGAGTGACGGCACGCGCATCAACTGCAGGTAGTCGATCATGATCAGGCTGATCCCGTCATGTTCACGGAAAATACGCCGCGCGCGGGAGCGCACTTCGGTAGGCGTCAGGCCAGAGGAGTCGTCAATATACATATTGCGCTTCTCCAGCAGGATCCCCATGGTGCTCGAGATCCGCGCCCAATCCTCGTCATCCAGTTGGCCGGTACGGATACGGGTCTGATCCACGCGCGACAGCGAGGCCAGCATACGCATCATAATCTGGTTGCAGGGCATCTCCAGGCTGAAGATCAGCACCGGTTTATCCTGCGTCATCGCGGCATGTTCGCACAGGTTCATCGCGAAGGTGGTTTTACCCATTGCCGGACGGGCCGCGACGATGATCAGGTCAGACTTTTGCAGACCGGCGGTTTTCTTGTTGAGATCGTGATAGCCGGTGTCTACGCCGGTAACACCGTCGTGCGGCTGCTGATAGAGCTGTTCAATGCGGGCGACGGTATCTTCCAGAATACGTTCGATACCTTTGGGGCCTTCATCTTTGCTGGCACGGTTTTCCGCGATCTGAAATACCCGGGATTCCGCCAGATCGAGCAGATCTTCGCTACTGCGCCCTTGCGGATCGTAACCCGCATCGGCGATTTCGTTGGCGACGGAGATCATTTCACGAACTACCGCACGTTCACGTACGATGTCGGCATATGCACCAATGTTGGCCGCACTTGGGGTGTTTTTCGATAATTCTGCCAGATAGGCAAAACCGCCCACCGTTTCCAGATCGCCTCTCTGTTCCAACGATTCGGACAGCGTGATCAGGTCGATGGGCCGGCTCATCTCCAGCAGACGCTGCATTTCGGTAAAGATCAGGCGGTGTGGACGGCTGAAGAAGTCGTTGGCGACCACGCGCTCCGCCACGTTATCCCAGCGTTCGTTATCCAGCATCAAACCGCCCAACACGGACTGCTCCGCCTCCAGCGAATGTGGCGGCATCTTCAGCCCTTCCATCTGGCGGTCTCTGGGTTCGTACGTGTTTGTCTTGTTGGTTGGTTTTTTGCCTGCCATGAAGCCTATTCTTTATTCAGTTGCGAATGGGGGTAGCTGACGCAAGAGTATACGTGATTTTCAGTCATGATTCCCTGCGCAAAAAAGGATTAATCACTGCGCAACGAGCTAGATAGTGTGGGCTGATAAGCGTAGGGTGAAAACAGCCATTTAAACGAGGTAGCGACATGTCAAAACGCATCCAATTCTCCGCCACCGGCGGCCCAGAAGTGCTGCAGTATGTTGATTTTACTCCTGTCGATCCCGCTGCGGGGGAGGTTCAGGTCGAGAACAAGGCGATCGGTATCAACTATATCGATACCTACGTACGTAGCGGCCTGTACCCACCGGCAAACTTCCCTAGCGGGTTAGGTACCGAAGCGGCTGGGGTAGTCATCAAGGTCGGGGCAGGTGTCAGCGCGGTCAAACCGGGCGATCGCGTGGTTTATGCCCAGTCCGCACTCGGTGCCTACAGCGAAGTTCACAACGTCCCGCTGGAAAAGGTAGCTATCCTGCCGGATAACCTCACTTTCGAACAGGGTGCTGCCTCGTTCCTCAAAGGGGTGACCGTACATTATCTGCTGCGACAAACCTATGAGATCAAGCCGGGCGAGGTATTCCTGTTCCATGCCGCCGCCGGGGGGGTTGGGCTGATCGCCTGCCAGTGGGCCAAAGCGTTGGGTGCCAAACTGATCGGCAGCGTGAGTTCTGACGAGAAAGCCGAGCAGGCATTGCGTGCCGGCGCCTGGGCCACCATCAACTATCGCCAGGAAAACATCGCACAGCGCGTAGCTGAACTGACCAACGGCGAAAAGGTTAACGTGGTCTATGACTCCGTAGGGCAAAGTACCTGGCAGGACTCATTGAACAGCCTGAAGCGCCGCGGGCTGATGGTAAGCTTTGGTAATGCCTCTGGCCCGGTTACCGGTGTCGATCTGGCGTTACTCAATCAGAAAGGCTCACTTTACGTCACCCGCCCTTCGCTCAATGGTTACATCACCAACCGTCAGGAATTGCAGTTTGCCAGTAACGAGCTGTTTTCGCTGATTGGCAGCGGTGCGATTAAAGTTGATGTGAAAGCGACACAGAAGTTTGCATTGGCAGATGCCCAGAGGGCACACCAGGTCCTGGAAAGCGGCCAGACCAGCGGTTCCAGCCTGCTGATCCCTGGCCTGTAGCAGCAAAAAGAAAGGGCCCTATAAGGGGCCCTTTCTAGTTTACAGCGCTTTGTAGGGGTAGAGCAGAGTCCGCCAGAGATGGGGGTTGCTTCAAGCAACACTCTTGTCAGCTCTCGCGGTGATGAAAATGATTAGCATCACTGCTGCAGAGCCATCCTAGCAGCCTCGATAAGTAAAAAATATGATTAATGTGCCGCATTCGCTTTTAAAACATCAAGCTGTGATCCCCGCCACACTGGCAAGCAATCTGCCTAGTGAGTTTCAGCGTGACTGACTGATATTTAGGCAAAAAATATTAATAGCGCCGTATCTGTGGTTTCTGCATAGAACGGTATATCCACACGCCAACCACCGCCAGGATCAGCCACGGCAGCAGTTTAAACACCATGGCAAACAGCCCGCCCAGCAGCATAAAAGCCGCGGCCACAAATAACGCAGCCATCACGCCCAGCAGTGAAATACCCGTTACCAGCAGCATGGCGACAAAGCCGATCAGAAAGAACAGTTCTAACATGGGTTGCTCCTTGGCAAAACAATAGGTCTGTCTTGTTCTTTACAAGAAACGTGCCAACTTGAAGTCAATGATAACTTATTGAAATTATATAAAAATAGCGCCACAACCGGTGGCGCCATTGGTCAAAAAAACCAACTTTTAGTCAAATTTTTTGCCGATTATGCCATTTCAGTGCGAGGTGAGCGCACCAATGCCAAAGCCTGTTCGACGGTGCGCACATCGGCCCCTGGCTTATGGGCATTTTCACTCAGATGGCGGCGCCACTGCCGCGCGCCAGGAATGCCCTGGAACAGGCCAAGAATATGGCGAGTGATGTGACCCAGATAGGTTCCGTTCGCTAGCTCGCGCTCGATGTACGGATACAGCGATTCGATAATCGCCACGCTGTCCATCACCTCGCTCTGGCGGCCGAAAATCTCGCTGTCCACCCGCGCCAGAATGCCAGGATTTTGGTACGCCTCGCGCCCCATCATCACACCGTCCAGATGCTGCAGGTGCTGTTGGGCTTCTTCCAGCGTTTTCACGCCGCCGTTGATCGCAATGGTCAACGCCGGGAAGTCACGTTTCAACTGATAAACACGCGGATAGTCCAACGGAGGGACTTCACGGTTTTCTTTCGGGCTCAGGCCGGAAAGCCAGGCTTTACGGGCATGAATGGTGAACATATCGCATTCCCCACGCCCGGCAACGGTAGAGATAAAATCGCACAGGAACTCATAGCTGTCCTGATCATCAATGCCAATACGGGTTTTTACCGTCACCGGGATCGACACCACGTCGCGCATCGCCTTGATACAGTCGGCCACCAAGGTCGCCTGCCCCATCAGACAAGCACCAAACATGCCGTTTTGTACCCGATCCGACGGGCAACCGACATTAAGGTTGATCTCGTCATAGCCACGCTGTTCCGCCAGTTTGGCACAGTGCGCCAGTGCTGCCGGATCGCTGCCCCCTAGCTGCAAAGCCACGGGGTGCTCTTCCTCGCTGTATGCCAGGTAGTCACCTTTACCGTGGATGATCGCGCCGGTGGTCACCATTTCGGTGTACAGCAGCGTTTCCTTACTCAGCAGGCGATGGAAGTAACGGCAATGGCGATCGGTCCAGTCCAGCATAGGGGCAATGGAAAAACGATTGGCGGCGTATTGGGTATTATTAATATCTTTCGTCATGCTGAGTTACTGGCTACCTGATAAGTCCGGGACTCGACAATCAGCGCGTTGTGCCGATGCCGCAAATGGCTATTATAACGGCAATCGACGGTCTTGGGGAAACCGTCGTTCATTCTGATTAGGATCTCAGAGCGGTAACGTTTTCTCTCGGCCCTATTCCAATTGTCGGATCACGCGACACGGCTGCCCAAGCGCCAACACGTTAGCCGGAATATCCTCGGTCACCACGCTGCCTGCGCCGATGGTAGTGCCATCACCAATGGTGACGCCAGGCAGGATCACCACGTTGCCGCCAATCCAGACGTTACTGCCAATCACCACCGGCTTGGCTGAGGTATGGAACGGAAAATCGGCATTGCCGGTAAACCGCTCGCTGGCCTTGAGCGGGTGGCTTGGCGTGTAGATTTGCGCGTTTGGGCCAATCAGCGTGTTATCACCAATGGTGATGGTGTTGCAGTCAAGAAACACCGCATTGACGTTGATAAAGCAATTCCTGCCAATGCTGATATGCTGGCCATAGTCGCACCAGAACGGTAATTCAATCCAGCTGTCATCACCCCATGCTGCAAACAACTCACGCAACAGACGCTGTTTCTCTTCAGACTGAGGTGAGTCCAATGCTGCGAGCTGTTTAGTCAGGCTCCTCGCCCGATGGTACATGGCAATCAGCTCATCATCACGGCTGTTATATACCTCACCACGCAGCAATTTCTCTCTTTCTGACATCCCAGGCTCCTGAAAGGTTTGACACCTTACGGGTTATACCGCCGTGCCCGAGTGGAGCCTATGACATAAAGCGGCAAATCGTGATCCACATCTCATTGTGCCTAGTCTTGCTGCGCAAAATCGCCCGATTTGCTGCGTTATCCAGGGAAAGCGGGGCAACCCTCGGCGATTGCGTTGAAACATGATAAAATCGGCTTCTTTGCATAGCCGGATAATTGCCATGAACTCAACCAACCAGGAAAAGCTGCTCGCGCAGGCTGAACAACTCTGTCAGCAACGCAACGTGCGACTGACCCCGCAACGGCTGGAAGTGTTACGCCTGATGGCTGAGCAACCCGGCGCCATCAGCGCTTACGATTTGCTGGATTTACTGCGTGTGGCAGAGCCGCAGGCCAAACCACCTACGGTCTATCGTGCACTGGATTTCTTGCTGGAACAGGGATTTATCCACCGCGTTGAATCGGCAAACAGCTATGTGCTGTGCCACCACTTCGAACAGCCAATGCATACCTCCGCCCTGTTTATCTGCGATCGCTGCGGACAGGTCACGGAGCGTACTACCGAAGGGGTGGAAGAAACCTTGCAGAAACTGGCTCAAGAATCAGGGTTTGTGCTGCGCCACAGCGTAGTGGAAGCCCACGGTCTGTGTTCTGCCTGTGTGGTGGTAGAAAATTGTGAAAACCAACACGATTGCGATCATGACCACAGCATTGTGGTGAAGAAAAAATAAGCGGATTGGGTTGCAGGAGGGAGCGGGTACATCCTTGTTCCCGTGGCCGTGGCAGGGGGGAAATCTGCCAGGCCGGATGGTGTCGTAGCGCCGCAATACTCAGCGGCTCATCGCGCTACCAACGATACTTGCTGTGTTCTTCCCAGGCTTTGACTTCTTTTTCGGCTGCCTCTTTCTGGTAGCCATAGCGTTCCTGGATTTTACCGACCAGCTGTTCGCGTTTCCCTTCGATCACGGTGATATCGTCATCGGTCAGCTTGCCCCATTTTTCCTTCACTTTACCTTTAAACTGCTTCCAGTTACCGTCGGCTTGATCTTTGTTCATAATCTCTCCGTTACTCTTGGTTGTCAGTTTTAGATAAATCTGGCTGGACTTAACTGAGTCAAATTTAAGGTTATCTAATGCGTCCGTTGCCAATTAAGCGCGGGCTTAATTCGCCAGCCACGTGATTAACTATAGTCACCCATCACGAAAAGCACCCGAAAAGCAGCATAAAATAGGGTTAGGAAAAGTCTCAATAGCAAAAAACGCCGTTAAAACAGTAAGCAAGCGAAGCAAAACAGCCCTCAACACATGTAACCAAATGTGAATACCCATCCAGAATCATCAACTAGTCTGGCCTATGTATCGCTAGTTAGGGGATGAAAACCAGGTGCCTTGCACGCTATGACGGTGCCAAACCCAGCCCAAAGCAGCCCCGCGCAGTGCCAGGAATACCGCCAGAGCCAGCCATAAACCGTGGTTGCCCAATACCGGCAGGGTGAACAACGTCAGCCCGTAGCCCACTGCGGCTACCGCCATGCTGTTACGCATTTCTGCGCCACGGGTGGCGCCGATAAACATGCCATCCAGCAGATAGCACCAAACCCCCACCAGGGGCAGCACCACCTGCCAGGGCAGATAATGATTTGCCAGCGCACGCAACTCCGGCAGCGAGGTTAAGCCCGCCACAATCTGCTGCCCGGCGAACAGATAAATAACGGCAAAACCACAGGCAACCAGGCAAGCCTGCCGACAGGCGGCACGCCATACTTTACGGAGTTGCCGCCCGTCCCGCGCACCATAGGCGTGGCCGGAATGGGCTTCCACCGCGTAGGCAAAACCATCCAGAGCATAGGCGGTAAAGGTCAGTAGATTCATCAGCACCGCATTCACCGCCACCACCTCTCCGCCCATGCGGGCTCCCAGAATGGTCAACGAAGCGAAACACAGTTGCAGTAATAACGAACGCAGCATGATGTCGCGGTTAAGTGCCAACAGGCGGCGCATATCCCCACGCCACGCGGTTCGCAGCATTGTCAGCGAAATCCCCCGCATGCGTAGTACCCGCCATGCTAACCACAAACCCAGCAACAGCGTGGCGTACTCCGCAATCACCGTGGCAGTTGCAGCCCCCTGCACGTTCCAACCCAGCCCCATTACCAGCCAGATATCCAGCACGATGTTCAGCAGGTTACCGACAATCAACAGGATCACCGGCGCCCTCACGTATTGAACTCCCAGCAACCAACCGAGCAACACCATATTGGCCAACGCCGCCGGGGCACTCAGCCAGCGGATCTCCAAAAATAGCCTGGCCTGAACCAATACTTCCCGATCGCCCCCCACAATGTTCAGCGCCAAGGTGATCAACGGGGCTCGCAACAGCACAATCGCCAGCCCGGCCACCAGCGCCAACAATAACGGCTGCATAAATGCGCGAGCCAGCCGGTAGGGATCTTGCGCACCCAGCGCCTGCGCCGTCAGCCCGGTGGTGCTCATACGCAGGAACAACAACAACATAAACAGGAAGCTGGTGGCCATTGATCCCACCGCGACCCCGCCAAGGTAGCTAGGGCTATCGAGATGACCGATAACGGCGGTATCCACCAGGCCAAGCAAGGGGACGGTAATATTGGAGAAGATCATCGGCAACGCCAGACGCCACAGAGCTTTGTCGGTGTCACTGGTGAAGGCAGAAAGCAGGCGCATGGCGATATGTTCCCGTACAAGCATGGATTTTAGCGTAGCTTAGAAATGACATCGCCCCAGAGTTGGGGCGAGGTTTGCCGTTTTAAAGGGCTGTAATACGAGGTAAAACGGTTAGATCCAGTCGCCGTTGCGGATCACGCCCACCGCCAGGCCTTCGATGGTGAAGTTCTGCTGGCGCAGATCGACCACGATCGGTTGGAATTCGCTGTTTTCTGGCAGCAGTTCGACGACGTTACCGTGTTTCTTCAGGCGTTTGACCGTGACCTCGTCTTCAATGCGGGCGACGACGACCTGGCCGTTGCGTACGTCTTGAGTCTTATGCACTGCCAGCAGATCGCCATCCAGGATGCCGATGTCGCGCATCGACATGCCGCTAACGCGCAGCAGGAAATCGGCATTAGGCTTGAACAGTGAAGGGTCCACCTTATAGTGCCCTTCAATGTGCTGCTGAGCCAACAGAGGTTCACCGGCAGCCACACGGCCCACCAGAGGTAACCCCTCTTCATCTTCCATCAGCAAGCGGATACCGCGTGATGCACCGGAGATGATCTCGATAACGCCTTTGCGAGCCAGTGCTTTCAAGTGCTCTTCTGCAGCATTTGGTGAGCGGAACCCCAGGCGCATTGCGATCTCGGCACGCGTCGGTGGCATGCCCGTTTGCGAAATATGATCGCGAATCAGGTCGTAGACCTCTTGCTGTCTGGTAGTTAGTGCTTTCATTCCGCCCCCTGTTTGTTTATACAGTCTTGCTGTGAGTATATACAGCTAAGTCTGGATTGGGAACCGAAGAATAAATAAAAATCAGCAGGTAGCGAGCGTGATCGCAACGATACCCGCTGGTTTTCACGCCAAATGCTGCCAAAGTACCGAAGCCCAAACGAACAGCGCCAGAATGATTGCCAGCGATACCGCCGCCGAGCCCATATCTTTGGCCCGCCCGGAAAGCTCGTGATATTCCGTCCCCACGCGATCGACAACGGCCTCAATCGCACTGTTGAGGATTTCGACAATCATCACCAGCAGCACCGAGCCGATCAACAAGATGCGCGCTATCGCTCCCACATCCAGCCAAACCGCCACGATGATAGCCACCACCGTCGCCACCAGTTCCTGACGGAATGCGGCTTCGTTCTGCCAGGCAGCGGTTAAACCTTTATAGGAATAGCCTGCCGCTTTAATGATACGCGTCAGGCCAGTTGCTTGATTTGCCATAGTTAAGAACGCCTTTCTCCAAGATGGATCATGTACCCGTCGTGTTGCAGCCGCAACGTTCCAGACAGATTTGCCAGCCCAATCACATTTTTATCGCAGCGCAGTATACAGCAAGGTTGGAATACCTTAATCACCTAGCTATGTCGTACCAATGCCGCGCGCGCATGAGTGCGCTAGAGCGGCCAATTTGATATCCATCAGGTATAATTCAACTATGTACTTCCATTGCCGTGAATGGCCGTGGATTTCCCAACGCCACAGATCTGCTACCCGGTTTCTGGTATGCTTGCGGCGAATTGCTAACAAGAGGCTTCACGTTGTCATGTCAGGTTGGCGTAAAATCTATTATAAGATATTGAACTTACCACTAAAAATGTTGGTAAGAAGTAAGGTTATCCCAACAGATCCGGTCACGGAGTTAGGGTTGGATCCCTCACGACCGATTTTGTATGTTTTACCTTATAATTCCAAGGCGGATTTACTCACCTTGCGCACCCAGTGTCTGGCGCAAGATCTGCCCGATCCCCTTAACCCGTTGGAAATCGATGGCACCGTGCTGCCAAGCTACGTGTTTATCCATGATGGCCCACGCGTATTCCGCTATTACACTCCCAAAGAAGAATCGGTAAAACTGTTTCACGATTATCTGGATCTGCACCGCAGCAACCCGGATCTCGATATTCAGATGTTGCCGGTATCGGTGATGTTTGGCCGCTCCCCTGGGCGTGAAGGCCACGGCACGCCGCACCTGCGCCTGCTGAACGGCGTACAGAAGTTCTTCGCTGTACTGTGGCTGGGGCGTGACAGCTTTGTCCGTTTCTCCAACACCGTGTCCCTACGCCGGATGGCGACAGAGCACGGCACCGATAAGACCATCGCGCAAAAACTGGCCCGTGTCGCACGTATGCACTTTGCACGCCAGCGCCTGGCCGCCGTTGGGCCAAGCCTGCCAGCCCGTCAGGATCTGTTCAACAAGCTGCTGGCCTCCAAGGCGATTGAAAAAGCGATCGAAGATGAAGCGCGCAGCAAAAAGATCTCCCACGAAAAGGCCCAGCAGAACGCGATTGCGCTGATGGAAGAGATTGCCGCCGATTTCTCCTATGAAACGGTGCGCCTGTCCGACCGCGTGTTGAGCTGGACCTGGAACCGGCTGTATCAGGGTATCAACGTCACCAACGCCGAGCGTGTGCGTCAGCTGGCGCAGGATGGCCACGAGATCGTCTATGTGCCGTGTCACCGTAGCCATATGGACTATCTGCTGCTGTCCTATGTGCTCTACCATCAGGGGCTGGTGCCACCGCATATCGCAGCAGGTATTAACCTGAACTTCTGGCCCGCCGGGCCGATCTTCCGTCGCCTGGGCGCATTCTTTATTCGCCGCACCTTCAAGGGCAACAAACTCTATTCAACCGTATTTCGTGAATACCTCGGTGAGCTGTTCACTCGAGGTTACTCGGTAGAATACTTTGTTGAAGGCGGGCGCTCCCGTACCGGCCGCCTGCTGGAACCGAAAACCGGCACCCTGTCGATGACCATTCAGGCCATGCTGCGTGGCGGTACACGTCCGATCACCCTGGTGCCGATTTATATCGGTTACGAGCACGTGATGGAAGTAGGTACTTACGCCAAAGAGCTGCGTGGCGCGACCAAAGAGAAAGAGAGCCTGCTGCAAATGGTGCGTGGCTTGCGCAAGCTACGCAACCTCGGCCAGGGCTACGTAAACTTTGGTGAACCGCTGCCGTTGACTACGTACCTGAACCACAACGTCCCGCATTGGCGTGAGTCTATCGACCCGATCGAAGCACAGCGCCCAAGCTGGCTGACGCCTGCGGTCAACGATCTGGCGGCTCAGATCATGGTGCGTATCAACAACGCTGCCGCCGCCAACGCCATGAACCTGTGTTCCACCGCGCTGTTGGCCTCACGCCAACGTTCGCTGACCCGTGAGCAGTTGCTTGAGCAGTTGGAATGCTACTTACAGTTAATGCGTAACGTGCCGTATGCACCGGACGCCACCGTACCAGCGCAAACGCCAGACCAGTTGCTGGATCACGCTTTAAACATGAACAAGTTTGAAGTGGAGAAGGACAACATCGGCGACATCATCATTCTGCCGCGCGAGCAGGCGGTGCTGATGACATACTATCGCAACAATATCCATCATATGTTGGTACTGCCTTCGTTGATCGCCTCTATCGTGATGCATCACCGCCGCGTGTCGCGCGTTGAGCTGTTGCGTCAGGTCAGCCTGATCTATCCGATGCTGAAGGCCGAGCTGTTCCTGCGTTACGACAAAGAACAGCTAGCCGACGTGCTGCAACCGCTGATCGAAGAGTTGATACGCCAGCAGCTGATTTGTAGCAAAGGCGATGAGCTGGTGCTGAACCCTGCGCGCATCCGTCCGTTGCAGCTGTTGGCCGCCGGGGTGCGTGAAACCCTGCAACGCTATGCCATCACCATGTCGATCCTCAGCGCCAACCCAAGTATCAACCGGGGTGCCCTGGAGAAAGAGAGCCGCATTATGGCCCAGCGTTTGTCGGTGCTGCACGGCATCAACGCGCCGGAATTCTTCGATAAGGCGGTGTTCTCCACCTTGGTGGCGACGCTGCGTGAAGAAGGCTTTATCAATGATATTGGCGATGCGATCCGCGAGCACACCATGGAGGTTTACACCATGTTGAGCGATCTGATCACCCCGGAAATCAAGCTGACCATCGAAAGCGTCAGCATGCCGGAAGAAACCAATACCCCAGCGCTGACAGCTGAAGTCGTAAAAGAAGACGAGTAACTTACAAGCCAGTTACCACGAAAAAGGCATCCGATAATGGATGCCTTTTTACTTTTTGCGTTGGGCAAATCATACGTAGCTAAGCGCAATACCGATGAACAACACCAAGCCGACGTAGTTGTTATTCAGGAAGGCACGGAAGCAGGCATCGCGATCGCGGCCAGCCACCTGCTTTTGCTGATGGATAAACAACGCCCCGGCCAGCAACAGCGACCAGTAAAACGCGCCCCCCAGTTGCATCAGATAACCTACCCACAACATCAGCAACAGCGTAGCAAACTGCAACACCCCGACGATCAGCTTGTCATGGCGGCCAAACAGCACCGCGGTGGATTTTATCCCAATCTTCACATCGTCATCACGATCGACCATGGCATACAGGGTATCGTAAGCCACCGTCCAGCAGATATTGGCCAGAAACAGCAACCAGCAGCTCAGTGGCAGCGACTCGCTGACAGCGGCATAGGCCATCGGGATCGACCAGCCAAACGCCGCCCCCAGCACCACCTGAGGCAGATTGGTCACCCGCTTCATAAACGGGTAAACCCAGGCCAGCGCCAGAGCCGCCAGCGACAGCCAGATGGTCATGGCGTTCAACGTCAGCACCAACGCAAAGGAAACCAGCACCAGCGAGACAAACAGGATCTTGGCCTCTTTTTCGCTGACGCGGCCGCTCGGCATTGGGCGGCCTGCGGTGCGTTTCACATGCCCATCGAAAGCGCGATCGGCATAGTCATTCACCACGCAACCCGCAGCACGCATCAGGAAAACGCCAAGCACAAATACCAGCAATACCGACGGCGAAGGAATTCCCCCCCCTGCCAACCACAATGCCCACAGGGTGGGCCACAGCAACAATAGCGTGCCAATCGGCTTATCGATGCGCATCAGATGGCAATAGGCCTGCCATTTGCTTTGAATCACGCTCCCTTCCAAAGTTCTTTCTCCCCTAATTATGCCGGAGTGCCCTTTTCCACCGCATACAGTGGAGAGGCCGGTAGAAACAGTTCCGTCAGTAACAATGGTTTTCCCGCCAGACGGAGGCGAGAACGCCGCGCCCACAGATCCTTCTGCTGGCCAACATGGATATAATCACGAGTCAGGCTTTCACTGCTGAACAGATAACGGCCCAGTGGCAACGTCCCCAGATCGACCAGTGCCAGATCCGGCCCGGTCAGTGTTTCCTGTGGGATCACCGTACGCCCCAGCAGCCAAGGCTCGCCGTCACCCAGTAAAACGATTTCACGCAGCCAATAACGCTCGCTGTGTGGCAGATGAACCGCCTCTTCGGCAAGCTGGTCACGAGTGATGAAGCATTCACGCTGTGGTTCTACCTGCACACGGCCACAATGGCGCTCAAAACGGCGGGTCATGGAACCTAACTCCATCAGCCAATCGCTAACGGCGGCAGGTATTGAGGAATGTTCAGACAGCCACTCAATAGGCGGCAGGATAGGCTCCCTAATGTCAGACATTATGCTACTCCAGGCCGGAGGCTGCGTGCCGCGCCAAGCCATACAAACTGTTAACAGAAATCCATTGTAACGCAGAAACGCAAAAGCGGCAGGCAGATTCGTGACGTAACGCATCCCCCATTATCAGGGGGTAAAACGGCAGGCTGTCGTAGTGGAAGATGTCATAACGCGAGAGAGTTCGTACTGTTGGCGCCACGCTGTCCCCCTCTGCTCGGTATCAGTGGGGAAACGCGGGTGGGCAGATGAAAAAAGGTGCGCCGAAACGCACCAATCATCAAGCCAGCATCGGTAGCGTGGGGGATTACCCCTTGCCTTTCACGCTGCCAATAAACGTTTCACGAGCGGTGGTGGAACCCAGTTTTTCGGCCTCATTCATCAGTTTCAGCGCCTTATCGATATCCCCCGCCTTGACTGCCTGTTTGATGCCGTTATTGAAGTAAGCCTCGGTGTCATTGAGCATCGGCTCTGCCGGTGCGCTGGCAACCGGTGCTGGAGCCGCAACTGCCGGAGCGGTGGCACCCACCACGACCGGTGGCGTTGCCGGAGCCGATTGCAGCATGCCAATCATGATGTTGCTGGCCCCTTGTTCTGCCGTCACCTTCAGCTTCAACGTGCCGCCAGTGCTGTGGCTGGCGATCGGATCCGGGATGTCCGGTACCGCGTTACCCACCCCTTGGGCGTAGGCTTTGGCCGGGTTGGTCAGGATGGTGGTTTTAGCCAGATCCTGCTGGGTGGTGTACACCAACAGATAGATCTGTTTTTGCCCCAGCGCAGGGGTCAGTTTCAATGTGCCCTCCAACCGATCGGCAGACATCACGCCCGGTGGCTGGTAAGCGAAATAGCTGCTCGGGTAATAGGCCGCCGGGCGCATATGTTCATCCAGCACCAATACGCTTGGAGCATAGATTGAGTTTTTATTGGCCAGACTGCTCAGTTGGATTTCCAGCGATCCTCGATCGGCCGGCAGCGCAAACGCAGCAACGGCTCCTTGGATCTGGCCTTGGTTGATCTGTGGGCTGACATTATTGAGTTGGACATCCTGGGTCACCGGCGGTACCAACGGCTGCCAAGGCAAACTTTGCAGGGTAGTGGCACTGATGGCCGGTGCGACGGAAACGTTGGCCGGAGTATCGGCATAGGTCGCCAGCGGTGCGCCGACGGTCAACGCCAGAGACAGGCAGAGTGACAGTAGATTTTTTTTCATTGTTATACCCTCTCGCTTTGAGCGTGTATCCCGGCAGCGGGCAGGCAAGCGCACTACTGCCGGTTAAACGGTAAGAGGGAGGGCGTACAGGCGCCCTCCCGTCAAGCCAGTATTACCACCAGATTTCCATCTGGGCACCGAAGGTGACTTCGCTGTCTTTACCACGGCTGAAGGTATGCATGCTGGTATCGTTATAAGCCGTACCTGCGTTGTAGCCCGCACCGGAATCGTTGTTTGCGTAGCCCCACTTCTCATCCCAGTTGGCGTAGGTCGCGAAGACACGGATCGCCGGACGTGACCAGATGCTGTTACCCGCTTGCCACTGTTGTGCCAGGGTGACTTTGTATTGGCCGTTGCGATCGCCAGTACGTTGCGACTTCACGTTGTCGTAGCCAACTTCCATCAAGGTGCTCATGATTGGCGTCCATTTGTACATTGGGCGCACGCCCACGGTGTACCAGGTGGTGCCGTTGTCATTGTCGCGGTTAACGTCCTGATACATGGCAACATACATCATTGCCCAATCATCGTTGAAGTCGATGGCACCGTGATCCAGCACGCGGATCATCTTGCCGTTGTTATCAATGGAAGAACCTTGGCTGCGGCCGTTGTTCTGCGCAGTCATGGAATCGGTGGCGTACTGTACCGTGAATTTGTTGAAGCCGCCCAGGATGCTCTGGGTATGTTCCGCGGTAAACATCCAACCGTCTTTGCTTGCCCCGTCGACCAGGTGGTAACCGTCTTGCTCATTGGCACGGCCATAATCCACACCCAGTTCCAACGTACCGCCAGGATTCAGCTCAAGGCCAGCCAAACGCAGGTCGTAGGTATCGTTGACGGTTGGACGCTCGTCACGTTGATTGTCGATATAACCTAAGGAACCACCGGATTCGGTGTTACGGGTCACGGCAGCAGACAGCTTGCCGAAGCCCAGGTCGATATTTTCCAGACCGGCACCAGGACCTGAGATGTCCCAGTAGTAGAAGTCGATCATATGGACGTCATGACGTTGATAGAAGCGCTTACCGGCCCACATGTTGGCACCTGGCAACGCGTCGATCAGGTTTTTACCCTGCACGTTCACTTCACGGAAGGCCGGATTGGTCGATTCCCAATCAGACTGTTGCGACACGGAATAGGCCACGTTGGTGTCGAAGTAGAAGCTCTTGTCGCCCTCTTTCCACACTTCCTGGCCCAGTTTCAGTTCCGCATAGGTTTCACATTCGTTACCCAGACGGTACTTACTGCTGGCACCGGTGGTCTGGAAACACTGTTGCTCACCGCCGCTCCCGGTCCAACCGATACCGGAACGTGCGTAGCCGTGGAAATCCACCGCCATCGCTGATGAGGATAAGACACCGGCGGCGACAGCCAGAGTCAGAGGAAGTTTGCGCAGAGTAGTCATCATTATTCTCCTGTTATACAGACCTTGATGCTTTAAACACCCGGTTCCTGATGCAGCCGTTTACACGCCGTCCCGTCCTCGCGGAACAGGTGGCAACGGTGTGGCGGCAGGCCGATGGCGAATGTTGCACCTTCTTCTACCAGCACCACGTCGTTCTGGCGGTAAACCAGGTTTTGACGAATTGCCGGAATTTGGATATGGATTTGCGTCTCGTTGCCGAGCTGCTCCACCACCTGTACTTCACCCATCAATGTCACTTCAGACTCGGAACTCGGTAACAGATGTTCTGGGCGGATCCCCAACGACAGGTTGGCCCCAACCTCAATGCCCTCTCCCTCAACCGGCAGCCATACCAATTGGCGATTGGGCATCGGCAGTTCGATCTGTACCCGCAGTGCTTCCACACCGGTCACTTTCACCGGCAGGAAATTCATTTTTGGCGAGCCGATAAAGCCCGCGACAAAGCGGTTGGCCGGGTAGTGATAGAGTTCCAGCGGCTTACCGATCTGGGCTACACGCCCGGCGTCCAGCACCACGATTTTGTCGGCCAGCGTCATCGCTTCGACCTGATCGTGAGTGACGTAAATCATGGTGCGCTGCAGCCGCTTGTGCAGACGTGAGATCTCAATGCGCATCTGCACCCGCAGTGCGGCATCCAGGTTGGAAAGCGGTTCGTCCAGCAGGAACACATCCGGCTCAGCCACCAGCGTACGGCCAATCGCCACACGCTGACGCTGCCCACCGGACAGGGCTTTTGGGCGTCGGTCCAGCAAATGCGCTAATTGCAGCACTTCAGACACCTGATTAACCCGCTGATTGATTTCCGCTTTTTTAGCACCAGCCAACTTCAGGCCAAACGACATGTTGTCGGCCACGGACAGATGTGGGTACAGCGCGTAAGACTGGAACACCATGCCGATACCGCGCTCAGAAGGCGGTACCTCATTCATCCGTTTTTCACCGATGAACAGATCGCCAGAGGTAATATCCTCAAGCCCGGCGATCATGCGCAGCAGCGTTGATTTACCGCAGCCGGATGGCCCGACAAACACCACAAACTCGCCGTCATCGATAGTCAGATTGACGTCTTTGGAAATCACGACCTCGCCGAAGGCCTTATAAACGCTGCGCAGTGTGACGCTAGCCATGCGTAACTCCCCTGCTTTCGCAGTTAACATTTCGTGTAAAGATGGCGGAACCGAAGCCCGCCAAGACCCATTGATGACCCTCTTGCTGCGCACCGTACTGCCATGCCATAGGCTTGGTCGCCTCAGCCGGTGCGGCCGGCTGAGTATAAGGCTGTAGGTTGATCAGCGCTTCAAGGCATTGATCCTGATGGGTAATAAGTAAGCGAATAACGCCATTTTCCTGGCTGATCTGGTTCAGAACACCACATTGGATCACCGGGTGCTGACGCAGGGCTAACAGAGCCTGGCAATAACGTAAGGTTGAATGATGGTCGTGTTGCTGGCGGCTGATGGCCAGCGCACGGTGTTCTATCGCCACCTGTTGGTACCAATGGATCTCTCCTGCGGTGACCTGCTCCGGCGCTTCATGCCAAGGCATCGGGGTTTGTGCCCCCTGCGGTTCTTGCAGATCCGCCGCGTGTGGCAAGCCCAGCTCTTCGCCCTGATACAAGCAGATAGGTGCGGGCAGTAATGCCAACAGGGTCAGGAAAGCCTGTGCAGAACGCAGATCGCCTTGCCCCCAATGGCTGACCACTCGCGGCTGATCGATTTCGCCGGTGCTCCAGACTTTTTCGCCCAGTTGGTGACGATGGGTATGCAACACCTCCACCAGCTTTTCGCAGCTGAACGGCACCACTTCCAGCGCCAACGCGCTGCGGACATAGTGCTGTTCGGGAGCGGCACTGCGGCAGATACGCTGAGTGCCTTCACTGTGCCAAAGTGCCAGCCCGTGCCCGGCGACTTCCGCTCCAGCCTCTGGCGATAACGCCTGCGGCAATAACAGCCCATCCACCGCCAGTGCTTTCAGATAGGGCAGCGCCGCCATCATGCCGTGCATGTCGCCCACACCATCGCCGTTTCCATCGCGGAAACTGACCGGATGGATCCGGTACAGCGTGGGGTGAGTGGCGGTACGCACTGGTGACATAGGTCCGGGTTCCTGCAGCGTTAGGCGGTAAAAATCAATGTTGCCAATAGTGGGGTAACGGCAAGAAGGGGTAATCATCCGTAACAGGATTTTTCATGGGGGAGGAGATGGGAGGATGAGAGAACGACGATGCGCGGCGAAAGTTCCCGGCATAAGGCAAATCTGTGATCTTCCTTGCAAAAATAGCCCTGTCTTTTCGTGTCCGACACCACAGAATAGGGCGGTTTGCTAGCTGGATCACACTACTCAGGCATGGGGCGTAGACGGGGGGAGGATGAGAACACAGCGGGTTGTGACCCACTATTAGCGCGTAACCGCTCTCCTTACCGCAGTCCCCACAGAAGGATTGGATTTATGAATCGCACAATGACAACAACCGTACGCCGGCTTGCGCTTTCAGCTTTAACAACGCTGGTGCTCTCCTCCTCCGCTTTCGCCAAAATAGAAGAAGGCAAACTGGTTATCTGGATCAACGGCGATAAAGGCTATAACGGCCTGGCCGAGGTGGGTAAAAAGTTTGAGAAAGACACCGGTATCAAAGTGACCATTGAACATCCGGACAAACTGGAAGAGAAGTTCCCGCAGGTTGCCGCTACCGGTGACGGTCCGGACATCATCTTCTGGGCTCACGACCGTTTCGGGGGCTACGCGCAATCGGGCCTGTTGGCAGAAATCCACCCTTCCAAAGCCTTCCAGGAAAAAATCTATCCGTTCACCTGGGATGCGGTACGCTTTGACGGCAAGCTGATCGGTTACCCGATCGCGGTGGAAGCCCTGTCGCTGATTTATAACAAAGACCTGATCAAAGAAGCGCCAAAAACCTGGGAAGAGATCCCGGCGTTGGATAAAGAGCTGCGCGCCAAAGGCAAAAGCGCCATCATGTGGAACCTGCAAGAACCCTACTTCACCTGGCCAGTCATTGCCGCCAATGGCGGTTATGCCTTCAAGTTTGAAGATGGCAAATACAACATCAAAGACGTGGGCGTAGCCAACGCCGGTTCACAGGCTGGCCTGCAGTTCATCGTCGATCTGGTGAAGAACAAGCACATCAACGCCGATACCGATTACTCGATTGCCGAAGCCGCTTTCAACAAGGGCCAGACGGCGATGACCATCAACGGGCCTTGGGCCTGGACCAACATCGAGCAAAGCAAAATCAACTATGGCGTCACGCTGCTGCCAACCTTCCAGGGCAAGCCGTCCAAGCCGTTCGTTGGCGTGCTGACCGCGGGCATCAACGCCGCCAGCCCGAACAAAGAGCTGGCGACCGAGTTCCTGGAGAACTACCTGATCACCGATCAGGGCCTGGCTGACGTTAACAAAGACAAACCGTTGGGTGCCGTGGCGCTGAAATCGTTCCAGGAACAGTTGGCCAAAGATCCGAAGATTGCCGCCACCATGCAGAACTCGCAAAACGGCGAAATCATGCCAAACATCCCGCAGATGAGTACCTTCTGGTATGCGATGCGTAGCGCCGTGATCAACGCCATCACTGGCCGCCAGACGGTGAAAGCCGCACTGGAAGATGCTCATACCCGTATCACCAAGTAATACCCTGGCCATTGGCGGGCTGTGATGCCCGCCTTTGCCCTGCTGTGTGAGAGGCCGTTGGCCTCTCGCGGTAACACCTGAAAGGAAAGCCCTATGCAACTTGCTCACGCCGGAACACCCGCGCGAAAAAAATCGAAGTGGTGGCAAAGTGACCTACTGAAATGGCTGATTGTCGGCCTGTTCAGCCTGGTGACCTGCTATCTGATTGTGGTGATGTATGCACAGGGAGAATATCTGTTCGCCATCCTGACGCTGGTGCTGGTCAGTGCCGGGCTCTACGTGTTTGCCAACCGCCGTGCCTATGCCTGGCGCTATGTCTATCCAGGCGTCGCCGGGATGGGGCTGTTCGTCCTGTTCCCGCTGATCTGTACCATCGCTATCGCCTTTACCAACTACAGCAGCACCAACCAACTGACCTTTGAACGCGCTCAGTCGGTATTGATGCAACGCCAGTTCCAGACCGGTAAAACCTTCACCTTCGGGCTGTATCCGGCAGAAAACCAGCAGTGGCGTCTGCAGTTAACTCATCCGGACAGCGGTCAGTTACTGATTTCCGAGCCGTTCAGCCTAAACGCCACCGAGCCACAAACATTGAAATTGGCGGTAGAAAGCACGGAGCCTGCGGGTGAGCGTGCTACGCTGCGCGTGATCACCCAGAATCGCCAGACGCTGAGCCAGATTGTCGCCATCCTGCCGGAAGGTGGTGAGCTGCGCATGAGTTCCCTGCGCCAGTTCTCCGGCACCAGCCCGTTATACACGCTAGGCAAAGACGGCACGCTGACCGATAACCAGACACAGGTACAGTATCGCCCTAACCCGGATATCGGTTTCTATCAGGCCATCAATGCCGAGGGTAATTGGGCCACCGACACCCTCAGCCCGGGTTATACCGTCACCATCGGCTGGAAAAACTTCTTACGGGTGCTCAACGATGAAGGCATCCAGAAGCCGTTTATCTCCATCTTTGTCTGGACCATTATTTTCTCGGTGATGACCGTGATCCTCACCGTGGCCGTAGGCATGGTGCTGGCCTGCGTGGTGCAGTGGGAGGCGCTGAAAGGCAAAGCGGTGTATCGGGTGTTGCTGATCCTGCCTTACGCGGTGCCTTCGTTTATTTCCATTCTGATTTTCAAAGGGTTATTTAACCAGAGCTTCGGTGAAATCAACCTGATGCTCAACGCGCTGTTCGGCATTAAACCGGCCTGGTTTACCGATCCGCTCACCGCCAAAAGCATGATCCTGGTCGTCAATACCTGGCTGGGTTATCCGTACATGATGATCCTGTGCATGGGCCTGCTGAAAGCCATTCCCGACGATCTGTATGAAGCCTCGGCAATGGACGGCGCCAGCCCGATGCAGAATTTCTTCCGTATCACCCTGCCATTGCTGATCAAGCCGTTGACGCCGCTGATGATTGCCAGCTTTGCCTTCAACTTTAACAACTTCGTGCTGATCCAACTGCTGACCCGCGGCGGGCCAGACATGATCGGCACCACCACACCGGCCGGCTATACCGATCTGTTGGTGAGCTACACCTATCGCATCGCGTTTGAAGGCGGTGGGGGTCAGGACTTCGGGCTGGCGGCGGCCATTGCCACGCTGATTTTCCTGTTGGTTGGCGCACTGGCGATCCTGAACCTGAAAGCCAGCAAGATGAACTTTGACTAAGGGAGAACGACAATGGCCATGGTGCAACCCAAATCCCAGCGCGTACGCCTGTGGATCACCCATATTCTGATGCTGAGCTTTATTGCCCTGATCATGTTCCCGTTGCTGATGGTAGTGGCGATTTCGCTACGCTCCGGTAATTTTGCCACCGGCAGTCTGATCCCGGATCAGATCTCCTGGGACCACTGGCGGCTGGCGCTGGGGATGAGCGTCACCCAGGCGGATGGCAGTATCACCCCACCGCCTTTCCCAGTGCTGTTATGGCTGTGGAACTCGGTTAAGGTCGCGGCAATCACCGCCGTGGGAATAGTGACGCTCTCTACCACCTGTGCCTACGCCTTTGCCCGTATGCGTTTTCGTGGCAAAAGCACCCTGCTGAAAAGCATGCTGATCTTCCAGATGTTTCCGGCGGTGCTGTCTTTGGTCGCGCTGTACGCCCTGTTCGATCGCCTGGGGCAGTACATTCCGTTTATCGGCCTCAATACCCATGGCGGTGTGATATTCGCCTATATGGGCGGTATTGCGCTGCACGTCTGGACCATTAAAGGCTACTTCGAAACCATCGATAACTCGTTGGAAGAAGCCGCCGCCCTGGACGGAGCCACGCCTTGGCAAGCGTTCCGCCTGGTGCTGCTGCCCCTTTCAGTTCCGATCCTGGCGGTGGTGTTTATTCTGTCGTTTATCGCGGCGATCACCGAGGTGCCGGTGGCTTCACTGCTGTTACGTGACGTGAACAGCTACACGCTGGCCGTGGGTATGCAGCAATACCTCAATCCACAGAACTACCTGTGGGGTGACTTTGCCGCCGCCGCTGTGCTGTCCGCCATTCCGATCACCGCCGTATTCCTGCTGGCACAGCGCTGGTTGGTCGGTGGCCTGACGGCGGGAGGGGTGAAAGGTTAATTTATGCCACTGCAATACGTTTGATGTACTTTGCTTCTCTCTATGAACTGTGTCTTTGGCGGCCTTCGCTGGGCCGCCATTTTTATTTTTACTCCCGCTTCAGCCGATCGGTGTTGGCCAGATACAAGGTCACTACCAGTAATAATATGGCGCCGGAATAAACCAGCGTGTCGAAAGGGTTTTCATGATCAACGATGATCAAACGAATAATCGCGGTAATGCCAATATAGATAAAGTAGCGTAGCGGGAAGTGATAACCCGACTCAAAGTATTTAACAATCAAGGCGATAAATTCGAAGTAGAGGAAATAAATCACAATCCCTTCAATCAGCTGATACGAAGAAGACTCCTCGTTACTGACGAATAATACTTTCGCCAAATGAAAGGTTTCTTTGACCAAAAAAACTACCAGAATCGCCGCCAACAGCAGCAACCCTACGTTCAGTACCCGCTGTAACCCTTTGGCGATCATCAATGATCGTGATGTTTTTGCCATGACTTCTCCCGTCGTTCGGCCAGTTATTAGTGCAGAAAATACCTAATGGGCTTTTTCCTAAAGTTGCCCTGAGGGTTTATCTTCAGGCGAATCACCCTATTTTCAATCAGTTATGTGAATTGATTACGCTTGTATATATTTGTAGCAAATTGAAATGTCCTCTATCATGGGCGTAATCTCAGGCATTATGCCTCCAAATTCCCGTAATCTAGAAAGGAACTTTCATGCGAGCTAAACTCCACGCACTGGTCGCGGCAGGCCTTTTCACCTGTTCGTTTGCCAGCTACGCCGGCGGACTGGTGACTCCTGATAACGATCTGCGCAATGACCTCGCCTGGTTATCCGATCGCGGTGTGATTAACGTCAGCCTGTCTACCTGGCCGCTAAGTCAGGAAGAGATCAACTCGGTGCTGGCGCAAGCCAAGCCGGTGACCAACACGGAAAAAACCGTCATTGACCGCGTACAACGCCGGGTGGGTGACTTAAAAGCCAATATTACCGTCACCGGTTATACCTCTACCGACAAACCGGGCACGCCGCAGGGCTTCGGCCAAAGTCACTATGCCGACAGCAGCCTGACCATCGGCGCCGGTGCCAACGGTGAGTTCTGGGACGTGCGCCTGCAAGGTGCCGTGGAAGGCGATCAGCGCGTCTCTGATGGTTCCAAATTCAACCTGAACGGCTCATACGGTGCCATCAAAGTGTGGAACCAGTGGCTGTCATTCGGTGAGGTCTCTCAATGGTGGGGCCCTGGCTATGACGGCAGCCTGATCCGTTCCGACGCGGCACGCCCGGTGGCTGGCTTTATGTTGCAACGTGCCGATCAATCCCCGTTTGAAACGCCTTGGCTGTCCTGGATTGGCCGTTGGCAATATCAGATCACCGCAGGTCAACTGTCACAATATACTGCTGTTCCTGATACAAAACTGTTTGGTGGGCGTTTTACCATGATGCCAACCAATTTTCTGGAATTAGGTGCATCGCGTGTAATGATGTGGGGGGGAGAAGGCCGCCCACAATCCTGGAGCTCATTCTGGGATGCTTTATCAGGCAATGATAATACCGGCGACAAATATAATGACCCAGGTAACCAATTAGGCGGTTTCGATTTCAAACTTAAGTTACAACCGCTAATTGGTATGCCTGTCAGCTTGTATGGCCAAATAATCGGCGAAGATGAAGCTGGCATGCTGCCTTCACACAACGCTTCTATGCTCGGATTAGAGGGGCATCCTGAATGGGGTCCAACCACCATTAACTGGCATATCGAAGGGACAGATACTCGCGCCAATGGCAAGTCTAATAACGTTATGTATAACCATTACGTTTACAGAGATGGCTACTATCAGCAAGGCTACCCTCTGGGCCATGCCATGGGTGGTGATGGGCAGATGTTATCTGGCCGTGTAGAGCTGGTGCTGGACGATGGCCAGCGTTGGAGTACTCGCTTGGTCTACGCAAAAGTGAATCCAAATAACCAGAACATTAATCAAGCATTCCCGAAATCTGACACGCTGAAAGGCATTCAATTGGGTTGGGGTTATAACTTCGCTTCACAAGTGAAATTTGATACCAGCCTGTGGTACACCGATAACAACAACAGCACCGCCGATGACGTGGGTGCCGGTGTCAGCCTGGCAGTACCGATCAATCTGTAATCCCTGCAGATGTCAAAAAACCCGCCGCGGCGGGTTTTTTATTGGCTGCAATTCAGAGCAACTTAACGCCAGGCTTTAAAGCGATTGATCAAGCCGTTGGTTGAGGTGTCGTGGCTGGTCACCGCTTCTTTACCCGCCAGTTCCGGCAGAATACGATTAGCCAGCTGTTTACCCAGCTCTACGCCCCATTGGTCGAAGGTGAAGATGTTGAGGATCGCGCCTTGGGTGAAGATCTTGTGCTCATACAGGGCAATCAGGCTACCCAGGCTGAACGGAGTGATTTCGCGCAGCAGGATGGAGTTGGTTGGACGGTTGCCTTCAAACACTTTGAATGGAGCAACGTGCTTGACCTCTTCCGGCGTTTTACCCTGTGCGGCGAACTCTTCCTCAACCACATCCAGTGACTTGCCAAACGCCAGCGCTTCCGTCTGTGCGAAGAAGTTCGACAGCAGTTTCGCGTGGTGGTCGCTCAGTGGATTATGGCTGATGGCCGGAGCGATAAAGTCACAAGGCACCAGTTTGGTCCCCTGATGGATCAGTTGATAGAACGCATGCTGGCCGTTGGTGCCTGGTTCACCCCAGATAATCGGGCCGGTCTGGTAATCTACCGGGTTGCCGTTACGGTCAACGTATTTGCCGTTTGACTCCATGTTGCCCTGTTGGAAATAAGCGGCAAAACGGTGCATATACTGGTCGTACGGCAGGATCGCTTCTGTTTCTGCGCCGAAGAAATTGTTGTACCAGATACCGATCAGCGCCAACAGCACCGGCAGGTTTTGCTCAGCAGGCGTCTGGGCAAAGTGTTTGTCCATCTCATGCGCGCCGCTCAGCAGCTGCTCGAAGTTTTCAAAGCCCAGAGACAGCGCGATAGACAGGCCGATTGCCGACCACAGAGAGTAACGGCCACCCACCCAGTCCCAGAATTCGAACATATTGTCAGTGTCGATACCAAACTCGGCTACCGCTTTACCATTGGTAGACAGCGCGGCGAAGTGTTTCGCGACGTGCTGCTGATCGCCAGCAGTGCTCAGGAACCAGTCGCGCGCGCTGAGGGCGTTAGTCATGGTTTCCTGGGTCGTGAAGGTTTTAGACGCCACCAGGAACAGGGTCGTCGCCGGATCCAACGGTTTTAGCGTTTCGGCAATATGGGTGCCGTCTACGTTGGAAACAAAGTGCATGTTCAGGTGGTTTTTATACGGGCGTAGCGCTTCGGTTGCCATATAAGGGCCGAGGTCTGAGCCGCCGATGCCGATGTTGACCACGTCGGTAATCGGTTTACCGGTATAACCTTTCCAGTCACCACCGATGACACGGTCGCAGAACTGTTTCATCTTCGCCAGCACCGCATTGACTTCTGGCATCACGTCCTTGCCATCAACAATGATTGGCGTGTTACTGCGGTTACGCAGGGCAACATGCAGCACGGCGCGATCTTCAGTACGGTTGATTTTCTCACCGGAGAACATCGATTTGATCGCACTTTGCAGATCGGTTTCTTTCGCCAGTGCCTGCAGCTTCTCCAGGGTTTCTGCGGTGATGCGGTTTTTGGAGTAATCCACCAGCATCTGATCGTTGAAAGTGGCAGAGAACTTGGAGAAACGCTCACTATCCTGAGCAAACAGGTCACGGATCTGGACGTCTTTGATTTGTTCGAAATGTTGCTGCAGGGCTTGCCAAGCAGCGGTTTGACTAGGATTGATATTTTTCATAGCGCGCTCTTATGCTTGAGAATGAATAGGAGGTAATGGACCGATTGTAGCCTGTTCGACTGTGATTATGATCTCTTTTCTTGCGATAGGCGTTAACTCTCAGGCCGCCGCACTCCATTTTTACCTTTCCACAACAATCTGCTGATATTTCACCTAACAGCCTGTTATCACGACGCTGAAACGTCCTTCTCATCACGCTTTTCTCTTCATGCGCAGTCCGCAATATTCGGTCGCTCTGCTTCTTCCAGAGCGCAGATGAAAATCCCTCAGCGTCTACCCGTTGACAGTAGCCAATAAACCCGTTATTCCTAACAGCCTACTTGCATATCCATTGTGCAAGCCAGAAGAGGCGCGTCGCCCAGGTAGAGTGTCAGAGGAGCCATTATCCGATGACGGCACAGGAGGGGGAGCGACGCCGAGGCGAGATGCTTACGGCAATCATCACGTCGGCTACAGGGGCTGAATCCCCTGAGTTGTCACCATGGGCTGCTCCGTATGAGCAGTCAGCAAGGTGGGGCGCTTCTGGGTGTATCGTAGCCTCAACCTCTACGCCTGCTCCCTGTTTACCGCTCTTCCCTTGTGCCAAGGCTTATGGAAATTAAATGCCAATTTGAATGGCGTCCCTGACACGAGGTTTTACATGACTCAAGCAGCACCCCAAAACGCAACCGTAGTAGCCAAATTCGGCGGCACCAGCGTGGCCGATTTCGAGGCGATGAACCGCAGCGCCGACGTGGTACTTTCTAATCCTGAAGTTCGCTTGGTGGTTTTGTCCGCCTCTGCCGGCATCACCAACCTGTTGGTAGCCCTGGCTGAGGGTTGCGACGCCGACAAGCGCAACGAACAGCTGGCCGAAATCCGCCGCATTCAATACGCCATTCTCGATCGCCTCGATAACCCGATGGTGATCCGCGAAGAAATTGACCGCATGCTGGAAAATATCACCACGCTGTCGGAAGCCGCTGCGCTGGCCACCTCTGCCGCACTGACCGATGAACTGGTCAGCCATGGCGAGCTGATGTCTACCCTGCTGTTTGTGGAAATTCTGCGCGACCGTAAGGTTCAGGCAGAATGGTTCGATGTGCGTAAAGTGATGCGTACCGACGACCATTTCGGCCGCGCCGTACCGGATAGCGCTGCGCTGACCGAGTTGGCTCAAACCCTGTTGAAGCCCCGCTTGCAACATGCGTTGGTGATCACTCAGGGCTTTATCGGCTGCGAACCCAAAGGCCGCACCACTACGCTGGGCCGTGGCGGCAGTGACTTTACTGCGGCCCTGCTGGGTGAAGCGTTAAACGTCAGCCGCGTGGATATCTGGACTGATGTTCCGGGTATTTATACCACCGACCCACGCGTGGTGCCTGCCGCCAAACGTATCGATAAAATTGCCTTTGAAGAGGCGGCGGAAATGGCCACCTTCGGTGCCAAAGTGCTGCACCCGGCCACTCTGCTACCTGCCGTGCGCAGCAACATCCCGGTCTTCGTCGGCTCAAGCAAAGATCCTGCTGCGGGTGGCACGCTGGTGTGCAATACCACGGAAAACCCGCCGCTGTTCCGCGCGCTGGCCTTACGTCGCAAGCAAACCCTACTGACGCTGCACAGCCTGAACATGTTGCATGCACGCGGCTTCCTGGCCGAAGTGTTCAACATTCTGGCCCGGCATAATATCTCGGTCGATCTGATCACCACTTCCGAAGTCAGCGTGGCATTAACCATGGATACCACCGGTTCCACCACCACCGGCGGCAGTCTGTTAACCACCTCCCTACTTACCGAATTGTCCTCGCTGTGCCGGGTAGAAGTGGAAGAAAATCTGGCGCTGGTCGCCCTGATCGGCAACAAGCTCTCCCAAGCTTGCGGCGTCGGTAAAGAGGTGTTCGGCGTGCTGGATCCGTTCAATATCCGCATGATCTGTTACGGAGCCAGCAGCTATAACCTGTGCTTCCTGGTACCGGGTGATGATGCGGAGCGCGTGGTACAAACGCTGCATCACAATCTGTTTGAGTAAGCCCCTCACCCTAACCCTCTCCCACAGGGAGAGGGGACTGAACGTGCCACAGGTTACTATCTGCACCTACCTGTAGCTCCGGACTCGCCCCCTCTCCCCACCACAGTTCAACAGGCATCCCTGGACGCCATATCGGGAGAGGGCTGGGGTGAAGGGAAATTGATTGGCCTTAACTGAATCTACAGAGGCTCAGCAAACTGAGCCCACCACAACACACACCACCACACCCGTTCAATATTGGCAAAGGATAACCTCTCTCATGCTGGCAAAAATCACACGCTTATTCCCATTATGGGCCGTGCTGCTGTCTATTGCGGCCTATTACACCCCGTCGACCTTTACCGGTATCAGCCCTTACGTCAGTACGCTGCTGATGCTGATCATGTTTGCCATGGGCGTCACCCTGCGCCTGGATGACTTCAAGCGCGTGCTGTCGCGCCCCGGCCCGGTAGCGGCGGGGATCTTCCTGCATTACCTGATTATGCCGCTGGCCGCCTGGCTGCTGGCGATGCTGTTCCGTATGCCGCCGGATCTCTCCGCCGGTATGGTACTCGTTGGCAGCGTAGCCAGCGGCACTGCCTCCAACGTGATGATCTATCTGGCTAAAGGCGATGTTGCCCTGTCGGTGACTATTTCCGCCGTTTCGACTCTGGTTGGTGTCTTTGCCACCCCGTTGCTGACACGCCTGTATGTCGATGCCGAGATCAGCGTGGATATCATGGGGATGTTATTCAGCATTCTGCAGATCGTGGTGATCCCTATTGGGCTGGGCCTGATCGTCCACCACAGCTTTACCAAAACCGTCAAGCGGGTTGAGCCCTATCTGCCAGCCCTGTCGATGGTGTGTATTGTGGCTATCATCAGTGCGGTGGTCGCGGGTAGCCAGAGCCATATTGCTTCGGTCGGGTTTGTGGTGATTATTGCGGTGATCCTGCACAACGGGATCGGGCTGCTCGGGGGCTACTGGGGAGGAAAAATGCTCGGCTTCGACGAATCTACCTGCCGTACGCTGGCTATTGAAGTCGGTATGCAAAACTCCGGTCTGGCGGCAACGCTGGGCAAGATTTACTTCTCACCGCTGGCCGCACTGCCGGGTGCGCTGTTCTCGGTTTGGCACAATCTGTCCGGTTCACTGCTGGCAGGCTATTGGTCTGGCCGCCCGATCAAGAAAGTGGATTAACAGCAAATAGGTTCATAAGGGGCGCGGCATGTGCAGCGCCCCTACGCAGGTATTGTTCTTCATTCATTACGGCGTTCTAGGGCTTTCCTCCCAATCACGGTCGTCATCTTTCTCATCTTGATCCAGCGCGTTATAAGCAACCGCGCAGAACAGCGAGTTAAGCCGCTTCATATCCCCCAACAGGGCCAGGTGCAGCGAACTGGTTTCAATACTTTGCACGTTTTGCTGATGCAGACGATCGACGTGCGCATGGGCATAGCGACGATCCAGAATACGGAAACGGTGTTTGGAACGGCGTAACCGCTTGGCGCTGGTGATATCCCCAGAGAGGAATACCGATAGGCTAAGGCGCAGATTGTCAGTCAACTTTTCATGCAATTGGTCCAGTTCAGCCAGACCTTCGGCGGAGAACGAACTGCGCGCGCCATGCGATTGATCCGCCACATCACTAGCCATACGTTCGATGATGTCGCCAGCCTGCTCCAGGTTGAGGGCCATTTCGATGATCTCCGCCCAGCGGCGCGAATCCGCCTCTCCCAGGTCTTCCTTCTGGATCTGCGCCAGGTAAAGTTTGATCGCGGTGTATAGCACGTGAACGTCATCGTCCAGACGACGAACTTCTTTGGCCTGGATGCGCTTACCATGCAATACCTCATGGTGCAGGATCATCATATGCTCTATCACATCCCCCATCCGCAGGGTTTCCCGCGCCGCATTGGCCAGTGCCAAACTTGGCGTATCCAGCGCGCTGACGTCGAGGTGGCGTGGCCGCAAACGGGGATCCTCTGTCGGAGCATCGACAATCCACGTTTCGCACAGGCGCGCCATCGGCCCTGACAACGGCACCTGTAGCAGACAACGCACCAGGTTGTAGAACATGTGGAAATAGATCACCAACTCTTCTGTATTACCAGGCAGCCGCTCAATGCCGTGCGCAATCAGGGAAACAAACGGCAGCACCAGCGCACTACCCAGCAGTTTGAACAACAGGCTACCCAGCGCCACGCGACGGCCTGCGGCATTCTGGCCGCTGGTGTTCAACATCACCAACAGGCCGCTGCCCAGGTTGGCACCAATCACCAGGCACAGCGCCACCTGTAGAGAAATCACTCCCGAGGCGGTCAACGTCGCGGTCAACAGTACAGCTGCCAGGCTGGAATAGCTGATAATGGCAAACAGGGCGCCGATCAACGCATCAAGCATGACATCGCCGGTCAGCGACGAGAAGATCACTTTGACGCCATAGCCCTGAGTGATCGGCGTAGCGGCGGCCACAATCAGTTCCAGCGCCAATACAATCAGGCCAAGACCAATGGCGACGCGCCCCATCTGGCCTACGCGGGTTTGCTTACGGCTGAGGAATAAAATCACGCCGACAAAAATCAGCAGCGGCGAAAGCCAGGAGAGATTGAACGTCAGCACCCGCGCCATGATCGCCGTGCCAACATCGGCCCCCAGCATAATCACCAGCGCAGGCCCAAGGCCCACCAGCCCTTGCGCCACAAAAGAAGAAACCAGCAACGCCGTCGCATTGCTGCTTTGCACCAACGCGGTTACACCGATACCTGCCACAAAGGCCAGCGGCTTTTTCTCTATGCTGCTGCTCAGAACCTGGCGCAAATTGGCGCCATAGACCCGCATGATGCCGGTCCGGACGATATGGGTTCCCCACACCAGCATGGCAATGGCGGAAAGCAGATTAAGAAGGGTCAACACGGAAGGCTCGCTCCATTGACGCCCGGCAGGCACCACAGGCTATCCCGCCTGCCAGACGCCAGTTAAGCAGGACAGCGGCAAATCGCTTATTGCTATCAAGAAGGAATACTCTAGAGGGAGAGCGCACCATACATTATCAATCAATGCGACAGTGAAATCATGCAACTACCCGGAATATAACAGTTTCCAATTGTAGCCTAATTTGGCTGCTCTCGGGCGAAAATCGGCCACGAGCGCGCAAAAACTGTGCAATATCAATGAACTCTGGCACACGAGTGTTATTCTAATCGTCACACTTCACCCCTTGGTAAACAGAGCTGATGGAACATCCTGGTTTTGCAGCCATTATTGTTGGCGGCGGCGTTGCGGGCTGCACCGCGGCGCTGTTGTTGGCACGCGCGGGCATCAATACTTTGTTACTGGAACGGGGTACTCAGGCGGGCAGTAAAAACGTTAGCGGTGGCAGGTTATACACCCATGTTTTGGCCAATCTGCTGCCAAATTTTGCCGCTACCGCCCCTCTGGAACGCCATATCACCCAGGAAAGGCTCTCAATGGTGAGCGGCAATAGCGCGGTGACGCTAGATTATCGCCATACCTTGCCCTGTTCCTACAGCCTGCTGCGCGCCCGTTTCGATCCCTGGCTGATGGCACAGGCGGAAGCCGCCGGGGCACAATGCCTGACCGGTGCCTTGGTCGATGAGCTGATCGTGCAGCAAGGCCGGGTGGTCGGCGTTATGGCGGCGGGTGAAGCGTTATACGCCAATACGGTGATCCTGGCAGAAGGGGCCAATACGCTGCTTGGTGAGCATGCCGGATTGCAGCCAAAACCACCAGCAGCAACGATGGCGATCGGCGTGAAAGAGGTGTTGGCACTGCCGCGCGAGCGGTTGGAAGATCGTTTCGCACTGGAGGATAACCAAGGTTGCGCCTGGCTGTTCGCTGGCCAGCCCACGCAGGGGAAAGTCGGCGGTGGTTTCCTGTACACCAACCGCGATAGCCTGTCGCTCGGCGTAGTATGTAATCTTTCCAGCCTCACTGAGAGTAAAATCGCCCTGCCGCAGATGTTGCAACAGTTCAAACAACACCCTGCCGTGCGGCCATTGCTGAAAAATACCGAGTTACGGGAATACAGCGCCCATCTGATCCCCGAAGGCGGGGTGGAAAGCATGCCACCGCTGTTTGGTCCTGGCTATCTGCTGGTCGGCGATGCCGCGAGGTTATGTATTAATACCGGGCATACCGTGCGGGGTATGGATCTGGCGATGCTATCGGCACAGGCGGCAGCGGAAACCTTGATTGCCGGGCAAGAGTTGCAGCATTACCCCCTGCGGTTACAGCAAAGTTCGCTCTGGGCGCTGATCCAGCAGTATCGGCGTCTGCCGGAGATGATGTTGCAGTCGCCCCATTGGTTTAGCCGTTACCCGCAGTTGGCTGCCGACGTGCTGCAAGAGATGTTTGAGGTCAATGGAAATGCCCCTACGCCGTTGCACAAGCTACTATGGCGCCACGCGCGCCGCATCGGCCTGAAGCAATTACTGAAAGATACCGTCAATGGAATGCGCAGCCTATGAACCAGCCCGATCTCAGCCACAACCATTATCAGGGGGATCATGCCAATCCACACATCATCCTGGCCGACGCACAGGATCGTACGATGCTGATACGTTTGGTGATCGCCTGCCCCGCCGGGCTGTACCAGTTCCAGCCGGACGGCAGCCTGCGTTTCGACGTACAGGGGTGCCTGGAATGTGGTACCTGCCGCCTGCTGTGTGGGGAAGAGACCATCACCCGCTGGCGCTATCCGCATGCGGGTAACGGAATTGAGTTCCGCTTCGGTTAAAGGGCGTTTGCCAGAGCCTCTAGCACCTCGTGCATGTCCCCCACAATCCCTACGTCTGCCTGGGCAAAAATAGCCGCCTGTGGATCCTGGTTGATCGCCACAATCAGCTTGCTATGGCGAATACCGATGGCGAACGCCGGAGCACCGGAAATCCCGGCAGCAATGCACACCTCAGGGGCAATGATGGCACCGGACATGCCCAGTAAGCGATCCATCTCGCACCAGGCGTTCATTACTACTGGTCTGCTGGCTGCCAGCTCCGCACCTATGTGGGTAGCTAACTGCTGCATATGGGCAACCTGCCCGGCACTGCCAACCCCTTCCCCGATGGCCAGCACGTAGCGCGCCTGGTTCAGCGGTGACGCTGCGGGTTGTGGTGAACACGCCGAGGCCAGTATCCACTCGGCATCAGGAATATTGGTTGGCTCAAAGCGTTTGGCTACCACCGGGCCTGGCAGTATTTTCATGCTTACCGCACCGCTGCGGGCCACGCTCAGGCACCAAGGCTCCCGCATCATCACCAGCTTGGCGGTGAGATGATTGCCATAGACGGCTTTGGTTACCCGGCATTCGCTGCCGTTAATGTGCGCCTGTTCTACCGCACAACAGGCAGAACCACCACTCCGGCAGGCCAGTCGCGTGGCCAACTCGCCGCCTTCATCTCCAGCAAACAGCAGTAATCGGGGTGTGAAAGCTTGCCGCATCTGCTCCAATACCGCTAATCGCGTCTCTGCCAGCCGGGGAGCGCTAACCCAACGTATTTCTACTACCTCACCGCCCAGGCGTGGCAGACTCTGCGGTACCCCGTTGCTGAATAACCACAGCTCCAGGCTCTCTGCAGTAAGCTCGCTCAGCCGCAAGAACTGATTAATCTGACTGGCCTGCGTAGCAAAGTTAGGGGCATCTGCATCCAATATCAGTGCAATAGTCATCATGGCCACCTTTCACCGAGATAATCCCGGCACAACCGCTGCACTTTCTGCTCCACGCTGTCCCCCTCAATCACTATCCCGGCGCGACGATGCTCCAGATAGCTTAAACCACACAGCCGCACATCACCGGCAAGCTGTTCGGTCATCGCCAGCTCGGCAGGTGACAGACGTTGGATCTGCCGTTTACCCGCCGCCAGCTTCTGCTGCAACGTAGGAACACGTAATGCACTCGCCTGTTGCGAGTTCCCCACCACCAGCACCAAAGGAGGCATCACCGTCATCACCTCCTGCCCGTAAGCGGTTTGCCGGGTAACCCTTAAGGCCCCCACTTCTTCTGCCGCAGCTAATTGGCAAACGCCGGTGATACAGGGCCAGCCAAGGCGCTCAGCCAACAGCAAGGGCGTTTGGCTATTTTGCCCTTCCAGGCTTTGCGCGCCCATGACGATCACCTGTTGGGATCCCATATGCTGCTGATAGGCCGCGATCAGGGCGGCAACCGTTGCAGGGTTAAAACGCAGATCCCACTCTGCAGGAGGTTCAATGCGTACCGCCTGCTGGTATTCCAGCGCCATCAGTTGCTTCAGCGCCGGTTCGGCCATAGCATCGGCCACCGTCACGACGCTCAGATTAAGTTCCCTCTCATCACGCAGCATCAGCGCCATTTCCGCCGCGCTTTCGTCATAGCCGCTTAACAGACGTCGGGCAAAGCGGGTATCAATCTGCAACCGCCCATCGGGTTGCCAATCGCTTTTTACCAACATGCCCAGATCCGGTGCGACCTTAATCGCCAACAGCAGATTCATCCGTTTCTCCTGTCAGTGGGCGATTAACGGCTTTACCGAGGAGGCGCCCACCAGCGTCATATCCTTGGTTTCCGGCGCCCACATGATCGAGACCACCGCCCCCAGCACCAATACGCCAGTCAGGATCAGCATGGTGCCTTGCAGACCCAGTGAAAGCATCGACAGCGGTAGCAAAGCGGTGCCGATGGCCGAGCCAAGCCGGCTCATCGAGGTGGCAAAACCGACCCCCAGTGAACGAATATCGGTCGGGAAGCTTTCCGCCGGGAATACCCCGACCAGGTTACTGACCGCCGAAATCGTCAGCGTAAACAGAGCAAACAGCATTAACATGGCTCCCTGACCTGGAGGCACAAAGGCCAATGCCCCCAGGCTGACAGCCAGGATCCAGAACGCGCCGATCAGGAAGCGACGGCGCGGCAGCCATTGGGTAAGGGCAATTCCCATCACCGCCCCCACCATCAGCAAACCATTAAGCAGCAGATCGGTAGCAAAGCTTTGGCTCTGCCCCAGGGTGGTCAGGATCGAAGGGAGGAAGGTATAGATGGCGAAATAAGGGATCACCAGGCAGACAAAGAACAGGCTGTTGAACGCGGTACGCCGCCAGTAACGCGGTGAAAATAAGGTGTGCATATGGCGTGCGGTTTCTACCGGGATTTCGTCATTGAGGATCACCTGCGGGCCAAAACAGCGCAGCACTACCAGATGAGCCTCGGCGATCCTCCCTTTGCGCATCAGCCAGCGTGGCGACTCTGGCGTACCGATGCGTAAAAGCATAATCATCAACGCAGGCACGGCGCTGGAAGTCAACAGCCAGCGCCAGGACTCCGGCCCCAGATCGGCAAGGAAATGGCCAGCAAAGCCAGCGGCGACGTAGCCTAACGTCCAGATCACGCTAAAGGATCCCAGCAGGATGCCGCGATGTTTACGCGGAGCAAACTCGGCCAGCATGGTATGGCCTACGGCGTAATCGCCCCCTAGCCCGATCCCGACCAATACCCGTAGCCAGAACAGCTGTTCCGGCGTAGTGGCGAAAAATTGCATCACGGAAGCCAACGTAATGATGACAAAACTGAAGCTGAAAATTTTCTGACGGCCAATATGGTCGGAAACCCAACCCAATACCAGGCTGCCCAGGAACAGGCCAATCAGCGCCGAGCTGCCAATCATTCCTTCCCAAAACGGCGTCAACCCCATCTGCGGCTTGAGCTGGGCCAGAGCAAAGCCTATCACGCCCAGTACATAGCCATCGGTGAGGTGAGCGCCAAAGGTCAGCCCCGCCATTTTGTAGTGAAAAGCGTTGAGCGGAATATCATCCATGCGCACTTGCCGAGGCAGCCGTGTTGTCATCGTTACCCCCTATTCCAGCGCAAAAGGCCCGGCAAGCCGGGCCAGACAGGAACATTATTTTTCAATCGGATAAATGGTGCCGGTATTCATGATGCCATTCGGGTCGTACACCTCTTTCAGCGCCTTGAGGATATAGTAGGCACTGCCGTGTTCATCCTTGGTCCAGTGCACACGGTGCTTACCTATACCATGGTGATGCACCATCGAACCACCCTGCTTGATGGTCTCCTCCACGATGATTTTATTCAGTGGATTGTGATACTTGTCGATCTCTTCTTCCGGCTTGCAGTCCACCACGTTGTAGTCGTACACAAAGTACATATTGGTGCCGTTGATATAGCTGTGTGACGAGTGGCCGCCCAGCATAGTGATATCACCGGCATGTGGGAACTCATCGCGGATGCGGCGGATCACATTCTCGTAAATCGCATTGATGCAGCCCCAGTCGCCGGAAACCTCGGTGGTGAAGCCCATATTGTTGGTCTTCATGATCTGTACACGTTCTGCCGCCACTTTTTCCGGGCCCCAGTTCAGATTGTTGAACCAGGTTTCAATCAGCTTGCTGTCGACCTTTTTACATTCCGGATAGCGTTTAACGATCTCATCAATCCCCGCGCCGGTCGCCTGCGCGATCCCTTTTGCCCCTTCGGCCATAAAGATCAGCACGCATTTGCCTTCGGCAAAGTGGGTAAAATGCTGGGTCCCGTCTTCCGCGTCATACAAGCGGGCAATGGAAGGGCGATAGCCTTCGACCATCACTTCCCGCAGGATGTCGAAACCGGTTGCCATGTTATCGAGGATGTAACCGTAGAACAGGTTGTTTTCCGGCATGTATTTGAAGATTTTCACCGTCACTTCGGTGATAAAACACAGCGCCCCTTCGTTACCGATAATCACGTGGCGGATATCCGGGCCAGCGGCACGGCGCGGTACGTTTTTAATGCGGGTGATGTTGCCGTTCGGGAACACCGCTTCCAGCCCAACCACCATGTCTTCAATCGCGCCGTACAGCGTAGAGAACTGACCGATACTACGTGTTGCCACCAGGCCTCCCATCTGGGCCAACGGCTTGGATTGCGGAGAGTGGCCGGTCGTATAACCCTGGGCACGCAATTGATTTTCCAGCACTTCCAGCGGTACGCCGCACTGCGCCGTGGCCTGCATATTACGGATATCAATGTTGATGACCTTATTCATTCCCGAGCCATCCAGCACCACGGAATTCTTCACTACCGTTTCCAACCCGCCCTCGGTGGCCGAAGCCCCGGTGCGCGGTACGCCAGTAATGCCGTGCTTATTCATGAACGCCAGCACATCGGACACCTGCTGGGTGTCGGCCAATTTCACCACGGCGGCAGGCAGCGGCTGGGTAAACACGCCATGAATATCGGCATATTTGCGGAAACGGTCTACGCTGTTTTTCTGCAGCACTTTTTCGTCAGTAATCACCCGCTCTGGGCCAACAAGTTCTTTTAACTGAACGACAATTTCTTCACGGGACAGAGACATAAATAACCCTTCCTAAATTAAGAATAGATAAAATCGGCTTAAGTAAAATTAAAAGGAACCACCCATTAATTTAGCGAACCAAATAACCACCATCGACAACCAATAAATGGCCATTAACATAATCAGAGGCTCGACTGGCTAAAAATACCATCGCGCCCATCAGATCCTGCGTTTCACCCCAACGATTAGCCGGAATATGGTCAAGAACGCGCTTATTGGTTTCTGGGTTTTTACGCGTTTCGATCGTAATATCTGTCGCATAATAGCCTGGCGCAATACCATTAACCTGAATATTGTATTGCCCTAATTCATCGCAATAGGCCTTGGTAAAACCGGCCAACGCATGTTTAGTGGCCGAGTACGCCGGTGACCATTGGCCGCCCAAATAAGAGAACAGGGAACAGATATTAATGATTTTCCCCTGTTTTTTCGGGATCATGATTTTTGCTGCTTCATAGCTCAATTCAAAGGCTGCGGTCAGGTTAATATCGATCATCGGATCCCAGTCTTCGCGGCCGAAATCCAGTACCTTATTCAGCTTACAGATACCGGCGTTGTTCACCAAGATATCCACCGAACCGAAGGTCTCCAGACACTGGGCAATCACTCTGGCAGGCGCGCCTTTCTCAGTAATGTCCACCTGCATAAACTCAACCTTCACCCCTTGCCGCTCAATCATTTCGCGGGTTTCGCCCTTATCCATGATAAAGCTTGGGATGAACAGGTTGGCACCGGCTTTGGCCAACGCCATGGCAAATGCCTGCCCCAGACCGCTGTTGCCACCGGTGACGATGGCGGTTTTGCCTTTTAGCGAGAAGAAATCTAACGAGAACTCATTTAACGCGTTTATTGACATGATTTTGCCCCTTGGTCTGGAAAAAACGCAAAAAAAAGAGAAAAGCAACCTCCCTGCGCTTGGCAGAGAAGTTACTTTTCTCTTCATCTCTAGTAACTGGCAAAAAAAGTAACACATAGGGTCAAGGCTATTCCGTGATGCCTATCACAGTTTCATTTCTTGTCAGGTCGGATTGATATTAAAACTTATTTATTTCGCACTAACTCGGTGAATTACTATGCAATCAGATCCCGTCTAATGTTCCCTACTTCGGTTTTGTGATAACTCTCACAGATGAATTATAGGTTGCCGTGCTATTTATTACCGCAGTTACTGAAAGAGACGAAGAGAAAAGTAACTTCCTGCACTGCGGGAAGCTTGCTTTTCTCTTTTTTTGTTTAACGCGATGTACCCAATAACGGTTAAAAGAAGGGAGTCACTCCAAACATTAACCATTAATGGGTGTATTTATGCGGAACTTCACCATGGAAAAAAACAATTCCCACCGTTGGTTAACGCTGGCAATAATAAGTATCAGCGGCGGAGTAAGTTTCGATCTCGCCTATCTGCGTTATATTTACCAAATCCCGATGGCCAAGTTTATGGGGTTCTCCAATACCGAGATCGGCTTGATTATGAGCACTTTCGGCATCACCGCGATTATTCTGTATGCCCCTAGCGGGATCGTTGCCGATAAGTTCTCTCATAGAAAGATGATGACTTTCGCGATGATCGCCACCGGCCTGCTGGGGTTGCTGATGGCAGTCTATCCACCGTTCTGGGTGATGATCCTGATCCAGGTCGCCTTCGCGATCACCACTATCCTGCTGTTGTGGTCGGTTTCGATCAAGGCGGCCTCGCTGCTCGGCAACCATGAAGAGCAGGGCAAAATCATGGGTTGGATGGAGGGGCTACGCGGCGTGGGTGTGATGGCCCTGGCCGTATTCACCATGTGGATCTTCTCGCTGTTCGCGCCGGAAAACCCCAACAGCCTGAAGGCGGTGATCCTGATCTACAGCGGCGTATATATCCTGTTGGGCATTCTCTGCTGGTTCTTTGTTACAGACGGCTTTGTCACCAGTGACGAGAGCGAAAAACCGCATAAATTCAGCCTGGGGGATATTCTCTCGGTGCTCAAAATCAGCACCACCTGGTATTGCAGCATGATTATCTTTGGCGTCTATACCATCTACGCCATCCTCAGCTACTCCACCAACTACCTGACCGAAATGTACGGTATGACCCTGGTCGCCGCCAGCTATATGGGGATTGTGATCAACAAAATCTTCCGGGCCATGTGCGGGCCACTCGGTGGGATCATCACCACTTACACCCGGCTGAAATCACCCACGCGAGCTATTCAGTTACTGGCGTTAGTCAGCCTGGCCACCCTGGCCTTCTTGCTGATCACCAACCAGAACCCGACCTCGGTCGCCGTGGGGATTGGCCTGATCCTGTTGCTGGCCTTCACCTGCTACGCGTCACGTGGGCTGTACTTTGCCTGTATCGGCGAAGCCAGAACGCCAAAATACATTATGGGCACCACCGTGGGGATCTGCTCGGTGATCGGCTTCCTGCCCGACGTGTTTGTTTACCCGGTTATCGGCCATTGGCAGGACACGCTGCCCGCCGCCGAGGCTTATCACAATATGTGGCTGATGGGGTTAGGGGCAACCTGCCTGGTCGTGGTGTTCACCTTCCTGCTGTTTAACAACATCAAGCGCGCCGGCGCCAAAAACACAACAACACAGCCGGTCACCGATTAATTATCTCAAGGAGTTGCGACATGAAGAGCAAGTACCTGATGGGTGTGGACGTGGGCACCCAGAGCGCCAAAGTGGTGATTTTTGATCTGGACGGCAACGCCATTTGCGAAGGGAAACAGCAGTTACGCAAGATGGATATCCCAGCCCCGCTGCTGGCAGAACACCCGGACGACGATCTATGGGATTCACTTAAGGTGGCTTTCCGCCGCGCCATGCAGCGTTTTGGCGAACGTGGTGGCAAGCCGCAGGACATTCTGGCGATGGGCATTTGCATCGTCCGCTGTTGCCGGGTGCTGCTGAAGGACAATGGTGAGCTGGCCTATCCGGTAATCAACTGGATGGATAAGCGCCTGAACAAACCTTACGAATATATCGATGCCTATCAGGGCGTACGTTATGTGACGACCACCTCGGGTTACATCACCCATCGCCTGACCGGTGAGTTCAAAGACACCTGTGCCAACTACATCGGTTGGTGGCCGATGGACAATGACAGCCTCGATTGGAGCACCGATCCCGCCGCCTGGCAAAGCTGCAACCTGACGCGCGACATGGTACTGGACGTGGTGAAACCCGGTGAAATCCTCGGCCATATCACCCAGCAGGTAGCGCAGCAGCTTGGCATCCCCGCAGGTATTCCGGTGGTGGCTACCGCACATGACAAAGCGGTGGAAGCACTGGGTGCCGGTTCACTGGATGAAGGCGTCGCGCTGATTTCCCTCGGTACCTATATCGGTGCCATGGTACACGGCCATGCCAACGTGAAGGACGCGCAAAACTTCTGGCCGTTCCAGGCTTCGATCCCTGGGCGTTACCTGTATGAGTGCATGGGCGTGCGCCGTGGCATGTGGACCATCAGTTGGTTCCGCGATCAGTTTGGCGCGGCCGCACTGTCGGATGCCCATGACGCCGGAACCAGCATTGAGGAGTTACTAAATCAGGAAGCAGAGCGCGTTCCTGCGGGTTGTGAAGGCCTGATCACCGTACACGACTGGGCACCACCGTCAGAAGCGGAATTCCGTAAAGGGGCCATGATTGGCTTCGATGGCCGCCATACCCGTGCCCATATGTACCGTTCGGTGCTGGAGGGCATCGCCTTCACCATGAAAAACCATATGGACAAGATGGCGCTGGAGCTGAAAACCCCGTTCAAGCACCTGATTATTTCCGGCGGCGGGGCCAACAGCGATCTGTTTATGCAGATCTTTGCCGACGTGTTTGGCATCCCCACCAGCCGTAACATGATGAAAGGTTCGGCAGCGGTGGGCTGTGCCATCAACGCCGGGATGGCGGTGAACGTCTTTAGCGATTACGAACAGGCCGCGCAGAAGCTGGTACGAATGGGGGACAGTTTTACACCGAATATGGCTAATCATCGGTTCTACAATCAGTTGAATCAGCAGGTGTATCAACGGGTAAACCAACATCTGGACCCGCTGCTACAGGCACTCAGTCCGTTGGTCGACTAACAGGCAGGGGCACCGGCCTTCGGTGCCCTTATCATTACAATTTCAACTTCCATACGTCGTGATTGGTGGTGGCAACAGCGATGGCCCCGGCATTCAGCGCGGTTTGCGCATCATCCTCATCACACACCAAGCCACCGGCAATAATCGGCAAGTCGATCTTTTCTGCCACCCAACCGAGCACCTTAGGCATGCAACCCGGCAGGATTTCGATGCAGTCCGGCGTCGATTGCGCCACCTGCTTGTCGATATTGTGGAAGGAAATCGAGTCCATAATAAACAGCCGGTGAATGGTGTAGAAGCCTTGCTGACGCGCCGCTTTCACCATCGAGGCCTTGGTGCTGATAATGCCATCCGCCGCCGTGACGATTTTCAGGAAATTAATCACGATCTCCTTGTTGGAGCTGCCTTCCAGCAAATCAACATGCACAAAAGCATATTTGCCAGCCTCCTTCACCTGCTGCACGATGCGGCCAATATTGCAGATGTTGCCATATAGTACCGAGATGATCTGGCAGTCCGACTTGACCGCGATCTGCAGGCTTTCATTATCTTTTACCGCTGCGATCACCGGGTGCAGCTTTAACAGTTCTTCGATCGACACATTATTCCCCTGTCTCTTTCAGCCTGCTGGCTGAAAATTAATCTGCATCGTATCCCAGATTCGGGGCCAGCCAGCGCTCTACGTCACCGATCTTCATCCCCTTACGCTGCGCGTAGTCTTCGACCTGATCGCGCTGGATCTGGGCCACGGCAAAGTACTTACTTTGCGGATGGCTGAAATACCAGCCGGATACCGCTGCCCCAGGCCACATGGCGAAGGATTCGGTCAGTTCCATGCCGGTATGGCGGTTAACGTCCAGCAACTGCCAGATCTCCGCTTTTTCGGTATGTTCTGGACAAGCAGGATAGCCGGGGGCCGGGCGAATACCTTGATAATTCTCACGGATCAGCTCTTCGTTACTCAGGTTTTCATCTGCGGCAAAGCCCCAGTGCAGCTTGCGCACCTGCTCGTGGAGATATTCGGCAAAGGCCTCTGCCAGACGATCGGATAACGCTTTGACCATGATCTTGTTGTAGTCGTCATGCTTGGCATCATAAGCCGCCGCCAAAGCATCCTCTTCCAAGCCGCCCGTGACTGCGAATGCGCCAAAATAGTCGGCTTTGCCGCTGCTTTTCGGGGCCACAAAGTCGGCCAGACAGTAGTTAGGGAAATCGGTCTTTTCCGTTTGCTGACGCAGATGACGGCTGACCACCAGCACCTCTTCACGGCTTTCATCCCGGTAGACTTCCACATCATCCCCGACGCGGTTGGCCGGGAACAAACCATAGACGCCACGCGGGTTGAGGCTACCGTTAGCGGCCAGCATATCCAGCATTTCGTTGGCATCTTGGAACAGGCGCTTGGCCTCTTCCCCTACCACTTCATCCTCCAGAATGCGCGGATACTTGCCCGCCAGTGACCAGGTCATAAAGAACGGCGTCCAGTCGATATAGTGACGCAGCGTGTCAATGCTGGCCTCAACCGGGAACACACCAAGTTTGTTCGGCACCGGAGGCTGGTAGTTTTCCCAATCCAGCACCATAGCGTTATCCCGTGCCTGTTGCAGGCTGACCGGCGGCGTACGCGGCTTTTTACGCCCGTGCTGGATACGTACGGTTTCGTACTCTTTGCGGGTGCGGGCGACAAACTCGTCCCGCTGAGTGTCTGACAGCAGCGCAGCAACCACGCCAACGGTACGCGAGGCGTTCTGCACGTAGGTAGTCGGGCCGCTGTAGTTCTGCTCAATCTTCACCGCGGTATGGGCCTTGGAGGTGGTCGCCCCGCCGATCAGCAGCGGTAGGGTAAAGCCTTGGCGCTCCATCTCTTTTGCCACGTTGACCATTTCGTCCAGTGACGGGGTGATCAGGCCAGACAGACCGATAATATCCACGTTCTGTTCGCGGGCGGTTTTCAGGATCTTGTCCGTCGGCACCATCACGCCCAGATCGATAATTTCGTAGTTGTTACATTGCAGCACCACGCCGACGATGTTTTTGCCGATGTCGTGCACGTCGCCCTTCACCGTCGCCAGCAGAATTTTCCCGGCGGTGGTGCCTTTCTGTTTGCTGGCCTCAATGTAAGGTTCGAGATAGGCCACCGCCTGCTTCATCACGCGGGCCGATTTCACTACCTGCGGCAGGAACATTTTGCCCTCGCCGAACAGGTCACCAACCACGTTCATGCCAGCCATCAGCGGCCCTTCGATCACTTCGATCGGGCGATCCGCCTGCTGGCGCGCTTCTTCGGTGTCTAACTCGATAAATTCGGTAATACCTTTAACCAGCGAATACTCCAGGCGCTTCACTACCGGCCAGCCGCGCCATTCGGCCTGCTGCACCGCCACTTCATTGTCTTTGCTGCCCCGGTATTTTTCCGCCAGTTCCAGCAGACGCTCGGTGCCGTCCTGACGGCGATTGAGCACCACATCCTCAACGGCTTCACGCAGTTCAGTGCTGAGATCGTCATAGATCGCCAACTGCCCGGCGTTGACGATCCCCATATCCATGCCGTTGCGAATGGCGTGATACAGGAACACCGCGTGGATCGCTTCACGCACCGGATCGTTGCCACGGAACGAGAAGGAGACGTTGGACACGCCGCCGGAAATCATCGCATGCGGCAGGTGGGTTTTGATGTCGGCACAGGCTTCAATAAAGTCGACGGCATAGTTGTTATGCTCTTCGATACCGGTGGCAACGGCAAAAATGTTCGGGTCAAAAATGATATCTTCCGGCGGGAAACCCACGCGCTCGGTCAGGATCTGGTAAGCACGGCGGCAAATCTCAAATTTGCGTTGGCGAGTATCTGCCTGACCAACTTCATCGAAGGCCATCACCACCACGGCGGCACCGTAGCGGCGCACCAGTTTGGCATGGTGGATAAAGGCTTCTTCGCCCTCTTTCATCGAGATCGAGTTGACGATGCCTTTACCCTGAATGCATTTCAGGCCCTTTTCGATCACGCTCCATTTGGAGGAGTCGATCATGATCGGAACACGGGCGATATCCGGCTCACCGGCGATCAGGCTGAGGAAACGCACCATCGCCGCTTCGGCGTCGAGCATCCCTTCATCCATGTTGATGTCGATGATCTGGGCGCCGCTCTCCACCTGTTGGCGGGCCACGGCCAGCGCCTCGTTATACTTTTCTTCTTTAATCAACCGCTTGAATCGGGCCGAGCCGGTAACGTTAGTACGCTCCCCCACGTTGACGAACAGCGATTTGGCATCAATATTCAGCGGTTCCAGGCCGGACAGGCGGCAAGCTACCGGTAACTCTGGCAACTGCCGTGGCGGTACGCCCTCAACCGCTTTAGCCATTGCGGCGATATGCGCCGGAGTGGTGCCACAGCAGCCACCGATGATATTGAGGAAACCGGCGTGCGCCCATTCGCCCACCTGTTTGGCCATCTCTTCGGCATCGAGATCGTATTCACCAAAGGCATTGGGTAAACCGGCGTTTGGGTGAGCAGTAACATAGCTTTCAGAGATGCGAGACAACTCCGCCACGTATTGGCGTAACTCATCCGGGCCGAGCGCACAGTTCAGGCCAAAGGTCAGCGGCTTAACGTGACGTAGCGAGTTGTAAAACGCTTCCGTAGTCTGGCCGGAAAGGGTGCGGCCAGAGGCGTCGGTGATGGTGCCGGAAATCATGATCGGTAAGGTCACGCCCAGCGCTTCAAATTCGGTTTCGACCGCAAAGGCCGCCGCTTTGGCATTCAGGGTATCGAAGATGGTTTCGATCATGATCAGATCGACGCCCCCTTCCACCAGCGCGCGGGTTGATTCGCGATAGGCCTCTACCAATTGGTCAAAAGAGACATTACGGAAGGCCGGATCGTTAACGTCAGGGGAAATGGAGGCGGTACGGTTGGTTGGGCCCAGTACGCCAGCAACGTAGCGCGGTTTTTCCGGGGTGCGTGCCGTCCATTCATCAGCACAAGCGCGCGCCAGCAAAGCGGCCTGGTAGTTAATTTCGGCGGACAGCGACTCCATATGGTAGTCGGCCATCGCGATAGTGGTCGAGTTGAAGGTGTTGGTTTCGAGGATATCGGCCCCCGCCTCCAGGTAACCGTTGTGGATCGCAGTGATCACCTCCGGCTTGCTTAATACCAGCAGGTCGTTATTGCCTTTCAGATCGCTTTGCCAATCGGCAAAACGCTCACCGCGGTAGTCTGCCTCCTCCAGCCGATAGCTCTGGATCATGGTGCCCATACCGCCGTCCAACACTAAAATACGCTGCGATAGCTGCTGACGCAGTTGTTCCACTCGATTTGTCACTGTAGCCCCTTCACACCCGATTATCCGCCCGACGACTTATTACCCCACATCCCAATGTTGTAGCGGCGCGGCACGCTGCGCCCGTCATGCATCCTGCAACTTGAAAGATGGAGGGTCTGACATCCTAGCACAGGTTATGGCGGCAAAGATGCGAGCGGGTATTGAGAGTTTTTCAGGTTCGCCGAACAACAGATCCGATGAGCGGAGAAGCAACTTGCAATTCATACTCAAAAAACGAAAATGAATTCCATCATACGGAAAGCACAAGGTGAATCATGGCCACTCCCGTTCCCGCCAAACGCGGTAAAAAACCCCGCGCCGCCGCACCCGCTACCAGCACGGCGTCCGGCCAGGTCCAGTCATTGACCCGTGGCCTGAAGCTATTGGAATATATTGCCGAAGCGCAGGGCAACGTAGCGCTAACCGATCTGGCCCAGCAAGCCGGGTTGCCCAACTCCACCACCCATCGCCTGCTGACGACCATGCAACAGCAGGGGTTTGTCCGTCAGGTGGGCGATCTTGGACTGTGGACCATGGGAGCACATGCGTTTGTGGTGGGCAGCAGCTTCCTGCAAAGCCGTAACCTGCTGGCGATGGTGCACCCAACGCTGCGCCGCCTGATGGAAGAGTCGGGGGAAACGGTCAATCTGGCGGTGATGGACAAAGCCGAGGATCAGGCGGTGATTATCGATCAGGTTCAATGCACCGCGTTGATGCGCATGTCAGCCCCGATTGGCGGCAAGCTGCCGATGCACGCCTCTGGCGCAGGCAAAGCCTTTCTGGCCAGCATGCAGGACGATGAGGTAACCCGGCTGCTGCATAAAAAAGGCATGCACACCTATACCCCACACACGCTAACGCCACATAACCTGAAAGAAGGGTTGGCGGTGATCCGCAAGCAGGGGTTCTCGTTCGACGATGAAGAGCATGCCCTGGGCCTACGCTGTCTGGCCGCCTGCATCTTTGATGAACACCGCGAAGCCTTTGCCGCCATCTCCATCTCCGGCCCGGTATCACGCATTACCGACGATCGCGTTACCGAACTGGGTGCGCTAGTGATCCATGCGGCAAAAGAAATCAGCCTGGAGTACGGCGGCGTACGGTGATTAGACGGGCGCAGCATTGCGCCCTAAGCCCTGAGCAAATTCCCGCTGTTATTTTTCTGTATCGCGCTGTAGAGACTTTGTTTCGCCTCCCGCGAAAAGTATGAATTCGATCACAATTAGCGATTTTGCCACCGAAAGCCGATTGCAACCTTTGGCGCTTCCCCTGACAATGTTACCGATAACATGTTACCGGTAACAATCATTCGTATAATAATATAGCCGCTGCAGACTATGACTCGCAGGTGGGGGAACCAAACCATGATCAATAATCAGAATCGTGTTTACGTCATTATGGGCGTATCCGGCAGCGGCAAGTCCGCCGTCGCCAATGCCGTAGCCCAACGGCTATCCGCCAACTTTCTGGACGGTGACTTTCTCCATCCACGCTGCAATATCCAGAAAATGGCCTCAGGCGAACCGCTCAATGACGACGATCGCGCACCATGGTTGGCCGCCCTGAACGACGCGGCTTTCGCTATGCAGCGTACCAATGCGGTCTCGATCATCGTCTGCTCTGCACTGAAAAAACATTATCGCGATCGGCTGCGTGCCGGTAATGACAATCTGTCATTCATCTATCTGCACGGCGACTTCCCGGTGATCGAGGCTCGGCTGGCTGCCCGCAAGGGGCATTTCTTCAAACCCCAAATGCTGGTCACCCAGTTCGCCACGCTGGAGCAGCCGGGCCAAGATGAAATTGACGTCCAGGCCATCGATATCGATCAGCCACTGGATGCAGTGATTGCCGACACTGTGCGGCATATCCAGAGTTTCCAACCACAAGAAGCCTGCGCATAACGAGATGTTCTGAACGACATAACTGGCCCTCGCCGCGCGCATTAGGGCTGCATTGTGAGGATGATATGATTAACAGCACCCTGGCACGTGTAACACAACGCATTATTGAACGTTCAAAAGAGAGCCGAGCTGCCTATCTGGCACGTATTAGCGCAGCCCGCACGCAGACGGTACACCGCTCGCAGCTAGCCTGTGGCAACCTGGCCCACGGTTTTGCCGCCTGCCAGCCCGACGATAAAGCCGCCCTGAAAAACATGGTGCGCAGCGATATCGCCATCATCACCGCCTACAACGATATGCTCTCTGCCCACCAGCCTTATGAAAGCTATCCACAGCGGCTAAAGCAGGCGTTACACAGCGTTGGCGCCGTTGGCCAGGTCGCAGGTGGTGTGCCAGCAATGTGCGACGGCGTGACACAGGGACAGGACGGCATGGAGCTGTCTTTGATGAGCCGCGATGTGATAGCCATGTCCGCAGCCATCGGCCTTTCCCATAACATGTTCGACGGCGCATTGTTTCTGGGTATCTGTGACAAGATTGTGCCAGGGCTGGTAATGTCCGCCTTGTCCTTCGGCCATTTGCCTGCCGTATTTGTGCCTGCCGGGCCGATGAGCAGCGGCCTACCTAATAAAGAGAAAGTACGTGTGCGCCAGCTGTATGCCGAGGGCAAAGCCGATCGCCACGCGCTGCTGGAAGCCGAGGCCGCCTCTTATCATGGCGTTGGTACCTGCACCTTCTACGGCACGGCCAACACCAACCAGATGGTGATGGAAGTGATGGGCCTGCATCTGCCCGGAGCCTCTTTCATTCATCCAGACACGCCACTGCGCGATGCGCTCAATGATGCCGCCGCTCGCCAAGTCACCCGCCTGACAGAAACCGCCGGTAATTACCTGCCGATAGGCCAATTGGTGGATGAAAAAGTGGTGGTTAACGGCATCGTATCGCTCCTGGCCACCGGGGGCTCCACCAACCTGACGATGCATATGGTAGCCATGGCTCGCGCAGCGGGCATCATCATCAACTGGGACGACTTCTCTGAGCTTTCCGATGCAGTGCCACTGCTATGCCGCATCTACCCCAACGGCCCGGCGGATATCAACCAGTTCCAGGCGGCGGGCGGTGTGCAATTGGTCGTGCGTGAGCTGTTGAACAACGGCCTGTTGCATCAGGATGTGCATACCGTCGCCGGTTTCGGCCTGGAGCGCTACACTCAGGAGCCTTGGCTGGACAATGGCCAGTTGGCCTGGCGCAACGGGGCAGCAAGTTCGCTGGACGCTAACGTGATTGCCAGCATAGCCAAACCGTTCGAGCACCATGGCGGCACCAAGGTGCTGGCCGGTAATCTGGGCCGTGCGGTGATGAAGACGTCTGCGGTGCCTGCCGAAAATCAGATTATCGAAGCCCCGGCGGTCGTATTCGAAAGCCAGCACGATATCGTCCCCGCCTTCGAAGCAGGCAAACTGGATCGGGACTGCGTGGTGGTCGTGCGTTTCCAGGGGCCACAGGCCAATGGCATGCCTGAACTGCATAAGCTGATGCCACCGCTTGGGGTATTGATGGATCGCGGCTTCAAGGTGGCGTTGGTGACCGATGGCCGCCTGTCCGGCGCTTCCGGCAAGGTTCCTTCGGCGATCCATGTCACCCCGGAGGCGTACACCGGCGGTATGCTGGCCAAAGTACAAAGCGGCGATATGATCCGGGTGAATGGACACACCGGCGAGCTGCAACTGCTGGTTGCGGAAGCAGAGCTGGCCCAGCGCATTCCCTATCAACCCGATCTGAGCGGTGAAAGGAACGGCTGTGGCCGTGAGCTGTTCAGCGCGTTACGCAGCCAGCTTTCCGGGGCCGAACAGGGCGCCTGCTGCATCACGTTTTAATCCTGACCATGGCCCAGCCTGCTGGGCCTGCTATCAGCCAGCCTGCGCGTACCCCGAAGGTAGCCTCTGGCTGAAACGCCGCTTTTTACGGTAGGCAAACACATCCTCGACGTGCCCCTCCTTGATACGCTGCTGCAACCCTCGCCAGTAGTCCGCTTCAAACAGATCGCTGTGCATCTCCTCAAAGACCTTGCGGATGCGCCGGTCGCCACACAGGAAATGGCGGAACTCTTCGGGGAAAACATCGTTAGGTGAAATGCTGTACCAGGGTTCGCTGGCCAGTTCATCTTCCGGGTAGCGCGGCGGCGGGATATTACGGAAGTTCACCTCGGTCATGTAGCAAATCTCGTCGTAGTCGTAAAACACCACGCGCCCATGGCGCGTCACGCCGAAGTTTTTGAACAGCATATCGCCAGGGAAGATATTGGCCGCAGCCAGCTGTTTGATCGCATTACCATATTCTTCAATGGCGTCATGCATTTGCCGTTCGTCTGCCTGCTCAAGATACAGATTTAACGGCGTCATCCGCCGTTCCATATACAAGTGCTTGATGACCACCCGATCGCCGAGATCTTCCAGCTTTTCCGGCACCTCGCGCTGCAACTCCGCGAGCAATTGCGGGCTGATGCGTGCCTTGTCCACCACAAAATTCTCATATTCCTGGGTATCGGCCATCCGCCCGACGCGATCGTGCTCTTTTACCAGTTGGTAGCAGGCCATCACCTGCGCCTGCGTAACCTCTTTCTGCGGCGCGAATTCGTCTTTGATCACTTTGAATACCCGATCAAACGACGGCAGCGTAAACACCAGCATCACCATGCCTTTCACGCCCGGCGCAATAATGAATTGCTCCTGCGACTGCGCCATAAAATTCAGGTATTCACGGTAGCATTCGGTTTTACCATGCTTCTGGCAGCCGATCGCCATATACAGTTCGGCGGTGGTCTTGCCCGGCAGGATCTCCCGCAGCCACTCAACCATCGCCGCTGGCAACGGGGCATACACCATAAAGTAGGAACGGGCGAAGCCAAACACGATGCTGGCTTCGGCCTTGCTGGTCAGGCAGGTATCAATAAATAACGCGCCAGACTCGCTGTGGTGGATCGGCAACAGGAACGGGTAAACCCCGTCGGCCACCCGCAGCTTACCGACCAACCAGGCCGCCTTATTACGGTAGAACAGCTCATTGCCGATTTGAAACGTTGCTGCAGCTAGCTGATGGGAGCTGAAGGTCTGTAGTAAGGCTTGGGTGATATAACGAATATCACGTGGCAGATCTTCCCACGGCAGGCGCAAAGGCAAGTCGGTCAACAGGCTATGCAGCATGGCGGCCAAATCACCGTTGGGGGTAAAATCACGTGCCAACGGCCTGGGAATATCGCGAAAGCGCCGTTCGGGTTGCGAGCTGAAAACGAACAGCTTGTCCGGGGTTAAATCCCGATGTTTGAACAGCCGACAGTAAACCGAATTAAAGAAGCTTTCGGCAATCTCAAAACGCGGGTAGTCGGGCAACAGTTCGGTATAAACCGCCTTCACCCTATTAGGGAAATCCGCATCGTAATATTTCTGCCCGGTGATGCATTTCAGTTGCTCTACCACCAGACCGACGTGGTGATCGTAAAGATGGATACGTCGTTTCATCGCCTGTTGTACGGCGGGCCAGTCTGCCTGCTCAAAACGCTGCTGCGCTCCGGCCGTGACTTCAAGAAAGCGGCCATATTGCGCATCAAAGCCCTGCAGGATCGTCTGTGCAATCAACAGCTCCAGTTTTTCCGCCATCTTTGCCTCTGCTGCCATTCAGGAATGAAACCAGAGCCTGGCGCCATGCCAGGCCCCTTGGGGATCAGAACTGCTGTTCTTCGGTGGAACCGGTCAGTGCCGTTACCGAGGAAGCTCCCCCCTGAATAATGGTGGTTACCTTATCGAAGTAGCCGGTCCCCACCTCCTGCTGATGCGAAGCAAAGGTGTAGCCACGCTCGACTGCGGCAAATTCCGGCTGCTGCACTTTTTCAACATAGTGCTTCATGCCTTCGCCACGCGCATAAGCATGTGCCAGATCGAACATGTTGAACCACATGCTGTGGATACCGGCCAGCGTGATGAACTGGTATTTGTAGCCCATGGCGGACAGTGCATCCTGGAAGCGGGCGATAGTCTGATCGTCCAGGTTCTTTTTCCAGTTGAACGACGGTGAGCAGTTATAGGCCAACAGCTTGCCCGGGAACTTGGCATGGATCGCATCGGCAAAGCGTTGAGCTGCTTCAAGATCCGGCGTTGAGGTTTCGCACCACACCAGATCGGCATAAGGGGCATAAGCCAAGCCACGACTGATGGCCTGCTCAATACCAGCATGGGTGCGGTAGAAACCTTCGGCGGTGCGTTCGCCAGACACAAAGGCACTGTCATACGGATCGCAGTCGGAGGTCAGCAAATCCGCCGCATCGGCATCGGTACGGGCAATCAACAGGGTTGGCACACCGAGAACGTCAGCCGCCAAGCGCGCCGCAACCAGCTTCTGGATAGCTTCCTGGGTCGGTACCAAGACCTTGCCGCCCATATGGCCACACTTCTTCACTGCCGCCAGTTGGTCTTCAAAATGTACCCCGGCCGCACCGGCTTCGATCATCGCCTTCATCAGTTCAAAGGCATTCAGCACGCCGCCAAATCCGGCTTCAGCATCCGCCACGATCGGCAGGAAGTAATCGGTATAGCCTTTGCTGCCGGGTTCAATCTGGTTTGCCCACTGGATCTGATCCGCCCGACGGAAGGTATTATTGATGCGCTCAACCACCGTCGGGACAGAGTCGACCGGATACAGTGATTGATCGGGATACATGGCAGCAGCGGTATTGGCATCAGCCGCTACCTGCCAACCGGACAGATAGATCGCTTCGACACCGGCTTTCGCCTGTTGCAGCGCCTGGCCACCGGTCAGCGCCCCAAGGCTGTTCACGTACCCTTTGCGGGATTTGCCATGCAGCAGTTCCCAGAGTTTCGCTGCACCGTTTTGCGCCAACGTGCAAACCGGATTGACCGAGCCACGCAGGTTGATCACGTCTTCGGCGCTGTAAGGGCGGGTGATGCCCTCCCAGCGTGCTGATTTCCATTCCTGTTCCAGCTGTTGGATCTGTTGGGTACGAGAGGTCGTCATATTTTTATCCTTTTCAATACTGTAGGGTTAAAGGTCAGGAACGGTTTCAGGCCAGTAATTCGTAGCCGGGTAAGGTCAGGAAATCGATTAATTCATCTTGCGTGGTGATACGTTCCATCAGCTGTGCCGCCTCTTCGAAGCGGCCTGCGTGATAACGCGCTTCACCCAGTTCTTTACGAACGACCTGCATCTCTTCCTGCAGCATCTGGCGGAACAGGGCCTTGGTTACCTGTTGGCCATTGCTGAGGCTTTTCTCGTGATGGATCCACTGCCAAATTGAGGTACGTGAAATCTCGGCAGTAGCGGCATCTTCCATCAGGCCATAAATCGGTACGCAGCCATTGCCGGAGATCCAGGCTTCAATGTATTGCACCGCTACGCGGATATTGGCGCGCATGCCGATTTCGGTACGCTCACCGTCACACGGTTCCAGCAGTTGCGCCGCCGTGATAGGTGCATCATTCTCACGCAGCACCTCTAGTTGATTCTGCCGCTCCCCCAGGATGCGGTTGAACACTTCCATCACCGTATCGGCCAAACCTGGATGTGCCACCCAAGTCCCGTCATGGCCATTGGTCGCTTCCAGTTCTTTATCCGCACGCACCTTGCCCAACACCACCGCGTTTTGCTCGGCGTCTTTGCTGGGGATAAACGCCGCCATCCCCCCCATCGCAAAAGCACCGCGGCGGTGGCAGGTCTTGATCAGCAAGCGAGAATAAGCACTGAGGAAAGGCTGGGTCATAGTGACGGACTGACGGTCCGGTAGCACCCGATCGCCATGGTTCTTCAGCGTTTTGATATAGCTGAAGATGTAGTCCCAACGGCCACAGTTCAGCCCGACGATATGATCGCGCAGGTGATACAGGATCTCGTCCATCTGGAATACCGCAGGCAGGGTTTCAATCAATACCGTGGCCTTGATGGTGCCGCGCGGCAACCCGAAGCGATCCTCGGTAAAGCTAAAGACTTCACTCCACCAGGCAGCCTCCTGCCAGGACTGGGTTTTCGGCAGGTAGAAATACGGGCCGCTGCCTTTTGCCAGCAGTTGGCGATAGTTATGGAAGAAATAGAGTGCAAAATCGAACAACCCGCCAGGGATCGCTTCCCCCTGCCACTGCACGTGTTTTTCCGGCAAATGCAGGCCACGTACGCGGGCAATCAACACCGCCGGGTTGGGTTTGAGCTGGTAAATCTTGCCGGCTTCATTGGTGTAAGAGATGGTGCCGTTGACCGCATCATGCAGGTTGATCTGCCCGTCGATAACCTTGTCCCAGCTGGGTGCCAGTGAGTCTTCAAAGTCGGCCATAAACACTTTGACGTTGGCATTGAGGGCATTGATCACCATTTTGCGTTCAACCGGACCGGTAATCTCAACCCGACGGTCGCGCAAGTCAGCGGGAACGCCGCGGATCTGCCAGTCACCCTGCCGAATGGAATCCGTTTCCGAAATAAAGCCAGGCAGCTCGCCGCGATCGATTTTCTCTTGCCAGCTGGCGCGTGCCGCCAACAGTTTGTTGCGTTGCGGCGTAAATTTCCCCACCAGTTCAGCCAGGAACTCGACCGCGTCATCCGTCAGTATCTGCCGCTCTGCAGAGCCGAAAGCCTGTGTAAACGCTAATTCTGTGCCTACCATCTGTTGCGTCATTGTCTTGATCCTTTCCATCATTCCACGCCGCCATTGCAGGCCAGGCGAAGCATTGTTGTCGGAAATCGGGTGAAAAAAAGACCGCCAACTGGTCAGATGTCATCCCGCAGGATCCTAGAATAACCAACAAAAATTAAAAATCAAAAACGATTTCCATTTTTTTAATAAATATTTTATTAACCTTTTATTATCAATTGATTAGATTATTTATCATTTATAGCTAACCAGGAAACCGGTTCCATTACGATAAAGGAATGCCGGTAATACATTGTTTTTAAATAAGTTATCGATGCTGAAACGTTGCAGGTTTGGCAGGAAAAACGGCAGGGTAAACCAGGGCGGCCTCGATTCAGCCACCCGGTGCAGAGAAAAATGTTACTCGAGGGTAGGATTCATATGACGCAGATCGAACGGCGTGATCTGGTAAACGTAGTAGTTCAACCAGTTGGAAAACAGCAGGTGACCATGGCTTCGCCATGAAGCTGCGGGGGGCAATTCGGGGTTGTCATCGGGGAAATAATTTAGCGGTACGGTAGGATTGAGGCCTGCATCGTTATCACGACAATACTCACCCGCTAGCGTCAGGGCGTCATATTCCGGATGCCCGGTGACAAAGGCCATGCGCTTATCCTTGGTAGCGAACAGATAGGCGCCAGCCAGTTCTGATTCAGCCAGGATATCCAGATCGGTGTACTGCCGCAGGATCTCGGTTGGGAAATCAGCATAGCGGGAGTGAGGAGCCAGGAAGGTTTCATCAAAACCTCGGGTCAGCAAGGCATGTTGGTGCAGCGTACGATGCTGGTACACTCCGGAGAGCTTCACCTCACGCGTCTTCTTTGGAATGCCGTACAGGATGTTTAGCGCGGCCTGCACTGCCCAGCAGACAAACAGGGTTGAAGTCACATGATCCTTGGCCCACTCGATCACTCGCTCGATCTGCGGCCAATAGGCAACATCACAGAAGTCCACCAGGCCCAGCGGAGCGCCGGTGACGATCAGCCCGTCAAAGTTCTCATTCTGGATATCTTCAAAGTTACAGTAGAAATTATTCAGGTGCTCCGTGGGCGTATTCTTCGACTCACGGCTATCGATGCGCAGTAGCTGAATATCGATCTGCAATGGCGAGTTGGAAAGCAAACGCAGAAACTGGTTTTCCGTTTCGATCTTTTTCGGCATCAGGTTGAGGATAAGTACCTTTAACGGCCTGATTTCCTGTGTTTTTGCGCGTGAGGATGTCATGACAAACACGTTCTCATTACGCAAGAAATTGACCGCAGGTAACTCATCAGGAACACGAATCGGCATTGCTTACCCCTCACACATCCGTTTATACGTTTAGACTTCTAGATGCCCGAAGATAGCGCTTTTTTAGCGTCATGTCGAGGATTCAACGGGAAGGTGAAAATGTTTCATCGCCAGGCTGTCAGCCAGTATGGGGAATTTCAAACCGCACAAAAGCAAAAAGGCCATCCTTGCGGATGGCCTCTTGGCTTAATTGATGCTTGGCAGTGTCCTACTCTCGCATGGGGAGACCCCACACTACCATCGGCGCTACGGCGTTTCACTTCTGAGTTCGGCATGGGGTCAGGTGGGACCACCGCGCTATTGCCGCCAAGCAAATTCTTTTGATTCTTTTTTCTGCCGAACTTCTAAACCACTTAAATAAAGTGGTGCTGATACCCAGAGTCGAACTGGGGACCTCACCCTTACCAAGGGTGCGCTCTACCAACTGAGCCATATCAGCACGCTAATTTGATGCCTGGCAGTGTCCTACTCTCGCATGGGGAGACCCCACACTACCATCGGCGCTACGGCGTTTCACTTCTGAGTTCGGCATGGGGTCAGGTGGGACCACCGCGCTATTGCCGCCAGGCAAATTCTGTTTCATTCTTGGCCGTTACTCACGTAACCACCAGAACCAATCTCGGAACTTCGCTGAAAATTGTCGTCTACTCTAAAACACCTTCGGTGTTGTAAGGTTAAGCCTCACGGATCATTAGTACTGGTTAGCTCAATGCATCGCTGCACTTACACACCCAGCCTATCAACGTCTTAGTCTTAAACGTTCCTTCAGGGGCCTTAAAGGCCCAGGGAAGACTCATCTCGAGGCAAGTTTCGCGCTTAGATGCTTTCAGCGCTTATCTTTTCCGCACTTAGCTACCGGGCAGTGCCATTGGCATGACAACCCGAACACCAGTGGTGCGTTCACTCCGGTCCTCTCGTACTAGGAGCAACCCCTCTCAATCTTCCAACGCCCACGGCAGATAGGGACCGAACTGTCTCACGACGTTCTAAACCCAGCTCGCGTACCACTTTAAATGGCGAACAGCCATACCCTTGGGACCTACTTCAGCCCCAGGATGTGATGAGCCGACATCGAGGTGCCAAACACCGCCGTCGATATGAACTCTTGGGCGGTATCAGCCTGTTATCCCCGGAGTACCTTTTATCCGTTGAGCGATGGCCCTTCCATTCAGAACCACCGGATCACTAAGACCTACTTTCGTACCTGCTCGAGCCGTCACTCTCGCAGTCAAGCTAGCTTATGCCTTTGCACTAACCTCACGATGTCCGACCGTGATTAGCTAACCTTCGTGCTCCTCCGTTACTCTTTGGGAGGAGACCGCCCCAGTCAAACTACCCACCAGACACTGTCCTCACCCCGGATCACGGGGCCGAGTTAGAACATCAAACATTAAAGGGTGGTATTTCAAGGTTGGCTCCATGCAGACTGGCGTCCACACTTCAAAGCCTCCCACCTATCCTACACATCAAGGCTCAATGTTCAGTGTCAAGCTATAGTAAAGGTTCACGGGGTCTTTCCGTCTTGCCGCGGGTACACTGCATCTTCACAGCGAGTTCAATTTCACTGAGTCTCGGGTGGAGACAGCCTGGCCATCATTACGCCATTCGTGCAGGTCGGAACTTACCCGACAAGGAATTTCGCTACCTTAGGACCGTTATAGTTACGGCCGCCGTTTACTGGGGCTTCGATCAAGAGCTTCGCCTTGCGGCTGACCCCATCAATTAACCTTCCAGCACCGGGCAGGCGTCACACCGTATACGTCCACTTTCGTGTTTGCACAGTGCTGTGTTTTTATTAAACAGTTGCAGCCAGCTGGTATCTGCGACTGGCTTCAGCTCCGAGAGCAAGTCTCTTCACCTACGCGCCAGCGTGCCTTCTCCCGAAGTTACGGCACCATTTTGCCTAGTTCCTTCACCCGAGTTCTCTCAAGCGCCTTGGTATTCTCTACCTGACCACCTGTGTCGGTTTGGGGTACGATTTGATGTTACCTGATGCTTAGAGGCTTTTCCTGGAAGCAGGGCATCAACTACTTCTGCACCGTAGTGCATCGTCATCACGCCTCAGGGTTGGTAGCGTTCCGGATTTACCAGGAACACCCCCCTACACGCTTAAACCGGGACAACCGTCGCCCGGCTAGCCTAGCCTTCTCCGTCCCCCCTTCGCAGTAACACCGAGTACAGGAATATTAACCTGTTTCCCATCGACTACGCCTTTCGGCCTCGCCTTAGGGGTCGACTCACCCTGCCCCGATTAACGTTGGACAGGAACCCTTGGTCTTCCGGCGAGCGGGTTTTTCACCCGCTTTATCGTTACTTATGTCAGCATTCGCACTTCTGATACCTCCAGCAAACCTCACAGTTCACCTTCAACGGCTTACAGAACGCTCCCCTACCCAACAACGCCTGAGCGTCGCTGCCGCAGCTTCGGTGCATGGTTTAGCCCCGTTACATCTTCCGCGCAGGCCGACTCGACCAGTGAGCTATTACGCTTTCTTTAAATGATGGCTGCTTCTAAGCCAACATCCTGGCTGTCTATGCCTTCCCACATCGTTTCCCACTTAACCATGACTTTGGGACCTTAGCTGGCGGTCTGGGTTGTTTCCCTCTTCACGACGGACGTTAGCACCCGCCGTGTGTCTCCCGTGATAACATTCTTCGGTATTCGGAGTTTGCATCGGTTTGGTAAGCCGGGATGGCCCCCTAGCCGAAACAGTGCTCTACCCCCGAAGATGAGTTCACGAGGCGCTACCTAAATAGCTTTCGGGGAGAACCAGCTATCTCCCGGTTTGATTGGCCTTTCACCCCCAGCCACAAGTCATCCGCTAATTTTTCAACATTAGTCGGTTCGGTCCTCCAGTTAGTGTTACCCAACCTTCAACCTGCCCATGGCTAGATCACCGGGTTTCGGGTCTATACCTTGCAACTATTCGCCCAGTTAAGACTCGGTTTCCCTACGGCTCCCCTATACGGTTAACCTTGCTACAAAATATAAGTCGCTGACCCATTATACAAAAGGTACGCAGTCACACCACGAAGGTGCTCCCACTGCTTGTACGTACACGGTTTCAGGTTCTATTTCACTCCCCTCGCCGGGGTTCTTTTCGCCTTTCCCTCACGGTACTGGTTCACTATCGGTCAGTCAGGAGTATTTAGCCTTGGAGGATGGTCCCCCCATATTCAGACAGGATGTCACGTGTCCCGCCCTACTCATCGAACTCACAATTAATGCATTTTAGTGTACGGGGCTATCACCCTTTGCTGCGCGACTTTCCAGACGCTTCCACTAACACAAGAACTGATTCAGGTTCTGGGCTGTTCCCCGTTCGCTCGCCGCTACTAGGGGAATCTCGGTTGATTTCTTTTCCTCGGGGTACTTAGATGTTTCAGTTCCCCCGGTTCGCCTCGTATGGCTATGTATTCACCATACGATAGTGTGTCGAAACACACTGGGTTTCCCCATTCGGGTATTGCCGGTTATAACGGTTCATATCACCTTACCGACACTTTTCGCAGATTAGCACGCCCTTCATCGCCTCTGACTGCCTAGGCATCCACCGTGTACGCTTAGTCACTTAACCTCACAACCCGAAGGTGTTTCTGTAAACAGAGACACTGTCGTGCTGTTTATTTGAGAGACTCTATGACAGGTTAATCCTTACCCCAGTACATCTACGGAGGGATAAGTTTCAGCTGTCATGTTTCAATTTTCAGCTTGTTCCAGATTGTTAAAGAGCAATATCTTAAACACGACTCGCAAGAGTCATCTTTAAGATAATCAGTCACGAATGACCGGTGATAATGTCTTTCACTCATTATCGGATGGCGTCCCCAAGGGGATTCGAACCCCTGTTACAGCCGTGAAAGGGCAGTGTCCTAGGCCTCTAGACGATGGGGACACAAAATCCGATTAAACCCAGGGTTTAACCATTTCTCGTATCAGCATGAGTCCAGAAGACTCATTACATCAACAGGTAGCGCTTTGCTCATTACTTTTCATCAGACAATCTGTGTGGACACTGCACTCAACTGCATATCTTTAGGTAAGGAGGTGATCCAACCGCAGGTTCCCCTACGGTTACCTTGTTACGACTTCACCCCAGTCATGAATCACAAAGTGGTAAGCGCCCTCCCGAAGGTTAAGCTACCTACTTCTTTTGCAACCCACTCCCATGGTGTGACGGGCGGTGTGTACAAGGCCCGGGAACGTATTCACCGTAGCATTCTGATCTACGATTACTAGCGATTCCGACTTCACGGAGTCGAGTTGCAGACTCCGATCCGGACTACGACATACTTTATGAGGTCCGCTTGCTCTCGCGAGTTCGCTTCTCTTTGTATATGCCATTGTAGCACGTGTGTAGCCCTACTCGTAAGGGCCATGATGACTTGACGTCATCCCCACCTTCCTCCGGTTTATCACCGGCAGTCTCCTTTGAGTTCCCGCCATTACGCGCTGGCAACAAAGGATAAGGGTTGCGCTCGTTGCGGGACTTAACCCAACATTTCACAACACGAGCTGACGACAGCCATGCAGCACCTGTCTCACAGTTCCCGAAGGCACCAATCCATCTCTGGAAAGTTCTGTGGATGTCAAGAGTAGGTAAGGTTCTTCGCGTTGCATCGAATTAAACCACATGCTCCACCGCTTGTGCGGGCCCCCGTCAATTCATTTGAGTTTTAACCTTGCGGCCGTACTCCCCAGGCGGTCGACTTAACGCGTTAGCTCCGGAAGCCACGCCTCAAGGGCACAACCTCCAAGTCGACATCGTTTACAGCGTGGACTACCAGGGTATCTAATCCTGTTTGCTCCCCACGCTTTCGCACCTGAGCGTCAGTCTTTGTCCAGGGGGCCGCCTTCGCCACCGGTATTCCTCCAGATCTCTACGCATTTCACCGCTACACCTGGAATTCTACCCCCCTCTACAAGACTCTAGCTTGCCAGTTTCAAATGCAGTTCCCAAGTTAAGCTCGGGGATTTCACATCTGACTTAACAAACCGCCTGCGTGCGCTTTACGCCCAGTAATTCCGATTAACGCTTGCACCCTCCGTATTACCGCGGCTGCTGGCACGGAGTTAGCCGGTGCTTCTTCTGCGAGTAACGTCAATGAACAGTGCTATTAACACCGAACCCTTCCTCCTCGCTGAAAGTGCTTTACAACCCGAAGGCCTTCTTCACACACGCGGCATGGCTGCATCAGGCTTGCGCCCATTGTGCAATATTCCCCACTGCTGCCTCCCGTAGGAGTCTGGACCGTGTCTCAGTTCCAGTGTGGCTGGTCATCCTCTCAGACCAGCTAGGGATCGTCGCCTAGGTGAGCCATTACCTCACCTACTAGCTAATCCCATCTGGGCACATCCGATGGTGTGAGGCCCGAAGGTCCCCCACTTTGGTCCGAAGACGTTATGCGGTATTAGCTACCGTTTCCAGTAGTTATCCCCCTCCATCGGGCAGTTTCCCAGACATTACTCACCCGTCCGCCGCTCGTCACCCAGGAGCAAGCTCCTTGTGCTACCGCTCGACTTGCATGTGTTAGGCCTGCCGCCAGCGTTCAATCTGAGCCATGATCAAACTCTTCAATTAAAAGCTTGATTTGCTGCAACTCGTGCAGCGATGCTCGAAAATTAACTTTCGTAATCATTCATTCGCATGAATGACTGCTTGGTCACTCTTCAAGACTTGATATTTTTTTGCTACCGAAGTAGCTGGATATCGTCTTGTGAGTGCCCACACAGATTGTCTGATAAATTGTTAAAGAGCAGTGAGTTACGCGCTTTCGCTTGCTAACTCGAGGTGGCGTATATTACGCTTTCCTCTTTCAGAGTCAACCTTAATTTCAGGTTTTTTCTCTGCGACCCCGGAGACTCTGTGAAGTTGTTCACATGTTCCGTGTCGATGGAGGCGCATTATAGGGATCCCATTTTTTTCCACAACCCCTTTTTAGATCTTTTCTTACCGACTGCGCACTTTTCCGCCCTTTCGCACGGATCTTGCCCGATCAAGGTCGTTTTACCGACGATCCCCCGTGTTAACTGGTTGTAATTCCACCGTCAAAGTCTAGTATTGCCGGTAATAAGATCCTTATACGAGGCAATCCCATGTCCAATTCAGTGCGTCCTTATCTGCATTACTCCCCTCAAATTGGCCAACGCGTCATGATCGATCCTTCCAGCGTAGTGATCGGCAACGTTGATCTGGCTGATGACGTCAGCGTTTGGCCCTTGGTTGCCATCCGCGGTGATGTCAACGCGGTAAAGATCGGCGCACGCAGTAATATCCAGGATGGCAGCATTCTGCATGTCACCCATCAATCCGATTATAATCCGGCGGGTTACCCTTTACTGATCGGCGAGGATGTCACCGTTGGGCATAAAGCCATGCTGCATGGTTGTACCATCGGTAATCGCGTTTTGGTGGGGATGGGCTCCATTCTGCTCGACGGTGCCGTAATAGAAGATGATGTGATGATTGGTGCAGGTAGCCTGGTCGCACCCGGCAAGCATCTGGAAAGTGGCTACTTATATGTAGGCAGCCCTGCACGCCGGGTTAGAGCCTTGACCCCGGCGGAACTGGAAGGGCTACGCTATTCGGCCAATAACTATGTACGTTGGAAAGACGAATATCTCAGTGAAGATATCTAACTGCCCCGCCCTGCTTGCCAGAGCGGGGCCCCCTCACACCGCCATTTCCTGACGTAATTGCTGCAATACCGGTTCGATCTCCGGCATCACGCCATGCCATAAAAAGAAAGCATGGGCAGCCTGCCCCACCAGCATGCCTAAACCGTCCGCATAATGTTGCGCCCCCAACTGCTGAGCCCAGGCCAGGAATGGGGTGCTGCCCTGTTGGTAGAACATGTCATAGCACCGGGTCGTGCTGTGGATAATACTGTCAGGCAGTGCCGGGATCTCCCCCTTGAATCCTGAAGCAGTCGCGTTGATCACTAAATCAAAATGCTGTTGATCCAGCCGATCCAGCGGCAAGGCAGCGATCTCCCCCAGATGCCGGAACGCCGCTGCCAACTCCTCGGCACGGCTGAAGGTGCGGTTGGTCAACACCACTTCACAACCAAAAGAGAGCAATGGCAGGATCACGCCGCGCGCAGCACCACCGGCTCCAACCAGCAACACGCGGTCACTTGGCAGAATCAAACGTTGGCGTTCAAGATCAGACAGCAAACCGATACCGTCGGTGTTATCCCCCAGCAGCTTTCCATCGGGCAATACCTTTAGCGTATTCACCGCACCGGCCATTGCCGCCCTTTCGCTAAGTTCGCTTGCTGCCTCATAGGCACATTCTTTAAAAGGGACGGTGACGTTGGCCCCTTGGCCACCAGCAGCAATAAACTGCTGCAAGGTGGGTACAAATCCGTCCAACGGAGCCAGTACCGTGCCGTAGGGGTGTTCGATCCCGGTTTGCTGCGCAAACAGCGCGTGGATGCGTGGGGATTTACTGTGAGCAATCGGGTTACCGAATACCGCGAACTTCTCCATAGATCTAGCCTCTAGCCCTGACGGATCTGCTCACCGGTCAAAGCATCTCTGATTTCAGAAGGGTTTAACCGGCCACCCACGTTACCTGCCAGCACCGGGAAAGCGTCACCAAACTGCTGTATCACTTCGGCTACGGTGCGGCACGGCTCCTCACCGCTTAAGTTGGCACTGGTTGACACCAGCGGCTTACCGAACTGGCGGCACAGCTGTTGCACCAAAGGATGATCGCTAACGCGCACGGCCAACGAACTAAAGCGGCCTGTCAGCAGGGCTGGCGTTTGCGGTTTTGCCGGGATCACCCAGGTTACCGGGCCAGGCCAACTGGCAAAGATCGTGGCACGCTGCTGCTCGTTCAATGCGCCATCATCAATATACGGCGCTAGCTGAGCATAATCGGCAGCGATCAGGATCAAGCCTTTTTCCCACGGACGTTGTTTCAAGGCCAACAGCTGTCTGACGGCCTGTTCGCTATCTGGGTCACACCCCAGACCGAATACCGCTTCTGTTGGATAAGCGATTACCTGCTGGTTTTCCAGCGCGGCAATAATAGGCGCGAATGCGGAAGTTTGTTCTGGGTTCATAGCTTGATTATTCTGAGATAGCGACGGGTTTTCCGCACAGTTTACTGGCGCAGCAAAGCGTTGGGCCTTTTGCCGTGCGCTTTTCCATCAGTAATGGATAGTGGCAGTAAGCACACTCACCGGCGACGGGTTTAAAATTGAGTACAAACTGACATTCCGGATAGCGATCGCAGGAATGGAACACCTTGCCATAGCGAGATTTGCGCTGCAGCAGTTGGCCTTGGCCACACTGAGGGCAGGCGATGCTGGTTTCATCCGGTTTGTCGATCACTTCAGTATGATCGCAGTCGGGATAATGGCTGCAACCGATAAACATGCCATAACGTCCCTGGCGCAACACCAGCGTTGCCTGGCATTTCGGGCATTGCTGGCCCTCCAGCACTTTGACGATATGGCCATCCGCCTGCGCTTTCAAAGGCCGGATATACTCGCACTGCGGATATTGAGAACAGCCGAGGAAGGGGCCGTGGCGACCACTGCGGATCACCAACTCGGCCCCGCATTCCGGACAGGGTTCATTTTGCCTCGCGGCAAAAATCGCTGGTTTTGTCATAACGTCTTCTATGCCTGTTACCTACTCAGTGCAGGTAACCTTCGTTTACTTCAAATAACAGTTCTTCCATCTGCTGATAGGCGCTCTCATATCCGGGGATATTGAACAACACCATCAGCACTACCCATTTCAGATCTTCGAGATCAAATTCCGTATTATCCAAAGCCATAACACGATCGATAACCATTTCACGGGTTTCGAGGTTCAATACCTGGATCTGTTCTAGGAACAGGAGAAAACCACGGCAACCGGCATCTAAACGCACGCTCTCTTCTTCGGTGTAGATCCGCATAGCCAGCGGATCGGCATCCATAAAATAAGGGGCATTCTCGCCTTCCTGGAGGTCTGCAAGCTTTTCGAGCCAATTCAACGCGTTGAAGATATCATCACGATCAAATCCTGCTTCGGTAAGATCGTCGGTCAAGGTATCCTGATCAACGTGCATCTCTGGCTCATTGTGGATATAGGTCTCAAACAAATACATGAGTACGTCGAACATGGCATGCCCTCCTTATTCGGACATAGCCGCCGGGTACAGCTGCGATCCAACCTGCTAACTCCAGATCGAGTAATTTGATTACTACCTCTGGCACAGGTTGGCCGGCACGTTCAGCGACGACGTCAACAGGTGTCACCTCATCTCCTACGTTAGCCAACACATCGGCAAATGGCAATTCAACTTCGGCCTCTGATGCAGAAATAGTTGTATTTTCGCTCACGGACAGCCATTGCAGCCCACTTCCCAGCTGTTCTGCGATATCTTTTGGGCCGGTGACCAGGCTGGCCCCCTGCTGGATCAGCCAATGAGTTCCCTCGCTCATCGGGTTACCCAATGCTCCCGGCAGGGCAAACACTTCGCGCCCCTGTTCTAACGCATAGCGCGCGGTGATCAGCGACCCGCTACGCAATGAAGCCTCTATGACCACCACACCCGCGCTTAATCCACTAATAATACGGTTACGACGCGGGAAATGAGCCGCCAGCGGCAAATCGGTAGCCAGATGCTCGGAAATCACAGCGCCACCCTGCTCAATGATTTGCTCCGCCAGCCGGCGATGGCGGCGTGGGTAGATATTTGCCAGACCGCTACCCAATACCGCAATGGTGACCCCTTCAGCCTCCAAAGTGGCACGGTGACAGATCCCGTCAATGCCAATCGCCAAGCCGCTGGTGATGGCGAAACCGCAATGCACCAACCCGCTGGCAAAGTAACTGCCCCACTGCTCGCCATAGTGGCTGAACTGACGGCTACCCACCATAGCGATTTGCGGCTGTTGCAAAACCTCTATATCGCCCTGCACCATCAGTAATAACGGCGCGTCATCGATATGCGCCAAGAGTTCGGGATACGCTGGCTCACCGTATCGCACCATCTGATTGCCCGGCTGCTCCAGCCAGTTGAGCGTTGCCTTGAGATATTGCCCATGCCCCCGCCGAAACTGCCTTTGCTGCTGGTCATTCAGCCCCAGGGGCTTAAGCAACCGATAAGGATCGCCGCCTTCGGCAATCAGGCGATCGATAATCTGGCTGGCCTGCGGGACGTCGATCTTTGTCACCGCATGCATACGTAGAGCGATTTCTTCTGGCCGCATGGAGCATTCCCTCGCTGCAATTAGGGGATTACCAATTCGTGCAATTGGTCTGGGATGCTGTCAATCAGGCCAAGAAATGTCTAGAATAGAAGCTAATCACTGTTCATCACTCGGATACAGATCTTAAGATATATGTCAGTCTTGCAGGTATTACATTTCCCAGACGAGCGGCTACGCAAAATTGCGGCCCCGGTAAAAGAAGTCAATGCAGATATCCAGCGCATCGTGGATGATATGTTTGAAACCATGTACGCAGAGGAAGGCATTGGCCTGGCTGCGACACAGGTCGATATTCATCAGCGCATTATCGTCATCGACATTTCTGAAAACCGCGATCAACGCCTGGTGTTGATCAACCCGGAACTGCTGGAAAAAAGCGGTGAAACCGGTATCGAAGAAGGCTGCCTTTCCATCCCTGAGCAACGCGCCCTGGTGCCACGCGCAGAGAAAGTGAAGATCCGCGCCCTCAATCGTGAAGGACAACCTTTTGAGCTTGAGGCCGATGACCTGCTGGCAATCTGTATCCAGCACGAAATGGATCATCTGGTTGGCAAACTGTTTGTCGATTACCTGTCGCCGTTGAAACGCCAACGTATCCGTCAGAAACTGGAAAAAATGGCCAAGCTTGAAGCTCGCGCCTAACCGATCAGGAAATCAACGTGTCTGACTCTTTACGGATTATTTTTGCCGGAACTCCAGACTTTGCAGCGCGTCACCTAGACGCGCTGTTGTCATCTGGGCACCAGGTGGTCGGCGTCTTCACCCAGCCCGATCGCCCCGCAGGCCGCGGTAACAAACTGACGCCAAGCCCGGTCAAGGTGCTGGCCGAACAGCATCAAATCCCCGTTTTCCAGCCTAAGTCACTGCGCCCGCAAGAGAATCAGCATCTGGTTGCCGACCTGAATGCGGACGTGATGGTGGTGGTAGCCTATGGCCTGATCCTGCCGAAAGCCGTGCTGGATATGCCTCGCCTGGGCTGTATCAACGTTCATGGTTCTCTGCTGCCACGCTGGCGCGGTGCGGCACCGATCCAACGCGCTTTGTGGGCTGGCGATAGCGAAACTGGCGTAACCATCATGCAAATGGACGTGGGTCTCGATACCGGCGACATGATGCACAAGATCGCTTGCTCGATCAAAGCCACGGATACCAGTGCCAGCCTGTACAACAAGCTGGCAGAACTGGGGCCACAAGGGCTGTTGATTACCTTGCAGCAATTGGCGGCGGGTACGGTGCAGCGAGAAGTTCAAGACGAAGCGCTGGTGACCTACGCAGAAAAGCTGAGCAAGGAAGAGGCACGCCTGGATTGGAGCCTTTCTGCCGAACAGTTGGAACGCTGTATTCGTGCTTTCAACCCTTGGCCAATCAGCTATTTCACCATCGACGATCAACCGGTGAAAGTCTGGCAGGCAACCGTGCTGGCGGAAACCGCCAACGCAGAACCGGGTACTATCGTGCACGCCGACAAGCACGGCATTCAGGTGGCTACCGCGCAAGGTATTCTCAACCTCACGCAGCTCCAGCCTGCCGGTAAAAAACCGATGTCGGCACAAGATTTACTGAATTCTCGCCGCGAATGGTTCACGCCGGGCAACCGGTTATAAGCCACTCCCATTGCCCGGCCATTGTTGCCGGGCTGTTCGTTTCTTAATGCCGATCGTAATCCGCCTTAGCCTATGAAAAACAATTACAATCTCCGAAGCATTGCTGCCAAGGCCATCGGCCAGGTACTGGATCAAGGGCAGTCGCTCAGCACCATTTTGCCCGCATTACAAAAAAATATTTCTGATAAAGACCGTGGGCTATTGCAGGAGCTCTGCTTTGGTACGCTGCGGGTGCTGCCGCAGCTCGAATGGTGCATCCAGCAGTTAATGGCAAAGCCTATGACCGGTAAACAGCGCCCACTGCACTATTTGCTGATGGTTGGCCTGTATCAGTTGCTGTATACCCGTATTCCACCGCACGCAGTGTTAGCCGAAACGGTTGAAGGCGCGGTCGCCTTGAAGCGCCCACAGCTGAAAGGATTGATTAACGGTGTACTGCGCCAGTTCCAACGCCAGCAAGAAGAACTGCTGGCACGTGCAGCCAATAACGAAAGCCGCTATCTGCACCCTAGCTGGTTGCTTAAACGCATCAAACTGGCTTATCCGGCACAGTGGGAACAGATCGTTGATGCCAATAATCAGAAGCCGCCAATGTGGCTGCGCGTTAATCGTCTGCACCATACCCGTGAAGATTATCTGCAGCTTATGCAGCAGGCCGGCATTGCTGCCGAGCCTCATGCGGAGTATCGCGACGCAGTGCGCTTGTTGGCCCCGTGCCCAGTAACGGACTTGCCCGGCTTCTCCGAGGGCTGGGTAACGGTACAAGACGCCTCCGCTCAAGGTTGCGTTGATCTGCTGGATCCGCAAAACGGCGAACAGATCCTCGATCTTTGCGCAGCCCCCGGCGGCAAAACGACCCATATTCTGGAAGTCGCTCCCAAAGCTCACGTGCTGGCCGTGGATATCGACGAACAGCGTTTAAGCCGGGTGAAAGAAAACCTGCTGCGCCTGCGCCAACATGCAGAAGTTCGCCAAGGTGATGGCCGCACCCCGCAGGAATGGTGCGGTGACCAACAGTTCGATCGTATCCTGTTAGATGCCCCTTGTTCCGCCACCGGCGTTATTCGCCGCCACCCGGATATCAAATGGCTGCGTCGTGACAGCGATATCGCCGAACTGGCCGCCTTACAGAGTGAGATTTTGGAAGCCATCTGGCCACGCCTGAAACCCGGCGGCGTGATGGTCTATGCCACCTGCTCTATTCTGCCGCAGGAAAATAGTGAGCAGATAGCCGCGTTCCTGCAACGTCACGGCGATGCCAAGCTGGTTGAAACCGGCGATGTACAATCACCAGGTAAACAGAATCTTCCTCATCCTGAGGATGGCGATGGTTTCTTTTACGCTAAGCTGATTAAAATATAACTGTTCAGGGAGCGCCCGCGGGCATTCTCAACTATCGGCTACGGCCGTCGCAGATCGAGCAGAGAAATCGATGAAAATAATTATTCTTGGCGCAGGACAAGTAGGCGGAACACTGGCTGAAAACCTGGTGGGTGAAAATAACGATATCACCGTGGTCGATACCGATACCGGGCGCCTACGCCAGTTGCAGGACAAGTTTGACCTGCGCGTCGTCCAGGGGCACGGTTCCCATCCGCGCGTATTACGCGAAGCTGGTGCCGAAGATGCCGATATGCTGGTTGCCGTCACCAACTCTGACGAAACCAATATGGTCGCCTGTCAGATCGCTTATACGCTGTTTAATACCCCGAACCGTATTGCACGGATCCGGGCGCCAGATTATATCCGTGAGTCCGAGAAGCTATTCCATCCGGAGGCGGTGCCCATCGACCACCTGATCTCACCCGAGCAGTTGGTTATCGATTACATCTACAAGCTGATCGAATACCCTGGCGCCTTGCAGGTGGTGAACTTTGCCGACGGCAAGGTCAGCATCGCCGCTGTGAAGGCCTATTATGGCGGCCCACTGGTGGGGAATGCTCTGTCTGCCATGCGTGAGCATATGCCACATATCGATACTCGCGTGGCGGCTATTTTCCGCCATGACCGCCCGATACGCCCGCAAGGCTCGACCATAATCGAAGCAGGCGATGAGGTGTTCTTCGTTGCCGCATCACAGCATATCCGCGCAGTAATGAGTGAGCTGCAACGGCTCGAAAAGCCCTATAAACGCATCATGATCGTCGGCGGTGGTAACGTAGGTGCCGGACTGGCGCATCGGCTGGAAAAATCGTACAACGTAAAGCTGATTGAGAAAAACCAGCAACGTGCCGCCGAACTGGCAGAGCAACTGCACGATACCATCGTGTTTTACGGCGATGCCTCCGATCAGGAACTGCTGGCCGAAGAGCATGTCGAGCAGGTAGACGTATTTATTGCCATTACCAACGATGACGAAGCCAATATCATGTCTGCCATGCTGGCCAAGCGCATGGGGGCCAAAAAGGTGATGGTATTGATCCAGCGCCGTGCCTATGTCGATCTGGTCCAGGGCAGCGTGATTGATATCGCAATTTCACCGCAGCAGGCCACCATCTCCGCGCTGCTGGGCCACGTGCGTAAAGCCGATATTGTCAGCGTCTCCTCACTGCGCCGCGGCGTTGCCGAAGCCATTGAAGCGATTGCCCATGGCGATGAAAGCACCTCCAAGGTCGTAGGCCGTATGGTCGAAGAGATTAAGCTGCCGCCAGGTACCACCATTGGCGCGATCGTGCGCGGCGATGATGTGATCATTGCCAACGGCAACAGCCGGATCCAGCAAGGCGACCACGTGATCATGTTTATTACCGATAAGAAATTTGTGCCAGACGTTGAACGCCTGTTCCAACCAAGCCCGTTCTTCTTATAGATACTTAAATCATGCGAATGATTTTTTGACACATCCCAAGTCGAGGATTAGGAAAAACAAAAAATTTTCCTATACTGATTGTGTCAAAGGGGAATTGCTTTGTTAAAATTGCGTTACTAATTTTTTGAGGGGTGTTTTGATGGGTATGTTAAAAGAGTTCCGCGAATTTGCCATGCGTGGCAACGTGGTCGATCTGGCAGTAGGTGTGATCATTGGTGCGGCATTCGGTAAAATTGTGTCTTCCCTGGTTGCCGACATCATCATGCCACCTTTGGGGCTGCTGATCGGTGGCGTTGATTTCAAACAGTTCCATCTGGTACTGCGTGAAGCCAAAGACAATGTCCCAGCGGTAGTGATGAACTATGGCTCCTTCCTGCAGAATATCTTTGATTTCGTGATCGTCGCCTTTGCGATCTTTATGGCCATCAAATTGATGAACAAAATGCGCCGTAAAGAAGTTGAAGAGCCGGCCGCACCGCCAGCGCCAACCGCAGAAGAGAAGCTGCTGACAGAAATCCGCGATCTGCTGAGTCAGCAACAGCAGCCGAAGCTGTAATTCACCGCTTATAACGCTAAAAGCCATCTTACGAGATGGCTTTTTTGTGGGTTAAAACCAGAAGGCCAGTGGTAAATTGTCGTTGGGCAATTTACCACTGGCCTCCCAGTTACCGCCTTTTGCATGTTTGTCTTTACGCCGGTAGCTGCCTTTCCCTTTACTGTTCTTCTCTACCCGTTGGCGGAAAAGAGGGTCATGTAGCAACGCCTCAATAGCATTGTCCTGGATCTTGCCTTTGGTATGACGATATTGAGTCATCATGGTCTTCCTGTTAGTTGGTGATAATAAACGCGCCGATAATACTGCTGGCCAGATAAAAATTAAAGGCCCATACGCCGTTAAACCGCACTTTTAGCTTTCTCTTCGCTGGCTCCCTGCTCCAAAGCCTCCAGGATCGAACAATAATTGCTGGTGTGTTCGCTACCACAGCAGGCATCGCTGAGCCTTTTCAGCGACTCACGCATTCTGGTTAACTCGATCAGCTTGCTTTCAACCTCATGCAGGCGCGCATCAACGATGGACTTCGACTCTTCGCAGGTGTGATGCTCTGGATCTACACGGATAGACAGCAACTCGGCAATAGTTTCCAGCGTAAAGCCCAGCTGTTTTGCGTAGCGGATAAAACGCAGACGCTGTAAGTCCTGATCGCTATACAGCCGGTAGCCGCCCTCGGTACGAACATGATGATCCATCATGCCTTGCTTCTCGTAATAGCGCACAGTATCTGGCGTTACGCCAGCCAGCTTGGCTAATTGCCCAATCTTGAACATCATGACTTCTCCGTGTTGCACTTATCACTGATAGCCTGAGCATAGCGAATATGGGGAGGGATCTTAAGCATTGCCGGGAGGGAAGAGCACGTTTGGCGAGCTACAGACGTAAAAAAACCGGGCAAGCCCGGTTTTTTTACGCTTCCACAGATTACTCTGCAGTTGCTACTTCTGCTTGAGACTCAGCACGATCAACCAGCTCGATGTATGCCATCGGCGCGTTGTCGCCTGCGCGGAAGCCACACTTCAGAATGCGAGTGTAACCACCGGCACGGCTCGCAAAACGCGGGCCTAGCTCGTTAAACAGTTTTGCCACGATCTCGTTATCACGAGTACGGGCGAATGCCAGACGACGATTAGCAACGCTGTCGGTCTTGGCAAGAGTAATCAGCGGCTCAACAACGCGACGCAGCTCTTTCGCTTTTGGCAGGGTCGTCTTGATGATCTCATGACGAACCAAAGAGCCGGCCATGTTACGGAACATAGCCTGGCGATGGCTGCTGTTACGGTTCAGTTGACGACCACTCTTACGATGGCGCATGACCTTATCCTTCTCAGTAAAACCTTAACCTGTGATCCGGTTACTCGTCAGCAATGCTAGCCGGTGGCCAATTTTCCAGGCGCATGCCCAGAGAAAGTCCACGGGAAGCCAGCACGTCTTTAATCTCAGTAAGAGATTTTTTACCCAGGTTAGGCGTTTTCAACAGCTCAACCTCGGTACGCTGTACCAGATCACCGATGTAGTGGATAGCTTCTGCCTTAAGGCAGTTAGCAGAGCGGACAGTCAATTCCAGATCGTCAACAGGGCGCAGCAGGATCGGATCGAATTCTGGTTTCTCTTCTTTCACTTCCGGCTGACGTACATCACGTAGGTCAACGAAAGCTTCCAGTTGTTCAGCCAGAATGGTGGCCGCACGGCGGATCGCCTCTTCAGGATCGATCGTACCATTGGTTTCCATCTCGATGACCAGCTTGTCCAGGTCAGTACGCTGTTCTACACGCGCTGCTTCAACATTGTAGGCAATACGCTCTACAGGGCTATAGCAGGCGTCAACCAACAGACGACCAATCGGGCGCTCATCTTCTTCCGAATGAATTCGGGCAGAAGCCGGCACATAACCACGACCGCGCTGAACTTTGATACGCATGCTGATAGCAGCGTTCTCATCGGTCAGGTGGCAGATAACGTGCTGCGGCTTGACGATTTCGACATCACCATCATGGGTAATGTCGGCAGCGGTCACAGGGCCAATGCCAGATTTATTCAGGGTAAGAATAACTTCATCTTTCCCTTGAACTCTCACCGCCAGCCCTTTCAGGTTGAGCAAGATCTCCAGGATATCTTCCTGTACGCCTTCTTTGGTGCTGTACTCATGTAGTACACCATCAATCTCAACCTCGGTCACCGCGCAACCCGGCATAGATGAAAGCAGAATACGGCGCAGTGCGTTGCCAAGAGTATGGCCAAAGCCACGCTCTAACGGCTCAAGGGTCACCTTGGCGTGCGTCGAACTGACTTGCTCGATATCTACCAGGCGCGGTTTTAGAAACTCTGTCACAGAACCCTGCATTGTGTCCTCTCTTTGAAACTCAAGCCTTACTTGGAGTAAAGCTCGACGATCAGGTGTTCGTTAATGTCGGCGGACAGATCGGTACGTTCAGGAATACGTTTGAACACACCTTCCATCTTCGCAGCATCAACTTCCAGCCAAGTCGGCTTTTCACGCTGCTCAGCCAGCTCCAGAGAAGCCTTAACACGAGACTGCTTTTTAGCTTTCTCGCGGATGCTGACTACGTCATTCGGAGATACCTGATAAGAAGCGATGTTAACAACGCGACCATTTACCATAACGGCTTTATGGCTAACCAGCTGACGTGATTCTGCACGAGTGGCGCCGAAGCCCATACGGTAAACTACGTTGTCCAGACGACCTTCCAGAAGGGTCAACAGGTTTTCACCGGTGTTGCCTTTCAGGCGGGTTGCTGCTTTGTAATAGTTACGGAACTGACGCTCCAGAACACCGTACATACGGCGAACTTTTTGCTTTTCACGTAACTGTACACCGTAGTCAGACAGACGCGGTTTACGCGCACCGTGTTGACCAGGTGGCTGTTCAATTTTGCACTTTGAATCTATCGCGCGAACGCCAGACTTCAGGAACAGGTCTGTGCCCTCGCGGCGGCTAAGCTTGAGCTTAGGACCCAAATATCTTGCCATTTTCTTTCTCCAACAATCCGAAAAGCAGGGGCGTTACACGCGACGCTTTTTCGGTGGACGACAACCGTTATGAGGAATCGGAGTCACATCGGTAATATTAGTGATGCGGAAACCAGCCGCGTTCAGAGCGCGGATAGTAGACTCACGACCAGGACCAGGTCCTTTAACCATAACTTCCAGGTTCTTGATACCGTATTCTTTAACTGCGTCAGCACAACGCTCGGCTGCAACCTGAGCTGCAAACGGAGTTGACTTACGAGAACCACGGAAACCGGAACCACCGGCTGTTGCCCAACCCAAAGCATTACCCTGACGATCGGTAATAGTCACAATGGTGTTGTTGAAAGAAGCATGGATATGAGCCACGCCGTCAGAGACTTGTTTTCTTACACGCTTACGTGTACGAACAGGTGCCTTTGCCATTATTCAATCACCCCGATTATTTCTTGATCGGTTTACGCGGACCCTTACGGGTACGTGCGTTGGTCTTAGTACGCTGACCGCGAACTGGCAGACCACGACGATGGCGTAAACCACGGTATGTACCAAGATCCATCAGACGCTTGATGCTCAGGGTAACTTCACGACGCAAATCACCTTCAACAGTGAATTTGGCAACTGCTTCACGCAGTTGTTCAATTTGCTCTTCAGACAGCTCACTGATCTTAACATTTTCAGCAATACCCGTCTCAGCACAGATAGACTGTGAACGAGTTTTGCCGATTCCGAAGATCGACGTTAACGCGATAACGGTATGTTTATGATCAGGAATGTTAATGCCTGCTATACGGGCCACTATGCACTCCTACTAATTTTTACGGCAACACCATTCTGAAAAGCCCGTTTTCAGGATACTCAAATAATGTTGCAGCTACATACAAAAGATTGGCTGGCTAATCTAGCCAGCTCAACCCAACTTTGCAAGAAAAATATGCGAGATAATCAGCCTTGACGCTGTTTATGCTTCGGCTCGGCGCTGCAAATCACACGAACGACACCGTTACGCTTAACGATTTTGCAGTTACGACATAATTTCTTGACGGAAGCACGAACTTTCATTTTTACTCTCCGTAACTTCTCAAACGCACCAGATTAGCGGTTATAGCCTTTCAGGTTTGCTTTCTTCAATGCAGACTCGTACTGACTTGACATCATCAGAGTTTGCACTTGAGCCATAAAGTCCATGATGACGACAACCACGATCAGTAGCGAGGTACCACCAAAGTAGAATGGTACTTTCATTGCATCACGCATGAACTCCGGGATCAGGCAGATGAAAGTAATGTACATCGCGCCCACCAGGGTTAAACGCGTCATCACTTTATCGATATATTTCGCCGTTTGCTCTCCCGGACGAATTCCTGGTACGAAGGCACCGGACTTCTTCAGGTTATCTGCTGTTTCACGCGGGTTGAAAACCAACGCCGTGTAGAAGAAACAGAAGAAGATGATTGCAGACGCATAGAGTAACACATAAAGCGGTTGTCCAGGCTGCAAATACAGCGAAATCGTTGTCAGCCAGTTCCAACCGGTACCGCCCCCAAACCATGATGCAATCGTGGCAGGGAACAGAATAATGCTGGAAGCGAAGATTGCCGGGATTACCCCTGCCATATTCACTTTCAACGGTAAGTGTGTGCTCTGTGCTGCGTAAACACGACGACCCTGTTGACGTTTCGCATAGTTAACGACGATACGACGTTGACCACGTTCAATGAAAACAACGAAGAAGGTTACTGCAAACACTAATACTGCAACCAACAGCAACAAGAGGAAGTGCAGGTCGCCTTGCCGAGCTTGCTCAATAGTATGGCCAACTGCCGGCGGAAGACCCGCCACAATACCCGCGAAGATAATGATTGAGATACCGTTACCGATACCACGTTCAGTAATCTGCTCGCCCAGCCACATCAGGAACATTGTCCCGGTAACCAGACTCACAACCGCAGTAAAGTAGAACGCAAAGCCTGGGTTTAACACCAGGCCCTGCATACCAGGCATATTCGGCAGACCGGTAGCAATACCGATCGACTGGAATATGGCCAACACCAGCGTACCGTAGCGGGTGTACTGGCTAATCTTGCGACGGCCAGCCTCCCCTTCTTTCTTGATTTCCGCCAACGCTGGGTGAACCACCGTCAGTAACTGGATAATGATCGAGGCCGAAATGTACGGCATGATCCCCAGAGCAAAAATAGAAGCACGGCTGAGAGCACCACCAGAGAACATGTTAAACATTTCAATGATGGTGCCTCTCTGCTGTTCGAGCAGTTTGGCAAGCACAGTGGCATCGATACCAGGAATCGGAATGAAAGAGCCAATGCGGAAAACAATCAGCGCGCCGATAACAAACAAAAGTCTGCGCTTCAGCTCGCCGAGTCCGCCTTTAGCACTTTGAAAATCTAATCCTGGTTGCTTAGCCATCAGCTTACTTATTCCTCAATTTTACCGCCAGCAGCCTCGATAGCAACACGAGCGCCTTTGGTGACACGCAGACCACGCAGGGTAACCGGACGAGTGATTTCGCCAGAAAGCATAACTTTCGCGAACTCGATCTGGGTACCAACAACGTTAGCGGCTTTCAGCGTGTTCAGGTCGATTACGTCGCCTTCAACAAGAGCCAGTTCAGACAGACGAACTTCTGCCGTGATCATAGCTTTGCGAGAGGTGAAGCCGAATTTCGGCAAACGACGATATAAAGGCATCTGACCACCTTCAAACCCACGACGTACGCCACCGCCAGAACGTGAGTTCTGACCTTTGTGACCACGACCGGCGGTTTTACCCAGGCCAGAACCAATACCACGACCTACACGCTTAGGCGCATGCTTGGCACCTTCAGCCGGAGACAGAGTATTTAAACGCATCTGTTACTCCTCAACCTTAACCATGTAGGAAACCAGGTTGATCATACCGCGTACAGCAGGAGTATCCTCGCGCTCTACGGTGTGACCAATACGACGCAGACCCAGACCGAGCAGTGTAGCTTTATGCTTCGGCAGACGGCCAATGGAGCTGCGAACTTGTGTAACTTTGATAGTCTTAGCCATGGTCAATTACCCCAGAATGTCTGCAACGGATTTACCACGCTTGGCAGCGACCATTTCAGGAGACTTCATATTAGCCAAAGCGTCGATAGTTGCACGAACCACGTTGATCGGGTTGGTGGAACCATAAGCTTTAGCCAGTACGTTGTGCACCCCAGCAACTTCGAGAACGGCGCGCATTGCACCACCCGCGATGATACCGGTACCTTCATGAGCTGGCTGCATGAACACACGGGAACCCGTATGAGCACCTTTAACAGGGTGCTGCAGGGTGCCGCCGTTCAGCGCGACATTCATCATGTTGCGACGGGCTTTTTCCATCGCTTTCTGGATCGCTGCTGGAACTTCGCGTGCTTTGCCGTAGCCAAAACCAACGCGACCGTTACCATCACCAACTACTGTCAGTGCGGTAAAGCTGAAAATACGGCCACCTTTTACGGTTTTAGATACGCGGTTTACCGCGATCAGCTTTTCCTGCAGTTCGCCAGCTTGTTTTTCGATGTGAGCCATCTTAAACCTCTTCCTTAGAACTGAAGGCCAGCTTCACGGGCAGCATCTGCCAGTGCCTGGACTCGACCATGATATTGGAAACCGGAACGGTCAAAGGAGACTTTCGCAATCCCTTTTTCCAACGCGCGCTCAGCCAGAGCTTTACCTACGGCTGCTGCTGCGTCTTTGTTACCGGAGTACTTCAATTGCTCAGTGATAGCTTTTTCTAAAGTAGAAGCGGCTACCAGAACTTCAGAACCATTAGGAGCAATGACCTGTGCGTAAATGTGACGCGGGGTACGATGTACCACCAGGCGGGTTGCACCCAGTTCTTTGAGCTTACGGCGTGCGCGGGTCGCACGACGGATACGAGCAGATTTCTTATCCATAGTGTTACCTTACTTCTTCTTAGCCTCTTTGGTACGCACGACTTCGTCGGCGTAACGGACACCCTTGCCTTTATAAGGCTCAGGACGGCGGTAGGCACGCAGATCTGCAGCAACCTGGCCAATAACCTGCTTATCAGCGCCTTTCAGCACGATTTCAGTTTGGCTTGGGCATTCAGCAGTAATACCTGCTGGCAGCTGGTGATCGATTGGGTGAGAGAAGCCCAGGGCTAAATTCACCACGTTGCCTTTAACAGCAGCACGATAACCAACACCTACCAGTTGAAGCTTCTTGGTGAAACCTTCGGTAACACCGACAACCATTGCGTTCAGCAGAGCGCGCGTGGTACCCGCTTGGGCCCATGCGTTAGCAAAACCTTCGCGCGGGGCGAAAGTCAGTGCGTTAGCTTCTTGCTTCACTTCAACGGCGTCATGGACTGTACGAGTCAGCTCGCCGTTCTTACCCTTAACCGAAATAACCTGACCGTTGAGTTTTACCTCTACGCCGGCAGGAATGACGACGGGTGCTTTTGCAACACGAGACATTCTTTCCTCCCGAATTAAGCTACGTAGCAGATAATCTCGCCACCAAGACCAGCTTGGCGAGCTGCACGATCGGTCATAACACCTTTAGAGGTAGAAATAACAGCGATACCCAGACCGGCCATAACTTTTGGCAGTGCATCTTTTTTCTTATAGATGCGCAGACCTGGACGACTGATACGCTGAATGCTTTCTACCACTGCCTTGCCCTGGAAGTACTTCAGTACCAGTTCCAGAACAGGCTTGGTGTCGCCTTCAATTTTGAAATCTTCAATAAAACCTTCTTCCTTCAGCACGTTGGCAATTGCCACTTTCAGCTTGGAGGAAGGCATGGTGACCGCAACTTTGTTCGCGGCTTGACCGTTACGGATACGGGTCAGCATATCCGCGATCGGATCTTGCATGCTCATCTGTCTTTACTCCCGTGATTCAATTGGTAATTACCAGCTAGCCTTTTTCAAGCCTGGTACTTCACCGCGCATAGCGGCTTCACGTAGCTTGATACGGCTCAACCCGAATTTGCCCACATAACCATGTGGACGGCCAGTTTGACGGCAGCGTTTACGCTGACGAGACGGGCTGGAATCACGCGGCAGAGACTGGAGCTTGAGAACAGCATCCCAACGATCTTCGTCAGAAGAGTTCACACCAGAAATGATAGCTTTCAATTCCTCGCGTTTAGCGCGGTACTTGTCAGCCAGTTTCACGCGAACGACTTCGCGTGCTTTCATTGATTGCTTAGCCATTAGTAACCCTGCCTTACTTGCGGAACGGGAAGTTAAAAGCAGCCAACAGCGCGCGGCCTTCATCATCAGATTTCGCAGAAGTGGTAATGGTAATATCCAAACCACGAACGCGATCGACTTTGTCGTAGTCGATTTCTGGGAAGATGATTTGCTCACGCACACCCATGCTGTAGTTACCACGGCCATCGAATGACTTAGCGGACAAGCCACGGAAGTCACGGATACGTGGAACAGCAATGGAAATCAGACGCTCAAAGAACTCCCACATGCGTTCGCCACGCAGAGTTACTTTACAGCCGATCGGATAGCCCTGGCGGATTTTGAAGCCTGCAACAGATTTGCGTGCTTTGGTGATGAACGGCTTTTGACCGGAGATTGCTGCCAAGTCAGCTGCTGCATTATCCAGCAGTTTCTTGTCAGCGATCGCTTCACCAACACCCATATTCAGGGTGATCTTCTCGACCCGAGGGACTTGCATGACAGAGTTGTAATCAAACTGAGACATCAGTTGTTTGACTACCTCGTCTTTGTAGTAATCATGCAGTTTCGCCATCGTCATACTCCAAATTACTTGATAGTTTCGCTATTTGATTTGAAGAAACGGACTTTTTTGCCGTCTTCGAATCTAAAGCCTACACGGTCAGCCTTACCGGTAGCCGAGTTGAACAGCGCAATGTTGGAAACCTGAATAGCAGCTTCTTTTTCAACAATGCCACCTGGTTGGTTCAGGGCCGGGACCGGCTTCTGATGTTTCTTAACCAGGTTGATACCTTCAACAATGACCTTACCAGCAGACAGGACATTTTTTACTTTACCGCGTTTACCTTTGTCTTTCCCGGTAAGCACGATAACTTCGTCATCACGACGGATTTTCGCTGCCATGGTTCGCTCCTTAGAGTACTTCTGGTGCCAGAGAGATAATTTTCATGAACTTCTCATTACGCAGTTCACGAGTTACCGGCCCAAAAATACGCGTACCGATAGGTTGCTCGCTGTTATTGTTTAAAATAACGCATGCATTACCATCGAAGCGAATGACAGAACCGTCCGGGCGACGTACACCCTTCTTGGTGCGCACCACTACCGCCTTCAGCACATCGCCTTTCTTCACCTTACCGCGCGGAATTGCTTCCTTGATGGTAATTTTGATGACGTCGCCGATGCCTGCGTAGCGACGGTGCGAGCCACCTAGAACCTTGATACACATTACGCGACGTGCACCGGAGTTGTCGGCCACGTTCAGCATAGTCTGTTCTTGGATCATGTTAGTGCTCCGCTAATGTCAACTACAACTTTAGGACCTATTACTAGGTCGTTGAAAAGCCCCATAACCGAGGGCGCAGCATTATAACACCGCTTCCAGAGTATGGGTAGAAAAAATAAACGGCTCACTTTCTGAGCCGTTTATTAAGTTAGAGTCAGCTACTCTATTACAGAATCGCTTTATCTACAATGCGAACCAACGTCCATGACTTAGTCTTGGACAGTGGACGGCATTCGCGGATTTCTACCACGTCACCGATACCACATTCGTTGTTCTCATCATGTACATGCAGCTTAGTCGTACGCTTGATGAATTTCCCGTAGATCGGGTGCTTCACCGTACGTTCGATAGCAACAACCATGGATTTCTCCATTTTGTCACTAACAACACGACCTTGCAGAGTACGGATAATATCAGTCATTTTACGCACCCGCCTTTTCAGTCAGTAAAGTCTTAACGCGTGCGACATTACGACGCACTTGTTTCAACAGGTGAGTTTGTTGCAGTTGGCCACTCGCCGCCTGCATGCGTAAGTTGAATTGCTCACGCAGCAGGTTGAGCAGCTCAGTGTTCAGCTCTTCAACACTTTTTTCACGCAGCTCTTGTGCTTTCATTACATCACCGTCTTAGTTACAAAGGTGGTTTTGATCGGCAGTTTAGCTGCTGCCAGCTTGAACGCTTCACGGGCGACTTCTTCTGGAACGCCGTCCATTTCGTACAGGACTTTGCCAGGTTGGATCAGGGCAACCCAATACTCCACGTTACCCTTACCTTTACCCATACGCACTTCAAGAGGCTTCTCGGTGATTGGTTTGTCCGGGAATACACGGATCCAAATCTTACCTTGACGCTTCACTGCACGAGTCATTGCACGACGAGCTGCTTCGATTTGACGAGCAGTCAGACGGCCACGGCCAACAGCTTTCAGACCGAAAGTGCCGAAGCTAACATCCGTACCTTGCGCCAGACCACGGTTGCGGCCCTTGTGCACCTTACGGAATTTTGTACGCTTTGGTTGTAACATCAGCGACTCTCCTTACTTGCGGCCTTTACGCTGCTGCTTTTTAGGTTGAGCAGCCGGTTCCGGTTGTTCAACTGCAGCCATACCACCCAGGATCTCACCTTTGAAGATCCATACCTTAACGCCGATTACACCATAAGTGGTGTGCGCTTCAGATGTGTTGTAATCGATATCCGCACGCAGTGTATGCAACGGAACACGACCTTCACGGTACCATTCGGTACGCGCGATTTCAGCACCGCCAAGACGGCCGCTTACTTCAACTTTGATACCTTTAGCGCCAAGACGCATTGCGTTCTGTACAGCACGCTTCATAGCACGACGGAACATAACGCGACGTTCCAGCTGTGAAGTGATGCTGTCAGCAACCAATTTTGCGTCCAGTTCCGGTTTACGGACTTCGGCGATGTTAATTTGCGCAGGAACGCCAGCGATATCCGCTACGACCTTACGCAGTTTTTCGACATCTTCACCTTTCTTGCCGATAACGATGCCAGGACGAGCGGTGTGAATAGTCACACGGATGCTCTTCGCTGGACGCTCGATAACGATGCGAGAAACGGAAGCTTTCGCCAGTTCTTTAGTCAAGAATTGGCGAACTTTAAAGTCGCTGTCCAGGTTGTCAGCGAATTCTTTGGTATTCGCATACCAAGTAGAGTTCCAAGGTTTGACAATACCCAGGCGAATACCATTAGGATGTACTTTCTGACCCATTGCTAGTCTCCAGAGTCTCAGCGATCGGACACAACCACAGTAATGTGGCTGGTGCGCTTCAGGATGCGATCTGCACGACCTTTTGCACGAGGCATAATGCGCTTCATGCTTGGGCCTTCGTCTACGAAGATTTTCGTGACTTTCAGATCATCGATGTCAGCGCCATCGTTGTGTTCTGCGTTAGCAATGGCAGACTCCAGCACTTTCTTGACCAGACCAGCAGCTTTCTTGTTGGTGTAGGCCAGAGTTTCCAGAGCTTGCGACACTTTCTTACCGCGGATCAGGTCTGCAACAAGGCGAACCTTCTGAGCAGAAGAACGAGCGTGGCGATGTTTAGCGATAGTTTCCATCTCTTCCTCCTACCTTAGCGCTTTTTAGCTTTTTTATCAGCCGCATGGCCGCGATAAGTACGAGTCGGCGCGAATTCACCCAGTTTGTGACCGACCATTTCATCGGAAACAAATACTGGTACGTGCTGACGACCATTATGGACAGCGATGGTCAAACCGATCATGTTAGGAAAGATCGTTGAACGACGGGACCAAGTGCGCAAAGGCTTCTTGTCACCGCTTTCCACCGCTTTCTCTACCTTCTTCAGCAAGTGCAGGTCAATAAAAGGACCTTTCTTGAGAGAACGTGGCATGGCTTATCCTCTAATTATTTTTTACTACGGCGACGTACGATGAACTTGTCAGTACGCTTGTTGCTACGGGTCTTCTTACCTTTGGTCTGAACGCCCCACGGAGTTACCGGGTGCTTACCAAAGTTACGACCTTCACCACCACCGTGCGGGTGATCGACTGGGTTCATCGCCGTACCGCGAACGGTAGGACGAATACCACGCCAACGTGCAGCACCTGCTTTACCCAGAACGCGAAGCATATGTTCAGCGTTACCGACTTCACCCAGGGTGGCGCGGCAATCAACTGGAACTTTACGCATTTCGCCAGAGCGCAGACGCAGAGTTACGTAGGAACCATCACGTGCGACGATCTGAACGTAGGCACCAGCAGAACGAGCCAGCTGGCCGCCTTTACCTGGTTTCATTTCTACGTTATGAACCGTTGAACCTACTGGGATGTTGCGCATAGGCAGGGTGTTACCCGCTTTGATTGCAGCATCAACACCAGATTGGATCTGGTCACCAGCTTTCAGGCCTTTCGGCGCCAGGATGTAACGGCGTTCGCCGTCTTTGTACAGAACCAGCGCGATGTTCGCGGAACGGTTCGGATCGTACTCCAGACGCTCAACCACAGCAGGGATACCATCTTTGTTGCGTTTGAAGTCAACCAGACGATAATGTTGCTTGTGGCCACCACCGATATGACGGGTGGTGATACGGCCATTGTTGTTACGACCACCGCTTTTGCTCAGTTTCTCAAGCAGCGGGGCATAAGGTTTACCCTTGTGCAGCTCAGGGTTAACCACTTTAACAACGTGGCGACGACCCGGAGATGTAGGTTTACATTTAACAATTGCCATTGTTCTTACTCCTCCGACTTACTCTGCGCCGCCGATGAAGTCCAAGTTCTGGCCTTCCTTCAGGGTGACGTAAGCTTTTTTCCAGTCGCTACGACGACCAACACGCTGACCTTGACGCTTCACTTTCCCTTTTACTACCAGGGTGTTAACGTCTTCGACTTCGACTTCAAACAGTTTCTGCACTGCAGCTTTGATTTCTGCTTTGGTCGCGTCTTTGGCAACTTTGAGTACGATGGTGTTGCTTTTTTCCATCGCAGCGGATGCTTTTTCAGATACGTGCGGTGCACGCAGCACTTTCAGCAAACGTTCTTCACGGATCATGCCAGCATCTCCTCAACTTGCTTCACAGCATCAGCAGTCATAACCACTTTGTCGAAGGCGATCAGGCTAACTGGGTCGATACCTGCTACATCGCGCACGTCAACCTTGTACAGGTTACGAGCTGCCAGGAACAGATTCTCATCCAGTTCACCGGTCACGATCAGCACATCTTCCAGGGCCATATCTTTCAGTTTCTGTGCCAGCAGCTTAGTTTTAGGCGCTTCTACAGAGAACTTCTCGACAACGATCAGACGATCTTGACGTACCAGTTCGGACAGGATGCTTTTCAGCGCGCCGCGGTACATCTTTTTGTTTACTTTCTGACTGTGGTCTTGTGGCTTCGCAGCGAAGGTTACACCACCAGAACGCCAGATCGGGCTCTTTACAGTGCCTGAACGCGCACGGCCAGTACCTTTCTGGCGCCACGGTTTTTTACCGGAACCAGTCACTTCAGCACGGGTCTTCTGAGCACGGGTACCTTGACGGGCACCTGCTGCATAAGCAACAACAACCTGGTGTACCAGCGCTTCGTTGAAATCACGACCGAAGGTAGTTTCGGAAACAGTCAGCGCGCTTTGCGCGTCTTTCAATACTAATTCCATTGCTATCCCCTTACGCCTTCACAGCTGGTTTAACGATCAGGTTGCCACCGGTTGCGCCCGGTACAGCACCCTTAACCAGCAGCAGGTTGCGCTCAGCGTCAACACGTACTACGTCCAGGCTTTGAACGGTTACACGCTCGTCACCCAGGTGGCCAGCCATTTTCTTGCCTTTGAACACTTTGCCCGGAGTCTGGTTCTGACCGATAGAACCCGGAACGCGGTGAGACAAGGAGTTACCGTGGGTTGCATCCTGAGTACGGAAGTTCCAGCGCTTTACAGTGCCAGCAAAACCTTTACCTTTGGAAGTACCGGTAACATCGACTTTTTTAACGTCAGCGAAGATTTCTACGCTGATTTCTTGACCTGCAGCGAACTCTTGACCTTCTTCAAGGCGGAATTCCCACAGACCACGGCCAGCTTCGACGCCAGCTTTAGCGAAATGACCCGCTTCCGGTTTGGTCACACGGTTAGCTTTTTTGCTACCGGTAGTGACCTGAATGGCACGGTATCCGTCGTTGTCCAGGTCTTTAACCTGAGTCACGCGGTTCGCTTCAATTTCAATCACGGTTACTGGGATAGAAACGCCATCTTCAGTGAAGATACGAGTCATGCCCACTTTTTTACCGACTAAACCAATCATTGTTTCAACCTCTCAATCGTCAATGACCTGATTAACCCAGGCTGATCTGCACGTCTACACCGGCAGCCAGATCCAGACGCATCAGAGCATCAACGGTTTTCTCAGTTGGCTCAACGATGTCAACCAGACGCTTGTGAGTGCGGATCTCGTACTGATCACGCGCGTCTTTGTTGACGTGCGGCGAGATCAGAACGGTAAAGCGCTCTTTGCGAGTTGGCAGCGGGATCGGACCACGGACTTGCGCACCAGTGCGCTTGGCAGTCTCGACGATTTCCGCAGTTGATTGATCGATCAGACGATGATCAAACGCTTTCAGGCGGATACGGATTCTTTGGTTCTGCATGAGACCAGAGCTCCAATTATTTATAAACGTAAATAATTACTCCTCACACCCATTTCGATTGATGGGGGAGTGTAATCGTCAACATATAACCCCCATATCGGGAGTATTGTTCGAAGGGCAAAACGTTCTTGCCAATCGACTGATTCGCTAAAATCAGGCTTACCAAGATTAGGTAAGCCCGCGCATTATACGCAAACCAGGCCAGGTTGCAAGCCACGGATGGAAATATGCTCAGAATGAGCGGTATTTAATGCGTTTTACCCCTCACCCCAACCCTCTCCTTTAGTGAGAGGGAGCCGATCGGCATTATTGGCAAGTACAGGAGATCGTCTGTAACAGAGGGATATTGAGGGTTGTTATGGCGTCTGTAACAGGGGAATGTGAGGACTGGTATGGGGTTAAAGCTGGTATGTAAAGGATGAATATCGTAGTTAAGTTGTGGTACGGGCTGTCCCCTCTCCCTGTGGGAGAGGGCTAGGGTGAGGGGGCCGTGATGTCAGTCTTTACGTTCCAGCACTTGCGCCTGGCAATAGTTTTGGATGCCAAGCCGCTCGATCAGGCTCAGCTCAGTCTCCAACCAGTCGATATGCCCTTCCTCATCGGCCAACACCTCTTTCATCAGATCGCGGCTGACGTAATCATGGATAGAGTCGGCATAGGCGATACCTTCCCGTAGGTTCTTGGCACCATCCAGTTCCAGAGCCAAATCGGACCTCAGCATCTCTTCGACATCTTCGCCGATATTCAGCTTGCCAAGATCTTGCAGGTTCGGTAGCCCTTCAAGGAACAGAATACGCTCGATGTAGCGATCGGCATGTTTCATCTCATCGATCGACTCGTGATATTCCTTCTCATTGAGACGCATCAGGCCCCAATTTTTGAACATACGCGCGTGCAGGAAGTATTGATTGATGGCAACCAGCTCGTTACCGAGCAGCTTGTTGAGGTGAGCAATGATCTTTTTATCGCCTTTCATAGGTAAATCCTCCTGGGCAGTTCTAAAAGTGTAGAAGCTGCGGGCCAAGAGTCAAAAAAATAACCCTACTATTTATTAGGCGACTTCGTGCATATGAATCAGGGTTGCGCGTTCCTCCACCATAATTTGCCTTGCCTGACGAATGCATTTACCGCAGTCGGTTCCAATCTGCACCAGCTCACGCAGTTGCTTCATGGTATGGGGATTGTGCTGACGCACCGCTTTGCGGATCGCTTTGTCGGACACAGCATTACACAAACATACGTACATAGAGAGACTCACTTCTTAACCAATGCAGTAAGTCTAAATAAGAATCGTTTTTATTTCAATTAAGATTGGTAAAAAATTGTATAAAAAAAGGGCACCGAAGTGCCCTCTTTTAGTGCTTATAAATTATTCGCGATTAAGCGATAACTTTAGCAACAACGCCCGCACCTACAGTACGGCCGCCTTCACGGATTGCGAAACGCAAGCCTTGGTCCATAGCGATTGGGTGGATCAGGGTAACAACCATGTTCACGTTATCGCCTGGCATTACCATCTCTACGCCTTCTGGCAGTTCGATGGTACCGGTCACGTCAGTTGTACGGAAGTAGAACTGTGGACGGTAGCCTTTGAAGAATGGAGTATGACGACCACCTTCTTCTTTGCTCAGGATATACACTTCTGAATCGAACTGAGTGTGTGGCTTGATGGAACCTGGTTTAGCCAGTACCTGACCACGTTCGATGTCTTCACGCTTGATACCACGCAGCAGAACACCAACGTTCTCACCAGCACGGCCTTCGTCCAGCAGTTTGCGGAACATTTCAACGCCGGTACAGGTAGACTTAACGGTGTCTTTGATACCAACGATTTCAACTTCTTCGCCAACTTTAACGATACCGCGCTCAACACGACCGGTAACTACGGTACCACGACCGGAGATGGAGAAGACGTCTTCGATTGGCAGCAGGAACGGCTGGTCGATAGCACGCTCTGGTTCTGGGATGTAAGAATCCAGGTGACCGGCCAGCTCGATGATTTTAGCTTCCCACTCAGCTTCGCCTTCCAGTGCTTTCAGCGCTGAACCACGAACAACCGGCAGGTCATCACCAGGGAAGTCATAAGCAGACAGAAGTTCACGAACTTCCATTTCTACCAGTTCCAGCAGCTCTTCATCATCAACCATGTCGCATTTGTTCATGAATACGATGATGTAAGGAACGCCAACCTGACGACCCAGCAGGATGTGCTCACGAGTCTGAGGCATAGGGCCGTCAGTCGCAGCTACAACCAGGATAGCGCCGTCCATCTGAGCAGCACCGGTGATCATGTTTTTCACGTAGTCGGCGTGCCCTGGGCAGTCAACGTGCGCGTAGTGACGAGTCGGGGTGTCATATTCAACGTGAGAAGTGTTGATGGTGATACCACGAGCTTTTTCTTCTGGCGCGTTATCGATCTGGTCGAAAGCACGTGCAGAACCACCGTAGGTTTTAGCCAGAACGGTAGTGATTGCAGCGGTCAGGGTAGTTTTACCGTGGTCAACGTGGCCGATAGTACCAACGTTAACGTGCGGTTTGGAACGTTCAAATTTTTCTTTAGACACGGCTATATTCCTTAACTCTTTTGCTCCCCCCTCATGGAGGGAGCACTGATCAATGTGTTAAACCCGAAAGCTTATTTACCACGGGCTTCAATAACGGCCTGAGCGACGTTGTTCGGCGCATCATCGTACTTCAGGAACTCCATGGAGTAAGAAGCACGGCCTTTGGTCAGAGAACGCAGTTGAGTTGCGTATCCAAACATCTCGGACAACGGAACTTCAGCGTGAATCTGAACGCCAGTAGCGTTGGATTCCTGACCTTTCAGTTGACCACGACGACGGCTAAGGTCACCGATGACGTCACCAGTGTTCTCTTCCGGCGTTTCAACTTCAACCTTCATGATAGGCTCAAGCAAAACAGGTTTTGCTTTCTTAAAGCCATCTTTAAAGGCGATAGACGCGGCCAGTTTAAACGCCAATTCGGAGGAGTCAACATCGTGGAAAGAACCGAAATGCAGACGCACACCGAGATCAACTACCGGATAACCGGCCAGTGGACCAGACTTAAGTTGCTCCTGGAGGCCTTTATCAATGGCAGGGATGTATTCCGTTGGGATCACACCGCCTTTAATGTCATTGATGAACTCGTAACCTTTCGGATTTGAGCCCGGCTCCAGTGGGTACATGTCGATAACAACATGACCATACTGACCACGACCACCAGACTGCTTGGCGTGTTTACCTTCGATGTCAGTAACTTTCGCGCGAATCGCTTCACGGTAAGCAACCTGTGGTTTACCCACGTTCGCTTCAACGTTAAATTCACGACGCATACGGTCAACCAGGATATCCAGGTGAAGTTCACCCATACCTGCGATGATGGTCTGACCTGATTCTTCGTCAGTCCATACGCGGAATGATGGGTCTTCCTTCGCCAGACGGCCCAGAGCCAGACCCATTTTTTCCTGGTCAGCTTTGGTTTTTGGTTCTACCGCTACGGAGATTACCGGCTCAGGGAACTCCATACGCTCAAGAATGATCGGGCTAGCAGGATCACACAGCGTATCACCGGTAGTTACGTCTTTCAGACCGATTGCTGCAGCGATGTCGCCTGCACGAACTTCTTTAATCTCTTCACGCTTGTTAGCGTGCATCTGAACGATACGGCCCAGACGCTCACGCGCGGCCTTAACGGAGTTCAGAACTGTGTCACCGGAGTTAACAACGCCAGAGTACACACGGAAGAACGTCAGGTTACCCACGAATGGATCGGTAGCGATTTTGAACGCCAGTGCAGAGAACGGCTCTGAGTCGTCAGAATGACGCACAGCCGGGGTATCTTTACCGTCGTCCAGAATACCGTTGATAGCTTCAACGTCATTTGGCGCTGGCAGGTATTCGATAACCGCATCCAGCATTGCCTGTACGCCTTTGTTTTTAAAGGCAGAACCACAGGTTACCAGAATCACTTCGTTGTTCAGCACGCGCTGACGCAGAGCTTTCTTGATTTCTTCCTCGGTCAGCTCTTCGCCGCCCAGGTATTTGTCCATCAGCTCATCTGAGGCTTCAGCTGCAGACTCAACCAGATTCTGGTGCCATTCAGCAGCCAGTTCTTGCATGTCAGCTGGGATCTCTTCGTATTCGAAGGTCACGCCTGCATCAGCTTCGTTCCAGTTGATGGCTTTCATTTTCACCAGGTCAACAACACCGGTGAATTTCTCTTCTGCGCCAATTGCCAGCTGCAATGGAACCGGGTTTGCGCCCAGACGAGATTTAAGCTGACCAACAACTTTCAAGAAGTTGGCACCCATACGGTCCATTTTGTTAACGAACGCGATGCGTGGCACTTTATATTTGTTAGCCTGACGCCATACGGTCTCAGACTGTGGCTGAACACCACCAACAGCACAGTAAACCATTACCGCGCCATCAAGCACACGCATGGAACGTTCTACTTCGATGGTGAAGTCAACGTGCCCTGGGGTGTCGATGATGTTTACACGGTGCGGCTCAAACTGCTTGGCCATACCAGACCAGAAAGCAGTTGTCGCTGCAGAAGTAATGGTAATACCACGCTCCTGCTCTTGTTCCATCCAGTCCATGGTGGCGGCGCCGTCATGAACTTCACCGATTTTGTGGTTTACACCGGTGTAGAACAGGATACGTTCGGTAGTTGTGGTCTTACCGGCGTCGATGTGAGCACTGATACCGATATTACGGTAGCGCTCAATGGGTGTTGTACGAGCCATTTGATTCCTCTATTGCCTTAGGCGGTTCGGTGAAACCAAGCGGGTTGGCTTCTTGAAGCGCCCACTTGGTTAGCATAACTACTGCGTGGATTACCAGCGGTAGTGGGCGAACGCCTTGTTGGCTTCTGCCATACGGTGAACGTCTTCACGCTTCTTAACAGCAGAACCTTTGTTCTCTGCTGCATCAGACAGTTCGTTCGCCAGGCGCAGAGCCATGGATTTATCACCACGTTTACGAGCTGCATCAACGATCCAACGCATTGCCAGGGCATTACGACGAACCGGACGAACTTCAACTGGTACCTGGTAAGTAGAACCACCAACGCGGCGAGACTTAACTTCTACAGTCGGGCGCACGTTGTCGAGAGCGACTTCGAAAGCTTCCAGGTGACCTTTACCAGAACGCTGAGCCAGGGTCTCCAGCGCGGTATAGACGATTGCTTCTGCAGTAGATTTCTTACCATCTACCATCAGAATGTTTACAAATTTAGCCAACAGCTCGGATCCGAACTTAGGATCTGGCAGGATTTTACGTTGGCCTATTACGCGACGACGTGGCATGGAAATACTCCGTTGAAAATTTCAGGATTGTCCAAAACTCTACGAGTTTATTTTGACATTAAAATGTTTGGCCTTACTTAACGGAGAACCATTAAGCCTTTGGCTTCTTCACGCCGTACTTGGAACGAGCTTGCTTACGGTCTTTAACGCCGGAGCAGTCAAGTGCACCACGAACGGTGTGGTAACGCACACCTGGCAAGTCTTTAACACGACCGCCACGGATCAGGATTACGGAGTGTTCCTGCAGGTTGTGGCCTTCGCCACCGATGTAAGAACTCACTTCGAAACCGTTAGTCAAACGCACACGGCAAACTTTACGCAGTGCGGAGTTTGGTTTTTTCGGGGTGGTGGTATATACGCGAGTACATACACCACGTTTCTGCGGGCAGGCTTCCAGCGCTGGAACGTTGCTTTTAGCAGCCTTCACAGAGCGTGGTTTGCGAACCAGCTGATTAATCGTAGTCATTAAAAAAAGCTCCTGGGTTTTGCTTCGTTTTTTGCTTCGTAAACATGTGATAAATCCCCCGTATGCACTTTTGGCACAGTACGAGGACGCAGAATTTTATGGCTGACTGGTAGAGGTGTCAAGAAATATACAACATCACCCGCATTACCATGCCATTTGGCTGTGGTGTTTCTCGGTTAACACAACGAAGTCAGTATAACCGATTAGCGTGATTTTGGGTGAAAAATGAACAGACAGGCCTCTGGCTTCCAGATCGTCCTGCAGCGCATAAAGGGATATGGGGGCATTGAGCAATAAATCAAGGCTGGCGCTACCGGACAGGCCGGCCAGTACGCCGTCTTGCAACAACAACAGAGCATCACCTTCTCTGGTGAGCCTTAACAACGCAGGCAGGTCGCAACGGGTTGGGGAATGGCTGAGGGTATACAGCATCAAAGTATCCTAGAAAGTCATGACCACATCGTAAGTGGCCAGTTTCTGGCGCAGAGTATCTGGCGGCAGAGTTTCGGCCTTCAGCACCCAGTCGGTGACCTGTTGCAGGCCGCGCTCCTGGATGGCCGTTGCGCAGAGATAGCAGTTTTCAACGTCATACAGCGGCAATACGCCAAAAGTGGCGATGTAATTGCGGGCCAGGATCTTTTCGGGTTGTTGGCCCGGCAGCAGTTGCAACACGCCATCGCCGACAAAAAATACGCCGATATCCTCGCTCAGTGCCGACGTCGCCAGTACCGCATCCAGCCCTTCCCTGCCAGCCGCACTGCCATGTGGCCCTTGGGTAAATACAAACGCAACTCGCTTCATTCTGCTCACTTAAAACTGTACCAGGCGATCGTTGCTCAGCGCCGCTTCGGCCAATGAGCCCAAACCGCTGAGGGTAAACCCCGGCTGCAGGTTGGCAGCCACCAACGCCAACTGTGCGGCTTCTTGCTCATCGGTCACGCCACGGCGCAAAGCTGCCGCCACACAGACATTAAGCTCCACGCCATGTTGCTGCGCCAGAGCCACCCACGCCCGCACCAGATCGAATTCATCGCTGGCTGGAGAGGTCAGTTGGTTGGCATTCAGCACCCCTTCACGATAGAAAAAAACGCTGGTAATGCGGTGGCCTGCCGCCAACAGGGCCTGGGCGAATTGCCAGGCGCTGCTCGCTTGCTGAGTACCATAAGCCGGGCCGGTGACCAATAGGCAGTAGTTAAGCATCAGCGCTCATTGCCCAGCAAATCGCCACTCTTGAACTGGCGGATATACAGGTAGACGGTATGCTTGGAGATATTCAGGCGATCGGCAACCTGATTGATCGCGTCTTTGATATCAAAAATGCCTTTCTCGTACAGGTTGAGTACGATCTGGCGATTTTTGGCGTTATTGGACACGTTGCGATCGGCATTCACCTCTTCGATGGTGAACTCCAACGTCTGCGCCACCAGATCGTCAACCGAGGAGGCGAAGTTGACCGAGGAAGCCACCTCCTGCGTTTCCGGCGGCATAAAGGTCTGGATAATCTGCGAGAACGGCACATCGAGATTCATGTTGATACACAGCAGGCCGATCACCCGCTGTTCGCGATTGCGGATGGCAATCGTTACCGACTTCATCAACACGCCACTTTTGGCCCGGGTGAAATAGGCTTTGGAGACGCTGCTGTCATCGCCCGCCATATCATGCAGCATACGCAGTGCCAGATCGGTGATCGGCGAACCGATTTTACGCCCGGTGTGTTCACCATTGGCAATACGCACGGCGGAGCATTTCAGATCCTCCAGGGAATGCAGCACGATTTCGCAGTGCCCACCAATCAGCATCGCCAGCCCATCGACCACGGCTTCATACGACTTCAGGATTTCATGGTCCGTCTGACTAAACGGACGCTCATTCAGCAAATCAAGTTCGCTGGCTTCGCTGGATAAAAGCGAATTTGACATCGAAGATACCACCTACATAGATCGCCTGTGCCAGGGGACGCAACTAAAACGGCTCGTGCAGGAGACAATCGCTGCCGGGAGCAGTTTTAGGTACACGCCCTAAGGGGCAGGCGCATGATTCATAAGTTCAGACCCAGAGTCTAGCAAAACGGTCAGATGCTGGTTCTTACATTTGCGCGTGATATTGACGTTAAGCCCGATGCCCGGCAGGCGTCAAGCGATCAGTAAAAACAGGGGGTAAAGTTGCAGGATATTTTGCATTCTTGGTACGCAGAAATGAAAACCGCCGCGAAGGACATTCGCGGCGGTTGGGAAAATCTCAGACTTATTTGGCTTTAGCGTCTGCAGCAGCTTCATCAGCCGCTTTTTCTGTTTTGTCGTCAGCCTTGGCTGCTGGTTTCACATCCAACAGTTCAACATCAAACACCAACGTGGAGTTGGCAGGGATCCCTGGAACGCCATTTTTACCGTAGGCCAGTGCCGGTGGGATAACCAGTTTGATCTTGCCGCCTTTCTTGATGTGCTTCAGGCCTTCGGTCCAGCCAGGGATCACGCCGTCCAGACGGAATGACAATGGCTCGCCGCGATCGTAGGAGTTGTCAAACACGGTGCCGTCGGTCAGGGTACCTTTGTAGTTTACCACTACGGTATCGCTGTCTTTCGGTGCTTCACCGGTCCCTTCTTTCTCTACTTTGTACAGCAGGCCAGATTCGGTTTTCTTCGCGCCTTTTTCTTTGGCGAAGGTTTCAGCGTATTTAACGCCTTTCGCTTCGTTTTCTTTCGCGTCCTGCTCCATCTTCGCCTGAGCAGAAGCCTTCACGCGCACTTCAAAACCTTGCAGGGTTTTTTCGATGTCAGAGTCATTCAGCTTGCTCTGCTTGGCAAACGCGTCCTTAACAGCCCCGAGCATCACGTCTTTGTCCAGCTTGATGCCCAGCTTTTCCTGTTCATCCAGCGAGTTTTCCATGTAGCGGCCGAGTTGAACACCCAGTGCGTAAGCAACCTGCTCATCGTCATTCTTGAACTTACCGGTGCTTGGTGCTTCTGCAGGTTTAGCCGCTTCAGCAGCAGGCGCAACCTCACCGGTAGTGGTAACGGTAGCTGCATCAGCAGGTTTGGCTGCATCAGCTGCCATAACTTGGGTCGCATTCAGAGCAAGCGCCATAGTGGTTGCCAGAAGCGTGACTTTAAACAAAGATTTCATCCATTTCTCCAGTGTCTGAAGCGGTGCCTCAAACCATCATTAAGTAAGTTAACCGGGCTACTATAGCTGCCTGAAACAAAACAAAACAGTCACACAGGTAACCAATCGAGTCAAGATGTGACCTCATATTGGTAGCAAAGTTCAAGAAAAATAATTATCGCATTGATAATTAACACCTTTATTTGACGGCCTTGCGAGTTGAATTGCCCGCCTTGCAGCAGTGATAAACCGCTTGCCGAAATTGGCAGGCACAAAGCCGAGCGCTACTGATAACATAGTGCCAGAATCCCGGATTTAACAGTGCCAGAGGTAACATCATGCACGAGCAAAACTACGACAGCCTGCTGCAGCGGTTGGAAGAGATGGAAAGCCGCCAGGCCTTTCAGGAAGTGACGATTGAGGAACTCAATCAAACCGTGGTACAGCATCAGCTTGAAATGCTGAAGATACAAGAACATCTGCGGCTGCTGACCGACAAACTGCGCGCCAGCCAACCTTCGATGATCGCCTCGCAGTCGGAAGAGACACCTCCCCCGCATTACTAAAAAAGGCCGCCGAAGCGACCTTTTGTTGCAGTTACAGCACCAGGATTAGTGGCAGCCGCAACCACCGTTGCCACCACAGCCGCCTTTCTTGCCGTGGTCATGATCGTGGTCGTGATCGTGGCCATGACCGCCACAGCAGCCGTCACCGTGTTCATGGTGATGATCGTGCTCACCGTGAACGTGGCCGTGGGCCAGTTCTTCTTCGGTCGCTTCACGCAGCGCCACAACTTCTACGTGGAAGTTCAGGTCTTGGCCAGCCAGCATGTGGTTACCATCAACCACTACGTGGTCACCATCAACTTCGGTGATTTCAACCGGAACCGGGCCCTGATCGGTATCAGCCAGGAAGCGCATGCCTACCTGCAGTTCATCAACGCCCATAAAGACGTCTTTAGGAACGCGCTGCACCAGGTTTTCATCGTAGTTGCCGTAAGCTTCGTTAGCGGCGACATGAACGTCGAAACGATCACCCGCTTCGTGACCTTCGAGTGCTTTTTCCAGACCTGCGATCAGAGAGCCATGCCCGTGCAGATAGTCCAACGGTGCACTCACCGGAGACTCATCAACCAAAACACCGTCTTCTGTACGTACTTGGTAAGCCAGGCTGACCACCAAGTCTTTTGTTACTTTCATGATATCTCCTACCGTTGGAAACTAAATCGGTGGAGATTGTAGCGGAAATCTCCAGCGCTGTACCCTTCAGCATAAAAAATCACGGCAGATAACGCTACTCTGGGTGAAAAATACCGATCACCTGCTCCTGCGGGCGAACGTGTTTTTCCACCTGTTGCTCGGTCTGGCGCTGATGGTGGCCACACTTGACACACTCCACTACTTCAACCTGGTCTTCACGCCAAACCGCCAGCGTATCCATAGCGTTACAGCTTGGGCAAACCGCCCCGGCGATAAATCTTTTACGAGTTGCAGACATCATTGTGCTCCGAATTATTCGTATTCATCATCCCAGCCGTCGAACTGCCGTTTTTCTTTTTGCATTTCGCGGTGGAAAAGTTCTTCCAGCTCGCGCCGGGCTTCTTTCACGCGGGAAATCTGAGCCACGTCCCCCAGATGCGGTGGCATCAATTCGCGCAGCATGCGCATATCCAGACGGCGAAAATGCTGCTGAGCGCGATAAGCCTGATGCGGGTGCATCCCCAACTCCGTTAACGCCTTGCGCCCTAGCTCCAGGGCGCTGGAGAAGGTTTCACGACTAAACTGTTTTACGCCAGCCTGCAACAACTCGTGCGCCTCCACACGCCCCCGCGCCCGCGCCAAAATGGACAGGTTGGGGAAGTGCTGCTGGCACAGATGGACGATGGCCATGGTATCTTCCGGCTCATTACAGGTAATGACGATAGATTTGGCCTTTGCCGCACCGGCTGCCCGCAGCAACTCCAGTTCCGTGGCATCTCCGTAGTAAACCTTGTAACCGTATCGGCGCAATACGCCAACCGCGCTAACGTCCCGCTCAAGCACGGTGATACGCTTCTTATTAGCCATCAGTAAGCGGCCAATCACCTGCCCGAAGCGGCCGAAACCGACGATAATGACCTGCGGATCGTCATCTGCCACGTAGGGCGCCTCTTCATCCTCATCTTTGGCGTTATAGCGGCGGGCCAGAATGCGATCGATAATCTGCATCAGCAGCGGCGTGGTCATCATTGAGAGCGTCACCACGACCAGCAGCAAGGCCAGTTGATCGTCGTCGAAAATATGCTGCGTCGAAGCCGCCGAGAACAGCACGAAGGCAAACTCACCGCCTTGGCTCAGCACCCCGGAAAATTGCAGACGTACCGAGCGCCGCAGGCCAAAGATACGCGCCAGCGAGTACAACACACCCGATTTCACCGCCACCAGGATCACCACGCCCAGCAGTACTTCCAGCAGATGGGTATACAACACCCCCATATTCAGCGCCATGCCTACCGAGATGAAGAACAACCCGAGCAGCAGCCCTTTGAAAGGCTCTATGGCGATTTCCAGTTCATGGCGATATTCGCTCTCTGCCAGCAGCACCCCGGCGATAAAGGTCCCCAATGCCATCGACAGGCCAAGGGCATCCATAAACAGCGCAGCCCCCAGCACCACCAACAGCGCGGCGGCGGTAAATATTTCACGCACCCCAGATGAGGCGATATAACGGAATAACGGGCGTAACAGGAAGCGCCCCCCGATCAGCATGCCGCCGAAGGCCGCGACCTTCATGGCGATTTTCGCCCAATCGTCGCTGGTACCCGCTCCCCCGGACAGGATCGGGATCAACGCCAGCGCCGGGATCACCGCCATATCCTGAAACAGCAGCACCGAGAAGCCTAACTGCCCCCCTTCGTTGCGGTTCATGCCTTTTTCACGCATCAGTTGCAGCGCCATGGCTGTCGATGACATGGCTAGACCAATGCCACCTATCACCGCCGCCTGCCAGGCAAAATGGCTGAAGTAAAGCAGCGCACCGAGCACGGCCGCCGTGACCAATACCTGCCCGGCACCGACACCAAAGATCGAGCGACGCAGTTCCCACAGTTTGGCCGGGTTCAGTTCCAGCCCGATGATAAACATCAGGAACACCACGCCCAACTCGGAGAAGTGCAGAATTTCATCCACATCCCGGATGAATCCCAATCCCCACGGGCCAATGGCAATACCGGCGATCAGATAGCCTAAAACAGCTCCGATCCCAAGACGGCGGGCGATCGGCACCGTCAACACCGCAGCAAACAGGAACAGCAATATGGCGGTTAATAGCGAGGAACCTTCCATCAGTGCCTCCCGGTGTGCGGCAACGGGTTACGCAGCCAGTCGCCATAAGCGCTGGCGTGACTGCTCAGCACTTCCGGTTTCTGACGGCGCGCCCAGTAAACGATCATCGGCGTCAGCCAGTGCATATGGCACATGGCCGCGGTCAGCTCAAAAGGGCGCAGAATATCCTCGATCGCATAACGATTGTAACCGCCAGTGCGATAGGCACCTTCCGGTTCCCCAGTGGTGATCACCGAACGCCAGTATTTGCCCGCCAGCGCATTACCGCCGATACCACTGGCAAACCCGCGGGACAGCACACGGTCCAGCCATTCTTTCAGCAACGCCGGGCAGCTATAGGTATATAAGGGGTGTTGGAAAACGATGACCTGATGGTCGCGGAGCAGTTGTTGTTCGTGATGGATATCAATAAAGAAATCCGGATAGTGCGCGTATAAATCGTGCACGGTGACATGTTCCAACTGCTGTGCCGGTTGTAACAAAACCCGGTTCGCTACCGAGTCCTGGGATTCCGGATGGGCATACAGCAGCAAAACCTTCGGCGGCTGTGACATCATTCCCCTCCAAAGCGTCGTCAGGGTGGCGGATTTCCGTTACCATGCAACGCAAAGACTAATAATAGGACTGCTACGCGTCCTGTTAACGTAAACTCAATTCAATTTAACATACTCTGAACAAACGGCGCTTTATGATTGTTTTCTCCTCGCTACAAATCCGACGCGGCACCCGCGTCCTGTTGGACAACGCCACGGCGACGGTTAATCCAGGTCAGAAGGTCGGCCTGGTGGGTAAGAACGGCTGTGGGAAATCCACGCTGCTGGCCCTTTTGAAAGGTGAGATCGCCGCAGACGGTGGTAGCTACACCTTTCCAAACAACTGGGCGCTGGCCTGGGTGAATCAGGAAACACCGGCACTGGAAGTGCCTGCCATTGAGTATGTTATCGATGGCGATCGGGAATTCCGCCAGTTGGAAGCCGAATTACAGGTGGCAAACGATAACAACGACGGCCACGCCATCGCCACGCTGCACGGCAAGCTCGATGCTCTGGATGCCTGGACCATCCGTTCCCGTGCCGCCAGCCTGTTGCACGGTTTAGGCTTTTCCAACGAACAGCTGCAAAGCCCGGTGCGCGCCTTCTCCGGCGGATGGCGCATGCGCCTCAACCTGGCGCAGGCTTTGGTTTGCCGTTCCGATCTGCTGTTGCTGGACGAACCCACCAACCACCTGGATCTGGATGCAGTGATCTGGCTGGAACGCTGGCTGAAAAGCTATCAGGGTACCCTGGTGCTGATTTCGCATGACCGTGATTTCCTCGACCCTATCGTCGACAAGATCCTGCACATCGAAAATGAGACCATCAACGAATATACCGGCAACTATTCCTCCTTCGAGCGCCAGCGCGTCACCAAACTGGCACAGCAGCAGTCGCTGTATCAGAGCCAACAGGAGAAAGTGGCACATCTGCAAAGCTACATTGACCGTTTCCGTGCTCAGGCCACCAAGGCCAAACAGGCACAGAGCCGCATCAAGATGCTGGAGCGGATGGAGCTGATTGCCCCTGCGCACGTCGATAACCCGTTCACGTTTAGCTTCCGCCAACCCGAAAGCCTGCCGAATCCATTGCTGCGGATGGAAAAAGTCAGCGCAGGCTATGGCGACAAAGTGATCTTGCAGTCAATCAAGCTCAACCTGGTACCCGGCTCACGTATTGGCCTGTTGGGGCGTAACGGTGCCGGTAAATCAACGCTGATCAAAATGCTGGCTGGCACGCTGGAGCCCCTCAGCGGAGAGATCGGGCTGGCAAAGGGCATCAAACTGGGTTACTTCGCCCAGCATCAGTTGGAGTTCCTGCGCGCCGATGAGTCGCCACTGCAGCATCTGAGCCGCATCGCCCCTCGCGTGTTAGAACAGCAGTTACGCGATTATCTTGGCGGCTTCGGCTTCCAGGGCGATAAGGTCACCGAAATCACCGAACGTTTCTCCGGCGGTGAAAAGGCACGGCTGGTGCTGGCGCTGATCGTCTGGCAGCGCCCTAACCTGCTGCTGCTCGATGAACCGACCAACCACCTGGATCTGGATATGCGCCAGGCGTTGACTGAAGCGCTGATCGATTTCGAGGGGGCGTTGGTGGTGGTTTCGCACGACCGTCACCTTTTGCGTTCTACCACCGACGATCTGTATCTGGTGCACGACGGCCAGGTGGAACAGTTCGAGGGCGATCTGGACGATTACCAGCAGTGGCTTAGCGATCTGCAAAAGCAGCAGGCACAGCAGGATGCCGCACCAAAGCAGGATAACGGCAACAGCGCCCAGGCGCGTAAAGACCAAAAGCGCCGTGAAGCCGAATTCCGTACGCAAACCCAACCACTGCGTAAGCAGATCGCCAAGCTGGAACAACAGATGGATAAGCTGGGTGCAGAATTGGCCGCGGTGGAAGAACAGCTGGCAGACTCGGCGCTGTACGACATCAGCCGCAAAACCGATCTGACCGCCTGCCTGCAAAAGCAAAGCCAGGCCAAATCCGCTCTGGAAGAAACGGAAATGACCTGGCTGGATGCCCAGGAACAGCTGGAAAATCTGACCCAGGCGTTTGAGTCGGAGAGTTAATCATAGTTGCCCCCTTTTCTACTGAGAGGGGGCAACCTTTATCTGTAGCAGGCAATGCGCTGGCGGATCTGTTCCAGTGAGTCCCGGTTATAGAGTTTGCCATCCAGGAAGCGCGTTTTCAGTTCACCCTGCTGCTCCTGCTGCCAGTCCTGATTATCCAGCAGTTGATATTCTCCTTCCCCATCGCGGATCACCCGCAACAAACCGCGTGCAGATTGTTTCAGGCCGCTGTCGGTCTTCGGTTGTTTGAAGATGGGACGCCCCACCCCGTTCACCTCACCGTAGGTGGCCTTCATCGCGAAACCAAAGGTATCGCGGGTATTATACTGATAAGTAAAGGAACCCACGCCAAACACTACGTTAGAGCTGGCAAAACCTTTCGCTTCCAGGCGTTGCAGGATTTCCTGGGCGCGTTCCAGAGTAATGGAGTCGCCATAAATCAGCCCGACATGGGGATCCAACACTTTGTAGCCCTTGCTGTTAACCGTGCCGCCAAAGATTTCCCACAACACTTCCACCGAGCCTTTCTCTTCGGCGCTGCGTTGCGCACTGCGATCGCTGTCGTTGCCGGTTCCACAAAGAATAGCCACCGGATCGCCACTGTCTGGGCGGAAGACTACCCTGCCATCGCGCGCCATGATTTTGCTGTGCAACTCACGGGTAAACTCCGTTAGCACCTGCCAGTAATCCCAGGTATCCGACACGATGGAAACCAATCCATTTGGGTAGAGATCTTCAATCAAACGGCGGAACGTTTCGATCTCCGTTGCCTGCTCTCCCATGCACATCACGCTATGTTCGGTGGCGGGGATGCTGCCAGCCACGAAGTAATCTTCTGCGGTTGGATAATACCTCTGTGCGTACAGCACCGCCGGAATGTTGTCGGTGCCCTTGAAGCTGAGCAAATGCCCGGTACCGGCCTGCGCGACATCATGCATCCCTGACATGCCGCGGAAGGAAAAATCGTGGCATTGGAAATCCAGATGCGCCAGGTCATCGCAGGTTTTATCCGCCCACATCTGGCAGATCTTGCGATAATGATGGGCAAGGGTGGCATTGGTGGAAGCCTTCCACAGTTCGGCCGAGATCACCGTTTCCAGGTAGTTGACCAGCCAGAAGAACTCCTCACGCGTATTGGTAATGGTCAGCACTGGTACCTTCATCCTCACCTTGCTGCCTTCGTCCAACCCTTTGATATGCAGCGGTAGATAACCCAACCGATGCAGGGCGCGAATATGCTCCACGCAGACCCGGTCCTGACCAATGTAGCTATCCATCAGCGTTTTATATTCCCCCACTACCTGCTCCTCCGGTTGGGCAAAGAATTGCTGATTAAATAAATCCACCATGAACCACTGCAAAAACCCCTGTAAACCAAAGAACACCAGTTGGCCGTCTGGCAGCGGGGAGGCAAAGAACCGATCGCTGCGCGGCGTAAAGTTGGAATAGATCCGCGTAGTACCCAGCGGATATTGCTCACGGTGTGACACTTTGTAGCCATCAATCGCCAGAATAGGATTGGTTAACATAGTCGGTTCCTTAGTGAGCGTAGATACGCGCAATATCAATCAGTTCAACACGTTGCTCAGCGAGTTCCGCCGCAGCATAGGAAGTGGTGGTATAGATGTTATCAATGCCTTGATTCAGCAAAGCCGCGGTACCTTTGGAAAATACCCCGTGGGTGACATATAGGCTGACCGTACGTGCCCCCGCCTGGCGTAAAACCTGGGCCGAGCCGATAAAGGTGCCGCCACCGTCGCACAGGTCATCCACAATCAGCACATCTTTGCCCTGCACATCACCAGCCAGCAGTTCAAAGCCCGTCAGTTCGCCACTGAACACGTTCCGGTGTTTGGTCAGGATGCCGTATTGCGCAATGCCAAAGTGGGCCGCCACCGCGTGAATTTTTTTCAGCGCTCCGGCATCCGGAGCCACCAGGAACAGTTGCTGCTGGGTCAGTAAATTGGCCAGTCTGCGGTTGTGCTGCATACACTGCTGCTGAGTAATGATGTGCATGTTGTCGATCACAGCGGCAGCTACTTCACTGTGTGGATCCAGCACCGTCACACGGTCAAACGCCAAGGTGTTGAGTAATTGGCCGAAAACCTTGAGCGCAAAGCTATCGCCGGAGGCCATATGGCGATCCTGGCGGGCGTAGGGCAGATAAGGCAGCTCAAGCAGGCTTTCTTTGATCAGAAACTGGTGGCGTACCGCCTGCGTCAACTGTGCCAACAGCATGAAGTCATCCATGCTGCGCATTGCGCTGGCACGAATACGCATCTGCGAAGTCCCCGTTGTTTCAGGCTGTGCAAACCGGGCATACACCGCCCCATCGGGAAACTGTCCGGTTGTCACCTTCACTTCAATGTCGTTCAAAAACAACTGCAGTTGTGCGCTCATATTCTTCCCTCCATCAATAACTGTCCCTGGGACACTTATATAATTGTCCAAGAGACAGTTATTGGCAAGCAAAAAAATGTCTTAATCGCAGCAAATTCGCTTAACCATTTGTTTATTTGAGCTTTTAATAATTATCATTAGCCGGCAGCTATTGTTATATTGTCCCAAAGACCTTTTTAGCCGAGCGCCAGCATGACCACCCAAGCCGAGTACCTGAAAAACTACGATCCGCGCCTCTTCCCCTCACCGCTTGTCACCGTCGACAGCGTGCTGTTTACCGTGCACGGCGGGAAACTGTGCGTGCTGTTGGCCAAGCGCGCTAATCACCCTTTCCTCAATCAATGGGGATTGCCCGGCGGGTTTATCGATTTGCAGCGCGACACCTCAACGCAAGCGACGGCCGAACGTAAACTGAGGGAAAAAACCGGTGTGGTACCGCCCTATCTGGCGCAGTTGGCCAGTTTTTCTGGCCCGGAAAGGGATCCGCGTGGCTGGAGCCTGACCACGGTCTACTTTGCTCTGATCGCCCATGCCGATTGCCAGCCGCATATCGCCGACGTGAATGACGTCGCCTGGGTGCCATTGGACAACCTGCAAACACAGCAGTTAGCTTTCGACCATCAAACGATCGTGGAAGCGGCACTTCAGCGGCTACGGCAAAAAACGGCTTACTCCATGCTGCCGGTCTATTGCCTGCCAGCGGAGTTCACACTTTCCCAATTGCAGGAAGTGATTGAGATCATTTTGTCGCATACGGTGCAGCGCAAAAGCCTGATGCGGCGTTTTGACGCTTCGGAAATGTTTGAGGAAACCGGTGAGAGAGTGGCAACAGGCGCACGCAAGGCACGCCTGTACCGTAGGAAAGCGGGGGTAGATATGAGAAACTTTTCCAGAAACCTGATGGTGGAGTGATCCTCAGGCGCGATAGAACGGCTTATCCCCCAAAATGGTCGCACGGTGCATAATGCGCCGCTGCGGCAGGTAATCCGCATTGGCGTAATGCTGCGTCACCCGGTTATCCCAGATGGCAATATCATTGGCCTGCCAGCGCCAGCGCACCTGAAACTCCGGCTTGGTGATATGCGCAAACAGGAAGTTCAGCAGAGCATCACTCTCCTTCGCCGCCAGATCGACAATCCGCGTAGTAAATCCTTCATTAACGAACAGCGCCTGCTTGCCGGTCACCGGATGGGTGCGGATCACCGGATGCAATAACGGTGGATTTTTCTGCACGGCCAACTGCCAGCGCTGATGCTCTTCCTCACTGCCACGATGTTTATATTCGGGGAACGACTTGGTGAAGTCATGCTCCGCCTGCAACCCGGCCAACAACTTTTTCAGCGGTGAGGACAACGCCTCATACGCGGCAATCCCGCTGGCCCACAGCGTGTCGCCACCGGTCGTCGGCAGCTGCTTGGCGGCTAAAATCGCCCCCTGCGGCGGGTTTTCGATAAAGGTGACGTCGGTATGCCAGTTGTCGTTATCCGGCGGATTATCGTCATGGGTATCCAGCACGATGATCTCCTCCACATCGGGAGCATGCGGATACACCGGGTGAATATGCAGATCGCCGAAACGCCCTGCCAGCTCGCGCTGTTGTAATGGCGTGATGGGCTGATCGCGCAGGAACAGCACCTGATGCTTGAGCAAAGCATGGTAAAGCTGTTCAAACTGGCCGTCGCCCAATGGCCGCGCCAGATTGACGTTTTCCACCAGCGCGCCGATATAAGGCCCCAACGGGGTAATTGCTAAACGTTCGTTCATTGCTGTACTCCATGCCAGGGGGTCAAACGGCGCTGTAAGGCACGCAGCCCCAGCTCCAGACCAAATGCAATTATCGCAATCACGCTGATACCGGCGATGACCACGTCGGTCGCCAAAAACTCACCGGCGGACTGCACCATAAATCCCAGACCGCGCGTGGCAGCAATCAGTTCAGCGGCCACCAGCGTAGACCAGCCGACGCCCAGGCCAATACGGATGCCGGTCAGAATTTCCGGAAGCGCGCTGGGCAACACCACAAAGCGCAGCAGTTGCCAGCGGTTGGCCCCCAAAGCTTGTGCAGCACGAATGCGCACCTGCGCTACGCTGCGTACACCTGCCACGGTCGAAAGCGTCACCGGGGCAAAAATCGCCAGGTAGATCAGCAGGATTTTCGAGGTTTCACCGATGCCAAACCAGATCACCATCAGCGGCAGATAGGCCAGCGGCGGCACCGGACGATAAATTTCAATCAGGGGATCAAGCAGGCCGCGCACGGTCTCACTCAGCCCCATCGCAATGCCCACCGGGACGCCGATGACCACAGCAGCCAGTAATGCCACCAGGATCCGCCCAAGACTCGCGGCCAGGTGTTGCCATAGCGTGGCATCCATAAAGCCTTGTGGGCTGGCAATGACCACCAACTGATGCAATACCTGCTGCGGTGCGGGCAGAAATAACGGGCTGATCAGCTGCAAGGTAGTTACTGCCCACCAAACCGCCAACACCACCAGCAAGGTTGCCGTGCTCAGCTTGAGGCTGCGCGGCAGCGTGAAACGAGATTGGCGCACCGCTGTCGGTACTGCGGCTTTCAGAACAGAATGCAGGCTCATAGCAAGGCCTCGCGCTGTTGGAACACCCGGCCCAGCACGTATTCACGCAGGGCGATAAACTCAGGATCGGACTTGATGGCGCGGCAAGCCTCTCCGGCGGCATAGCGCTGGCCAAAATTCAGCGATAAACGCTCCACCACCTGCCCAGGACCAGGAGAAAGCAGTAACAGCTCGCTGGCCAGGAATACCGCTTCTTCGATGTCATGGGTGATCAACAGCACCTGCTTGCCGGTATCACGCCAAATATTTAACAGCAGTTCCTGCATCTGTTCGCGAGTGAATGCGTCCAGTGCCCCGAAAGGCTCATCCAGCAGCAACAGCCGAGGGTCGGCTGCCAAGGCGCGAGCAATACCCACCCGCTGACGCATCCCACCGGACAGTTGCCAGATGAAGTGTTGCTCATAGCCGGCCAGCCCAACGCGTTGCAACATCTGCTGCGCCACCTTGCGGCGCTGCAGTTTGGCCACACCGGCCAGTTGCAAGCCAAACTCCACGTTATCCACCACGTTGCGCCACGGCAGTAAGCCTTCATGCTGGAAGACCACGCCCCGCTCGGCACCCGGGCCTTTGACGGGGACATCATCCAGCGTAATGCTGCCTGCCGTTGGCTCAATAAACCCGGCGATCAAATTCAGCAACGTGGTCTTGCCACAGCCAGAAGGCCCCAACACCACCACCAGTTGCCCGCCGGCGATCTGGAACGACACATCGCGCAGCGCCGCACGCCCCTGATAATCGGCCGAAAGATGGTTAACGTTTAGCATGGTGGATCCCTTACGACTGCGGTGCAGCCTGCACCTGTTTGACAAAGCGGTCGGTCACATAGGCGCTGTAATCACTGTCCGCCTGCGGGATCTTGCCTTGTTGCTTAAGGAACTCGGCGGTATCGCGAATAGCTTTATCTACCGGCTGGCCCAGTTGAGTGATCTGATCGGCGACCGGCAGGTAACGGTTACCCTTCACCAGTTCCGGTACCTGCTCTGCCGGCACTCCACTCAGGCGAGCTAGCGTACTCAGGTTACTTGGGTCTTTCAGCCACTGCTCCGGCTGTGCCAGGTAGGCCTTCTGTGCTTGCAGGGCGCTGGCAGCAAACGCGGTGACGACCTCAGGATGCTGCTTGGCAAAGTCTTTACGCACTACCCACACGTCCAGCGTTGGTGAGCCCCACTGGCCAACCTGCTCGGAATCGGTCAGCACCTTGCCTTGTTTGGCGAGTTCATTGACCACCGGAGCCCATACGTAAGCCCCGTCGATATCCCCACGCTGCCAGGCCGCCGCAATGGCTGGCGGTTGCAGGTTGAGAATTTGCACCTGGTCAGGTTTGATGCCCCAGTGTTTCAGAGAGGCCAGCAGGCTGTAGTGAGTGGTGGAAATGAACGGTACCGCAATGCGCTTACCGATCAGATCCTGGGGAGATTTAATGTCCTTTTTCACCACCAGCGCTTCGGAACTACCCAACTGCGAGGCGATCAGGAACACTTCGATAGGGAGCTTCTGGCTGGCGGCCACGGCCAGTGGGCTGGAGCCGATATTGCCAATCTGCACGTCGCCAGAGGCCAGCGCACGCAACACGCTGGAGCCGCTGTCGAACTTGCGCCAGTCAACGGTCGCGCCAGACTGTTTGGCAAAGCTGTTTTCCGCCTGCGCCACCTTGGCGGGTTCGGCGGAGGTCTGGTACGCCACGGTGACGTCCACTGCCTGGACACTGGCCGCACCGAGCGATAAAGCCAACAATACTGCACTGCGTAATGAGAAAAGTTTGCTCGCCATGATCCGCTCCGTTGATAAAATTCTGTGCTGTGACCAACAGTTTTATCTGAGCGGCGCCCGGCAATAAAAGAATAAAAAAATCTTCTTTATTACTTATGGCGATATCAACTCCACCCATTCTCCCCCGGCACGGCTACTGCGCTGAGCGGCATCAATAAACGCCATCCCTTGCACGCCGGTTTCAATCCCTGGTAACAACGGTGCCGCCGAAGGGCCATCACGCAAACAGCGGGCCGCTTCACGGTAAATCTGGCCAAACCCTTCTAAATAGCCTTCAGGATGCCCTGCGGGTACGCGGGCCAGCAGGCGGTTTTCTGCATGCTGAAATGCCGAAGCACGGGTGATGCAATAGGCGGGTGCGTCAAAAGGCCTTATCCACAGCTGGTTCGGGTTTTCCTGGCAAAACTCGAGGCTGCCCTCACTGCCGTAAACTCGCAACTTCAACCCATTCTCATGACCACAGGCCACCTGGCTGGCCCAGAGCCGACCTTTGGCACCGTTGGCATAACGCATCTGCACCCGCACATCATCGTCCAGCTTGCGCCCCGCGATGAATGACGTCAGCTCCGCGCTGATCGCCTCAGGCAACATGCCGCTGACAAACTCAGCCAACTGCCAGGCGTGGGTACCTACGTCACCAATGCAGCCGGATCCGGCTTTTTCCGGCTGCGCACGCCAACCGGCCTGCTTGTTGTCGGTCAGCTCCAGCGGTTTCGCCAGCCACTGTTGCAGATATTCCACCTCGACGAAGCGGATCTCGCCCAACACCCCCGCCAACACGCGGCTACGTGCCTCACGCACCAGCGGGTAGGCGCTGTAGTTATGGGTCAGGATCAGTTGTCTGCCGCTTAGGCGGACCGTTTGTGCCAGTTGCAAAGCCTCGGAGTAAGAGGTGCATAGGGGCTTATCGCAGATCACATCAATCCCGGCGTTGAGAAAAGCGCTGGCGACTGGAGCGTGCAAATGATTCGGGGTCACGATCGCGATAACATCAATCCCATCCTCTCGTGCCGCTTCTGCCTGCGCCATCTGGTTAAAATCGGCATAGCAGCGATCCGGTTGCAGATGCAGTAACTCCCCGGTGCGCAGACAGTTTTGCCTATCGGAGGAGAAAGCCCCGGCGACCAGTTCAAACTCATCATCCATCCGCGCCGCCAACCGATGCACCGCGCCAATAAACGCGCCTTCACCGCCACCTACCATTCCCAGCTTTAATCTCATGATGCATCCTCCACGCCCAGCATGGATCTGACTCGCTCCCGAACGGTATCCACCGCGGCAAAATCATCAAAAGCCCGTTCCGCTACCGGAATAATATGGCGGGCGATAAAGGCGGCACCTTCGCGTGCTCCGGCCTCCGGCGACTTAAGGCAGCACTCCCATTCCAACGTAGCGACGCCTGGGAAGCCGTACTGCGTCAGCTTGCTGAAAATGGCCGGGAAGTCGATCTGCCCGTCCCCCAGAGAACGGAAGCGCCCAGGTCTTTCCAACCACGGTTGGTAGCCCCCATAAACTCCGCTGCGGGCGTTGGGGCGGTACTCGGCATCTTTGACGTGAAATGCGCGGATACGTGGGTGATAACAATCGATAAAGCCGAGATAGTCCATCTGCTGCAAATGCAGATGGCTCGGATCATAGAGAATATGGCAGCGGGGATGGTTGCCGACCTTGGCCAGAAAGCGTTCAAAGGTCACGCCGTCATGTAAATCCTCCCCCGGATGCAGCTCATAGCACACATCTACACCAGCCCGATCGAAGGCGTCCAGGATCGGCAGCCAGCACTTGGCCAACTGTTCGAAGGCCTCCTCCAGTAATAACGCATTATGCGGCGGCCACGGATAGAAATAGGGCCACGCCAGCGCACCAGAGAAGGTCGCATGGGCAGTTAGCCCCAAGCGCTGCGAAGCCTGCGCCGCCAGCAATAACTGTTCCGTTGCCCAGGCCTGCCGCTGCTGAGGTTTGCCCCGGATTTCTGACGGAGCAAAACCGTCAAAGGCCAGATCGTAGGCTGGATGGACGGCGACCAGTTGTCCTTGCAAATGCGTCGACAGCTCGCTGATGCGAATACCGTGCCGCCCAAGCCGGGCGACGATCTCATCGCAATAATCCTGGCTACGCGCCGCCAGCGCCAAATCGAAAATGGCTGGCTCCAACGTGGGGATCTGGATATTGGTGAAGCCCAGCCCGGCAGCCCACTCCGCCAAGCCATCCAGCGTATTAAACGGGGCCTGCTCGGCGATAAACTGCGCCAGAAACAGCCCTGGCCCCTGCATCGTCTTCATGCTTCTCTCCCTAATATCACCGTACGTTGGCTGCGAACCGCTTCGTCCGCCGCCAGCACCACCCGTAAGCTGTTCAATGCATCCTGAAGATGCTGATCGAGATCCAGGCCCTCACGAATTGCCCGTAAAAAGTAACGCTGTTCACTCAGGCAGAGCGCCAAATGATCTGGCTCATCCTGGCAGTCGATCCAGCGATCCGGCTGCTTAAAGCGGTTCTCATCGTCTAATTCGGCGTAATGCACCCGCAATGATTCGGTTTTGGTATGCCCCCCCACATCGTCAGAAGCCCTTTCCTGATGATGGACTACGATCGAAACCGCGCCACGCGGCCCAATGACGTCTTTCACAAAGTAGGCCGTTTCACTGACCATCGGCCCCCAGCCAGCTTCGTACCAACCGACCGAGCCATCGGCAAAACGCACCTGTAGCTGGCCGTAGTTATACATCCCCTGCGGCAGGTCATCGCTCAGCCGGGCGCCGATAGCGCTCACGCTGATCGGTTCGGCCTGGGCCATCTGGCACATCACGTCCAGATAATGTACGCCGCAATCGACAATTGGCGACAGTGACTGCATCAGGTTGCGATGCACATTCCACATCTGCCCGTGGCTTTGCTGGTTGAGGTTCATCCGCATCACCAAGGGCTTACCCAAACCCCGAGCGAGCTCCACAAACTGCTGCCAGGAGGGGTGATGGCGCAGGATATAGCCCACCACCACCTGTCGTTGTGCCTGATGAGCAGCAGCAATCACCCTTTCGGCCCCTGCTACCGTGGTGGCGAGCGGCTTTTCGATAAACAGATGACATCCCGCCGCCAGCGCCGCCAAGGCGTAGGCTTCGTGGGTATCCGGATAAGTGGTCAGGCACACGGCATCAGGCCGGGTTTGCGCCAGCGCCAACTCAAAGTCACTAAAAGTGGGATAACCGCCCCCCAAACGTTGATTGAGCAGCTCACGCGATTCACCCCGTGCCACCAGCCCGCAGATTGTCACCCCTTCCATAGCGTGGTAAGCCTCGGCATGGGATGCCCCCATATTGCCGCAGCCCACCACCAGCACCCGCAAATCAGCCATCACGTTTCTCCCCTGCTGGAACATCCCGGTAGTTGAAGGTGAAGAAGAACAGCGCGGCGATCGCTAATGCGCCGAAGGCCGGGTACCACCAGAAGTGCTGCCATTGCGGCAACGCCGCAGCGCCGTCCGCCGTCACCATATGGTTAAACAGCGCACCGCTGATCTGCGAACCAATCAACATACCGATGCCGTAGGTGAACAGCACCAGCAGGCTTTGTGCCTGGCCTTTCACTTTGTCGCCCGCCACTTTATCGGTATAGATAAAGCCGATAACGAAGAAGAAGTCATAGCACATGCCATGCAGGATGATGCCGAGGTAGATCATCCAGCGCATTTCTTCGGTAATGCCCAGTGCAAACATCACATAGCGCAGGAACCAGGAAAGCATGCCGATCATCAGCATGTACTTGATCCCCAACCGGGCAAACAGGAACGGGATCAGCAGCATGAATAACAGCTCAGACATTTGCCCCAGCGACATCACGCCACCCACGTTGGTGAAACCGGCCGCGGCAACGAACGGCGCGGCATAGGCGTAATACGCCGCCAACGGGATGGAGATCAGCGTGGCACAGATGATAAATACCAGGAAATGGCGCTGCTTGAGCATTGCGAAAGCATCCGCACACAGCAGATCGCGCATTTTTACTGGCTTGCCGCGCTCCGGTGCAGGGGTATGCGGCAGCGTAAAGCTGTAAATCGCCAATACCAACGAAGCTACGGCAGCCAGCATGAAGATATCGGTACTGTCCGACAGGCCGCTGGTGCCGACAATCAGTCCGGCGACAATCCAACCAAAGGTGCCGAACGCCCGCACTACCGGGAAGGCTTTCTCGCTGTTACTCAGGCTGTAAAACGCCACGTTATTGCTCAGGGCAATGGTGGGCATGTAGCACAGCATATAACCGAAGATAATCCACAGCAGGCCGCTGCCCTGCCCTTCGGCAAAGAATCCAGGCATCATCCACAGCAGGCCAGCCCCAATCAGGTGCAGCACGGCCAACACTTTTTGCGAGGCAAAGAAGCGATCGACCACCATACCCAACACAAAAGGCGACAGGATGGAGGCAATTGGCCCGGTGGAATAGGCATCGCCTATGATCGCGGCCAGACCATATTTGCCCATCACCACGCCGAGCGTGACGTACCAGGCTCCCCAGACAAAAAACTGCAGGAACATCATCAGTGCCAATCGTGGCACCACCCATTTGAACGTGGTGCTTTTGGCCCCCTGGGCCAGGCTATCTGTTTGCATAACTCCCCCATCGGTGTTGGTTGGTTATTACGGCAATGACGCCGGTGCTAACCGCTTTCCGGCAAAAAGGACGGCATCACCACGCCGCCGGGTTGTTGCGCCTGGCCTTTCACCTGCGCGACATGTAATTCACAAATTCGCCCTCCCCAGCGCAGCAAAACCTGGCTAAGCGCGGAACGCTCTGCGGGTACCAATACCACCGGTGTCGTACCGCGATGATGGCGATCGAGCATCCAGCCAAGTAACTCCAGGGCGATCTCTTCGCTATGGCAGCACCCCGGCCCCAACATACGGGAGGCCGGATGCGCCACCGAGGCCAGATAACCGCCGATGCGATCGTCCAACTCCCAGACGGCAACCCGCCACAGTCCACTGGTGTCATTGAGGAAGTAATCGATATCGCGCTGACGTTCGATGCCCAGTATTTCGCGCTCCAACTCCAGGATGGCGGGTAGGTCGTCAAGCCGGGCTGCCCGTACCTGGCCGCGAGTCAGGCGTGGGTAAGCAAATCCCTGGCTCGGCACCGGGATCGCCATATCCTGATAGAGGGCATACGGGGTAAATCCCCCACGCTGGTAGAGCGAATAGGAATCCAGGTTCAGCGCGCTGGAAAGCAAACGAACCGGTAAGCCACCCGCCAGTTCATCGGCCTTGGCCAACAAACGGCTGGCAATCCTGCGGCCAAAATAATCGGGATGAACATTCATGATGCCCAACCCCAAATGAGTTTCACGTGGGTGGAAGAAACAGGAGCCACAGATCGCCCCTTGTTGATCGCGCGCAATCCAGTGGTAGCCGTTATCCAACTGCTGGTAAACATCAACAAACAGTCCACAGCTTTCCGGCCCGGCATAGAAGATGTTGCCCAGCCCGTGGCGCTGATACCAAGCATTAGTTGAGCAATGGATCAAAGCGGCAATCTCGCTGCGATCCTCTGCTTGCGCTAACTGAAGCTGTATCTCCATCTGCCACCTCCTATTGCGTCGCCATTCGGGGTAATTTCGGTCTAAATTTGAAATGTAATCGATTTCATTTTGCAATAAATAAAATGTAATCGATTTCTTTTTTTCGGCAACCGGATTGATATGATTAAAAGTAGGGAGAAGATGAATTTGTAATCGCTGTCACAAACTCTTCGTAGTGATCGTACTTTTTGCCGCATACTGTGCGAGGCAAAAGGGCAGAAGGAAAAGCAAACCATGTCGATAGCAAAGGTGGCGAAAATCGCTGGCGTCTCAGCGGCCACCGTCTCACGGGTGTTGAACGGCCAACAGATCGTCAAACCAGCCACTCGCGATAAGGTCCTGGCGGCGATCCGCGCATGTGACTATCAACCCAACCTGCTGGCACGCCAGTTGCGCACTGCCCGCAGCGGGATGCTGCTGGTGCTGGTGTCCAATATCACCAACCCCTTTTGCTCCCTGGTGGTACGCGGTATCGAAGAAGAAGCCGAACGCCACGGTTACCATATTTTGCTGTGTAACTCGGAATCCAACCCCACCCGTGAATCCGCTTACCTCAGCCTGCTAAGTGGCAAGGTAGTCGACGGCGTGATCACCATGGATGCCATCAGCTGTTTGCCGGGGCTGACCGCCATGATCGGTGATTTCCCCTGGGTGCAATGCGGCGAAGGGGATACCCAATTCCGCGCCTCCTCCGTCACCATCGATAATCACCGGGCCGCCATGGCCGGTGTGCAGCACCTGGCAGCCAAAGGCCGCCAGCGGATCGCGTTGCTCAACGGCGATATGCGTTATCTGTATTCACAGCAGCGGGAACAGGGCTACCGGCAGGCGTTGGCCGAGCTGGGGCTGGACTATTGCCGGGTGGAATACGTCGAAGGGCTGGATTACGCCGCTGGAGCCAAGGCGATGAGTGATTTGCTGGCAGACGGGCCACGGCCAGATGCGGTATTTGCCATTTCGGATGTAATTGCCGGAGGCGCGATGAGTGCCTTGCACCAGCAGGGCTTGCGTATTCCAGAAGATATCGCGGTGATGGGATTTGACGGTGTACCGTTTGGCAGCATCACCACTCCGCCGCTAACCACCATCGTACAGCCCATGCATCAGTTCGGCGTGCGTAGCGTGCAGTTGCTGCTGGAGAAAATTCAGGGCCAGCAGTTGCCCCCTTGCCACGACGTGCTGGATTGGCAACTGCTGGAACGGAGTTCAACCTGAAAGAGAACCACGCAAGAAGATGCGCGCGTAGCCACCCAGCAACGTACGTTCTCCTTGCTGCTCGCAGAACAACTCGCCGCCGCGTGATGACAGCTGCTTAGCATGCAATACGTGGCGGCCAAGGCGCGCCGTCCAGTAAGGCATCAGTATGCAATGGGCGGAGCCGGTGACCGGATCTTCGCTGCGATCCATTGAGAAATAGCGCGAGACAAAATCCACCTCATCACCCGGAGCCGTGACGATCACGCCGCAACCGAGATGGTCGATCAGCTCGGCGATCGCAGGCTGCACCGCCCTGACCTGCGATTCATCGGCCAATACCGCCATCAGCGACTGGGCTCGCCACACTTCCTGCGGTTGCACACCGAGCAAAGCAGCCAACTGTGGCGGTTCAGCAATTTTCTGTGGTGGGCGAGAAGGGAAATCCAGGATCAGCCGTTCACCGTCGGCCGCATCACGTTTGACATACAGTTCACCGCTGGCGGAACGGAAACGGATATCGCTCAACCCCGGGTTGACCACGTTTAACAACACGTGCGCCGAAGCCAAAGTAGCATGCCCGCACAGATCCACTTCCCGCGTCGGCGTGAACCAGCGGATCGCATACATGTCGCCATCCTGCCAGACAAAGCTGGTTTCCGGCAGGTTCAGTTCATTGGCGATGGCCTGCATCTGCGCTGCCTCCAGCGGTTGTGGCAGCAGGCAGACACCGGCCGGGTTGCCCCGCAGTCCCTCGCCGATAAAGGCATCCACATGGAAATAGTTTTCGTTCATCAGCGTTCCCTCAATGCCAAATCAGTAATACACAGGCGGCGGTTAACAACCCCATCGACACGTTAAAGATTATCCAGGCTTTCTTGCTGCGCAGCAGGCGGCCAATCACCGTACCAAAACCCAACCAGATGATCCCGGCAACGATGTTGACGGCAAAGATACCGAAGGCGATGGCCAGAATCGAGTGGTTGTATTTATCTCCCGCCAGGCTAAAGCTCGCCACTGCCCCAAGCGCCATCAGCCAGGCCTTGGGGTTGAGGAATTGCAACAGCCAGCCTTGGTACAGGCGCACCGGCTTTGGTGGCGGCGCGTCGGTTTCCAGCTTTTCATAGGCCGCCGTCGCCACTTTCCACGCCAGCCACAACAGATAAAGGCTACCGAGGATTTTCAGGATCAGGTGCAATGAAGGATAAATCAGGATCAACCCACCAACGCCAAATGCCACCAGCACCAAGATACTTTGCATACCCAGCATGATGCCGATCATCAGCCATAATGAACGCATAAAGCCGAAATTGGCCCCTGAGGTGGTGAGCAACATATTATTGGGGCCAGGGGTGATCGCGGCCACCCACAGGAAGCCTAGCATCGAAAGAAATAAACTCAGTTCCATGAAGCGGGTGCTCCTCACCCAAATGACTTTTTTGCAGTATGATTGCTAATACATGTGTTTGAAGCTAACAGTGCGGTTCGGATCACACAATAGCCGCCAACAAGAATTTTATTCATTATGTATGAATCCTTTCGCCCTCTGACCGGGGCCAGTAATCCACACCTGCAAACCCTGCTGCCACGGCTGGTGCGCCGCCGCATACGGCTACAACCCCATTGGCAGCGGCTGGAGTTGCCGGACGGCGATTTCGTCGATCTGGCCTGGAGTGAAGATCCGCAACTGGCGCGCGATAAACCGCGCGTGGTGCTGTTCCATGGATTAGAGGGTAATTTCTACAGCCCTTACGCACATGGGCTGCTTAATGCCTGGCGCGAGCAAGGTTGGTTGGGCGTGGTGATGCATTTCCGTGGTTGCAGCGGCGTGCCTAACCGTAAGCAACGCATCTATCATTCCGGCGAAACGGAAGATGCCCGCTTCTTCCTGCGCTGGTTGCGTGACAGCTTTGGCGAAGTGCCAACGGCAGCGGTTGGGATTTCCCTTGGCGGCAATATGCTGGCCTATTATCTGGCCCAGCAGGGCAATGACAGCCTGCTACAAGCGGCAGTGGTCGTTTCTGCCCCGCTGATGCTGGAGCCATGCTCAATCCGCATGGAGCAGGGATTCTCCCGCGTTTATCAGCGCTACCTATTGGGCCAACTCAAGCAAAATGCCACCCGCAAGCTGCTGCACTATCCAGGCACCTTGCCGTTGGATCTGTCGCAACTGAACAAGCTGCGGCGCATTCGTGAGTTTGATGATGTGATCACCTCGCGCATTCACGGCTTCAGCGACGCGGTCGATTACTATCGCCGTTGCAGCGCCCTACCGCTGTTGCCGCAGATCACCACGCCACTGCTGATCATTCACGCTAAAGACGATCCGTTTATGACCGATGCGGTGATACCCGATCTCGCCAGCCTGCCGCCTAATATCGAATATCAGCTGACGGAGTGCGGTGGCCACGTCGGTTTTGTCGGCGGCACCTTGAAAAAACCACAAATGTGGCTGGAGCAACGAATCCCGGCCTGGCTTTCTTCTTTTTTGGAACCCACCAAGTGATTATTCCCTGGCAAGAAATTGAACAAGAGACTCTCAACAGCCTGATCGAATCCTTTGTATTACGCGAAGGAACCGACTACGGCGAGCACGAACGTTCGCTGGAACAGAAGGTCGACGACGTGCGCCGCCAGTTGAAAAGCGGCGAAGTGGTGCTGGTGTGGTCAGAACTACATGAAACCGTCAACATCATGCCTCGCGGGCAGATCCGCGCCGGGCAGGAGGAAATTTAGTCTTATTGCGCGCTATGACTGAGGGAAAAAATCAGGTAACAATGCAGTATTGCAAACCAACGCGCACAATTTCGCCTTGGGCGAAAGGGTATCAGCCATACTAAAAATCTCATTCTGAGCCTGCGCATTTAATACGGAGTGACCCTCGACCATGTCTGCCAAACATCCCGTTATCGCGGTGACCGGTTCCAGCGGAGCCGGCACCACCACCACCAGCCTGGCGTTCCGCAAGATTTTTCAGCAGCTAAACCTGCGCGCCGCCCAGCTGGAAGGCGACAGCTTCCACCGTTACACCCGGCCGGAAATGGATGCGGCAATTCGTAAAGCCCGCGATATGGGGCGCCATATCAGCTACTTCGGCCCGGAAGCCAACGACTTTGGCCTGCTTGAGCAAAGCTTTATCGAATACGGCAAGAACGGCACCGGCCGCTCACGTAAATATCTGCATACCTACGACGAGGCGGTGCCTTACAACCAGGTTCCTGGCACGTTCACGCCTTGGGAGCCACTGCCCGCCCCCACGGATGTCCTGTTCTACGAAGGGCTGCACGGCGGCGTAGTGGCCGATCAGATCGACGTAGCCAAACATGTCGATCTGCTGGTCGGCGTGGTGCCGATCGTCAACCTGGAGTGGATCCAGAAGCTGATCCGCGATACCGGCGAGCGTGGCCATTCCCGTGAGGCGGTGATGGACTCGGTAGTCCGTTCGATGGAGGATTACATCAGCTACATCACGCCACAGTTCTCGCGCACCCATATCAACTTCCAACGCGTCCCGACGGTAGATACCTCCAACCCGTTTGCCGCCAAGGCAATCCCCTCACTCGACGAAAGCTTGGTGGTGATCCACTTCCGGGGCCTGGATCAGATCGATTTCCCCTACCTGCTGGCAATGCTGCAAGGATCGTTTATCTCGCATATCAATACGCTGGTGGTACCGGGTGGCAAGATGGGGCTGGCAATGGAACTGATTATGGCACCGCTGGTGCAGCGGTTGATGGAAGGCAAGAAGATCGAATAAGTTATCGGGCGCGGCTAATCTCCGCGCCCACCGTTGTTAATGCATCAACAGATGGCGGATAAAACCGACGTGCAGTTTCACCCCAATCTGCATCGCCGCCTCGTCCAGTTTAAAACGGGGATTATGCACGCCGTAGGTGGCACCGATCGCCTCGTTACCGCTGCCGATAAACAGGAAGCACCCCGGCACTTTCTCCTGATAGGAGGAGAAATCTTCGCTGCCAAACATCGCGGTAGTCAATTCCCGCAACGCCTGTGGCCCCACGGCTTCGGCCACCACCTCGCGCGCAATAACGCAGGCATCAGGGTGGTTATTACCGATGGTATAGCCACGCGTCCAGTCAACCTTGTAGCTGGCACCGTGCGCCTGGCTGATCCCAGCAACGGTTTGCTCTACCAACAGCGGCACCCGATCACGGACTTCCTGATTATGAGTACGTAACGTTCCTGCCAACCGGGCAGTGTCTGGAATGACGTTATAGCTGTCTCCTGCCTGGAAGGTTGCCACCGTCAACACCGGGGCATTTAACGGATCAAGTTTACGTGCCACGATCTGCTGTAATGCGCTAACGATCTCCGCACCAATCGGCACCGGATCGATACACAGATGCGGCATCGAGCCATGTCCACCCTTACCCTGCAGCACGATGTCGAAGTTATCGCTGGAGCCACTGAACACGCCCTGCTTCAAGCCCACCTCACCGGTCGGGAAGTTGGGCATGACATGCAGGCCGAAGATCATCTTCACGCCATCCAGAACACCCAGGTCTACCAGCTGTTGGGCTCCGCCCGGTGGCACTTCTTCGGCATGCTGGAAGATAAAACGCACCGAGCCTTGCAGCTGCGCCTGCAACTGGCACAACACGCTGGCCGCGCCCAGCAACATCGCGCTGTGGGCATCATGGCCGCAGGCATGCATCACCCCTGGCCGGGTCGAGCAGAAAGGCTCGTCGCTTTCCTCCTGGATCGGCAAGGCGTCAATATCGGCGCGCAAGGCATAGCACGGCCCCGGCGCTGCGCCCTGTAATTCGGCAACCACGCTATTCGGCGTAGGACGGGTGATCTTCAACGGACCAAGGCTGGCTAGTTGTCCGGCTATGTAAGCTGCCGTCTGCGCCTCTTGAAATGACAACTCAGGATTCGCATGTATATGACGCCGCCACTGCAATACCTGTTGTTCCACACCGTCAATCAGCTGTTCAATGTTCATGTTCATACTCCTTAATTCAGTGCCGGTTGGCGTGCTCTACCCGCCAATGGCAGGATCACCAGCCCGGAAACCACCATAGCCAATGCCAAAAAGATAAACGTCGTCATGTAGTTGTGGCTGATGGTGATCAGATACCCCATGGCAATAGGGGCCACAAAGCCACCCAAGGTGCCGCCGGTGTTAATCAGCCCCATCGCTGCCCCCATCACTTCCGTAGGCAAGCGCTTCATAGGCAAGGTAAACACCGTGACGAACGAGGCCATCAGGAAGATATAACCCAGGAACAAGAACAGGCTGGCCGTGAGCGCCGATTCGCTGGTAAACACCAGCCAGATGCACAAGGCGCTGAGCAGGGAACTGAAGAAGATCACCCACGGCTCATGCCCTTGCAGGTAGCGCCCGACCAGCCAGCCGGTGCCGAGTGAGGAGATCCAGATCCCCAGACCGCCGGCGGCCACCACCATGCTGGAGACGTCAAGCGGCATTCCGCGCTGCTGTACCAGGAATTTCGGCAGCCAGGCCATCAGGCCGTACGACGGGATGTTGATACAGAAGATCGCCACAAACAGCAGCAACACAATTGGGTTTTTCAGCAAGGCCTTATAGTTGGCAGCGGCTGCCCCAGCTTTGGCGGATGCTGCCTGTGGTGGATTGGGAACCAGCCACAAGATGCAGGCGGCAATCACGAATGCCAACAGGCCAAGCGCAGAGAACGACCCACGCCAGCCGATGTGATCCAGGCAATAGACCGCGACCAGCGGCCCGACGGTCATCGCCAACCCGGCGGAGGACAGCAGAATGGACTGCGCGAAGGTGCGCTGTTCCAGTGGGAAATTCGCCACCACCGCCTTGGCGCAGGAACACGGATAGCCGGAGTGGCCAATGCCGGACAGGAAGCGGAACGTCACCAGCAGGCCCAGGCCGAACCCCAGAATGCCGAAGCACAGGGCGAATCCCCCCAGCAGCAGTAACGAACTGCACAGCACTTTCTTAAAGCCAAAGCGGTCATTGAGCCAGCCCGCCGGTATCTGGAACAGGGAATACGCCAGGAAAAACATCCCGGTAATGTAGCCCAGTTGTTCCGGCTGTAGATTGAACTCGCGTTCGATAGGTAACAGCGCAAAACCCATCACGGTTTTATCGATGTACACCACGACATAGCCCACAAACAGCAAAAAAATCATTAGCGAACGATTTTTCATCGCCGATATTCCTTTAAGTTATCACCCAGGCTGCCCACCAGCGTGAGGGGCGTAGTTTAATAATGTGATCCAGGTCACTTTATAGTTTTAATAACAGTCACTTACAGCAACATGCTGAAATTATCGCCTTTTGCCGAGCGGCATAAGATACAATTTTGTAAGGGGTGATGCTTTTTATTGATAGGGTGGGGAATGCGCTATTTACCGAAGTTACAACAGTTGAAAGTCTTCCAGCAGGTGATCCGCAGCGGCAGTATTCGCGGGGCGGCACGCGCGCTTGAGCAATCTCAACCGGCGGTGAGCCGCACCATCCGTGAACTGGAACAGATCCTGGAAACCCAGTTGATCAATCGCAGCAGTCAGGGAATGACGCTGACCGAAACCGGCCGCGCCTTCGCCCTGCGAATGCAGTTGATCCTGGAGGAATTGCAGCGCGCCGCCGACGAGATCCAGCAGTTGAATCAGCATTCGCAAGGTAACGTCGCCATTGGTTGCTCTTCGCTACTCGCCCTGACGGTATTACCGGAACTGGTCGAGGCCTTCAAACAGCCGTTTCCACAGGCCAATCTGCTGATCCGCGAGGCGCAGCTTTCTACGCTACTGCCAGCATTGCGCGAAGGCCGCCTGGATTTTGCCGTGGGTACCGTCAGCCCGGAACTTCCGCTGGAGGATCTGGTGCGTGAACCGCTGTTCAACGCCTCTTTTTGCATTATCGCACGCCAGGGGCACCCACTGGCGCAGGCCACCTCGTTGGACGAATTGCGTGAGGCCAAGTGGTTATTACCGGAAACCGATATGGGTTACTACCAGCAGTTGCGTGCGGTGTTAGGCACCTTCTATCAGCAATTGAGTCGTTCGCCCATTCGCTCGGACTCTGTGACCTGTGGCTTGAATATGGTGCTGGAGGCGGATTATTTGACTATCGTGGCGCGGGCGATGAGTGCACCGTTCTATTTGCAGCGTCGGCTGGTGGCATTGCCTATCGACACGTTGCCACAAGCGCAATATTGCGTGCTGTATTCACAGAAATCGCCGCTAACCGTGACGGCACGGCGATTTCTTGATTTATTGCGTGCCCACTGCCTGCGCTACCCTTGGTAGGATCAGGCCACTTCGCGGATTTCGAAGCTGTGGGTAATGCTGGCGGCTTTACCCAGCATCAAGGAGACGGAGCAGTATTTCTCGGCGGAAAGATCCACCGCACGCTCGACGATCTTATCGGTCAGCCCTTTGCCGGTGACGATAAAATGCAGATTGATATGGGTAAACAGACGCGGTGCTTCTTCACGACGCTCGGAGGTCAGTTTTACCTCACAGTCACGCACATCGTTACGCCCTTTTTGCAGGATCGACACTACGTCGATGGCGCTACAGCCGCCGACGGACATCAACACCATTTCCATCGGGCTTGGCGCTTTATCGCCAGCGTTGCCATCCATCAAAACCTGGTGACCAGACGCAGACTCACCCAGGAATGTCAGCCCTTCTACCCACTTAACTCTTGCCTGCATGTTACACACTCCGGTTAATTTCTTAAAAACAGGGTACGCTTTCGCATACATTCTGGCAACGTAACCTGACGCTAATCATGCTGAAGCGAGACAACACAAGACACCCGCCTCACTCTGTGCTACAAACAGAGCCGCAATAACTCTTTCCAGGTCACCGATTTCAGGGATATGTCCAAGGAAAGGCCCCTATATTGGTTTGTTAACAGAATGTAGCTTGCAGCTCTCCCTGCAAGTTAATATGCTAGAGCACAAGCGTATTTCTATAACACGCCTCAAAACCTGTTGATAGCCACAATTAAAACACCGGGCTATAAGCACGTTTTACAGGGAACTCTGACCCCTGTGATACAAGGCAGCGATAACAACAGAGGATAACAGCGAATGGTTCTCGGCAAACCGCAAACAGACCCGACTCTCGAATGGTTCCTGTCTCATTGCCATATCCACAAATATCCATCGAAGAGTACGCTTATTCACCAAGGTGAAAAGGCCGAAACGCTTTACTACATCGTCAAAGGCTCCGTCGCGGTGCTGATTAAAGATGAAGAAGGCAAAGAGATGATCCTGTCCTACCTTAACCAGGGGGATTTCATCGGCGAGCTAGGATTATTTGAAGAAGGCCAGGAGCGTAGCGCCTGGGTACGGGCCAAAACCGCCTGTGAAGTGGCTGAAATTTCCTACAAGAAATTCCGCCAGTTGATCCAGGTTAACCCGGATATCCTGATGCGCCTGTCCGCACAGATGGCTAACCGCCTGCAAGTCACCTCAGAGAAAGTGGGTAACCTCGCCTTCCTTGACGTAACCGGCCGCATTGCACAGACCTTGCTGAACCTGGCAAAACAGCCTGATGCCATGACTCACCCAGACGGCATGCAGATCAAAATCACCCGCCAGGAAATTGGCCAAATCGTCGGTTGCTCACGTGAAACCGTCGGTCGTATTTTGAAAATGCTCGAAGATCAAAACCTGATCTCCGCGCACGGCAAAACCATTGTCGTGTACGGTACGCGTTAATCCCCAGGGAAACGGTGCAGCAATGCGCCGTTTCTTTACCTGCTGAATAGCCAACCATGTGGCGCCGCCTGATCTACCACCCGGAAGTCAACTACGCACTGCGGCAAACGCTGGTGTTGTGCCTGCCGGTGGCGTTTGGTTTACTGATTGGCAACCTGCAACTCGGCATGCTGTTCTCGTTGGTGCCCGCCTGCTGCAACATTGCCGGGCTGGATACGCCGCACAAACGCTTTTTCAAACGCCTGGTCGTAGGCGGCTCCCTGTTCGCACTCAGCAGCCTTCTGCTGCAACAAGCCCTGCTGTGGGATCTGCCGTTACCCTTGCTGATGCTGGCAATGGCGCTGTTGCTCGGCGTCAGCGGTGAGATCAGCCCGCTGCACGCACGCCTGCTACCAGCCGCATTGGTCGCCGCCATCTTTTCCCTCAGCATGGTAGGCACCGTGCCAATCTGGCATGCCCCTTTGCTGTATATCGTCGGCACCGCCTGGTACGGGCTGTTTACCTGGGCCTGGTTCAAGCTGTGGAAAGAGCAGCCGATGCGCGAATCTCTAAGCCAGCTGTATATGCAGCTGGCCGACTATTTTGAAGCCAAATACTCATTACTGACGCAGCATACCGATCCTGAAACTGCCCTGCCGCCGCTGTTGCAACGCCAGCAGAAAGTCATGGATCTGATCAGTCTGCTATACCAACAGCTTAATTTCCTGCCCCATGCCAATAACCTGGAGCAAAAGCGCCTGCGGCGTACGTTTCAGGTGGCGCTCGATTTGCAAGAGCACATCACCGTCAGCCTGCATCTGCCGGAAGAAGTGCAAAAGCTGGTGGAGCAAAGCCAGGCCGAAGCGATCATCCGCCGCAACGCCCAGGTGATCGCCACGCGCCTGCGGGTGGTGGCCGACGATATTCTCTATCATCGGCACTCTTCGCGTTTCAGCATGAAGAATGAGCTGGCGGCGCTGGAAAAAGTGGCCTCACAGCACGCCGATAATCCGGTTGGCCAGTTCTGCTATTACCACTTCAGTCGCATCGCACGCCTGCTGCGCACTCAGCACCCACTTTACCGCCGTAATCTGATGGCCAATCAGTCACGCCTGCCGTTCTGGCCTGCAGTGGTGAGCTATCTATCGTTCAAATCCAACGCCTTGCGTAACGCCGCCAGACTGGGGGTCATTCTGGCGGCAGGCAGCAGCCTTGGCATGCTGTTCAATCTGCCAAAACCCTACTGGATCTTGCTGACCATCATGCTGGTCAGCCAAAACGGCTATAACGCCACGCGGGTGAGGATCCAGCACCGTGCCCTCGGCACGTTGGCCGGGCTGGTGATTGCCGCTGGACTGTTGCAACTACAGATGCCGGAGAACGTGACGCTGAGCATCATGTTGGCCATCACCCTGGCGGCCTATCTGATCCTGCGGAAAAACTACGGGCTGGCGGTGATGGGCTTCACCGTGACCGCCGTCTACACCTTGCAGCTCCTGGCGCTGAACGGTACCCATTTCCTGGTCCCCCGCCTGATCGATACCCTTATCGGCTGCGTACTGGTGTTTGGTGGCACGATCTGGCTATGGCCGCAGTGGCAGAGCGGCATGCTGCGTAAAAACGCCCATCAGGCTCTGGAGCACGATCAGACTGCACTGCGTTTATTGCTGGAAGAACAGGAACCCGACCCCAGCGAACTGGCCTACACACGCATGCAGGTCAATCAGGCGCATAACGCCCTGTTTACCTCCCTCAATCAGGCGATGCAGGAACCGGGGTTTGAATCGAATTATCTGGCTGATATGCGGCTGTGGATCACCCATAACCAGTTTATTGTTGAACACCTGAATGCGATGACCATTCTGGCGCGCGAGCACTATATGCTGACGCCAAAGCTGGCTCAGGAGTATCTGCAAACCTGTGAGATCGCCTTACAGAGCTGTCAGCAGCGGTTGGAATATGACGGCCCGAGTACCAGCAACAGCATCATGCAGCCGCCGGACCTGCATCCAGATATGCCGATCACCGAGATGGAACGCCACTTGAGGCGGATCCTTTCTCACCTGACCGTGATGCATACCATTTCGTCATTGGCATGGCGCCAGCGCCCACATCATGGGATCTGGCTGAAGCGCAAATTGCGGGAAAGCTGAGACTAGCGGGACCGCAGCCCCGCTAACTTGATCAGCCGTTAATCACATCCTGTACGGCCAATTCGAACAGCGCCATGCCCTCGTCGATATCTTTCAGCTCAACCACCAACGAAGGGGCAAAACGGATCACATTTGGCCCGGCATTGAGGATCATCAAACCACGTGCAGCAGCGGCAGTGAGGAAATCACGCGCTTTGCCGTGATAGCCCGCCTTCAGTTCCGCGCCAATCAACAGCCCCATGCCACGAATATCGCTGAACACATCGTATTTCTTACCGATCTCCTGCAAAGCCTGAACAAACAGCCCACGACGCTGCTCAATCCCGCTTAGCACCTCTGGCGTGTTGATCACGTCCAACGCTGCCTCTGCCACTGCACAGGCCAGTGGGTTGCCGCCGTAGGTGGTGCCGTGGGTGCCAACCTGCATCACCGAGGCGATCTCTTCGGTGGTCAGCATCGCGCTCACCGGGAAACCGCCGCCCAGCGCTTTGGCGGTGGTGAGGATGTCTGGCGTAATGCCGTAATGCATATAGGTAAACAGCTTGCCGCTACGGCCCATACCGCTTTGCACTTCATCAAACACCAGCAGCGCCTGATGTTGGTCGCAAAGTTCACGTACGCCCTTGAGGAAGACAGGATCGGCGGCGGTAATGCCCCCTTCACCCTGAATAGGCTCCATCACTACCGCACAGGTGTGATCGTCCATCACCGCTTTCACCGCGGCCAGATCGTTGAAAGGTACATGCACGATATCGGCCGGTTTCGGCCCAAAGCCGTCGGAATATTTTGGCTGCCCGCCCACGGAAACGGTGAACAGCGTACGGCCATGGAAAGCGTTATTAAACGCGATAATCTTGGTTTTATACGGGCTATGACGGGTGATGGCGTAATGACGAGCGAGCTTGAAAGCCGCTTCGTTAGCCTCCGCACCCGAGTTGGCGAAAAACACCCGGTCGGCGAAGGTGGCAGCGATCAATTTACTGGCCAGGCGCAGCGCGGGCTCATTGGTGAATACGTTGCTGGTATGCCACAAGGTTTCGCCCTGCTGCTTTAGAGCCTCAACCAGTGCCGGATGGCAGTGCCCCAACGCAGTCACCGCGATGCCACCAGAGAAGTCGATATACTCTTTCCCCTGCTGGTCCCATACGCGGCTCCCCTTGCCCTTCACCGGCACAAACTGGGCGGGTGCATAAACAGGCAGGATAACCTGATCAAAGGTGCTGCGGGTAACTGCGGTTTTTTCGGTCATTACTGGCTCCAGGCGGCTAACTATCAAGTGAAAATATAATCACAAAATATGCATAAAAAACCAATCAAGGGCAAGCTTAAAAAACCACTAACGGCTAACTTCCAAGGAAATTACCCAGCAGTTGGTGCCCCTGTTCGCTGAGAATGCTCTCTGGATGGAACTGTACGCCTTCCAGCGCCAGCGTCCGGTGGCGGATCCCCATGATCTCATCCCGTTCGCCGTCACGTTCGCTCCAGGCGGTCACCTCAAAGCACTCCGGCAACGTCGCCGCGTCCAGGATCAGTGAATGGTAGCGGGTGACGGTCAGTGGATTATTCAATCCCTTGAACACGCCGAGATTTTGATGGCGGATAGCTGAGGTTTTGCCGTGCATCACCTCTCGAGCGCGAACCACGTCGGCGCCAAACGCCTGGCCCAACGCCTGATGCCCAAGGCAAACCCCAAGGATCGGCAACTTGCCGGCAAAATGGCGGATCGCGGCCAGCGAGATGCCCGCCTCGTTCGGCGTACAGGGGCCAGGGGAGATCACCAGATGTTGCGGTGCCAGCCGCTCAATATCGGCCAGTTGCAGTTCATCGTTACGCTTCACCAGCACTTCTGCACCCAGTTCGCAGAAGTACTGATAGAGGTTGTAGGTAAAAGAGTCGTAGTTATCGATCAGCAGCAGCATGTTTAAATGAACTTAGTATGAAGGATCGTTACGGTCGCCCGTATCAAATAGCTAGATAGCCGAGTTTATCTAACCTTCGCCATTACACCTATAGCCACGTACGAACAGTACTCCATAAAGACGGACAGTTTTGCTGATTTGAAAACGTTGAATCAGCCAAAAAAGAGAGTAATTTAGCACTAAGTGCTATAGTTAAGGTAACAGGATGTCAACCTAATGCGCGTATTTAAAACCAAATGGTTTGCCAAAACGGCCGAATCTCATGGCATCAAAGATAGGGAATTATGCCGGGCTATTGACGCAGTGATAGAAGGGAAGGCCGATGACCTCGGAGGCGGAGTATACAAGAAGCGCCTAAGGGAGAATCGTGATCGCGCCATAATATTAGCCAAAGGCGGAGTGCATTGGTTTTACACGTTCCTGTATGCTAAACAGGATATGGCCAACATCGATAAACGTGAACTTGCTGGATTTCGAGAGTTAGCAAAGTACTATGCGGTACTTGCAGATGAAAAGATTATGGCATTGATTACAAATAAAGAGCTGGTGGAGATTTGTCATGACCGTAAAAAGTAAATTCAAAAGTCCTGCGTTTGAAGCCATCCATAGTGCAGCTTCTGGGTTATTCAGCGTCGATGCCATCCCGCAGGAGACGATGCGTAGCTTCGATCAAGCCTGCATCAGCAGCGTCAAAGATCTTCAACCACTTGAAATCAAAGCATTGCGAGAAAAGCTCAATGTCAGCCAGCCAGTCTTTGCCCGTTATCTGAACACCAGCGTTTCTACAGTCCAAAAATGGGAAAGCGGCGCAAAACGCCCCAGTGGCCTGTCGTTGAAGTTACTTACCGTGGTCCTGAAACATGGGCTTAAGGTGTTGATTTAATACCTGATAACGCAAATGTAACATTCAGTCATCCAAGCTCACACCCAGCAGGGTTTTAACCGGCAATGGTTCGCATCAGCCGACCAAGACAACGGAAAGCCTTTGGTTAATACTGCGAAGTCGAATGAATTCTCTGAGGCAACATTTCGCAGACACTGCCTGCGAAATGTGAGCCCAGCGGACTCAATCAGCGATACTTCGCCGTTACACCTATAGCCACATTCGAACTCTCTGCGATAGTTGATTACGAGGCTGGAGGTCCCCGAGCACCTCTCGACTAGCTTCTGGCCCACAAACGGTAAGTAGGCTTCAGACTATAGCCCAAGAGACATGCGCCAATACTCATCGAAATGAAATCCCTTTATACAGTGTCGATTGGTAATGTGTTGACTGACCACGAAACCATTGTGTTCATAGAAGCGGATGGCCCGGTGATTAGTCGTAGCAACATCCAATTCAATGTAATGGCAACCACGTTGTCGTGCCCGAATAATTTCCTGCTGCAATAACCAAGAACCTACCCCTTGACCGGCCAATGTCTGGTCGATGGAAAAATTGTAAAGAAAGTAAATACCTCGGTGTGGTTTAGGACTGGCTGCGGTGGAGACCAACAGCCGATATAGACACTTCAAAGCTTGAAACAGAGGATAGACATGAAAAAGTGATCTCAGAGTGTAAATATCCAACAGCCAGTGCTCCCGCCGTTCAAAAGCGGCAACCATACCGATGCAACGGTTTCCAAGGAGCGCTAGACGATGTCTTGAATAGCCGAAATATCCTAGGTCACAGCGAAAGGCATGCTTCAAGTAAGCATTGCGCTGCCCCTTGGGACCATATATATAACGTTGGGTGTGCGGATCGATGTTGCCCAACAAGCCAACGACCTGCTCAGCATATTCTGCGGTCGCAGTGCAATACTGAAGGTCCTCACAGGGATACTTAATCATATAGACTTACACCCAGCATTCTTAGCAATTTTAGGGCATTGGTCTGAGTGGAGACTCCCTCTTTGAGGCGGTAGTTGAACACCACTTTTTCCGGCAGTTGTTCATCTATATCCTCCTCAAAATAGATGGTTTTACATAACGATTGCAGCTCTGGATGCGTCGCAAGGGCGACATTATGTGTCGTCATCAGCCCCATCGCTTGTTGGGTGCAGAGCTTTTTAAGTAGTGCAACAATGGCGAGGTTGCGCTCCCGTTCATTCGTTCCCTTAAGCAGTTCATCCAGCAGAAATACTGGCTGTAGATGACATTGTTCGACACCTTCCAGCACGTGCTTGATCTGCACGACCTCACTCATAAAGTACGATATCCCCTGCTCCAACGAATCACGGCTGGAGATAGCCGTATATAACTCGCAGGGAGGGAAACGCATTTCAGCACAGGCCACAGGCCCCCCGGCCATGGCCAGTTTAAGGTTGAGACCCAGCGTGCGCATGTAGGTGGTTTTACCCGACATATTAGAACCGGTAATAATAGTCACCTGTGCGGGAGCCAACACAATATCATTGGCTACCGCTATGCCAGGTGGTAGCAACGGGTGAACAGCTTGGCGGGCAGACATCCCAGGCTCCTTGCTACAAACGGGGAAGCCCCAGGTCGGGTTTTCGAAGCTCAAATTGGCTAAGGCGCTAATGGCTTCAAAATGCGAGATAGCTTCCAACCAATCGGCCACATGCACAGCGAACTGTCTACGCCACTGCTGTAGTTTGAAAGCCACATGAAAATCCCACAACAAGCAGAGCTGCAGGAACATATAGGGCACCGGATTAAAACGTAGTCGCGAATGATGCACTATGGCCGACAACTGGCGCAGAGCGGCCCCTGGCCGTTGCGGCGACTGCAATAACGACTCACGGATCTGCTGTAAAGGTTGAGACTGAAACTCGTCGCTACCGATGAGTTCGACTATTCGTGACAAGCTGTTCAATGCCTCGGATTGCAAATCTGCCTGTTCGAAACAGTGCCTAAACCGTTGAGCGTTAAAACCAAGAAACACCAGATTCAACAAGAGCGGCAAGGCGAGGATCCATACGGCCACGAGTTTGCTCACCACCAGTAGCAGACAGATAATGAATATAACGTTTAGAAGCCAACCGATCCGTTGCTTAATTGGCGTTACAAGAGGTTCTGAAGTATCCGTTGCCCAGGCTCGGAACTGCTCTAGCCGATGACCAGCCATATTTTGCTGGTCCCGTGCGTAAGCATACAGCCGCTGGCGTAAGTCCAACTGAGGAGCCAGTTCCCGAACCGCTAGTTGATGTTGTTCGAGCATCGGACTTCCCCGGCTCAGCCACTCGGCCAGCCGCTTATCGCCTAAGCTGGTGGACAGGTTGAACAGGAGTTGTCCAAGTGATGCATGTCCATACAGATTCAGATCCCGGTCTTGCTCACTGAAAGAGTCGGCGAGGTTGGCAGGGCAAGGTAGCAGCACCGAAAAGTCCCGCCTAACGCGAGCCAGGCTCTCTTGATTTAGAGTAACCAAAGTGAGGCAGTGCTGTAATTGAGCCGCCAACCGACGGTGCCAGATCACCAAGGCAACGAATATCCCGGCCCCCATACCCAACAACCCCCACCAAAAACCCTGTTTTGGGTCTGACCACAGACCGCTGATCGGCGCCAGCAAAACTAGCGACACCAACAACCGGCCAAGCTCCACATAACGTTGTCGGCGGCGTAAGCGCTGTGAATTGTCAGTAAAAGTATCAATGCGCTGCTGTAACTGAGCCTCCACGAGATTATTAGCCTTGGTAGTCATATTTGAAAACGTTTCGCTCTTCGGGTTGGGGAATGGAAAACTGTTTGGCTAGGGGACGGCCAAACAGCTCATTGAGTAATGGGTTACTCAATTTCAGATAAATATCGTTGCGCTGCAAACGTGCACCAAAGTTCTGCTTGAGGAAATAATTGGTGATCCCCAGATCAATGGATTGCGTATTATGACTGCTGAAACGCTGGATAAGATCAATATGCAGAACATAGTAGGCATTCACTTCACTATTACTGCGGTAATCCCGGCCAAATATGAAAGGATTGATAATAGTGTCACTTACCCCACTGAAGATAAACGCATATAGTTCAGCAACAGCGAGTGAGTTTCACAGGAAGATTAATAAAGTCCGCCAACTCTGAAACCGCTGGCAAAGCTAAACGGACGCTGCATGCAGCGCCCCTAGGTTAGAGTTCACAGGCCTACTTTTTGCGGCCCCCCATGATCGAGCCTAAAACGCCGCGCAGGATCTGGCGGCCCAGATCGCGCGCCATGCTCTTGGCGGCGGTCTGTACGATGCCGTCGTGTTTACCGCCGCGTGGACCAGTGGAACCAAACAGGATCTCGTTCAAGCCGCCCATCAAGCCACCGCCGCTTTCCTGCCCTGCGGCCGGTTTCTGAGCCGGTTGCCCAGGCTGCGGCGTACCCACAGTGGCAAAACCACCTGCGGCCAGTTTTTCATAGGCAGATTCACGATCCACCATATCCTCATAACGTCCGTAGAGCGGGGATTTATTGATGGCGCTGTTCATCCCTTCGGCCCCCAGCATGCCCATTTTCGATTCCGGAGCGATCACCATCGCACGCTCCACCACGTTCGGCCGCCCTTTCTCATCCAGGAAGGAGACTAGTGCCTCGCCCACGCCTAGCTCAGTGATTGCCGTTTCCGCATCAAAGTCTGGATTGGCGCGCATGGTTTGTGCCGCCGCCTTCACCGCTTTCTGATCGCGTGGTGTAAAGGCCCGCAGCGCGTGCTGGACACGGTTACCCAGCTGGCCCAAGACACTGTCCGGGATATCCAACGGATTCTGGGTGACAAAGTAGATGCCCACACCTTTGGAACGGATCAGGCGCACCACCTGTTCAATTTTGGTCAGCAATGCCGGTGGCGCATCGTTAAACAGCAGGTGGGCTTCGTCGAAGAAAAACACCAGCTTTGGCTGTTCCGGATCGCCCACTTCCGGCAAATGCTCAAACAGCTCCGCCAGTAGCCACAGCAAAAACACCGCATACAGCTTCGGCTGGTTAATCAGCTTATCCGCCGCCAGCAGGTTGATGATGCCGTGCCCGTTGGCATCGGTTCTCATCAGATCGTTGATATCCAACATCGGCTCACCAAAGAACTGATTGGCACCCTGCTGTTCCAGCGTCAGCAAACCACGCTGGATCGCCCCGATCGAGGCCGAAGAGATGTTGCCGTACTGGGTTTGGAACTGTTTGGCGTTATCCCCGACGTACTGCACCATCGCACGCAGGTCTTTCATATCCAGCAACAGTAAGGCGTTGTCATCGGCGATCTTGAACACCAACTGCAACACGCCGCTCTGCACCTCATTCAGATCCAACAGGCGGCCTAGCAGCAGCGGGCCAAGATCGGAAATAGTGGCGCGGATAGGATGGCCCTTTTCACCAAAAATATCCCAAGGGATCATTGAACAGGCTTGGGGTTGCCAGTCGGTAACGCCAATTGCCGCCAACCGCGCCTGCAACTTCTCGGAGGGAACACCTTCGGCCGCAATGCCCGACAGATCGCCTTTAACGTCCGCCAGGAATACCGGAATGCCGATGCGCGAGAACTGCTCCGCCATCTTTTGCAGGGTGACCGTTTTGCCCGTACCGGTCGCCCCGGTGATCAACCCGTGGCGGTTAGCCAGGGCAGGCAAAATGACCAGTTCCTGCGCCGGTTTCCCGTCTTTCATCGCTTTGGCAATAATCCGTGCTTCGCTCATTTTCTGTTCCTATAACCCTGTACGGCGCGAATGCGCCCGTTGATAACATCAAGGCTATAAGCGAGACGTAAACCCGTCAAGGACAAACAAAAGGGCCCCTCACCCCAACCCTTATGTCTTGATCTTCTCCGCCTTAGCGGAGAAGATCCCCGACTGATCATCGGGAGATAGCCGGTGAGCTCCCCCTAACCCTAGTGCCTATGAGCCCGTGGGAGAGATTGTGCCCCGGCTGTCTATTTCCCTGTCGCCTTGTAGACCGAACGGTATCCTGTGCCTATGAGCACCTACATATAAGGATGGTCCGGCGATAAATTTCAGACATGGTTATGGAGTGCCATAATGCGTAGAACCCCTGTCGGCGTTGATATCGCTAAACACAAATTTGATGTCGCCGTACTGCTGGACAATCAGAAGTATAAAACCAAAAAGTTTGCCAATACCCCTTCTGGATGCCGCGAGTTCGCAGCCTGGTTGAGCCGCTTTGGCGACTGTCATGTCTGTATGGAAGCCACCGGGAGCTACAGCACGGAACTGGCCACTTATCTGGCAGACAACAACTACCACGTCAGTCTGATGAACCCGGCGTGTATCCATTCCTTCGGCAATACAGAACTGGCCCGGAACAAAACGGACAAAAGCGATGCAGCGATGATAGCCCGCTACTGCGCACTGCATCAGCCTGCCCCGTGGTTCCCAGCCCCGTTGAGCGAGCGCCAGTTGACCGCGTTGGTCAGGCATCTTAAGAACCTGGAAGAGATGCGTCAGATGGAAGAAAATCGCCTGGAGGTGGCCGAAGCAGTCATCGTCCCTTCACTCAATGAGCACATCGCCACGTTGGATGAACTGATACGAGAAACGAAAAAGAAAATCAGTCAGCACATCGATGATAACCCTGACCTGAAACGGGACAGCGAGTTGCTAAAAAGTATCCCTGGAGTGGGAGAGATGCTGAGCTCCAGCCTGCTGGCCTTCGCAGGAAACCTGCGTCGGTTCACCAGTAGCAAGGCCCTGGTAGCGTACGCAGGACTGAATCCACAGCGATGTGAGTCGGGGATGTTTAAAGGGAAAAGCCGGTTATCGAAAGTGGGGCACGGTGAGCTGCGAAGTGCGTTATACATGCCCGCGGTAGTGGCAGGCCAATACAATGTTGTGGTTAAAGACTTAACAGAAAGGCTGAAGTTGCGTGGGAAGTCGGGCAAAGAAAGAGTGTGTGCGGCGATGCGAAAGTTGCTGCAACTGGCCTATGGTGTGGTGAAATCAGGAAAGACATTTAATGCGGAAATACCGCTTGCCGGATAGCCGACAAGACGGTATCTCTCCCACAGGGAGAGGGAGCTATTAGCCCCTGCTCTTTTGCAAGTGAAAGAGGTCACCTCAACAAACTCTTCAAGCCGATATCAATCGTAGGAGTCAATCTGCGGCACATTAGGGTCCCTCATGCCAAACCGTATCGCGGGACGTGCACCCAGTCCTTCCTTTTGTGAGAGGGAGCTGATGCAGAGCCGATATCAATCGTAGGAGTTAATCTGTGGCACGTTAGGGTCCCTCATGCCAAACCGTATAGCGGGACGTGCAACCAGTCCTTCCTTTAGGGAGAGGGAGCTGATGCGGAGCCGATATCAATCGTAGGAGTCAATCTGTGGCACATTAGGGTCCCTCATGCCAAACCGTATCGCGGGACGTGCAACCAGCCCTTCCTTTAGTAAGAGGGAGCTGATGCGGAACCGACATCAATCGTAGGAGTCAATCTGTGGCACATTAGAGTCTCTCATGCCAAACCGAGTCGCTTAACGTTATCCGCGTAACCCCAGCTCTTCTTTCAGCGATTTGAGATAACGGCGGCTGACCGGTACCGGCTCCCCCACCGACATAATCATTTCCGCCGTGCCACTTTCTTCAAAACGGATCTCTTTGACCTGCTCAAGGTTCACCAGATATTGCCGGTGGCAGCGCACCAATGGCGTGCGGCTTTCCAACGTGCGAAGCGTCAGTTCGGTAAAACACTCCATGCCGTCATTGCGTACCACATACACCCCGGTCGAGCGTGAGCGGATAGCGATCACCTCGTCGAAACGCAGCAGGTAAATCCGGCTGTGGCCGGTGCAGGGAATGTATTTCAGGTAGCCCGCGCTTTCATCCAACGCCGCAATATTCTGCGGAGCACGGCGCTGATGCAGGCGCTGCAGGGTTTTATTCAGCCGATTCGGCTCCGCCGGTTTCAGCAGGTAATCAAACGCATGCTGCTCAAAGGCCTGCACTGCGTATTCGTCATAGGCCGTCAGAAACACGATGTAGGGCATACGGTTCGGATCGAGCATGCCAACCATTTCCAATCCGCTGATACGCGGCATCTGGATGTCCAGGAATACCACGTCCGGTTGCAAGCGGTGGATTTGGCTGATGGCCTCAATGGCATTGGCGCATTCACCAATAATGGTAATGCCCTCTTCCTCTTCCAGCAGGTGGCGCAGGTTATCGCGGGCAAAGGGCTCGTCATCGACAATCAGTACGTTCAACATCAAGCAGCCCTCGCCAAGGGAACGTTAAGGGTGATGCAAGTATAGGCTTCAGGTTCGCAGGTGACCTGCACGCCATAATCTTCACCATAGCGCACGCGGATACGCCGATCGACCAGGTTCATCCCCAACCCGCTGCCACCAGTCTGCTGACGGAACAGCCCGGCGTTATCCGTCACCTGCAACAGCAAGTGATCGCCCTCCAGACGAGCACCAATATCGACACGGCCAATCCCCAACAGATGGGAAGTACCGTGCTTAATGGCATTTTCCACAATCGGCTGCAGCGAGAACGCCGGTAAACGCACTGCCAGCAACTCTTCCGGCAGCGAAACGGTGATCTCCAGCCGATCGGCAAAACGGGCCTTTTCGATCTGCAGATAGGCGTTCACATGTTCGATCTCGTCCGCCAGGCTCACCTCATCGTCGGAGCGCTTGAGGTTTTTACGGAAAAAGGTCGACAGATACTGCACCAGTTCGCAGGCCCGGTCGCCATCGCGGCGGATCACCGCCACCAGCGTATTCAGGGCGTTGAACAGGAAATGCGGGTTCACCTGCGCATGCAGCAGTTTGATTTCCGACTGGGCCAGCAGCTGTTTATGGCGCTCATATTGCCCGGCCATGATTTGCGCCGACAGCAGGCTGGCAATCCCTTCCCCCAGCGTGCGGTTGATGGTGCTAAACAGCTTGGTCTTGGGTTCATACAGTTTGATGGTGCCAATCACTCGCTGGTTTTCACCACGCAGCGGGATCACCAGTGTCGAACCTAGTTTGCAATTGCCGTTGATGGAGCAGCAGTAAGACAGCTCATTGCCGTCGGCATACACCACCTCGTTGTTATCGATGGCGCGATGGGAGTGGACCGAGGAGATCGGCGTGCCCGGCAGATGGTGGTCGTCACCAATGCCGATAAAGGCCAGCAGCTTGTCACGATCGGTGATCGCCACGGCGCCGATACCCAGCTCCTGATAGACCACCCGCGCCACCTTCATGCTGTTTTCCTGGTCAAACCCCTGGCGCAGAATACCCTCGGTACGTTCGGCAATCTTCAACGCCTTGGAGGAGAAGGCGCTGGTGTATTTCTCAAACATCGCCCGCCGATCAAGCAGGATCTGCATAAACATGGCGGCACCGATGGTATTGGCGATCAGCATCGGCAGGACGATGTGCTCCACCAGCAGCACCGCTTCGGGGAACGGACGCGCGACGATCAGGATAATCGCCATTTGCAGCACTTCTGCCACCAACGCAATCCCGGCGACAAACAGCGGGTTGAACAGCAGATCGATACGCCCGCGCCGCATGGCAATGCTGTGCACAATACCGCCAACCAGACCTTCGGCCACCGTGGAGATCGCACAGGCGACGTCTGTCATGCCCCCCAATGTATAACGATGCAAGCCGCCCGTTAGGCCAACCAGGAAACCGACGGAGGGCCCACCCAGCAGCCCGCCCAACACGGCACCGATAGCGCGGGTATTGGCGATGGAGTCTTGAATATGCAGGCCAAAATAGGTGCCCATAATGCAGAACACCGAGAAAATGACGTAGCACAGCAACTTGTGCGGCAGGCGAATGGTCACCTGCATCAACGGAATAAACAGCGGCGTCTTGCTCAGCAGATAGGCAATGACGAGATACACGCACATCTGCTGTAGCAGCAGTAACACCTGGTTAAATTCGTACATAAAAACGGCTCATCCTGAACAACGGGGGCGATCAAAAAAGTGCCGGGTATCCGGTCTGGTTTTAGGCGGGCAATTAAATCACGTGGGATCGAAAAAAACAGTGATGCAGGCAAACATTCAGGAGGGAAAAGCAGGCCGGCCCCCAGCTAGAGACCGGCTTGGGTGATTTATGGCAGCACTTTGGCCGACAGGATCACGATAGGTTTACTCGGGACATTCTGGTAAGGACCGACGTTGCCAGTGGGTACCTGGGAGATTTTATCTACTACGTCCATACCTTTAACGATTTTGCCAAATACCGCGTAGCCAAAATCACGCTGGCCATGATCGAGGAACGCATTGTCTGCCACGTTCAGGAAGAACTGGCTGGTGGCGCTGTCTTTATCGGCGGTACGCGCCATGGAAATGGTGCCACGCAGGTTACGCAGGCCGTTGTCGGCTTCGTTTTTGATCGGTGCATTGGTGGTTTTCTGCTGCATATCCGCAGTAAAACCGCCACCCTGAACCATGAAACCAGGGATCACGCGGTGGAAAACGGTGTTGTTGTAGTAACCGCTGTTCACGTAGTCAATGAAGTTCTTGGTTGAGACCGGTGCCTTCTGACTGTCGAGCGCCAATTCGATATTCCCTGCCGAGGTGGTCAGCATGACGTGGGTTTCACCGGCGGCTAATGCGGCGGGTGCCATGGCTGTCAGTGAACACAGCGCAACGAAGGTCACTAAAGTACGTTTGAACATGAACGGGTCCTTTCTTTGAGATACAAACAACGGAAAGCGCTTTGATTCTAAAGAGCTGCGCCCGGCAGCGCCAGCCATTTACCTATATTTACTCAATTGCCGGACGTTTCTGAGTGCGCTCGGTTTTTTCCTGCCGACAGTATGATCCCCGTACTGATTTTTGCCAAGCCGATCACGCATTATTTGCCGATTTTCGCCCTTCATCGGTTTTTGCGACACAAATCCCGGTTTGGTTCTGCAATCCAGCTAGGCTAAATAAATGAGAGCGCTCTCATTTGCGCTGATAACCATAATAATACTGGAGAGCAATGATGAAAAAGATAGTGCTGTGCTGTGCCGCGGGGATGTCCACCAGCATGCTGGTCAAACGCATGCAAACCGAAGCGCAAAAGCGCGAACTGGCCGTGGAGATTGTGGCGGTACCGGCTGCGGATTTCGAAGCTGAGTTGCCAACTGCCAGCGTGGTGCTGTTGGGGCCACAGGTAAAGTACGAACTGGCCCGCTTCAGCCAGCTTGCCGGGCCGCATGGCCTGCCGGTTGCCGTCATCGACATGATGGATTACGGCACCCTGCGCGGTGACAAGGTATTAGACCAAGCCCTCAGCCTGATCGCCTGACGCCGCGGAGAACCCTATGAGCCTATACGCTTCCCTGATGCGCGTGGTCGAAAGCCATATCGCGCCACTGGCTGGCCGGATCGGTAGCCAGCGCCATATTATTGCCATTCGTGACGGTTTTATCAGCGCTATGCCATTTTTGATCGTCGGCAGTATCATGCTGATCGTCGCCAACCCGCCGTTTGACGCGACCACCACCTCCAGCTTTGGGCAAGCCTGGTTAGGGTTCGCCAAGAAGCACTGGGACACCATCACCATGCCGTTCTTTATGACCATGGGGTTGATGAGCGTATTTGTCTCTATTGGTACCGCCTACAGTCTGGCAAAGCACTACAAAATGGATGCGCTGACCGCTGCGCTGCTGTCGCTGATGGCATTCCTGCTGGCCTCCGCGCCACAGGTCGACAACAAGATGTCCCTCGATTTTCTGGGTGGCCAGGGGGTATTCACCGCTCTGATCTGCGCCATTTGGTCGGTCGAACTGATCCGCCTGCTGAAAAAGTACAACATCACCATTCGCATGCCAGAGCAGGTTCCCCCTGCCATTGCCCGCTCGTTTGAACTGCTGTACCCAGTGGTTGGCATTCTGTTGACGGTCTACCCCATCAGCCTCCTGATGCAGAGCGAATTCCAACTGCTGCTGCCCGCTGCGATTATGCAGGTGTTCCAGCCGCTGATTTCCGTCGGCGATACGCTGCCAGCCATCCTTTTGGCGGTGCTGATTGCCAACCTGCTGTGGTTTGCCGGTATTCACGGCGACAACATCGTGACCGGCCTGCTGAATCCGATCTTTATGGCTAACCTGGCCACTAACGCCGCGCTGGTCGCCAACGGTGCAGCCATGACCCAAACGCTGACCGCGCCATTTTGGTCATTCTATGTCTGTATCGGCGGCTCAGGCTCCACGCTGGTGTTGGCCTTCCTTTATCTGCGCAGCCGTTCCATTCATCTACGCACCATCGGCAAGCTAAGCGTGGTCCCGGCGGCCTTCAATATCAATGAACCGCTGCTGTTCGGTTCGCCGGTGGTGATGAACCCAACGCTGTTTATCCCATTGATTGTGGTGCCGATGGTTAACGCCACTCTGGCTTATTTCGCCCTGCACTGGGACATGGTGGAGAAAATGGTGGCGATGGCCCCCTGGACCGCCCCGGCACCGCTGGGAGCGATGATCTCCGCCTCCTGGGATATCCGTGCCGCCGTATTGGTGCTGGTGCTGATGGTGATTGACCTGGCGATCTGGCTGCCGTTCTTCAAGGTGTATGAAAAACAACTACTGGCGCAGGAACACGAGCAGGCCGAGGCTGAACGTGAAGCCAGCAACGCCGCCACCGCACAGTAACAGGAGAGATAACGTGACTGAACTGATGGCTGAAGTCAGCCAGGATTTTGAAAGCACCATTATGGAGCTGCTGGTATTTGCCGGTAGCGCCCGCAGCAGCGCGCTGATGGCTTTGCAACAGGCCCGTGCCGGTGATTTCACCGGTTCCGCCGAGCATATGGCCGAATCCAAGCAGGCGGTGAAACAGGCCCACCGCATTCAAACCCAACTGATCGGCATGGACGAAGGCTGCGGCAAACTGGCCATCACCCTGATCACCGTACACGCACAGGATCACTTGATGAACGCCATGGTCATTCAGGATCTGGCCGACGACATGATCGAACTTTATCGCCGTCAGGTACAATCGGAGTCCCGCTCATGAGCGCATTAAAAATCGCCATTATTGGCGGCGGTAGCAGCTACACGCCGGAGCTGGTGGAAGGCCTGATCCTGCGAATTGAAGAGTTGCCGGTGACCGAACTGGCGTTGGTGGACGTTGAGCCTGGCCGGGAGAAGGTCGAGATCATTGCCGCATTAACCCAGCGTATGCTGGCCCGTAACGGCCTGGAGCAGGTGAAGGTCAGCGTGCATTTCGATCTGGACGAGGCCATTCGCGGTGCCAGTTTCGTTCTCACCCAGTTCCGCGTGGGTCAGTTGCCTGCCAGGGCAGCCGACGAGCGCCTGGGCCTGAAATACCAACTGATCGGCCAGGAAACTACCGGCGTTGGCGGCTTTGCCAAGGCGCTGCGCACCATTCCGGTGATGCTGAATATCGCCCGCAAGGTAGAACAACTGGCACCCGATGCCTGGATCATCAACTTTACCAACCCGGCTGGTATCGTGACCGAAGCCGTTTCGCGTTATACCAAGGCGAAAATTATCGGCCTGTGTAACGTGCCGATCAGCATGCATCACATGATCGCCAATATGCTGCAGGCCCCTTACGCCGAGGTACAGCTGCAATTTGCCGGGTTGAACCACATGGTGTGGGTCCACCAGGTGCTGCAAAACGGCAAGGACGTGACCGACAAGGTACTCGACATGCTGTGTGACGGTGCCGCGCTGACCATGAACAACATCAAGGAAGAGCCTTGGCCACCAGAGTTCCTGCGCGCCGTAGGGGCGATCCCCTGCCCTTATCACCGCTATTTCTACCAGACCAAAGAGATGCTGGCAGAGGAGATTTCCGCCGCAGCCGAACGCGGTACCCGTGCCGAACAGGTGATGAAAGTAGAGAAGGAATTGTTCGAGCTGTATGCAGACCCACATCTCGACAGCAAGCCCGAGCAGCTCAGTTTCCGTGGTGGTTCCTTCTATTCCGAAGTGGCGTTAGAGCTGATCCGTGCCATTCACAATAATCTCGGTACGCAATTAGTGGTCAATACCGCAAATCGTGGCGCTATTCGCGGTTTGCCAGACGATGCTGTGATAGAAACCAACTGTATCGTCGATGCTCAGGGTGCCCATCCGCTGACGTTTGGCCAACTGCCGGATTCGATGCATGCGCTGACCCAGCAGGTTAAAGCCTATGAACGCCTGACGATAGAGGCCGCCGTGCATGGCGATCGCCGCAGTGGGCTGCTGGCACTGGTCACCAATCCTCTGGTCGCCAACGCCCAAATTGCCCAGCCGCTGCTGGAAGAAGTGCTGGAGGTGAATAAAGCCTATTTGCCGCAGTTTAACGCATAACCATCAACATTGGGTTCGGCTCGCCGGACCCACTTATCTCCTGTAATCTGATCAAGTGGGGAGATAAGCCCGTAATCAGGAGCAGTAAAATGGTGACACTGGAAGATGTCGCAGCGATAGCGGGCGTATCCCGCGCGACTGTGTCACGCGTGGTCAACGGCGACAACAAGGTCAAAGCGCTCACCCGCGAGAAGGTCAAACGGGCGGTGGCCGAACTGGGCTATACCCCCAACCCCGCGGCCAGGGCGTTGGCATCCAGCCAAAGCAATACCTTGGGCCTGGTCACCACCTCATACCGAGGGGGCTTCTTTGGTGCCCTGATGGATTTCGTCCAAACCGAAGCCGAGTCCAACGGTAAACAGCTGCTGGTAACCCAAGGCCGCAACAGTGCGGAAAATGAACTGCTGGCGATCCAACGCCTGTTCAGCCTGCGTTGCGACGGAGTGATCCTCCACGTGCGCTGCCTCAACGACGATCGGCTGCGTCAGTTGGCGGCCGAACAGCGCTCCTTTGTGCTGCTGGATCGCCTGGTCCCTGGCCTGGAAGATCGCTGTGTCACCTTCGATCACGTTTATGCCAGCCAGCTTGCTACCCAGCAGCTCATCGATGCCGGCCATCGGCGCATTGCCTGTATCAGTGGCCCAGCCCAACGAGCCTCCAGCCAACAGCGGTTACAAGGGTTCCTCAATGCGATGCAGGCCGCCAACCTGCAACCGCTGGGCTGCCCGGAAGGGGTCTATGACCTGGAAAGCGGCTACCAGTGCGCTGACCAGTTGCTGCGCAGCAAAGCGCTGCCTACGGCGATCTACTGCTGCAACGAAGAAATGGCGATTGGTGCCTTGCTGGCGATTAATGAACGGCATCTGCGTGTACCGCAGGATATCTCATTGATCTGCTATGACAGCGGCGAGCGAGCGCCTTTTGTCCGCCCGGCGCTCACCAGCGTGCATTTCCCTATTACCGAAATGGCGCAATATGCCGCTCGTCTGCTGATAGATCCACTGACCGCACCGGTGAGCTTTGAGCCGACCATCATCCAGCGCGATTCGATCGCCACACCCGGTAGCTGATCACATAAAAATCTAAAAACCTTTCATCCCTTGCATCAAAAAATCGATGCTCGTCACATAAACTCCCGTTGTCTATGCTAGGATCCGCCTCCTGGTGGCCTGATCGGGATCTTTTCCAGTTTTTAGCAGGAAAAACCTGCGGCCTTATGCCAGCTTTAAACCCCAGGGATCTCAGGTTACGTCCTGACAGCCCACGGGTATAAACCACAACAAAGATAATCAGGCCTATATACATGAATGACAGCAACCGCATCCGGCTAACCTGGATCAGCTTCTTCTCTTATGCGCTGACCGGTGCATTAGTGATCGTCACAGGGATGGTGATGGGAAACATCGCAGAGTATTTCAATCTGCCGGTTTCCAGCATGAGCAATACCTTTACCTTCCTTAACGCGGGTATTTTGATTTCAATCTTCCTCAATGCCTGGCTGATGGAAATCATTCCGCTGAAACGTCAGCTGATCTTTGGCTTTATCCTGATGCTGCTGGCCATCGCCGGGCTGATGGTGGGCAAAAGCCTGACCCTGTTCTCGCTGTGCATGTTTGTGCTCGGTGTGGTCAGCGGTATCACCATGTCGATCGGCACCTTCCTGATCACCCATATGTATGCGGGCCGCCAACGTGGTTCACGCTTGCTGTTTACCGACTCCTTCTTCAGCATGGCCGGGATGATCTTCCCAATCATCGCCGCAATGCTGCTGGCGCGCAGCATTGGCTGGTACTGGGTTTACGCCTGCATTGGGGTGCTGTACCTGGCCATCTTCGTGCTGACGCTGTGTTCCGAGTTCCCGGTTCTGGGTGACAAAGGGGAGAAAAGCAGCGAGCCGGTGGTGAAAGAGAAATGGGGCATCGGCGTGCTGTTCCTGGCTATCGCCGCGCTGTGCTACATCCTTGGCCAGTTGGGCTTTATCCAATGGGTGCCGGAATACGCCACCAAAACCTTCGGCATGAATATCGATCAGGCGGGCAAGGTAGTCAGCAACTTCTGGACTTCTTACATGATCGGTATGTGGGTGTTCAGCTTCGTGCTGCGCTTCTTTGACCTGCAACGCATCGTCACCGTGCTGGCCGCGCTGGCAACGGGTGCCATGTACCTGTTTATCAGCACCGATAATCCTGAGTACCTGAGCTACTACATCATGGCTCTGGGCTTCGTCTCCAGCGCGATCTACACCACGCTGATCACACTCGGTTCGCAGCAAACCAAGGTTTCCTCACCGAAACTGGTCAACTTTATCCTGACCTGCGGCACCATCGGTACCATGCTGACCTTCGTGGTCACCGGCCCGATCGTTGCCAGCAGCGGGGTCCATGCCGCACTGACTACGGCCAACGGCCTGTATCTGGCCGTGTTTGTGATGTGTCTGCTGCTCGGTTTTGTGACCAAGCACCGTAACCATGGGCATACCACGCACTAACTGTTGCTAGTTTTCCCCATCAGGGTTCTGCCAACGCAGAACCCTTTTTTTATGTCTAACGCCTGAAGTCGACCTGCTCTTCCTGCTCCAGATACAGCGTGGTTTGCGCAGGCTGGGTGGCCGCGATGACCGCACCCGCACGGATCGAATAGCGTACCGGCGTCTGGCGGCGTACTGCGTCAAAAACGCTGTCTGCGGGTAAGATCACCAAATCGGCACTATTGCCTGCACGCAAACCGTAATCCGTCAGGTTCAAAGTTCGTGCGCTGTGGGTGGTGATCAGATTCAAACCGTCATCGATCTGGCCATAACCCATCAGTTGGCAGACGTGGAGCCCCATATGCAGCACCTGCAACATATTGGCGGTGCCCAGCGGATACCAGGGGTCAAACACGTCGTCATGACCAAAGCAGACGTTGATGCCCGCCTCCAGCATCTCCTTCACCCGTGTGATGCCACGCCGTTTAGGATAGGTATCGAAACGCCCTTGCAGGTGAATATTCACCAACGGGTTGGCCACGAAGTTGATACCGGACATTTTCAGCAGCCGGAACAGCCTTGAGGTATAGGCCCCATTGTAGGAATGCATCGCGGTGGTGTGGCTGGCGGTGACCTTGGCGCCCATCTCCAGCTTCAATGCCAGCGCGGCCACGGTCTCCACAAAACGGGACTGCTCGTCGTCAATCTCGTCGCAGTGCACGTCCACCAGCCGATCGTATTTCTGTGCCAGAGCAAAGGCCTTGTGCAGCGACTCTACGCCGTATTCGCGGGTGAATTCAAAATGCGGGATAGCCCCGACCACATCCGCCCCGAGCCGTAACCCCTCCTCCAGCAGGGCTTCCCCATTGGGATACGACATGATCCCTTCCTGAGGGAAGGCCACGATCTGCAGCGTGATCCAAGGAGCGACCTCCTGCTTGACCTCCAGCATGGCGCGCAGCGCGGTCAGCGTAGGATCGGAGACGTCGACATGGGTGCGCACATGCTGCACGCCGTTGGCGATTTGCCATTTCAGCGTCTGCCAGGCGCGCTGTTTCACGTCCTCATGGGTGAGCAGTGCTTTACGCTCCGCCCAGCGCTCAATACCTTCAAACAGCGTGCCGGACTGGTTCCATGCGGGCTGCCCGGCGGTTTGCGTGGTATCCAGGTGGATATGCGGCTCGATAAACGGCGGCAGCGCCAGCCCGCCTTCGGCATCCAACACGTCGCTGCGCCACTCCAGCCCCTCAGGCTGTGGAATGATATGCGCGATCCGCCCCTGCTCAATAGCCAGTTGCCATAGCCCTTCATGCCCGCTCAGGCGCAGGTTATCGATAAACTTGACCGGATTGTTCGCCATTTTTTTCCTCTGCTCGGCTCACCATTTCTTTCATCATACTGGGCAATGACGAGCTGACAAAATCGCCGCTTGGTGCCTCTCCCCTTTCGCTACTCCCCAAGGAGTATTTTTTCCATTAACTGGCTCGATTCAGCTAAAGTTGAGTAAAAACCGCAACTTATCAAATATCGATAAAAATCATAGATATACCACCTTAGAGGTATATAGGGGCTAGCTTGACCTGTATCAATAAATTGCCTTCTGGGAGGAATAAGGTACATCCAGGAAATCAGAATTTTGAGGCAATAATGAGCAGAGTCCAACTCGCGGTTATCGGCAACGGCATGGTCGGCCACCGCTTTATCGAAGATCTGCTGGAAAAGGCAGACAAAGACCAGTTCGACATCACCATCTTTTGTGAAGAGCCACGCATCGCCTACGACCGCGTGCATCTCTCCTCCTATTTCTCCCACCACACTGCCGAAGAGCTTTCGCTGGTCCGCGAAGGCTTCTACGAAAAACAGGGCGTCAAAGTGCTGGTAGGCGAGCGCGCGATCACCATTAACCGCGCAGAGAAAGTGATCCACTCCAATACCGGCCGCACGGTGTATTACGACAAGCTGATCATGGCGACCGGCTCCTACCCGTGGATCCCGCCGATCAAAGGTTCAGAGACTCAGGACTGCTTCGTTTACCGCACCATTGAAGATCTCAACGCTATCGAATCCTGCGCCCGCCGCAGTAAACGTGGCGCGGTAGTAGGCGGTGGCCTGCTCGGCCTGGAAGCGGCTGGCGCACTGAAAAGCCTGGGCGTGGAAACCCACGTGATCGAGTTCGCGCCGATGTTGATGGCAGAACAGCTCGATCCAATGGGCGGCGACCAGCTGCGCCGCAAGATCGAGCGCATGGGTGTCAAAGTCCACACCGGCAAGAACACCACCGAAATTATCAACGGCGGCAAAAGCGCACGCAAAACCATGCACTTTGCCGACGGCAGCGAGCTGGAAGTCGACTTTATCGTCTTCTCCACCGGCATCCGCCCGCAGGACAAACTGGCTCACCAATGCGGGCTGGCTACCGCCCCACGCGGTGGCATTGCGATTAACGATAACTGCCAGACCTCCGATCCGGACGTTTACGCCATTGGCGAATGCGCCTCCTGGCAGCAGCGCACTTTCGGCTTGGTCGCGCCGGGCTACAAGATGGCTCAGGTCACCGCCGACCATCTGCTGAGCCGTGAAAACAGCTTCCAGGGTGCCGATATGAGCGCCAAACTGAAGCTGCTGGGGGTCGATGTTGGGGGCATTGGCGATGCGCATGCGCGTACCGAAGGCGCCCGCAGCTACGTCTATCTGGATGAAAGCAAAGAGGTTTACAAGCGTCTGGTCGTCAGCGCGGACAACAAAACGTTGCTCGGCGCGGTGTTGGTCGGCGATACCAGCGACTACGGCAACCTGCTGCAGCTAGCACTGAATAATATCGAACTGCCGGAAAACCCGGACAGCCTGATCCTGCCAGCCCATGCCGGCAGCAAGCCTGCCATCGGCGTAGATTCGCTGCCAGAAACCGCACAGATCTGTTCCTGCTTCGACGTCAGCAAGGGCGATATCATCAAAGCGGTGAATATGGGCTGCCATACCGTGGCGGCGATCAAGTCCGAGACCAAGGCCGGTACCGGCTGCGGCGGCTGTATTCCACTGATCACCCAGGTGCTGAATGCCGAACTGAGCAAACAGGGCATCGAGGTTAACCATCACCTATGCGAACACTTTGCCTATTCCCGCCAGGAGCTGTACCACCTGATCCGGGTTGAAGGCATCAAGACCTTCGACGAGCTGTTGGCGAAATACGGTAAGGGTTACGGCTGCGAAGTGTGTAAACCGACCGTCGGTTCACTGCTGGCCTCCTGCTGGAACGAGTATGTGCTCAAACCGCAGCACACGCCGCTGCAAGACACCAACGACAACTTCCTGGGCAACATCCAGAAAGACGGCACTTACTCGGTGATCCCACGCTCTGCCGGTGGTGAAATCACGCCGGAAGGTCTGATCGCCGTCGGCCAGATTGCCAAAGAATACAACCTGTACACCAAGATGACCGGCTCGATGCGTATCGGCATGTTCGGTGCGCAGAAAGACGATCTGCCCGCCATCTGGAGCAAGCTGATCGCCGCCGGTTTCGAAACCGGCCACGCCTACGCCAAAGCGCTGCGGATGGCGAAAACCTGCGTCGGCAGCACCTGGTGCCGTTATGGCGTGGGTGACAGCGTTGGCTTCGGCGTGCAGCTTGAACACCGTTACAAAGGCATCCGTACCCCGCACAAGATGAAGTTTGGCGTTTCCGGCTGTACCCGCGAGTGTGCCGAGGCGCAGGGGAAAGACGTCGGCATTATTGCCACCGAGAACGGCTGGAACCTGTACGTCTGTGGCAACGGCGGGATGAAACCACGCCATGCCGATTTGCTGGCCGCCGATCTCGACAACGAAACGCTGATGCGTTACCTCGACCGTTTCATGATGTTCTACATCCGCACCGGCGATAAGCTGCAGCGTACCTCGGTCTGGCTGGAAAGTCTGGAAGGCGGCATCGATTATCTGCGCAAGGTGATTATCGACGACAAGCTGGGCATCAACGCACAGCTGGAAACCGAAATTGCCCGCCTGCGCGAAGCAGTGATCTGCGAATGGAAAGCAACTGTCGAAAATCCTGCATCGCAGGTGCGTTTCGCTCACTTTATTAACAACAGCCAGCGCGATCCTAACGTGCAGGTCGTGGCCGAGCGCGAGCAACATCGCCCAGCTCGCCCGGATGAACGCATTCCCGTCACCTTGCTGGAAACCGAGGAGAACAACGCATGAGCCAGTGGATCACCGTTTGCCCCATCGCCGATATTCTGCCCGCGACCGGCGTGTGTGCGCTGATCGGTACCCAGCAGGTGGCGATATTCCGCCCCTATGCCGACGAACGGCTGTTTGCCATCAGCAATATCGACCCGTTTGCCCAGGCCAGCGTGCTTTCTCGCGGCCTGATTGCCGAGCATCAGGGTGAATTGTGGGTCGCCAGCCCGCTGAAAAAACAGCATTTCCGCCTGCGCGACGGTTTCTGTCTGGAAGATGAGAGCCACTCCGTGGCCAGCTTCACCAGCCGGGTAGTCGACGGCCTGGTTCAGGTGGCAATGCAATAAAACACGATGCCCCTTGGTTAAGGTTAACCAAGGGGCACGGCACCAATTTTTATTACTTCCCAGGGAAATTTATGTTCACCGACACCATCAACAAATGTGCTGCCAACGCGGCACGCATCGTCAAACTGGCCAAAGAGAGTCCGCTCGGCTTCTGGATCAGTTCCGCTATGGCCGGGGCCTATGTCGGCCTTGGCATCATCCTGATCTTTACCCTCGGCAACCTGGTGGATCCGTCTATCCGTCCGTTGGTCATGGGTGCCACCTTCGGGATCGCACTGACGCTGGTGATTATCGCCGGTTCAGAGCTGTTCACTGGCCACACCATGTTTCTGATGCTGGGCGTCAAAGCCGGTACCATCAAGCACCGCCAGATGTGGGCCGTGCTGCCACAAACCTGGTTGGGTAACCTGCTCGGTTCGGTGCTGGTCGCGCTGATGTATTATTACGGCGGCGGTAGCCTGCTGCCGATGGATACCAGCCTGGTGCATACCGTGGCGCTGGCCAAAACCACCGCCCCGGCAGAAGTGCTGTTCTTCAAAGGCGTGCTGTGTAACTGGCTGGTTTGCCTGGCGATCTGGATGGCACTGCGCGTTGAAGGCGCGGCCAAATTCATCGCCATCTGGTGGTGTTTGCTGGCGTTTATCGCTTCCGGTTACGAGCACTCGGTGGCTAACATGACGCTGTTTGCCCTGTCCTGGTTCGGCCACCACAGCGAAGCCTATACCCTGAGCGGTATCGGTCATAACCTGCTGTGGGTGACTCTGGGCAATATGGTCTCTGGTGCCGTCTTTATGGGCCTCGGTTACTGGTATGCCACACCACGTGCCCAACGTCCACAGGCTGAGATTGCCGCCGCTCGCCAAACCGCATAATGATTTTTGGGGTGAGCAATCGCCCCCGTTAGCCACTTCTCCGAGGATTGCCGATGGATTACTTACCCATTTTCTGCCAACTGCAACACAAAGCCTGCCTGCTGGTCGGCGGCGGGGAAGTCGCTGAACGTAAGGCTCGCCTGCTGCTGGACGCCGGTGCGCAGTTAACCGTCAACTCGCTCGAATTCAGTGAGCAATTCCTGATCTGGGCCGAACAGGGCCAGGTGACTCTGGTAGAAAGTGAGTTTTCTGCCGACTTGCTGGCAGAAAAATGGTTAGTGATTGCCGCCACCGATCGGGTGGAAGTCAACGCCCTGGTCTATCAGTGCGCCAACCAACGGCAGGTGTTCTGCAACGTGGTGGACGACCCCAAACGCGCCAGCTTTATCATGCCTTCGATTATCGATCGTTCGCCGATTATGGTGGCCGTTTCTTCCGGGGGCAAAGCCCCGGTGCTGGCACGTCTGCTACGGGAAAAACTGGAAGCCATTCTGCCGCAGCATCTGGGTCAACTGGCTCAGTTGGCGGGTTCATTGCGCCAGCGGGTGAAGCAGGAGTTTGCCAGCATTGGCGCTCGTCGCCGCTTCTGGGAAAGGTTGTTCGTACACGACAGACTGGCTCAGTCCCTGGCCAACGGCGATACCCCGCAGGCCAACCAGCAGGTTGAAAAGCTGTTCGCCGATCGGCCTGAAGAACAGGGCGAAGTGGTGCTGGTAGGCTCAGGCCCCGGCGATGCTGGCCTGCTGACGCTGAAAGGTCTGCAGCAGATCCAACAGGCTGACGTTGTCGTTTACGATCGCCTGGTCTCTGAAGAAATTATGGCCCTGGTGCGCCGCGATGCCGAGCGTATCTTTGTAGGCAAGCGTGCCGGATATCACTGCGTACCTCAGGAACACATCAATCAGATCCTGGTGGAGCAGGCCAGACGAGGCCTGCGTGTCGTCCGGCTAAAAGGGGGCGACCCCTTCATCTTTGGCCGGGGTGGCGAAGAACTGGAAACGCTGGCCGAAGCGAATATTCCCTTCTCGGTAGTACCGGGGATCACTGCGGCTTCGGGTTGTTCGGCTTACAGCGGCATCCCCCTCACCCACCGCGATCACGCGCAAAGCGTGCGTTTGGTGACGGGCCACGCCAAGGCCGACGGCGGATTGGACTGGGCACAGCTTACCGCCAAACAGCAGACGCTGGTGTTCTATATGGGGCTAACTCAGGCGGCAGAAATCCAGCAGCAGCTGATCGCTCACGGTATGGCGGCCTCAATGCCCGTAGCTCTGGTCGAAAACGGCACCTCAACTCGCCAACGTGTGATAGAAGGCGAGCTGGCGCAACTGGGTGAGCTAGCCAAACAGGCTGCCAGCCCAAGCCTGATTATCGTTGGCAGCGTTGTCAGCCTGCGCAGCAAGCTGAACTGGAATGCCTGCCGGGAAACACCAGCAGATTTGAGCAAAATAGCATAAAAAAAGCGACCCTTTGGCCGCTTCAGATAGGTAGTAATGTTGCTAAGTTTGTCGTTACCAAACAGGTTCGATCCCAGGGGGGCCGCATGCGGCGCCCCTACTGGCTGAGACTCTGTCTACATCCATTAAGGATGCGGTACAAAACCTACGGCTTCATATACCTTCGCCAAGGTTTCCTGCGCACGAGCACGGGCTTTCGCTGCGCCATCACGCATCACCTGCTGTAACAGAGCCTCATCGTTGCGGAAACGGTGATAACGCTCTTGCAGCTCGACCAACATACCAGATACGGCCTCTGCTACGGCGCCCTTCAGGTGACCGTACATCTGGCCCTCAAACTCGGCTTCCAGCTGAGCAATGCTCTTGCCGGTCACGCCGGAAAGGATATCCAGCAGGTTGGACACCCCCGCTTTATTGGCAACGTCGTAACGAATGACCGGCGGATCCTGGGAATCGGTCATTGCGCGTTTGATCTTCTTGGTCACCGCCTTCGGATCTTCCAGCAGGCCGATCACGTTGTTACGGTTATCGTCCGACTTGGACATCTTCTTGGTCGGCTCTTGCAGCGACATCACGCGCGCACCGGATTTCGGAATAAACGGCTCCGGCACCTTGAACACGTCGCCATACAGCGCGTTGAAGCGCTGGCCGACATCACGGCTCAGTTCCAGATGCTGTTTCTGATCTTCACCGACCGGCACCTGATTGGTCTGATACAGCAGAATATCTGCCGCCATCAGTACCGGATAGCTGAACAGACCAGCGTTGATGTTTTCCGCATAGCGCGACGACTTGTCTTTGAACTGGGTCATGCGGCTCAGTTCACCGAAATAGGTGTAGCAGTTCAGCACCCAGCTCAGTTGCGTATGTTCCGGCACATGGGACTGCACGAAGATGGTGCTTTTCTCTGGATCGATACCACAGGCCAGGTACAGCGCCAGCGTATCCAGGGTGGCTTTACGCAGCTGTTGTGCATCCTGACGCACGGTGATGGCATGCAGATCGACAATGCAGTAGATGCAATCAAACTCGTCCTGCAGCTGCACCCACTGGCGCAGCGCCCCCATGTAGTTGCCGATAGTCAGTTCACCGGACGGCTGCGCGCCGCTGAAAACGATGGGCTTACTCATAGTTAAATTTCCCGATCTTCTAAAGATGACAGCCCAAGTGCGGGCAACAAATCGGCGAAGCGCTCCAACACGCGGTCGGGGTGGCTCAGGGCGATCGCTTCACCGTAGTTATATCCGTAAGTCAGACCGACGCTCGGGCAACCTGCCGCCTGCGCCGCCTGAATGTCATTGCGCGAATCCCCGACGAACAACACTTCACCGGCCCGCAGGCCAAGCTTGCCGAACACCAGATACAGCGGGGCAGGATGTGGCTTTTTCTCCACCACGTCGTCACCGCCGATGATCAGCGAGAAAAAGTCGATAATGCCGAGCGCCGTCAGCAAAGGGGCTACAAAGGGTGTCGGCTTGTTGGTGACCAGCGCTAGCGGGTAGCCAAGCTTGGCCAACCGGGCCAGCGTCTCTATTACCTGTGGAAACAGGCGGCTGCCGCTTTCTACGGTTTGCCCATAGAAATGGTCGAAACGTTGACGCATTTGCAGGCACAGCTCTGGCGTGGCTTCCACCTCTGCCCAGCGCAGCGCACGCTGGACCAGCACATCGGCACCGTTACCAATCCAGGTGCCAACACGGGCCTCACCGGCCTGCGGCAGACCCATTTCCGCCAACGCCATATCGATGGCCGCCGCCAAACCCGGCGCACTGTCTACCAGCGTGCCATCGAGATCGAAGGCCAGACCACGGATAGCGCTAAAATCAGCCATGACTCACCTTGGCCAGCTCGCTGCGCATTTGATCAATCACCGCGCGGTAATCCGGCTTGCCAAAGATGGCCGAGCCTGCCACGAACATGTCCGCACCCGCCGCTGCGATCTCGGCAATGTTGTCTACCTTCACGCCGCCGTCCACTTCCAGGCGAATGTCGCGGCCGCTTTCGTCGATCAGTTTGCGAACCTGACGCAGCTTGTCTAACGTGCCATGGATAAAGGATTGACCACCAAAACCAGGGTTGACCGACATCAGCAGGATCACGTCGATCTTGTCCATCACGTAATCGAGATAGCTCAACGGGGTCGCAGGGTTAAACACCAGGCCCGCCTTGCAGCCGTTCTCTTTGATCAGTTGGATGGTACGGTCGACGTGTTCAGAAGCTTCAGGATGGAAAGAGATGTAGGTTGCCCCAGCCTTGGCAAAGTCCGGCACGATGCGATCGACCGGTTTTACCATCAGATGGACGTCAATCGGTGCGGTAATGCCGTAATTGCGCAAGGCTTCGCACACCATTGGCCCGATCGTCAGATTAGGCACGTAGTGGTTATCCATCACGTCAAAATGCACCACGTCGGCACCGGCGGCCAACACTTTGGCAGTATCTTCACCCAGGCGGGCAAAATCTGCAGACAGAATGGACGGGGCAATCAAAAACTTTTTCATCCGCTTCTCCAAACGTAGGGGTCGAGTTATTCCGCTTTTTTATACAGCGCCAGAAGTTCGTTCACTTTACTGCGGCCTAAAATATTGCGGCTGATGGTGCGACGAGCCTTCACCACATGCAGCGAAGCATGCTGATACCAGTCACGCGTCAGCTCGGTGTCATGGTTGGAAATCAACACCGGCACCTGGCTTTCAACCGACAGCTGATGCGCAATGCGCGCCAGCCCTTGCTGATCGGCCAGGCTAAAGCTGTTGGTGTGATAAGCGGTAAAATTCGCCGTTGCCGACAGAGGAGCATAAGGCGGATCGCAATAGACCACCGCACCTTGGGTCGCCTTCACCATGGTATCGTGATAATGCTCGCAGACAAAAGTAGCATTGCGTGATTTTTCAGCAAACCAATACAGCTCTTCTTCCGGGAAGTAAGGTTTCTTGTAACGCCCAAAAGGCACATTGAACTCACCACGCAGGTTATAGCGGCACAGGCCGTTATAGCAGTGGCGGTTCAGATACAGGAACAGCAGCGCGCGCCGATACTCATCGGCAGTGGTGTTGAACTCTTCGCGCAGCAGGTAGAACTGCTCTGAGTTATTGAATTCGTCGGTGAAAAGCAAGCGGGCATCGCGCACGAAATCACTCGTGCGCAGCTTAACGATGTTATACAGGCTGATAAGGTCGCTGTTGATATCGGCGAGAATATAAGCCTCGTACTCTGTGTTCAGGAAGACTGAACCCGCGCCCACGAAGGGCTCGATTAAGCAGTTACCCTCTGGTAAATGACGACGGATCTCGTCTATCAGCGGGTATTTTCCACCAGCCCATTTTAAAAAAGCGCGGTTTTTCTTCATGCCGTCAGTTAGCTACTTATTACAATTCAGAGCGGCGGATATGTACTCTGTTTCAGACAGCACATCAGCGCACAAAATTAATGATTATTTTTTCAGGTCTTGCTGTACTTGCTGTACAGGGCGGACCCATGGTTTTTTCGCCTGAACTTCCGCCGGCAGTGTGGCGATAGCACGCTTGGCCTCCGCCGAAGAAGCGTAGTTGCCGCTCACTAACACATACCAGGGTTTACCATCACGTTTGGTCTCGTACACCATAAAGTGTGGCAAATTCTGTTGCTTGGCAAAAGCATTCAACGTATCGGAGCGTGAGGCACTGCTCAACTGCAGCGTGTAATGGCTACCCGGTGCGGTTTTCAGTGAGCTTCCGCTGCCGCTCACCACACCACTCTTGCCTTTGGCCGGCGGGGTGTAAACCGTGGTGGTGGTCGCAGAAGGTTTGACCGATGCTGTCGGCTTGGTGGCTGCTGGCTTGGAGGCAGGCGTTTTATGCGGCTGCGTCGCAGCGGTTGCATTGTTATTCGCCGCCGGACGCGCGGAAGCACCGTTCATCACGGTTGCCGGAGCGGTTGGCAAAGCGGAAACCGGGGCATTGATACTTTGCGCGGCAGCAGCATCAACCTGACCTTGCTGTGATGACAAGGCATCAGCCATGTTGCCAGGCAGATCGACACGCTCACCAGCACCGCCCTGTGGTACTACAGGTTGTGCTTCAGTCGGCGTGCTGGAGATAGGTGGAACGCTAACAGTCTGGGGCTGAGAGGTACTGACACCATTGTTATCGTTGGTATCCGTAGTGCCGCCCGCAACACCGTTGTTGCTGGTGGTCAGCGACGAGGAGCCCGACAGATTGATGTCGCGGGTTGCCCCTTGTTGCGCAACCTCGTGCTTGGTGGGGGCCTTCAGCGCCGAACCGATACCGATGATCAGCAACAGCAGCACCAAAATGCCAATCCCAATCATCATATGCTGGCGTGAAACGGCAAAACGCGGCCCAGTTGCGGCTGGCCGACGTGAACGCGAAGGACGGCGATCGCTGGTATCAGGCCTGAGATCGTCTTCTGGTTTAAATTCATCCATCTGAAACCCTCCAACTAGAGGCAAAATCTCGCCACCCAGGTGGTTCGAGACTATTAACCCGATGATGGCAAAGCGATATCTGTCTCGCCTTACGCACAATTTTTATAGAGTCTAACAGCAGCCAAGCTACTGTTATAGCCCGCAAGCTCAAGCACTGTCGACCTGCGTCAAATTACGCCATCCATGGAATTGCCCGGCGGGCAAGGTACAGCCCGGATAGCAGCAGAGCAACGGCTGCATATCGACCTGGCGAAACATTAACGCTATTGAGTGTAACCGACTTACGCGCGCTGTGTTGGTAAACAGTCAGCGATGGATGCCAGCACCAGCTCATGGGCGACACCGCCACGAACTTCTGCTTCACCAATGCCCTTCGGCAATACCAAACGCAACGCCCCCGCCAACACTTTTTTATCACGCAGCATGTGTGGCAGATAGGCCTCAGGCGTCATTTCCTGCGGCCCGCAAACCGGCAACCCGGCGCGCAGCAGCAGCGCCTTGATCCGTTCAATATCGTCAGCCGAGAACTGGCCCAGGCGACGTGCTGTTTGCGCAGCCATCACCATGCCAGCCGCCACGGCTTCACCGTGCAGCCAGACACCGTAGCCCATTTCGGCTTCGATGGCATGGCCGTAGGTATGGCCCAGATTGAGCAACGCCCGCAGACCGTTTTCACGTTCATCGGCAGCCACCACTTCGGCCTTCAATTCGCAACAGCGGCGGATGCAGTACGCTAACGCGTCCATATCCAGCGCAACCAGCGCATCAATATTATTTTCCAGCCAGACGAAAAAATCACCATCGAGAATAATCCCGTATTTGATCACTTCCGCCAGACCAGAGGAGAGTTCACGCGCCGGTAAAGTACGCAGGCAGTCCAGATCTACCACCACCGAAGCCGGTTGGTAGAAGGCGCCGATCATATTTTTACCGAGCGGATGATTGACGGCGGTTTTGCCGCCAACGGAGGAATCCACCTGCGAGAGCAGCGTGGTAGGAACCTGGATAAAACGCACACCGCGTTGATAGCACGCGCTAGCAAAGCCGGTCAGATCGCCAATCACGCCGCCGCCGAGGGCAACTAACGTGGTATCGCGACCGTGGGGCTTTTCCAGCAGCGCCGAGAACACCTGCTCGAGTACGGCCAGAGATTTATACTGTTCGCCATCAGGTAGAATCACCTGATCCACCACTACGCCGCCCTGTTCCAGCACCGACCGGATCCGCTCCAGATACAACGGTGCCAAAGTCTGGTTGGTGACCAGCATGACCTGTTCACCCGCCTTTAGCGGCATAAAAGAAGCCGGATCGTCAAACAATCCGGCGGCTATGGTAATCGGGTAGCTACGCTCCCCAAGCGTTACGGTAATTCTCTCCATGTCGCGCTCAGTTCTCGGTGTGGTTTATCCCCGCCAACGCGGGGAACACAATCAGAATTTCCGCATTTGCCCGCGGCCAACACGGAACCCGCTATCAGTTACTTTCCAGCATGTTGATAATCTGGTTGGCAACCACTTTAGCGCTTTGATCGTCGGTGCGGATAGTGACATCTGCAATTTCTTCGTACAACGGATTGCGCTCTCTAGCCAGCGCTTCCAGCACCTCACGCGGAGGAGAGTCTACCTGCAGCAGCGGACGCTTCTTGTCGCGCTGAGTACGGGCCAACTGCTTCTCGATAGTGGTTTCCAAATAGACCACGACACCACGCGCCGACAGGCGGTTACGCGTTTCACGCGACTTAACCGAGCCCCCGCCGGTAGCCAGCACAATCCCTTGCTTTTCCGTCAGTTCATTAATGACTTTTTCTTCACGATCGCGGAAACCTTCTTCCCCTTCCACGTCGAATACCCAGCCCACGTCAGCTCCGGTACGTCGCTCAATTTCTTGATCGGAGTCGAAAAACTCCATATTGAGTTGCTGAGCTAACTGACGGCCAATAGTGCTTTTGCCGGCACCCATAGGCCCAACCAGAAAGATATTGCGTTTCTCTGCCATGTTTTTCGGTATTACTAAGACAATTCGTTAATGATAACCCGCCCCGCCAATCAAATTAGCGGCGGGACCTAAACTGAAACCTCATGAGCGATAGTGCGAGATCAGACGAAAAATTATCTCAACACTCTTGGTAGTTTGGCAACCGAATAAATCACTATCCACGCCGCAGGAGGGAAACCATACGTTTTTAACGGCGTCTTATACCCTATGGATCCCAGGTTTCAGCCTGGAAGACGACGGGTACAGCATTAACAAAAAAACCTCGGTGCTCAATTCGGTAACCCTTGTAAGCTAAATCGGCCGCAGCGTCAAACTCAGATGCCTCTAAGGCACGAAAAAAAGTGCATTTGCTTGCCAACTTTTAAGCGTTTTCAACGGCTAGGATTTTGGACTAAGACCTCATGAACCGAGCATTGCAGCGAGATCTCCGCCTGGAGTTTATCTGAAAAAGTCACGGGATGTCGTGATTTGGCAGATTAACGGCAACTTTCGTCGGTTTCCCTCATTTGGACTTGGCGTCACCACCGTGCCAAACATCACGATCGAGACAATTTAGACTTTAACCAGTGTGGGCGTGATGAAAATCACCAACTCGCGCCTTTTATGCTGTTGGTTGCTGTGTTTGAACAGCGATCCCAGCAAGGGGATATCGCCCACGCCAGGGACTTTATCGGCCGTTTGGTTGCGCTGACGCTGAAAAATGCCCCCTAAGACGATGGTTTCACCATCTTTCACCGTCACCTGGGTTTTAATCTCCTGCTTGTCGATCGCCAGCGCCTCTCCTTCGCCCTGTTTGATCGAACGCCCGGGCATATTCTGGCTGATCTGTAACGTCAGGGTGATGCGGCCATTGGGTAAAATCTTCGGCGTGACTTCCATGCCCAGCACCGCGTCCTTGAACTCGATCGAGGTGGCACCGCTGGAACCGCTCGACACCTCGTAGGGGATTTCCGTGCCCTGCTTAATGCTGGCGGTTTGCAGATGTGCGGTAAGCAGGCGCGGGCTGGCGATAATCTCCACCTGATTTTCCTGCTCCAGCGCCGACAGCTCCAGATCCAGAATGCGCCCGCTGATGCGTGCCAGGTGGAAACCGGCCGTTATGGCGCTGTTCTCTACCGGCAGACCAACGCTGAAATTGTCTATCCGCAGCTTTTTGGCTGGCCTTTCTTCTGCCGCCAGGCCCCACCTTACGCCAAGCTCCCGCAAATTCTCGCTGCTGATGGTGACAATATGGGCAGCCAGTTGCACCTGTTCCAGCGGGGTATCCATCTCTGCCACCCAGGTTTTCAACTGGGCCAGCGCCTGAGCGGTGTCACGCAGCAGCAACGCGTTGGTGCGTCTATCCACCACGACGCTGCCACGCTCGGTCAATAATTTGCCACGTTGGCTATCCAGGCTCTGCGCTATCTCGCTGGCCTCCGCGTTTTGCAGCGTGATCGTCAGGTTGTGCAGCGGCTCCTGCTGCGCCAACGCCCGCTGCCGACGAAGCAGCTCCTGTTCATCCGGCAGTGGGAAAACCATCATCACATTGCCCTCCAACGTCATCGTCAGCTTGCCCATGCGTAATACCACGGCCAACGCCTGCTGCCAGGGAACATTGTCCAACCGCAGCGTCAGATTGGTATCGCCCCCCTCGGCAGCGACCAGGTTCAGATCTTGATACTCCGCCAGCGCCTGTAAAATCAGGCTGACCGGAGTATCATGGAACACCAGTGACACCGGCTTTTCCTGCTGCACACCCGCCATCACCGCCAAAGGGAGAACCAGCCACCCCACCAAAAGCCACTGATATCCTTTCATCACTTTTCCTTACGGTTTTTCCCCAACGTGAGCACCACACTACCCGTGCGTGGCCGACATGCTTCGGCCCTATCCTGCGCAACGAGTTCAAGCTGCCGGGGCTGGATCTCCATCACTTGCCAATCCCCATCCAGCACCCGCTGCTGGGGCAATAACCCCAACCACTGCCCCTGCGGGGTGACCACCCAGCCATAGCGCAAATCCGGCGTGCCAATAATCCCTTTCAGCCGCCAATCCTCCGGTGAAACGGTAGGATCGGCGCAGGCCGCCGTTAGCGGTGGCTGGAACGGATCGCGATACTGTTCAGCCCACAACGGGGCCGAGAGCAACAGCCAAAACCACCACGCCTTATTCATCCACCGCCTCTTCTGAGCTAATCAGAGTCAGTTGAGTGGTTAACCCTTCGGGCTGCCTCTCGATCTTCATTTGCCCAATCCTGCGGGTGGAGGACAGCGCCTCCAGCAAGCGCAGCAAGCCCTCGAAATCTAGCTGTAACCTTATCTTTTGTTGGGCTGGTTTCTCCTGCTGCTGGAAACGTAGCAGCCGCCCCCCAAGCTGATAGAGCTGAGTACCCAAATCCCCCGGCTCATCAGGCACGATCAACACCTGCTGCCCCAACCGCTGCTCAAGCTCTGCTAACAACGGTAGCTGGCTAAGTTGCTGCTGACGCTCTGCAATCTGGTGTACCAACTGCTGACGCTGCTCATCCAGCCTTTCCCACCGTTGCCATTCCCCCGAGATCAGCCCACTGCAGGCCAACAGCCCAACCCCGGCTAATACCAGCCATTGAGCCGCCAGCAACTGCCAACCAGGCCGGGCTAGCCAGGGGATCAGCCAGTCTGGCAGGGGCTTATCCATCCTGCCCCCAGCGTGCCGTTAGAGTGAACGCCAACCCTCCCTCCTTGCGCTGTGTGACTTCAACCAGGCGACAACCCTGCAACAAAGGTAGCGCGGCCAACCGCCGTTCAAAGGTGACTATCTCCCCATACGCCCCACCTTGCCCCCGCAGCAAAATCCCCCTGGCGTTCTCTTCAAAATCCGTGAGCCACAGGGTTTCAGGCAGCGTTACCGAGAGCTGCTGCAATAGCGACAGGTAACGCAGGTTGTGCGCTCGATTATGCTGGTAACGGGTGCTTTCTGCGGCCAAACGGGCCAGTTCGGCCATCTTTTGCTGAGTCTGCTGAATACGCTCTGCCAGCTCAGTGTGTTGCTGCGTTAAGTCCTGCAATATCAAATGTTGACTGGCCTGTTGGAAGAACAGCAAAAAGTAGGCTGCCGTGAGCATAGCCAGCACCAGCAGCAATTGAGCAACGAAGCAGCGTAACCAGAAGGTGTAGCGCTGCCGCTGCCGTCTGAGGCGCCAGGGCAACAGATTGACCTGATACATCAGGCATCCTCGCGGCGCAGAGCCAACCCGCCAGCCAGAACAAACGCCATCGGCTGAGCGGGCAGCGGTGGGTATAAGCGGCTGAAAGCCGTGAACGGTGACCAAGGCATGGCACCTTCTGGCGCGGCCTCGTCCAGCACGCTGCTGTAATACACCTCTTTAGCCCCCATGGCTGGGCAAGCTGAACGCAGGGCTGCCAACGCCTGCTTGACGCCGACGGCTTCCCCCGCAGGCAAGACGCCATAAGCAAAGGACATCGCTCGCGGTGCTACCCATAGCCATTCCGACTCTAGGCGATGCAGCAGCCCGGCATCGGGAGCCAAGCCGGCAAATGCGGCCATCATGCTTAGCGCATTAGGGGCGATATCGATCACCTGGGGATGCAGATCCGCCTGTTGCAGGCAATGCAGCCATTGTTGCAGCTCCTGCTGGCGGGCCGCGGTGAGCAGCAACTGATGGGTATTGGGCTGCGCCTGGCGGTAATCCATTGCTAACGTCTGGCTGTCTAACGGGAACTGTTTCAGACCCTGGGTGGTGATGTAGTCATGGCGAACCGGTTCCTGCAAGCGCAGATTCGGCAGGGGTAACGTCTGCTGTAAAACCCGCTGCGCGGGTAAAGCAATGCGTAAGGAAATATGTCTTGGTAACCGGCTACGCCACTGCTTGAGGACCGCCACCAGCATCGCAGAACTCTCTAAATGCCCGGCCCGCAGCGCCGAATACGGCAATGCCTGTTGCCACCAGTGGCGCAATTGCCAACCGTTACGCCGACGCTGCGCAGCCAGCGCTCTGATGCTGTGATCCTGGATATCCAACCCCACCTGCCACGTTTGAGAAAACATATTTCACCCCACCTCCGTACCCTCAGATAACAAAAGAACATATCCATGTTGCAGGCTTGCCTTTATACTACCGCGCGGTTGTTTATAAACTGCCCAATTGACATGAAATGGGAAATCTCAGGTGAAGTTCGTAAAGTATCTTTTAATCCTTGCAGTGTTTTGCATCGTGCTGGGAGCAGCCTCGATTTTTGGCTTGTACAAATATGTCGAGCCACAGCTGCCCGATGTCGCAACGCTGAAAGACGTGCGGCTACAAATCCCGATGCAGGTTTACAGCGCGGAGGGCGAACTGATCGCCCAATATGGTGAAAAACGCCGTATTCCTCTCAAGCTGGACCAAATCCCACCGGTGATGGTGCATGCCTTCATCGCCACAGAGGACAGCCGTTTCTATGATCATCACGGGGTCGATCCCGTTGGTATCTTCCGTGCCGCCTCGGTCGCGCTGGTTTCCGGCCATGCTTCGCAGGGGGCCAGTACCATCACCCAGCAGTTGGCCAGAAACTTCTTCCTGAGCCCGGAACGCACTTTGATGCGCAAAATCAAGGAAGCCTTCCTGGCGATCCGCATTGAACAGATGCTGACCAAGGATGAAATTCTTGAACTGTATCTGAACAAAATCTATCTGGGTTACCGCGCTTATGGCGTGGGTGCTGCCGCGCACGTCTATTTTGGTAAGGATGTCAGCCAACTGACGCTGAGCGAAATGGCCACCATTGCCGGATTACCCAAGGCACCTTCTACCTTTAACCCGTTGTACTCCCACGATCGCTCCGTAGCGCGTCGTAACGTGGTGCTATCGCGAATGCTGGATGAGCGCTACATCACACAGGCGCAGTACGATCAGGCCCGCAGTGAACCTTTGGTAGCCAATTACCATGCGCCGGAAATCAGCTTCTCTGCCCCTTATCTTTCAGAGCTGGTGCGTCAGGAGATGATCAAGCGTTACGGTGAAAACGCCTATACCGACGGTTACAAGGTCTACACCACCATCACCAAGCGGCTGCAACAAGGTGCGCAGGAGGCGGTACGTAACAACATCCTCAACTACGACATGCGCCACGGCTATCGCGGCCCGTCAAACGTGCTGTGGAAAGTGGGTGAGCCTGCCTGGGATCAGAAACAGATTGTCGATTCACTGAAGAACCTGCCGAACTACGGCCCGCTGTCTCCTGCGGTGATCCTGCAGGCGGATGCCGAACAGGCTACCGCCATGCTGGCCGATGGCAGCCGCATTGCGCTCCCCATGTCTGGCATGCGTTGGGCACGTGCGTTCAAGAGCGATACGCTGCAAGGCCCTACGCCGAAGCGCGTCACCGACGTGGTGCAGCCCGGCCAACAGATCTGGGTGCGTAAAGTTAACGACAACTGGTGGCTGTCACAGGTGCCGGACGTGAACTCGGCGCTGGTGTCGCTCGATCCTAATACTGGCGCTATCAAGGCGTTGGTCGGCGGCTTCGATTTCAACCAGAGCAAGTTCAACCGCGCAACCCAGGCGCTGCGCCAGGTGGGGTCCAACATCAAACCGTTCCTGTATACCGCGGCGATGGATAAGGGCCTGACGCTGGCCACCATCCTCAACGATCTGCCGATCACCCGTTGGGATGCCGGTGCCGGTACCGACTGGCGGCCGAAAAACTCGCCACCTACTTACGACGGTCCTATCCGACTACGCCAAGGCCTAGGCCAATCGAAAAACGTGGTGATGGTGCGGGCAATGCGCGCCATGGGCGTGGACTATGCCGCTGAATATCTGCAACGCTTTGGTTTCCCTGCGCAAAACATCGTGCATTCGGAATCGCTGGCGCTGGGTTCAGCTTCGTTCACCCCGCTACAGGTGGCTCGCGGCTATGCCGTGTTGGCCAACGGTGGCTATCTGGTTGACCCGTACTTCATCACCAAGATCGAAGACGATACGGGTAACGCGGTATTCGAAGCCAAACCGAAAGTGGTCTGCGATAGCTGCAACCTGCCGGTGATCTACGGCGATACGCATCGTTCAGCCATGCTTTCCGATGATAACGTCGAGAACGTGGCGGTATCGCAGGAAGGCAACAATGCCAACGTCCCGATGCCACAGCTTGAGCAGGTAACCCCGGCCCAGATGCAGCAAGATAACGACCAGCAGTATGCACCACATGTGATCAGCACCCCGCTGTCGTTCCTGATCCGTGATGCATTGAACACCAATATCTTCGGTGAACCGGGCTGGATGGGTACCGGCTGGCGCGCAGGCCGCGATCTTAAACGCCATGATATCGGCGGCAAAACCGGTACCACCAACAGTTCGAAAGATGCCTGGTTCTCCGGCTACGGCCCAGAAACAGTGACATCGGTGTGGATCGGTTTCGACGATCACCGCCGCAATCTTGGCCGTGCCTCCGCTTCGGGTGCCATCCCGGATCAGATTTCCGGTGGTGAAGGTGGAGCGAAGAGTGCTCAACCGGCTTGGGATGATTTTATGAAGGTGGCGCTGGAAGGCCTGCCAGAGCAGAAAGTCACTCCACCGCCGGGGATTGTCAGCGTGACCATCGACAAGAGCACCGGCAAACTGTCCAACGGGGGCGGAGGTAGCCGTTCCGAGTACTTTATCGAAGGCACTCAACCCACGGAGTTCTCGGTACATGATGCCGGAACCACCCTGACAGACCCTGGTGGCGAAAGTCACGAGCTGTTCTAAAAACGACAATGGCCAGAGCAATCTGGCCATTTTTTTATCTTAACCGGCGGGCGCCGTATGTTGTGAGCCCAGGCGGATTTGTCAGCAGATGAATCGATGGAGGGTTAGCGTGAACCGCGCAGGAATGCCTCTGCCAGGAACAATGCGCTGACATTGCGCGCCTCACGAAAGTCCGGTTCCGCCAGCAGTGCCATCATGTTGGCTATCGGCCAACGTACCTGGGGTAACGGCTCTGGCTCGTCCCCCTCCAGGCTTTGCGCATAGAGGTCGTGTGCCAGCACGATATTCATCTGGCTGGAAAAATAGGAAGGTGCCATCGTCAGTTTGCTGAGGAAATCAAAGCGCCCGGCCCCAAAGCCGACTTCTTCCATCAGTTCGCGGTTAGCGGCTTCCAACACTCCTTCGCCAGGATCGATCAGCCCTTTGGGGAAGCCCAGCTCATAGGATTCGGTGCCTACCGCATATTCACGGATCAGCAGCAAATCATCCCCTATCACCGGCACAATCATCACCGCTTCGCGTTCCGAAGGGCGCATACGCTCATAGACCCGCCGCACACCGTTACTGAACTCCAGATCGACCGACTCTACGTTAAATAAACGCGAGCGCGCGACCGTTTCTACTTTCAGAATTTTAGGTTTTTGCAGCTGTTTATCCATGATTGCCTCAAATAGGTTAACCGCCTAATACACTGAATACTCAGTACTCTCAGGCAGGTAACCAGGATAATAATATGCGCGTTGTGGCAGACAGCAAAAGGGTCAACCACTGGCTAAACTCGATCTTGATCACATTGTGCGTTAATGGGAACCATTTCCGCAACGAGCTTAGCCTGTAATTTACTTTTTTTTAACAAACCTGACCAGCAGCTATCCCGGTGGATAAAAAAACAGGTAGGCAAATAGGATAATCCTGATATCCGGACACCATGAGGATTGCTATGCTCGTGCAGGTTAAAAAATCGTACGGTAAATGCCTAACGATAGCCACGAATGAGAGCCGGATAACAACTAAACGGTGGGTCATTCTATCTCTGGGCGGTTAACTCCGTATAATGTCTGGCTTTGCGTAAGATTGGCGGTTTCATGGGTGTAGGACGAGAATAGCATGAGCACAATAGCGTTGATATTGGCCTTAGCGCTAGCCTGCCTGATCGCTGCTGGCCTCTACTTGTGGTTTAAATTCCGCCCCCAGCCAGCCTTGGCAGGTATCCTGCCGTTCGTCAAACCTAACCACCGCAAACTGACCGCGCCAGAGCGGGCAGCTATCGAGAATTACCTCAACCAACAAAACCGCCTGGGCAACAAACTGCTGTCAGGTTCCGCTTCCCTGCCTTCTGCCCGGCTGGCGTTGACCGCACAGAGCGACAACGTTTACCCGATCACCCATGCCATTACCCGCTATGGTCTGGCAAGCGATGAACCCAACAACTGGCGCTACTATCTCGACTCGGAAGAGATCCATCTTCCTCCGTTTTGGGAGCAGTACATCAGCGCCGATAACCATGTCGAAGTGATCAAGACCCAGACTCTACCGCTGGTGATCTCACTCAACGGCCATTCGCTGCTGGATCATATTTACGACAGCCCACCTTCGCCGGTAGTGACTACAACCCCGACAAGGAACGCCTCCATCCGCAAAGAAGAGAGCGAACATATTGAGTTGGTGAACATTCGCAAGGAAACCCGCGAGGAACATGAGCTTAACCGGCCGAACGGCGTCAAGGAAGCGGCCCTCATCTCTGCTGCCCTACTGCTGCTGTTCCTTAGCCTGATCAGTCCGGTGGTAGTGATCCCCTGGATCATTCTGGTAGCGGTGCTGATGATCGTCTGGAGCTGCTGGCATCTGTTGCGCCGCCCGAGCGAAAAAGAGCTGAAAGAGGTGCACTGTCTGCGCGGCACGCCAAAGCGCTGGGGGTTATTCGGTGAGTCCAATCAGGGGCAAATCAGTAATATCTCTTTTGGCATTATCGATTTGATCTACCCCCCGCACTGGTTGCCTTACCTGAATGCAGACCTGGGTAAAACCACCAATGTGGATATCTACCTCAACCGGCAGGTGGTACGTCAAGGGCACTATCTTTCCCTGCATGACGAAGTGAAAAACTTCCCCTTGCAGCATTGGGGCAAGAACGCCGTATTAGCGGCCAGTTCGCTCGTGGTGCTGTTGTTACTGTTAATCTACATTCCACTCAGCCTACCCGCTAAATTGAGCACCGCGTGGTTACAGGGCACACAGAAAACGGAAGTCACCAGCGTTCAAGCGCTGGAGGCCATTCCACTGCATATCGGCGATAGGCTGAAAATTCAGGGCAACGGCATGTGCTACGTTCCTTCGGGCAACAACAGCGCCACTGCGCCAAGCTTTATGCCTTTCGATTGTTCTGGGATCTACTGGAATACGGCGACCCCGCTGCCACAGCCCGAATCGGAAGTGATCGATAAAGCAGCTGCGCTGATGGCCACCATCAACCGGCAACTGCACCCAAGCGGTGCCGAGCAGAAAGTGAACCCACAGTTGGCCAGCGCCATTGAAAAGTCAGGCATGATCCTGTTGGATGACTTTGCGGATATCGTATTGAAAACGCAGGACCTGTGTGGCACGGAGGCCGACTGTGTGCGCTTGAAGAATGCGCTGGTCAATCTGGGTAACGTCAAGAACTGGGCCAACCTGGTGAAACGGGCCAAATCCGGGGCGCTGGAAGGCGTTAACGTCCTGCTGCGTCCGGTCAGTGCTGAATCGCTGGAAAACCTGAGTAACGCGGCTACCTCTGCCTTCGTGGTGCGGGAAACCCGTCAGGCCGCTGCGGCCCTCAACAGCCCACCACCGGGCGGTTTTTTGATTACCAGTGACGAAGGCAAGCAGTTGGTGGATTATCCCTTGCCCACACAGCCGCTGAACGAATACAACTCACTCGACCAATGGAAAGAACTACAGCGTCTTAGCAGCATGTTGCTACATACGCCGTTCCGGGCAAACGGGGTGATCACCAATATCTTTGTCGATGCCAACGGCACTCGGCATATCGCCCTGCATAGTGAACCGGATATCGTGACCCTGTGGCGCTATCTTGGCACCAGCCTGCTGTTGCTGGTGTTGGTCGTCGTGCTGGGTTACAACTCCTGGCGGTTGGTACAACGCAGGCGCAAAAACCAACATCGCCTCGCCGATATCCAGCGCTATTACGACAGTTGCTTCAACCCGCAGCTCACCCCGATGTCCATACGCCCGATGGCGTAGCCTCCAACCTGCCATCCGCCTATACTAGGTTGTATGTTTTTTATCATCCGCGGGATACCGCTATCCCGCCTATGGAGTTGGTACATGGTTCCTGAGTTTGACTGGCACGATATTGATACCGTACTGCTGGATATGGACGGCACCCTGCTGGATCTTGAATTCGACAGCCATTTTTGGCTAACGCTGGTACCGCAGGCGTTGAGTAAGCAACGAGACATTCCCTTCGACGAAGCCAGCAAAATCATTCACCAGGAATACCTGTCCGTGCAACACACCATGAACTGGTATTGCTTTGATTACTGGAGCGAACGCCTAGGGCTGGATATCTATCAAATGACCAGCGAAGTCGGTAACCGCGCTCGGCTGCGTGAAGATACCCAGCCATTTTTGCAGGCGTTACGCGATGCCGGGCAGCGCACCATCCTGCTCACCAACGCGCATCCACACAGTCTGGCGGTGAAGGTTGAGCACACCGGTTTGGATCGACACCTTGATTTATTACTTTCCACCCACACATTTGGTTATCCAAAGGAAGATCAGCGTCTGTGGCAGGCAGTTCAGCAACAAACCGGCTTTGACCCGCAGCGCACAATGTTTGTGGATGATGGTGAACCCATTCTGGATGCCGCAAGCAAGTTTGGTATCCGCTACTGCCTTGGCGTGCAGAACCCGGATTCCAGCATGGCGAGTAAAACTTTCCAGCGTTATCCGTCGATGAGCGACTACCGCCAGTTGATACCGGCCTTGGAACGGAGGGAGCAATGAAAGCCAAAGCAACACCGGATGAGGCCGTTCGCCTGGATAAATGGCTGTGGGCCGCCCGATTTTACAAAACCCGCGCACTGGCCCGTGACATGATCGACGGCGGCAAGGTGCACTACAACGGGCAGCGCGGCAAGCCGAGTAAAGCCGTTGAAATCAATGCCGAAATCAAGCTGCGTCAGGGCAACGACGAACGCACTGTCATCGTGCTGGCCATCAATAGCCAACGGCGTGGAGCCGACGAGGCGCAGCTGATGTATCAGGAAACCGAGGCCAGCATTGCCAATCGCGAGAAAGTGGCGCTGGCACGCAAGATGAATGCGCTGACCATGCCGCATCCGGATCGTCGTCCGGACAAGAAAGAGCGGCGCGATTTGATTAAATTTAAATTTGGCGAGCAGGAATAATCCCTCGCCTCAATGAGAGAAAACTATGTCCAACCATGACCAATTACACCGTTACCTGTTCGAAAACTACGCGGTGCGCGGTGAGCTGGTTACCGTCAGCGAAACCTATCAGCACATCCTGACCAACCATGATTATCCGGCACCGGTACAAAAACTGCTGGGCGAGTTGCTGGTAGCCACCAGCCTGCTGACCGCCACGCTGAAGTTCGACGGTGACATTACCGTTCAGGTGCAAGGCGACGGCCCGCTGAAACTGGCAGTGATCAACGGCAATAATCGCCAGGAGATGCGTGGTGTAGCCCGTGTCGAAGGCGAGATTGTGGCCGACAGCACCCTGCACCAGATGCTGGGTAACGGCATTATGGTGATCACCATCAGCCCGTCTGAAGGTGAACGCTATCAGGGCGTGGTGGGTCTGGAAGGTGAAACGCTGGCCCAGTGTCTGGAAGGGTATTTCCGCCAGTCCGAACAGTTGCCAACGCGCCTGTTTATCCGTACCGGTGAAGCTGAAGGCAAATCTGCGGCTGCCGGTATGCTGCTGCAGGTACTGCCAGCTCAGGATGGCAATGCCGATGATTTCGACCATCTGGTGCAGCTGACCGCCACCATCAAGGATCACGAGCTGTTCACCCTGCCGGCCAACGAAGTGCTGTATCGCCTCTATCATCAGGAAGAGGTTACGCTGTACGAACCTCAGGACGTGATCTTCCGCTGCACCTGTTCACGCCAGCGCTGTGCCGATGCCTTGATCACGCTGCCAGCGGAAGAAGTGGCCGATATGCTGGAACAGGATGGCAACATCGATATGCACTGTGATTACTGTGGTAATCATTATGTATTCGATGCGTTAGACATCGCCGCCCTCCACAACGGCAATGCCGACAGCAACACCCAACTGCATTAAGCAACACCGCGGTGTGACGTGCGTCGAGTTGTGACGCACGTCAGCCCTCGCCGTTTGCACGCTTGCTTTATTCCGTGGTCTACATCTCATAACGTAACTAAAAAACGTTTAATACGTTAAATATTTGATACCTATCGCGGTTACATCGCCATGGATCCCTACAATTGTCGCCAGAAATTCTGTGATCAAGGAGTAGTGACATGCGTGTTAATGGTATAACCCACCAGGATCTTGCCGCTTATGGAATTCATAACGTTGGTGAAATCGTTCACAATCCGAGTTATGAATTACTGTTTAAGGAAGAAACGGACCCTTCACTGCAAGGGTTTGAGCGTGGTGTAGTAACCAATCTGGGTGCCGTTGCCGTCGATACCGGCATCTTCACCGGCCGTTCGCCAAAAGATAAGTACATCGTCCGTGACGATATCACCCGGGACACCGTCTGGTGGGCCGATCAAGGTAAAGGCAAGAACGATAACAAACCTCTCAGCCCTGAAGTCTGGGCAGATCTGAAAAAATTGGTCACCGAGCAGCTTTCCGGCAAGCGCCTGTTCGTGGTCGATACCTTCTGCGGTGCTAACGCAGACTCCCGCCTGAAAGTCCGCTTTATCACAGAAGTGGCCTGGCAAGCGCATTTCGTCAAAAACATGTTTATCCGCCCGAGCGATGAAGAACTGCAGGGCTTTGAGCCTGATTTCGTGGTGATGAACGGCGCCAAGTGCACCAACCCGAACTGGCAGCAGCAGGGAATGAACTCGGAAAACTTCGTGGCATTCAACCTGACCGAGCGTATGCAGCTGATCGGCGGCACCTGGTACGGCGGCGAAATGAAAAAGGGTATGTTCTCCATCATGAACTACCTGCTGCCGCTTAAAGGCATTGCCTCCATGCACTGCTCGGCCAACGTGGGCGAGAAAGGCGACGTGGCGGTGTTCTTCGGCCTGTCCGGCACCGGTAAAACCACCCTGTCCACCGATCCGAAACGCCAACTGATTGGCGATGACGAACACGGCTGGGATGACGATGGCGTCTTCAACTTCGAAGGCGGCTGCTACGCCAAGACCATCAAGTTGTCGGAAGAAGCCGAGCCAGATATCTATCACGCCATCAAGCGTGATGCGCTGCTGGAAAACGTCACCGTATTGGCCGACGGCACCGTGGACTTCAACGACGGATCGAAAACCGAGAACACCCGCGTTTCCTATCCGATCTACCACATCCACAATATCGTCAAGCCGGTGTCCAAAGCGGGCCACGCTACCAAGGTGATCTTCCTGACTGCGGACGCCTTCGGCGTACTGCCACCGGTATCACGCCTGACGGCCAACCAGACCCAGTACCACTTCCTGTCCGGTTTCACCGCCAAACTGGCCGGTACCGAGCGCGGCGTTACCGAGCCAACGCCAACCTTCTCTGCCTGCTTTGGCGCGGCATTCCTGTCACTGCACCCAACCCAGTATGCAGAAGTGCTGGTCAAGCGCATGCAGGCAGCCGGAGCCCAGGCTTACCTGGTCAATACCGGCTGGAACGGCACCGGTAAGCGTATCTCGATCAAAGACACCCGCGGCATTATCGACGCCATCCTCAACGGTGAAATCGATAAGGCAGAAACCATCACGCTGCCAATCTTCGATCTGTCGATGCCTACCGCCCTGCCAGGCGTTGATCCGGCCATCCTCGACCCACGTGCCACCTATGCCAACATAGAACAGTGGGAAGAGAAGGCGCACGATCTGGCGAACCGCTTTATCACCAACTTCGACAAATACACCGATACCCCGGCAGGCGCTGCACTGGTCAGCTCGGGTCCGAAACTGTAATAGCGTTGATTACCTCCTAAGCCAAGGCGCGGAATTCCGCGCCTTTTCTATTTTTGGCTGATTTGCACTTGAGGTTGGTTTGAATTCGTGGCTGACTTGCACTTGTGGTCAATTTGGAGGGGCGCTGCAATGCTGCGCCCGTTGAAGGCTGGAGGAGGCACATATGGACTTGAAACAAACCTTACTGAAGAAGCCACCGCGTTATGGATTGGGAACCTGGATGCATCAACACTTTGCCGAATTAGGCGGCGTCGAGTTGAAAATCCCGCCGCGCGGGGAGGAACCACCGCGCGATGTCACCTTTGGCGATGAATATGAAGGAAACACGAAGCCCTGACCAGGCCACAATGCTGCGGCCTTAAGTCAGGATATCAGGCGTTCTCTTTGGCTGGCGGGGTCCCGCTGGAAGTTTCTTTCTTCTCGATCGGTATTGGGAGATAGGCTCGGATACGCAGCCCACCACGCTCGCTGGTGCCGATATCCAGCACGCCAGCATGAGCGTCAATGATGCGCTGCACGATCGCCAACCCTAACCCGGTGCCGCTGGTGCTACGCGCACTGTCGCCGCGCACAAAGGGTTGGAACAGGTGCTTCAGCTCTTCCGGCTTGATACCGGGGCCATCATCCTCCACCTGGAACCAGCCGCGCTGCAGTTCTCGCCCGCTGCTGACCTTGATCCAGCCGTTGCCATAGCGCGCCGCATTCACCACCATATTCACCACCGCACGTTTGATCGAGAGCGGATGCACATCCACCATCAGCTCACCCGGCAGAATATCGGTTTCAATCACCCGCTCGTAGCCACTTTCGGTGGCCACCACTTCGCCCAGAATGGAATTCAAATCGCAAATTTCGGTTTGCATCTCCTGGCCGGTACGCAGGTAATCAATAAACTGTTCGATGATGGCGTTACATTCTTCGATATCTTTATTGATCGACTCCGCCAGATAACCGTCTTGCTCGCTCATCATTTCCGTCGCCAGACGGATACGCGTCAACGGCGTGCGCAGGTCATGACTGACCCCCGCCATCAGCAGCGTGCGATCGTCGGCCAGCAACTTCACCCCAGAGGCCATCTGGTTGAAGGCCCGGGTTACCGAGCGCACCTCAGAGGCACCATACTCACGTAACGGCGGCGGAATAATGCCTTTGCCTACCTGCAAGGCGGCGTGCTCCAGCTCCACCAGAGGGCGGTTCTGAATGCGGATAAATAGCCAGGCGCCGCCTATCGCCAGCAGCATAATCGCCAGGGTGTAGCGGAACAGCGGCGAGAAATCGCCTTGATGGATTTCGGTCAGCGGGACGCGCACCCAGATATCTGGCTGCAACCAGGTTTTCAGCCAGACCACCGGGGAGTTTTTGTTAACCTCGACGCGGACGTCGGTCGGGCCACCTAGTTGCTGCGCCATCTGCTGGCTAAGGAATTGGTAGTGTTGCGCCCAGCGCAGGCCGCTCTCTTCAGCAGCCGCGTTGGTATAAAGCGAAATGCCCAGCTCGCGGTAGATCTCGCGGCGGAACGCTGGCGGCACCTCAAGCAAGGTACCGTCCTCCAGTTGCAGCCGATCGGTCATCAGCATACGAACTTCGTACGCCAATACCTTATTGAACTGCTGCAGACTGGGCAGGATGGCGAAGTTAAGCACCACCAGATAGGTCGTCACCAGGCTGACGAACAACAAGGTGACGATCAACAGCAAAGTTCGGGCAAACGAGCTACGCGGTGAAAAGCGTAATCGCCTCATGCCTTACTGCCGTCCGGGACGAAGACGTAGCCAAGACCCCAAACGGTCTGGATATAGCGTGGATGTGCCGGATCTTCTTCGACCATGCGGCGCAGGCGCGAGATCTGCACGTCGATGGAACGCTCCATCGCGCTGTATTCGCGGCCACGGGCCAGATTCATCAGCTTATCGCGCGATAACGGTTCGCGTGGGTGGCTGACCAAGGCTTTCAGCACGGCAAATTCACCGCTGGTTAATGGCATAGGCTCATCTTCACGGAACATCTCGCGCGTGCCGAGGTTCAGTTTGAATTTACCAAAGGCGATCACCGCCTCTTCCTGAGAAGGCGCACCCGGCAGTTCGTTGGCCTGACGGCGCAGCACGGCACGGATACGGGCAAGCAGTTCACGTGGGTTGAACGGCTTAGGGATATAGTCATCGGCACCGATTTCCAGCCCGACGATACGGTCCACTTCTTCACCCTTGGCGGTCACCATAATGATCGGCATCGGGTTGCTTTGACTGCGCAGGCGGCGGCAAATGGATAGCCCATCCTCACCCGGCAACATCAGGTCTAATACCATCAGATGGAAAGACTCACGCGTCAGCAAACGATCCATTTGCTCAGCGTTGGCAACGCTGCGAACCTGGAAGCCCTGTTCGGTTAAGTAACGCTCTAAAAGCGCGCGCAGGCGCATGTCATCATCGACGACCAGAATCTTGTGATTCTCTTGCATTGTCTGACTCCCAAAGGCTGTATTGCCTGATTCTAGACTGTGGCCCGCACTTATGCATTGGCACCGCTGGCGGCTATTTGGCAACAGCCTCGTATTGTTCAAAAACTCAATCATTACTGACAGCGTTTAATGGTATATATTCTAGCCGAAATTGTTACAAAGCTTATTCTTTTGCCCAAATATCAACAATTTTCACTTAAACCGGAGCGGCAGATCGGTAAACAACTTCCCGCTGCGTATGATGTACACTCTTGGCAGAAAACCGCAAGACTGGCGAATTGGCAGTGTACCTCAGGTTTATAAAAAAAACGCCAACGGATATGGTGGCCGCTTTATGCGAGAATGCCCACTGCTCCTGTGATTTGATGATGGATGACGATGAAAACATTGCTGATCACCCGTGAGGGTTACAACAAGCTCAAAAAAGAATTGGATTTTCTGTGGCGTGAAGACCGCCCGGAAGTGACCAAGAAAGTCACCTGGGCCGCCAGCCTGGGCGACCGAAGTGAAAACGCCGATTACCAATACAATAAGAAGCGGCTGCGTGAGATCGATCGTCGAGTACGTTATCTCACCAAGTGCCTTGAGCAACTGAAAATTGTCGATTATTCGCCGCAGCAGGCGGGCAAGGTGTTCTTTGGGGCCTGGGTAGAGATCGAGAATGACGATGGCGATACCAAACGCTTTCGCATCGTGGGTTACGACGAAATCTTTGGCCGTAAAGACTACATCTCCATCGACTCACCCATGGCTCGCGCCTTGCTGAAAAAAGAGGTGGGAGATACGGCTACGGTTGAGACCCCGGCAGGTATTGCCTACTGGACGGTCAACGAGATCGAATATATCAAAGACGAAGAATAGTTGAGACCTTAGGGGCGCCGCATGCTGCGCCCATCAAAACCTCGGCCCTCTGGACTGGCATTTTCCCCCTGCAAAACGTATAACTATCCCCCTATCGATTATCGCTGCTAACAGATACCTGACTTATGACTGATCCACTGAGCCGCATTATTGCAACCGAACTGCAGGCCCGCCCGGAGCAAGTTGACTCCGCCATCCGTCTGCTGGATGAAGGTAATACCGTGCCGTTTATCGCACGCTATCGTAAGGAAGTCACCGGGGGCCTGGATGATACCCAACTGCGTCAGTTGGAGACTCGTCTGGGCTATCTGCGTGAACTGGAAGATCGCCGCCAAACCATTCTCAAGTCCATTGAAGATCAGGGTAAACTGACCGAGCAGTTAGCGGGGGCAATCAACGCCACGCAAAGCAAAACCGAACTCGAAGACCTTTACCTCCCCTACAAACCGAAACGCCGCACCCGAGGGCAGATCGCTATTGAAGCCGGTCTGGAACCGCTGGCAGACTCCCTGTGGCAAGATCCGCAACAGCAGCCAGAGCAACTGGCCGAAGGGTTTGTCGATGCCGAGAAGGGCGTGGCAGACGTCAAAGCGGCGCTGGACGGCGCACGCTACATCCTGATGGAACGCTTTGCCGAAGACGCTGCCCTGCTGGCCAAGGTGCGTGACTACCTGTGGAAAAACGCCCATCTGGTGTCCAAGGTTGTCGAGGGAAAAGAAGAGGAAGGCGCGAAATTCCGTGACTACTTCGATCACCATGAGCCTATTGCGCAAGTGCCTTCGCACCGTGCGCTAGCGATGTTCCGTGGCCGCAATGAAGGCGTGCTGCAACTGGCGCTGAACGCCGATCCGCAGTTTGAAGAAACCCCGCGTGAAAGCCAGGGCGAGCTGATTATCACCAACCATCTCAACCTGCGCCTGAACAACGCGCCGGCAGATGCCTGGCGTAAATCCGTGGTTAACTGGACGTGGCGTATCAAGGTGTTGCTGCATCTGGAAACCGAGCTGATGAGTACCCTGCGTGAGCGTGCGGAAGACGAAGCGATCAACGTTTTCGCCCGCAACATGCACGACCTGCTGATGGCCGCTCCGGCCGGTATGCGCGCTACCATGGGCCTGGATCCTGGCCTGCGCACCGGCGTTAAAGTGGCGGTGGTAGATGCCACCGGCAAGCTGGTTGCCACCGATACCGTCTATCCGCATACCGGGCAGGCAGCCAAAGCCGCTGCGGTCGTTGCCGCGCTGTGTATCAAACACAAGGTTGAGCTGGTTGCCATCGGTAACGGCACCGCATCCCGCGAGACCGAGCGTTTCTTTGCCGAGCTGCAGCAGCAGTTCCCGGACGTTAAAGCCCAGAAAGTGATCGTCAGCGAGGCCGGAGCTTCGGTGTATTCCGCTTCCGAGCTGGCCGCGTTGGAGTTCCCGAACCTGGACGTTTCGCTGCGCGGTGCGGTTTCCATCGCCCGCCGTCTGCAAGATCCGTTGGCGGAACTGGTGAAGATCGACCCTAAATCTATCGGCGTGGGCCAATACCAACACGACGTCAGCCAAAGCCAGTTAGCCAAGAAGCTGGACTCGGTGGTGGAAGACTGTGTGAACGCCGTTGGCGTTGATCTGAACACCGCCTCCGTGCCGCTGCTGACCCGCGTAGCTGGCCTGACGCGCATGATGGCGCAGAATATCGTCACCTGGCGTGATGAGAATGGCCGCTTCAGCAACCGTGAACAGCTGCTGAAAGTGAGCCGTTTGGGGCCAAAAGCCTTCGAGCAATGCGCGGGCTTCCTGCGCATCAACCACGGCGATAACCCGCTGGATGCGTCAACCGTTCACCCGGAAACCTACCCGGTGGTGGAACGCATTCTGGCCGCAACCCGCCAGGCTCTGCAAGATTTGATGGGCAACCCGAGCGCGGTACGCAGCCTGAAAGCCAGCGACTTTACCGATGAGAAATTCGGCGTACCAACGGTCACCGACATCCTGAAAGAGCTGGAAAAACCGGGCCGCGACCCACGCCCGGAATTCAAAACGGCTACCTTCGCCGAAGGGGTGGAAACCCTCAACGACCTGCAAGTGGGTATGATCCTGGAAGGTTCGGTCACCAACGTCACTAACTTTGGTGCCTTTGTTGATATCGGCGTCCATCAGGATGGCCTGGTGCACATCTCGTCACTGGCGGACAAGTTCGTTGAAGATCCGCATACCGTGGTAAAAGCCGGTGATATCGTCAAGGTGAAGGTGATGGAGGTGGATCTGCAGCGTAAGCGTATCGCGCTGAGCATGCGCCTGGATGAGCAACCGGGTGAAGGTTCACCACGCCGTGGCGGGGGCAATAATAGCGCTCCAGCTCGCGATAAAAACTCACGCCCAGCGGCTAATAAGCCTAAACCACGCAACAGCACCCCGGCAGGTAACAGCGCTATGGGTGACGCGCTGGCCGCCGCATTTGGCAAGAAATAATGAGCTGAGGGGATAAACCCTTATCCCCTCCTTCGGCTGTCTCTTGATCGGTTCTGCGCTCAAGAGACAGCGCGGATTTATTACGGTCGATGAGATCCATGTATTCAACTATGGACTTCTGGAGTTCGTAGGTAAATTAGTCATCAATCCACTAGCGGGGATGGCATCCCACCTTACATAGCGTCAGCAAAATTGCTCTCTTGATTGACACCAGCCATAGATTACCCAGTAATATGCGGATACTAACAACAAGGAATGTGAAATGAGTCATCAAAATCAGGAAGTGAGCAAGTTTTTAAGCTATGTATTACGCCACCAACCAGAATCTATCGGTTTAGCGCTGGACAGTGAAGGATGGGCAAATCTCGACTCGCTTATCGCCTGTGCAGCTAAAAAGGGTAGGATACTTGACCTGCAGCTACTAAGATCGGTTGTAGAGAACAGCGACAAGAAGCGCTTCTCTATTTCTGATGATGGTGGTTATATCCGCGCTGTACAGGGGCACTCCTCAAAACAGGTTGATATCAGCTATCAGGAACAGACCCCGCCACAGTACCTTTACCATGGCACGGCAACACGTTTTATCGCTTCAATTAATCAAGACGGATTGCTCGCTGGCTCCCGTCAGTATGTGCATCTATCCGCTGATATCACTACAGCGACCGCCGTTGGCCAACGGCATGGCAAGCCTATTGTGTTAACCATTGATGCCCTGGCAATGTACCAAAATGGTTTTAGATTTTATCAGGCTGATAATGGGGTCTGGTTGACGACGGCTGTGCCAGTGAAGTTTATAGGTGAGTGATGGCAGAAATGAAGGCAATTTTGCCAGTTGCCCTTCTAGCGCCACCCCAACAATTTTGACCTACCGCAATAAAATGGCGATTATTTTGCCACCCGATTTCGAGCTATCGCTTAAAGCCCGCACTCCGGTAAAAATACTCCGTTGTTAACACCCTTATTAACACCACCTTTTCAGTTCGTCGATTGTGTCGTAAACACAAATACTTACCCCTCTCATTTACAGCAGGCGATGTTGCCAGATCTGCGCCATAAAACTTTCAGCCACGCCAATAGAGCTACAACTGTTTCATTACCGCAAGAAAATGCACAAATTTGCAACTTAATTAACCTTTTGCACTCATTTGCAGTGCGTTTGGCTTAGTGCTAAAACAGGAGCTGGCAAGGCGTCCATTGCAGATATGACAGCATTTACAATTGCCCATACATTCCGTATTGAATACGATAATTGTTATCACTATGATTCTGTGTATTCATTGCTCTGTTTTTGGCTCGGCGCTCCTGGCCCCATACACCTTTTCACAGGTAGTCTGGGCAGCAAATGTTCTGAAGGTGTCATTCCTGTGGGAATGCTCAACGCATTGAGAAGGCAATATGCAGCTGCTTCCTAAACATACCTATAAAATTACCGGTTTCTCCAGCGAGATTAGCCCGGCCTACCGCCAGAAATTACTGTCGCTTGGCATGCTGCCCGGCTCGCAGTTTGATGTGGTACGCGTGGCACCATTTGGCGATCCGATAGAAATAAAGACTCGCCGCGTTAGCCTGGTACTGCGGAAAAAAGATATAGACCTGATCCTGCTAGATAGCCAAGCGTAACGCGCTGTCCCCGCCTCAGGCAGTTGCCGTGTGCAAACACGGCCGATACTTAATTTACTGATATCACGTTGGTTTATGAAAAAAATCACTATTGGCTTAATCGGTAACCCGAACTCGGGCAAGACGACGCTGTTCAACCAGCTCACCGGAGCACGCCAGCGGGTCGGTAACTGGGCCGGGGTGACGGTTGAGCGTAAAGAGGGCCAGTTTACGACGCCGCAGTCGCAGGTTACGCTGGTTGATTTACCAGGCACCTACTCGCTCACCACCATCTCCGAACAAACCTCGCTGGATGAGCAGATCGCCTGTCACTACATCCTGAGCGGCGATGCGGATATGCTGATCAACGTGGTCGATGCCTCCAATCTGGAACGCAACCTCTACCTGACGCTGCAACTGCTGGAGCTGGGTATTCCGTGCATCGTGGCCTTGAACATGCAAGATATTGCCAAGAGCCAGAATATTGAGATCGATGTCGCCGCCCTGGCCGAGCGCCTTGGCTGCCCGGTGGTATCCATGGTTTCCACCAAGGCCGACGGCATTGGCCTGCTGAAACAGACCATCGACAATCACCGCTTCAATGAGTTAAAAGCGCTGGTGGCCTATCCGCCGCTGCTGTTAGACGAAATCGCTACGCTGACCGAGGCCATGCCTCAACAGTTGCCCACCGAACAACGCCGCTGGCTGGCCCTGCAAATGCTGGAGGGCGACATCTACAGCCATCAGTTAGCCGGGAACGCCACCGATCTGCTGGCTCATTCCAGGCAAGCGCTGCAACAGCAGCAGCAGGAAGATCCCGCGCTGGTAATTGCCGATGCCCGCTACCAGTCGATCGCCACTATCTGCGATGCGGTCAGCAACTCCAAGCTGGCATTGCCAAACCGCCTGACGGAGGTACTGGATCGGGTGATCCTCAACCGCTGGCTGGGGGTGCCGATCTTCCTGCTGGTGATGTACATCATGTTCGTATTGGCGATCAACATCGGTGGCGCACTGCAACCAATCTTCGATCTCGGTTCGGCGGCCATCTTTATTCAGGGCATCCAGTGGATCGGTTATACCCTGCATTTCCCGCAGTGGCTGACCGTCTTCCTGGCGCAGGGCGTGGGGGGCGGTATCAATACCGTGCTGCCGCTGGTTCCCCAGATCGGCATGATGTATCTGTTCCTGTCATTCCTGGAAGACTCCGGCTATATGGCGCGAGCGGCATTTGTGATGGACCGCCTGATGCAGGCGCTCGGGCTGCCGGGTAAATCCTTTGTGCCGCTGATCGTCGGCTTTGGCTGTAACGTGCCGTCCATTATGGGCGCACGCACCTTGGATGCCCCACGTGAACGCCTGATCACCATCATGATGGCCCCCTTTATGTCCTGCGGCGCGCGTTTGGCAATCTTTGCCGTATTCGCCGCGGCCTTCTTCGGCCAGGATGGCGCGGGCGTGGTGTTCTCGCTGTATATGCTCGGCATCGTGGTGGCGATCCTCACCGGCCTGGTGCTGAAATACACCATCATGCGCGGCGAAGCATCACCGTTCGTGATGGAGCTGCCGGTTTATCACGTGCCGCATCTGAAAAGCCTGTTGCTGCAAACCTGGCAACGCCTGAAAGGTTTTGTGCTGCGCGCCGGGAAAGTGATCGTGATTGCCAGCATCTTTATTGGCGGCCTGAACAGCTTCTCGTTCAGCGGGCAGCCGGTAGACAGTATCAATGATTCAGCGCTGGCCTCGGTTTCCAAAGTGCTGACGCCATTATTGCAGCCAATGGGCGTACACAATGATAACTGGCAAGCAACCGTCGGGCTGGTAACCGGGGCGATGGCCAAAGAAGTGGTGGTCGGAACGCTCAACACGCTGTACACCGCAGAGAACATCACCAATGAGCACTTCGATGCCGCCAACTTCAACCTGCTTGATGAGCTAGGCACTGCCGTCAATGAAACCTGGCAGGGCCTGAAGAGCACCTTCAGCCTGAGCGTACTCTCCAACCCTATCGAAGCCAGCAAGGGCGATGGTGAGATGGGCGTGGGCTCAATGGGCGTTATGAGTAGCAAATTTGGCACTTCAATCTCTGCCTACAGCTATCTGATTTTCGTGTTGCTGTACGTTCCCTGCGTTTCGGTGATGGGCGCTATTGCACGTGAGTCCAGCCGGGGTTGGATGACCTTCTCCATCCTGTGGGGGCTGAACGTGGCCTATTCGCTGGCAACGCTGTTCTATCAGATCGCGACCTTCAGCCAACATCCGCAATACAGCGCGACAGCGATCCTGATCGTGCTGCTGTTCAATGCGCTGGTACTATTGGGCTTGCGCAAGGCTCGTAGCCGCGTAACGATCCGTTTGCGTAGCGCCACCTCGGCGTCCTGTTGTCAAAGTTCGGGTGACTGCCACTAATGGCCAGCCTGCTGCAAATCCGTGATGCGCTTGCCCTTCGGGGCAGCGCTCAGGCGCAACAGCTGAGTCAGCAGTTGGCAACGCCCTTGCCATTGGTTGAAGCAATGCTGCAACGTTTGACCGCGATGGGGAAAGTTGAACGTATTGAGCTCGATAGCAGCGAATGCCTGAGCGGCAGCTGTAAGAGTTGCCCAGAAGGGCTGGCTTGTAACACGGTGATTTATCGTTTGAAGGGGTGAATACAGGGGCGCAATAGTTTGCCTGCACCCCCTACTTGAAGATTATTGCTTGTCTTTATACACATCCGCTACGGCGCTGAACTTGCCGTGCTCACGGGCAGCCAGCACGACATAGTATTGGCCCCCTTTCTCATCGGCCAGTTTGGACAATTCATCTTTCAAGTCCATCGGATCGGTGGCCTGTGCTGTTGAAGACACGGTACCAATTTTCTCATACTTGCCTGGGTTCTTATCCAGCTCGTCCTTAGTTAGCAAGGTTGCAGCCATCGAACCGAAAGACACTGAACCTACAATCAACGCCGCAACGATCATCTTCAATGATTTCATGATAATACCTCTCAATGGATAAATTGGATTTTTATGAAAGCGACTCACAACAAATGCGTCATCGAGCTTGGCTACTGCGACGTCTAACAGCTTCGTTGCTTTCCCTGACGAAGCTCCCTCTGCCCAGAAACAAATCGCCAAAGTGAAGATTGATAAGCTTATATTCACCTTGTAGCCACGCATTTACCCCTTCAAGTATCGAACAGGTTTAGTTTTTATCCACTTATTGGTTAAAAATTTACCGCCGTTTTGTGCGTTTATAATCTGTAATCAATGAGATATCGCCGCCAGACCGCGCCATTACTCGGTTGCAACAAATTGATTAATAATGTTAGCGAATGCTTCGGGGTGAGAGATAAACGGCGCATGGGCCGCTTTGGCGATCACCTCCGAGGTGGAGTTTGGCCACAATTCATCCAACAGGCTAGCCACTTTGCGCGGCACCAGCCCGTCGAGGTAACCATAAATACGCAGTACCGGCATCGTCAGTGCCGCCAACGATTGGCGTTGATCCACCGTACGTAGCATCTCCAGGCCTCCGTTCAGCACCTCAACGCCCGGTATCGGCTGATTAAGCACTACGGTTTTCAACTGGCGCGCATCCTGACGAGCGCTTTCCGTGCCCAACGTTTGCAACGCCAGAAAACGTTCCACGGTGCGCTGGAAATCATGGCTGAGCTGCTGCTGGAAGCCACTGAGCACCTCCGGGCGGATCCCCGGCCACGGGTCGTGCGCCGTAAAGCAGGGCGAAGAAGCTACGGTGATCAGCCCGGTTACCCGCTCAGGCTGCATAAGGGCGATCTGCCCGGCAACCAATCCACCAAGGGACCACCCCAGCCAATAAGCCTGCTTGGGTGCTGCGGCCAGCAGTATCTCTGCCATCTCCGTTAACGAGACGGCCCCATAGCCCTGGCTGCGGCCATAGCCAGGCAAGTCCACCAGATGTAGGCGAAAATGCGGAGCCAATCGCTCCAATGTGCAACCCCAGACCTCGGCATTCAATCCCCATCCGTGCAGCAGCACAAGATCGCGATCGCCCTCTCCCAGTGTTTTCCAATACAGCTCAGTCATCAGTTATTGTCCTGCTAAAACGGAGGTGACTATGCTACCAATCCACAGCCGCTGTTGGCTATGCCGGCAACCATTACGGCTGATGCAACAGGGTATCTGCAGCTACTGCCTACGCACGTTGCCCGCCAAACCCTCTTGCTGCCCGGTTTGCGGTTTGCCCAGTGGCGATCCCCATCAGCCTTGCGGACGATGTCTGCAAAAGGCGCCCCCTTGGCAAGCCTTGGTATTTGTTTCGGATTATCGCCCGCCCATCAGCACCCTGGTGAAAAATTTCAAATTCCAGCAGACACCCGCACTGGCTCCCACTCTGGCTCGTTTGATCCTGCTGCACTGGCTGCAGGCGCACCGAGAGCAACATCTGAACAGACCGGAGGTGATTTTAGCGGTACCCTTGCAGGATAAACGCTGCTGGCGACGTGGCTATAACCAAAGCGAGCTGTTGGCCCTGCCACTGGCCCGCTGGTTGGGCTGCGAATATCGCCCTGCGGCCTTACGCCGCATCAGGGCAACCGCGCCACAACAGCAATTGATAGCGCGCCTGCGGCGGCGTAATCTGCGTGGGGCTTTTCGTTGTGATGAGAACCTGGCAGGAAAACATGTGGCGCTGCTGGATGATGTGGTTACCACTGGCAGCACCATGGCGGAAATCGCTACACTGTTACAGAAGCAGGGCGTCGCATCATTGCAGATTTGGTGCGTTTGCCGCACGTTGTAGTACCACGGCAATGGGCGTATTATAACCTACTATAGAAGTCAACTATTGAGCTAATGCTATGATCCGTATAACAGATGCTGCACAGGAACACTTTGCCAAGCTGTTGGCAAGCCAAGAAGAAGGCACCCAAATCCGCGTATTCGTGATCAATCCGGGTACGCCGACGGCCGAATGCGGTGTCTCTTATTGCCCGCCAGACGCGGTGGAAGCGACAGATACCGAACTCAAGTTCGAGAAGCTGTCCGCTTACGTCGATGAGCTGAGCGCGCCTTATCTGGACGACGCCGAAATCGACTTCGTCACCGATCAGCTCGGCTCACAGCTGACGCTGAAAGCGCCGAACGCCAAAATGCGCAAAGTTGACGACAATGCGCCACTGATGGAGCGCGTTGAGTACGTGCTGCAATCGCAGATCAACCCGCAGTTGGCTGGCCACGGTGGCCGTGTGACGCTGATGGAAATCACCGACGACGCGTTGGCCATCCTGCAGTTCGGCGGCGGTTGCAACGGTTGTTCAATGGTCGACGTGACGCTGAAGGAAGGGATCGAGAAAGAGCTGCTGCAAAAGTTCCCGGAACTGAAAGGCGTGCGCGATCTCACCGAGCACCAGCGCGGCGAACACTCCTACTACTGATAACTGTCAGGGCGCAATTCCGTTTTGCGCCCTGCCTGTCTCCATCGCGGTCGGTAAGCCGCCCCGATGCATTTAGCCTACCGAAACCTTCCTGCGTCGCTTATCCAAATCCTTCAATAAACGGTTGACCTCAGCATCGTCAAACATCGCTTCCAAGGTCTGGCTCAGCTTGCGCCGCCAGTTCGGGTACTGATCGCTGGTGCCGGGAATATTGACCGGTTCCGCCATATCCAGCCAGTCTTCCGGTTGCAGGCCCAGCAGCGCGCTGGCGCTGTCTGCCACATAGCGTTGCAGACCCCGGTTCAGCAACGGGCTCATGCTCAACAACGAGGCTTTCTTGCCGACCTTTTGCGGTACGCAGCCGTAACGATGCAGCCCGTCCAGTAGCCCTTGCTTGGCCCGTTCACGATCGGCAAACAGCTCTTTGAGCACTTCCGCATCCGGGTATAGCCCCAGTTGCTTGCCGAGCGTCAGATCGCCGCTTTGCCAATAGCCACGCAGCGTTGGCAGATCGTGGGTGGTAATGGTCGCCATTGCCTGCACCGGATAAGACTGCGGCGCACGGAACTGCTTCTCCGCATCGTGCTCGAAATACAGCACCTTGTAGGAATAGACGCCGCTATCACGCAGTTTGCCGACGATCTCCACCGGCACGGTCCCTAAATCCTCCCCAATCACCATGCAACGATGGCGCTGACTCTCCAAGGCCAACAACGCCAGCAGATCGTCAACCGGGTATTTCACATAGGCACCGTGATCGGCCGTTTCACCATAAGGGATCCACCATAAACGCAGCATCGCCATCACGTGATCGATACGCAAGGCGCCACAGCTGGTCATGTTGGCCCGCAGCAAATCGATAAACGGCTGATAACCCCGCGCCACCATCACATGCGGATCCATCGGCGGCAGGCCCCAATTTTGCCCCAGCGGCCCGAGAATATCCGGCGGAGCACCCACCGAGGCTTGCATGCAATACAGCTCGCGTTCACACCAGGTTTCCGCCCCGCCCTCTGCCACCCCGACCGCCAGATCGCGGTACAGGCCAATCGGCATCTGGCACTGCTGGCTTTGGCCGAAGCACTCGGCAAACTGGCTGGCCGCCAACCATTGCAGCCACAGGTAGAAGGTAACCTCATCCTCATGCTGCTTACAGAAGGTTTCCACTGCCGGGCCGTTACCCTGCTGATACTCCTCCGGCCAGGCTGGCCATCCCCACATAGTGCTGTCTTTGGCACTGAGATGGGCATGTAACGCGTCGAACGTTGCCTGCTGATACAGGCTGCTGCCCCCTTCGCCGACGAAGCGCTCAAATTCCTGCTTCAGCGCATCCTGCGGCTTGCGGGCCTGGAAATGCGGGAAAGCCAACTTCAACGCCGCCAGCTTCAGCTGCGTTACCGTGCTGTAGTCCACCAGCTCACTACTACGCGCCTTGGCCAACAGCTTCTGCGTCGCAGCCTTCTGCCACCATTTTTGCGCAGCCTGGCTGAGCTGGAAATCCTCCACCACGTTGACGTCGATATACACCACGTTCAACCAGCGGCGCGAAGACGGGCTATAAGGGCTGGCGCTTTCCGGACTGGCCGGATACAGCGCGTGGATCGGGTTGAGCCCGATAAAGGCGCCGCCGCGTTCACCCACCTCACCGACCATCGCCCGCAGATCGCCAAAGTCGCCAATCCCCCAGTTACGCTCGGAACGCAGCGTGTAGAGCTGTACACAGGCTCCCCACAGCTTCTTGCCGGTCAACAAGGCATCCGGCTCGTAGCAACGCTTGGGGGCGACAATCAGCCGGCAGGCCCATTGCTGCTCCCCCTGTGACAACGTGAGCTGGTGATAACCCAGCGGTAACTTGCCAGGCAGAGTCAGGGTTTTGTGCGCACTGGCACGGCCTTCTTGCTGGCTACCGTCCTCACGCAACAATACCCACTGAAACTCGCCATCTCCCCCCAGCGGCAGCGCCACCGGGTTACCATGATAAAAGACTTTAACCAGCGGCAAGGGAGCCGTTGACGGCTGCAACGACGCCGGGTTCATCGCCGCCAACAGCTTGCGTTTGGTTTCCGGCGAAATCGCCTGGCGTTGGCCGTGGGCATTGATGTAATCGGCAGCAATCCCAGCCTGGGCTGCTACCTGATCGATACCTTTACTCATTCGCACTCCTTAACGCTTGGCTTGCCAAATGCGTTGCTGATAGTCACGGATCGAACGATCCGAGCTGAACATGCCGACGCGCGCGGTGTTAAGGATAGTGCGGCGCGTCCATTCGTCGCGGTCACGATACAGTTTGTCTACCTGCCGTTGAGCTTCGCAGTAGGAAGCAAAGTCCGCCAGCACCAGATACGGATCGCCACCTTCCAACAGGCTGTGCAGCATCATATCGAAGGCGTGCTTGTCACCGTGACTGAATGCGCCGCTAGCCAGTTCATCCAGGATTGCCTTCAGGTGTTTGTCTTTTTTGCGATAGCTCAGCGGATCATAACCCTTGGCCAACAGCGCTTTGACCTGCTCCACGGTGTTGCCGAAAATAAAGATGTTGTCCTCGCCGACCTGCTCGGCGATCTCGACGTTGGCTCCGTCCAGCGTGCCAACGGTCAGTGCGCCGTTCAGCGCCAGCTTCATATTCCCGGTGCCCGACGCTTCTTTACCGGCGGTGGAGATCTGCTCGGAAATGTCCGCCGCCGGGATCATCAGTTCAGCGACGGAAACGCGGTAATCAGGGATGAAGGCCACTTTCAGGCGATCTTTGACGATCGGATCGTTATTGATCTTCTCTGCGGCCTGATTGATCGCATAGATGATGTTCTTCGCCAGGTAATAGCCCGGCGCGGCTTTGGCACCAAACAGGAATACGCGTGGCACGATGTCCAGATCCGGGTTATCCCGCAGCTGGCGATACAGCGAAAGAATGTGCAGCAGGTTCAGATGCTGGCGCTTGTACTCGTGCAGGCGTTTGATCTGCACGTCGAAGATCGCGTCTGGATTGAGCGTCAGCCCCATTACGCTCTGCACGTAGTTGGCGAGGACCACCTTGTTATCGCGTTTAATCTGCTGGTACTTCTCGCGGAAAGCGGCGTCTTCAGCGTATTTTTCCAAGCCCTTCAGCGCATCAAGATCGTTGGCCCACTCCACTTTCAGGGTGGTATCGATCAGGCCTGACAATGCCGGGTTACACTGCTTGAGCCAGCGGCGCGGCGTAATACCGTTGGTGACGTTGTGGAATTTGTTCGGCCACAGCTGGTGATATTCCGGGAACAGATCTTTTACCACCAGGTCCGAGTGCAGCTGGGCCACACCGTTCACCGCAAAGCCGCTGACCACGCACAGGTTGGCCATGCGCACCTGCTTGTTGTGGTGCACCGCCAGCTTGGCCCACACTGCCTCATCGCCCGGCCAGTGTTGGTCTACCAACCGCTTAAAGTTGGCATTGATCTGCTTGATGATAGAGAAGTGGCGCGGCAGCAGGCTGCGGACCAGTTTCTCATCCCAGCACTCCAGAGCTTCCGGCATCAGGGTGTGGTTGGTGTAGGCAAAGGTCTTGCTGGTGATCGCCCAGGCCGCATCCCAATCCAGTTGGTGCTCATCGAGCAGAATACGCAGCAGCTCTGGAATGGCGATGGTTGGGTGGGTGTCGTTGAGTTGGATCACTTCGTACTTCGGCAACTCTTCAATCTTGCGCCCGGCCAGATGGTGCTTACGCAGAATATCGGCCACCGAGCAGGCACACTGGAAATACTGCTGCATCAGGCGCAGGCGTTTGCCAGCCTGATGGTTGTCATTCGGATAGAGCACTTTGGTCAGCTTGGCGGCTTCTACGCCCTGCTTTTCCGCCTGCAGGAATTTGCCGTCGTTGAAATCCCCCAGATCGAATGGATGACTATGCGTTGCCTGCCACAGTCGCAGCGGCTGAGTGACTCCGTTACGGAAGCCCAGCACCGGCAGATCCCAAGCTTCCCCACGCAGGGTAAACTCCGGGTGCCACAGTTCGCGGCCATCGGCCAGTTTCTCTACCTTACCACCAATCCCGACATCCACGGCCAACGCCGCATTATGGCGGAACCACGGGTAGCTCTCGCGCTGCCAGTTATCCGGCGCCTCTTGCTGATGCCCCTCTTTGAACGACTGACGGAACAGCCCGTATTGATAGTTCAGCCCATAGCCGGTAGCCGGTTGCTCCACCGTGGCCATCGAGTCCAGGAAACAGGCGGCTAAACGCCCCAGGCCACCGTTACCTAACGCCGGATCGGTTTCCTGCTCCAACAGATCGGCCAGCTTGACGTCCTGCTCTGCCAACGCCGCCTCAACGGTGTCATACCAGCCAAGGTTGATCAGGTTATTGGCCGTCAGGCGGCCAATCAGGAATTCCATCGAGATGTAGTTTACATGGCGCAACGACTTGCTGCTTTTACGCGGTGCAGGCTGCGCGGCCAGCTGTTCGGCGAGAGCGGCACTTACGGCCTCCCACCATTGATGCTGAGTCATCTGCTGTGCGGAGCTGAGGCCAAAACGCTGCCACTGACGAGTCAGTGCAGCCAGAAAAACGTCCTTTTTGAGCATAGGCTGTGACATAGGTAAAACTCTCTATCCGGTGTACCCGTCGTCTTTCAAGCGGCAACTTGAGTTCCATTGGGTAGTAAATGGGCCAATTTTTTCACTATCGTGCCGGGGAGAACCCGCAATGGCATCATCCCGCCTGGGGATTAGCTGGGGAGGAGGATTGGGGCGTAGCTGAAACTGTGATCTCAGGCACTTTTTAAGCCCCCTTGCGTGCGGTAAGAAAGCCCATCGATATCACCGGTGAGCATAAAATCGACGGCAAACCTTAGGACGTTAGCACAGTTATGATAGCTGATGAAGTTTTGTACTCGTCCACTAACGGCCGAAAAACAGGGTAATTTCTGAGGGTAATCAGGCGCGATGTAAAGCGCAGTTAGAGCTGAACCGAGGGCAAACATAAAAAAGTGTGATCAATAGCAATTTAACTTCAAGCCAAAGCGCAAGCTTGTTGCATTACCGTTGACGATGTTCGAAGTTAAAGAGGGGGATTAATTACGAGCTACAAAATAATTAACTCAACCCGGTCCCGAGACAGGAACACGGTGAAATAAATTCCTTCGGGCAGTCCTTCGGCGGCGGGAACCGCACTTTACACCTGGAATATTATGCTGATCCCATCAAAACTGAGCCGTCCGGTACGGCTGCAAAATACCGTGGTACGCGATCGTCTGCTGGCGAAGCTGGCTGGTGCGGCTAACTATCGCCTGACATTGGTCAATTGCCCGGCAGGATACGGTAAGACCACGCTGGTGGCACAATGGGCCGCGGGCAAATCGGATCTGGGGTGGTACTCTCTGGACGAGAGCGACAACCAGCCGGAGCGCTTCGCCAGCTATCTGATCGCCGCGCTGCAACAGGCTACCACTGGCCACTGCGTGAAAAGCGAGGCATTAAGCCAGAAACACCAATACGCCAACCTTTCGGCGCTGTTTGCCCAGCTGTTTATCGAGCTGTCTGACTGGCACCAGCCGCTGTACCTGGTGATCGACGATTACCACCTGATCACCAATGACCAGATCCATGAAGCAATGCGTTTCTTCCTGCGCCACCAGCCAGAAAATCTGACGCTGCTGATCCTTTCCCGCACTCTGCCTCCCCTGGGGATCGCCAATCTTCGCGTACGCGATCAGCTGTTAGAGCTGAGCACGCGCCAATTGGCTTTTAATCATCAGGAGGCGAAACAGTTCTTTGACTGCCGCCTTACCTCCCCGCTGGAGCACAATGACAGCAGCCGTCTGTGTGACGAAGTGGAGGGGTGGGCAACCGCCTTACAGCTAATCGCGCTCTCCGCCCGCCAATCCACCTCTTCCGCTCAGCAATCTGCCAAACGTCTGGCCGGGCTGAACGCCAGCCACCTGTCCGATTATCTGGTGGATGAGGTGCTGGATCGCGTTGATGCCGATGCCCGCGCGTTCCTGTTGCGCTGCTCGGTTTTGCGTTCGATGAACGACGCGTTGATCGTTCGCCTGACCGGGGAAGACAACGGCCAGCAGCGCCTGGAAGAGCTTGAGCGCCAGGGCCTGTTTATTCACCGTATGGACGACACCGGCGAGTGGTTCTGTTTCCACCCGCTGTTTGCCTCGTTCCTGCGCCAGCGTTGCCAGTGGGAATTGGCGCTGGAACTGCCAGGCCTGCACCATGCGGCGGCAGAAGGATGGCTGGCGCTCGGGTACCCGGCGGAAGCCATTCACCATGCGTTGGCAGCCAGCGATGTCAGCATGTTGCGCGATATCCTGCTGCAACATGCCTGGTCGTTGTTCCATCACAGCGAACTGGCCTTGCTGGAAGAGTGTCTGAATGCCCTGCCGTACGAACGGCTGATCCAGAACCCGAAACTGGCGCTGCTGCAAGCCTGGCTGGCACAAAGCCAACACCGTTACAGCGAAGTGAATACCCAACTGGAACGCGCCGAACAGGCCATGCTCCAGCAAAAGATCGTCATTGACCAGACTCTGCATGCTGAATTTGACGCGCTGCGTGCTCAGGTGGCGATCAACGCCGGTAAACCGGAAGAGGCCGAACGCCTGGCCACCGAGGCGCTGAAATTCCTGCCGCTATCCAGCTATTACAGCCGCATCGTGGCCACCTCCGTTACCGGTGAGGTTCACCACTGCAAAGGGGAACTGGCACGGGCGCTGCCCATGATGCAGCAAACCGAACAGATGGCTCGCCGCCATCAGGCTTATCACTATGCGCTGTGGGCGCTGTTGCAGCAGAGCGAAATTCTGATCGCGCAAGGGTTCCTGCAAGCCGCCTATGAAACCCAGGATAAGGCCTTCGAACTGGTGCGTGAACAGCATCTGGAGCAGTTACCGATGCACGAATTCCTGCTGCGCATCCGATCACAGGTGCTCTGGTCTTGGTCACGGTTGGACGAAGCCGAAGAAGCGGCACGTGAAGGGCTAAAGGTGTTGGCTAACTACCAGCCGCAGCAGCAGTTGCAATGCCTGGCGATGTTGGCGAAATGCTCGCTGGCGCGTGGCGATCTGGATAATGCCAATGCTCACCTGCTGCGCAGCGAAGTCCTGCTGCATGGCTCGCAGTATCACCGAGACTGGCTGACCAATGCCGATAAACCCAGGGTGATCCACTGGCAGATGACCGGGGATACCACCGCAGCGGCCAATTGGCTGCGCAATACCGAAAAACCGGGGATGGCCAATAACCACTTTACGCAGGGGCAATGGCGTAATATCGCCCGTGTCCAGATCCTGCTTGGGCAGTACGAAGAAGCCGAAGTGGTGTTGGACGAGCTGAACGAAAATGCCCGCCGCCTGCGGTTGGTGAGCGATCTCAACCGTAACCTGCTGCTCAGTAACCACCTCTACTGGCAGATGGACCGCAAAGTGGACGCCCAGCGCGCGCTGATAGAGTCGCTCTCACTGGCTAACCGCACCGGGTTTATCAGCCACTTTGTGATCGAGGGAGAGGCCATGGCGCAGCAACTGCGTCAACTGATCCAGCTCAACACGCTGCCGGAGATGGAACAGCATCGCGCCCAGCGTATTCTGCGCGATATCAACCAGCATCACCGACACAAGTTCGCTCATTTTGACGAGAACTTCGTTGATAAGCTGCTAACTCACCCGCAAGTACCAGAATTGATCCGCACGAGCCCGCTGACACAGCGTGAATGGCAGGTGCTGGGCCTGATTTACTCCGGTTACAGCAACGATCAGATTGCCGGGGAACTGGCCGTGGCGGCCACCACCATCAAAACCCATATCCGTAATCTGTATCAGAAACTGGGGGTCGCACATCGCCAGGAAGCGGTGCAGCAAGCACAGCAGTTGCTGAAAATGATGGGTTATGGCGCTTAGACCAACGTATTCTTAAGGTAACACGCCCCTCTCCCCTGTACATTCCCAAGGAAAAGGGGCTATTCCTGCCACAGTGTAGCCTTTGCTTTTAACTGCAGCGCCACGATTGCCAACTGGTGATGTCATCGCTGCCCATAATAGGCATCAGACCCATGCTTACGGCTGAAATGCTTGTGTTGTAAATGGGCATCGAGAGGGCGTAATGCCGGGTTGATACCACAACTGATCCAGGCCATGCGCGCCACCTCTTCCAGCACCACCGCATTATGTACCGCCTCGTCCACGGTAGAGCCCCAACTGAACGGGCCATGCTGATAAACCACAATGCCGGGCGTATGCATGGGGTCATGTTCACCCAACGTTTCCACAATTACCCGCCCGGTTTCCAGTTCATATTCCCCTTCAACCTCCGCCACCGTTAAGCCACGAGTGCAAGGAATATCTCCCGCAAAGTAATCAGCATGCGTGGTGCCAAGCGCCGGGATCGCCCTGCCTGCCTGCGCCCAGGCGGTAGCGTGCGTGGAATGGGTATGAACAATTCCCCCCAATTGCGAATAGCGCCGATACAATGCCAGGTGAGTTGGCGTGTCGGATGATGGACGCCAGCGCCCTTCCAGCACTCGCCCCGCCAAGTCCACCACCACCATATCTTCAACCTGCATCTGCTCATAGGGCACTCCGCTCGGTTTGATCACTATTGCCCCGCGCTCACGATCTATACCGCTGACGTTTCCCCAGGTGTAGGTCACCAAACCTTGTGCAGGCAGAGCCATATTGCCGGCATAGACCTGCTGTTTCAGCTGCTCCAGCATCATTCTCTCCTATGAAATAACCATCCCGGCCTTGGCCATACTCTCCACCACCCAAGCACGCGCTGCCTTTACTTCACGGATCGGGTCTGCAGCCTCCCCGCTCCACATCTCGATGAGATATGGGCCGCAATAACCGCTTTGCAACAACGCGGTAAAGCAGCGTTCAAAATCCACGATCCCCTCTCCGAAAGGTACGCCCTTGAACACGCCGGGCTGCGTATCTTTCACATGCACCGCCACAATATGACCGCGCCCAGCCATTAACTCCATTGGCACGTCGTTATCCCAGGCCGATAGATTGCCGACATCCGGGTAGATCTGGAACCAGGGGTTATTCAAGAAATGGACGTAGCCCAGAGCCTTGCTGATGGAATTCATCAGCGGATAATCCATGATCTCCATTGCCAGCATGACCTGCGCCCGGCTAGCCATGACCACCGCCTGCTGCAACGCCGCGCGGAATCTGGCCCTGGTATTATCGTTGGCCTGCTGATAGTAAACATCGTAGCCCGCCAGTTGAATCACCCGGATACCCGTATCTTGCGCCAGCCGGATGGCCTGTTGCATGATCGCCAAGCCTTGCTCGCGTACCTCATCATCTTCGCTGCCCAGCGGAAAGCGCCGGTGAGCGCTCAGGCACAGAGAAGGCACACGCACTCCACTGCTAACTACCGCATTCACCAGCGCCAAACGCTGTTCCTGGCTCCAGCCCAGGCGGGCCAAACGCGGGTCGCTTTCATCGATCGACATTTCGACAAAATCAAACCCCAGCTCACGCGCCAGATTCAGGCGCGTGAGCCAGTTTTCACCCGCAGGTAGTGCCTTTTCGTAGATGCCCAAAGGAACGGTTTGCTGCAACATAATCGTCAGCCCCACAGTTGTGCAATGGCGCGTTTGAACTCGCGGGCGCTGGCCACGGGATCGGCGGCATCACGAATGCTGCGGCCAGCAATAAACACATGGATTGGAATGCCCTTGAACAGCGGCAGATCTTCCAGAGCCAATCCGCCGGTCACGGTGACCTTGAAGCCCATGCTGGTCAGGCGTTTGATGGCGCTGATATCCGCATCGCTCCAGGCAACCCCGGCGGCCTGCGCATCACGGCTGCGGTGGTAAACCACTTGCAGGATCCCCGCATCACGCCACTCCTGCGCCTGTTCCCAGGTCCAGAAACCGGTCAGCTCAATCTGCACATCACCGTTAAACTCTTTGGCTACCTCTAACGCCCCTTTGGTGGTGTTGATATCGGCACAGCAGATCACCGTAACCCAGTCGGCATTAGCCTCAAAGCACATGCGTGAGAGGATCTTGCCAGCGTCGGCAATTTTGGCATCCGCCAGTACGATGCGGTCTGGATAAAGCGCCTTCAGATCGCGCACCGCACGCACCCCTTCGGCCACACACAGAATGGTGCCAACCTCGATGATATCGACCTCGTTGGCGATCAGACGCGTGGTACGATAAGCATCATCCATCGACTGGTTATCCAGCGCGACCTGCAACATCGGTAAAGTGTTTGCCATCTTGCTTACTCTCCTTGGTGTTCTGCCACAGCGGCAGAAGTCAGGTTAATCAAATCCACTACCTGCTGTGGCGTACGGCAGGCTCGCAGGCGATCAAAGTTGGCCTCATCCTCAAACAGGTTAACCACCTGTAAGATGCCGACCTCCTGATGCGTTTTGGCATCCACCGCCGCCATGGTGATCAAGATATCGATGGGGTCGTTGTCCTCATCGCCAAAACAGACCGGCGTTTTCAGCGTGACCAGAGCAAAACCGGTTTTTAATACCCCTTCCTCCGGCCTGCCGTGAGGCATTGCCAGCCCCGGAGCCAACACAAAATACGGGCCAAACTGCTCAACCCCGGCCAGAATGGCGTTGAAATAGCGCGGCTCGACTACGCCGGCCTCCACCAGCAGATCGACACCAATCTTCACCGCCTGCTGCCAGTCTTGCGCCTCTGCCTGCAACAAAATCGACTGATTGTGCACCAGCGAATCACTCAGTTTCATTACCGTTGCCTCACTTGATGTCTTTGGAGAAGTGAGCGCCAATCACCTCCATCAGCTTGGGGCCGAAATCGGCGGCAGACAGCATATTGCGCACCCCCACGACATACTTGTTGCCACTGACGGTGATTTCATCCGCCACGTGGGTGGAAGCAATGATGATGTCGGCACCGCTCAGTTCGGATTTGTACTCCCCTACTGCGCAGCTGTTGACCGTATGGTCTACGCCCTGCTGGGTGAGGAACTGGTCGACTTTCATTTTCATGATCATGGAACTGCCTTGCCCACAACCGCATACCGCCAGAATTCGTACTGTCATGATGTGCTCTCCAGTTAATTTGAAGCTGATTCGGTGAGTTGTTTTTCCGCATCTTCCTCCGCGCGCAGCGTGCGCCCGGCGAAGAACATGTACAGCAGCGCAATAATCACCACCACGCCCATAAACCACAGGCCGAAACTCAGGCCCTGCATCAGCGGCGGAGCCAGGATTGACCAGTCCGCCATGCCCATCCAGGCACTGAGCCCGGTCAGTTTGATGGCCCACACGCAGCCAAAGATTTCGATCATCCCCATCACCAGGCAAATCTTCATCGCCGCACGCCAGCCGCCGAAATGGTTGGCAAACACGCCGATGGTGGCGTTGGAGAAAAACATGGGAATAAAACCGGGAATGATCATGATGGAGGAGCCGACCGCCAGCAGTACGCCCACGGCGATCAGTTGCCCCACCGTGCCCCACATAAAGCCCCACACCACGGCATTGGGCGCAAAGCTGTAAATGGCGGCGCAGTCGATGGCCAGCACGGCCCCAGGGATCAGGCGTTGAGAGATACCGTTGAAGGCTTCGGTCAGTTCGGCAACGAACATCCGCACGCCCTGAACGATGATGAAGATGGCGACGGCAAACATCAGGCCGGTTTGCAGGATGTAGATCGTCCAATGGGTTTTACCCGCCATCTGTTGCAGGGTATCCAGCCCGAAAGAGCAGAGGATGATGCCAAAGAACACCGTCATCACGATGGCGGTAGAAACGATATTGTCGTGGAAGATATTCAGCCAGCCGGGCAGCTTGAGGTCTTCCACGCTGTCCTCTTTTTTACCGAGATAAGGTGCCACCTTATAGGCTACCCAGGAGGCGAACTGCTGCTGGTGACCGATGGAAAAACCGCTGTTTTCCGTCACCGACTGGGTTGGCTTGAACATCATGTTGGAAGTGATCCCCCAATACAGCGAGGCGATCAGGGCACTACACAATATGGTGGTCCACATGTCGTAGCCCGAGATGTAGAAGAACACCGCGATCAACCCCACCTGCTGGAACATGATATGGCCCGTCAGCATGATGGTACGGATACCGGTGATGCGCCGCAGCAAGACGTAGACAATATTCAGCGCCAGTGCCAGCAATACCGCATAGCCCACCCAGCTGTAAGCATCCCCCATCCGTTCAATGGTCGCCATCATCGAGGCATAAGTGTCGGAGATGGCACCGTTGATGCCATAAACCTCAGAAAGCTTGGCCACCACGGGTTTGAAGGTGCCGGTCAGGATGCCCGAACCGGCCTGTAACAGCATAAAGCCGATGATGGTCTTGATGGTGCCTTTGATGATCACCGCCGCGCTTTTGCGCAGCAACAGATAGCCCAGCAGCGTAACCAGGCCCAGTAGTAGCGGGGCATTGGTCATCACCTGATTAAAAAAGACGGTGAAGATGGTGTAGAGGGTTTCCATACGGCTCTCCATGTAGCGTTTATGCGCCGTAGGGAACGCCGCTGGTCGCTAGAACAGTGCGTCACCGTAACGCAGGGACAGGCTTACCATAGCAATCATAGTGAATCACCAAAAGATCATAAATGATTATTTGTGAACAACCTCGCAAGTTATATGGAAAAAGTCTGTGCATTCAACGAGCCGAGTTGAGAAGCATTCCATTACCCATTGAATTAAATACAAGTTAATGATTAAACCACTGAACATAAGGCCGGTGAATGGCAGCGAAAAGCCGGTTTACTAGCGATTAAACACCGGTTGCCAGCGCGCATAAACGGTGCTAAATTCAGCAAAACAAGTCACAACAAATCATTAAATGATGATTTGTGATTAAATATGATGTAGCCACCCCTGAAAATGAGGAATAAATCATGAGTAAAGTCGCCACCATTACCCGCGAGTCATGGATCCTGAATACCTTCCCGGAGTGGGGCTCCTGGCTGAATGAAGAGATTGAGCAGGAACAGGTTGCCCCCGGCACCTTCTCCATGTGGTGGCTGGGATGTACCGGTATCTGGTTAAAATCAGAGGAAAATGCCAACCTGTGTGTCGATTTCTGGTGCGGTACCGGTAAGCAGAGCCATGCTAATCCGCTGATGAAAACCGGCCACCAGATGCAACGCATGGCCGGAGTAAAAAAGCTGCAGCCTAATCTGCGCACCACGCCGTTCGTCCTCGATCCCTTTGCCATCAAACAGATTGATGCGGTGCTAGCCACTCACGATCATAATGACCATATCGACGTCAACGTTGCTGCGGCAGTGATGCAGAACTGTGCCGCCACGGTGCCCTTTATTGGGCCGCAGAGCTGCGTGGACATCTGGCTTGGCTGGGGAGTACCGGCAGAGCGTTGCATCGTGGTGAAACCTGGTGATGTCATCAAAATCAAAGATGTAGAAATCCACGCATTGGATGCCTTCGACCGCACAGCGCTGATCACCTTGCCGGTGGAGCAAAAAGCAGCAGGTATGCTGCCAGACGGTATGGATCAGCGGGCGGTCAACTACCTGTTCAAGACCCCTGGCGGCAATCTTTACCACAGCGGGGATTCCCACTACTCCAACTATTACGCCAAGCACGGTAACGATCACCAGATCGACGTGGCGCTCGGCTCCTATGGCGAAAACCCACGCGGCATTACCGATAAAATGACCAGCGCCGACATTCTGCGCATGGCGGAATCGCTCAATGCCAAGGTGGTGATCCCGTTCCATCATGATATCTGGTCGAATTTCCAGGCCGATCCACAGGAAATCCGCGTGCTGTGGGAAATGAAAAAGGACCGGCTGAAATATGGCTTCAAGCCGTTTATCTGGCAGGTGGGGGGCAAATTCACCTGGCCGCTGGATAAAGACAACTTTGAATACCACTATCCACGCGGCTTTGAAGATTGCTTTACCCTTGAGCCGGATCTGCCGTTTAAATCCTTCCTGTAACGGTTAGGCATGAGAACGGGACGCCGGTGCAGCTTTATGCGCACTTCTGCACATGAATGATTCAAATCATCAGCAGGTGAGCATATAATCACGGTATATCCCCTGACGATGGGGTAACGTTCTCATTTCTCGACGGAGCCTGCATGACCGAATCCCAGCGCCATAATGCCATTCTCGATCTCTTACAGCGTAAGGGGCAAATCTCCGTGGCTGATGTGATTAGCGCCTTTGAGATCTCACCGGCAACCGCGCGCCGCGACATCAATAAGCTCAATGAGACCGGCAAACTGCGCAAGGTGCGTAACGGTGCCGAAGCCACCAGCACCCCGCGCCCCACCTGGACACCGCTCAATATCCATCAGACTCAGCATCTAGATGAAAAGATGCGTATCGCCAAAGCGGCCGCCCAGCTTTGCCAGGCAGGGGAGAGCGTGGTGATCAACTGCGGTTCGACTGCGTTCCTGCTGGGGCGCGAGATGTGCGGTAAAGAGGTACAGGTGATCACCAACTACCTGCCGCTGGCCAATTACCTGATCGAGCGTGAACACGAAAGCGTGGTGATTATGGGCGGCCAGTATAATAAAAGTCAGTCGATCACCCTGGCACCGCAGGACGGCGATGCCACCCTGTATGCCGGGCATTGGATGTTCACCAGCGGTATCGGCCTCACCAGCGACGGACTGTATAAAACCGATATGCTCACCGCCATGGCCGAACAGAAGATGCTGAACTACGTCGGTAAGTTGGTAGTGTTGGTCGATAGCAGCAAGGTCGGGCAACGCGCGGGTATGCTGTTCAGCCGCACCGAGCAGATCGGCATCGTCATTACCGGGCGCGATGCCGATCCGGCGATAGTCAAGCAACTGCGCCTGCAAGGGGTGGATGTACAGCTGGTTTAACCTCTATGCCGCTGCCCTGCTATCTATTTTTGTCATCTTGGGGGATTTCCCAAGATGAGCATTAATCCTCCTTTTGTTCAGCAACCTATAGTTTAGAGAATGTATAGAGCTGGATATATCCACCAAATAAATAGGTCGAGCAATATCACTGGCGGTCAATCTAAAGCCCGCCTGTTTTCTCATGACATTATCGTTTCATCTGGGTACTATTGCGGCAAATTTCCATAGGGAGTTGGGATTGTGGCAATAAACAGCAAAGCACTTATTACAGCCGGAATTTATCTTATTGGCTCTCAAGCCATGGCGAGCACGGATACCCTCATCGATTATAGTTCTCGGCCCGACGCCGGGGTTTATCTGGGGAATCAGGTTGCCGCATCAACGTTATTTTCTCATACCTTGCACCAAAGAAAGACCGCGCCAGGGGACAGTCAATTCTGGATGCGCGTTTCGGGTTATCACAGTAAGGATCTGAGCGCGGGCGATAACGGCTTGCCCGTCGATATGGATCGTCAGGTCTTTATGCTTGGCGGGGATTTGCTGGCCTTGGATAACAACAAAGAAGAGTGGACGGCAGGCCTGATGACCGGCTACGGCCACGCCAAGAGCAGCGCTAACAACGCCACCCTCTCATCCGAAGGTAAAGTCGACGGCTATTCTATCGGCGCTTACAGCACCTGGTATCAGGATAAGAAAAAGCATTCTGGGGCGTATGTGGATTCCTGGCTGCAATATGCCTGGTTTAACAACAGCGTGACCTATGCCCAAGGCAAGCAGAATTATGACAGCACCGGTTTTAGCGCCTCGCTGGAAACCGGCTATGCCTTGCAGCCGTTTTCGGCACTCGAATTAATTATCGAACCACAGCTGCAGATTATTTATAACCGCTTCGATGCCGATAATTATCAGGACCCAGCGGGCGTCTATATTCATCAGGCAGATGCGCCAAACTTTACTTCACGCGTCGGCATTCGCTGGTATAGCGATCAAGACGATTATACCACCGCCTATCTCGCCACCAACTGGTGGCATAATAGTGGCAAGAACGCGGTCAACTTTAATGATACGCGGGTAGAATCCAACTCCCTGGATGATCTGTTTGAGGTCAAGTTAGGCCTGCATTCGCCTAGTACTTACAACATGCAGCTGTGGTTTGAAGGCGGGATCACCCTGGGAGCCAACAGCTACCAGGATTACGGCGGCACCTTGGGTGTGAGCTATCGCTGGTAATAACGCTAAGGCTTGTAAGTCGGCGGGGATAAAGTCCCTGCTGTTGCTCTGGTCTAAATCCAGCCAAAGTTGGATACAATACCGGCATTCCCCATTACCCGGTATTTTGCAGTTATGGAACAGTTTGAAACGATCGACGTTGTGCAAGCACACCAACGCCTGAAAGACGGTAGCGCCGCACTGGTTGATATCCGCGATCCACAAAGCTTTGAAGCTGGGCATACGCCAGGCGCTTTTCATCTGACCAACGCCACCCTGTCCGCCTTTATGCAGCAGAACGAGTTCGATCGCCCGGTGATGGTCATGTGCTATCACGGCAACAGCAGCCGCAGCGCCGCGCAGTATCTGCTGCATCAGGGGTTTGACGCGGTTTACAGTATTGATGGCGGCTTTGAGGCCTGGGCCCGCCAGTTCCCACAGGACGTCGAGACCTCCGCCTAATCCCCTTTTGGCCGCCTTTCTGGGCGGCCAATTGCTGAATTCTGCACTGTTTTTGTCAGATCCCTTCCCTGCGCTCAGGATTTCAACGGTATAATCAGCCGCCAATGCCATCGGCGGTTTTGCCCGTGGCCAAAGTCATCTACTTAGACGGAAAATCTATGGTTCGAGTGATCGCCGTTTCCAACCCTCGCCTGGCGCAGGCCTTTGTCGATTACATGGCAACGCAGGGGGTTGTACTTGAAGTCCGCGCAACGGGCGATGCAGCCGAAATCTGGCTGGCGGATGAAGCCCATCTGGAACAGGTGCAACACGAATTGCAACAGTTCCTGCTCGATCCGTTCAACCGCCGCTATCAGGCCGCCAGTTGGCAGGCAGGCAGCACCGATGCCGGTCTACAGTATCAACAGTTTTCTTACCTGCAAATCATCCGCAGCAAGGCCGGGCCACTGACGCTGACGGTGATGAGCCTGTGTATTCTGGTCTATATCCTGATGCAGGTGCTGGGTGATGATACCGTCATGTTCTGGCTCTCCTGGCCGCAAAACAGCTCGCAATATGGCCAGCTGTGGCGCTGGGTCAGCCATGCGTTTCTGCACTTCTCGCTGCTGCACATTACCTTTAACCTGATGTGGTGGTGGTATCTTGGTGGTCCACTGGAAAAACGCCTCGGCACCGGCAAACTGTTTGTGATCGCCGTAGTGTCGGCCTTTTTCAGCGGCTGGGCGCAGTCGTTGTTCAGCGGTGCGCTGTTCGGCGGGCTTTCCGGGGTAGTTTACGCGCTGATGGGCTACGTCTGGCTGAGCGGTGAACGCGCACCGGAACGCGGTTTGAACCTGCCAAGGGGCTTGATGGTCTTTTCCGCGCTCTGGCTGGTGGCCGGTTATTTCGATATTTTAGGAATGTCGATCGCCAATGCGGCACACGTTGCCGGTTTAGTGATAGGGTTATTAATGGCATTCTGGGATACGCGGCATCGCGCGCACAACGAACAATAACAACCAGGCACATCGGTGTATTAGGGGAATATCGTGAAGCAAACACAGCGTCATGACGCAATTATCGAATTAGTGCGCCTACAGGGATATGTCAGTACGGAAGAGCTGGTGGAGCACTTTGCCGTCAGCCCGCAAACCATTCGCCGTGATTTGAATGACCTGGCCGATCAGAACAAAATACAGCGTCATCACGGTGGCGCTGCGTTACCGTCCAGTTCGGTAAACACCGCTTATCACGATCGCAAGGTGATGTGGTCGGAAGAGAAAGCCCGTATCGCCCAGCGCGTAGCCAGCCAGATACCGGACGGTGCCACACTGTTTATCGATATTGGTACCACCCCGGAAGCGGTAGCCCACGCCTTGATGGGCCATAAAAATCTGCGGGTCGTCACCAATAATCTGAACGTGGCCACCCTGCTCACCGCCAAAGAGGACTTCCGCCTGATCCTGGCCGGTGGTGAGGTCCGTACCCGTGATGGCGGCATCATGGGCGAAGCCACGCTGGACTTTATCTCCCAGTTCCGCCTTGATTTCGGCATTCTCGGCATCAGCGGTATCGATATGGATGGCTCGTTGCTCGAATTCGACTATCACGAAGTGCGAACCAAACGCGCGATTATCGAAAACTCCCGCTGCGTAATGTTGGTTACTGACCACTCCAAGTTTGGCCGTAACGCGATGGTGAACCTGGGGAACATGAACCTGATCGACTATCTGTTTACCGATCAGGCTCCGCCACCCAGCGTGATGAAGATTATCGAGCAGTACGACGTACAACTGGAACTCTGCTGATCGCCCCTCACCCTAACCCTCTCCCACAGGGAGAGGGAACCGATCGAGTCCGCTGAACCTCCCCCACACTTTCCGCAGCAGCACCGGCTTACCCACGACACCGGACTGACTCCCTCTCCCTCTAACAAGAGCTTATGGCGTTCTCGATCCCTCCGTGGGAGAGGGTTGGGGTGAGGGGCTTCCCCAACACCAATGCCCCTAATACCCCTTCTATTTGTATACCTACTATCACCAAACTGTTATCTCTATCACGCAAGAATGTTTTTGTTTGGTTAACTCTTGGCTTGCTTGTTGGTTTCCGATTACAATAATGAGCGAAAACGAACATAAAAGAGCTATTTCGAACACCAGGAGGAAGTTAACGTGGAAACCAAAGACTTGATCGTTATCGGTGGCGGTATCAACGGAGCCGGCATCGCAGCCGATGCAGCCGGGCGTGGGCTGTCCGTACTGCTGCTTGAAGCGCAAGACTTGGCCTGTGCTACGTCTTCCGCCAGTTCAAAACTGATCCACGGTGGCCTGCGCTACCTGGAACACTACGAGTTTCGTCTGGTCAGCGAAGCGCTGGCCGAACGTGAAGTGCTGCTGAAACTGGCACCGCACATCGCCTTCCCAATGCGTTTCCGCCTGCCGCACCAGCCCCATCTGCGCCCGGCCTGGATGATCCGCATCGGCCTGTTCCTGTACGATCATTTGGGCAAACGCACCAGCCTGCCAGGCAGTAAAGGTTTGCGCTTTGGACCAGACTCCGTTCTGAAGCCGGAATTAAAGCGCGGTTTCGAATATTCTGATTGTTGGGTAGACGATGCGCGCCTGGTCGTGCTGAATGCCCAAGCCGTGGCCGAACGCGGTGGCGAAGTGCGCACCCGCACCAAAGTGACCCGCGCCTGGCGCGAAAATGGTCTGTGGATGGTGGAGGCCATCGACGTCGACAGCGGCAAAACCTTTACCTGGCGCGCCAAAGGCCTGGTAAATGCCACCGGCCCATGGGTAAAACATTTCTTCGACGATGGCCTGAAGCTCAAGTCTCCTTACGGTATCCGCCTGATCAAAGGCAGCCATATCGTGGTACCTCGGGCACATAACCAACCACAGTCTTATATCTTGCAGAATGAAGACCACCGTATCGTGTTTGTCATTCCGTGGCTGGACGAGTTCTCCATCATCGGCACCACCGACGTGGAATACCACGGCGATCCGAAAGACGTGAAGATCGACGATAACGAAATCAACTATCTGTTGAAGGTGTATAACGATCACTTTAAAAAACAGCTGGGCCGTGACGATATCGTCTGGACCTACTCTGGCGTACGCCCGCTGTGTGATGATGAATCTGATTCACCGCAGGCCGTCACTCGCGACTATACGCTGGATGTGCATGACGAGCAGGGCAAAGCCCCACTGCTTTCCGTGTTCGGTGGCAAACTCACCACCTACCGCAAGCTGGCCGAGCATGCGATGGAGAAATTGGCTCACTACTATCCTGGCTGTGGCCCGGCGTGGACCAAAAACGGTTCCCTGCCAGGGGGCAATATTGACGGCGATCGCGATAGCTATGCCGCTAAACTGCGCCGTCAGCACGGCTGGATGACAGAGTCTCTGGCTCGCCGTTACGCTCGCACCTATGGCAGCCACAGCGAAATGATCCTGGCCAATGCCAATAGCCTGAGCGATTTGGGTGAAGACTTTGGCCATGACCTGTACGAGGCTGAACTGCGTTATCTGGTAGAGAAAGAGTGGGTTGTCGAACTGGATGATGCCCTGTGGCGCCGTACCAAACTGGGGATGTGGCTCAGCGAAGAGCAGCAGGCGCGGGTGAAAACCTGGTTGGCAGACAATGCCAAACCAAAAGCGTTGTCATTGGCATCTTGATTGAGGTGTGAGTAGACGGGCGCAGCACGCAGCGCCCCTATGGCATACGGTACGTAATAAGTTAAATTCAAGGGCCGGTGATCCGGCCCTTGGCTATTACAGCTTTATCGGTTTGATATTCCAAATTTCGTCCGCGTACTCCTGGATCGTGCGGTCGGAAGAGAAGTAACCCATGTTGGCGATATTGAGTATCGCGCGCCGGGTCCAGTCGTCCTGATTGAGATACAACTCATCCACCTTATCCTGCATATCCACATAGCTGCGGTAGTCGGCCAACAGCTGATAGTGGTCGCCAAGATTGACCAGTGAATCGAACAGGTTGCTGTAGCGTTGGGGTTCTTCAGGGCTGAACGCACCGGTAGCGATCTGCGTCAAAGCCAGATGCAACTCTTCATCCTGTTCGTAATACTGACGTGGGTTATACCCATCGCGGCGCAGCGCCTCCACCTGTTCGGCGGTATTGCCAAAGATAAAGATGTTCTCTTCACCCACGTGTTCCAGCATTTCGACGTTGGCCCCGTCCAGCGTGCCTATGGTCAAGGCACCGTTGAGAGCAAACTTCATGTTACTGGTGCCAGAAGCCTCGGTCCCCGCCAGCGAGATCTGCTCGGAGAGATCGGCCGCAGGAATGATCATCTGGGCCAGGCTCACCCCGTAGTTAGGGATAAACACCACCTTCAAATCATCATGCACTCGCGGATCGTTGTTGATCACCTTCGCTACGTCATTGATCAAGCGGATGATCTGTTTGGCGGCATAGTAGGCAGAGGCCGCTTTACCCGCAAAGATCACCACGCGCGGTACGCGTTTGGCATCGGGATCCTGCAGCAGACGGTTATAACGCGTGATCACATGCAATACGTTCAGCAATTGCCGCTTATATTCGTGGATCCGTTTGATCTGTACGTCGAACAACGCGTCGGGGTTCACCACCACGTTGAGCTTTTTCGCGATATACGCCGCCAGCCGCTCTTTGTTCTGCCGTTTGGCAACCTGTACGGCCTGCAAGAAGCTCGGGTAATCCGCATTCGCTTTGATTTCGCCAAGCTGGCTGAGATCGGTACGCCAGTGATGGCCAATGCTGTCATCCAGCACTTTGGACAGCGGCCGATTAGCCAACCCCAGCCAGCGGCGCGGCGTTACCCCGTTGGTTTTATTGCAGAAGCGATCGGGGAATACGCGAGCAAAATCGGCAAACAGCGACTGTACCATCAATTCGGAGTGCAGCGCCGAGACGCCATTCACCTTATGGCTGGCGACCACGGCCAACCACGCCATTCGTACCCTACGCCCGTTGGTTTCATCAATGATGGAGACCCGTGCCAGCAATTGATCATCCCCCGGCACCACTTGCTGTACCTGCTTGAGGAAATGGTCGTTGATTTCGAAGATCAGCTGCAGGTGGCGCGGCAGGATCTTGCCCAGCATATCGACCGGCCAGGTTTCCAGCGCTTCGCTCATCAAGGTATGGTTGGTATAGGAGAATACCTTTTCCACCACTTCCCAGGCATCCAGCCAGCTGAATTTGTGCTCATCGATCAGCAGATGCATCAGCTCAGGGATCGACAACACCGGGTGGGTATCGTTGAGGTGGATGGCAATCTTGTCGGCCAGATTGTCGAAGGTTTTGTGCATCGTCCAATGGCGGTTGAGGATGTCCTGGGTAGTGGCTGAAACCAGGAAATACTCCTGCCGCAGGCGCAGTTCACGCCCGGAATAGGTGGAGTCATCGGGATAGAGCACGCGCGAGACGTTCTCGGAGTGGTTTTTATCTTCCACTGCGGCAAAATAATCCCCCTGGTTGAACTTACCCAGGTTGATTTCATTACTGGCCTGAGCGCTCCACAAACGCAACGTGTTGGTGGCATCGGTATCGAAACCCGGGATCACCTGATCGTAGGCGATGGCGATAATCTCTTCGGTTTCCACCCAGCGGGCCTTCGCCCCTTCCTGCTGAACGCGGCCACCAAAACGCACTTTATAGCGGGTATTGTGGCGTGGGAATTCCCACGGGTTGCCGTATTCCAGCCAATAATCCGGCGACTCCATCTGTTGGCCATCGACGATGTTCTGCTTGAACATGCCGTATTCATAGCGGATACCGTAACCCCGGCCAGGCAGCGCCAGCGTAGCCAACGAATCCAGGAAACAGGCGGCCAAGCGCCCCAGGCCGCCATTGCCCAGGCCAGGATCGTTCTCTTCCTCAAGCAGTTCACTCAGGTTCAGGCCCATCTCATTGAGTGCGTCTTCAATATCCTGGTAAATCCCCATCGATAACAGCGCATTCGACAGCGTACGGCCAAGCAGAAACTCCATCGACAGGTAATACACCTGCCGGACATCTTGCGAAAGCTGGGCGCGATTGGATCGTAACCAACGTTCCACCATCCTGTCGCGCACCGCAAACAACACGGCATTAAGCCAGTCGTGCTGAGTGGCGATAGCCGGATCCTTACCGACAATAAACATCAGTTTATAGGCGATGGAATGTTTCAGCGCTTCAACACTGACCGTGGGTGAGGTGTAACTAAACGGTGAAGTCATAGTAATTCAATCCCAAGTACGTGATTACAACAAGCGTTGATAAAGCGACAGATATTCCTTTGCCGCGACTTGCCAGCCAAAATCCAGACTCATGGCGTGGCGTTGTACGTGATGCCAATGTCTCGGCCTGCTCCACAGCACCAGAGCACGCCGAATGGCATTGCCCAGGGCAACAGCATTACAATCATCAAACACAAACCCGCTGGCAGTGCCGTCGGCCAGGTTCTCCAGCGCACAGTCCACCACCGTATCTGCCAACCCACCGGTGCGGCGCACCAGCGGCAACGTGCCATATTTCAGGCCATAAAGCTGTGTTAACCCGCAAGGTTCAAAGCGGCTGGGCACCAGGATCACGTCCGCTCCGCCGATAATGCGGTGTGAGAAGGCATCGTGGTAGCCAATCTGCACGCCGACCTGTTCCGGATAATCGGCCGCCGCGGCCAGGAAAGCCTGCTGCAATACCGCGTCCCCCGCCCCCAGCAGCACCAACTGCCCCCCTTGTTCCAGCAACGCTGGCAGGGCTTCCAGCACCAGATCCAATCCTTTCTGGTTGGTCAAACGGCTGACCACCGCAAACAGTGGCAACGATTCATCCACCTGCAGCCCCATGGCTTTTTGCAGATGAACCTTGTTCTTTGCCTTGTTTTTCAAGCTGCTGGCGTCATAGCGTGCCGCCAGGCGCGCATCGTGTGACGGGTCCCAAATCTTGTCATCAACACCGTTGAGAATGCCGCTCAATCTTCCCTGCCGCTGCCGCTCCTGGAGCAATCCTTCCATCCCGTAACCAAACTCAGGCTGGGTGATTTCACGCGCATAGGTCGGGCTGACGGCGGTGATATGGTCAGCGTAGTACAAGCCTGCTTTCAGGAAAGACATCTGGCCATAAAACTCCAGGCCATAGATATTCAAGAATGACGGTGGCAACCACAGCTCCGCCATATGGTGGGCGGAAAATAACCCCTGATAGGCCAGATTGTGTACGGTGAAGATTGAGCGTGCCGGATGGCCATTAGCAGCCAGATAGGCGCAGGCCAGGCCAGCATGCCAGTCGTGAGCATGGACCAGTTTTGGCCGCCAGTAATGATCCAACCCCTTCGCCAACTCGCAGGCCATCCAGCCCAGCAAGGCAAAACGGCGATGGTTGTCCGGGTAGGCGTACATCGACTGATCGTGATACGGGCTGCCCGGCCGATCGTACAGCCAAGGGGCATCGATCAGGTAAACGCCCACGCCATGGTAGGTGCCATAACGCAGGCCTACGCGCCCGGCAAAAGAGTCGATTTCGGCAACCAGTACCGTGTCCGGGATACCGTTGCGCACGTCAGGAAAAGCCGGTAATAGCACCCGAACATCAGCTCCTGCGGCAATCTGCGCCGTCGGTAATGCGCCAACCACGTCTGCAAGCCCGCCGGTTTTAAGCAGTGGGAACATCTCGGAACATACGTGTAAAACCTGCATTATCACTCCTGAAATTCGGTAAAAACGTCTTTACAGAGATAAGGGGCGCAGCTTGCCACGCCCAAGGTCCCAGCCGGAATGGCTACAGTTTTGCCAACATTTCGCGCGTTACCAGCACGATGCCCTCTTCCGAACGGTAAAAGCGCTTGCTGTCTTCCTCGGCGTTTTCACCAATCACCATGCCTTCGGGAATATGGCAGGCGCGATCGATAATGCAGCGGCGCAGGCGGCAGGAGCGGCCAACGTTGACATCGGGCAGTAATACAGAAGAGTCGATAGTGCAGAAGGAGTTCACCCGTACTCGCGAGAACAGCACTGAATGCACCACCACCGAACCGGAGACAATGCACCCACCGGCCACCAGCGAGTTCATGGTCATGCCATGGCTGCCGGAACGATCTTGCACAAATTTGGCCGGTGGCAGTGGCTCCATATAGGTACGGATCGGCCAGGAGCGGTCGTACATATCCAGCTCAGGCGTGACCGAAGCCAGATCGAGGTTGGCGCGCCAGTAGGCTTCCAAGGTCCCGACATCACGCCAATATGGCGGCAGATCGGGACCACACCCCACACAGGAAAGCGTAAACGGATGCGCCCAGGCAGCACCCTGCGCGGTAATTTTGGGGATCAGATCCTTACCGAAATCGTGGGTGGAGTCAGGAGTCGACATATCCTCTTCCAGCAGTTGGAAGAGGTAGCTGGCGTTGAAAATATAGATGCCCATGCTGGCCAGTGACATATCCGGGTTGCCAGGCATGGCCGGCGGATTGGCTGGCTTCTCCAGGAATTCGAGGATCAGGTCGTTATCGTCCACCTTCATCACGCCAAACTCGCTGGCTTCCTTGCGCGGTACCGGAATACAGGCCACCGTACACTGCGCTCCCTTCTCGACGTGGTCGATCAGCATCCGCGAGTAGTCCATTTTATAAATATGGTCGCCTGCCAGGATCACCACGTATTCCGCTTCATAGCGGCGAATGATGTCGAGGTTCTGGTAGACCGCATCTGCGGTGCCTTTGTACCAGTGTTCGGTGCTGAGGCGCTGCTGGGCAGGCAGCAGATCGACAAACTCATTCATCTCTTCGTTCAGGAACGACCAGCCCCGCTGAATATGCTGCACCAGCGTATGAGAATGATACTGAGTGATCACCCCCATACGGCGGATCCCTGAGTTCAGGCAGTTGGACATGGCAAAATCGATGATGCGGTACTTGCCACCGAAGTGAACGGCTGGCTTGGCGCGGGTAGAGGTTAAATCTTTCAAACGCGAGCCACGGCCGCCTGCCAATATCAGGGCAACGGATTTATTCGGCAGTTGGCGCGCCAACATCAGAGGGTCTTTATTTTCGTGCTTAACCATAACTGACTCCTTTTAATTTTTCTCTACCAGCACGCAAAGCGAATGCGCAACCTGGCACCAGGCGGGTAGAACCGCCCGTGAATCTTCCTGAGTAAAGGGGGCGACAACCTGCCAATCACCCTCGGGTAACGTCATCTCAACGGTCTGCTGGGTGGCGTTGATCACCATCAGCCAGCGTTGCGACAGGCGGATCTGCAAGCAGCGATCGCCCTGTTCCCACTGTTGCGCACTGAGCGGCTGCCCCTGCGCGTTTAACCACTGCACGCTGCCGTCTCCCTCCTGCCACCAGCGGTCTGCCTGCAAAGCAGGAATTTGCTGGCGCAAGCGGATCAGCGCGGCGGTGTAGGCGGTCAGTGACTCATCCGCATTGGCCCAGTCGAGCCAGGTGGTTGCGTTATCCTGACAGTAAGCATTGTTGTTGCCTTGCTGGCTATTTCCGTGCTCATCACCGGCCAGCAGCATCGGTGTCCCCTGCGCCAGAAGCAGCGTGGCAAGCAGTGCTCGCTGGCTGGCCTGGCGGCGTTGCAAAACGGTTTCGTCGGCAATCAGGCCTTCAACCCCGTGGTTACAGCTAAAGTTTTGGTCGCTGCCATCACGGTTTCCCTCTCCGTTAGGCTGGTTATGTTTCTCCTTGAAACTCACTACATCCTGTAAGGTAAAGCCGTCGTGGGCCGTCAGCATATTGATGCTGACATAAGGCGCGCGCCCACGTTGGTTGAATACCTCGCTGGAGGCAGCAAAACGCTGGGCAAACTGACCCAGTGACAGATCGCCCCGCAGCCAGAAACGGCGGATATCGTCACGGAAATGGTCATTCCACTCAGCAAAACGGCCTGGAAACGCGCCAACCTGATAGCCCCCCGGGCCAATGTCCCAGGGCTCGGCGATCAGTTTGCAGCGCCCCAGCGTATCGTCCGCCAGCATCGCCTGAAACAGCGGTGCATCGCGGTCAAACGCCGGTGTACGGCCTAACACGGTGCCAAGATCGAAGCGAAAACCGTCGACATGGCACTCCCGAACCCAAAAGCGCAGGCAATCCATCACCCACGCCACGCCCGCCGGCTGATCCAACCGCAGCGTATTGCCACAGCCGGTGAGGTTATCGTAGCCACCGTCAGGGGTTAGCCAGTAGTAGCTGGGGTTATCGATACCGCGCAGCGACAGCGTTGGCCCATCCACATCCAGCTCTGCACTGTGGTTGAACACCACGTCCAGAATCACTTCGATCCCCGCCCGGTGCAGCGCTTTCACCGCATCGCGGAACTCACGCAGCGGCGTCGTCCCGGTGCTCAAACTGCTGTAGCGGTTGTCTGGCGCGAAAGGAGCCAGCACGTTGTATCCCCAGTAATTGATCAGCCCCAGGCGCTGCAAACGCGGTTCCGTGGTGTGCTGTTGCACCGGCAAAAGCTCAAGCGCCGTGATCCCCAACCGCTTGAAGTAGGCAATCATCGCCGGGTGGCCAAGAGCGGCAAAGCTGCCACGCAATACGGCCGGGATCTCCGGGTGCGTTAACGTCAGCCCCCGGACGTGGGCTTCGTAGATCACCGTTTTGCCCCAAGGGGTGGCTGGCGGGCGATCGTCTTGCCAATCGTAGCTTTCGTCGATCACTATGCATTTTGGCATCAACGGGGCGCTGTCTTGCGGGTCCGGTTGATCGTACCCCCCATGCAAATGCACATGGTCGGCAACCGGCCCTTCGACTGCCCGCGCCGCCGGATCGAGCAACAGCTTGTTGGCGTTAAAGCGCAACCCAAGATGCGGCTCAAATGGGCCATGCACCCGAAAACCATAACGTTGCCCCAACTCGCCCCCTGGCAGATATCCATGCCAGATATCACCGCTGCGGGCAGGCAACGGCAGGCGTGTTTCACGATATTGCGCATCGAACAGGCACAGCTCAACCTGAGTGGCATGCGCAGAAAACAGGGTAAAGTTGATGCCATTACCGTCGTAATAAGCCCCTAAAGGCGCGGCAAGACCCGGCGTCAGCTCTACCATCAAACCTCCCGCCGCAGATAAACCGTAGCCAGTGGTGGCACCATCACGCTGATCGAATGTTCACGACCGTGGCTGCCGATCGGCTGCGAAATCACCCGCCCCTGATTACCCGCGTTGCTGCCGTGATAATGGTGTGAATCGGTATTGAGGATCTCCTGATATTCGCCAGCGCGCTCAATACCGATACGGTAATGGGGGCGCGGCACCGGGGTAAAGTTGCTGATGGCTATCAGCTCATTGCCCTGCGAGTCGTAGCGTGCGAAGGCAAATACCGAGTTGTCGTGATCGTCGACTACCAGCCATTCAAAACCATCTGGACGATAATCGCGCTCATACAGCGGCGCATTCTCCTGGTAGCAGTGGTTGAGATCGCGTACCAGCCGTTGCACGCCGTGGTGCCAACCGTCCAATCCATCCAGCAGATGCCAGTCCAGACTGTTATCGAAATTCCATTCACGCCCTTGAGCAAATTCGCTGCCCATAAACAGCAGTTTTTTGCCCGGGTGCGCCCACATAAAACCGTAATAGGCCCGCAGGTTGGCGAATTTCTGCCAGGCATCTCCCGGCATCCGATCCAACACGGAGCCTTTGCCATGCACCACTTCGTCGTGCGAGATCGGTAGCACGAAGTTTTCGGTATAGGCGTAGAGCATGCCGAAGGTCATCAGGTTGTGATGGTATTTACGGTGCACCGGATCGCACTTCATATAATTCAGCGTGTCATGCATCCAACCGAGATCCCACTTGTAGTGGAAGCCTAAGCCGTTGGCGTCTGGCGGTAGAGTAACGCCCGGATAATCGGTGGATTCTTCCGCCAGCGTCACCGCCCCTGGCCGCTCTTTGCCCAGCGTCTGGTTGGTGTAACGCAGGAAGGAGATCGCTTCCAGGTTCTCATTGCCGCCATAGTAGTTCGGCACCCACTCACCGTCGGCACGGCTGTAATCACGGTAAATCATCGACGCCACCGCATCGACGCGCAGGGCGTCGATACCAAAGCGCTCCAGCCAGTAAAACGCATTTCCCGCCAGGTAGTTACGCACCTCGTGGCGGCCATAGTTGTAGATCAGCGTGTTCCAGTCCTGATGGAAGCCTTCGCGAGGATCGGCATATTCATACAGCGCGGTGCCGTCGAAGTTGGCCAGGCCATGGGCATCGCTGGGGAAATGCCCCGGCACCCAATCCAGGATCACGTTGATCCCGGCATCATGAGCCGCGGCGACAAAAGCCTTGAACTCCGCTGGCGTGCCAAAACGGCGGGTTGGCGCATACATTCCCAACGGCTGATAGCCCCAGCTGCCGTCGAACGGATGCTCGTTGATCGGCAACAGTTCAATATGGGTGAAACCCATATATTTAACGTAGGGGATCAGTTGCTCGGCCAGTTCTTGATAGCTGAGCCAGAAATTATTGTCGGTATGGCGGCGCCAGGAGCCCAGGTGCACTTCATAGATGGAAATCGGACGGTCAAAGTCATTGGCCCGCTGCCTTTCCGGCGTATTTTCCACCACCGCAGGCAGCGGTGTGATCAACGAGGCCGTTTCCGGCCGCATCTGCGCTTCGAAAGCATAAGGATCGGCTTTCAGCTGCACGTTGCCGTAACAATCGATAATCTCGTATTTATACAGTTGCCCGGCCTTCACGCCCGGTAAAAACAGCTCCCAAATCCCGTTCTCTCTACGCAGGCGCATGGGATGACGCCGTCCATCCCAAAAGTTGAACTCCCCCACTACCGACACGCGCTGGGCATTCGGTGCCCAAACGGCAAAGCTGACCCCATCCACATTATCCAACGAGCCAGGATGCGCCCCCAGCCGCTCATAAGGCCGCAGATGGGTGCCCTCGGCCAGCAGCCAACTGTCAATATCCTGCAGCAGGGTGCCAAAACGGTAAGGGTCTTCGAGAAGTTGTTGATGGTCGCGCCAGCTGACTTCAAGCTGATAGCGGAAAGGGGTTTTACGACGCGGTACGAGAGCGCTGAAAAAACCACGAGCGTCATCGCAATTGAGCTGAACCAGACGGTTACCGGTTTTACTCTCTACCAGCCACACGATGCCCGCATCCGGCAACAGCGCACAAATCTGTAGTCCGTTTTCGGTTACATGCATGCCGAGCAAGGAAAAGGGATCGGCATAGTGACCGGAGATGAGCTGATTGATCACGTCACGTTCGGGAAGTACAGGCATAGCATTCTTCCTTTGATTAAGAGCATGACTTTTAAAAGGCTACGCTGAACAAAAAGCAGCCGTTGCACCTATCATGCAATTCATTTGCTACCTAAAGCGTGATTTCAGTCGGTTATTGATTAATCGATCGCCTTCATGCTCGCAGTTTCGCTCTTTATGCTTAATTTTTAGGCGAATTTTCACCATTGATGGAAAACTTTTCATCCACCTAATAAGCATAGCCATGTCTGCTAAAAACACGGTGACATTACCAAGGAAAATTTTCAGCCGGAAAACCGGCGGAGCGGGCAACCTTCGCTGGCTGCGTCTGATATACGACAGGAGTGACGTCACCTTGCCTGCATCGCCTTTACTGCTACAGCAATTGAGATCAGAAATGTGGAAAACAGCACATTGGAGGGCTGAAAGAGATCAGCCTCAAGGAAGTTCAAGGTTATAGCAGTTACGTGCAGTGTTGGGGCTAACCGAACGTCAGATCAAACAACGCTCCAGCCCTTTCACTGGGCTGCATATCCCCCCTATTCAGTAAAAACACCTAGCCAAGTAGGTAATCAAGACAATGGATTGCTTCAATGACACCCTCTATTCTCTTTGTTACACCAAAGGTCTATTCAGGAGCAAGCCAAGATGAAACGTATAATCTCATCCGCCATTTTATTTAGCAGTATGCTGTCATTCACCAGTGCAGCCAGTGGCATTCTGACCGAAAAGAATCTCTCCCTCGAATTGGCTGATAAGTTGGCGCAAAGTGCCATCCAGGCCTGTAGCGCCAATAACTACAATGTTGCCGTTACCGTGGTAGACCGCGCCGGTATTCCTCTGGTTATTAAGAAGATGGATAACGCGGGTCCTCATACGGTGGAAGCCAGCCGGATGAAAGCATTTACCGCGCTGACCACCAAAAACCCTACCGAAAATGTGATGAAAAATGCCCAGACCAACGCCGGGGCAGAAAATCTGCGTGATATCCCTGGATTTTTATTGTTGGCCGGTGGCGTACCGGTGAAAAGCGGTGAAGAAGTCGTTGGCGCTATTGGGGTAGGCGGCGCACCGGGTGGACACCTTGATCAGCAATGCGCGCTTACCGCATTAGAAAAGGTGCTGACGAAATAACACGATGGGCCGCGGTTTCAATGATATACCGCCAACATGGCCCCTGCATTACGTTGCCGCCAATCGACCTGTCCCCAAAGTACGGTCTTGGGGATAATCTAAATGTGCGTTTTAGTAATGCTATCCACATAAAAAAGCCCGCTTTTATGCGGGCTATCGGTTTTTTGCAGCTTAGTGATCCTTCATGCAACGCAACTAAATATCCTACAGCAGGATACGCAGCATGCGGCGCAGGGGTTCGGCCGCGCCCCATAATAGCTGATCGCCAACGGTGAAGGCGGAGAGGTATTCCGGCCCCATATTCAGCTTGCGCAGACGGCCAACTGGCGTGTTCAAAGTACCGGTTACGGCAGCAGGCGTCAGCTCGCGCATGGTCAGTTCGCGGTCGTTCGGGATCACCCGTACCCAGTCGTTGTGCGTGGCCAACAGTTGCTCGATTTCCGGCAGCGGGATGTCTTTCTTCAGCTTCAGAGTAAATGCCTGGCTGTGGCAGCGCAGCGCACCGACGCGCACACACAAACCATCAACCGGGATGATGCTTGAGGTGCTGAGGATCTTGTTGGTTTCCGCCTGGCCTTTCCACTCTTCGCGGCTTTGGCCGTTATCCAGTTGCTTGTCGATCCAAGGGATCAGGCTACCTGCCAGAGGAACGCCAAAGTTATCGGTTGGCAGCGTACCGGAACGGGTGGCCTCCGTGACTTTACGTTCGATGTCCAGGATCGCCGAGGCCGGGTCCTGCAACTCCTTCGCTACATCCGCATGCAGCATGCCCATCTGGGTCAACAGCTCACGCATATGGCGCGCGCCCCCGCCAGAGGCAGCCTGGTAGGTGGCAACAGAGGCCCACTCCACCAAGTCATTGGCAAACAGGCCGCCCAGCGACATCAGCATCAGGCTGACGGTGCAGTTACCGCCAACAAAGGTCTTGATGCCTTTGTTCAGCCCTTCCTGGATCACCGCATGGTTCACTGGGTCGAGGATGATAATCGCCTCGTCTTTCATACGCAGAGAAGAGGCCGCATCAATCCAATAGCCCTGCCAGCCGGCAGCCCGCAGCTTTGGATAGATTTCATTGGTGTAATCGCCGCCCTGGCAGGTAATAATAATATCGAGAGCGCTTAATGCTTCGACATCATACGCATCTTGCAGCGTACCTTGCTGCTGGCCACCGAAAGCCGGGGCGGCAGCACCGAGCTGCGAAGTGGAGAAGAATACCGGGCGAATGGCGTCAAAATCGCGCTCTTCAGTCATGCGTTGCATGAGAACCGAGCCGACCATACCACGCCAACCAATGAAACCAACGTTTTTCATATTTACTGTCCTGCCTTGGAGGATGGCTATGCTCTATACCCTTTCAGGAAGGATATGAGATAGAGTTAAGTTATATGTTGTGTGCAATATCTACCCACCTTACAAAAAGTCGGCGCGAGCGCAAAGTGAATTTATTCAATGAGCAGGCAATTCTCAGTAACGCCGCTTATATCCGTCGTTTTTTCTGATTTTGAGGCCTTAAATGACAGAAATGATTGCGGCAACGGTGTTGCTGTTTTTAATTATGGATCCGCTGGGTAACCTGCCGATTTTCATGTCGGTGCTGAAACACCTGGAACCGCGCCGTCGCCGGGCGGTGGTGATCCGCGAGTTGCTGATAGCCTTGGTATTGATGCTGATTTTCCTGTTCGCGGGCGAACATATTTTGGCGTTCCTCAACCTGCGCACCGAAACCGTGTCGATCTCCGGCGGGATAATCCTGTTCCTGATCGCCATCAAGATGATTTTCCCTTCGCAGGAGGGCAGCGGCAGCGATCTTTCCGCCGGAGAGGAGCCTTTCCTGGTGCCGCTTGCCATTCCGTTAGTGGCCGGGCCGTCGATTCTGGCAACCTTGATGTTACTTTCACACCAGTACCCCAACCAGATTTCGCATCTGGTCGTGGCCTTGCTGATTGCCTGGGGATTGTCGGCGGCGATCCTGCTGATGTCGAACGTATTCCTGCGGTTACTGGGTAGCAAAGGGGTGAGTGCACTGGAACGACTGATGGGGTTGATTCTGGTGATGCTGTCCACCCAGATGTTCCTGGACGGCGTTCGGGCCTATCTGAACCTTTAGCAGTCAGGGCGCAGCAGAGATTGCTGCGCCCCGCCGTTAAGACTTAAACCACCATCGCCAACAGCAGGCAGCCAATCAGGCCACAGACTGAAATGATGGTTTCCAACACGGACCAGGACCTGATGGTTTCCATAATGGTCAGGTTGAAATACTCCTTGAACAGCCAGAAGCCTGGATCGTTTACGTGAGAGAAAATCACGCTGCCCGAACCAACGGCGATAACCATCAGCTCCGGGCTAGCCCCGGTGGTAGCAATCAGCGGAGCCACAATGCCCCCGGCGGTGATTGCCGCTACGGTCGCGGAACCCAGTGCAATACGCAGCACTGCGGCAATTGACCAGGCCATCAGGATCGGTGACACATTGCTGCCATGCATGATACCAGCAATGTATTGCTCAATGCCGCTGTCCACCAGCACCTGTTTGAACGCCCCGCCACCGCCGATAATTAACAGCATCATGGCAATGATTTTGATGGAGTCGCTGACGGTACCCATCACTTCGTCCATGGTGCGGCCACGGTTCAGGCCGAAGGTAAAGATGGCGATCAGCACCGCGATCAGCGTTGCCATTACCGGGTCACCAAAGAACTCGGCGTAAGCCAAGATCGGGTGGCCTTTTGGCAACACCATTTCCGCCACGGCACGCAACGCCATCAGGATCACCGGCACCAGTGCAGTCGCTACGCTGACGCCAAACCCAGGCATTTCTTCTTCGGTAAAGGTTTTTGGGTTATATAGACCGACTGGAACCGGCTTATCGATACCTTTCAGGAAGCGGGCATACACCGGGCCTGCCAGGATCACGGTTGGGATTGCCAGCAAGGTGCCATACAACAGGGTTTTACCCATGTCCGCATGGAAAATGGTAGCAATGGCTGTTGGGCCTGGGTGTGGCGGCAGGAAACCGTGGGTAACGGACAGCGCCGCAGCCATCGGCACGCCGACATACAGCAGCGGGATACGTGCAGAGGCAGCAATGGTAAACACCAAAGGCAGCAACAGCACGAAGCCCACTTCGTAGAACAGAGCAAAACCGACGGTAAAACCGGTCAGCACGATGGCCCATTGGATATGCTGTTTACCGAACTTGTCGATCAGCGTGGTCGCAATCCGCTGCGCACCACCACAGTCCGCCAGCAGCTTACCGAGCATGGCACCAAAGCCCATGATCAGCGCCAGACCGCCCAGCGTTCCGCCCACGCCGGCCTTGATAGAACCAATCACTTTGTCTACCGGCATTCCCTGCATGATACCAACCGCCAGAGCGACCAGAATCAACGAGATAAAGCCGTTCAGCTTAAAGCGGATCATCAGCAGCAGTAGCATGGCTACGCCGATGGCAACAATCACTAGTGGCATAATTTTTCTCCAACCCTTTTATCACTTGGCCTCTTTACGCAACGGCAGCGAAAGAAGGTGCTTTGTTTTATTGTACGACCCTATCCTGGTGGTCTAAGTAGGCAGCTGAGTACAGTGGTAGCCAATGGATGCAGATTGCAGCCCGCCACGTGGCGACATGAAAACGCCGGGCATGTTCCCTGTTCTGTGCTGTGTGATGACAATCACATCTCCATTTGTTACCCGTATCATGATACCGGTAACATGATAAGATCCGGAACCAGGTAACCCAGCAAAATTCGCATTCTGAGATAGAGATCAAACTTATGGCGGGAAAAAGCATCATCCTGATGGGCGTCTCCGGCAGCGGCAAATCCACGATTGGCGCGGCGGTAGCACGGGAAATCAAGGCAAAATTTATCGATGGCGACGATCTGCATCCACGCGCCAATATCCAGAAGATGGCCAGCGGCCAGCCGCTGAATGACGAGGACCGCGCGCCCTGGCTGCAACGCCTCAACGACGCCGCGTACAGCCTTAATCACAAGAACGAGAGCGGGATTATTGTCTGCTCGGCACTAAAGCGCCGCTATCGCGATCTGCTACGCAAAGACAATGACAATATGGTGTTTATCTATCTAAAAGGCAGCTTCGAGACGATCCTGACCCGTCTGCAAGCCCGCTCTGGGCATTTTATGCCCACCGAGCTGCTAAAAAGTCAGTTTGAGGCATTAGAAGAGCCAGGGGCTGACGAAAAAGATGTGATTTGCGTGGATATCGATACCGACGTTGAAGGCGTAGTTGGCCGCTGTGTTGCAGCGCTAAAGCAATAAGTTAACCGTGCTGGGCGCTGGCTGTTGCGCCCAGGTTCAGATGCTGCCACCGGGTGCCACGGTGAAGCCCACGTCCACCATACGTGGGGAAACAACCTCTCCACGCAGCCGTGCCAACAGGCGCTCAGCGGCGATCTGCCCCATATGCTCACGCGGCGTCAGCACACTCGCCAGCTTTGGTACCATCACCTGGCCGATATCGTGGCCGTGGAAACCGGCAATCGCCATATCCTGCGGGATAGATAACCCCTGGCGCTGGCACTCGAATGCCGCACCGATCGCCAAGTCATCGTTGGTACAAAAGATACTGTCAACCTGCGGATAATCTCGCTGCGCCTCGCGCAACATCTCACCACCGGCCGAATAGGAAGAAGAACGTGAGGTCATGATGCTGTAGGCTTCAAGACCAGACTCACGCATGGCCTGTTCGTAGCCCTGCTGTTTGATAATGGTGCGTTCATCCTGACGCGCGCCAAAGTACACCACATGACGATGGCCGCGAGCGATGATCTGCTGGGTCATTTGGCGGGCCGCTTCAAAGTTGTTGAACCCGACAGCCAGATCGATACAGGGTGACACACAGTCCATCAGCTCCACTACTGGAATGCCTGCAACTTCAATCATCTTCAGGGTACGTGGGGTATGGTGGCGTTCGGACAAGATCAATCCATCGATGTTATAAGAAAACAGCGACGTCAGACGCTCTTCCTCACGCTCCGGCAGATAGCCGTAGTGCGCCAGCATGGTTTGATAGTTGTGTGCATCGGTAACGCTTTCGATACCCCGCAACACTTCGGCAAATACCTGGTTGGTCAGCGACGGTAGCAACACGCCAATTGCCCGGCTGGTCGCATTGGAAAGGATATCCGGGGCACGATTGGGAATGTAGCCAAGTTCGTCCAGCGCTACCGCAATTTTTTGCTGTAAAGCGGCAGAAACCTGATCGGGATTGCGCAAATAGCGGCTCACCGTCATTTTGGTGACGCCAACCTGATCTGCAACATCTTGAAGCACCGGCCGTTTTTTCTTCATTATCACTGAACTGGCTAACCGTGAATGGGCGGCCATTTTAGCAAATAAAACGCCTTTCCGATATTGTTGGTTATCCGGCCAGCAGACACAAAAAAGGGCCCGGCATTGCACCAAGCCCTCGCCATTACTTTGTCATCACACCGGCGGCAGATCGAACAGTAAAATCTCGCTGTCTTCATCAGCATGGATAGACAGTGCTGTCTCATCCCAGATGGCAAACGCATCGCTAATACCTGCTTTGTGGCCATTGATAGAGACATTGCCATGCACCACCTGGATCCAAACGCGGCGTTCTGCCTGGATTGGATAAACCGATTGCTCGTCTTTCTTCAGCGCCCAGCGAGACAACGTCATATCCTGGAACACCTTCAGCGAACCTTCACGGGCGTCTGGCGACAGCACCAACTGGCGGCCCTGAGGCGCATCAAACATCCGTTGTTCATAACGTGGCTCCAGCCCAACCTGATCCGGAATAATCCAGATCTGGTAGAGATGCAATGGCCGATCGCTATTGGCATTGTACTCAGAGTGACGCACACCGGTCCCTGCACTCATGATCTGGAACTCACCGGCATTAATCTGTTCTTTGTTGCCCATGCTGTCCTGATGCTCCACCGTGCCGCTCAGCACGTAGGTCAGGATTTCCATGTCTTTATGGGGATGAGTACCGAACCCCTGGCCTGCATCAATCACGTCTTCGTTGATCACTCGCAGCGCCGAGAACCCCATAAAGTCGGGATCGTAATAGTCAGCAAATGAGAAAGTGTGCCAGCTGTCGAGCCAACCATGATTGGCATGACCGCGATCTTGTGCCTTACGTAAATAAATCATATTCAACTCTCCTCAACGTTTTCTACAGTCTAGACCTGACGGAGGAATATGAAAGCGCAAAAATCTCACCCCTCTGTTCAAAAAATTAGGTGGAGTTTGCCAGCACGTAGCAAAGGATGTGTGGGATGGTTTAGCCGCTGAATTTGGGCAAAAAAAAAGCCAGCACCCGAGCTGGCTAAGTAAACACTGGAAGCAATGTGAGCAATGTCGTGCCTTCAGCAAACAGTATCAAAGGTTGATACTCTCTCTGAACGCATGACAATAATAATCATTATCATTCGCACCTGTAAAGCGTTTTTTTGACCAATGGGAAATTATATTGACTCAGGGGAGTAAACGGATAATTTGGGAGGTTATTCAAACGGTAAACGCCAAAGAGAGGAAAGAATGAGCGAGATTGTAGTTCGTCACGTGGAAAGTAACGATGCTGAAGCCTTGCACCAGCTATATTCCCACCCGGCCGTTTACCGTGACACGCTACAACTACCGCTACCGTCAAAAGCCATGTGGCAGCAACGTATTGCTAACGTGCAACCCGGAACCTACAACATGGTGGCCTGCATTGACGATCGCGTGGTGGGGCAGCTGTTCGTGGAACTCAATCAGCGGGTGCGCCGCCGCCATGTGGCCACTATTGGCATCAGCGTGGATGCCGGTTACCACGGCAAAGGCGTTGGCAGCGCGCTGATGCAGGCGATGATCGATATCTGCGACAACTGGGCCGGTATTGAGCGCATTGAGCTCACGGTATTCACCGACAATCAGGGTGCCATTGCGCTGTATCGTAAGTTCGGTTTTGAGATTGAAGGCACCAGCCGCCGCTTTGCCATGCGCGATGGCGAGTTGGTGGATGCTTATCATATGGCTCGGTTTAAAACCCCGTAATCAGAACTGCTTTGTAGGTGGGGCGCTAATACCAACGCCCCACCAGTTAGACTCAGCAAACCAACAACTAACTTAAAGCCCGGTCGTTTCGCGAATATAGCGGCGTGCTTTCACAGCGTATTCAAAAGGATTGGCCAGCGCCGGATCCTGCTCGGCCTCCACCACCATCCATCCCTTATAGCCACGCTCATCCAACAGCTTGAATATCGGCCGGAAATCGATCACGCCATCCCCCGGCACGGTGAAGGTGCCTTTTTTCACCCCGTCCAGGAAGCTCAGGCGCTTGGCCTTAACCTCTGCCACCACCTCGTCACGCACGTCTTTCAAGTGCACATGGTTGATGCGCGGCAGGTATTTCTCCAGGATTGCCAACATTGCCTGTTGGCTGCCTTCGGAGTAATAGGCATGCCCGGTATCAAACAGCAGGTAAACATCGTCGTTCACCATACTCATATAGCGGTCTATCTCTTCGGTGGTCTGGATGCCCGTGCCCATATGATGGTGCAGGCAGACCTGCATCCCCTTTCCGGCGGCAATTTTCGCCAGCTCGTTATACCCCTGCGCCACCCGCTGCCACTCTTCATCGCTAAAATAGGGCTTCTCTTCAAATACCGCCTTGGTGGTGCCCTGAATGCTCTTGCTCTGCTCGGAGCAGCCAATCACTTTGGCCCCCATTGCATGCAGGAAATTCATGTGGTTAATAAACTCATCGATAGTCTTTTCCTTCAGCCCATCGGCAAAAAACGTGCTGAACCAGGCATTACAGATCTGGATCCCGCGGATATCCAGCATCGGCTTCAGCACCTTGGGATCGCGCGGGTATTTGCTGCCCACTTCGCTGCCGGTGAACCCGGCCAGCGCCATTTCGCTGACGCACTGCTGGAACGTGTTCTCGTCCCCTAACTCAGGCATATCGTCATTCGTCCAACCAATCGGGGCGATTGCCAGCTTTACGTGGTCTTTGTTCATTTTCAGCCTCAGTCATGTTGGCACTTACCGGCTATCTTTCCCACCGGCTTGGCCAAGAAAGTTATTTACCATAGAAGCCAGGACGGGCAGGCAAGGTCACTGGCACCACTTCACCACTGGTCTGCGCGGCGATACAGGCATCCGCCGCCACCGCAGCGGCAAAGCCATCCCAAGCAGAAGGCCCGGTGAGCTTGCCGGCCTGAACGTCATTGATAAAGGCTTGCAGTTCAACATCATAGGCACCGATAAAGCGGTCTTTCCAGTCGACCAGGATCTCGGTGGACAGTTTGGCACCGCTGCGCATTTGCACCGCGGAAGGCTCTGGTAGCTTGGCAATGCCGGTTTCCCCCACCACCTCACACTGAATGTCGTAGCCGTATTGGCAGTTAACAAAGATTTCGACGTCAATACGGGTGCCCTTGGCCGTTTCCATCAGCACAATCTGCGGGTCTCTCAAATGCGGCAGGGCTTTGCTGCTCTTGCGTGGGAACACCACCTGCACCGAGACGTAATCATCGTCCAGCAGCCAACGCAGCACGTCTAACTCGTGAATGAGCGTATCGGTAATGGCCATATCCGTGGTGTAGGCTTCACCGACCCTTGGATTACGGTGGGCACAATGCAGCATCAGCGGTTCGCCGATCTGGCCGCTGGTTAGTACCTGTTTCAGCGCCCGGTAGCCCTGATCGTAAGGGCGCATAAAGCCCACCTGTACCAGGCGTTTGCCATGCCTGGCTTCGGCATCCACGATGTTTTTGCAACCCTGTGCCGTGACCGCCAGCGGTTTCTCGCAAAACACGGGTTTACCCACAGCAATGGCGGCCAGCACAAACTCTTCATGGCTCGGCCCCCATGATGTAACCAGCACCGCCTGGACGTCTGAGGAGTTGATCAGATCGTGGGCATTGTCATAAACCTTGGCGTCCAGTTTCAGTTCGCTGACCACCTTGGCCGCACTGTCTCGATTGATGTCATTCACCGCAACCACGCGGCTGCCCTGCAACACCTGGCTGCAACGGCGGATATGATCCCTACCAATAGCACCGGTACCAATAACCCCAATGTTCAATGTCATTTTCGTTATCCTCGTGGACTGTAAACGGCAGACGCAAGGTCTGAAGTCGAGCTGATTATTTATGTCGGCGCGGCATGCTCCACCGCACCTACGATTGCCAAGGCATTGCGTTATCAGTAGTCGCGGGCTTTATCGATGTTCTCTTGCAGCCTGCGGGCGACGGCAATAATTTTTTCACTTTCAGCCACCTGGGCCCCCCCCACGCGCCACCAACTGAGATAGTTGTGGACCATGGTTTTTGGCAGCACTTTGATATCGATCAGGGTGGAAACCTGTTGCTTACGGGCATCTGCCAGCGCATCGATCAGCTGTTGTTCTGTAGTAATGCTGTAGGTTTTGCAACCATAGGCCGCCGCCAACATGGCAAAGTTAACCGGAACGAGCTTGCCATCCAGTTTGTTGCCTTGCGGATTACGGAAGCGGAACTCGGTGGTGTAGCTCCCCATGCCGTGCCCTATCTGCAGGTTGTTGATACAGCCGTTGGTCATGTTGTCGAACAGCACCACGTTGATTTTGCAGCCTTCCTGGATCGAGGTGACCAGCTCAGAATGCAGCATCATGAACGCCCCATCCCCCACCATGGCGTAAACTTCGCGCTGCGGCTCCGCAAGCTTGACGCCTAACGCGGCGTTAACCTCATAGCCCATACAGGAGTAGCCGTATTCCACGTGATAGCCGTGCTCACCCCGGTTTTGCCACACTCGCTGCAAATCGCCCGGCAAACTGCCAGCGGCGGCAACGATGACGCTGTCCTGCGGTAAATGCTCATTCAGCACCCCCAGCACTCGGCTTTGGGTTAATACGGAGCCGGTTTTTTCGATAAACTCGGCAAACACCTGTTCACGATCGAGGCTGTCGTCGACTTCCGGCACAAAGCCTTCGCCGGTATAGGTCACTTGATAGACACGCTCGGTCTCTTTCTGCTGTTCGCCAAGCGCCTTGCTGATAGTGTCTTGCCAATCAGCACGATAATCCGCCTGAGCCAACAGCGGGCTGAGAGAGGCCAGAGCCGCACGGGCATCTGCCAAGACTTGCAGACCGTCCAGCTTTCCAGCATCAAACGCGCTGACGTTGATGTTAAGGAATTCCACTTCCGGATTTTGGAATAGCCATTTGGACGAGGTGGTGAAATCGCTGTAACGGGTGCCGATGCCGATCACCAGGTCTGCCTGCTTCGCCAGCGTGTTGGCCGCCAGACAGCCGGTTTCACCGATGCCCCCCACGTTATAAGGATGAGCGGAAAGCACCGTACCTTTACCAGCCTGAGTTTCGGCAAACGGAATATGGAAGCGTTCAGCAAACTGCTGCAACGCCTGCCCAGCCTGCGAATACTTCACCCCGCCACCGCAGATTATCAACGGCTTGCATTTACCCACCACCAACGCCAAAGCCTCTGCCAGAGATTCTTGGCTGGCCGGACGGCGCTCAAGGCGATGCAGCCGTTTGTGGAAGAAATAGTCTGGGTAATCGTAGGCTTCGCCCTGAACGTCCTGCGGCAGGCAAAGCGTGACGGCACCAGTTTCTACCGGATCGGTCAGCACGCGCATGGCATTAATGCAGGCGCTCATCAGCTGTTCCGGGCGCACAATGCGATCCCAATATTTACTGACAGCGCGAAATGCGTCGTTGGTACTGATGCTTAAATCGTAGGATTGTTCGATCTGTTGCAATACCGGATCGGGCTGGCGAGAGGCGTACACATCGCCCGGTAGCAGCAGTAAAGGAATGCGGTTAGCCGTGGCAGTGGCCGCAGCGGTAATCATATTGGCTGCGCCGGGGCCGATGGAAGAAGTGCAAGCGTAGATCTGCTGGCGCAGCTTCTGCTTGGCAAACCCGGTAGCGGCATGCGCCATTCCCTGTTCATTGCGCCCCTGATGCACCAGCAGATCGCCACAGTCTTGCTCCAGAGCCTGCCCCAGGCCGAGTACGTTACCGTGGCCGAAAATGGCGAAGATACCCTTGACGAATTTGGTTTCGACACCGTCTACCAGCAGGTACTGGTTGTCGAGAAATCTGACCAACGCCTGTGCCATGGTCAACTTGATCTTACCCATTTTACTCACCCTTTCATTTGGCGTTATCCCGAGCCTGCTGCAGATGGTGGTGTGCGAGCAGACAGGTGTAGCCGGTGGCGTAGCGCTGACTTCGTTACACAAAAGCAGTGATAATCTTGTCTGGGTTGTTACACACTGCTCATGCAATAAGCGGTTTGAAACGTGCATTGATTATAAACAAATATATTTTTCATAAAATATCAATACAGAAAAAACATTTCATTTTGCGATAAAGATCGCATATTAAAAAAACCACCCAAGCTTAAGTTATTTATATAATTCAATTGATTAAGTATAAATTCATCATCACTCTCTTTCGATCGATGCGCCCACTCGCCGATCGAACCAGCAACCATCAAGATGGCGCTCGCTTGTGCAGGAAATTTCCGCAATGTACTGTTATATCAATAATAATATGCCAGATCGGCAGGCCGTCCGTTATAGGCTGCTTTTAAATGCATCACGTTTACGGGGTGTAAATTTCATTTAGTATTGAAATTGAAATTTTTATTCCTCATACTTCGAACCATGCTTCCTACTTAGCTCCTTTACCGGGTCGCAATCGGTTTTGCTTAATGACAGAAGGAAACGGGTATGGCCACACAACAAAAGCAGCTTGATGTCATTTGCCTCGGGCGCATCGCTGTCGATTTCTATGCTCAACAAATCGGCGCACGCCTGGAAGATGCCAGCTCATTCGCCAAATATCTTGGCGGCTCCTCCGGCAACGTGGCCTATGGCACCGCGATCCAAGGGTTAAAATCCGGCATGCTGGCTCGCGTAGGGGATGAGCACATGGGGCGCTTTCTGCGTGAAGAACTCCAGCGCGTCGGCGCGGACACGCAGAGTCTGATCACCGATAAGCAGCGCCTGACTGGCCTGGTGATCCTGGGCATCAAGGATCAGGAAACCTTCCCACTGATTTTCTACCGCGAAAACTGTGCCGACATGGCGCTGACACCCGAGGATATCGATGAAAACTACATCGCATCATCACGGGCCCTGGCGATCACCGGCACCCACCTTTCCCATCCCAAAACGCGCGCAGCGGTACTTCAAGCGTTGGAATACGCCCACCGCCACGGGCTGCGTACCGCGTTGGATATCGATTATCGGCCAGTGCTGTGGGGGTTGACCTCGTTAGGCGATGGCGAGACCCGCTTTATCGAATCGGAAAAGGTGACCCGCGAGTTGCAGGAAGTTCTGCACCATTTCAATCTCATCGTGGGGACTGAAGAAGAGTTCCATATCGCTGGCGGCAGCACCGATACGCTGGTCGCGCTGCAAAACGTCCGTAAGGTCACCCAGGCCACGTTGGTGTGCAAGCGAGGGGCGCAGGGGTGCTCGGTATTTGAAGGGGATATCCCCACAGATTGGCAGCAAGTCAAACTGCATTCTGGCGTTCGCGTTGACGTTTTGAACGTGCTCGGCGCGGGTGATGCCTTTATGTCTGGCCTGCTACGTGGCTATCTTAATGATGAGGGTTGGGATCAGGCTTGCCGTTACGCCAATGCCTGCGGTGCGCTGGTAGTGTCACGCCACGGCTGCGCCCCCGCGATGCCGACCAAGCTGGAGCTGGACGATTACCTGCAACGCGAACAAGAGGTGAAACGCCCGGATCTGGATGCCCGTCTGAACCATTTACACCGCGTTACCACACGTAAACAGCAGTGGCCGGAACTGTGCGTATTTGCCTTTGATCATCGCAAGCAGTTGGCAGAAATGGCGCGAGAGGCAGGAGTGAGTACAGAGCGGATCCCACAGTTAAAAACGTTATTGTTGGCCGCTGCACAGGCTGCAGCTGCCGAAGCGGGGTTACACGGCAACAGCGGTATTCTGGCAGATACTACCTACGGCCAGGCGGCGTTGAATGCCATTACTGGCCAAGGCTGGTGGATTGGCCGCCCGGTGGAGTTGCCGAGCTCCCGCCCTTTGCGGTTGGAGCACGGCAACATTGGCTCGCAGCTGATCGACTGGCCCCAAGAGCACGTGGTCAAATGCCTGGTATTTTATCATCCACAGGATGCCGAAACGCTGCGCCGTGAGCAGGATGAGCTGATCGTTGACGTGTATCGTGGCTGCTGCAAATCGGGCCATGAGCTGTTGCTGGAAGTCATTTTGCCAGAAGGTCATGCCGACAAAGACGAGCGCAACTATCTGCAGGTGATGGAACATTTCTACCGGTTGGGCGTTCTGCCAGACTGGTGGAAATTGCCGCCGCTGAGTGCCGCCAACTGGCAAAAAGTGGGGGAATTGATTGAAACTCACGACCCATTCTGCCGCGGGGTGCTGATCCTCGGGCTAGACTCCCCACAGGAAACGCTGAAAGCCGGGTTCGCCGCAGCCGCAGATGCCCACTGGGTAAAAGGTTTCGCGGTTGGCCGCACCATTTTTGGCACTTCTTCACGCCTTTGGCTACAAGGTGAGATCGATGACCTCGGGCTGGTCGAACAGGTGAAACAGAAATACCTGACGCTGATCGGTTTCTGGCGGCAATATCGCCCGCAGCCTGCGAGTAAAACCAGCCGGAGTTAAGCTGGCGTTGTTAATGAACCTGCCCCTTAAAGTGATTTTCGCTGCTTTAAGGGGATTTTTTTGCCCATTTTCTGTGAAGTAACGCAACTGGCGACGAAATAAATCGCTTTTTGTAGAAATGAAATGTCCACTCCATCTGTTAGAATAACCGGACAATATCTTCAGCGTATACCCAATACGCCTCAGCCAATACTGCGAGCCGAATGGATGACTAACCCAACTCAACTTTCGCTGTTACAGGACGAGATCCGCCGCCGTTATGAAACGCTGAGCAAGCGCTTGAAACAGGTAGCACGATACATTCTGGATAACAGTAACAGCATTGCTTTCGATACCGTTGCCTCCATCGCCGCACAGGCCAGCGTGCCGCCATCTACCCTGATCCGTTTCGCCAATGCCTTTGGCTTTAGCGGCTTCAACGAAATGAAGCAGGTTTTCCGCCAGCATCTGATGGAAGAAACGGTGAACTATACCGAGCGCGCACGCCTGTTCCGCCAAACCTCTACCGACGACAGCGTTGCCCCGGAAAAGCCGGCAGAAATCCTTAACGTGTTTACGATGGTCAACTCGCAGGCGCTACAACAGTTGGCGATGCAAACCAGTGCCGAGCAGTTGGATCGGGCGGTAGAGCTGCTGAATAGCGCGGAAAATATCTATGTGATCGGCCTGCGCCGCTCGTTCAGCGTAGCTTCATATCTCACCTATGCCCTGCGCCACCTGGAAAGGCGCGCCTTCCTGATCGACGGGTTAGGCGGGATGTTTACCGAACAGCTCAGCATGGTGAAGCCCAAGGACGTGGTGATCGCCATAAGCTATTCGCCTTATGCCAAAGAAGCGGTAGAACTGGTGGAGTTGGGTGCCAAGCAGGGCGCACAGCTGATCGCCATTACCGACAGCCAGGTCAGCCCGCTTGCCGCCTTCAGCGATGTCTGTTTTGTAGTGCGCGAAGCGCAGGTAGATGGTTTCCGCTCGCAGGTGGCCTCCATGTGTCTGGCACAGACGCTGGCGGTATCATTGGCACTGAATAACGCCAAAGAGCTGTAATATTCGAAAAGGGCCGCAGTGTGCGGCGGCCCCTACCTTGTCAGTATCAATAGCTCTCGCTGTTGATCCAGGCGTGATCTTTTTCCCAGGTGAACTTCCACAGGCGTACCGGCCCCGCCATCACATTGAGATAGTAATTGTCATATCCGGCCAGGGTTGCCACCGGATGGTAACCGCGCGGCACTTTCACCACATCGCGGTTATAGACCGGCATACACTCATCCAGCGAACGATCGTCGGTATAGACACGTTGCAGGCAGAACCCTTGTTCAGGGTTAAGACGGTGGTAATAGGTTTCTTCCAGGTAGGTTTCGTCCGGCGAGTTTTCCTGGTCGTGCTTATGGCTTGGGTAGGAGCTGGTATTGCCTTCGTCGGTATAAACCTCAACCACCAGCAGGCTGTCAGCCGGTTGGCTATCAGGCAGAATATTGTGTACCAGCCGTTGGTTACGGCCTTTACCCCGGCGCTCCACGCCGACGTCTGCCGGGGTGATCAAGCGTGAAGGCAGATGTCCGTTACCCGGTGCGCTGCATACCGCCAATTCCAGATCGGTTTCTGCCCGGACTTCAGCATGGTCGTGATGCGGTACATAAACGGAGTAAGGTGGAGTGCGCTCAAACGGGCTCATCCGCTTACCAATGTGTGGATACTCCGCTCGTTGCGTTACCACAGAGGCAATTCCCGCCACCAGCACCAGGCAAAGCTCCTTGTCGCCACTCTCCAACCGCAACGACTGCCCGGCCGCTAACCGATAGACCTCAAACCCGACAAAACGCCAGCCGGCATTTTCCGGGGTGACGGACTGAATACGCCCCTGCGCATCCGGTTGCTGACATTTCGCAAGTAATGATGACATGACAATGCTCCTTAAATCCCGTGCTTGTGAGTGTGGCTGCAATGCATTGATACCAGCGACAACGGCCGCTATCCCGATGGAATAACGGCCTCGGCATACCTGGCTGCGGTTTAGCCCAGCGTTGGCATACTGTATTCGGATACCGTTTGCTGGCCGGTTGGCCAACGTGCGGTGGCCGTCTTCATGCGGGTATAGAATCGCACGCCGTCAGTGCCATGTACGTTAAGCGCACCGAATACTGAACGTTTCCAGCCGCCAAAGCTGTGGAAAGCCATCGGCACCGGTACCGGCACGTTAACCCCCACCATCCCCGCCTGAACCTCATGCACAAACTGGCGAGCATAGTGGCCGTTATTGGTGAAAATGGCGCTGCCGTTACCAAACTCGTGGCTGTTCACCGTATCGATGGCCGTTTGGTAATCGGCCACACGCACAATGCCCAACACCGGCCCAAAGATCTCTTCGCGATAGATGCGCATATCAGGTTGTACGTTGTCGAACAGGGTGCCGCCCACGTAGTAACCCTCTGGATAACCCGGCACCTGATAATCGCGGCCATCGACCACCAGCGTTGCGCCCTCTTTAACGCCAATATCAATGTACCCCAGCACTTTTTTCTGATGGGCGGATGAGACCAACGGCCCCATTTCATTTTCCTCGCCGCCTTGCTGCATGCCGGGGCCAACCCGCAGTTGGGCGATCAGCGGTTTGAGTTTGGCAATCAGTTTATCCGCGGTGCTATCACCAACCACGACGGCCACCGGCAGCGCCATGCAACGTTCACCGGCCGAGCCAAATGCCCCTCCCATCAGCGCATTGACCGTGGCATCCAGATCCGCATCCGGCATGACGATAGCCTGATTTTTGGCGGCCCCAAAGGCTTGTACACGCTTGCCATGCGCACTGGCGGTGGTGTAAATATGCTCTGCAACCGTAGATGAGCCAACGAAGCTCACCGCCTGAATGCGTGGATCGGTGCACAGCTGCGAGGCCTCTTCATTGCCACAATGCACGACGTTGAATACCCCATCCGGCAGACCCGCCTCTTTCAGCAGTTCTGCCAGGCGCACGGAGGCCGAAGGCACCAACGCCGGAGGCTTCAAGACGAAGGTATTACCACAGGCCAGCGCGATAGGGAACATCCACATCGGCACCATAGCCGGGAAGTTAAACGGCGTGATCCCGGCCACAACACCCAGTGGCTGCATCAACGAGAAACTGTCCACGCCGGTGCCGACATCCGGTGAGTATTCCCCTTTGATCAGGTGCGGAATACCGCAGGCAAACTCCACCACCTCCATGCCACGGGTCAACTCCCCCAGCGCATCGGAATAGACTTTGCCATGTTCACTGACGATCAGTTGCGCCAACTCTTCGCGGTGCTGCTCTAGCAATGCTTTGAAATTGAACATGATACGCGCCCGGCGCAGCGGCGTGGTACGCGCCCAGTCGGTAAATGCCTGATGGGCGACATCAATAGCCTGTTTCACCTCGGCGGCGGTGCTCTGCGTCACCCGGCGTTCAACCTGGCCACTAGCCGGATTGTGCACGTCGACGGTTTGATTACTGCTGCTCAGGCAAACCTGCCCACCAATAAAGTTACCCACGGTTTTCATGTTTCACCCTCTTTTAAGTCCGCTATCGCCACGACCTGAAGCATTGCCGCATACCGTGACGTTCATCGTGCCGTCTGCAAGAGTACGGCCCACAGGCAGATTAAATCCTGACCAGATGAATCAAACTCTATTCTATTGAAAAAAAAGTTTCAAATAAAAGTTTTTAGAAAATTTGTTTTTAGTGCCGCCGATCGCAAATTTGCCATTCCCGTAGGCAGAGCGGGTGGTGGCAAACGATGCTATCCGCGATCCGCCAGCTGCGTGGCCTTACACAGTAATCTCTATTTTTTAAACAGATACACTTGCCCGCCTGGAGGAGTCAATTTTCCAATCTGCTATGCAAATCGGGCAGAACATTTGCCCTATTTATGCTCAATTTTTTGAACTGGATCTAAAAATCAATATTTCATTATTCACTAAATATGAAATAAATGTTCTTGTCTGCCAAAGGCCCCCTGAAAAACACCGCCTTGATGACAGGCACGGTTCACCCTTCTGCCTCCCTACCCCCTACAAGTAACTTAAGTAGGCAGAAGCCTGGATAAAAATCGGAGCAACATATGTCACATCAGCGTAAACACAATACTGGGTATATTCTGCGTATCTGCGGGATTGCAGCACTCGGCGGCATTCTGTTTGGTTATGACACCGCCGTGATTTCTGGTGCGATCGAAGCCCTTAAAGCCTACTTTGATCTCAGCCCGGCAGAAACCGGCTGGGCCGTGTCCAACGTGGTGATCGGCTGCGTGGTCGGTGCTTTCGGTGCTGGGCCGCTGGCCGGGCGCTATGGCCGTAAAAAGGCCCTGGTGATAGCCGCCTTCCTGTTTACCGTCTCTGCCGTCGGTGCCGCTCTGGCCACCACCTTCACCTGGTTTGTTATCTATCGCATCATCGGGGGTTTGGCTGTCGGGCTGGCCGCAACGGTATCCCCCATGTACATGTCAGAAGTCTCACCGAAGGATATGCGGGGCCGGGCGCTCAGCATGCAGCAGTTCGCCATCGTGTTCGGTCAGATCGTGATTTTTTACGTTAACTTCAAGATTGCCAGCTATGCCAGCGAAGCCTGGCTGATTGAGATGGGCTGGCGCTGGATGATTGGCTCAGAGGTGATCCCCTGCCTGCTGTTCACCGCCTTGGTCTTTGTCATCCCCGAATCACCACGCTGGAGCGTAATGGTAGGCCGCGACGATCAGGCTTTAGCCATGCTGACCCGAGTTTCAAATGCTGAGCATGCTAAAAGCGTTTTGAGAGAAATCAAGGAGTCGCTTCGCCAGGACGAGCAGCACCGCAAGCAAAAGCTGAATTATGGCGACGTGCGCGTACGCTTCATTCTGTTTGTCGGCTGTATGATCGCCATGCTGCAACAGGTGACGGGGGTTAACGTCATGATGTATTACGCCCCGGTGGTGCTGAAAACCGTGACCGAAAACGCGCAAGAAGCCCTGTTCCAGACCATCTGGATCGGCGTATTGCAACTGGTCGGCTCGGTGATCGGCGCGATGCTGATGGATCGCTTAGGCCGTATTCCACTGATGCGCTGGGGCACCCTGGGCACCATCGTTGGTCTGCTGATCACCTCTTATGCCTTGTATACCCAGGCAACTGGCTACTTTGCGCTGTTTGGCATGCTGTTCTTTATGGTGTTCTACGCCATGTCATGGGGCGTGGGTGCCTGGGTGCTGGTTTCCGAAATCTTCCCCAACCGCATGCGTTCACAGGGGATGAGCATTGCCGTTGGCTGTATGTGGCTGGCCAACTTCGTCGTGGCCCAGAGCTTCCCGATGATCAATGACCAACCTTATCTGTTCTCCACCTTCCACGGGGCGTTCCCAATGTGGGTGTTTGCCGCCTGCTGCCTGTTCAGCTATTGGTTTATTGCCCGCTTTATTCCAGAAACCAAGGGCGTTTCACTGGAAAGAATGGAAGACGTCGTGATGGCAAAACGCTATCGCCAACCGCTATCTGAAATCGTCACGGCAGAAGATGGCAAAGCCTAAAGCCCACAAATCCAGGAGTGATGCAACATGGCCATTGCGTTAGCACGTTTTTGTATCAACCGTAAGATAGCCCCCAACCTCACTCTGGAGAACTTCTTCCGCCTGGTGAAAAGATGTGGGTTAAACAAGGTCGAACTGCGCAACGATATGTCGGGTGGCAAAGTGTCCGACAACCTGAGCAACGAGCAGTTAAACGCGCTGGCCGAAGAGTTCGGCATTGAGATCGTCACCATCAACGCGCTGGGAATGTTCAACCTGCTGGAAGATCAAGCTGCATTGCTGAAAAACGCTGAAGCGTTGCTGGTTCAGGCAAAAGCCATCCATAGCAAGGCGGTGGTGATGTGCCCACATTGCAACGCGAGCGACCGGCGCAGTGAATCACAAAAGAGGGAAGATACGCTGGCTGCACTACGGCTACTCGCTCCGCTGTTCAAACAGTACGGCGTTGAGGGCTACGTGGAACCATTGGGGTTTGGCATAAGTTCACTGCGCTCTTCCTTGCTGGCACAGGCAATCATTCGTGATTCTGGCGCCCCCTATAAGATAGTGCTGGATACGTTCCACCACTATCTTAGCAACGTTGCACAACCAGAGTTTGACGCTCAGATCCGGGTTGAGCAGATTGGTTTGGTGCATCTCTCTGGCGTTGAGGATCCGCTCGTCAAAGGCGCATTAAGCGATGAACAACGCATTATGCTGAGCGATAAAGATCGGTTGGCAAGCGTAGCCCAGGTACAGAACCTGGAACGTTTGGGCTACCGGGGGATCTATGCCTTCGAGCCGTTCTCGTCACAGCTAAACACCTGGACAGAGGGCGATATCGAACGCGAGATCCGCCACAGTATTGCATTGCTGCAAGGATAAACGCACAAGCTGCCCGTAGGCTACAGAGAGCCTCGCTTTACACATACTGCGTAGGGCGAGAAGTGCCTATTTGAGCGTATGAACCACCAGTTGCTCACGCTGGTTGTAGAACTTCCTATAAGCCAGATAGCAGGCGATGATGGTTGACAGGCTAGCGGTAGAAAGCAGCATAAATGTCACCATAATCTGATACTTGATGGCTTTTACCGGATCGATACCAGCAAAGATCAAACCGGACATCATTCCTGGCAGGCTTACCAGACCAACCGTTTTAGCGGAGTCTATCGTCGGGATCAGCGATGCACGAATACTGTCACGGATCAGAGCCGCAGAAGCGAATTTGGGGGATGCTCCCAGGCTGAGCATTTCCTGGATCTTCTGCTGTTGGTCTTTAAAACGTTGCCCAAGGTTGTTGTAGCACAGACCCACCGCCACCATCGCGTTGCCAGCAATCATGCCGGAAATGGGGATCACCTGCATTGGCGTAAAGGCAATCGAGCCGCTCAGTACCAGCACTACCAGCGTCAACGTCGCCCCTGCAGTAATGGCAATAAACGAAATGGTAAACGCGTTATCGATATACTTACTGCGCTTTTTCGCGTTATATGCTGCATTGAAGCAGATAAACAGCACCATCAACACCGTTAATAGTCCATTATCCAAATCAAAGATATATTTTAAAACGTAGCCGACGATAACCAACTGTACCACCGCACGGCAAATGCTCCAGATAATGTCTTTTTCCAGTGCCAGCTTCTCTTTGTGGCTGATCAGAATGGCGACAATCACCAGGAGCATCGACAAGCCTAATGATTCGTTGGTGATATTATGCTGACTCATGAGCTTTCTCCTGGCTATCGATGCGGCTCAGCGGCAGGGTGATCACCTCGTCCGCATGCGCAATTTCATCCTTATCGTGTGTAACCCATAGTACCCCTAGACCTTGCTCGGCCACCAGGCGGCGGATCAACTCATTGACGTTACGTTTGTTATCTTCATCCAGAGCACTGGTGATCTCATCAAGCAGCAGTACCTTTGGCATAAATTGCAGATTTCTGATCAAGGAAATACGTTGTTTCTCACCGCCGGAGAGCTCGTTGATACCTTTTTTCAACATGCTATCCGGCAAGGCCAACAGTGTCAGATCCTGGCGGATTTTCTTCTCATCGGGTTTCAGTTTACGAATTTGATAGGGTAACGCGAGGTTATCGTAGACGGTGTCACCAAACAGGGCTGGCGTTTGGAAGCAGTAAGAAACCTGCTTGCGGTACTCTTCTGGGGCAACGTCATCAATATTTTTACCGTTGAAAATGATGTTGCCACGAGTTGGGCTAAGCAATGAGGAAACGATCTTCAACAAAGTACTCTTGCCACACCCCGAAGGCCCGGTGATCAACTTAAATTCGCCCGACTTCAGGGTGAAAGAAACGGCATCCAGAATAACCTGCTCGTCAATTTGATAATGGATGCCTTCCAATACCAGTAATTCATTACTGCCCTTCATGCTCACTCCGGCTTGTTGCGCGACTCTCCTCTTTCAGCGGCGAACTGCTGGCTGCCAGCTGAAATCCATGAGGGTATTTTCTGCCAGTAAAAAAATTCAGGCAAGTTGTTAATCGCTCTGCAAACCGGCCAGCTCAGCGCATGTGGAGAGCGGTTGATGCAGTATAGAACCAAGCTGAAGAAAATGTTACTGAGCCGAAAGGAGTCGAGGTCACTCTTGGCACATTATTAATACTACGCATGTACGGCTGGCCGTGTTAATAATGTAGTAGTTTAGCCCCATTCGCCCCCAACGGCACGACAATAGGTATACGTGTAAAAGCAATTAATAATACTTTCTGCGGAAATAGAATTATATCGATAAAATACCCGGGCGTTCTACCCTATATTGGCCCTCCCCCCTTATCCAACAGCATAAGTTCAAAGTACGGTGAAATAAATAGCTCGTTAATAATGAGCCGGTACCATACGAACCAAAAAGCAACCCCTCGCTAAAATACAAGGGGTAGAGATGGAACTGTCAGGGTTCGATTTGCGCACGTAAATACGCCAGTGCGCTTTGGCTGTAGCTCTCCCCTTGAGTCAATTTGTTGATCCGGCCCTGGGCCTCCAGCACCATACCAAGACGATGTAATTCCTGATGCTGCGGAAGTACATCGGCAAACGCATTAAGCAGGATGATTGACGGCATGATTTTTTCTGCGCAAGTGCCTACTGCGCCAGGTTCATCCCCCCTGGCCGGACAGGGCAGGCTGTCCGAATGGCGATGTTGGCATGCCTGTAACAAGGTAATTGCCTGTTGAATTTCATGACTCCATGGCATAACCACTTTCCTCTGAGACTGATTGCCTTGCCTAGATATGATTAATAATCAGCACGTTAACATGCATTAACGACTAACAACAAACCACAAACGCCCCTAACCAAGCTGGCCCTATACAAGATAGGTTTTTCCGGCCATGGTTTATTGATATAGGTCACATTGCATAAAGATCGCCAAATTTTTATATCCCGTCAATGGCTAAGATAATTCGCAGAATTTCTATAACGCCACATTTTTCACTTAGAAAAGATAAAATTCCTACTGCAAAATCTATCTATCCCTAACCTAAATTGGGTAAAAAAAACCAGACTTTTCGGTAAATTACCGATTAAAAACAATAGAAAAATGCGTTCGCATGATGCAGAAGGATATTCTGAATAAACACGATAGTTGTAATTGTAAAGTTATTACCAACCAGATTATTCCTGTACGCCATTTATTGTCTCGAAAACGGCCAAGAGCAAGGTCTTGCTGGCCGAAAGGTAAGCGTTCACCCTGCGATGAGGCGATAGCCGCTACGGGGGTCAGGAGCTGCCGGTATGTCTAGGGTGTCTGAGGAAGCTGGAAACAGGCCCGAAGCCTGAACGTGGCCTCAGATTTTGAGGCCACGTTCACGCAATTACGGTTTCTTGCAGGGAGCAGGGGCGTATTTAGCATCCGCAGGGAACGCCTGCGGTTGGCAATCAGGCAGGCCCGGCAGGGCCATTTCATAAACCGCCACACCAATCACGCCGACATTCTCTTTTTCCCCCGCCAGTGAACTCGCAGCGTAGGAGTCATCCGGTTTTGCAAAACGGAATGCGGCAACGGACGAATCACTTTTACGGAAGCCCTCAATCACCAGGGTTCCTTTTGGGGAGACCAGATAGCCGGAATTACGCAGTGAACCACTGCGGCCAGAAATCACGTCCAGACCGTCAACAGCGGTTACCACCTCATAGGTTTTGCTGGGGCTGGTGTTATAGAAGAACAGCTGGTAGCGCTCGCCGTCATTGGCAGAGAATGAAAACTCGCCATTTTTATAGCGATTGAGCGCGAAATCCCGATTGTTTTCGGTCTGCACCCGCATTCTGACGGAAGACAACACGATCTCATTGGTGTACTGCCCATTATTGGAAGCGGCTGCGCTGTACAACACTTTGGCGACACTGTCTGGAGAGGAATGCAAACGCTTCGCGTCAACAGTGGTCACTTTGGAGTAAACGTCCTCACCCCATGCCGTTCCCAGTTTATGTTCTTGGGCGACTGGAGCCGGTGCAGCGGCAGGATCAGCCGCCACGCGTGAAGAGGAAATCTTTTGGCTACAGCCGGAAACCAGCACCAGAGAAGCCAGTAATGCCAAACCGCATTTGATTTTCATCAGCAGAACTTTCCTTGTTATTATTTGAATAAGAGTGCGCTTGCCTCAACGCACAAGCCGAGCCCATTATTCTGAGTTATTTCTGATGTTTCTATCTCCAAAGCTCCTAAAGTGGGCGATCCAAAACTGATAATGATCAATTAATAGAGAAAATTGGCTTCCACTTTGCCAATGCAGACACCCTGCGATCCCATCAATGTAGGATCATAACCTTGAAAAAGGATTTAAGAATTGCCGGTGCCACAGCAGCCTACAATCAACCTCTGAAACCTCAGCCTCATCGCATACCTGCTGCCAATGATTCTCAATGACTGAACACTGCTGATCAAAGATGTTTTCTGCTTCCGACGCGGTCAAAAGAAAAGCATGGGCCGCCTCAATGCAACAACTTCGCTTACTGAGCCGGGTATTGCCAACAATGAGCATCGCCTGTGATGCTTCGTTTCCTGCGCGGCCTTGTGGGCAAATGTCGTAAGCGGGGGTGAGTGTCAGGGTGCTACCATCCCAGAACGCCGCATGATTTCTGGCATGATCGTCCGTATTCCCGCATAAAATATTAAAGCACAATCGAGAAAACAGCTCTTTCAGCGTTTCCTTAGGCTGTTGAAAACGCGTACGAATGATTTCTGCCAGTGTTTCATAACTCGCATATCTCGCCATCATGTCATCCAGCTCAAACAGAGTCAGCGCAGATACCATCAAGCGACGTGTCCATCCCCGCTTTGTTCTCTCCCTGTCGAATCGCTTGATGAGCAGCACATCTTTTTTGGCCGCTTTGAGCAGACTAACCGGCGCTACGTTCAAACCAACCAACGCAGCTAGCCGCATGGCAATATATTCAGCCTTAACCACACTATAGAGATCTGAACTGGCCGAAAATTTTGCTATGTACTTTTCACCCTCCGTTTCGATCAGCGCTTTTGGACGCGCCCCACCAATAGAACTCCCATGAAAGAGGGCTTGATCAAGCTCAGGAGTCAGAGGTATCCCTTTTTCAACTCGCTCAACAGAATGCATTAACTCTTCAACGGTGACATTAATCGCTGAGCGGGGTTCATAAATTGAGGGGGAGCGTTGATAGTCCAGAGCCCCGATCCTGTCCGAGCCTGATTCAAGTAAATAGGTTAATTCATCCAAAGCGGCTGTATCAGTATCAGCACCTTTTCTTCCGAGTTTGCGATTAAGAATAACCCGCCGTCCCCACGCGTCAGGAGAGCTATCTCTGAGACAGCCTGGCATACTCAACCCTGGCAGCAGAGGGATAAACCCTTTTTTCAAAGGAAGTTCAGGTTCATAGATGGAAATAGCACGAGGCTCATCACGAATGCGCTCCAGATAACTTTTTCCATAGTTGAATAGCAGACTTTCCCCCTCCCGGGTGACTAATCCTGCGACAACGGGTTGAGTTTCATTCGGTAACCAGATCCAGACATAAGCTTCGTTATATTCCCTATTAGAAATCATCATTCACCTCCTTGGATATTTTCCTGGCGCGCCGTGGCAGAAGGCTAAGCTTTTCTTCAGTTCGGGTACGGTGACCGATAATCGTGCTCACCTCGGCGTCTTCGTCAAATAAGCTGACTCCGACAATTTTGGCCACCTCGAAGACAACGCCAATCCCGCAGCGAGGATCCGCTTTCTCAATGCGCTGCAGTAGGCCTCTAGAAATGCCCGCGCGTTCAGCTACCTCACTGGTCGTCAGCTTTCGCTCGAGCCTTGCCGCACGAATAGACACAGCAAGCAGCCCCAGAGCTTCCTCTGTGTAACGCGAATAGGCTCTTACAATAGACTTTGGCATTCTTATGCCCCACATGATTCATATAAGGTTCATTAAAGGTGATAATGGGCTATATGTAAACCATATGAGGATTAAATGGTCACCCTATCAACTGTATGCAGTGAGTCATATATGAACCAAAAAGTCTCTTAATGAATCATATGTAGCTCATTAATGTGAGCTTATCGCAAATCACTTTTAAGATCTTTGTATAGCAAACAAAGCCTGTGCACAGGCCCAAGCAGAACTCCAGGCCCACTGGAAGTTATAACCCCCCAGCCAGCCTGTCACGTCCACCACCTCACCGATAAAGTACAGGCCCGGCACCTTACTCGCCTCCATGGTTTTGGAAGAAAGCTCTTTGGTGTCCACACCGCCCAGGGTCACCTCTGCGGTGCGGTAACCCTCGGTGCCATTGGGTTGTACACGCCAGTTTTGCAAACTATCGACCAACGCCGCCTGCTGCGTTGGATTGAGTTGCTTGAGCGTCGCTTCCGGCAGTTGCCCCAATTCTTGCAGCAATTCCACCAGGCGCTTTGGCAAGTGCAAAGCCAGAGTGTTTTTCAGGCTCTGGTTAGGATGTGCCTGGCGCTGTTCGTTAAGGAAGCCCACCAGGTCTAGCGTTGGAAGTAAGTTAATGCTCACAAACTCACCAGGCTGCCAGTAACTGGAGATCTGCAAGATAGCCGGACCAGAAAGCCCCCGATGCGTAAACAAGATGCTTTCACGAAAGCTGGTGCCATCTTCCGCTGTGACCACTGCGGGAACCGAAACGCCAGACAGCGCCTGGGATTGCTCCAACAGCGGCTTATGCAGCGTAAAGGGCACCAAACCGGCCCGGGTCGGCAACACTTTCAGGCCAAACTGTTCCGCCAACTTATAGCCAAAGGGGGTGGCCCCCAAACCCGGCATGGAAAGCCCACCGCTCGCCACCACAAGTGAGCGAGCACTCACACTCTCGCCGTTAAGTGCCAATTCAAAGCCCTGGTCGGTTTTTTCGACGCTCAGGACCTCGCTGCGCAGGCGCGTTACCACCTGACCCAGTTCGCACTCTTGCACCAACAGATCGACGACCTGCTGTGCAGAATCATCACAGAACAGCTGCCCCAAGGTTTTTTCGTGGTAGGCGATGCCGTAGCGGTTAATCAGATCGATAAAATCCCATTGGGTATAGCGTGCCAATGCCGATTTGCAGAAATGGGGGTTATGCGAGAGGTAGGCCGCCGGTTCAACGGACATGTTGGTGAAGTTACAGCGCCCACCGCCAGACATCAGGATCTTGCGGCCCGGTTTTTTGCCGTTGTCGAGTAATAGCACCCGGCAACCCAGTTGCCCTGCCTGCGCAGCACAAAACATCCCTGCGGCACCCGCGCCAATGACGACAACATCAAACTGTTCCACCCAAACCTCTCTTTGCAATAACCACAACAATCGCGGCAACAAGAGCGTATTTTACGCCTTTTACGTGCCTGTATACCGCTAAATCCGCGGTGGGGGATTGTAAAGGCATCGGCAGGACAACGCCAACGTAAGAAAATGTAACGGACATAAACGGCAGTAACATGCTGAAATTGCATCGATTCAACAGTGTTCAAACCCCTTGTACATCAGAGAAATCAAAAAAACGTCATATTTTCCTTTTCCCCGACACCCGTTGTCGCCGATAATGCGCGGCGTTCATGTCCACAAACCTGGCGTAACGCTTATGCTGCATTTGTTCACTGGCCTGGATTTCCATACCGGCCTGATGTTAATTCTCGCATTGTTGTTCGTGCTGTTCTATGAGGCCATTAACGGCTTCCATGATACGGCCAATGCGGTCGCTACTGTAATTTACACCCGTGCTATGCGCTCGCAACTTGCGGTCGTTATGGCTGGCCTGTTCAACTTTCTTGGCGTGATGCTCGGCGGTTTGAGTGTTGCCTACGCCATTGTGCACCTGCTACCAACCGATCTGTTGTTGAACGTCAGTTCAGCACATGGGTTAGCCATGGTCTTCTCCATGTTGTTGGCGGCAATTATCTGGAACCTCGGTACCTGGTATCTTGGGTTACCGGCCTCCAGTTCCCACACCTTGATTGGCGCCATTATCGGTGTCGGCTTGACCAATGCGTTGGTGACCAACACCTCCGTGGTCGACGCGCTGAACGTGCCAAAAATGATCAGCATCTTCCTGTCGTTAATCTTCTCCCCGTTGATCGGGATGATCATTGCCGGGCTGATGGTGTTCATGCTGCGCCGCTATTGGAGCAATACCAAAAAACGTCAGCGTATTCATATGACACCGGCGGAACGTGAAAAGGTCGATGGCAAACGTAAGCCACCGTTCTGGACACGTATCGCTCTGATCCTGTCGGCTATCGGCGTGAGCTTCTCACACGGTGCCAATGACGGTCAGAAAGGTATCGGCCTGATTATGCTGGTGCTGATCGGTGTTGCCCCTGCCGGCTTCGTCCTCAACATGAGCGCGACCGGTTATGACATCACCCGTACCCGCGATGCCGTGAGCCACCTGCAGCAATTCTACCAAAAGCATGGCGATTCTCTGGCACACGTGGCCACACAGACGCCGTTGGTTCCTGCGCCTCAGAATGCGGCTCCAACGTCTGATCAACCGGTTGAGTTCCACTGCGACAGCTCACGTGCCCTGATTGCCGTTGAGCGCTCTCTGGACCTGCTGAACAATCTGCAAAACTACGATCAGCTGACGGTAGAGCAGCGCAGCCATCTGCGCCGCCTGCTGATGTGCGTGACCGAGACTGCAGACAAGGTGGCCAAGCTGCCAGAAACCTCAGTGGAAGATCAACGCTTCCTGAAGAATCTGCGTTCAGACCTGTTGGAAACCGTTGAATATGCACCAACCTGGATTATCGTCGCGGTAGCCCTGGCGCTGTCCCTCGGTACCATGGTGGGCTGGCGACGCGTTGCTACCACTATCGGTGAGAAAATCGGTAAGAAAGGCATGACCTACGCTCAGGGGGTGTCGGCACAGATGACGGCCGCCCTGTCGATTGGCGTGGCCAGCTATACCGGTATGCCGGTTTCCACTACCCAAGTATTGTCTTCGGCGGTTGCCGGAACGATGCTGGTGGATGGCGGTGGCGTGCAGAGCAAAACCATCAAGAGCATCTTGTTGGCCTGGGTTCTGACCCTGCCAGTCTCGATTTTGCTTTCCGGTGGCCTGTATTGGCTGGCGCTGAAAATGATTTGACGATTGCTCGATACAACAATGGCGGCCAAAGTGGCCGCCATTTTTTTGCCTTGCTATCGCCGGGCTAATACCAGATCGCCAATGCCACCAGGCTGATCACCACTAGCCCACACAGCGATGAAGTCAGCACAAACTGGCTGCGGACACGCTGACAGCGGCGAATGAATTCCGGGTCGTGGTGCTCCATATAGCGTTGCGTAAAGATATAGCGCACCAGCCGTATCTGCTTGCTCGGCTGGCCATGCGAAGTAAAGAACCCTCCGCCATCGACGTATTGGTAAAGTAACGGGTCGCAGCCGCGTAAAACAAATAGCAGCGCACGCAGAGAAGAAAAATACCGGGCCATGTTAATCACACAGACCACACACAATGCCCAAAACAGCGCGACGGTACTAATCATGATAGCCCCCTCAAGGCGTTGTTATCCCGGACACCCGCCGGGCCAACGGCCCTACTTCATACCTTATGCTGCCGGAGCCTTGGCTCCCATCCCCCTAGCACCTTACGGACCCGTTACTACCCACAACCTCTGACCGCTTGATGAACAGGTCTTACAGCGATCAGAGGAAATAAGTGGGGCCCACATTCACTAGTGTAGAATAATGAAACGCAAACAGATCCCGGTGCCGCATAAAATTTACAGTCAGGGCCAAATTCTTCATCTACCCACTCTCCGCTCGGATAACCGCCATAAGCTATACTTTGAGCAACAATGCTTATAATTCAATCGTTCAAACGGCGAATAGCCGTATAAGCCATAGGATTTTTTGCCCCGTCGGTGTAAAACGGGTGGGGTAAACGTATAAACAAGGGTGATTGATGCGGTGCAGTGTGATCGCCCCAACATATCATTGTGTTATCTGGATGGTACTATGCAGGTAAGGCGAAAGCGCCAAGCTGGAACACTGAATGCCTGCCCCCTTTAATCGGCATTATATGGAAGGAGTATTCTCATGGCTTACAAACACATACTGATTGCGGTTGACCTATCACCGGAAAGTAAAATCCTGGTCGAGAAAGCGGTATCAATGGCGCGGCCGTACAATGCCAAAGTCTCTCTGATCCACGTTGATGTAAACTATTCCGATCTGTATACCGGCCTGATCGACGTCAACCTTGGCGATATGCAAAAGCGTATTTCCGAAGAAACCCACCATGCGTTAACCGAGCTGTCGCAAAATGCGGGCTATCCCATCACCGAAACCCTGAGCGGCAGCGGCGATCTGGCGCAGGTGCTGGTTGATGCGATTAAGAAATACGATATGGACCTGGTATTGTGTGGACACCACCAGGATTTCTGGAGCAAATTGATGTCCTCTGCGCGCCAGTTAATCAATACGGTACACATTGATATGCTGATTGTGCCGCTGCGCGACGAAGAAAAGTAAGCATTCGCTAACCTGTTTGGCCAACGCCCGCCCTGCGCGGGCGTTTTTCATGGTTTCCTGTTATTTATTGCTTGTTAATCAGCCACCCCACAGTGATATAGTCGAGGTAGACACAACATCCTCCCCAACTGTGAGACACATCATAAAAACAGGGGAACCAATATGCTAAACAGGAGCTATCCATGGAACAGGCTGTATCGCTAGAATCCTTTCTAAAATCCTTACAACGTCATAACTCGCATCAACCGGAATATCTGCAGGCAGTGCGTGAAGTCTTTACCTCTCTGTGGCCATTCATCGAACGTAACCCCCATTATCGTGACCATGCCCTGTTAGAGCGCCTGGTAGAGCCTGAGCGTATCATTCAGTTTCGCGTCAGTTGGGTCGACGATCAGGGCAAAGTACGGGTAAACCGCGCCTACCGTATCCAGTTCAACTCCGCCATTGGGCCGTACAAAGGGGGGATGCGTTTCCACCCTTCGGTTAACACCTCCATTCTGAAGTTCCTGGGTTTCGAGCAGACCTTCAAGAATGCCCTGACCACGCTACCTATGGGCGGCGGCAAGGGGGGGTCAGACTTTGATCCCAAAGGCAAAAGCCAGGGCGAAATCATGCGCTTCTGCCAATCGCTGATGACCGAACTTTATCGTCACCTGGGCCCAGATACCGACGTGCCAGCCGGGGATATTGGCGTAGGTGGCCGCGAAGTAGGCTTTATGGCCGGCATGATGAAAAAGCTGTCCAACAACACCAGCTGCGTATTTACCGGCAAAGGCCTGTCGTTCGGCGGCAGCCTGATCCGCCCGGAAGCGACCGGTTACGGCCTGGTGTACTTCACCGATTCAATGCTGCAGCGCCATGGTCTGGGCTTTGAAGGGATGCGTGTCGCGGTTTCCGGCTCCGGTAACGTGGCGCAATACACCATTGAGAAAGCGTTGGAGCTGGACGCGCGGGTGATCACCGTTTCCGATTCCGGCGGTACCGTGGTGGATGAAGCTGGCTTCACCACTGAAAAACTGGCGCATCTGGCCGAAATCAAGAACCAGCGCTATGGCCGGGTTGCCGATTATGCCCGCGAGCGTGGCCTGACCTACCTGGCCGGTGAAAGCCCGTGGAACGTGCCGGTGGATATCGCCCTGCCTTGTGCCACCCAGAACGAGCTGGATCTGGAAGCCGCACAGGTGCTGATCCGCAACGGGGTCAAAGCCGTGGCAGAAGGCGCTAATATGCCAACCACCATCCAGGCCACCGATGCCTTCCTGGAAGCGGGCGTGCTGTTCGCACCGGGCAAAGCCGCCAACGCCGGTGGTGTTGCCACTTCCGGGTTGGAGATGGCGCAAAACGCCGCGCGCCTTAACTGGCGGGCAGAGAAGGTCGATATCCGTTTACGTCACATCATGGCGGATATCCATCAGTCCTGCGTCGAATACGGCGGCGAAGGCAAGCAAACGCATTACGTTCACGGCGCCAACATTGCCGGGTTCGTTAAGATTGCCGATGCGATGCTGGCTCAGGGCGTGCTCTAACCTTATCCTGAATGAAAAATGCCGGCAGATTCGCCGGCATTTTTTTATCTGGTTAACTGAGTATTACCTCAATTAATGGCTTCGATAATCACCAACCGATCGTTGAGCCGCTGTTTGATGACCGGATCGGTCGCTGCTTGCGCCTGTTGTTGCAGTGCCGCAATCTGTTGCTTCATCATTTGCGGGTCACTGAACAATAACTCTTTGACGTTGATGGAGGCCACGTTGGTATAGCGCCCATCGTCGGTGGTTGGCACGCTGATTTTGCCTTCATTGAGCAACTTGTCCACAATCTTGCGCTCACGTTCGTACCCTTCCAGCCCCACCAGCTTCCAGCGGTGCATCGCTTTGCCCTGGTATTCACCCTTCTTCACCTCGGTCAGATAGCGAATGGTGAGATTACGGATAGTCCCCGCTTCCTCACCAAATTCCGCCTTGGTATCTGACAGCACCGGGAACTGCATACCTTCCAGTACGCCGCCTTTTTGCGTCAGGTGGCCCATGCGATAACTGTTCATCCCCAACTGGATCGGCGTGCTGTCGGTCACGGGGGTGCCGTCGTTCAACTTCAACTCGGTGATGCGCTGCCCAACGGGTTTACGCAGATCGATGGTATAGGTCACACCATCAAAGAAGTCATTGGTTGAGTATTTGGACGATCGACGCTGTGGGTTAAAGCTGTAGGTGACATCGCCATCATGCTGCTGGTTGAAGTAGTCCGCTGACCACTCCATGTACTTTTTCAGCTCTTTACCGGTCAACTGGTAGACGGTGATTTCACCACCGGCATATTGATAGTTGAAGGCGATATCCTTGGCGGTGATGGTGCCCACGTTCAGCTTCGGCCTGTCGTTATCAATCTGCAACGCGATCACCTGCGCCTTAGGTGCGTAGTGACGAGCAGCCTCCTGATACAGGGCGCTGATGCCGGTATCCTGAATATGTACCTGTGGAATACCTTTTACCGCATCCGGCGGCACCAGATCCTGACCGGTCAGTTGCGCAATCGGCCGGTTGGCATTGGCACGCAGGATGGTATGGAACGGTTGGTAGATCTCTTCGAGCTTTTTATCGGAGCTGATGCCTTTGATCGGATAGGTGTAGCTGTCTTTATTGATCAGTACGTATTTGCCATTTTGCTGCTCAAATTGCAGATCGATACGCGACAGCGCACGGCCGTATTTGTCCGGCTCGGTGACGATCACGCCGTTGATCACCTCTTTATCCACCTTGACGTGCATATGCCCGGCAACGATCGCCGCCAGCTCTGGGTTGGCCCGCGCGATATCGCCCACGCCGGTGCCCGGCCGCTGGTTCTCATTATCGATCCCCATGTGGGCCACCAGCACGATGGCATCCACCTGGCCGTGGATCTGCTGGATCACCTTTTTCACCGCCTGCACCGGATCGGTAAACGTCAGGCCGTCGATGCGATCGGTGCCCTTGGCAAACTCAGCGGTCATCGGCGTATCCATGCCGATAATGCCAATCTTCACCCCCTGGCGCTCAACGATCTTATAGGCAGGCAGATAAGGCTTGCCGCTGTCCCAGACGATATTGCCGGCCAGCGCGGTGCCTTTGAACTGGCTGAGTGGGGTTGCCAGCGCCTTCAGGCCAAAATCGAACTCGTGGTTGCCCATCACCCACACGTCATAGTCCAGCGCGTTAAAGCCGAGGATCATCGGGCTGGTTTTGTCATTCTTGAAGGTTTCAACAAAGTTGCCCTGAATGGTGTCCCCGGCGTCGACCAGGATCACGTTCGGCTGCTGGGCACGAACTTTATGCACCTGAGTGGCTATCTGGCTGAGGCTGCCTGCCAGGTTCTCGGTGTCGGTAGAGTAATCCCAAGGCACAAAGGTGCCATGCAGATCGGAGGTGCCCAGAATGGTGATATTTACCGGTTCAGCGGCCATGGCAGAGGTACTCAAGCAAAGCAGCAGGGAAAGCAGCGTCTTTTTCATCATGTTGTTTCATTATAGTTGATTGTAATTAAACAGGATTATGCGACGCACATCTCAGCGTTACCAGTGACATTGCAGAATGAACATGGGAAATGTGAGGAGGCTCAATGAATGCCCCCTCACGTTTATCCTACAGCGGCATATAAATATCGAAACGGTGATTTTTGGTGGTCGTGGCAGCATGAGCGGGAACATCGGCCAGCGGAGGGGCATAGTCCGGTCGTTTCACCACGACCCTTTTGGTCGCCAGCCTGCGGGCAGGCTCCAGCAAGCCGTCGGCATCATCATCACTGCCCACCAGCGACTGAAATACCCGCATCTCTTTTTTCACCAACGCACTCTTCTGCTTATGCGGATACATTGGGTCGAGGTACACAACTTCCGGGCGTGGATCGAGATCGCTCAGCGCCGTCAGGCTGGAGGCATGAAGCAACGTCATGCGTTCACGCAGCCAAGGACCGATCTCCGCGTCCTGATAGCCCCGTTGCAAACCATCTTCCAGCAACGCAGCGACGACCGGATCACGCTCCAACATGCGAACCTGGCAACCCAGCGATGCCAACACAAACGCATCACGCCCTAACCCGGCAGTGGCATCCACCACGTTAGGCACATAGCTGCCTTTGATGCCTACCGCTTTGGCCACCGCTTCGCCACGGCCACCGCCGAAACGCCGCCGATGGGCCATCGGGCCAGAGATAAAATCGACGTAGATAGCGCCAAGCTTTGGCTCATCGCGCTTGCGCAGCTCCAACCGTTCTGGCGTCAGCACCAGCGCCATTGTCGCATTTTCGTCGCTGGTTAGCTGCCAACGATCGGCCAAAATAGACAAGGCGCCGGGATCGGCGCCTGCTTCACACAATAAAAACACGCTCACTTGGCGGGTTACCCTTTAATACCGTAATGGCGCAGCATAGCATCCAGCTTCGGTTCACGGCCACGGAAGCGTTTGAACAATTCCATCGGCTCTTCGGACCCCCCGCGTGACAGGATGTTATCGAGGAAGGATTGACCGGTTTCAGCGTTGAAAATCCCTTCATCTTCAAAACGCGAGTAGGCGTCTGCCGACAACACTTCCGCCCACAGGTAGCTGTAGTAACCCGCCGCATAGCCACCAGCAAAGATATGGCTGAATGCGTGTGGGAAACGGCCCCAGCTCGGCGAAGGGATCACCGCCACCATTTTCTTCACCTCAAACAGGGTTGGCAGGATCTGCGCCCCTTTTTCCGGGCTGTATTCGGCATGCATACGGAAATCGAACAGGCCAAACTCCAGCTGACGCAGGATAAACAGCGCCGCCTGATAGTTTTTCGCTTCCAGCATTTTGTCCAGCAGGGCTTTCGGCAGTGGTTCGCCGGTCTGGAAGTGACCAGAGATAAACGCCAATGCCTCCGGCTCCCAGCACCAGTTTTCCATAAACTGGCTTGGCAGCTCCACCGCGTCCCAAGGCACACCGTTGATGCCAGAAACCCCGGCGGTATCGATCTGCGTCAGCATATGGTGCAGACCGTGGCCAAACTCATGGAACAGCGTGGTGACTTCGTTATGGGTAAACAGCGCCGGCTGGTCACCCAGCGGGCGGTTAAAGTTACAGGTGAGATAGGCAACCGGCTTTTGCAATTCGCCATTGGCTTTGCGCAGGCTACCGACGCAATCATCCATCCATGCACCACCGCGCTTGTTCTCGCGGGCATACAAGTCCAGATAGAAGCTGCCGCGCAGTTCACCTTTGGCATCGAACAGATCGAAGAAACGCACCTCTGGATGCCAGGTATCAACACCCTGACGCTCTTTGGCGGTGATACCGTAAATACGGTTAACCACTTCAAACAGCCCTTCCAGCACGCGCTGTTCCGGGAAGTAGGGGCGCAGTTGCTCATCACTGATGGAGAACAGATGTTGCTTCTGCTTTTCTCCGTAATAACTGATATCCCAAGCCTCTAACTCATCCACACCATAGTGCTGTTTGGCAAAGGCTCGTAGCTGTGCCAGTTCTTGCTCTGCCTGTGGGCGAGCGCGCTTGGCCAGATCGCTCAGAAAACCGAGCACTTGCTCCGGGCTTTCTGCCATCTTGGTCGCCAATGATTTGTCCGCATAGCTGGCAAAACCCAGCAGCTGTGCCAGTTCGTGGCGCAGAGCCAGCGTTTCCGCCATCACTTCGCTGTTATCCCACTTACCAGCATTCGGCCCCTGATCGGAGGCACGGGTGGTGAAGGCGCGATACATCTCTTCACGCAGCGCCTGGTTATCGGCATAGGTCATCACCGGCAAATAGCTCGGCATGTCCAGCGTCAGCAACCAGCCTTCCTGCTCTTTGGCCTGTGCCATCGCCTGGGCTTGGGCCAGTGCGCTTTCCGGAAGGCCGCTCAGCTCATTCACATCAGTAATCAACTTGCTCCAGCCCATGGTGGCATCGAGCACATTGTTGCTGTAGGTCGAACCCAGCTCAGACAGACGCGCCACGATCTCGCCGTAACGCTTTTGTTTTTCCTTTGGCAGGCCAATGCCCGATAGCTCAAAATCACGCAGCGCGTTTTCTACCGACTTGCGCTGTGGCGCGGTCAGTTTGGCAAAGCCTTCGCCGTCTTTCAGATTACGATAGGCCTGGTACAGCCCTTCATGCTGGCCCACCCAAGTACCGTATTCGGAAAGCAGCGGCAGCGCCTGCTCGTAAGCTTCGCGCAGTTCCGGGCTGTTTTTCACCGAGTTTAGGTGACCAACAGGTGACCAGATGCGTGACAGGCGATCGTCAGATTCGGCCAGCGGCTGACACAGATTTTCCCAGGTAAACGGCCCTGGTTGTGCCACGACGCGCTCAACCGCAGCACGGCAGTCGGCCAGTGCGGATGTCACCGCAGGAACGATATCTTCAGGGCGAATGGCAGAAAACGGCGGTAAGGCAAACGGTGTCAGCAACGCATTGGTCATAGAGGCAGTCCTGATTAGGGTGGTGGACCCGATGCGCACATCAGGCCAGACAAAGATAAGCTTCTTTCTAACATGGTGCCAACCAGCGGGAAAATCAATGGTCATCACCTGCTTCTTCGCTAGCGAGTGTTTCATTCATCCCAGTGCTATACCAATTTAATCTAACAGCTCCCAGGCATGACTGAGTTTATTCGCCAAGATATTGAACACATACTGAGCAACGCCAGTTTATGGCCTTGAGTTAGCCGGAGTACAGGGGAAATGAACGATACGGCGCCCCTACAAATTGAGCAATATCGCCACCTTGTCACCAATCTAAACGACAGGATTGTTTGAATTTCAACCCCTCTATATTATGATTAGATCATAAATGTCACAAGAAATAGATATGCAACATGATCCTAGTTTAGATTATCTCATTCAATTACATGGACAACGAGTTAACCGAGAGGATGGCTACTGGTGGAAAATTGAGGCATGGCAAGTTAAGCCCAATAATTTTATTCCACATGGCATCCGATACAACCTCACGGTGCATGATAAGCACAACACGAGGGTGTTTGGCATGGATAACGCCCACGCCATAAAACCACCGAAGAAAGGCAAGTATACTGGGCGACTGGTATATGACCATATCCATAGAACGCCCAGAGATAAGGGGTACCCTTATGAGTTTACCTCCGCATCCCAGTTGCTCCAGGACTTCTTTGAGAAGATGGATGAAGCGATCGCAGAAAGAGAAAAGAGAGGGTAGGCGTATGAAAGCACTGATCGGTGTAATGTCTGAAGATCTTATACGCAGGAGAACGCTGGCGATAGCCAAAGGAGATTACAAGCCCGAGCCAGGGGAACCAAAGGTTTGGTTTACCTCCATGATTGCCCTCGCGCAGGTGCTAAGCAATGAAAATATAGCGCTGCTGCGGTTGATGGATGAGCAAAAACCAAAAACGCTAACGGAGTTGGCCGATCTTTCAGGCCGAAAAATCAGTAATCTGTCGGTTACCCTAAAAACGCTTAATTCACATGGCTTTGTCAGGCTGGAGAAAGACGGGCGTAGCGTTAAACCTGTCGCACTGTTTACCGACTTCGATATCCAGGTAAACCAAAAATATGCAACAATGCAGGCTCAGGAAGTCGCATAGTTTTAAGCCAGGTTTTTTCAGGCTTTTTCACGTCTAGCACCCTCAACCTGCCAGAATAAATGCTTTCGATAATAGTGTATTAAAATCAATCGGATAAAAACGCCATGTTAAGTTACCGCCACAGTTTTCACGCCGGCAACCACGCCGACGTGCTCAAGCACACCGTTCAGAGCCTGATCATTGAGGCGCTGAAAGAAAAAGATAAGCCGCTGCTGTACCTGGATACCCACTCCGGTGCCGGGCGCTATCAGCTGAGCGGTGAGCATGCCGAGCGCACCGGGGAATACCTGGAAGGCATCGGCCTGCTGTGGCAACGTGACGATCTGCCAGAAGAGCTGGCGGCCTACATGAGCGTAGTGCACAACTTCAACCGTTCCGGCACCCTGCGCTACTACCCAGGCTCACCGCTGATCGCTCGCCAGTTGCTGCGCCCGCAGGATAAAATCCATCTGACAGAGCTGCACCCAAGTGATTTCCCGCTGTTGCGTAACGAATTCCAGAAAGACGAGCGCGCCAAAGTGCAGCGTGCCGATGGCTACCAGCAGCTAAAATCGCAGTTGCCACCTCCGTCACGCCGTGGCCTGATCCTGATGGACCCACCGTATGAGATGAAAACCGATTATCAAGACGTGGTGAAAGGTATTCAGGAAGGCTACAAACGTTTTGCTACCGGCACCTATGCCCTGTGGTATCCGGTGGTGATGCGCCAGCAGATCAAACGCATGCTCAAAGAGCTGGAAGCGACCGGCATCCGCCGTATCCTGCAAATTGAGCTGGCGGTGAAACCCGACAGCGATCAACGCGGGATGACGGCTTCAGGCATGATCGTGATTAACCCACCTTGGAAGCTGGAACAGCAGATGAACAACGTGCTGCCGTGGCTACACAAGGTACTGGTGCCGTCCGGTATCGGTCACCACCTGGTGAACTGGGTCGTACCAGAATAAGTTCGATGATGGTCGCCTGCCTGGGCGGCCATCCACTTTTCCCTTCTCCATCCCCCCTGCTTCAGCCTCATTTTCCCCCGATCTTTTGCCGATCCTCATCACAACCGCAAAATAACTGTTTGCTTATTTTACCTTTCGATTAGATGATGATTATCGAAAGATAACGTAACCAAGGAAAACAGGAGGCAGGCGGTGTACATCATTTCGACCAACCATATGCTGCAGAAGGCACAACAACAGGGCTATGCCGTACCGGCCTTCAACATTCATAACCTGGAAACCATGCAGGTGGTGGCTGAAACCGCCGCGCACATGCGCTCGCCGGTGATCCTGGCCGGTACGCCCGGCACCTATCTCTATGCGGGAACGGCTAACGTGGTCGCCATTGTCAAACAGTTGGCCGCCGAATACCGCATCCCACTGGCGGTACATCTGGATCACCATGAAACCCTGCAAGATATTGAAACCAAAGTGCATGCTGGGATCCGCTCGGCCATGATTGATGGCTCGCATCTGCCCTTTGCGGAAAATGTCGCCCTGGTGCGGCAGGTGACCGAGTTTTGCCATCGTTATGATGTCAGCGTTGAGGCAGAGCTGGGGCGGCTTGGTGGCGTTGAAGATGGCATCAGCGTCGATGCCAAGGATGCCCGCTATACCTCGCCGCAACAGGCCGAGGAGTTTGTGCGTTCCACCGGCATCGATTCACTGGCGGTGGCGATTGGTACGGCACATGGGCTTTACCAGGGCAAGCCAGAGCTGGATTTCATCCGCCTTGGACAGATCCGCGACAGGGTCAGCGTGCCATTGGTGCTGCATGGTGCGTCGGGTTTGCCGGACGCCGATATTCAGCAGGCGATTCGGCTGGGTGTCTGCAAGGTGAACGTGGCGACGGAGCTTAAAATCGCCTTTTCCGATGCGCTGAAACAGCATCTGGCGGAGCATCCGCAGGCCAACGATCCGCGCCACTATATGCAGCCCGCCAAGCTGGCGATGCAGCAGGTGGTGCAAAAGGTGATTCAGGTTTGTGGCTGCGAAGGCAGGCTGTGAAATACACCAGCATGGTAACGGCCCCTCACCCTAACCCTCTCCCACAGGGAGAGGGGACAGCACGTGCTACAAATTAAGCCTTGCATACTACCTCACCAACTCCCACAAAGAAGGGCAATTGAGGCGATCCAACAATGCACTCCATTCCCAACCACAACGCCGGACCACTCCCTCTCCCTATGGGAGAGGGTTGGAGTGAGGACATCCTCTCGTCACAATAACGGCTTTCACTTTATTGCGTATGCCGACGCCTCTCTTTATCAATCCTCTATAATTAACTGATTTTAAATAACTAAACCTATCCTGCTCGTTAACTTATTTCCTCACACTGAAAGCACTAGCACGGAAACATAGCGGTAAAGTTTTCGATCTTGATCACGAATAATAGAAAAGTGCATTGCTAACCTTTCGAAACATTACGATTATATTCGTAAGAAAACGGAGGGTAGAATGAAAAATATCATCGCACGACATAAAGCAGGGGAGCCGATCGGGATCTGCTCTGTCTGTTCGGCACACCCATTAGTCATTGAGGCCGCATTACGCCTGGATCTGCACAGCGATCGCCAGGTGCTGATCGAGGCCACATCCAACCAGGTTAATCAGTTTGGCGGTTACACCGGCATGAAACCGGCGGATTTCCGGCAGTTTGTCTGCGATATTGCGGCAACCGTCGGCTTTCCGCTCTCCCGGCTACTGTTAGGGGGCGACCATCTAGGCCCTAACTGCTGGCAAAATGAACCCGCCGCCAGCGCAATGGCGAAAGCGGAAGTGCTGATAGCCGACTACGTCACCGCCGGATTCAGCAAGATCCATCTGGATGCATCCATGTCCTGCGCCGACGATCCGATCCCGTTAGATCCCAATGTGGTGGCAGAACGCGCCGCCCGTTTGTGCCAGGTCGCCGAACGGGTCGCTACCCCAGAGCAAAAACAGCAGCTAACCTATGTGATTGGGACCGAGGTGCCGGTTCCAGGCGGAGAGTCTTCCGCCATTGGCAGCGTACATATCACTCACGCGACGGATGCCGCCGCCACGCTGGAAACTCACTATCAGGCGTTCCGCAAGGCTGGGTTGGCAGCGGCGATCCCGAGGATCATCGCCGTGGTAGTGCAGCCAGGGGTGGAGTTCGACCACTCACAAGTGATCGCCTACCAACCACAGCTTGCCCGTGAGCTCTCCCAATTTATTACCACCACGCCGTTGGTTTATGAGGCGCACTCTACCGATTATCAAACGCGTGAAGCCTATCAGCAACTGGTGCGCGATCACTTCGCCATTCTCAAGGTTGGCCCGGCCCTGACGTTTGCCCTACGCGAAGCGGTGTTTGCCTTGGCCAATATCGAACAGGCCCTGATTGCCCCGGAAAAACGCAGCCAGATCCTGGCGGTGATTGACGCCGTAATGCTCGACGAACCGGATTACTGGAAAAAGTATTATCACCCGACGTTCAGCCGCTCGCTGATCGACCTGCATTTCAGCCTGTCGGATCGTATCCGCTACTACTGGCCTCATCCGCGTATTGCCCAAAGTATGACGACGCTGCTCAATAACCTCGACCAGCAAGAGATCCCCGCGGGCCTGCTTAGCCAATACTTCCCGCTGCAATATCAGCGCGTGATGGAGCGCAAACTGGCGAAGCAACCCCACGCACTGATGATCGACAAGATTCAGGATGTGCTGCGCGCTTACCGCTTCGGCTGTGCCTCCGCAGAGCAAGCCAAAAACGCCGAGGAGATGGTCCATGCATAACAGCCAACTGTTCGTTCGCACTGGCATCAGCTTTGCCGACGCGCAGCAGGCGCTGGAGCACATTGGCGTCACCATGCTCAACGCCGGGGTCGTTCACAACAGCTACCCGCAGGCGTTGCTGGTGCGTGAGAGCGCTTATCCCACCGGCATAGCCCTTGAGCAGCACGCGGTCGCCATCCCCCACTGTGAAGCGGAGCATGCACGTGCTCCAGCTATTTATCTGATCCGCCCTGACCATGCCGTTCCCTTCGCTCAGGCGGATGATGACGGCACGATCGACGTTGCGCTGATTATCGCGCTGATCGTCACCGACCCGGCTGCGCAGTTGGTTTTACTGCGCACGCTGTTTGGCCAGTTGCAGCACCCCGAGTTTATCACTGCGCTACTGACCGCCCCCGAGGACCAATTGGGCGAAATTTTTGCCCAGCGGGTTTTCACTTCGCCCTCCCGACCACAACAAAAAACAGAATATGAAGGAGCCACACTGTGAAACGTAAAATTATCGTTGCCTGCGGCGGTGCCGTTGCCACCTCGACCATGGCCGCAGAAGAGATCAAAGAGCTGTGCGCGGAGCACAACATCGAGTTGGATTTGGTGCAGTGCCGCGTGACCGAGATTGAAACCTATATGGACGATGCCGATTTGATCTGCACCACCGCCCGTGTCGACCGGCAGTTTGGCGATATACCGTTGGTCCACGGCATGCCGTTTATTTCCGGCGTCGGCATCGATGCGCTGAAACAAAAAATACTCACCATTCTGACGGAGTAGCCCATGTTTACCGACATCATGCGTTACATCCTCGATCTCGGCCCTACGGTGATGCTGCCCATCGTGATCATCATCTTCTCGCTGATTTTAGGGATGAAGTTAGGGGATTCATTTAAATCCGGCATTCATATCGGCATTGGCTTTGTCGGTATCGGGCTGGTTATCGGCCTGATGCTGGACTCGATCGGCCCCGCAGCAAAATCGATGGCCGAACAGTTCCAGATCAACCTGCACGTGGTGGATATCGGCTGGCCAGGCTCATCACCAATGACCTGGGCCTCACAGATTGCCCTGATCGCCATCCCGGTTGCGATTGCGGTCAACATCGTGATGCTGCTGATGCGTATGACCCGCGTGGTTAACGTGGATATCTGGAACATCTGGCATATGACCTTTACCGGTGCCATGGTGCATCTGGCCACCGGCTCATACTGGCTGGGTATGCTGGGCGTGGTGGTGCATGCCGCCTTCGTCTACAAGCTGGGGGATTGGTTCGCCAAAGACACCCGCGACTTCTTCGGGCTGGAAGGGATTGCCATTCCGCACGGCACCTCCGCCTATATGGGGCCGATCGCCGTACTGGTGGACACCATTATCGAGAAGATCCCCGGCCTGAACCGTATTCACTTCAGCGCGGACGACGTACAGAAACGCTTTGGCCCGTTCGGCGAGCCGGTGACCGTCGGCTTTGTGATGGGGCTGATTATCGGTGCGCTGGCCGGTTATGACCTGAAGGGCATTCTGCAACTGGCGGTGAAAACCGCTGCCGTGATGCTGCTGATGCCACGGGTGATCAAACCGATCATGGATGGCCTGACGCCGATCGCCAAGCACGCTCGTAAACGCCTGCAAGCACGCTTTGGTGGCCAGGAGTTCCTTATCGGCCTCGATCCGGCGCTGCTGCTGGGCCATACCGCCGTGGTCTCCGCCAGCCTGATCTTTATCCCGCTGACCATTCTGATCGCCGTGATCGTCCCAGGTAACCAGGTGCTGCCGTTCGGCGATCTGGCAACCATCGGCTTCTTTGTGGCCCTCGCCGTCGCGGTACATCAGGGCAACCTGTTCCGCACGCTGATCTCGGGCTTTATCATCATGAGCATCACGCTGTGGATCGCGACCCAAACCATCGGGCTACATACCCAACTGGCGGCCAATGCCGGTGCCCTGAAAGCGGGCGGAGTGGTGGCCTCCATGGACCAAGGCGGCTCACCGATCACCTACCTGCTGATCCAACTGCTCACCTGGCAAAACGTGGTGGGTCTGGTGGTTATCGGCGTCATTTACGCCATTGGGGTGTTCCTCACCTGGCGCCGTGCCCGTCAATTTGCCCAGGCTGAAGCCACCGCCAAGCAACAGGCCGCCCAAAGCCTCAACGCTATGTCCTGATCCTTCGGGGGAGCTTATCTCCCCCCTCTCTATTTCTACGGAGTTCAAGTTATGCAATCAGTCGTGATCCACACGGAGGGAGAAGTGCGCGTTGAAGAACGCCCCGCCCCTGCTATTGAGGCCGCCGATGAGGTGTTGGTTCGGGTGGCTTATTCCGGGCTATGCGGTTCGGATATCCCCCGCATATTCGCCAAGGGAGCGCATTTCTACCCGATTACCCTGGGGCATGAGTTCAGTGGCCGGGTCGTGGCCTGTGGCGATCGGGTTACCGATCTGCAACAGCATGATGCCGTGGCCTGCGTTCCTTTGTTGCCATGCTTTAACTGCCCGGAGTGCCAGCGCCATTACTATTCGCTGTGCAAGCATTACCAGTTCGTCGGTTCACGCAGCCATGGCGGCAACGCCGAGTTTATCGTGGTCAAACGCGCCAATCTGGTGAAATTGCCTGCCAACGTCAGCTTATTGCAGGGGGCGTTTATTGAGCCTATCACCGTCGGCCTGCATGCCATTCAGTTGGCTGGGGGTTGTCAGGGCAAAGAGGTGATCATCATTGGTGCTGGTACCATTGGCCAATTGGCGATCCAGTGCGCCAGAGCAATGGGCGCACGCAGCGTCACGGCGATCGATATCAATGACGACCGGCTCAAGCTGGCACGCCAGATCGGCGCAGAAAACGCGTTTAACAGCGCAGAACTCAGTCCCGCCCAGATAGCCGAACGCTTGCAGGAAAGGCGTTTTGATCAGTTGATCCTGGAAACCGCCGGCACGCCACAAACGGTTGGCCTGGCGCTGGATATCGCCGGGCCGCGGGCACAAATCGCGCTGGTGGGGACTCTCCATAAGGATCTGCACCTGTCTTACAGCACCTTTAGCCAGATCTTGCGCAAGGAGCTAACGCTGCTGGGCAGTTGGATGAACTATTCGGCCCCGTGGCCAGGGGAAGAGTGGCAGCAGGCCATGAAGCTGTTCCAATCGGCAGATTTGGCTCTGGAGCCATTGATTGCCAGCATCGATCGCCCGCAGCAATACGCCGCCAGCGTTGCGGCCCTGGCCGGTATGCCGATGCAGGGAAAAATCATGCTTAAGCTCGGCGAAGAGTGATATTTAGCCAATGGCTGCCCTGGTGCAGCCATTATTTTGCCTCAAATCCCATCTCCTTGATCTTTATGCTCCCCTTTCATATCCCTTTCGCATAAAATAAAAGCAAAACATTTCGATAGGTCAGGATGATGAACTCTTTTGAAAGACGAAACAAAATTGTCGACTTGGTTCAGCAGAACGGCAGCATCTTGGTCAGCGATCTTTCGAATTCCTTCGGAATTTCTGAAGTTACCATCCGCGCTGACCTGCGCCTGCTGGAAGAAAAAGGCCTGCTGATCCGCTTCCACGGCGGTGCCGCCAGGCCGGGCAGCCAGTTGGAGCAGGAGGCCGAGGCGCCGAAAACCACCGGTGAGGTCATCCTGGAGGAACGCTACCAGCTGGCCAAAGACCCGAAAAAACGCATTGCCTTAAAGGCAGCAGCGATGGTCAACCCCGGCGATACGGTGATCCTCGACAGCGGCAGCACCACCATGCTGATCGCCGAAGAGCTGGTGAAGATGGGCAATATCACAGTGATCACCAATAACCTGCCTGCCGCCTTTGCGCTCTCCGACAATAAAGACATCACGCTGGTGCTGTGTGGTGGCACGCTGCGCCATAAGACGCGCTCCATGCACGGTTCCATCGCGGAGCTCTCCCTACAGGGTATTGCCGGTGACGTGATGTTCGTCGGGGCCGACGGGTTGGACGCCACCAACGGCATTACCACCTTTAATGAAGGCTACTCTATCAGCGGCGTGATGGCTCAGGCAGCCAAGCGCGTAGTCGCGGTGGTCGACTCTACCAAGTTCGGCCGCCGGGGTTTCAACCTGGTGCTGTCGATGAGCCAGATCGACATGATCATTACCGATACTGGCATCAGCAGTGCCGATCGCCAAGCGCTCGATCGGGCAAAACCCGAACTGGTTATCGTGTAAAATCGACCGGGCAGAGGATCAAGCCTCTGCCTATTACAGCCATCGACGCAATCTTTGCGACAACCCCCAGTCAGGCGTTAAACTCTTACCCTTCTCGAATCACACAACTCATGGAAAACCCAGATGACGAAACATTACGATTATCTAGCAATTGGCGGCGGCAGCGGCGGTATCGCATCGATCAACCGGGCAGCCATGTATGGCCAGAAATGCGCACTGATTGAAGCCAAAGAGCTTGGCGGCACCTGCGTTAACGTGGGTTGTGTCCCGAAAAAAGTCATGTGGCATGCGGCGCAAATCGCCGAGGCCATTCACCAGTACGGCCCGGATTACGGCTTCGATACCACCGTTAACGCCTTCGACTGGAAACGCCTGATCGCCAACCGCACCGCCTACATCGATCGTATTCATACTTCCTACGACAACGTGCTGGGTAAAAACAAAGTTGACGTGATCAAAGGTTTTGCCCGCTTTATTGACGCACATACCGTAGAAGTCAACGGCGAGAAAATCACCGCCGACCATATTTTGATCGCTACCGGTGGCCGCCCGAGCCATCCGTCGATCCCTGGTGCCGAATACGGCATCGACTCCGACGGCTTCTTCGAGCTGGATGCCATGCCAAAACGCGTGGCAGTGGTGGGTGCTGGCTACATCGCGGTAGAGATTGCCGGTGTGATGAACGCGCTGGGAGCGGAAACGCATCTGTTCGTGCGTAAACACGCCCCGCTGCGTACCTTCGATCCGATGATTGTAGAAACCCTGGTTGAGGTGATGAACACCGAAGGGCCAACCCTGCACACCGAATCCATTCCAAAATCCATCGTCAAGAATGCCGACGGTAGCCTGACGCTGGCGTTGGAAAACGGCAAAGAGTTCACCGTGGACAGCCTGGTCTGGGCCATCGGCCGCGAACCAGCGACCGACAATCTGAACCTGGCGGTCACCGGCGTGAAAACCAATGCCAAAGGTTACATCGAGGTCGACAAATTCCAGAACACCAACGTGAAAGGCATCTACGCGGTAGGTGACAACACCGGTGCGGTTGAGCTGACCCCGGTTGCCGTTGCCGCTGGCCGTCGACTGTCCGAGCGCCTGTTCAACAACAAGCCAGACGAGCATCTGGATTACAGCAACATCGCCACCGTGGTGTTCAGCCATCCGCCGATCGGCACCATCGGCCTGACCGAACCGCAGGCGAAAGAGCAGTTTGGTGAGGACAAAGTGAAGGTCTATAAATCGTCCTTTACCGCCATGTACAGCGCTGTGACTCAGCATCGCCAACCATGCCGTATGAAGCTGGTGTGTGTGGGCGAAGAAGAGAAGATTGTTGGTCTGCACGGGATTGGCTTCGGCATGGATGAAATCCTGCAGGGCTTCGCCGTGGCAATCAAGATGGGAGCGACCAAGAAAGACTTTGACAACACCGTGGCGATCCACCCAACCGCTGCGGAAGAATTCGTGACCATGCGGTAAATGGTGCATTCCTTACTGTAAAACCGACTGTAAAAGGTCGGTTTTTGCTTTTATTCAGCTTATAAATGCTGATTAAGGCAATTGAATATCCCCACCATAATGTTTATATCACTGCAAAATTAGCATTCATTAAGATAAATCGTTCTTTTAAATATAACTTCTTAAATATAACCTCAACGAGATGCCGATTTTCGAGCACAATCGCTCCCAACGCGCCTATAATCACCGCGTAGTTATATGCAGTATCTCGTTTGGCGAGGCTCCTATACAAACACAGGTTACTGATCTGACGACATCGAGAGATGCCCAAGGTTAAGACAGGCTTTATCGGATTAAGGTTCAGCCCAAGGTAACTTCTGAAATTTTTCAGATACGTTGTATAGTGCTAAAACCTGGACGCGGAGATAGGCTTTCTGCACTCCCCCTCTTTGGTTTACTCCCCTATGCGATGCACTGTTGAAGTTTAAACAGCAATAGGGTCAATCACTTCCAGACTCCTCAGCGATGACCGCTACCACGCCAGCAGCACAGGCGGATCAGCCATTGCTAACGCTTTGAACGCTGACTTTTTCACCGCCGCTGGCACCAGGACGGTGAATGAAGCCAGAGACTACGTTACACACTTACTTTTAACCACAGAGGTCGTTATCGATTACAGTTAACCGAGGATAAGATTATGGGAAATATGATGTTTTTTATGGGATTTTTGTTTTTCATCAGCTCATTGGGGCTGATCGCAGCCTATCTGAGCACCAAATGGGATGACTAATGAACGAAAAAGATCCGCCTAGCATCATCCTCCCCGTAGCCTCATCAATCATTGCGGGGAGGATGAATAACCGCAATAAACGGACGGTATTTACCGCGCGTGATAATGATGATAATTTTTATTCTTGGGTTGCTGTACGCTATTTTTATGATCTCGGTAGGTATTAATGAGATTTATTTGTATTCCACCGGTCAAACTGCCTTTCTTTCCTGTTTATTGCTGACAGCGACCGCAAGCTTGCTGCTCGTCGCTTTTGTCTGGCAATGTTCCGTAAAAACTAAACGCTGATTTTTTTTAATTCAACTATGAGCTGTGCTATGCAAAATAAAAAACAGGCCGTCGCCAGAAACTCGATGATTATCAGCGGATTGTTGGCGTTAGGTAAATTTATCACAGGTATATTTACCGGCAGTATTGGCCTGATCTCCGAAGGCATTCATTCATTTACCGATTTTATAGCCACCAGCATCACCTGGTGGGCGGTGAGCGTCAGCGATAAACCTGCTGATGATGACCATCACTTCGGTCATGGCAAGGTTGAGAATCTGGCCGCACTGTTTGAGGTACTGCTCCTGTTGGCGGCTGGCGGTTGGATCATCTTTGAAGCAGTAAGCAGCCTGATAGGTGAGGCCAACCAGATTGTAGCTGCACCGGTAGTGATTGCGGTACTGCTGGTGTCCATTGTGGTTGATTTCTTCCGTGTCCGAGCCTTGAACCGCGTGGCCAAAGCCACCAACAGCGCGGCTCTGGAAGCCGATGCTTTGCATTTCTTCTCCGATATGTTGTCTTCTGGTGTGGTGCTGTTGGGCATGGTTTTTGTGCTTTTTGGTTTTGCCCGTGCAGATGCGCTGGCAGCACTGATCGTCGCCTGCTTTATCCTGACTGCCGCATTGAAGCTGGGGAAACGCTCCTTTGATTCCCTGATTGATACTGCACCTGCTGGCACGCGGGAAGATATCGCTGCCATACTTAATGACTTCCCCGCGGTGCTGTCTACGGAGAATATTCGTCTGCGCAGTGGTGGAGCCACGCTGTTTATCGAGGTGAGCGTTGGGGTATGCCGTACGCTACCGCTTGAGCGGATCAAGGAATTGAAGCTGGCGATTACCGCCAAACTTGCGCAGCAATACGCCAACTCGGAAGTGAGGGTGATTGCCATCCCTCAAGCCAGAAGTGATGAAGATCTGGCAACCCGTATTCGCATGCTGGCCGCCAACCATGGGGCCGTGGTACAGAGCCTTTCGCTACAACAATTGGCAGACCGTGTGGCGATCGGGATGGATCTGCTGGTTCCGGCCAATGCCAGCGTAGAGCAGGCGCATGATATTGCCAGCGAGGTGGAGGAGGCTCTACGCCAGACCTTGGGCGAAAATACCGAGATTGAAACCCACCTGGAGCCCCAGATGCTGGATTGGCTAACTAGCCAGGATGTGGAACACGGCGAACTGGCAAGGATTGAACAAGCATTGACGGTTTCGGCGCAAAACAGCGGATTGGTGCAAGACATCCATGATATCCGTGCGCGAGAAACGCCACAGGGCGTGATTGTGAATTTTCACTGTCGGGCCCTTCCAGCCTTGTCGATTTCTGCGGTGCACGATGCGGTGGACCATATTGAACGGCAATTAAGAATACAATTCCCGATGGTATCGCGGGTGGTGGGGCATGTTGAACCGCTGTGATCCCTCACAGCGGAATAGGGAGTGGGCACAGTCAGCATCGAAGTAGAAATTGCCGGCGTGATGTGCCCCAAAAAACCAAGCCTCCCGATGCTGAGCTGCCAGCATCAGGGGGTTAAGAAGGTTTAAATAGCCATGGAATATTCGCTTACATTTACTGGTAAACAAACGTCACCCCAATGATTGACTGAACGTTTCCTGCGGTCAACGGCCCACTGGTACGTGCATAGCTCGCCGTTAACCCAAGCTCCACTGACGATTCTCCAACGTTACCCAGTGATACATTACTGTTCGCAGGGATAACCTTGCCGTTGCCCGTTATCTGTATGCCAACCCCTTGTGCGGCAGAGGCTGAAGCCGTATTGCGGAAAACGGTGTTGCCGGCATCCTCAGTCGTTCCTGAAAGGTAGTAGCTCAACTGTTGATTTTTCAAACAATTCACAGAAATGGGCACAGGAGTACTAGCAGGATAATCAGGTAATGAGACCGTAACATTACGTGCTGAAACATCGCAGGTTCCTGTAGGAATGACGACACTGTTATTAGCTATTAGATTCCATGTGTACGTTTCGAGTGTTACAGGGCCGTTATTATCAGGGCCTCTATCCATCATATGCACATACAAAACAGCAAAATTGCTCCCGGCTGGTATCACAACTCCTCTGGCAGATGAGTCAGGCGTAATAATAAGCTTAGCGGAGAGTGGTGTATAATTATAGTTAGAAGAAAAATATGAGAAAGTTTCGGTACCTAACGGCAATGAATACTTAGTTCTAACGAATTCTAAATAACCAGCATATTTAGATAGTTCCCCCGTGAAGCCTGAGTTGCGTGCAAAATAAAAAAAAACGGGGCTCCCGTTCCCACCATTAATTTTGTAGCGATCTTTACAACTGATAGAGTTGGAAAGGTTTACTACCATGTTTTCCCCAGCAGAAATACTCGGCCTAATATCAACATAGACATTCACGACGCTCTCGTCTTTATCACTTATAGTCTGACCAGTCAAATCTATACACGTAGTTGCCAAACTATTAAAAGAGCATCCCATCAATAATATTATTAATATGATTTTTTCCATAAAAACACTCATCAATCAGGCATAGGTATAGGTAATGCTAATTACCGCTTGAATAGTTCCCTGGGTAGCCGCACCGTTTACAGACAGTGCTCTGACTTTGAGTGGGAAACTTGCCGACTTGGTAGCATCGACGACCGATACTGCCTTTTTAATGCCATTATTCAGCTTGGTTCCTTTATCGTCCTGCAGTTCGATCTGAATATTACCCGCGGTCCCCATATTTTTATAATAACCGGTCGCATCAGCCGTCCCGCTAAATGTCGCTGTCACCTGTGACGTTCCGATGGGGCAACCCGTCAGGCTTAGGGTAACGGGTTTCCACTCCGATGCGGCACCCGCGGAGATCATATCCGAACTGTATATGTCACCTAGTGCAACAGAAGCTTTGGAGGTTGAAACGGTACAAGGGCCGGCTACCACTTTACCGCTAACCGTGATAGTCACGTCAGCAGCCTGTAATGGGCTGGCGAGGCTCAGTAGCCCGGACAATAGCAGAGGGTACACATTCCTATTTTTCATATTCATATCAGTTTCCTGTCACTGAAATTCAAGCGTAAAGGTTGCCGTTGCATTGACATGCCCGACGGTGACCGGCATCCGGGTAGCCATCAAACGGGCATAAAAATTAAGTACGTTGGTTTGTCCTGGTGTCAGCGTCGTCCATGATATTGATGACGATGTGGCATTGAGCGACAACATCGTCTGCTGGCTATTCAGAATTTGTACGCCTATTCCCGCAGCAGCAGCCGCACCACTGTCGAGCTTTAACAGACTTGTGTTGTCATTATCCGCAGTACCGGTAAAACTGACTTTTACCGCCGTTACCGAGCTTCCGCACGGGGAAAGCACGATACGGAATGGTACTGGTGATGTCGTCGCGCCTACTGTGTGAAATTGTTTAGCGACGTTATGCCTCAGATCGACAGTAAAATCTTTCGATTCACCTGCCACTGCGCAGGTGTTATTCAGGATGTTTCCGTAAAGAGAAATGGAGTTATCGGTGGCAACGGCCGAGCATATGTAACAAGCCAATAGCGCACTAAACAGGTTAAGTTTCATCAACGACACACCACCGTCAGTTGATTCAGCACTTTGTTCAGGCTATCTTTCGGCTGGCGATAATCAGCCACACAACTGTTGTCCTGTCCATGGCCCCATTTTGCCTGAACCTTGCCCACTAGCGGCATACCGCTCATATAAACCTGACCGTTCTCGTCGACGATATTGCCGCCCTGGTTGGTTTCGGATGTTACAAGGGCACCGAATGGCACTGGCTTGCCGTTGTATATCAACGTCATCAGAATTTTTATCCCGACTCTGACGTTGAAATCAGCGCGCACTACCGCGCCGTGGGTAGGTACAACACTGACCACCGGATCATCAAGCTCGACGTTATTGGCCAGAGTATTGGTATTCAGCGCTATCCGGTTTTCGCGATAGTCGGTGGCATAAGGCAGTACGGCGTAACCGCGCCAGTCCGTGCGAACACCGGTCTGGTTTTCAACTTTGATGCCACCCGCGCCAGGCGCTTTCACCAGCACCACCGTATCGTTCAGCGGCTGGCTCAAGGTGACGCCATTGTCATGAAGCAGTGCACCACCGCTGACGCCGTAGTACAGCTGCTTAAAACCGTCGCTGCGGCTGTAGCCAATATTGGTGTTAGCGTAACCGCCACGGTAGTTCAGCGCCGCATAGCCCGTACCGTTACTACGGCTATCGCCTCCGCTGGCGTAACCGGTCTGCACGCTGTAACCCAGGTTGTTATCCTCCAGCAGCGTACCGTAGAGGCCGGCAAAGTTGTTCATCCGACCGTTCAGATCATGGGACATGCTGTAACTTGCACTGGCACTGTTCCATACTGACTGGCTGTTGGAGCGCTGCCAGTAGCTGAAGGGGATGTTGACGTTGAAAGCCAACATCTGGTTGCGGCCTGTCTGCCAGGCGCTTCTGGTCAGACTGTAACTCAGCGTCCAGTTGATGTTGTCCACTGCGGCATTCAGTCCCATTTGCAGCTGTTCGTCAGCCTTGCCGGTCCCCCAGTAGGTCTGGCGACTGCCGCTCAGATAGAAGGTGGCTGCCCCCCCCAACTGCTGGGTCAAACTGGCCTGTAATGTACCGCGTTTGTTCCAGGCGAGATTGTAGTAATCAGTGAATTTGGGTTGCACCTGTATAACCCCATCCTGGGTATCTATACTGTAGCCCTCCATTCGCCGGTAAGTGGTGTCTGCAAAGCTGTAGTAACCCCGTGTCGAGTGCCGATAGCCCACTAACTGGATATTTGTACCGGTCTCATTAAACGACTTGTTGTAGAGGAAACGTAGCGACTGCCCCTGATACTCGCTGTCGTCGGGTAGCATGGCGTTTGCCTGCGTGATATCCAGCGAGAAGGCACCGAAATCGCCGATATTCTTGCCGAACCCAAAGTTAAACGCACGATAGCGATCCGCCAGTAAGGTGCCACCGTACAGCGTCCAGCCTGCCGGCATACCGTGCATCAGCGTACTCTGGATGAATTTGGGTTTCTCCTGCTGGCTGCTGCCGCTACGATATTCACCCGCCGCTACGCTGTAGCGGATCTGGCCGCTGCGCAGCAACATCGGCACAGAGGAATAAGGCACGCTGAATACCTGGCTGGTACCGTCAGATTCTTTTATGGTGACCTGCAGATCGCCACCGTTGCCTGCCGCATAAAGATCGTTGATGGTGAACGGCCCAGGTGGCACCGTAATGTTATAAGTCTCATAACCATTTTGCGTGATCGACACCTGTGCCGTACTACGGGCAATACCATGAATAACCGGCGCAAAGCCCCTCTGGCTTTCTGGCAGCATATTGTCATCGGAGACCAACTGCGCACCACGGAAGTTAATGCCGCCAAGAATGTCGCTGCTGGTATAGCTGTCACCCACCGTCAGACGTGAGCGTAGTAAGGTAATACCGCGCTCTATCCAGGTATTGATGTGTTGCCACTGATTTTTACTGTCGGATGAACCACCTCTGCTGTAGCTCCAAATGGTATTGTCGCGCAACCGCCAGGAGCCCATGTTCAATCCACTTTGCAGGTTCAGATAAGCATTATTTCTGCCATCACCAATATTATTACCGGTAAAGTTGTAGTTCAGCAGGCCGGCAGTAATCCCTTCATCCCAGAGCTCAGGCGGAATATAACCACGCACACGGTTACCCATAAAGGCCTGTGGTACGGTCAGATAAAGACGTTGCTGGCCGACGTCGAAACGGCTTGTGGCCCCCTCGATCATATCGGTCAAGGGGACACAGGCGTCTGGCGCGAACGTATCCATACCACTGACTACGGAGGTATTGACGCCCATGCCAACGAGCTGGCTGCCGGTCAGGCACGGAACCAGACCGAGGCCGTTTTCACCCGCACTAAAGGCAACATCACGAGTGGTCATAAAGTCGTCGTTAAGATAGATATCTACTCGATAAGTATCAGGCGGCACTTCCTGACCATTTTCAAACCCGGAAAGATCTGCCACAGCAGCAGGATCGTCCGCCAGAAAACGGGGATTAAAGTAAAGCTCGGCTGGTATTGTATATGTCGGTATCGTCGCCAATAAGGCGATAAAAAAACGCCCCGAATACTGGCTGAAGTGCATATTGAACCGTGAGCCTAAATGGCCTGTTCCATGTTTTAGCTGCGACATAGTCCCTCCGGTCTGAAATTGGCCGGCTGTCAGTTCTTTCTTTATACCCAGGGAACAAACCGCTGGGATCTTCCCTGTTGGTTATTGCTGTGCGCCCGTCATTTTTGGAGTCAATGCGCCATAGTCATTAATCGTCTGGTAGGTGATTTCGCCGCCAGTGTTGGCAGGAAGCGTCACCGAAGCTTTACCCATCGGTGGTACCAGCGCATTTTCCAGCACCTGGTTCCCAGCCTTCAGCTCCGTGACCGTCAGGTAATAGGGAGTAGGGTTGTGAAGCGTCAGCGTTGAGCCACTCCGGCTGAATGTCAGTTTTTCCGCTGCCAACTCCGGCGGCAGGCTCAGTTTCCCTGGGCGATAATAGAGCTTGATACGGCTGATGATTGCCAATTGCAGCGTGTTTTCACTCAGCTTCGATTTATCCATCGATGGGATCGCTTTAACGTTTACCCAAAACAGGCTTTCCCGATCCTGCGGTAGCTGATTATTAGTGGCATCGATAATGCGCAGGGTGTTCTCTTTTTTACCCTGCATGGCAAACAGCGGGGGGGTGATGACAAAGCGACCGTCTTTGCCACCTTCAGCATTTTCCACCCATGATTGAATAAGGTAGGTGCTGTCCTGCTCATTATTGGTGACCGCCAGCGCAACCTGTTTCTGGCCTGCCGGATAGATAACCCGGGTGGTCCCCAGCGCTACACCCGCTTCGCTACGCACGGAAAAGCCGGTGGCGGCAATTATCAAACATCCCACGAATAAGCAGCGCGTTATCTCCAGTATTTTTCTCACATATTTCCCTTTTTATTCGTTGTTATTTTCTATTTCTTATTGGTAGTTCAGGGAGAACCAATACTGGCGGCTCCCTTGGGTAAGGTGATGCTCAAGCAATTACCTAAAACAGATAGCAGAATACCGATTTCACTTTCTGCATCGTTATCATCCCAGTTTTATTGTGTATAACGGGCCATCCTGGCCCTGAATGCCTCCTTGCCTGGCAAATGGATTACTCGTATTGCACCTTAAAGGAGGCATCAGCACTGACAGTACCGGCCGTTGCCGCACCAGTAGCGTAGAAACGAGCCTGGAAAGGAACAGCCGTACTGCCATCATTCAGAGCCATCGCAGTGCTGAAAGTTGAGCCGTCCAATACCAGCGGAGAACCCGTTTTATCAAGGATCTGTACACCGATATTCTTTGCCCCACCGGAAGTTGAACTCTGCGTTGCAAGTACGGTAGTGTTAGTGCTGTCAACCGCTGTACCGGAGAAAGCAATAGAAGCTTTAGTCGAAACAGCAGTATCGCAATCGTTAAGCTGAATATTGAAGCCAACAGCCGGACTGGTGTCGCCCGCTTTAGCCAGTTTTGCGGAACGCACCTGGCCTAACTGAACGGTCTGATCGATAGAGCCCGCGTCTACAGCACAAGCTGCGTTAATTACTTCCCCTTTAAAATAAACCTTACCTCCATTCACAATGCTCTTCGTCGCACCAGCTTCCGCAGCCAATACGGATGTAGAGTTCAAGGCCAGGATTGACAGTGCAATGGCGCCCAGTTTATTAATTTTCATGTGTATTCCTTTAAACATATGAGTGAGTAACCTTATTTAAACTAAGGTAGTGTGGTGCATATCCATATAACTATACGGAATTCTTGAAAATACCATTTCAAAACATCATGTACTCAGTGAGTAACGATGTTACTTACCTGAATGAATTAATGATGATTTAATGCCTTATCAGAAAGCCAGAGAAACTTAAACAAAAGCATACTTAAGTCATTAAGATTAGACAGCCCGGCTTTATATAATGCATTATTCCTTTTCCTATAAACGGTTTTTGAATTCATCAGCAGCACTTTAGAGACTCTATTAATGTCCATACCGTCATTAATCATCGAGCGCATGATACTGACCTCGTCAGCAGTAAACCGTTGCCACAAAAACATTTTTTCTCTAACGTGTCTTTTATCCGCTCTATTGGTTTTAACGTCGTTAATAAAGTTTACAACTTCAGAAACTTCCGTTTTTGAGGATAAAAAAAATACACTGCCCTTTGGATTGGGCCTGACCTTCACAGGAACGTCGATAAAACAAACTGTTAGAATATCATTCGCTAACAAAAACCCTAAAATTTTTGAGAAAAAATGAATATTTTCCATATTTACATTTACAATAAATATACTATTTTCGGATGTTTTCTTAAGTGCACTACGCATTTTTTTCTCTGATGGAAAACGTCTCGACTGAATGAATCTCCATTCCGAATGCAAAGATTTCAGGCCAGATATAAAAAAATGATCGTCACTCCATGTTATGAATCTTGTTTTCTTAGCATACATAGTTTTCTTAACCACGCAGAAATCTGGCAGGTAATTATGACATCATACATTTTTACACGGGTAGAAAGTCCCGCACCATATTAGTCATTAAATACCCAAGGTCCCTCTCAATGGCAACCACAGTATCATCGTAACACCACTTAAAATAATCAAAAAAAATCAAAAATAATCATCTGAGATTCTTATAATTTTAAGATTTTTCCTAAAGTGCATTTTGCTTAAAAAAATGCGATCATATGATAAATCAATGAACCTATAAAGTTATTAACTCTTTCTTAGATTTCTCCTAACATAATGATTTTAAAACATAAACCAACTTGGCCACAGGTAATTCAAAATGGGGTTTTCTTGCTCAACATACAACCTTAAATGAAACTTAAGTGATGATTTGATAAGGAAAAAAATGAACGACGTAGATAAAGAAGATGCAGAAATCAGCAATCGCTGCATTTACCTCATTGACCAAAAAGTATACTTCATACCCGATGAAAACCTACTCATTTCAAAAAATTATGATGAGAAGATTAAACTTTTAAGTACAGCAACAGAGTGCCTTTCTACTCTTATCTCGCGTCAGGGGCAGATAATCCCCAGAGAAGAACTAATGGACAGTGTCTGGAAAAAAAGGGGCGTTATCGCTTCTGACAATAACTTTTACCAGACGATACTCACCATCAGAAAGGCGTTTTCAACACTTGGCTTGGATGATGTTATTGCAACAAGATATAGAAGAGGTCTGGTTATAGAAAAAAAAACCTCAATTATTTTAAAGACACAGCTTTCATCAGACAGTGTAGAGACAAGAACTCTGCCGTTGGAAGGTACGATAGATGAGATGGCCTGCCAGGATACTCAGCAAGATACCATTGAGTCCCCAACCAACAATCCCCCCCAGTCAAAGAGAAGAGGTTTCTATGCTATTTTATTATTAACCCTCACCCTTGGATGCATGACAGGACTCATTTTAAATATAAATTCGGGTAGGTTCTTTGATACTTTTCACCATATGAAAAGTGGCTACCCATGTGATATTTACCTCTCCAACAATACTAACTCCGTAGAGAGCGTCACATCATTTTTAAAAAGTAAAAAATTCTCCTGCAATAAAGGAGAAAAAGTTTATTATGCCTCAAGACAGCAAATTGGTTATCGGGCCATTATCACATGTGATAGTACATTTCAGGAGGGTGGCGAATGTTCAACAGAATTTTATCTAGATTAAGCATAAGAAAACTGAAAACCCCCTTAATTATCATGGCTATTTTTGCCATCAGTTCACTATCTGTATTAGAATTGAGAAGATATTTATACACTCAGCACAATAGAATATCCTGTTATGCAACTATAAACATACACAAGAATGACAAAATACTCTCCCTTAGATTAAGATATCTTATGCAGAAAGGTAATGGCATGATTTTCCTGCAAGGTAAATTGTATGAGAACGGAAAGAGCGTTGGAATTATAAGCAGGGATATTTCGTTTAATTACATTCAAAGTGGATCTTTTTATAAGATCTACGTAGAAGATATAGTAAACCTTTCTCAGAGTACACTTTTTGACGCAAAAGTGGATACCTTCCTACCTGATATTTGGTATCAAAAAGGGATACGCAGTGGTTTTTTCATCCAACCCCAATATCCTAATGGCTATATTTTAGGCCGATATTTTTTGCCTTCTTTCTATTGCCGGAATATCGATGATTGACCCCAAGAAAAGGGGTATGTTAGCTGTGTCACGAGCACATCGTCAGGCCTGATAAACAGCTTTAAGGGGTCGTCACTATAAATGCGCCAAAAGCGTCGGTATATCCCTGATGGAGGGAGACAGTGAAACTGGCGAGAGTCTGCAGCGAACCCAGGCCGCTCAAGCGGCCTCAGACTGGTGACAAAATCCAATATGACGGCGGTTTTATGTCTGCCAATTGGAGCACAATAATCTGTATACCCATGCCGGAAGTGGGCAGGTAAGAAGTGACACCGGCCTTGACCAAATCGTGGTTCATCCACTTCAGCGACTCCTTATTGCCCTTGCAGCCGAACGAACCCCGCCCCCAGCCGTGCACATGAATATCGACAAAGCCGGGCATGATGATCCGATGACTATGGTCGATGCAGCAACCGGAAAAGTGGCTGGCGAAACCGCTTATTTTCCCTTGTTCCACCCATAGATAACCGGCCTTGATACCGTCGGGGAATACGATCCGGTTGGATTTGATAACCCCGGAGCGCGGGTCATTCCTCAGGATGCTTCCGAGAAACCTCGACCTTCAGGCCGGGGAGGAAAGGAGGCTGTTTTCAGACTAACGTGGTTTGGCATAATCACATTTTCCTCTCTAGTATGTGGATCCATGAAACGTGCATATAAGTATCGGTTTTACCCAACACCGGAACAGTCTGCGCTTTTAGCTCAGACGTTCGGCTGCGTGCGTTTCGTCTATAATTCAATCCTTCACTGGCGCACTGATGCGTACTACGAACGACAGGAAAAAATCGGCTACATACAGGCCAATGCGCGCCTTACTGCTCTCAAAAAAGAGCCTGAGTTCACCTGGCTGAATGACGTCTCCTGCGTCCCCCTCCAGCAGTCTTTGCGGCACCAACAAGCGGCATTTACTCACTTCTTTGCTGGACGGGCTGCATATCCGGCTTTCAAGAGCAAACGCCACAAGCAGACGGCAGAATTGACAACCAGCGCGTTTAAAGACCGTGAAGGCAAGTTGTACATGGCTAAAAGCAAAACGCCTCTTGATGTCCGCTGGTCACGCCCGTTGCCATCCGTGCCGTCTACCGTCACCCTTTCCAGAGATGCTACCGGTAGGTACTTCGTCTCCTGCCTTTGTGAGTTTGAACCTGTATCACTGCCGCTTAGTGCCAAAACAGTTGGCATTGATGTTGGCTTAAAAGATTTGTTCGTCACCGACTCTGGACTCAAAACCAGCAATCCCCGCCATACAGCTAAATACGCTGTACGCCTTGCGTTGCTACAGCGCAGATTAAGCAAAAAAGCCAGAGGTTCGAAAAACCGAACCAAAGCGCGCTTAAAGGTCGCCCGACTCCACGCGAAAATCGCCGATTGCCGGATGGATAACCTGCACAAGTTGTCCCGCAAACTGATTAACGAAAACCAAGTTGTTTGCGTCGAATCCCTTAAGGTAAAAACATGCTCCGCAATCCAAAGCTGTCTAGAGCGATAGCAGATGCTGGCTGGAGCGAACTTGTTCGCCAGCTACAGTACAAAGGCGCATGGGCGGGGCGTAGCGTTGTCGCTATCGACCCGTTTTTCCCAACCTCAAAACGCTGTAGCAGTTGCGGCTTCACCATGGAAAAAATGCCTCTTGATATTCGTAATTGGCACTGCCCTGAATGCGGGGAAGACCATGATCGGGATATCAACGCGGCCCGAAATATCAAAGCTGCCGGGCTGGCAGTGTTAGCCCACGGAGAGCCTGTAAATCCTGAATCGCAGCACGCGGCTTAGGTTCGGCTCGTTGAAGTGGGAATCCTCGTCCTTTAGGGCTTGGAGCAGCCAATATCTGGCCCCTGGTTTACTTTACCGCTCTATCAAACAATGCCAGCGCGCCCACCATCAAGGCCAAATACTGGCTGATTCAAGGCTCATTTTTTGCCCGTCAAAAAACGGAGGCACGACAAATTGCCACCCCGGTCGTTTTCAGACGGGCGGTAATAGGTCAACGTTGGTGGGCGGTTACCAGGCCAGGCCGCGATCCAGAATCAATCGATCACGGACACCAGATGGTTTAGCTTACTGATTTACGACTGCGGGGACCGGAATATCCAATCCATAAAGGCGCAGCATGGCAGGCGTGTCTTCAACGTCAGCAAAAACATACCGCACTCGGACTGCCGCATTTTCCGGGATGGTAATATTCGCATCCCCAGGCACCAATGCGGTTTTCAGTGGTGAAACAAACCCCTCCTTGTCTAACAGCATCAATGATTTACTTTCATTCAGATTGCTAAGACGTACGATTTTGTCGGTTTTATTACGTAGGGAAAGGGTCACTTTATATTCTTGGAGCGCGACTTTCTCAATGGCGGAAACCGATGCGGTGACATTTTTAACCAGATTGTCTTTGTCGGTCACAATGATGGCCCCATCAATGCTGCTACCTGACTGACGGCCATCATCCACGCCATCTTTCAGACCGCTGAGAGCATCTTTACCTGAGGCAATGACGCCAGAGACCACGCTTTTCACGCTGTCTTTCACCACGGCGGTCTCTTCAGCCTGAACGGCAGTGGCAGCCATCATCACCAAAACCAAGGCCATTACGCTATTTTTCATCTCATTATCCTGCTTATCATTATCCATTGACCACAAAATCACCTCAATCTAGCGGAAAATAACACGGATGACATCTTATCTATTGGGGCTGCCTTCCTGCGGCTATTCAGGTAAGGCGTAAACTCCAATCTTTTTAATGCTATTTCGCTTATTCTCACCTGCAAAGCGCGGCGTTTTCTGCCATTCTTTTGCCTATTCCTCCTAGCCTTAGCCACGCCTTCGTAGACAGGACAAATAATGGAAGTGTTAACAAAGGATGAAGTGTTATATCACCGGGGAAGTTTGCTGACGGCAGACGGCGTCATGGTCGCCTCATGGGATCTTGAACAACAGGAGAGTTTTTCCGGTGATTATTTTAGCCTGGCTGGCTACCGCGGTATCCGCAATGCCGCTGCGGCCCCTTTCAACGTGGATTATTGCAACGAATCTGTCGTGCACATCATTAATGGCATGGGCGTAACGCTGGGCGATTCCATTATTGGCCTGACTGCACTTGAGGCTCTGCGCGAGTTTAATCCCAACTTGCACACTATTATTTATCGGCCAGGGCGCGCGCCCCACTATGTCGATCAGCTTTATCATCTGGCGGCAGGCGTGGTGGCGGATCTCCGTTGGCTGCCGTGGAAGGCAGAGCATATTCCAGAACAAGAACTGTGTATCGATGCCGGTAATCAACTGTTCTGGCCAGCCTTCACCACGTTGCCGATGATCGATTTTTTTCTGCAGGCGCTGGGCGTTGAACCTACCGCTATTCCTGCTACGGCGAAAGCCAACCGCTGGATGCAAAAACTATGTCTGCCGCCATTACCTGAACGCTGGCAGAACAAGCCCTACGTGCTGTTTTGCCCCACCGCCAGTACGCCGTTACGCAGCATTCCGGCCAGTGCCCATGTGCCACTGGTGAATGCCCTGTGGGAGAAATTTGCCTGCCCAGTGCTAGGATTTGGCGCGGTAGATCATCCGCATTATGTGGATATTCAACCGCTTTCCACCACGACCGCGGATTTCCTGGCCTGGGTGAAGCATGCCCGCTATGTTCTGACATCGGATACCGCTGCGGTGCATATTGCCGCTGGTTACGATGTGCCAACCACCGCCTTCTTTACCTCAATCGCTCCCGAATTGCGGGTGCGAGACTATCCTTTATGTCAGCCTGTCTATTTTGCCATCCCCGAGCTGAACAACGTGCAGGCCAGCGCCAGAAAGCATGACCTGGAGCAGGTCGAACTAGCCTTTACTACCCTGATGCTAAACGAATTGCCGTGGGCCTGATCCCCGGTCTGGAGAACTACCGATGCTGTTGACCGCAATAAGAAATACCGCATTTGCCCTGCTGGCTTTGGTCATTACCCAAACCAGCGCACTCAGCTTTACCCTGGAAGTTGGCGGCAAGATTAAAAACACCACCGACGCCGAGAACAAAACCTATGTCTTTACCGATAAAGAGCTGTTTGCCATGCCGGTCCACAGCATCACGACCACCACGTCGTGGACGCCAAGAGTAAAATTCGATGGCGTATTGCTGGCAGATATTTTGGCTAAAGTGGGGGCCGAAGGCACCATGATGACGCTCTACGCGCTGAACGATTATTATATTGATGTGCCCATCTCGGACGTGGCTAAATACAATATGATCCTGGCCTATAAAATGGGCGGGGAAATGTTAAAGGTGCGCGATTTCGGGCCGCTGTTTCTGATCTATCCCCGCGATGCCGGGGGCGCGGAGCTCAACTCTCCGCTGTATAACTCGCGCTTTATCTGGCAGATCAACAGGATAGTAATTAAATGAAGTTAGTCCGCTTCAAAGACAGCGGCAGGTTGGCCATTCCGGCCATTTTTGCCGCCTTATTCCTGCTCGCCTCGACGGTGACGCTGTATTACTACAGTGCCACCTTGTCCAAAAAAGGGCTGTATGCCGTTGCCGGTACGCAGGAAAACTACTCTTGGTCGATCGCCAAGTTCGCCATCAAGCTGGCGGAATTTGAAACCCTGGTGGAACAGCAAAAAAGTACCAATCAGGTGGATATCGATAACCTGAGGCTAAGGTTCGATATTCTCTATTCTCGCTATTCGGTGCTCGCCCGCCCGTCAGAATCGACCCTGCCGCTGTATCACGAGCCTGGATATCCCGAGCTCGTTGAACGGATGCGCAATGAAATTACCCAGTTGGATCAGTTGGTCAACAGCCCTCAGGTAGATCTGGGGCTGATTTCGCAAGCCATGCAACAGATCAAACCCTCCGCGATTATGATGGCCAACCTGGCGGACCACGCTGAAGTGAAGCAGCGCACCGGCGCTTACGAAGATTTTATCGAGAAAAGGCACATCATCTTTTATGGCCTGGTGATCATTATGTTCTCGGTGATCGCGCTGATTGCCATCACGCTGATCGTCATCCGCCAGCAGCGCCAAACCATCAGCCAGCAGTCGAAGGCCATTCGCGCAGAGCAAAAGGCTATCCGCACCAAAAACGCCTTCCTCGGGGCCATCGGCCATGAACTGCGCACCTCGCTGCAAAGCATTATGTCCGCCATTGATGTGCTGACCAATACCCGCGTATCCCATGAGCACAAGGATACCTTCCACCGGCTGGAAACCGCCGCCGAGCAGATAGAAAGCCAGATGAAGGATCTCACCGATTATGCACGCCTGGACAGCGGCATGATGGAGCTGCGCATTGTTCCCTTTAATGCCCAGCAGGTGATCGACGAAACGACGGATGAAATCGCCATGCTGACCCATAAACCTGGGGTCAAACTGGTACGTGAAGTGGAGTTTACCCATGCGCAGGTCTATTCAGACCCTCAGCGGCTTCGGCAAATCGTGGTTAACCTGCTGACCAACGCCTTTAAATATACCGAAAGCGGCACCATCACGCTGCACAGCTGCCTGCGTAGCCAACCGGCGGGAAGCTCGTTAATCATTGAAGTCACGGATACCGGCATCGGTATCGACAATGCCCTGCTACCGCAGATTTTCGAGCCCTTTACCCAGCTCGATCAGTCAAATACTCGCCAATACAGCGGGGTTGGCATGGGATTGGCGATCGTCCACGGCCTGGTCGAATTGCTCGATGGCACGATCACGGTGTACAGCGAAGTGGGAGAAGGCAGCACCTTTATCGTCAGCATCCCCGTTGAGATCAGTGAAGAACAGTTGCCGGAGCAAAGCCCACGTCCGGCAGCGACGCTGTTGAAAAAAGAGCAGCAAATCCTGGTGGTGGACGACAATCCTGCCGCAGGCATGGCCTTTATCGCCCTGCTGGATAAGTTGGGCTATCAATATGAGCTGTGTGACTCGTCGGAACGTGCGCTGCAAAAGCTGTTGCGGCGGCCTTACGATGCCTTGCTGCTCGACCTGCAAATGCCCGGCATCGATGGTGTGGCAGTGGCGCAACAGTTGCGTGACCAGCGTGGCCCGAACCGTAATATCCCGATTATCGGTATCAGCGCCTATACGCCGGAGCTGCTCCCTAGCGAGCAACGCGCCATGTTTGACGATTACCTGATGAAACCGGTACGCATGGAGGCGCTATCCACCTCACTCACGTCGCTGTTTGTCGCTACAGATTAAAGCACCGTTGCAGTGCGGCTTCGATCACATGGAGCCGCACCGGCTTTTCATACGGGCCGAGCACGTCATAATCACGCATTGCTCTGGCAATCTCTGACTCACGCAAATCGGTGCCCAACTGGCCGGTCAGCACCAGGATCGGCGCATCCGCATGATCGGAAGTGCGAATGGTTTCGATGCATGTCTGCGCCGTCTCATGGCCTATCAACCAATCCACCACGTAGCCATCAAACGGGCTTTTGGCCAACGCCTGGCAGAAACTGCTGACGTCATAGAAAGCCACCGCGTTAAATCCTTGGCTATTGAGATACTTGGTTAGCTCATCAGCGGCCTGATGTGCATCGTCCAATACTGCAATGCTCAGGCGATCGTCCTCGCTAAGGCCGGGGCGGATCTCGATCAGTTCGACAGCAAAATACTTGCCCTGTGGGGCTTCGCCGGCTCGATAAACGATCCACTGCCCATCCTGCTGCAAGCCAACAAACTCGGCCTGCTTGCTGCCCACTAGTTCGCTGCTAATGTGCGCCACGCAAGGTAACGCCACCCCGGCCACAGAAAAGATGGCATCCTGTGCCACAGTGGACCCAACAGACTCGCTTTCGGGGAGAATGTCGACGATGGAGGCTGGCGTTTCTCCCAAGGCCAGTGCCACGCTGTTGATTTGCTCCAGCGTCCATGGGCTCTGGCCTTTCAGCTTGCGGTGAGCATGGGAAAAACTCAGATCCAAAATGCGGCTGAGTTCCTTGGCATGTTGTCGCTTGCCGATCCCATGTTGCAAAAAGAGTTCCCTGACCTTGCCTGCAATCGACTGCGAATCGAATTTTTGATGATTGTTAAACATGTTATCCTTCGATATATCTCGCTGATTTTTCAGTCGCTTTGACACCCATCCGTACAAAAACGTTATCGAAATCTCGCATACTATACAATCTTAGCCTAATAGCTTGCTTGACATACCATCTTTTATGGTCAAACATGGTATCAGAAGTGATGTATTATAAAAACGATAGTAGAACGATAAGTTAGTAATAACCATACCAACACCAGGGAAATTATAAGCCGGCCACAACACCTGATTAAAGTATCAACAGGGAGTTGCAAGCTGAGCAAGTTTAACCGCAGAGTTAATTGCTTCACCCCTCGTTAAGCCGGGGCCCGCAAGGGTTCCGGTTTTTTATTTGCCAAAAAACCAATGAAAAGGCCGGAGAGCACTCCCCGGCCCGTCACTCGTTCGCGGATTATCCCTCAACTCTGGCATCTTCCTCAGCCTGACGAATGATGGCTTTGGCCATCCACTGGGTTACATCCTGAATATCATCGAGCTCTAAACCCCAAATGTCCTTCAGCACCAGGAACACCTCGGAACCATAAATCAGCGAAAAGGCGTGGATCACGCGTTGCAAGGCTTCAGCAGGGAGTTTGTTCTGCAAGGGCTCAACCGCCAGCTTCAACAGCCGCTTGCGATTGCCACGCACAAACTTTTCGCCCGGCGTCGCGTTAGCCCATTGCTGGAGCGATAGCTGTAACGCCGCACGTAGCGCGCCTTCATGCTGCTCCATCTGCGGGTAGGCAAACGCCAACAGTTGATGAATGCGCTTGAGCGCATCGTTATCCTGCGGTTGCCATTCAAGGATCGGCCCCAGGCTTTTCGCCACAACGGCGGAGATCAGGGCACTTTGGGTGGGAAAATAGCGATAAGCGGTGGCACGAGAGACCTGCGCATGCGCCGCTAGCTCAGTAATCGAAGGGAAGACTCCACCATCGTAGAGCTCCATCGCACAGGCCAGCAGCAAGCTGCGGGTTTTGGCACGAGTATGTGTCAAAGATTCATCCCGTGGAGCGGGAAATGCGGATATTGGCACGTTTTCCTCGAACTTCCTCGTATCTTCCAGCCTTGGAGTCAATACGATAGACAGCCTCACCGACAGATCCTGGCCCATCGGCAACGTAAAAAATTACAGCTAAGATAGCCAAAAACGGGACTCAAGTCTCACTTTAAACAAATTAATGCTTGCAAAAATGATACGGCAGTCTCATTATGACCAACAAATAAACGATAGTACCTTATTGTCCGACACCAGGGCTCACCACCTACTATAAAAAATAGCATTAAAATCAATTTGTTCAGGCCTTTGTCTGAACCTTTTTCAGGAACAGATGATGAGCAGCACCCCGGGTTTTGTCTATATTGCTACCACAGCAGATACTAAAGGACAAGAACTGGAATATGTCCGTCATCTGATCGCCAATCTCGATTTACCCGTCATCACCCTCGATCTCTCCACTTCCGGTAAGCCTTCTCTGTATCATGCGGACGTTTCTGCGCATGAGATCGCGGGTTACCATCCGGAAGGTGAACAAGCCGTTTTTTGTGCTAATCGCGGGCAGGCGATTGCGGCCATGGCTATCGCTTTTGAGCGCTTCATGCTCTCACGTCGTGATGTTGCTGCACTGCTCGGTTTGGGCGGGTCTGGTGGCACCGCGATCATCACGCCCGCCATGCAACAGTTGCCCATCGGCCTGCCAAAGCTGATGGTGTCGAGTATGGCGGCGGGTGATGTCGCTGGCTATGTCGGCTCCAGCGATATTGCCATGCTGTATTCCGTCACCGATATCGCCGGGCTAAATCGCATTTCACGCAAGGTATTGAGCAATGCCGCCAACCAGATAGCCGGCGCCATCCGCTTTCATATCGATGATGATGCCGACAGCAAACCTGCCACCGGCCTGACCATGTTTGGCGTCACTACGCCTTGTATCAAGGCCGTGACCAGCGCCATTGAGCACGACTGGGATTGCCTGGTGTTTCACGCTACCGGCAGTGGTGGCCAGGCAATGGAGAAGCTGATCGACAGCCGCTTGCTCAACGCCGTATTGGATCTGACCACCACCGAGGTGTGCGACTATCTGTTTGATGGCGTGTTGGCCTGCAACGAAGATCGCTTTGGGGCCATTGCCCGCACCGAGATCCCTGGTGTGATGTCATGCGGAGGGCTGGATATGATCAACTTCGGTCACCCGAAAACCATTCCGGCCCGCTACGCCAATCGTCAATTTTATTGCCACAACAGCCAGGTAACGCTGATGCGCACCACGGCGCAGGAGAATACCCAGTTAGGACGCTGGATTGGTGACAAGCTGAACGCCTGCGCCGGGGAAGTATGCTTTGTCGTACCGCTGGGTGGCTTTTCAACCTTGGATGCGCCAGGGCAACCCTTCTGGGATCCACAAGCGCTGAGCGCTTTTGTTCACTCGCTGGAACGGACGCTGGTACAGACCGCAAAACGCCGGTTGCTCAAGGTACCATACCATATCAACGATCCCCTGTTCGCCGCGGTTATTATCGAACAATTTAATGCCATTGCTGCTTCGGCTAAATAATCCTGTCAGAAATTAAAATCGTGTCGATGGCCCTACTATGGGCCGCAAACCCTTTAATGGGCCGGTAAAACTTAAATTGGGCCATAAAACCTGATACAGTGGGCCATAAATGGCAAAACGGGCCGTAAATATCATATTTTTCGGTCCGTGTTTTTACTGGCCCGCAGGAAACAAACATCGATGACATCCTCAGTTACCCTACCCAACCTGCAGCAGGCCATCCTAACCGCCATCGCTGCCGCGAAAACTCCCGTCAGTTCTGGGGAACTGGCGAAGCAGCTTCAGGTCGGTCGCTCCACCATCAAGCGTCATATTGAGGTCCTGCTCAGGGAAGACAGAATCATCCGATACGGCACCGGACGAGGAACCCGTTACACCCTCTCTGGGCAACAGACAGAGTTGGTACAACCCACTTCTTCGGTCACAACAGACAGTGGCATCGCACCTCACACCACGGAGGCGCAAGCTCTTCTCAACTACCTACACTCCCCACTGACTAGCAGGGAGATTACTGGTTATGACCGAAGCTTTGTGGAGGACTACATCCCGAACCAGACCTTTCTGCTGTCAGAGTCTCTTGCCAGGGCACTAATGGAAGAAGGGAAGATGGCCGGGCAGCAACCTGCAGGGACCTATGCCCGAAAAGTGCTGGAGCAGTTGCTGATTGATTTATCCTGGTCCTCATCGCAATTGGAAGGCAACCGGTATTCCTTGCTGGCAACCGAGGAACTCTTTAAAAGCGGGACAGAAGCCGGGGATATGGATGCAGTGATGCTGTTGAACCATAAGCAGGCGATTGAGTTTATGGTCGATGCCGTCCCCGAATCCGGACTGACTGGCCCTGTCATCAGCAACCTTCATGCTCTATTGATGCACGACTTGCTTTCTGAACCGGAAGGTCTCGGGGCCATCAGGAAGAAGATAGTGAATATCAGCGGAACAACTTACACTCCGCTGCAGACACCTTTCCTGCTGCAGGAGATGTTTGACAAAATTATTGAGAAGGCCCGGCAAATCATAAATCCGGTAGAGTCCGCATTTTTTCTGTGGGTCAATCTTGCCTACCTGCAACCCTTTGAGGACGGTAACAAAAGAACCAGCAGGCTCGCGGCCAACATTCCGCTGATGCTGTATAATAGTGCCCCTTTGTCCTTCCTTGACGCTGATGCCACGAATTATGCATACGCCATGATGGGGGTCTATGAAAAGCGTAATGTGGCTCTAGCAGTGGAGTTGTTTGAGCATCTGTACCGTCGCTCAATAAAACGCTACGCCGTGACACTCCAGGCAATGGGTGTTCCTGACCCGTTCAGACTGCGCCACCGGGAGGACTTAAATACAGCCATCCGCTATATCGTCACCGACAGGGAGAGTATCGAATCCGCCCTGCTAGCCATCACTATTGCCACAGAAGATAAGGAGCAGTTCAGGGCTCTCCTGCAGGATGAACTCCGGGTACTGAACACGCACAACTGCGCCCGGTATCGCCTTTCGATGCGTATGACGGAACAGTGGATTAAAGACGGGAAACCGGCCTAGTCGCCCCGTTCAACCCATGCGAGATCCGCGGGAAATAGGCTGTAGGCGTGGCAGCACATACACCATCCTCAATTTTTCATTCCAGATGGTCTTCGGGGGAAAATTCATTAAGAGTGATGATTTCAAACTGGTATTACTGGGGAGAGAGATCTTTGAACATGGCGGCCAGTCTATTTTTTACACTAACCTTATTAGGTTAAATTTTAGCTTCACGGTCAGGACGTTGTCATTAATAAAAAAAGCCGGGCAAATAACCCGGCATTTTTATTTTGACAGCAATGTTAATTATTCAGCAGCAGGGACATGATCGCGCATTTTCTTCATATGCTCCATCATCTTCTGCTCGCGTTTCTGATAATTCTCATTGTATTGTTTTTTCTGCTCTGGCGTTAGCAGGTTATACATTTTGTTTTCCGCTTTGGCACGTTCCAGCATGTGCTCGGATTGCGCTTTGCCGATTGCATCGATCTGGGCTTTTGCCTTGGCTTCGTCGAAGCTTTCCGAAGCGATCATGCTGTGCAGTGCCTGGCGCTCGTCTTTAGCACCCGGGCCGCGTTTTTGATGCGACTCTTTCATAATATCGCGCATCTGCTGGCGTTGATCTTTGGTCAAGTTCAAACCAGCAAAGAGATTGTCTCTTTTCGCCTCTTTATAGTGCATCATTTTTACCGGGGCGGCAGGTGTGGCCGATGCGGTTGCCGGGGCGGTAGTTGCATCGGCAGCAAAGGCGGTAGAAGCAGAACCCAGGGCTAAGGTTGAAGCGACAAATAAAGCAGTCAGTTTACGCATAATTATTTCCTTAAAAGTTATTCTTCATCAGGAGCGCTGTACGTTAACAGGCTCACTATCTCGTCGTCGGAAATAATAGTATGCGCATGAATATATAGTAATGCGAGGGAGTGTAAATTTTTTAAAATCAAAAATGGCAATATTCGTCAATTATGAATAAATTATGGAGAAGGCGTCTGTTATTTGGAAGATTACATGACCCAAGCGTAATTATTAGTGTGGCTTTTGTCCACCTCCAGCTTGGGATTAATTTAGCATCCCTAGCCACAACTCTGGCTCAACGAAGCCAAAAACTGATTTTCGCACACTGCGCGGTTCTCTTTTACACTCTATACAGACGTCGTTCACGCGATCCCCATCGTCTTTCAGGCTGCAGCGTAGGGTCCGGCTGTCCCATTTTGAGGAATGAACATGTTCGCAGACCAAGGCCCGATACTCCTTAACACCCATTTTGGCACCAGCAGCCCTTACTGGCATCTGGCGTTTGACAGCAATGCCCTGCAGTTGACGGCAATCAAAGGCAAAACACACCTTGCCGTGGCCCTCGACGAAATGCAGGCGGCGAAAATCCGCCGTCTGAGCGGGGTCACCGCCAGCCTGGATCTGACCATCCAACTCAGCGGCCAGCCCATCCACCTGCATTTGGTCGGCCGCCGGATCAATAAATTTGAGTGGGCTGGCACCGCCTCTGCCTATACCGATACCGAAGCCGTGGCACGTGATTTGGTGCACGGCCTATCGTTTGCCGAACAGGTGGTGTCAGAGGCTAATTCCGTCATTGTCATCGTTGACCAACACGGCCGCGTCCAGCGCTTTAACCGCCTGAGCGAAGAGTATACCGGCCTGCAGGAGCAGGACGTGATTGGCAAAAACGTCTTCAAGATGTTTATGAGCCCCGAAGAGGCCGCAGCATCCCGGCGCAATATTGCCAACTTCTTTCACAACGGGGCCTCCTATGAGGTGGAGCGCTGGATCAAAACGGTCAAAGGCGAGCGGTTATTCCTGTTCCGCAACAAGTTTGTCCACAGCGGCAGCGGCAAAAAAGAGGTGTTCCTGATCTGTTCCGGCACGGATATCACCGAAGAACGCCGTGCCCAGGAACGCCTGCGGCTATTGGCCAATACCGATACCATCACCGGCCTGCCAAACCGCAACGCCATTCAGGATGATATCAACCGGGCGATAAGCGAACGCGGTGAAAGCCACGTAGGGCTGGTCTATCTCGATCTGGATAACTTCAAAAAAGTGAACGACGCCTATGGCCATATGTTTGGCGATCGCTTGCTGATCGAGGTGTCCCACGCCATTCTCAGTTGCCTGGATCATGGAGAAAAACTTGCCCGTCTGGGGGGCGATGAATTTCTGGTGCTGGTCACCCAGGCCGACCGGATCATGCTGCAAGAGCTGGCTCAGCGCATTATCGATCGCTTGCAAATGCCCTTCCGCATCGGCCTGATCGAGGTCTACACCGGCTGTTCGATTGGCATTGCCCTCTGCCCGCAACATGGCCACGATCTGGACAGCCTGATCCGCAGCGCCGATACCGCCATGTACGTCGCCAAGGAGCACGGCAAACGCACCTTTATCGTCTTCTCGCCGGACATGAACCGCCGCGTTGCCGAATACATGTGGCTGGATACCAACCTGCGTAAGGGGCTGGAACAGGAGCAACTGGTGGTGTATTACCAACCCAAGGTCACAACGCTCAACGGAGCCGTGAACAGCGTAGAGGCGCTGGTCCGCTGGGATTCACCGGAGCGCGGGCTGATCCCACCGCTGCAGTTTATCTCCTATGCCGAAGAGTCCGGGCTGATTGCCCCACTTGGCCGCTGGGTGCTGCAAACCGCCGCTAAACAGGCTGCCATTTGGCAGCAGCAGGGGCTGAATTTACGCATTGCGGTTAACCTTTCCGCCAGGCAGTTGGTGGATGACAGCGTGGTAGACAATCTGGTTGAGGTACTGCGAGAAAACCAGCTTTCTCCCTGCACTCTGGACTTTGAGCTGACCGAGAGCAGCCTGATAGAAGATGAGAATCGGGCTCGTGAGGTGATCGCCCGGCTACGGGCCTTGGGCGCCCAGGTACACCTGGATGATTTTGGCACCGGTTACTCCTCTCTGGCCCAGTTGGCACGTATCCCGCTGGACGCTATCAAGCTGGATCAAAGCTTTGTTCGCGGCGTCAATCTGGCCCCGGTATCACAGTCATTGATACGCGCCATCGTCGCGGTCGCCGAAGCGCTACAGTTCAAGGTGATTGCCGAAGGGGTCGAGACGGACAGTGAAAATCGCTTCCTGGACTGCGTTGGGGTCGATGAAAAACAGGGATTTCTTTTCGCCCGGCCGATGCTGCCCGAACAGTTGGAGCAGTGGCTGAAAACCTATAGCCCGCAATCACCAGAGTGATGCGGGCGGGAATTAACGCTTAGCCAGCGTGACGCTGATTAAGCGTGTGCCGATCCTGCAACATCACCAACCGTTCAATGTACAGGCGATCCTTCTCCTCGATGGTAAAGGCCGCGTGCACCCAATCCTCGGTAATGTCCATCAGCTCGGAGCGGGTTAACTGTAATACCCGCTGACGCGCGCGTAACATGGCACGCATACCGTTCAGCTTGGGCCTGATGGTGTCGATGAAAGTACGAGTCGCCATATAGGCATCACCTGGTTGAAACAGCTTATCCACCAGCCCATAGTTTTCGAACCATTCGGCAGTGTGAGACTCACCGCTCCAGATCAGTTCTTCCGCTAGGCGCATACCTGCCTTGCGGGCTACCAGTGAATAACCGCCCATACCGGGAAACAGATTGAAGGCGATTTCTGGGAACCCCATCCGTGCGTTGTTCTGCGCCAAAACAAAATGGTGCGCCAATGCCGCCTCAAAACCGCCCCCTAGCGCGCTGCCCTCCACCATGGCAATGCTGATGGCCCCGGTATCAAAACCTCGTGCTGCCGCATGCACACAGTCGATACAGGCCCGGGCATATGCCATCATCGCCTCACGCTTGCGGTTTTTGATCGCTTCGGCAAAAAAGCTCAGATCCCCGCCGACGTTAAACATGTTTTGCACCAGCGAGCCGGTGACCCAGAAGTCGAACTGCAACGTCGACTCTTTCGCCGCCTGCGCCAGCGTCATGATGTCTTCTATCAGCGCCTGATTGAAGCAAGGACGCGGCTCTGCACGCAGTAACATCCACATGATGTGGCGATCTTCCTCGTAATAAGCGGAAAGTTGCGACAGGTTGCCCGCTTCGGTAAATGGACGACAGGTGGGATGATTGAATAATTTCATAAGACCTTCCATTTTATCTATTGATTCAGGAAATAACCGTTCCAGCCCCTACGGCTGCAGTAGGCGCATGCCGGATAAAAAAGCGCGCGCCATAAGATGAGTAAAAGCCTTCCTGGCGCTGAGATAGATAAAATTGCAGGGATCCGGCAGAAAAACAGACGTGTGGTGAATAGGACAAAATCGAACGTTCTTGCTCGCAGCTGTCGGTAGAGGCCATCATCAGAATTAACCCAATCTCGTCCATTAGCGACCAAATCGAGGGCATATTTGGCTATAATCAAGCACATGCCCATTGATTTACCTGAAGGATACCGTGACGTAATGCAGAATAAAGCCGCTCCAGAGCAGCCTGAGGCCATTGAGAAACCGACGATCGCCATCAAAACCGGCAATCAAAAACTGGATAAAGGCCTTTCGGGGTTCGCTCGCCTGATAGAGCGCGTTAAAGCCTGGCCCACCATCGCTCACCTGCTGCGAGCCACCGAACGCTTCAACGACCGTCTCGGCAGCCAGTTTGGCGCCGCCATTACCTACTTCTCGTTTCTCTCACTGATCCCGATCCTGATGGTGTCGTTTGCCGCCGTGGGCTTTGTGCTGGCATCTAATCCGGATTTGCTGGCCGAACTGATCAACAAGATCGTCAACAGCATCAGCGATCCCACGCTGGCCAGTACCTTGAAGAACACGGTGAATACCGCCATCCAGCAACGTACCACCGTCGGCCTGACCGGTCTGGCGCTGGCGCTGTACTCCGGCATCAGTTGGATGGGTAACCTGCGTGAGGCGATCCGCGCCCAGTCCCGTGACGTCTGGGAACGTAATCTGCAGGATCAGGAGAAAATCTATTTTCGCTACACCCGCGATTTTATTTCATTAACTGGCTTGGTGGTGGCGCTGATCGTCACTCTGTCTTTAACCTCGATTGCGGGTTCTGCCCAGGCGGCCATCGTGCATGCGTTGGGACTGGATGGCATTGAATGGCTGCGGCCGGCGATGACGCTGATCGCGCTGTCGATCTCCATTTTTGCCAACTACCTGCTGTTTCTGTGGATCTTCTGGATGCTGCCACGCCATAAGCCGAAGAAAAAAGCGCTGCTGCGCGGCACCCTGATCGCCGCAATTGGCTTTGAAGCCATCAAGTTTGTGATGACCATGACGCTGCCGCAGGTCGCCAAATCACCTTCCGGTGCCGCCTTTGGCTCGGTGATCGGGCTGATGGCGTTCTTCTACTTTTTTGCCCGCCTGACGCTGTTTTGCGCCGCCTGGATCGCCACGGCACAGTATAAAGAGGACAAAACCCTGCCGCAGGGCAAGTGAATATCCACCATCAGCATGGTATTCATGCCAGTCGCAAGGTTGCGACTGGTTTTTTATTTCGACAATCAACCCAAAAAGCAGTCAATAACTCTAAAACCAGACTAACCGATCGGCAAAAACCAGCATAACAAACTACCCTATAACTTTTCTTTGCACCTTTTCCAGTCATTCTCTCTGCGTATAGCTCACTTCACCACGTTAACAACCATAGAACGTCAACTCGTTAAAACATTAGTCTTTTTAACAGTTTATTTGCCAGATAGTACAAAATCTCCCCGTTGAAAAGCCATTTTGCTATGACTAAGATGAATTTTTCCCTAGTCAAAATATAAGAAATAACTATGCAAGCCACCATCGCAACCCCCTTGGACGCCGATGCCGCGTCCACACCGGTTAACTCCCGGGGAAAAGTCATCGTCGCCTCTCTGGTCGGTACCGCCATCGAGTTCTTTGATTTCTATATTTATGCCACCGCTGCGGTGATCGTATTCCCGCATATCTTCTTCCCACAGGGTGACCCGGCTGCTGCAACGCTACAATCGCTGGCCACCTTCGCCATCGCCTTTGTGGCAAGGCCCATCGGCTCTGCTCTGTTCGGCCACTTCGGCGACCGCGTCGGGCGGAAGGTCACCTTGGTGGCTTCACTGCTGACCATGGGGATTTCCACCGTGCTGATCGGCCTGCTGCCAAGCTATGCAACCATTGGCATCTTTGCACCGATCCTGCTGGCGCTGGCACGCTTTGGCCAAGGCCTGGGTCTGGGTGGCGAATGGGGCGGTGCCGCGTTGCTGGCCACCGAGAATGCGCCTGCCAACAAACGTGCGCTGTACGGCTCTTTCCCGCAGTTGGGTGCACCGATCGGCTTTTTCTTCGCCAACGGCACCTTCCTGCTGCTCTCTTGGTTGCTGACTGACGAACAGTTCATGACCTGGGGCTGGCGCGTACCGTTTATCCTCTCTGCCGCGCTGGTGCTGGTGGGCCTGTATGTGCGTATTTCGCTGCACGAGACTCCGGTTTTTGCCAAGGTGGCCAAAGCGGGCAAACAGGTGAAGGTCCCGCTCGGGACGCTGTTGAGCAAACACAAAAAGGCTACCATCCTGGGTACCTTCATCATGCTGGCTACCTATACGCTGTTCTACCTGATGACCGTTTACTCCATGACCTACGGCACGGCCGCAGAGCCGCTGGGGCTGGGATATTCACGTAACAGCTTCCTGTGGATGCTGATGGTAGCGGTGATTGGTTTTGGCGTGATGGTGCCGATCGCCGGTTTGCTGGCCGATGCCTTTGGCCGCCGCAAGACCATGATTGTCATCACCCTGTTGATGATCGGCTTTGCCTTCCTGTTCCCGAGCATGCTGGGTTCCGGCAATCAGCTGTTGGTGATGGCTTTCCTGCTGCTGGGGCTGAGCATTATGGGCCTGACCTTTGGCCCGATGGGCGCACTGCTGCCTGAACTGTTCCCAACCGAAGTGCGCTACACCGGAGCCTCGTTCTCGTATAACGTGGCCTCGATCCTGGGGGCTTCGGTAGCGCCTTATATTGCGACCTGGTTGGCTAACAACTACGGGCTGTTCTACGTTGGCATGTACCTGGCGGCCATGGCCAGCCTGACGCTGATCGCGCTGCTGCTGATGAAAGAAACCCGCCACACGTCTCTGTAATCCTCTCCCGGCCCCCTGCCTATGGGGGCCTGTTTGTCTGTTGTCACAAATCCCGGCTATGCTATCCCTCCATTTGCTGAGGAAACCCGCCCATGTCATTGCGCCGTTGGCTCTGTTTGTCTGTTACGTTGCTGATTATTATCGCCATTGCCACCTATTTCTGGCTGAAACCGGCCCACCCGGATGCGCTGTGGCATATCGTCAGCCAACAATGCCTGCCGAATCAGCAACAAAACCATAATCCGGCCCCCTGCGCACAGGTAGATGAGCAGGCCGGGTTCGTCGTGCTGAAAGACCGCAATGGGTCTTTGCAATACCTGTTGATGCCAACGGCCAAAATCACCGGCATAGAAAGCCCACTGGTCTTAGAGCCCGACACTGCCAACTTATTCACCTTAGCCTGGCAGGCCCGGCATTTTATGGCGGATAAACTCGGTAAACCGATCGACGATGCCGCCATCTCTCTGGCGATCAACTCCGAATATGGCCGTACGCAAAATCAGCTGCATATTCATATCTTCTGCCTGCAACCGGCGGTAAAAAACCGGCTGGCGCAGCTGCAAGGGGATTTCAGCGAAAGCTGGCAGCCGCTACCCGGTGGATTGCTGGGGCATGATTATTTGGCTCGCCGCGCCAGCGCTGCTGAACTCAAGCAGCTTGGGGCATTCCGTTTGCTGGCTCAGGGCGTTGAGGGCGCACGTGAAAGCATGGGGAGCTACGGCATGGCGATGACGGCCTTACCGGGAGGGGATTTCCTGCTGTTGGCTGTGAAACGTAACCTATGGCAGCTGAATCTGGCCTCCGCCGAAGAGAGCCAGGATCACAGCTGCCAGGTACTGCATTAACCCCTCACCCCAACCCTCTCCCAAAGGGAGAGGGAGCTGATAGCCCCTGCTCGTTTGGAAGTAAAAAGGTCACCTTAGCAACCGCGATCTCCCTTTCAACCAAGGTGAATTAGCCAGTGCCCATGAAGAATCACTACACTTTCAGCCCAGCTCGATCGGTCCCCTCTCCTGGGGGAGAGATACCGTCTTGTCGGCTATCCGGCAAGCGGTATTTCCGCATTAAATGTCTTTCCTGATTTCACCACACCATAGGCCAGTTGCAGCAACTTTCGCATCGCCGCACACACTCTTTCTTTGCCCGACTTCCCACGCAACTTTAGCCTTTCTGTTAAGTCTTTAACCACAACATTGTATTGGCCTGCCACTACCGCGGGCATGTATAACGCACTTCGCAGCTCACCGTGCCCCACTTTCGATAACCGGCTTTTCCCTTTAAACATCCCCGACTCACATCGCTGTGGATTCAGTCCTGCGTACGCTACCAGGGCCTTGCTGCTGGTGAACCGACGCAGGTTTCCTGCGAAGGCCAGCAGGCTGGAGCTCAGCATCTCTCCCACTCCAGGGATACTTTTTAGCAACTCGCTGTCCCGTTTCAGGTCAGGGTTATCATCGATGTGCTGACTGATTTTCTTTTTCGTTTCTCGTATCAGTTCATCCAACGTGGCGATGTGCTCATTGAGTGAAGGGACGATGACTGCTTCGGCCACCTCCAGGCGATTTTCTTCCATCTGACGCATCTCTTCCAGGTTCTTAAGATGCCTGACCAACGCGGTCAACTGGCGCTCGCTCAACGGGGCTGGGAACCACGGGGCAGGCTGATGCAGTGCGCAGTAGCGGGCTATCATCGCTGCATCGCTTTTGTCCGTTTTGTTCCGGGCCAGTTCTGTATTGCCGAAGGAATGGATACACGCCGGGTTCATCAGACTGACGTGGTAGTTGTTGTCTGCCAGATAAGTGGCCAGTTCCGTGCTGTAGCTCCCGGTGGCTTCCATACAGACATGACAGTCGCCAAAGCGGCTCAACCAGGCTGCGAACTCGCGGCATCCAGAAGGGGTATTGGCAAACTTTTTGGTTTTATACTTCTGATTGTCCAGCAGTACGGCGACATCAAATTTGTGTTTAGCGATATCAACGCCGACAGGGGTTCTACGCATTATGGCACTCCATAACCATGTCTGAAATTTATCGCCGGACCATCCTTATATGTAGGTGCTCATAGGCACAGGATACCGTTCGGTCTACAAGGCGACAGGGAAATAGACAGCCGGGGCACAATCTCTCCCACGGGCTCATAGGCACTAGGGTTAGGGGGAGCTCACCGGCTATCTCCCGATGATCAGTCGGGGATCTTCTCCGCTAAGGCGGAGAAGATCAAGACATAAGGGTTAGGGTTAGGGTGAGGGGTCACTTCTTGTTCTTCATCTGCTGCAGGATCTTGCCACACTGGTTTTCTTCGCCACCGTCACTCGGTGAAACCAGAGCCAGCAACGCTGCTGCCGGGGCGACAACCACTCCCAATGCCACCGCAGCCACCCCGCGAGCAATCAACGGTCCAGCCTTCACGCCAGCGTCCGGTTTTTTAAACGTCCCTTTGACATACAGCGGCGAACGCAAGGTCAGCACCCGCATCCCTTTACTTTCCGGATCGATGGACAGATCCAGCCGCTCGGTGGCGAAATTGATGTTGCCGGTGATGTTGATGATGGCATTTTCCGTATCAAACACGAACAGTCGTGGCGTCGCCAACCCGCTGCGAATGCCGACATCCGCCGCAGCGCAGTTGATCCCCACCTCGTCATCGCCAAACAGTTGAGCTACCAGGTAGTTACCTACGTTGAGGCCCAGGATTTCCATCAGGCTGCGGCTGATCACGCCGTCATTGATCAGCAGGCGCAGATCGCCGCTGCTGGTCGCCAGCAAATCGGCCACCGAGTTGCCGCTGCCTGTTAGCTTGGCATCGCCGTTCAATTCCCCCAGGCTGCGCTTCATCGACTCCACGTTCGGCAGCAACTGCTTCAGCTGGAACTTACGCGCGTGCATATCCACCCGGCCCTGCATCGGGCTCTTGCTACCATCAAGACGGACGGTGGCATTCAGGTTGCCCCCGGCCACGCCGAAGCGCAGCGGGTCCATCAGGATCACTGCGTTATCCAGCTTAAGATGGGTATTCAGATCGCTCAACGGCAGCGAACTGCCATGCTCAATACGTTTGGCGGTAAATTTGACGTCGGCATCCATTACCCCCCAGCTTTTGGTTTCGAACTTCTCAACCGGCAGCACTTTGTCGCTCGGCTGGCGGGTTTTCTCGCCGCGATTGGCTTTCTGCTGATTGGAGTCCGCGCCGATCAATGGCGCAAGATCGGCAAAACGCAGCTGTTTGGAAAGCACTTCACCGCTCAACTTGGGCCGCGGGTGGCTCGCAACGTACTTCAAGTCCCCATGGATATCGCTGTCACCGATCTTGCCGTCAAAGCCCTGATACTCGAATACCGCACCGCCCGGTTGATGCAACCGGACGATAAGATGGCCATCGGTAGAATAAGGTGGAGTGTTGGGTAACAGCACGCCGGTCAGCGCATACAGGTTTCCCAGGCTGTCACCGGAGAATTTCAGCCGTAGATCCAGGCCGCCAAGGTTCAACGGATCGGACAACGTCCCCGCGACCTGCACTCTGGTATTGCCGGAACGGACATCGGCCTGCAGCGGGAACGGAATATCAGCACTTTGCAGTGACAGCATGCCACCTATCTTGCCGCTGCCTGACAGCGCTTCACCGTGATATTTTCCTTTAATCTTCCAGCCGAAGACATAATCCGGCGTCGTCGCTTTATCTCCCGGCTGCTTACCCGCAACTTCACTAAAGGGCAGAGGCTTGCCAAGTGGGTCGATCAGCGCCTGGAAATCGGCCTTGAGCGTGGCGTCTTTAAAATCAATCTGGCCGCGATCGAACACGATATCGTGAATGCTGACAGACCAGTCTGACTGCGGTTGGTTGGGGTCTTTTTCGGCGCTGTTAGCCAGGTTGAAGGTCCAGTTATTGTCACCGTTCGCCAGGCGCTGTAGCGAGGCATTTGGCTGTTTCAACCAGATACGCGGGATCAGCACCTCTTTGCCCAGCAGCGCCAATGGCGCGATCGAAGCATCGACGCGTTGCAGTGTGACCATCTCATCACCGGGGATCTTGGCAGGGTTGCCCAGCATAATATCTTCGGCGTGAATATGCGGCCAAGGTACCCAGGCACGCCAGCCTCCCTCATCCTGGTGACGTTCCCAGTTAACGCCCAGACCGCCACGAATAGCAAACGGGCGCTGCAGCTCGGCAGAGACTTTGCTATTGATGGTGGGTTTGAGGCGGTTCCAATCGAAGGTGGCAATGAACACCACCAAAACCACGATAATCAGCAGTACGATGCCGCCAATCCAGCTAAAAGTTTTGCCTGTTCTTGTCATAGCGGCTCCCTTGAGGCGATAGCTGACTGCGAAAATTGATAAGCAGCCTTACTGAAAGCCTAGTCGAGGATAAGCCTAAGTTCACGCGATGGGAACTAATGGGTCAAGGGATGGGGGCAATAAACCGCGTAGGCAGCGTTTTCAGCTGGTCAAAATGTGCAGGGCGGCTCAGGTAATACCCTTGGGCTGCAAACGCGCCAGAGCGCTGTACCAGCAGCCATTCCTGCTCTGTTTCTACCCCTTCGACAATCACTCCGTCGCTATGCTGGCTCATCAGGCGCACCAGGGTAAAAAACAGCTGGATGCCCTCGTCGCTTTGCTTGAGCAACATGAACAGCTCGCGCGCCACCTTGATATACTGATAACGCCAACTGCTGACCGCAGAGAAATTCGCCAACCCGCTACCAAAATCATCCAGCCACAGGCGCTCCGCTCCGGGGATATGCTGCAGCGGCCCATTCAACGCCCTGTCTGCCTGCTCAACCAGCTCAAAACGCAGGTAAGGCATGACGCTGATTTGCCGCTGCATCGCCGGGTGTCGCTGCAGGGCCTGTAAGGCCTTGCCGTCGATATTGATGGAGACCATCAACGCATGGTGGATAAACATGGCCTGCCATTGCTGCAGTAAATTGAGCTGTTCCTGAAGCACCGCCAGGCGCTGGCGCAACCCCAGCGCGGCAAAGTAGTCCTCGGGGGAGACCGGCTTGCTCGGTGCCGCCGGATGATGCACCGCAGTAAGCAGCTCTACCGCCAGCAATTTGCCGCAGGTGCGGTAAATGGGCTGAAAAGTATACAAACGCCGACACTGCCGCCAGTAACGGAAGACCTTGGCACGCTGCCAGGCGGCAAACAATGGCGTCAGTAGACCAGAGATCATGTTGGTTATCATCGGTTCTATCGCCATTAGGGAATGGGAACGATAACGTTGCCGGAAATTTGTCGATCTTGTTATCGGCAACGCACAATAAAACTTTAAGCCTGGGTAAAAGGTCCCTACATTAAACCATTACCTACATGCAACGTTTCTATAACAAGAGGAAAATTTAATGCCCTACGTAAATATCAAAATTACCCGCGAAGGCGCAACCGCGGAGCAGAAAAAACAGCTAATTGCAGGCGTGACTCAACTGTTGGTCGATACGCTCGGCAAAAATCCGGCCACTACCGTGGTGGTTATCGATGAAGTGGAAACCGATAACTGGGGGATTGGTGGTCAATGTGTCACCGATCTGCGCGCGGCGGCCAAGTAGTTTTCCTTCCTCAGCGGCGGGAAACCACGCGTTTCCCGATCGCGATCATAAACTAATTAAAACGCTGTTTTATTCCTATTGACTCGCTTCGCCCTTGCGTTGAGACTGGACGTATTCGCAGCAACCAGACTCATTATCAAGCCAGGGATTATCATGAACAGCAAAAACCTCGCCGTGATCGGCGAATGCATGATCGAACTGTCGCAGAAAGGCGCCGATCTCAGCCGTGGATTCGGCGGCGACACCCTCAACACTGCCGTCTATATCGCCCGTCAGGTGCCGCAACAGGCGCTGAACGTGCATTACGTCACCGCGCTAGGCACCGACAGCTTCAGCCGGGAAATGCTGCAAACCTGGCAGCAGGAGCAGGTAAAAACCGATTTGATCCAGCAATTGGACAACAAGCTGCCGGGGCTGTACGTGATCGAAACCGACGATACCGGCGAGCGCACCTTCTATTACTGGCGCAACGATGCGGCCGCACGCTACTGGCTGGATGGCCCGCAGGCAGAGAGCCTGTGCGCACAGCTGGCGCAGTTTGATTACCTGTATCTGAGCGGTATCAGCGTTGCGATCCTCAACCCTGCCAGCCGGGAAAAACTGCTGACCCTGCTGCGCCAATGCCGGGCCAACGGCGGCAAAGTGATCTTCGATAACAACTATCGGCCGCGGCTGTGGCAAAGCCAGCAAGAAACTCAGCAGGCCTATCGCGAGATCCTGGCCTGTACCGACATCGCCTTCCTGACGCTGGATGATGAAGATTTACTGTGGGGCAAGCAGCCGGTTGAGCAGGTGGTGAGCCGTACCCGCGACTTTGGCGTGAGTGAGATTGTGATTAAGCGTGGCGCAGATTCCTGCCTGGTGTTCAGCGCCGATGGGGGAACCCACGACGTACCGGCGGTCAAACTGCCAAAAGAGAAAGTGATTGATACCACCGCCGCCGGAGATTCCTTCAGCGCGGGTTATCTGGCTGTACGCCTGACCGGCGGTGATGCGGTTAGCGCGGCCAAACGTGGTCACCTGACCGCAAGCACGGTGATCCAGTATCGCGGGGCCATCATCCCACGCGAGGCGATGCCACAATAATTCCCGAACGCCAGAAATGCACAAGGCCAGCAACGATGCTGGCCTTTTTAGTTGGCCCGATAAATCGGGCCTCTACAATCTTGGTGCTTAACCGGCTACTGCGATACGTTTCATATCGGTCATATAACCACGCAGTTTGCGGCCAACGGATTCGATCGGGTGGTTGCGCACCGCCTCGTTCACGTCACGCAGCTGCGCGTTGTCAACGGTGGTACCTGCAACTGATTTACCCAGATCGCCCGCCTGCAGAGTGGTCATGAACTCTTTCAGCAACGGTACCGCCGCATAAGAGAACAGGTAGTTACCGTATTCTGCAGTATCGGAGATCACCACGTTCATTTCATACAGACGCTTACGCGCGATGGTATTGGCGATCAGTGGCAGCTCGTGCAGTGATTCGTAGTAAGCAGACTCTTCGATGATGCCTGAATCCACCATGGTTTCGAAGGCCAGCTCAACGCCCGCTTTCACCATTGCTACCATCAGTACGCCGTTGTCGAAGTATTCCTGCTCGCTGATTTTGCCTTCAAACTGCGGCGCAGTTTCGAAAGCGGTTTTGCCGGTCTCTTCACGCCAGGTCAGCAGTTTCACATCGTCTGCGGCCCAGTCTGCCATCATACCGCTGGAGAATTCGCCAGAGATGATGTCGTCCATGTGCTTCTGGAACAGCGGAGCCATGATGCCTTTCAGTTGCTCAGACAGCGCATAGGCACGCAGTTTCGCCGGGTTGGACAGGCGATCCATCATCAGGGTGATACCGCCCTGTTTCAGCGCTTCGGTGATGGTTTCCCAGCCGAACTGGATCAGTTTTTCTGCGTATGCCGGGTCGGTACCTTCAGATACCAGCTTGTCGAAGCACAGCAGAGAACCCGCTTGCAGCATACCACACAGGATGGTCTGCTCGCCCATCAGGTCAGATTTCACTTCTGCAACGAAGGAAGATTCCAGCACGCCTGCACGATGGCCGCCAGTGGCTGCCGCCCATGCCTTGGCAATCGCCATGCCTTCGCCTTTTGGATCGTTTTCCGGGTGAACCGCGATCAGCGTTGGTACACCGAAACCACGTTTGTATTCTTCACGCACTTCGGTACCTGGGCACTTAGGTGCAACCATCACTACGGTGATGTCTTTACGAACCTGCTCGCCAACTTCAACGATGTTGAAGCCGTGGGAGTAGCCCAGCGCAGCACCGTCTTTCATCAGCGGCTGTACGGCACGAACTACGGAGGTGTGCTGCTTGTCTGGCGTCAGGTTAACGACCAGATCGGCCTGCGGGATCAGATCTTCGTAGGTGCCAACCTTGAAGCCGTTCTCGGTGGCTTTGCGCCATGAGGCACGCTTCTCGGCAATCGCTTCTTTACGCAGCGCATAAGCCACGTCCAGGCCGGAATCACGCATGTTCAGACCCTGGTTCAGACCCTGAGCACCACAGCCGACGATCACCACTTTTTTCCCTTTCAGGTAACCGGCTTCATCCGCAAATTCGTCACGCGCCATGAAACGGCACTTACCCAATTGCGCCAACTGCTGACGCAGGTTCAATGTGTTGAAATAGTTAGCCATGGTGATGCTCCAGTTAGATGTTGTGTCGTGCAATATTATTCTCATTCCCGCCCTGTCTATGCGGGATCCGTTGAAACCAATGTATAACAGGAATTGCGTTGCTTAAATTGATATATTACGAACGTGACGTTGCAATTTCTGCAACACCCCGCTGCGAGCGTACTGATTATGGACTTACGTGATCTCAAGCTGTTCCTGCACCTGGCTGAAAGCCATCACTTTGGCCGCACGGCCAAGGCGATGCACGTCAGCCCCTCTACGCTTTCCCGCCAAATCCAGCGGCTGGAAGAAACGCTTGGACAGTCGCTGTTTCTGCGTGATAACCGAACCGTAGAGCTGACCGATGCTGGCGAACAGTTGAAAGTGTTTGCTCAACAAACGCTGCTGCAGTATCAGCAGTTGAAACATTCGCTTGGCCAGCACGGCCCTTCTCTGAGTGGCGAGCTACGCTTGTTCTGCTCGGTCACTGCCGCTTACAGTCATCTGCCGCCGATCCTCGACCGCTTCCGTGCCCAGCATCCCCTGGTTGAAATCAAATTGACTACCGGTGATGCCGCCGATGCGGTGGACAAAGTACAATCCAACGAGGCCGACCTTGGTATCGCCGGGCGGCCTGAAACACTCCCCACCAGCGTCGCCTTCACCCAAATCGGTGAGATCCCGCTGGTGCTGATTGCTCCCGCTCTGCCGTGTGCGGTTCGAACGCAGGCTTTTGCAGAGCAGCCGGACTGGGCCAATATGCCGTTTATCCTGCCGGAGCATGGCCCATCAAGAAAACGCATCGAGCTGTGGTTCCGCCGCCAGCACATCACCAATCCGCTGATTTACGCCACCGTCGGCGGGCATGAGGCGATTGTTTCGATGGTGGCATTAGGCTGCGGTATCGCGCTGATCCCCAGCGTGGTGGTAGATAATAGCCCGGAGCCCGTTCGCAACCGCATCTCTCAGTTGGAAAATATCTCGATGGTCGAACCGTTCGAACTGGGGGTCTGCGTGCCGAAAAAACGCCTCAACGAACCGCTGATTGAGGCGTTCTGGCGTTTGCTCTCATAAGTCTGCAGGGTCGATCTGCTTCATCGCTTCCACCTGCATCAGCCACTGGTACAGCGGCTCCAACTGCTGGAAACTCTGCGTAAGGGTAGCGACCAGATCGGCGCTGAACAGTTTTTCCACCTGATTATCTGTGGCCATCACCGCAAAGGACTTACGGTTGTACCAGGTGGCAATCTCCGGTGCCTGTTCCTTCACCAACGGGCGCTTATAGCTTTCCCCCACCAGCTCGAACGGCGCACGGCAGCACTCGGCCACCTCCAAAAACGGCTGTGGCCTGCGCAGCAAGGTATGGCGAAACAGATCCATGGTGGCTTTGTCGGCGCTGTAATAACCCAGGCCATAACGCAGCATGTCCGGCCCTAGTTCAAAGAAGTACACCGGTGCCAGCTTCCAGTCTTTGCTTGGCCGCTTGAAGGTCAGCCACATGCGGCTACGGTAGCGGGATTTATCATGGGAAAAACGCGTGTCGCGATGAATGCGCGACAGCGTTTTGCCAATGGCCGGACGGGTTTCAAACTGCGGGTCAATCATCAGCATCGCAGGACTCAGCGCATCCACCAGCGAACGGAACGGCGTTAACAGCTCACGGTCATACACGCCCCGATTGGCATCAAACCACTCCTTGTCGTTCTCGATCCGCACCTGTTGCAGGAAGTCCAGCCCTTGTTGGCTGAACCCGGTGAACTCATTACTCATACGCTATCCTTGTCGCCGATGTTAGCCCTGCAGGAAGAACCGGAAGGCCGGGTTGTCGGTCTCATCATGGCAGTCGTAACCCAACGCCTGCAGGTGTTGCTCAAACTCTGGCTCAGTCTGAGAAAGCTCAAACCCTGCCAGCACGCGACCAAAATCGGTACCGTGGCTGCGGTAGTGGAACAGCGAAATATTCCAGTGCGTGCCCAGCGTTTGCAGGAACTTGAGCAGAGCGCCCGGTGACTCTGGGAACTCAAAGCTGTACAGACGCTCACGCAGCGGTTTCGAAGGCCGCCCGCCCACCATGTAACGCACGTGCAGTTTTGCCATCTCATCGTCGGACAGGTCTACCACCTGATAGCCATCACGGTTCAGCTCATCGATGATTTCCAGCCGCTCGGTATGGCCCCTGGTCAGGCGGACCCCGACAAAGATGCAGGCGTTGTCAGCATCGGCATAGCGGTAGTTGAACTCGGTAACCGCACGGCCACCCAACAGCTGGCAGAACTTCAGGAAGCTGCCCTTCTGTTCTGGAATGGTCACCGCCAGCAGCGCTTCGCGTTGTTCGCCCAGTTCGCAACGTTCGGAAACGTAGCGCAGTCCGTGGAAATTCACATTGGCACCGGAAAGCACATGGGCCAGCCGCTCGCCCTGAATATTGTGCTGCTGCACGTATTTTTTCAGCCCTGCCAACGCCAGCGCGCCAGAAGGTTCGGCGATGGCCCGCACGTCTTCGAACAGATCTTTCACCGCTGCGCAGATCGCATCGCTATCGACGGTGATCACATCATCAAGGTATTCACGGCACAGACGGAAGGTTTCATCACCGATGCGCTTTACTGCCACGCCTTCAGCAAACAACCCGACGCGCGCCAGATCGACCGGCTGCCCGGCATCCAGCGCCGCACGCAGACAGGCCGAATCCTCAGCTTCCACGCCAATCACTTTGATTTGCGGCATCAGTTGCTTGATCAGCACCGCGACACCGGCCGCCAGGCCGCCACCGCCCACCGGCACAAACACCCGGTCCAGGTGCGCGTCCTGCTGCAATAGCTCCATCGCCAAAGTGCCCTGCCCGGCAATGACTGCCGGGTGATCGAACGGGGGTACAAAGGTCATGCCCTGTTGCTGCGAAAGCTCAATCGCCTTGACCTTGGCTTCGTCGAAGTTGGCGCCGTGCAGCAACACTTCACCGCCGAAACCGCGTACCGCATCAACCTTGATATCCGCCGTCGACACCGGCATCACGATCAGGGTTTTGATCCCCAAACGGTTGCCGGAAAAGGCGACGCCCTGCGCATGGTTGCCCGCAGAGGCCGTGACCACACCACGCGCCCTCTGCTCTTCATCCAGGCTGGCAATCATCGCGTAAGCCCCGCGCAGCTTAAAGCTGTGCACCGGCTGGCGATCTTCGCGCTTCACCAGAATGGTATTGCCGAGGCGCGCAGAGATCTTGCCCATTGTCTGTAACGGGGTGACCTGAGCCACCTCGTAAACTGGCGAGCGGAGTACCGCTCGCAAATATTCGGCGCCACAGGGGGCGTCGGGTAGGGGTTGTGATACCGCCATGGTGGTTAGCCTCCCAGCTTGCTCTTGTCCCGCACTGCGCCTTTATCAGCACTGGTGGCCAGCGTAGCGTAAGCACGTAACGCATAAGATACCTGGCGCTCACGCGCTTTCGGTGTCCAGGCCGCATCACCGCGTGCCAGTTCCGCCTCACGGCGTGCAGCCAGTACGCTCTCCGGCACATCCAGCACCATGCTGCGTTTCGGGATATCGATATCGATCATGTCCCCTTCTTCCACCAGCGCAATCAGGCCGCCGCTGGCCGCTTCCGGCGAAACGTGACCAATGGATAAACCGGAGGTGCCGCCTGAGAAACGACCATCGGTGATCAGCGCACAGGCCTTGCCCAGCCCCATCGATTTCAGATAGGTGGTTGGGTAGAGCATTTCCTGCATGCCCGGCCCGCCTTTTGGCCCTTCATAACGGATCACCACTACGTCGCCGGCCACCACTTTACCGCCAAGAATCGCCTCAACGGCCGTATCCTGGCTCTCATAAACTTTGGCTGGCCCACGGAAAGTCAGGTTGTCTTTATCCACGCCAGCGGTTTTAACGATGCTGCCGTCTTCGGCCATGTTGCCATACAGCACCGCCAAGCCCCCTTCCAGACTGAAGGCGTTTTCCAAAGAGCGGATACAGCCATCGGCACGATCGTTGTCCAGCGTGTCCCAACGGCAGTCCTGTGAGAATGCCTGGGTGGTGCGGATGCCCGCCGGACCTGCGCGGAACATTTTCTTCACGGCCTCATCCTGGGTCAGCATGATGTCGTACTTTTCCAGGGTCTCTGGCAGCTTCATCCCCAGGATGTTATCCACATCGCGGTTCATCAGCCCGGCGCGATCCAGCTCGCCAAGAATGGCAAGTACGCCACCGGCACGGTGTACGTCTTCCATGTGGTATTTCTGAGTGCTTGGCGCGACCTTGCACAGATGTGGCACTTTGCGGGACAGGCGATCGATATCCGCCATGGCGAAGTCTATCTCGCCTTCCTGCGCTGCCGCCAACAGGTGCAGTACGGTATTGGTGGAGCCGCCCATCGCAATGTCCAGAGTCATCGCATTTTCGAATGCGGCCTTGTTGGCGATGCTGCGTGGCAGTGCACTCTCATCGTCCTGCTCGTAGTAACGCTTGGTCAGTTCAACGATGCGCTTACCGGCGTTCAGGAACAGATCCTTACGATCGGCGTGGGTCGCCAGCAGCGAGCCGTTGCCCGGCTGAGACAGGCCCAACGCTTCGGTCAGGCAGTTCATGGAGTTGGCGGTAAACATCCCGGAGCACGAGCCGCAGGTTGGGCAAGCGGAACGCTCGATCTGCGCGCTGTCGGCGTCGCTGACGTTCGGGTTGGCACCCTGGATCATCGCATCGATCAGGTCCAGCTTGATGATTTTGTCGGAAAGCTTGGTTTTACCGGCTTCCATCGGGCCGCCGGAAACGAAGATCACCGGAATATTCAGGCGCAGTGACGCCATCAGCATCCCTGGGGTGATCTTGTCGCAATTGGAGATACATACCATCGCATCGGCGCAGTGGGCATTCACCATATACTCCACCGAGTCGGCGATCAGTTCGCGCGACGGCAGAGAATAGAGCATGCCGCCGTGGCCCATGGCGATCCCATCATCCACCGCAATGGTGTTGAACTCTTTGGCGACGCCGCCGGAGGCTTCGATCTGTTCTGCAACCAGCTTGCCCAGGTCGCGCAGGTGCACATGGCCCGGCACAAACTGGGTGAAGGAGTTGACCACCGCAATAATCGGTTTGCCGAAATCGTCGTCGGTCATCCCGGTCGCGCGCCATAATGCGCGGGCACCCGCCATGTTGCGGCCGTGGGTGGTGGTGGCGGAACGGTACTTAGGCATGCTCTTCACTCCAAAAATAGTCATTTTACGGATGGCGAACGAACCATCCGTTTAGTGTTGTCTGTCGTTATTGGTTTACCGGATCCAACCAGCCGTACTTGTCTTCGGTTTTGCCGCTGAACAGGCCAAAGAACGCCTGCTGGATCTGCTTGGTAATTGGGCCACACTTGCCGATCCCTACCTGAATGCCATCCACGCTGCGCACCGGCGTGATTTCCGCCGCAGTGCCGGACATAAACACTTCGTCCGCCAGGTACAGAGACTCACGGGAAAGCACTTGCTCGCGCACTTCGAAGCCCATGTCTTTTGCCAGCTTGATGATCGCGTCACGCGTGATACCCGGCAGAGCGGAGGAGGTGAACGGTGGAGTAAACAGCACGCCGTCTTTCACTTCAAACAGGTTCTCGCCTGCGCCTTCAGAGATATAGCCGTGAACGTCCAGCGCAATACCTTCCTGATAGCCGTGGCGGCGTGCTTCGCTGCCCACCAGCAGTGAGGAAAGGTAGTTGCCCCCGGCTTTCGCCGCGGTAGGAATGGTGTTTGGTGCCACACGGTGCCAGGAAGAGACCATCGCATCGATACCTTGATCCAGCGCTTCTTCACCCAGATATGCGCCCCAAGGAAACGCCGCGATAATCACGTCGGTTTTATAGCCTGCCGGTGGGTTAACGCCCATGCCAACATCACCAACAAACACCAAAGGACGAATATACGCGCTGACCAGATTGTTTTTACGCAGCGTAGCACGGCAGGCTTCCATCAGTTCATCGACGCTTTGCGTTACCGGCATACGGTAAATTTTGGCCGAGTCATGCAGACGCTGCATATGTTCACGGTGGCGGAATACCACCGGGCCTTTATGGGAGTCGTAGCAGCGAACCCCTTCAAATACCGACGTTCCGTAGTGCAGCGCATGCGACATTACGTGAACCTTGGCATCGGCCCAAGGAACCATCTCACCATTGAACCAAATATAATCGGCTTTCTTCGTCATTGTTCCGTTCCTTTTGCGCAATCAGGCGCGTATTTGTTGTGATGATTGTTGCTGGATCTCAACGCTGGAGACATCCATCAGTTTGCTCAACTGAGATGACAGTAAATCCACAGGGCGCTGGCTGGCAACGGTCAATTCAATATTTATATCGTCGCTATTGCTGCCCGAAGCCATATTCATAGCACAGACCTGGAAGCCACGGTGACGAACAACGCGCAATACGCGCTCTAACATTTCAGGGCGGAAGCGGGCCTGGATCGAGAGTTGATGCTGCATCATGATACTTTCTCCAACATGGTTTCGTTGCCTGCGCCCGGCGGCACCAGCGGCCAGACGTTCTCGAGTTCATCAATGGAAACCTGCAGCAGATAAGGCCCTTCGCTGTTAAGCAAGGTATCGAGCGCGTCTGCGACCTGGTCTTTGCGGGTAATACGTTGGCCGGGGATGCCGAAAGCGCTGGCCAATATCAGGAAATCGGGGTTATCGGAGAGGTTGGTTTCGCTGTAACGGCCATCAAAGAACAGTTGCTGCCACTGACGAACCATCCCTAAACGCTGGTTATCCAGTAACACGATTTTCAGCGGTAACTGTTTGCGTTTGATGGTGCCCAGCTCCTGCACGTTCATCATGAAGGAACCATCCCCGGACACGCAGATCACCATATCCTCCGGGCGTGCCATTTGCGCACCTACCGCTGCGGGGATACCGAAGCCCATCGTCCCCAACCCGCTGGAGGTGATGAAGTTCTCTGGGCGTTCAAAGCTCATGTGCTGCGCGGTCCACATCTGGTGCTGGCCCACGTCGGTGGTCACCACGGTATTGGCCGGTTTGCGTTCAGACAGTTGCTTGAGCAGCAACGGAGCATAGATCGGTTGGCCCGGGTGGTCGTAACGCCAAGGGTGAGTTTCTTTCAGTTCGGCCACCCGTTGCAGCCAAGGGGCGATCTGCATCGGCTGTTGCAGCGCTGGCAGCAGGGTTCTCAGATCCCCTTGCAGGGCCACATGCGCCTGACGCAGCTTGCTCATTTCTGCCGGATCGATATCCATGTGGATCACCTTGGCCTGCGGCGCAAAGGCGTTCAGCTTGCCGGTCACCCGATCGTCAAAACGCGCGCCTACGGCTATCAATAAATCACACTCCTGCACGGCGAAGTTGGCAGCTTTGGTGCCATGCATACCCAACATGCCGAGATAATACGGATGGTTGGCATCCGGTGCGCCCAAGCCTTTCAAGGTCGCCACGGTTGGGATTTGCGTCAGCTCGACAAATTCCCGTAATGCCGAGACTGCCTGCGCCATCCCTACGCCACCGCCCACGTACAGCATTGGCTTCTGCGCCTGTGCCAGCAACTGCGTGGCCATAGCCAGCTCCGCCGTAGGATGTTCAAACTGGTCTTCTACCGGCATCAGATGAGGAGGCAAATCGCCCTGCGCCAGTTGGATGTCTTTCGGGATGTCGATCAGTACCGGGCCTGGGCGGCCGCTGGTGGCGATGGCAAAAGCCTCTGCCATGATCCCTGGCAGCGCTTCCAGCGACTCCACCAGGAAACTGTGTTTGGTACAGGCCAGAGACAGGCCAAGAACATCGATCTCCTGAAAAGCATCGGTACCGATAAGCGCAGAGCCTACCTGACCGGTGATCGCAACCACTGGCACCGAGTCCAACAGCGCATCCGCCAACCCGGTGATCAGGTTGGTCGCGCCGGGGCCAGAGGTGGCGATACAGACGCCAACTTTGCCGCTGGAACGAGCATAGCCAATGGCCGCAATCGCCGCACCCTGCTCATGACGACACAGCAGATGTTCAACTCCGCCGTCATACAACGCATCGTAGACCGGCATGATCGCACCACCGGGATAGCCGAATACCTTGTCTACCCCCTGCGCACGCAACGCTTGAACTACCCACTGAGCACCATTCATGGTTATTTCCCCGCCTTGTTGCGGGAAGTGCAGGATTTTATTCTGTTGGTCATTCTCTGCTCCTTGTTCATATTTTCTTGGCATAAAAAAACCCCCGGACCTTTTGGGTGCGGGGGTTATCTTGCGATTCCGGCTTGTTTTCTAAGCCTTTCTTCGTCCAAGTGCAGCCCCGCACGGTGGGATAATAATCACCACCACGCTAATCACGACTAGGCTAATCACTTGGGCTAGGGCTTTCATAATTGGGTTGTTCACTGTGCTCGTTTCGAACTAATGCCTACAGAGTTACCATAGCAGCCGGTAACCTGACAACACTTTTTTTGCGTTATTATTCGGCGCTGCCGGGTCAAAGCTGCAACAAAGCGCATGAAATTCAAACGCTAACACCAGCACCGGGCGCTTTACTTTCCACCGCAATCGCTTTGCCGCGCGTATCCTTGCCAAAATACACCAGCACCGCGATCACGATCGCCACCGTCCCGGCAATCATCGCCATCGCCAGGCCGTAGTTTTGCCCATGATGTTCCGCAATCGTGGCCTGCAAGGTCGCGTTCACTGAGGCAATAAGATTACCCAGTTGATAGACAAACCCCGGCAACACCGCGCGGGTATTCGCTGGCACCAGTTCGTTGAGGTAGGTTGGGATCACACCCCACGCGCCCTGCACCATGAATTGCATCATGAACGCCCCCAGCCCCAGCATGAACGAACCGCTGGCGAAGGCCCACAGCGGGATCACCGGTAACGCCAGCAGGGCCGCAATAATAATGGCTTTCTTACGGCCAATTTTTTCCGACAGGGCACCAAAGAAAATACCGCCGATAATGGACGCGATATTGTAGCTAATGGCGATGATACTGACGGTTTTAGGATCGAAACCGTGCTGAATTTTCAGGAAGGCCGGATACATATCCTGTGTGCCGTGGGAGAAGAAATTAAACGCCGCCATCAGCAGCACCAGATAGACACACAGCTTCCAATGGCTCTTCAGAACTGGCAGCAGAGCGGTGCTTTCTTTACGAGCCCGTGCCGCCAGCCACACCGGCGACTCTTCCACGCAGAAGTAGATAAACGGCAGCAACAGGATTGGCGCGGCCCCGATCACGAACATGCCACGCCAGCCGACCACTTCAAACAGCAGGCCGTAGGCCACCGCCGCCAACAGATAGCCAAACGGATACCCCGCCTGGAAGATACCGGACATCAGGCCGCGCGAACGATCTGGGATGCTTTCCATCGCCAGCGAAGAGGCCACGCCCCAGATGCCCCCCATCGCCACGCCGTAAAGCACACGCAGCAACAGGAAGACGGTCAAAGAAGGAGCCGCCGCCGACAACAGCTCAAATACCGAGAAAAACACGATATTCAACATCAGGATTGGTTTACGGCCGTACTTTTCCGCCGCACGGCCAAAGATCAGGGCGCCAATCGGGCGCACCGCCAACGTCAGCAGGATCGCCAGGGTGACTTCTTCCATCCCCACCTGAAAAGCCTGAGCTATATCGCTGAGCAGGAAGACCAGCACAAAGAAATCGAAAGCGTCGAGCGTCCAGCTTGAAAAGCTGGCAATTGCCGCATTGCGCTGCAGCGGAGTCCAACCGAACATAGTGTTATCCCTACCGTAGAGTATGAAGTTATCAGGTTTAGCGGCGGCCGCAGCGGGTGCGGTAGCGGTCGGGGCTTTGTTAATGAAGTGATTTTTTATTTTAACCAATTGTTAAATACACCCATTAACCCTGCTGTTGCAACTTGGTTAGCTTGCTAATTTGTTGCAACCTTGTGGTAATTGTTAAGGGGTATTACAGCGAAATGCGTGCCGGCTCGAAAAACACCACTAACCTGATGAAATAAATCACTTTTAATTTTGTAGCACTACGCAAGTTGACGATGAATAGAGCGCAGCTATCGGTCCGTTCCCGCATCATGTTGCCTTCAGCGAGGAGAGCAATATGTCACTGGCGGTAATCTATACCCGTGCCACGATCGGCGTGCAGGCACCTTCGGTCATGGTTGAAGTCCATATCAGCAACGGATTACCCGGCCTCACGCTGGTCGGTCTACCGGAAACCACGGTGAAAGAAGCCCGTGACCGGGTGCGCAGCGCACTGATCAACAACGGCTTCACCTTTCCGGCCAAACGCATCACCGTCAATCTGGCACCCGCCGATTTGCCTAAGGAAGGGGGGCGCTATGATTTACCCATTGCGCTGGCCATTCTGGCGGCCTCAGAACAGTTGCCAGCAGATAAGTTGGCGCACTATGAGTTCCTGGGTGAATTGGCGCTTTCTGGCGCATTGAGGGCGGTGCACGGCGCCATTCCGGCGGCAATAGCGGCTGCCGAGGCCAAACGTGAGCTGATCCTCGCAGCGGCCAACGGCAAAGAGGCAGGGTTGCTTCCCAACAGCACGACCCGAGTTGCGGAACATTTGCTTGAGGTTTGCGCTTTTTTGCAAGGTAAGGGTGAGCTGCCGATCGCCGTAGCGCCCCCTGCGGCCGCCACGTCAACGGAAACTGCCGACCTGCAGGAAGTCATTGGCCAGGAGCAGGCAAAACGAGCGTTGGAAATTGCCGCGGCCGGGGGCCACAACCTATTGCTGCTTGGCCCTCCGGGCACCGGAAAAACCATGCTGGCCAGCCGCCTCAACGGTTTGCTGCCGCCGTTAAGCGATCGGGAGGCGTTGGAAAGCGTGGCCGTTGCCAGCTTATTGCATCACCCTGATGAAACCCTGCCATGGCGACAGCGGCCGTTTCGTGCCCCGCATCACAGCGCTTCGATGGCTGCACTGGTTGGAGGTGGTTCCTTGCCACGGCCAGGGGAAATCTCCATGGCGCACAACGGCGTGCTATTTCTGGATGAGTTACCGGAATTTGAACGGCGAGTATTGGATGCGCTGCGTGAGCCGCTGGAATCCGGTGAAATCGTCATCTCACGCGCTAGTGCCAAGGTACGCTTCCCAGCCAGGGTGCAGCTGATTGCAGCGATGAACCCCAGCCCAACCGGACACTATCAGGGCATACACAACCGCACGCCACCGCAGCAGATTTTGCGCTACCTCGGCAGGCTCTCTGGCCCCTTCCTCGATCGATTTGATTTGTCGATTGAGGTGCCACTGCTGCCACCAGGCGTACTGGCCAAGCAGCGCCATGCGGGGGAAAGCAGCCAACAGGTACGTCAACGGGTGCTGGTGGCGCGCGAGCGGCAGCTGGCACGTGCAGGTAAAGTGAATGCGCTGTTGAGTAACCGCGAGGTGGATCGGGATTGCCATTTACCTGCAGCGGAAGCGGAGTTTTTAGAAAGAACGCTGAGCCAACTGGGATTATCGGTTCGAGCCTGGCATCGCATCCTGAAAGTGGCACGCACACTGGCCGATTTGACGGGGGAACAACAGATTGATAAACGCCATCTCAGCGAAGCGCTCAGCTATCGCAGTATGGATCGCCTGCTGCTGCAGTTACACCGCAGCCTGGAATAAAAAATGGGGCCGAATGGCCCCATGATGATCAATCGTCGCTTTCAGTGTAGTCTTCTACCGCATCAGCCTGCGGCTTGCCACCTGACAACGTATGGAATTTTTTCGGGCGGCGGGTGCGCGCCAGATATTTAGACCATACTTTTTCTTGCTCGGTTACCGGTTCACGCTCACCGCGACACACTGCAACGAACAACTGTTCTTCTTCAGTGGCTGGCTGGCGTTTGCCGGCATCCAACTCGTTGAACGCATACCCGAAACGCTCTAGCAATTGCGCTTCTTTAATGGTGAAATCGCCGTGACGGGAGAACCCGCGAGGATAGTTTTTATTATCAAAAAAACGACTGTTGGTGGTGAAGCTATCCGCCATCTGACACGCTCCTAATTCTCTCATGGCCGTGCTGTTTATGGCGCGGAGTATTAGATAGGCTTGACATCGTGTAAAACAAAACATTTAAATCTTAACGATAAAAAATTTTGGAGATTGGTGTGGACACCGAATTACTGAAAACCTTTTTGGAGGTCAGTAGAACGCGACACTTTGGCCGCGCAGCGGAATCCCTGTACTTAACGCAGTCTGCGGTGAGTTTCCGTATCCGTCAGCTTGAAACTCAATTAGGGGCGAATTTATTCACCCGCCACCGCAACAACATCCGCCTGACACCAGCAGGAGAGCGGCTGTTGCCCTATGCCGAGAGCCTGATGAACACTTGGCAGTTAGCAAAGAAAGAGGTGGTGCGATCGCTACAGCACAGCGAACTTTCGATCGGCGCCACCGCGTCGCTATGGGAAGCTTACCTCACGCCCTGGCTGCAATCTCTCTACCAGCAGCGGGAGGCCTTGCAGCTCGAAGCCAGGGTGGCTCTGCGCCATTCTTTGGTGAAACAGCTACATGAAAGACAGCTCGATTTGCTAATCACCACCGAACCGCCAAAGATGGATGAGCTGGCCAGCCAGCTGTTGGGTAACTTCTCGCTACGCCTGTTTTCCTCATCGCTACGCGATAAATCCGCCCCCATGCCTTACATCAAACTGGAATGGGGTGCCGATTTTCACCAACAGGAAGCCCGCATGCTTGAGGGCGACAGCATGCCCGTGCTGACCACCACTTCGGCACATCTGACGCGTCAATTGCTGGAGACAACCGGTGGCTGTGCATTTCTCCCCAGCCAGTGGGAAAAAGAGTACCCTCAGTTGATCGCCGTTGCAGACGCCCAGCCGATCATCCGCCCGCTTTATGCCGTCTGGCTGCAAAACAGCGACCAGCAGCCGTTAATCCGCCAACTGTTGAAAATACCTTTAAATACCGCAACCTGAGCCGCTATGACGGCTTCAGGCGTGGATGGCGGGGTTTTGCCCGTCTGGTCTGCCAAAAGGCGCTCATCGCCTTCTGGAGGCCGATAAAGCAGAACAGCAGGATGCCGATGACGATTTTGGTCCACCAGGAGCTGAGCGAGCCATCGAAAGTGATGTAACTCTGGATTAGGCCCTGGATCAGCACGCCAAACAGGGTACCCAAGATGGTGCCGACACCACCGGTCAGCAACGTTCCCCCAATGACGACCGCCGCAATGGCATCCAGTTCGACACCGCTGGCAGCTAGAGCGTAACCGGCGGAAGTGTATAGCGAGAAAATTATGCCAGAGAGGGCTGCCAGCGTACTGGAAAGCATGTAAATCTGGATGGTGGTACGCCTTACCGGCACCCCCATCAAGGCAGCGGAGACCGGATTGCCGCCAATGGCATAGACGTTATGGCCAAAACGGGTGCGATGCGCCAGGATCATGCCAATCGCCACAACCAGCAGCATCACCAGCGCCAATAAGGTAAATCGGCCACCACCGGGGACTTTCCAGGCATAGTTTGCCAGCGTGGCATACAGCGGGTGATCGATCGGCAAAGACTCTTCTGACACGATAAAACTCATGCCGCGCACGAAGAACATCCCCGCGAGCGTGATGATAAATGCAGGTAATTTCAGCACGTCAATGATCCAACCCATCAGCGCACCAAATGAGGCCCCCATCAGCAAGGCAATGACAAATGCATAACCTGGAGCAATACCATAAGTGCCAATCAGCTTGGCCAGCAGTACGCCGGTAAAGGCGATCACTGAGCCCACCGAAAGATCGATACCCCCTGAAAGGATCACAAAGGTCATGCCCACGGCCACAATGCCGAGAAAGGCGTTGTCGGTCAGCAGATCGCACCAGACGCGGGTGGAAGCGAAGCTGGGGAATTGGCTAAGGCAAAAGGCATAGCCCAGCAGGAAAACCGCGATAGTGATCAATAGGGGAAGGTTACGTTTCATCATGATTTCCGTCTCCGCCACAGCCGCTGTAATGACACACTGGGGGATTGCACCAGCAACACGGCTAATACCACCACCGCTTTCAACACCAGGTTAAACTCCGGTTTATAGCCCGAAAGCAGAATTCCAGTATTCATGCCCTGAATGATTAGCGCCCCCACCACCGAGAGCAACAGATTAAAACGCCCGCCCAGCAGTGACCCACCACCAATCACCACGGCCAGGATCGCATCCAGTTCGAGCCACAGGCCCGCATTGTTGGCATCCGCACCACGGATATCCGCCGTGACGATAACCCCTGCCACCGCCGCGCACAGGCCGCAAATGATATACACCGCAATAATCACCCAGCGAGTACTGACGCCAGCATTACGTGCCGAGCGCAAATTGATACCGACCGCCTCAATAAACAGCCCCAACGCGGTTTTGCGTGTCAGTAACCAAATCAGCAGCAGCATCATGGCAGCAATGATCACCGGCATCGGCAGATACATCAGCGAACCACTGCCGAGCTTGGCTAATCCTTCACTTTCAAAGGTGACGATTTGCCCTTCGGTAATCAACTGCGCGATACCGCGCCCGGCCACCATCAGCATCAAGGTGGCGACGATCGGCTGGATTTGCAGCACCGCCACCAGGAAACCGTTCCACAGGCCACACAGTGCCCCAACCGCTAATGCGGCCCCCAGGATGTAAGCTAATGGGTAGCCAGCGCTAGTCATGGTGGCAGCGGTCGCCCCGGCAATCGCCATCACCGCACCGACGGAGAGATCGATCCCACCGGTAGCGATCACTAGCGTCATACCCAAGGCAAGCAGCGCAACGGGGGCACCGCGATTAAAAATATCAATCACGCTGCCGAACAGGCGGCCATCCTGGATATGAATTGAAAAGAAATGGGGGGCGACCAGGCTATCGATAAGCAAAATCACCGCCAGCGCCCCCAGCTGCGTCGCTCCGGCGGGCATTACCCACCTTACTTTGCGCGGTCCACCGGTCATGGGAAAACTCCTGTGGTTCATGCTGCCCCCTGTTGCACGGCAATGGCCTGCATAATGGCGGGAACCGTAATGGCATCATGCTCAAGCTGCGCCACATGTTTTCTATCGCGTAATACCACGATGCGATCGGCATAGCCTGCCAGCTCCTCCAGTTCGGAGGAGATCACCAGCAGCGCCAACCCTTCATCACAGAGCCGTTCAATCAGGCGGATAATTTCCGCATGGGCTCCTACGTCAATGCCACGGGTTGGCTCATCCAGGATCAGGAAACGGGGTTTAGTCGCCAGCCAGCGGGAAAGCAGCACCTTCTGCTGGTTACCGCCGGAAAGGTACTGGATTTGCTGCTCCGGCCCCGGTGTGCGGATCCCCAGCAGTTTGATGAAATCCTCCGCAATTCGGGTTTGCTCACGCAAAGGGATAGGCCGTAACCAGCCACGCTGCGCCTGCAATGCCAGAATGATGTTTTCCCTTACCGTGGCCGCGCCGACAATACCGTCGGTCTTACGATCTTCTGGGCAATAGCCAAATCCCAGGCTGGCCGCTTTACGGGGGGTAGGGATCGCCACCATTTTGCCCTCAACCTTCGCTGTACCTTTATCCCGAGCCTTAATGCCGAAGATCAGTTGTGCCGTCTCAGTACGCCCCGATCCCAATAAACCAGCCAGACCAACTATTTCTCCAGGCCGGATCGCCAGATCAAAGGGCTCAACCATGCCGCGTCGGCCATAACCGCTAAACTCCACTAACGGCGGAGCCTGCACGGCCTGATGTTCGCTGCGTTTGAGCAACGTCTCATCAAAACTGTGGCCAAGCATCATCTGTACCAACTCGAGCCGTGGCAACTCGGCGGTGACACGGGTCCCGACCAGCTTGCCGTTACGCAACACAGTAATACGATCGCTGATGCGGTAAACCTGTTCGAGAAAATGGGTGACGAAGATCATCCCCATTCCCTGAGATCGCAGCTGGCTAAGAATATCCAGCAGCATGGTGACTTCCTTGGCATCCAGGCTGGCGGTGGGTTCATCCAGGATAAGCACCTTGGCGGAGAGATCGACGGCGCGAGCAATCGCGACAATTTGCTGAATGGCGATAGAGTAGTTACCCAGCGGCTGGCTGACATCCAGCGGTAATCCATACCCTTCCAGCAGCTTACGGGCATTACGCAACAGGGTTTTTTGATCGATCAGGCCAAAGCGGGTGGGTTCGCGGCCGATAAACAGATTGGCGGCCACCGAGATATTAGGCAGCAGGTTAACTTCCTGATAGACGGTGCCAATCCCCAACGATTGCGCCTGGGCCGTATTCTGTGGCGCAATCGCGGTGCCTTCTAGCCATACCTCACCGGCGGAGCGTTGGTAAACACCGGTTAATGCCTTAATCAGCGTGGACTTACCCGCGCCGTTTTCCCCAAGAAGCGCCACCACCTCACCGCGTTGTAGTGTGAAATCAACCTGCTCCAGCGCTTTTACACCTGGAAACTCCACGGATAACCCGCTTATTGCCAATAATGCTGCCTGAGGTGTGGCCATTATCTGCTCCGCCTGTTAACGATCAATATCCCATGCTTTTCTTCATATCGTATTCCTGTCTGGCCGTTTCAGGCTGCAGCAGTTTCGACTCGGTCTGGATAAATTTCTGTGGCTGTGTGCCGTCTTTTTTCAATGCAATCAAGGCATCAAACGCAGGTCCTGCCATATTTGGCGTCAGTTCAACCGTGGCGTTGGCTTCCCCTTCCATCATTGCTTTAAAGATATCCGGCACGCCGTCGATGGAAACAACCTTGATCTGTGAGCCTGGTTTGAGGCCAGCTTCTTTGATCGCCTGGATGGCACCAATGGCCATATCGTCGTTATGTGCATAGACGGCGCAGATGTTTTTGCCGTTCTGTTCAGCCTTGATAAAGCTTTCCATCACTTCTTTACCCTTGCTGCGAGTAAAGTCACCGGACTGCGAACGGATGATTTTGACGTTGTCGGCAGAAGCAATACCATCCGCAAAGCCTTTCTTGCGGTTAATGGCCACGCTGGCCCCAACGGTGCCTTGCAGTTCCACCACGTTACAGGGCTTGCCCGCAACGGCTTTCACTAGCCATTCGCCTGCGACTTTTCCTTCATGGACGCTGTCAGAGGCGACGGCTGCGGTATACAGCGAGGGATCGTTCACTTCGATCATGCGATCCAGCAGGAAGACCGGAATTTTGGCCTCTTTCGCTTCCTGCAATACCGGAGTCCAACCGGTGGCCACCACCGGCGCAATGAAGATGGCGTCAACGCCCTGAGCAATAAAGGATCTCACCGCCTTGATCTGGTTTTCCTGCTTTTGCTGTGCATCGGCGATTTTCAGCGTAATACCCCGTTTTTCCGCCTCCTGTTTCGCCACTTTGGTTTCTGCCGAACGCCATCCTGATTCAGAACCAATCTGAGAAAAGCCGACAACCAAGGGGGCAGCCTGCGCCGCTCCCATCAACACGCCGCTTACGGCGGCCGCTAACAGTAAACGCTTAACCATGTTTTTCTCCTCGCTCTGCCTGAATCGATCAGACAGAGATGGCTGTGGGTATATTCGCTTTCATCGAGTGTGCCCAACAAACTCGTGGGGCTTATAAGGTGTAGTTGAAATACAGACAGGAATGATGAGCGATATCACAGCGCGGGATTACAACCATTTTGTACATAGATACAGCTAGAAATGTCTAAATTGGGAACGATTTCGGCGGGAATTTTGTACGCGCTAGCGGCAGGAATGGCAATTTTAGGCGAGTAGAAAGCAAAAAAAACCCTTCGCTTTCGCAAAGGGTTTCTAATATGGCAGGGGCGGAGAGACTCGAACTCGCGACACCCGGTTTTGGAGACCGGTGCTCTACCAACTGAGCTACGCCCCTAAATTACGCTTAACATTATGCCTGCTAAAGTTAGCAGGCATAATTTAAATAAGTGGCGGAACGGACGGGGCTCGAACCCGCGACCCCCTGCGTGACAGGCAGGTATTCTAACCAACTGAACTACCGCTCCACCGATTCTTTTACGTCGCATCTTTCGATGCTGGCAAAACCACCTGGGTGATTTCGCGCATTACCAGGTGTCATACTGATAACGTTTATTTGATGCCTGGCAGTGTCCTACTCTCGCATGGGGAGACCCCACACTACCATCGGCGCTACGGCGTTTCACTTCTGAGTTCGGCATGGGGTCAGGTGGGACCACCGCGCTATTGCCGCCAGGCAAATTCTGTTTCATTCTTGGCCGTTACTTTCGTAACCACCAGAACCAATCTCGGAACTTCGCTGAAAATTGTCGTCTACTCTAAAACACCTTTGGTGTTGTAAGGTTAAGCCTCACGGATCATTAGTACTGGTTAGCTCAATGCATCGCTGCACTTACACACCCAGCCTATCAACGTCTTAGTCTTAAACGTTCCTTCAGGGGCCTTAAAGGCCCAGGGAAGACTCATCTCGAGGCAAGTTTCGCGCTTAGATGCTTTCAGCGCTTATCTTTTCCGCACTTAGCTACCGGGCAGTGCCATTGGCATGACAACCCGAACACCAGTGGTGCGTTCACTCCGGTCCTCTCGTACTAGGAGCAACCCCTCTCAATCTTCCAACGCCCACGGCAGATAGGGACCGAACTGTCTCACGACGTTCTAAACCCAGCTCGCGTACCACTTTAAATGGCGAACAGCCATACCCTTGGGACCTACTTCAGCCCCAGGATGTGATGAGCCGACATCGAGGTGCCAAACACCGCCGTCGATATGAACTCTTGGGCGGTATCAGCCTGTTATCCCCGGAGTACCTTTTATCCGTTGAGCGATGGCCCTTCCATTCAGAACCACCGGATCACTAAGACCTACTTTCGTACCTGCTCGAGCCGTCACTCTCGCAGTCAAGCTAGCTTATGCCTTTGCACTAACCTCACGATGTCCGACCGTGATTAGCTAACCTTCGTGCTCCTCCGTTACTCTTTGGGAGGAGACCGCCCCAGTCAAACTACCCACCAGACACTGTCCTCACCCCGGATCACGGGGCCGAGTTAGAACATCAAACATTAAAGGGTGGTATTTCAAGGTTGGCTCCATGCAGACTGGCGTCCACACTTCAAAGCCTCCCACCTATCCTACACATCAAGGCTCAATGTTCAGTGTCAAGCTATAGTAAAGGTTCACGGGGTCTTTCCGTCTTGCCGCGGGTACACTGCATCTTCACAGCGAGTTCAATTTCACTGAGTCTCGGGTGGAGACAGCCTGGCCATCATTACGCCATTCGTGCAGGTCGGAACTTACCCGACAAGGAATTTCGCTACCTTAGGACCGTTATAGTTACGGCCGCCGTTTACTGGGGCTTCGATCAAGAGCTTCGCCTTGCGGCTGACCCCATCAATTAACCTTCCAGCACCGGGCAGGCGTCACACCGTATACGTCCACTTTCGTGTTTGCACAGTGCTGTGTTTTTATTAAACAGTTGCAGCCAGCTGGTATCTGCGACTGGCTTCAGCTCCGAGAGCAAGTCTCTTCACCTACGCGCCAGCGTGCCTTCTCCCGAAGTTACGGCACCATTTTGCCTAGTTCCTTCACCCGAGTTCTCTCAAGCGCCTTGGTATTCTCTACCTGACCACCTGTGTCGGTTTGGGGTACGATTTGATGTTACCTGATGCTTAGAGGCTTTTCCTGGAAGCAGGGCATCAACTACTTCTGCACCGTAGTGCATCGTCATCACGCCTCAGGGTTGGTAGCGTTCCGGATTTACCAGGAACACCCCCCTACACGCTTAAACCGGGACAACCGTCGCCCGGCTAGCCTAGCCTTCTCCGTCCCCCCTTCGCAGTAACACCGAGTACAGGAATATTAACCTGTTTCCCATCGACTACGCCTTTCGGCCTCGCCTTAGGGGTCGACTCACCCTGCCCCGATTAACGTTGGACAGGAACCCTTGGTCTTCCGGCGAGCGGGTTTTTCACCCGCTTTATCGTTACTTATGTCAGCATTCGCACTTCTGATACCTCCAGCAAACCTCACAGTTCACCTTCAACGGCTTACAGAACGCTCCCCTACCCAACAACGCCTGAGCGTCGCTGCCGCAGCTTCGGTGCATGGTTTAGCCCCGTTACATCTTCCGCGCAGGCCGACTCGACCAGTGAGCTATTACGCTTTCTTTAAATGATGGCTGCTTCTAAGCCAACATCCTGGCTGTCTATGCCTTCCCACATCGTTTCCCACTTAACCATGACTTTGGGACCTTAGCTGGCGGTCTGGGTTGTTTCCCTCTTCACGACGGACGTTAGCACCCGCCGTGTGTCTCCCGTGATAACATTCTTCGGTATTCGGAGTTTGCATCGGTTTGGTAAGCCGGGATGGCCCCCTAGCCGAAACAGTGCTCTACCCCCGAAGATGAGTTCACGAGGCGCTACCTAAATAGCTTTCGGGGAGAACCAGCTATCTCCCGGTTTGATTGGCCTTTCACCCCCAGCCACAAGTCATCCGCTAATTTTTCAACATTAGTCGGTTCGGTCCTCCAGTTAGTGTTACCCAACCTTCAACCTGCCCATGGCTAGATCACCGGGTTTCGGGTCTATACCTTGCAACTATTCGCCCAGTTAAGACTCGGTTTCCCTACGGCTCCCCTATACGGTTAACCTTGCTACAAAATATAAGTCGCTGACCCATTATACAAAAGGTACGCAGTCACACCACGAAGGTGCTCCCACTGCTTGTACGTACACGGTTTCAGGTTCTATTTCACTCCCCTCGCCGGGGTTCTTTTCGCCTTTCCCTCACGGTACTGGTTCACTATCGGTCAGTCAGGAGTATTTAGCCTTGGAGGATGGTCCCCCCATATTCAGACAGGATGTCACGTGTCCCGCCCTACTCATCGAACTCACAATTAATGCATTTTAGTGTACGGGGCTATCACCCTTTGCTGCGCGACTTTCCAGACGCTTCCACTAACACAAGAACTGATTCAGGTTCTGGGCTGTTCCCCGTTCGCTCGCCGCTACTAGGGGAATCTCGGTTGATTTCTTTTCCTCGGGGTACTTAGATGTTTCAGTTCCCCCGGTTCGCCTCGTATGGCTATGTATTCACCATACGATAGTGTGTCGAAACACACTGGGTTTCCCCATTCGGGTATTGCCGGTTATAACGGTTCATATCACCTTACCGACACTTTTCGCAGATTAGCACGCCCTTCATCGCCTCTGACTGCCTAGGCATCCACCGTGTACGCTTAGTCACTTAACCTCACAACCCGAAGGTGTTTCTGTAAACAGAGACACTGTCGTGCTGTTTATTTGAGAGACTCTATGACAGGTTAATCCTTACCCCAATACTTCTACGGAGGGATAAGTTTCAGCTGTCATGTTTCAATTTTCAGCTTGTTCCAGATTGTTAAAGAGCAAAATACTTCGCAGCATACTGTTGCCAGTACACTCTGAAGTATTATCAAGGACCATATGGATATGGTGGAGCTAAGCGGGATCGAACCGCTGACCTCCTGCGTGCAAGGCAGGCGCTCTCCCAGCTGAGCTATAGCCCCATACAGTCACTTGCAGAAACCTTTATTTACCACTCGCTCAGGCAAGGCATGCTCACTGGACGTTTACGGTGTAAACGTATCGCGTGCAACGCAGCACAAGTGCGAATTTGGTAGGCCTGAGTGGACTTGAACCACCGACCTCACCCTTATCAGGGGTGCGCTCTAACCACCTGAGCTACAAGCCTATAAAGGTATTTCTGCTCGTTACTTTTTCATCAGACAATCTGTGTGGACACTGCACTCAACTGCATATCTTTAGGTAAGGAGGTGATCCAACCGCAGGTTCCCCTACGGTTACCTTGTTACGACTTCACCCCAGTCATGAATCACAAAGTGGTAAGCGCCCTCCCGAAGGTTAAGCTACCTACTTCTTTTGCAACCCACTCCCATGGTGTGACGGGCGGTGTGTACAAGGCCCGGGAACGTATTCACCGTAGCATTCTGATCTACGATTACTAGCGATTCCGACTTCACGGAGTCGAGTTGCAGACTCCGATCCGGACTACGACATACTTTATGAGGTCCGCTTGCTCTCGCGAGTTCGCTTCTCTTTGTATATGCCATTGTAGCACGTGTGTAGCCCTACTCGTAAGGGCCATGATGACTTGACGTCATCCCCACCTTCCTCCGGTTTATCACCGGCAGTCTCCTTTGAGTTCCCGCCATTACGCGCTGGCAACAAAGGATAAGGGTTGCGCTCGTTGCGGGACTTAACCCAACATTTCACAACACGAGCTGACGACAGCCATGCAGCACCTGTCTCACAGTTCCCGAAGGCACCAATCCATCTCTGGAAAGTTCTGTGGATGTCAAGAGTAGGTAAGGTTCTTCGCGTTGCATCGAATTAAACCACATGCTCCACCGCTTGTGCGGGCCCCCGTCAATTCATTTGAGTTTTAACCTTGCGGCCGTACTCCCCAGGCGGTCGACTTAACGCGTTAGCTCCGGAAGCCACGCCTCAAGGGCACAACCTCCAAGTCGACATCGTTTACAGCGTGGACTACCAGGGTATCTAATCCTGTTTGCTCCCCACGCTTTCGCACCTGAGCGTCAGTCTTTGTCCAGGGGGCCGCCTTCGCCACCGGTATTCCTCCAGATCTCTACGCATTTCACCGCTACACCTGGAATTCTACCCCCCTCTACAAGACTCTAGCTTGCCAGTTTCAAATGCAGTTCCCAAGTTAAGCTCGGGGATTTCACATCTGACTTAACAAACCGCCTGCGTGCGCTTTACGCCCAGTAATTCCGATTAACGCTTGCACCCTCCGTATTACCGCGGCTGCTGGCACGGAGTTAGCCGGTGCTTCTTCTGCGAGTAACGTCAATGAACAGTGCTATTAACACCGAACCCTTCCTCCTCGCTGAAAGTGCTTTACAACCCGAAGGCCTTCTTCACACACGCGGCATGGCTGCATCAGGCTTGCGCCCATTGTGCAATATTCCCCACTGCTGCCTCCCGTAGGAGTCTGGACCGTGTCTCAGTTCCAGTGTGGCTGGTCATCCTCTCAGACCAGCTAGGGATCGTCGCCTAGGTGAGCCATTACCTCACCTACTAGCTAATCCCATCTGGGCACATCCGATGGTGTGAGGCCCGAAGGTCCCCCACTTTGGTCCGAAGACGTTATGCGGTATTAGCTACCGTTTCCAGTAGTTATCCCCCTCCATCGGGCAGTTTCCCAGACATTACTCACCCGTCCGCCGCTCGTCACCCAGGAGCAAGCTCCCTGTGCTACCGCTCGACTTGCATGTGTTAGGCCTGCCGCCAGCGTTCAATCTGAGCCATGATCAAACTCTTCAATTAAAAGCTTGATTTGCTGCAACTCGTGCAGCGATGCTCGAAAATTAACTTTCGTAATCATTCATTCGCATGAATGACTGCTTGGTCACTCTTCAAGACTTGATATTTTTTTTGCTACCGAAGTAGCTGGATATCGTCTTGTGAGTGCCCACACAGATTGTCTGATAAATTGTTAAAGAGCGTTCGTTACCGGGAAGTTTCTCGGTAACGCGGGAGGTGCATATTACGCTTTCCCGCTGAAGAGTCAACCTTTTTCTCTTGCGAGACGCGGTGTTTTCACCGGATTGCTTCTTCCTGGCTGGGCGACTTGTTCGTCGTTGTTCCCGGTCAGTGGAGGCGCATTATAGGGAGTTCTCAGAACGCCGCAACCCCTAAATTCATTTTTTTTGCTGACCGTCGAATGTTTAAGCAAAACCCCATTAAAGCGGCAGTTTTTTCAACGATTTAAAGCCATAACCCTGCAAAACGGGCAATAAAGCATCGGTGTCTTCATTCAGCGCCATGCAATACGCCAGATTCTCTTCCTGAGTTGAGACCAGATTTTCCTGATTAGAGATAAGCCAGGCAGCTCTGCGGGCAATTGCCGCACCGGAATCCACCAGACGCGTTCCTTCAGGCAGGACTTGCATCAGCTCTTCAGATAATAGAGGGAAGTGAGTACAGCCCAACACGACCGTGTCCGGAGGCTCGCGCATGCTCAGCCACGGCTGCAATATTTTCTTCAGCGTTGCCAGCGGCACAGGTTCACCATGCAGCTTGGCTTCTGCCAGCTCCACCAGCTCAGAAGAGCCTAACAGCTCAATTTTGCAATCTGTCGCGAAACGCTCGATCAGTTCATGAGTATAAGTACGCTGAACCGTACCGCGCGTGGCCAGTAAACCGACGATACCGTTGGCGGTCAGTTTGGCAGCAGGCTTGATCGCTGGCACCACTCCCACCACCGGGAAAGCAAAATGCTCACGCAGCGCAGGTAAGGAAACGGTACTGGCGGTATTGCAGGCAATGATGACGATTGCCAAAGGATGACGTTCCTGAACCGCACTGACAATTTCCAGCACGCGCTCAACGATGAACTCTTCGGATTTCTCGCCGTAGGGGAATGCCACGTTATCGAAGGCATAGATATAGTGGAGATCCGGCAGCAGTTGCCGAACCTCCTGAAACACTGACAACCCGCCGACGCCGGAATCAAAAACCAGCGCCGTCGGGCGAGGAGCCGCAGTGGCGTTAGAAGGTATAGCTGCCAGTGAGGTAGTACTCTCTTCCTGGGGTAGCGTAGCCATAAGCCGTCTCATAATCTTTATCAAACAGGTTGGCAATTCTACCACGAACTGTCAGCTGAGAGGTTATTGGATATGAGGCGCTCACGTCGACCGTGCTGTAACTCGGCAATACGCGCTGCTCAGGGTTATAAGTAGAAGAGATATTGTCGTAACGCTTGCCGTAGTACTGATACGAGATATCCATGTCCAGGTTGAACATCGTCCAATCCAACTGATATTTGGCCTGACGTTTCGAACGGCGCGCCAGCACCTCATCGGTCTGGTCATTACGCGGATCGATATATTGCAGCGTCAAACGGTGGGTGAACATCCAGGTATCAAAGCTACCGGTCCATTCAACGCCTTTAATCGTTGCCCGATCCACATTGTAATACTGCCCCTGATAGGTCACCGGGTCAGAATCATAGTTGATCAGGTTCTGGATTTTGTAATGGTAAGCAGACAGACGCCAATCCAATGGCCCGGTCAAACCTTCCAGACCCATTTCCCACTGTTTGGACTCTTCCGGCTTGAGGTTGCTGTTGGAATCAATGCCAAAGCGTTTTGAGCCATATTGCTGACCCAATGACGGCGTCAGGAAACCCGTACCATAAGATAAGGTAGCTCGATAGCCATCAACAAACTCCCAACCTGCCGCGGTCTGCCAAGTGCCGTGCCAACCAAAATCACCTGCCTTGTCTTCACGCCCAGAGGCTTCCAGCGTCACGCTGCCAAACTGCTGTTGACCGCTCAGGTACAGCCCCGTGTTGTCTCTTTTATAGGTATCGGCAAAGGAACTGTCGGAAGAGGTCAGGCGCTGTTGCTGGAAATCGGCACCGGCGGTAACGCTACCGTGCTCGAAAGCATAGGTATTGCCCCATTGCAGGTTACGCTGATCCATATCATCCAGCGTAGTGCTGATGCCATAACGGCCATTCTGGCTGCTGTAGTTGTAATCTTTCTGTTTCTGATAGCTGCCCGTCAGTTGAGAAGAGAAAGCCCCAGACAGGAAACGCAGCCCCATATCATAGGTATGGCTATACAGGCGGTCTTCATCATTACTGTACTTCGGGCTGTAAGGTACACTGCCGACATCGTAGTCCGAGTTATTGGTATAACCATAACCCCGCACGAAGCCTGAGAAATTCTGATTGAACTGCTGTTCCAACCCGCCCCAGAAGCTTTTATTACGGAAACCATCACGATCGCTGTCGACCGAATAAGGCGAGCCTGGCTGCACATTGAAACCGTTGGTCATCTGGTAGCTGCCCGCAACGGTAGCAACAGTGTTATCAAAACGCTGGCGCAAGGCACCATCGTACTGCTGGTATCCTTTAGAACCGATCCCCGCCTGGACTTTTCCGCCCTCTTTATCCGTCTGGGTAATGATGTTGATGACCCCGCCGATGGCACCAGAACCGTAAATGGCAGAGCGCGGCCCACGGATAAACTCCACACGCTGAACCAGCGCCAACGGAACCTGGTTAAAATCGACGCCGTTGCTGATCCCCAGACGGGCCATTGGCACGCCGTCAATCAGAACCAATACATGACGAGCTTCAGTGCCGCGTACCGAGAGGGATGACCCCTGCCCCATACCGCCGTACTGTGAAATATCGACACCGGGCAAACGGCGCATTACATCATTGAGGCTTTTGGCCTGCCAGCGATCGATATCTTCGCGGGTTACCACATCGGCAGGCGCCAATACGGAAGAGACCGGTTGAGGGAAGCGATTGGCGGTCACCACCAGATCATCGCTACTTTTAGCCGTGGTGTTATCTTGCGCCCATCCAGAAAATGCCGTCGCGGAGGAGACCACCGCCAGCAGTGTATTTTTTATCATTGTCATTATAAAAAGCATCCAAACTTCATTGGGGATGCCGCAGGGCCACGGCCGGTAGTTCGCGACGGCTATGGATATTGCGACGTACACCGGTAGGTTTTCGGGCTTGGGATTTGCCGGTTGCCTGTGGCAACCCGCACCGGGCGATGACTTCCCATCCTGCAGTGGACAGTGTCTGCGTCATTTAACGCTATCGCCGTGACTTCCCCATACCGCTGCGCGTCAGCTCCAGATTTGCACTGGATTCCCTTTTCACTCGCTGCTTGAGACCGGACGGCAATGCTACAATCAATGAAAATGGATGTCTAGATTGCCAACAGTGTTGCAAAATAGCACCACAACAAAACTGGACTTCACGGGCTGATTCCCTACAATCCCCGCTGATCCAATTTGCCTGACGAGAGAAACCATGACGCCCGAGAATTTGCCTATTGAACGCTATGACGACCAACTGGCGGAGAAAACAGCCCGCCTGAAGACCATGATGTCACCGTTCACGGCGCCCGAGCCGGAAGTGTTTCGCTCGCCAGTCAGCCACTACCGGATGCGTGCGGAATTCCGCATCTGGCATGATGAGGACGATATGTACCACATCATGTTCGATCAGCAGACCAAGCAGCGTATTCGCGTCGATAGCTTCCCGGCGGCCAGCGAGCTGATTAACCGCCTGATGAGCGCCCTGATGGCGGCCCTCAAGCCCAATCCAGTGCTGCGCCACAAGCTGTTCCAGATCGATTATCTTTCTACGCAGAGCGGTAAGATCATTGCCTCGCTGCTGTATCACCGCAAGCTGGACGAACAATGGCAGCAAGATGCCACTGCGCTGCGTGATGCGTTACGCGCAGACGGCTTCGATGTGCAACTGATTGGCCGCGCCTCGAAGATGAAAATCATGCTGGATCAGGACTACGTCGACGAAGTGCTGCCGGTCGCTGGCCGCGCAATGATTTATCGCCAGGTCGAAAACAGCTTCACCCAGCCAAACGCCGCCATGAACGTGCAAATGCTGGAATGGGCGCTGGATGTCACCCAAGGTTCAAAAGGGGATCTGCTGGAGCTGTATTGCGGTAACGGCAACTTCTCGCTGGCCCTGGCCCGCAACTTCGAGCGGGTATTAGCCACTGAAATTGCCAAGCCTTCGGTGGCGGCGGCGCAGTACAACATCGCGGCCAATAATATCGACAACGTGCAGATTATCCGTATGGCGGCGGAAGACTTCACTCAGGCAATGAACGGCGCTCGCGAGTTCAACCGGTTAAGAGGGATCGATCTGAGCAGCTATAACTGTGAGACGATTTTCGTCGATCCGCCGCGCAGCGGGCTGGATGAGGAAACGGTGAAGATGGTGCAGACCTATCCACGCATCCTTTACATCTCCTGCAACCCGGAGACCCTGTGCGCCAATCTGGATACGCTGCAGACCACGCACAAAATCACTCGCCTGGCTCTATTCGATCAGTTCCCATACACCCATCATATGGAATGTGGCGTATTGCTCGAACGCCGCTGATCTAGACAGGCGCAAAAACCAAAAAAGGCACTCCGCGGAGTGCCTTTTCTCGATAAAACCATTTTTAATGCTGAACAGTGACGGTATTGCGTTTCTTTAATTGAAAACCAATCCAGAGCACCAGCACCACGCAGACAATCGAGGGCAGGAAGTTCGAGCCGATCTGCGGGTATTCCGCACGCACGATCGCGCTATATCCCAGGACGCCCAACAGGAAACAGCCAGCCGCCAGTTTTGGCATACCATCCGGCATTGGCTGGTTCAGGTAACGCTGATGCAGGCAATATACCGCCAACACCAAAGCAATCAACGGGAAGGCTGAAAACGACACCACCGAACTGAACAGCGCGGCAAAGGAACCGTTTACGGACAGGCCGGCAATCAACGCCAGCAGTAAAGTACCATTCTCACGGCTTAGTTTTTCCATGACTTTCACCTTGTTATACGTGGGATACAGATGCTTTTTCTTGTTCGCGGCGATACCAGTAATAGGCTCCTTTGGAAATCATCCGCAGTTGCAACACTAACCTTTCTTCGAGCTGCCGCCGTTGTTCAATATCAATATCCAGCGCTTCCGCACCGGCACTGAACACAATCGTCACCATAGCTTCCGCCTGCGCCTCGGTAAAACTACGCGGCATATGGTTTTCCAGCTCAAGGTAATCTGCCAGTTCGGCGATAAAATGTTGGATTTCCCGTGCTACCGCCGCACGAAACGCGGCCGAGGTGCCGGAACGTTCACGCAGCAACAGCCGAAAGGCGTTGGGATTATTGCCGATAAACTCCATAAAGGTCGATACCGACGTGCGGATCACGCTGCCGCCTTTGGCAATACGCTGGCGTGCCTGGCGCATCAATTGGCGCAGCATCAGGCCGCTTTCGTCAACCATGGTGAGCCCAAGCTCATCCACATCGCGAAAATGACGATAGAAAGACGTGGGCGCGATGCCCGCCTCTCGTGAGACTTCACGCAGGCTCAGGCTGGCAAAACTGCGCTCGGCACTCAGTTGGCTGAAAGCCGCCTCAATGAGGGAACGACGAGTGCGTTCTTTTTGTTGTGCTCTGACGCCCATTTGCATATCCGGATGACTTCCCTTCTTCAGTCTAACGCCGCAGAACTGGCAATATAGCAAATTTATTGCAACAGCATTTATACAAACGCGCTTTGTCACAGTTCTAGGCCACACCGATTGTGCTTTGCCACAAAAAGGCTAATGGTAATTGGGCACGCAGCGCTATGATGTTAAGATACCGTTGTAAATTTGTATAAGAACAGGTCTCTCCTACATGCAACAACACTATCAATTTGATGCCATTATCATCGGCTCCGGCCCTGGTGGTGAAGGCGCAGCCATGGGTCTGGTGAAACAAGGTGCCCGCGTGGCCGTGATCGAACGGTACAATAACGTGGGCGGCGGCTGTACTCACTGGGGAACCATCCCCTCAAAAGCCCTCCGCCACGCCGTCAGCCGCATTATCGAATTCAACCAGAACCCGCTTTACAATAACTCCCGCACCCTTAGTGCCACCTTCCCTGACATTTTACGCCACGCCGACAGCGTGATTAACCAGCAAACGCGCATGCGCCAAGGGTTCTACGAACGTAACCAGTGCAAGCTGTTCGCCGGTAACGCCAAGTTTATCGACGCCAACACCGTCAGCGTAAGCTATATGGATGGCACGCAGGATACCATCCGCGCCGACCATATTGTGATCGCCTGTGGTTCACGCCCTTATCATCCGAACGGCGTTGATTTTAACCACTCGCGCATTTATGACAGCGACTCCATCCTGGAGCTGAACCACGAGCCACGCCACGTGATTATCTACGGCGCTGGGGTGATTGGCTGCGAATATGCTTCTATCTTCCGCGGTTTGAACGTGAAGGTGGATTTGATCAACACCCGCGATCGGCTGCTGGCGTTCCTCGATCAGGAGATGTCAGATTCTCTGTCTTACCACTTCTGGAATAACGGCGTGGTGATCCGCCACAATGAAGAGTTCGAGAAGATCGAGGGTACCGACGATGGCGTGATTGTGCATCTGAAATCCGGCAAGAAAGTGAAGGCCGATTGCCTGCTGTACGCCAATGGCCGTACCGGTAATACCGATGCGCTAGGCCTGGAAAATGTGGGTCTGGAATCAGACAGCCGTGGCCTGCTGAAGGTCAACAGCATGTATCAGACCGCCGTATCCCACATTTATGCCGTGGGTGACGTGATCGGCTATCCGAGTCTGGCGTCTGCTGCTTATGATCAGGGACGCATCGCCGCTCAGGCCATCTCCTCTGGGGAAGCCAGCGGGCATCTGATCGAAGACATTCCAACGGGCATTTATACCATTCCAGAAATCAGCTCCGTCGGTAAAACCGAGCAGGAACTGACGGCGATGAAAGTGCCCTACGAAGTGGGCCGCGCCCAGTTCAAACACCTGGCCCGGGCGCAGATTGCCGGCATGAACGTGGGTAGCCTGAAGATCCTGTTCCACCGCGATACCTTGCAGATCCTGGGGATCCACTGCTTTGGTGAACGTGCGGCAGAGATCATTCACATCGGTCAGGCGATCATGGAACAGAAAGGTGAAGGTAATACCATCGAGTATTTCGTCAATACCACCTTCAACTATCCGACCATGGCCGAAGCCTACCGTGTAGCAGCGCTAAACGGCTTAAACCGCCTGTTTTAAGTTCGCGTCCAGGTAGTTCTGCATGTGTTCGCGAATAGCCTCGGCCAACTGCTCATAGCGGCTACGCAGCGGGGAGCCGGGGCGATACACCAGAGCAATGGTGCGCTTCGGTTCCGGTTTGTAGCACTCCAGATAGCACACGCCGTCACGCTCACGCTCACGCGGCACCGCCAAGGCGGGTAACAGCGTTATCCCACTGCCCGCGGCAACCATATTACGCAGCGTTTCCAGACTGGTCGCGCGGAAGTGGGTATCCTCATCCGCACCGGCCTGGAAGCAAAAGCCCAGCGCCTGATCGCGTAAACAGTGGCCATCTTCCAGCATCAGCAGTTTTTCACCCGCCAAATCGGCCATCGCCACGCGTTCACGCTGCGCCCACGGATGGTCGGAATAGACTGCCAATTGCATCGGCTCATCGAACAAAGGCACTTCGATGAAGGCTTCGGTCTCTTTCACCAGGGCAAGAATAGCGCAGTCCAACTTGCCGCTGTCCAGCTGTGCCAGCAGTTGATGGGTTTGTGCTTCGTGCAGGTACATTTCCAACTTGGGAAATGATTTATGCAGCGTCGGGATAATCTGCGGCAGCAGATAAGGCCCCACGGTAGGGATCAGGCCGATATGCAACGGCCCGGACATCGCCTCCCCCTGCTGGCTGGCCATTTCCTTCAAGACTTTGACTTCGCGTAGCACGGTGCGCGCCTGCTCCACCAGCAGTAAGCCTGCCTGTGTGAAAAGCACCTTACGGCTGGTCCGCTCAAGCAGCATCACGCCCAACTCGTCTTCCAGCTTACGGATCTGCCCACTCAATGTTGGTTGGCTGACATGGCATGAGTCGGCAGCGCGCCGGAAGTGGCGGTGCTCGGCCAAGGCGACCAGATACTCTAAATCACGAATATTCATTGTTGTTTCCCTCCTGGCCATGATAGCTCATGGCGATAGATAAGATAGCAACGAGTGATTAGAACTATCAAGCCCCGCAGTGAATAATGTCCCCCAACGAAGCGCAACGGCGCCAACATAAAAAATTCATTTTTCTAATTAAGGGGTTAATTCATGTTTACCAGTCAAGAAGGCAAAAAAGTCCCTCAGGTTACCTTCCATACTCGCCAGGGCGACCAATGGATTGACGTGACCACTGATGACCTGTTCAAAGACAAAACCGTGATCGTGTTCTCCTTGCCGGGCGCGTTCACCCCAACCTGCTCATCAAGCCATTTGCCGCGCTATAACGAACTGTCCAGCGTGTTCAAGCAACACGGCGTTGACAGCATCCTGTGCGTCTCGGTGAACGACACCTTTGTGATGAACGCCTGGAAAGCCGATCAACACGCCGAAAATATTACCTTCGTGCCGGACGGCAACGGTGAGTTCACCAAGGGCATGAACATGCTGGTTGAGAAAGCCGATCTGGGCTTTGGCCCACGTTCATGGCGCTACTCCATGCTGGTGCGTAACGGCGTGGTAGAAAAAATGTTCGTCGAGCCAAACAAGCCGGGCGACCCGTTTGAAGTCTCTGACGCCGATACCATGCTGAAGTACCTGGCACCGGAATTCCAAGTGCAGGAATCGGTCTCCCTGTTTACCAAGCCGGGCTGCCCGTTCTGCGCCAAAGCCAAACAAATGCTGCAAGAGCGCGGGATCCAATATGAAGAAATCGTGTTGGGCCAAGACGCGACCACGGTCAGCCTGCGCGCTGTCAGCGGCCGCGCTACCGTGCCACAGGTGTTTATCGGTGGTCGCCACATCGGTGGTAGCGACGATCTGGAAAACTTCCTGTCAGCCTGAATGATAAAAATAAACCCGATGGGTCTCAGGCACGGTTCAACAATCTGTCGCCTGAAAAACCTAGCGGAATAGAAGTAATGTGACCTTTGGCGGGTGCTAACCCGCCCTTTTTTTATTCCCTTCAGGAGCGGATATGAAACTGTTGAATGTCGACGTCGCCGTTATTGGCGGCGGCACAGCCGGACTAGGCGCTTACCGCGCAGCAAAACTTTCTACCCCGAGCGTGGTGATGATTGAGGGCGGACCTTTTGGCACTACCTGTGCCCGCGTTGGCTGTATGCCTTCCAAATTGCTGATTGCTGCGGCAGAAGCGGTGCATCAGATCGAACGTGCTCCAGGGTTTGGCATCCATCCTGCGGGAAAAACCACCATTAATGGCCGTGAAGTGATGGATCGCGTCAAACGCGAGCGCGATCGCTTCGTCGGTTTTGTACTGGAAGGGGTCGATAGCATCCCGGCCGCAGATAAAATTCAGGGCTATGCCCGCTTCATTGACGACAACACCCTGCAGGTTGACGAGCATACGCGCATCGTCGCGCAGCGTATCGTGATTGCCACCGGTTCCCGCTCTAGCTGGCCTGCGCCGTGGAACGACCTTGGCGACCGCCTGATCGTCAATGATGATGTGTTTAACTGGGATGATTTGCCGCAGTCCGTCGCGGTATTTGGCCCAGGGGTGATCGGATTGGAACTGGGCCAGGCGCTGCATCGCCTTGGCGTTGCCACCAAAGTGTTCGGCGTTGGCGGCGCGGTTGGCCCGCTGACCGACAGCGTAGTGCGGGAATATGCCGCTAAAACGCTGGGTGAAGAGTTCTATCTCGACCCGGATGTCAAAGTAGACATCATGCAGCGCGAAGGCGACAAAGTGTTTATCCGCTACCAGGATCTGCACGGTCAACCGCAGGAAATGATGGTGGATTACGTGCTGGCCGCCACCGGCCGCCGTCCGAACGTCGACAAGCTGGGGTTGGAAAATACCACCCTGGTGCTGGATGCCAAAGGCGTACCACAGGCCGATCTCTTAACCATGCAAACCAGCGTGCCGCATATTTTCATCGCCGGCGATGCCAGCAACCAATTGCCACTGCTCCACGAAGCCAGCGATCAGGCTCGTATTGCCGGGCACAACGCGGGCAGCTTCCCAGAAGTAACGCCAGGGTTACGTCGCAGTGCGATTTCCGTGGTGTTTTCAGACCCGCAAATTGCCATGGTCGGCTCAACCTTCCGTGAACTGAACCAGAAATTCAGCGCCTGTGGCTGTTTTGAAGTGGGTGCCGTATCCTTCGAAAACCAGGGCCGTTCCCGGGTGATACTACGCAATAAAGGCATCTTGCACGTCTATGGCGAGCAAGGGACTGGCCGCTTCCTGGGGGCAGAGATGATGGGGCCAGACGTGGAGCATATCGCCCATCTGCTGGCCTGGGCACATCAGCAGCAGATGACCATCGACCAAATGCTGGATATGCCGTTCTATCATCCGGTGATCGAAGAAGGGTTGCGAACCGCGCTACGCGATCTGCAAGCCAAGCTGAAGCTGGGTGAGTCTGAGGCCGAACGCTGCCAGCGTTGCCCTGGCGAATAAGCCTTTATCTCTGCTATCAGTCACCATCCACCGGGCCTTCGCGCCCGGTTTTTTTGCGTATGGCATTCCAACCTTGAATCTCCTTGCTTGCCGAGTTTTGGTTTTAGCGTCATTTTTATGCTCCCTCACCTTGAAATGATACTAATATTGATACTAATATGGGACAGCTAAATGAAAGGACTCAGAGAAACCATTGACGATCTGCAACAGCGGCAAGCCAATATCAAATTCAACACATTAGTAAAGATCTGCACCTACTGGTTTGGCCCACCCCGCTTGAACGGTGGCAGTCACAAGGTTTACAAAATGCCTTGGCCGGGGGATCCACGCGTGAATATCCAACGTGCAGATAGCGGCATGGCAAAGGTATATCAGGTCAAACAGGTGATCAGCGCGCTGATCAAACTGGAGGAAGAAAATGGAAAAACATGAGCACTACACTTACCGCATCACCTGGTCAACGGAGGATAGCGAGTATGTCGGCCTCTGTACGGAGTTTCCTTCTCTGTCATGGCTGGCACCTACCCGCACCGCAGCGCTGGACGGCATTGAAAAGCTGGTCCGCGATGTGATTGCCGATATGCTTTCCCAAGGTGAAACGCCGCCAGAGGCACTGGCAGAGAAAAATTTCAGTGGGAAACTGGTGCTGCGGATGACCCCGGAACAGCATCGCCGCCTGGCGATTAATGCTATGGATGAAGGCGTTAGCCTGAACCGCTATTTGTGCGCCCGGTTGGCAGGATAAGGGCAGCATTGCGCTGCCCTCGGCGTAGCTTAGAACAGGCGTTTTTTCGCCTCTGCGATTGCATAGGCAACCTGCTGAGGAGAAACGCCGCCCTTGGCCGCGCGCTTATCCAGGCAAGATTGCAGCGACAGGATCGGATAAACGTCGTCACCAATCACGCTGTTGAATTTCTGCAAATCGCTCAACGGCAGGTCTTCCAACGGTTTGCCCTGGCGGATCGCTTCCACTACCGCTTCACCCACAATGTGGTGCGCTTCGCGGAACGGCACGCCTTTGGCAACCAGATAGTCGGCCAGCTCAGTGGCGTTAGCATAACCTTGCTGTGCCGCTTCCTGGCAACGCGGGCGCTTCACCTGAATGCCGTCCAGCACCAACGCCGCCATCTGCAGGCAATCCATCCAGGTGTCGAGCGCGTCGAACAGCCCTTCTTTGTCTTCCTGCATGTCTTTGTTGTAGGCCAACGGCAGGCCTTTCAACGTCATCATCATGCCGGTCAAAGCCCCTTGCACGCGGCCAGACTTGCCACGGATCAGCTCTAGCGCATCCGGGTTTTTCTTCTGCGGCATCAGGGATGAGCCAGAGGTCACGCGATCCGAAAGCTCGACAAACGCCGCTTCGCCGCTGTTGAAGAAGATCAGGTCTTCGGCAAAGCGCGACAGGTGCACCATGCTGATGGCCGCATTGGACAGCAGTTCCAGCACGTGGTCACGATCGGAGACGCTGTCCAGACTGTTGCGCGTAGCAGAGGCAAAGCCCAACCAGCCAGCCAGTTGTTCACGGTCGATAGGATAAGCGGTTCCGGCCAAGGCACCGCTACCCAGCGGGCTGACGTCCAGGCGTTTCAACGTATCCTGCAGGCGGCTTTCATCACGCGCCAGCATCTCAACGTAAGCGAGGCACCAGTGGGCAAAAGTCACCGGCTGGGCGCGCTGCAGGTGGGTATAACCCGGCATCACCGCATCCTGATTGGCTTCGGCGGTTTCCACCAGCGCCTGTTGCAGCTGTATCAATGCCTGAAGCAGTTCACTAACCTGATGTTTGCACCACAGTTTCAGATCGGTGGCCACCTGATCGTTACGGCTGCGGCCGGTATGCAGCTTTTTGCCCAGATCGCCGACTTTCTCGATCAGCTTCTGCTCGACCCAGCTGTGAATATCTTCTGCGTCGCTGTTAACGATCGCCAGAGGATCGGCCTGCACTTCTTCCAGCAGCACGTTCAGTGCCTGCTCAAGCTGCTGTTGCTCTGCTGACGTCAGTACGTTGACGGTCACCAGCGCTTTTGACCAGGCGACGGAGCCCACAATATCCTGTTCCGCCAGGCGATAGTCAAAGCGCAGGGAATCATTTAACTGTTTGAACCGCTGATCCGCTGCCTGACTAAACCGTCCGCCCCAAAGTGCCATAATCTTGCTCCTGAATAAGTATGCGAAAGGGCGCAGCATGCTGCGCCCCTCAAATTGACGCTAAACCCACGACGTTACTTTTTCTTCTCGTTCAACGCGCGAATACGGGAAGAGAGCGAGAACAGACGGATAAAGCCACCCGCATGGCTGTGATCGTAAACTTCGTCTTCGCCAAAGGTCGCAAATTCTTCTGAGTACAGGCTGTTGGCCGATTTCTTCTGGATCGCCGTCACCTGGCCTTTATACAGCTGCAATACCACTTCGCCGTTAACTTCTTCCGCCAGCGCTTGTGCTGAAGCCTGAATGGAACGACGTAGCGGAGCAAACCAGCGGCCATCGTAGACCACATAGGACATTTCCAGGCCCAACTGCTCACGCCATTTAAAGCTATCACGATCCAATACCAACTGCTCGATCCCGCGCAGCGCGGCAACCATAATGGTGCCTCCTGGGGTTTCATAGCAACCACGGGATTTGATGCCTACCAGGCGGTTTTCCACGATATCGATACGGCCCACGCCATGTTTGGCACCCAGCACGTTCAGGGCTTCCAGACACTTGTACGGGCTCATGGCTTCACCGTTAACGGCCACTACACAGCCTTTCTCAACGGTCACGGTCACTTGTTCTGGCTTGTCCGGTGCTTCCAACGGATCGACAGTCCAGACCCAGCAATCTTTGTTTGGCGCATTCCACGGGCTTTCCAGCACGCCGCCTTCGGTAGAGATGTGCCAGGCGTTTTCGTCACGGCTGTAGATCTTCTCCAGCGAAGCGGTGGTTGGGATATTACGCTCTTTCAGGTAATCCAGCAGTGCTTCACGGGAACGCAGGTTCCACTCACGCCAAGGCGCGACGACCTTCAGGTGTGGAGCCAATGCGGTATAGGTGGTTTCGAAACGCACCTGATCGTTGCCTTTACCGGTAGCCCCGTGACACAGCGCATCAGCACCCACTTTCAGTGCCAGCTCAACCTGAGCCTTGGCAATGATCGGACGCGCCATTGAAGTCCCCAGCAGGTAGCTGCCTTCGTACAGTGCGCCGGTCTGCAGCACCGGATAAACGTAGTCACGGATAAACTCTTCACGTAGATCGACAACATGACACTCAGAGGCACCGGATTGCAGAGCTTTCTGCTCAACGCCTTCCAGATCGCCGCGCTCCTGGCCGATGTCCGCCACGAAGGCTACCACTTCACAGCCGCCGTAGTTCTCTTTCAGCCATGGAATGATGGCCGAAGTATCCAGACCGCCGGAGTACGCCAGAACGATTTTCTTGATGCCTTTGTTTTGCATTGTGTTATTCCTTTTTAATTCTAAATTTAAGCGAGGATCCGGGTGCCAATCGACACACCATTAAACAGAGCAGGGAGCTTTTCGGCATTACGCCAGCTGGCGATATCTACCGGGCGGCCAAGGGTACGTGCAGCATCCAGCGCTGCATTGACCTTCACCACCATACCATCGGTAATGATGCCTTGAGCAATCAGTTGCTCGGCTTTTTGTGCTGTCATTTCCGCGATGCGCTGCCCTTTGCCGTCGAGAATACCGCTGACATCCGACAGCAGGATTAAATCCGCCCCCAGCGTGGCGGCCAGGGCCGTCGCTGCCTGATCGGCGTTCACGTTCATCAGTTGCCCCTCGGCAGTGATGCCGATGGAGCTGACCACCGGCAGGTAGCCAGCGCCTAACAAGGTATTGAGCAGCGCAGGTGTTCCTGGAACTGCATGGCCTACGTGGCCCAACGCTGGATCCAGCTGCGTAACCGCAACGCTGCCACCGTCTGCCAGGCTCAGACCAACGGCATTAATTTTGTGCTTCACCGCCCAGGCCAGCAGGGTTTTATTGGCCGTTCCTGCCAGCGCGCCGGTGATGATATCGATCTGATCGGCTGGAGTGACACGCAGGCCGTTCTTCTTCACTACCGGCAGGGAGAGCTGTTTCATCAGCTCATCTACCACGCAGCCGCCGCCGTGAACGATCACCAGCGGGCGCTGATGTTCCTGGCGATAGACATCCAGCGCGGTAAACAAACGCTCCAGCGCTTCTTCACTGTCCAGTAGCACGCCACCTAGTTTGATAATCAATGGATTCATTGCTGTTTACTCACGCTGATTTAAAGTAAGGATTGGGTTTCTGGGAAACCGAAACGGATATTCAGACACTGCACCGCCTGGGCCGCCGCACCTTTCAACAGGTTATCTTCTGCAGCTACGACGATCAGATGCTCGCCCTGAACGGCAAAACCGATATCACAGAACGGCAGGCCCACCACGGATTTCAGTGCTGGCACCCCTTGGTCGTACAGCCGTACCAGCGGTTTATCATCGTAAGCCGCATGGTAAGCCGCCGCCACGTCCTGCGCGGTGACACCCTTGTTCAGGCGGCAGGTGATGGTTTCCAGAATACCCCGTGGGAAGTTACCCAGATGTGGCGTAAAGATGACCGGCACCCCGAGATGAGCAGAGATTTCTGGCTGATGACGGTGATTGAACAGGCCGTAAGGTTGCAGGCTGACTTCACAGAAACTGGTCGTGACGCTGGCTTTACGCCCTGCACCGCTCACGCCACTGACGGCGTTGATCACTGGCCATTGAGCCAGGTTCAGCAATTGCTTGTCGAGCAGCGGTTTGAGCGCCAGCTGCGCTGCCGTTGGGTAGCAGCCCGGCACGGCAATCAGCTGCGCCTGCTTGAGTTTTTCGCTCTGCCACTCTGCCAGGCCGTAAACCGCCTGCGCCAGCCAGTCGGCATGCTGGTGTGTAAAGCCATAATATTGCTGATAAAAATCCGCATCCTGTACGCGGAAGGCGCCGGAGAGATCGAACACCACGCAACCGGCGGCCAGGAATGCTGGCGCGATGTCGTGGCTCACCTCATGGGCGGTCGCGAGGAAAACAACGTCGATGCCTTTGGCCGCTGCGGCAACGTCAACCAGCGGTTGTAATGGCAGATCGACGATGCCTTTTAATTGAGGGTGCAGCTCGGAAAGCAATTTTCCTGCATCTGCACTTTGCGCTGAAACCGCTAAAGCGGTTATGTTCATGTGTGGGTGGCGATTCAGGTAAGCCGTGAGCTCTGCTCCGGCATAACCGCTGGCACCAACAATCAGCGTATTCAACATGTGGCCTTTCACCTTCTTGGCTAGCAATCTAAGAGTCACGGCGACCCCGGTAGCAGGGCTTGGTCGCGTTGTTGCGCGGTTCACCCACGTGGTTGAGCGTGATGTTTTTATCAACATCCGGGTTACAGGTTCCCTTACGCTCTAGCTTACTGTATTTTTATTCAAAATAAATGCATGAATATTGATACTATCCTAACCAAAGGCTGTCAACAGTGAAGATGAAATTACCTCCATTTATTGAGCTGTACCGGGCGTTGATCGCCACTCCGTCGATCAGCGCCACCGATGGCGCCCTCGATCAGAGTAATGAAGCATTAATCAACTTGCTGGCTGGCTGGTTCAACGATTTGGGCTTTCGCGTCGACGTGCAGCCCGTGCCGGACACCCGCAACAAATTCAACCTGCTGGCGAGCCTCGGCGAAGGCAGCGGCGGCCTGCTGCTGGCGGGCCATACCGACACGGTGCCTTACGATCAGGGGCGCTGGACGCGAGATCCCTTTACCCTGACCGAGCACGACAACAAGCTGTACGGGCTGGGTACCGCCGACATGAAGGGTTTTTTCGCCTTTATCCTCGATGCGGTACGCGATATCGATGCCAGCAAGCTGACCAAGCCGCTGTACATTTTAGCCACCGCTGATGAAGAAACGACGATGGCTGGTGCACGTTACTTTGCTGCCTCCAGCAAAATCCGCCCGGACTTTGCCATCATCGGCGAGCCAACCTCGCTGCAACCGGTGCGCGCGCACAAAGGCCATATCTCAAGTGCGATCCGCATCGTTGGCCAGTCGGGCCATTCGAGCGATCCGGCGCGCGGCGTCAATGCCATCGATCTGATGCATGAGTCCATTGGGCATCTGATGGCATTGCGCAAAACGCTACAGGAGCGCTACAACAACCCGGCGTTTGCTGTGCCTTACCCAACCATGAACTTTGGCCATATCAGCGGCGGCGATGCGGCCAACCGTATCTGTGCCTGCTGTGAACTGCATATGGATATTCGCCCATTGCCGGGGATGACGTTGGATAACATCAACGAACTCCTGCACGAAGCGCTGGCGCCGGTAAGCCAACGTTGGCCTGGCCGCTTGACGATCGATGAGTTGCATCCGCCGATCCCTGGCTACGAATGCCCAACCGACCATCACATGGTGGCGGTGATTGAAAAACTGCTGGGTTCACGCACCGAAGTGGTCAATTACTGCACCGAAGCACCGTTCGTCCAGGAAGTATGCCCAACGCTGGTGCTCGGCCCAGGTTCGATCAACCAGGCGCATCAGCCGGATGAATATCTGGATACCGCGTTTATTGAGCCAACGCGTAAGCTGCTGGGTCAGTTGGTCGACCATTTCTGCCGGCAATAAACCTTAATAACAACAGGGGAATGGGTTACCATCCCCTACCTCTTAAGGCGTAGCAATTTACGCCGATAAGCCAGACTGATAACCGGCAGCGCGTAATTAAATTTCAGAAAATACGCCGAATTTGATGTTTTTTTGCTAAAAATAGTGTCAATTGATGATTGGACAGGCACGTGATCGGCTAAAACCGGCAGGCTGCGACGGCACGTGAAATTTACTTACAAGATGAAAAATCACGTACTCATCGTGTTCAGATAGTGGTGAAAAACGCTGCAATCGGAGGATGATAAGTATGCAAAGAACTGGGTCAGGGATTATATGAACGAACAATATTCGGCAATGCGAAGTAATGTCAGTATGCTCGGCAAACTGCTAGGCGATACCATTAAAGAAGCGCTGGGCGAGCATATTCTCGATCGCGTTGAAACTATCCGTAAGCTTTCCAAATCCTCACGTGCCGGTAACGAGGCGCATCGTCAGGAGCTGCTCTCTACGCTGCAGAACCTGTCTAACGATGAGCTGCTGCCCGTTGCCCGCGCCTTCAGTCAATTCCTCAACCTGACCAACGTTGCCGAGCAATACCACAGCATCTCGCCGCACGGCGAAGCGGCCAGCAACCCGGAAGCCTTGGCGCAGTTGTTTACCAAGCTGAAAGACAACAAGCTGGATAACAAACAGCTGCAAAAGGCGGTGGACGATCTTTCCATCGAGCTGGTCCTGACCGCTCACCCAACGGAAATTACCCGCCGCACCCTGATCCACAAGCTGGTTGAGGTGAACACCTGCCTGAGCCAGCTGGACCATAACGATCTGGCCGACTACGAGCGTAATAAAATCATGCGCCGTCTGCGCCAGTTGGTCGCGCAATCCTGGCATACCGACGAGATCCGCAAGAATCGCCCATCCCCGGTCGATGAAGCCAAATGGGGCTTTGCCGTGGTGGAAAACAGCCTGTGGGAAGGCGTACCGGCCTTCCTACGCGAATTCAACGAACAGTTGGAAAACTCCATCGATTACCGCCTGCCGGTAGAAGCCGTGCCTATCCGCTTCACCTCCTGGATGGGTGGCGACCGCGACGGCAACCCGAACGTGACCGCCGAAATCACCCGTCACGTGCTGTTGCTGAGCCGCTGGAAGGCCTGCGATCTGTTCACCCGTGATATTCAGGTACTGGTCTCCGAACTGTCGATGACCGAATGTACCCCGGAGCTGCGCGAACTTGCCGGTGGTGACGAAGTACAAGAACCTTATCGCGAATTGATGAAGCAACTGCGCAGCCAGCTGATGAGCTCCCAGGCCTACCTTGAAGGCCGCCTGAAGGGTGAACGCGTGCTGCGTCCGCACGATCTGCTGGAAAATAACGAGCAGCTGTGGGAACCGCTGTATGCCTGCTACCAATCTTTGGTGGCCTGTGGCATGAGCATTATCGCCAACGGCCAACTGCTGGATACGCTGCGCCGCGTACGCTGCTTTGGCGTGCCGCTGGTGCGTATCGACGTGCGCCAGGAAAGCACCCGCCATACCGAAGCCATTGCCGAACTGACCCGCTATCTGGGCCTGGGGGATTATGAGAGCTGGTCAGAAGCCGACAAGCAGGCATTCCTGATCCGTGAGCTGAACTCCAAGCGTCCGCTAGTGCCACTGAAGTGGGAGCCAAGTGCAGACACTCAGGAAGTGCTGGAAACCTGCAAGGTAGTCGCCGAAGCGCCACAAGGTTCGATCGCCGCCTACGTCATTTCCATGGCACGTACCCCGTCCGACGTCTTGGCCGTGCACCTGTTGTTAAAGGAGACTGGTTGCCCATTCGCGCTACCTGTGGCCCCGCTGTTCGAAACCCTCGACGATCTGAACAACGCCGAAGACGTGATGACCCAGTTGCTGAACATCGACTGGTATCGCGGCTTTATTCAGGGCAAACAGATGGTCATGATCGGCTATTCCGACTCGGCAAAAGATGCTGGCGTGATGGCGGCCTCCTGGGCGCAATACCGTGCACAGGACGCACTGATCAAAACCTGTGAGAAGGCCGGAGTAGCACTGACGCTGTTCCATGGCCGTGGTGGTTCCATTGGCCGTGGTGGCGCACCTGCGCACGCCGCTCTGCTGTCCCAACCACCAGGCAGCCTGAAAGGTGGCCTGCGCGTGACCGAACAGGGCGAGATGATCCGCTTTAAATTCGGTCTGCCAGAAGTCACCATCAGCAGCCTGGCGCTGTACGCCGGTGCGGTGTTGGAAGCCAACCTGTTGCCACCGCCGGAGCCTAAGCCAGAATGGCGCACGCTGATGGATGAACTGTCCGAAACCTCGTGCAACATGTATCGCGGTTACGTGCGTGAAAACCCTGAGTTTGTGCCTTACTTCCGCGCCGCTACGCCAGAGCAGGAACTGGGGAAACTGCCATTGGGTTCACGCCCGGCCAAACGCCGCCCGAACGGCGGTGTTGAAAGCCTGCGTGCCATTCCGTGGATCTTCGCCTGGACTCAGAACCGCCTGATGCTGCCAGCCTGGCTGGGTGCCGGTGCTGGCCTGCAGGAAGCGGTGAAGGCTGGCAAGCAGGACCAGTTGGAAGCCATGTGCCACAACTGGCCGTTCTTCTCTACCCGTATCGCAATGCTGGAGATGGTATACGCCAAAGCCGACCTGTGGCTGGCCGAATACTACGATCAGCGTCTGGTAGACAAGTCCCTGTGGCCGCTCGGCCAACAGTTGCGTGATCAATTGGCCAGCGATATCAAGACGGTGCTGACCATTGCCAACGACGACCATCTGATGGAAGACCTGCCGTGGATCGCTGAATCTATCGCGTTGCGCAACGTCTACACCGACCCGCTGAACGTGTTGCAGGCCGAGCTGCTGCACCGTTCGCGCCAGCAGGAGCATCCGGATGCCCGCGTTGAGCAGGCGCTGATGGTCACTATTGCTGGCGTGGCAGCCGGGATGCGCAACACCGGCTAATATTGCTTCATCTTTGCAGCAAGCACCGATGCGATCGGCGTCGGTGCTTATTTTCCCCCGGCGATCCCCCGTTCCCAATCTGCATATTTTGCCCCAGCGGTCACTCGCTACGGGTTATCAAGACTATCATTGCTGACACTCATTCTGAGTCCATGCTCAGTTTGACCACACCTTTTGCATTGATTATGCTGAACTTGTGGTCCAATAATGCAGTTAACATCAAAATTACCGGTACTATTCGTTACTGGTAATAGCCAAAGACCTTACCTTCTTGAAAATATCCCCACAGAAAGATATTTATCATGAAGATTGATAATGACAGGGAAAGTAAATGGATGTAGCACTAATAATCAGCTTGGCAGTACTCGTCGTGGCCGGTTACGCCATTGCCAAGAATTACGACACCAAGCTGGTGTTGTTTAGCTCAGGGATCGTACTCATGTTGGCGGCAGCCACCTTGGGCTTGCCGATTTTGAGCGCCGGAACGGGGACGGGCACCGTCTGGTTGGATCCGTTAAAACAAATCGAGCTGGATTTCATCAAGCAGTTTAGCCGGGCAGGCATCATCATCATGGTGCTGTTCGGCTTTTCCGCTTATATGTCGCACATTGGCGCAAACGATGTCGCTGTTAAAATCATGTCAAAACCCATCGCGAAGATCCGCTCCCCCTATATTCTGGTACCGATCGTGTTCTGGATAGGGTCACTGCTGTCGTTGATTATTCCCAGCGCCGCCTCACTCGCCGTGATTTTAATGGCTACGCTTTACCCCATTCTGCGCGTGGCAAACATGTCCTCACTCAGCGCCGCCGGGGTCATTGCCACCACTGCCACCATCGTACCCACACCGCTGGGTGGCGATAATGTGGTCGCAGCCAAAATCCTGGGTTTCGAACACGTGGTGGACTACGTCACTATGCACCATGCCGTTATCTCACTGCCGGTGCTGGTCATTATCGGCATCGCGCACTATTTCTGGCAAAAGTACATGGATAAGCGCCAGGGTGCCGCCGCGTTTACCGACGTCGATGAGAGTAAATTGGCCACCAACAGCCTGCTCCCTCCGGCTTACTACGCCATATTCCCGCTGATCCCGTTATTCCTGATCGTGGTATTTGGCCTGTTCTTCCGCCAGATAAAAATCGGCCTGGTGGAAATTACCCTGTTCTCGTTTGCCCTGGCCTTTATTGTGGAACTGATCCGCAAGGGCGACCTGCGCGAGCAAATGAAAAACTCGTCGCTGTTCTTTACCGGCATGGGGCAAGGCTTCTCGCAGGTGGTGGTGTTGATCGTGGCTGCCAGCACCCTGGTGGCCGGGTTGACCGTCATCGGGGCCATCGGCACCGTGGCCTCGCTGGTTAAAGAGGTCAACAACGCCGGGATCGGCCTGATGTTTATCTTCTCTGGCCTGACCGCGCTGATCACGCTGATCAGCGGTAGCGGTAATGCGGTGTTCTACTCCTTTATCGAGCTCATACCTTCGATAGCCACTCAGGCTCACGTCGATCCGGTGATGATTGCCCTGCCGATGCAGCTGACCTCAAACCTTATCCGTGCGATGTCGCCAGTCTCTGCGGTGGTGATCATCGTGGCATCAGTAGTCAAAGTCAGCCCGATTGAGGTGGTCAAAAGAACCTCGGTGCCGTTGCTGATCGGGTTTATCGCCACCCTGATTTTCACGCTGATCCGCTATTCGTTCTGAGGAGATGCAAATGAGCACTATCAGCTATTTTGACCATCAGCACTAACTCTGTATGGGAGATATTATGTCCTCTAACTCTGCACCTATTGCCATGATCCTGGATACCGATCCCGGTATTGATGACGCCGTCGCGCTGGTTGCCGCGCTGTTTCATCCCAAAATCGACCTGCGCCTGGTAAGTACGGTCGCTGGCAACGTTAGCGTGGATAAAACCACCAACAATGCGCTACGCCTGCTGCATTTCCTGGGCGCATCAACGCCCGTAGCTCGCGGGGCAGCAGCTCCGCTGGTACGTAAACTGGAGGATGCCAGCCATATTCACGGCAACTCTGGCCTGGATGGATACGAGTTTGAAAAGCCGACACGGCAGATCCTTGACGGTCATGCCGTTGAAGTGATGCGTGACCTGCTACTGGCCAGCAAGGATCCGATAGTCTTGGTGCCGATTGGCCCGTTAACCAACATTGCCCTGTTGCTCACGCTCTACCCGGAATGTAAACCATCCATCGCGCGGATCGTCATGATGGGAGGCTCCGCCAGCCGTGGCAACCATACGCCAAACGCGGAGTTCAATATCTACGTGGATCCCGAGGCCGCCAGCATGGTGTTTGCCAGCGGTATCCCGATTGTCATGTGCGGGCTGGACGTCACCAACCGGGCTACGCTCACCGCCGAGATGATCGCCAGCTTACCGACGCTGAACCGAACCGGAGCAATGCTGCATAGCCTGTTCCAACACTATCGGGGTGGGAGTATGAGCCGTGGGCTGAAAATGCATGATCTATGCGCTCTGGCCTATCTGGCAAAACCCGAGTTGTTTACCACTCAGGCCTGCCATGTGGCGGTAGAGACGCAAGGTGAGCTGACCAGAGGAACGACCTGCGTCGATCTGGCCAATCGTTTGAAACTGCCAGCCAATGCCGAGGTCTGTCTGGAAATCGATGTCGAAGGATTCCGGCAGTGGTTCGTGGAGATGCTCACGCACCCGGCCGTTCCTTGATAATGGCGCGGTTGCCGCAACGGCAACCGCTATCTATCAGCCCACCACTGCAGCGGGGCGCACGCCCAGGGTATGGCAGATGGCGTAACTCATTTCCGCCCGGTTGAGCGTATAGAAGTGGAAATCTTTGACTCCTTCGCGGCTCAGGATCTTCACCATATCCATGGCGATATTGGCGCCGACCATCTTGCGGGTTTCCGCATCGTCATCCAGCCCGGCAAACATGCTGGTCATCCAGCTTGGCACCCGCACGTTGGTCATGGTGGCAAAGCGCTGTAGCTGCTTGAAGTTGGACACCGGCAGAATGCCAGGCACGATTTCTACGTCGATGCCAGCTGTCACACAGCGGTCACGAAAACGCAGATAACTTTCAACGTCGAAGAAGAACTGGGTGATGGCACGGTTGGCACCGGCATCGATTTTACGTTTCAGGTTGATCAGGTCTGACTGGGCGCTTTTCGCTTCCGGATGCACTTCCGGGTAGGCCGCGACAGAAATATCAAAGTCGCCGACGTCTTTGAGCAGCGTGACCAGATCGGTCGCATACATCTCCGGCTTGCCACCGCCTGGTGGTAAATCGCCACGCAGCGCAACGATATGGCGGATACCGCTGTTCCAGTAATCAGTAGCGATCTCACGCAGCTGCGCCGGGCTGGCATCAATACAGGTCAGGTGAGGCGCTGCTTCCAGACCAGTGCGCTCTTTGATCCCCTTGATGATACTGTGGGTACGGTCGCGCTCACCCGAGTTGGCACCGTAGGTCACAGAAACAAACTTGGGTTTGAGGCTGCTCAGGCGATCGATCGACTGCCACAAGGTATCTTCCATCTCGCTGGTGCGCGGCGGGAAGAACTCGAACGACACGTTAATCTGGCCGTTTAACTCTGCCAGACTCTGATTCAGCGCTTCCCGCTGGTTTGCGTGATAAAAACTCATACCCTGTCCGCCTCTTATCGATCACTGTTTTGCTTCGTTATAATAAGCGTCTATACGTTTAGACGTCTAGATAGAAAATGCCGGATGTTGCCTGAAGAGTCAACAGGAAAGTGAGGGAGATACGATGATTAATCCTCACGCAAGATGAGAGAATTTCATGTTGAAGGATTGAACGGGGGCAGCGCGGCGCTACCCCCGAGGCTAAAGCGAGGATTTAAAGCAGTTGTGCCAAGCGGTTAAGGTCAGACTGGATGGCTCCAGCCGTCACGTCGCGACCGGCCCCTGGCCCACGGATCACCAGCGGGTTGTCGCGGTACCAGCGGCTCTCGATGGCAAACACGTTGTCACAGGGCAGCAGCGAAGCCAGCGGGTGTTCTGGCCGCACGGCCTCAACGCCAACGCGCGCTTTGCCATTAGCATCGAAACGCGCCACGTGGCGCAGCACCAGGCCCATTTCGTTGGCCGCTTCGAAACGCTGTAGCATTTGCTGATTCAGCGCGTCGCCGTTCTCGAAGAACTGGTCGATGGACCCTTGCTCCGCACCTGCAGGCACCAGTGACTCCACACGCACCTGGTTAGGTTCAATGTCATAACCCGCTTCACGCGCCAGGATCACCAGCTTACGCATCACGTCTTGTCCTGACAGGTCAACACGCGGATCCGGTTCCGTCAGCCCCTGCTGCCAGGCCTGATCCACCAGATCGGTGAACGGCACCGTGCCGTCAAACTGCAGAAACAGCCAGGAAAGCGTGCCGGAGAAGATGCCGCTGATCGCAAGGATGCTATCCCCGCTGTCGCGCAGATCGCGCACGGTATGGTTCACCGGTAACCCGGCTCCCACGGTGGCGTTATACAGCCAGTGGCGGCCCGTTTTGGCAAACGCATCGCGGATCTGGCGGTAATTGGCACTGCATGAGGCCCCCGCCAGCTTGTTGGCGCTGATCACATGGAAACCATAGCTGGCAAAGTCCAGATATTGCTCCGCCAACTCCCCACTGGCGGTGACGTCGAGCACAACCAGATCGTCGAACGGGTGCGCCCGCATCCACAGGAACAGCGACTCTTCGTCCAGTTCCTGGGCTTCATCTTCAAAGAACGCCAGCGCGCGGCTGGCATCCAATCCGTCATAATCGAGCAGGCTGCGACGGCTATCCACCACCCCTGCCAGGCTAAACTCAAAGCCGCTGCGCGCAGAGATATTCTTCTGTTCACGAGCAAACAGCTCCAGCCAACGCGAACCGATATTACCTTTGCCAAACAGCACCAGGCCAATACGCTTTTCCGCGCGGAACAGCGTTTGGTGCAGGCCCTGGATCAGCAGACCAGTCGGCCCCTGACGCAGCACGGCCACCAGGCTGATACCATCCTCGGCCTGCCAGATGAACTCCACCGGCTGGTCCTTCAACTGCTGATAGAAACGATGGCTATGCAGCGGATTTTTGCACACGCCCGCACCCACCAACGCTACCAGCGCCAACCCTTCACGCAGTTGCAGTTCACCCGGTAGCCCAGCCTCCTGCAAAATGCGCAGCACGCTGCCCACCACTTCAGAGGTGTAGCACAGCTGGATCAGGTTACGGTCAGGATGAACCCCTACGGCCAACGGTTTGATCTGCGCGCGCTTGAGCACCAGATCCAACTCTTTCTGCGCCAGCTTGAAGTCATGCTGCGGCGCAACGCTGAGTTCGATCAGGCAGACATCATCGTGGCTGGTGACAATTTTGGCACCGGTGCCGGAAGCCAGCACGCGCTCGATACGGGTCGACCCCTGCTCCGGCTGATAGCTGCAACGCAGTTGCAGATCGATATCGCTGCCAGACACCGGCTGCAAGGTTCGGGTATGTAGCACCGGAGCCGCCAGGCGGGCCAGCTCGCTGGCCTCATCCAGACGCAACAGCGGCAGCAGGCAGGCATCTTTCACTTTGCGCGGATCGGCGCTGTAAACCCCGGCCACGTCGCTCCAGATGGTGACTCGCTCCACTCCGGCCAACGCGCCAACCTGCGTGGCAGAATAGTCACTGCCGTTGCGCCCCAGCAGCACGGTTTCACCGCTGTCATTACGCGAAATAAAGCCGGTTACTACCAGACGTTTGCCGGGATGTTGAGCCAGCAGTTGCTGCAATAACGGATAGGAACGACCTTCGTCGACCTGCGGCTGTGCCGCACGTTCGGCACGCAGGAAATCACGCGCGTCCAGCCATGCCGCCTGCATGTCCTGCTTGTTCAGCACCGCAGCCATCAGGCGTGCTGACCAGATCTCACCGTGCCCCACCACTTCGGCATACACCGCATCATCAACCTTGCCGTCCAGCAGGATTGCCAGGCGCTCAAGATCGTGGATAAATTCGGCAATCAGCGGTTCCGCCGTTTCCGCCGGCAACAACCCGCCGATCAGCTCACTGTGATAACGGCGCAGCGTTTGCTGCACCTGATGCGCGGAAAGGCGATCGCTCTGGCTAAGCTTCAGCCAGCTGATCAGTTGGTTGGTGGTGCTCCCCGCCGCCGACACCACCATCATGTCACCCGGCTGGCTGTATTCGGCCATGATCCCGGCCACCCGCAGATAACACTTCACATCTGCCAGGCTGCTGCCGCCAAATTTGTGCAGTTGACGCCCGCTAACCGGCCCTGCTACCGCAATTGCATTCATGACTTACCTCGTAGCCGCCGCCTGGAAGGCTTGTTCCAGATCGGCAATCAAATCTTCGCTGTCTTCAATCCCCACGGAAACACGCAGCAGGCTTTCGGAAATCCCCGCTGCGGCACGCGCTTCTGGCGCCATACCGGCGTGAGTCATGGTTGCCGCATGTGAGATCAGGCTTTCTACGCCACCCAGGGATTCCGCCAGCGTAAACAGCTCCAGAGCGGACAGGAAACGGCGCAGCAGCGCTTCATCCCCATCCAGTTCAAAGCTGAGCATGGCACCGAACCCACGTTGCTGACGGCACGCAATCTCATGGCCAGGGTTTTCTGGCAAGGAAGGATGATACAGCTTTTTGACCAAGGGTTGCTGCTGTAAATAGCCGACAATCGCCTCGGCATTATGTTGTGCAGCCTTGATACGCGGCGACAGGGTACGCATCCCCCGCAATAACAAATAGCTATCGAATGCCGCGCCGGTGACGCCGATATTGTTGGCCCACCAGGCCAGCTCGACCGCCAGATCTTTATCTTTAGCAATCACCGCGCCCGCAACCACGTCGGAGTGGCCGTTGAGGTATTTGGTACAAGAGTGGACGACCAGATCGGCACCCAGTTCGATCGGCTGTTGCAGCGCCGGGCTGAGGAAGGTGTTGTCTACCACGGTCAGCGCACCGGCTTCGTGGGCAGCTTTACAGATGGCCGCGATATCCACCACGCGTAATAGCGGGTTGCTTGGGCTTTCGATCAGCACCAACTTCGGTTTTTGCGCCAACGCATCGCGCAATGCGGCTTCATTTCCTTGATCGACAAACAGCACCCGATACGCCCCGCGTTTGCTCAGGCTATCGAACAGGCGGTAGCTGCCGCCGTAGCAATCATGAGGGGCCACCAGCAGATCGCTCGGTTTGAGAAATACCGTGGTCACCAGATGGATTGCCGACATCCCGCTCCCGGTCATCACCGCCCCCGCACCTCCTTCCAATTCTGCCAGCGCACGCTGCACGACATCACGCGTAGGGTTACCACGGCGTGAGTAATCATGAGCTCGGGGCTGGTTGAAATCGGTGAAGTTATAGGTGCTGGAAAGATGGATCGGCGGAACGACGCAGCCGTACTGTTCGTCATCATTCAGACCGCTACGTACGGCAATCGTGGCTGGTTTACGCGTCATAGGGTGGCTCGGCTCTCGGAAAGTGGGGGAATGAGGCTTAAAGATTAACCGCAGCGGATATAGACGTCAATACATCTGGACATCTAAACTTCTTTGCGTATAGATTGAGCAAAGGGACAATACCCGCTAAAATTATGGCGGTTTGTAATATTGATAAGATGTCAGCCCAACAATGCATAGGCATAGCCTATTAAATCATCAGATTCAGTGACCCTTATCGCGTAAAGAAGACATTTATTTAGTGAGCACAGTGAAGATCGGGCATAATTGGCCGGTTTTTAGAATTTTGTATTTTTCAGACAATTTTAAGGTGTCCCATGGCTGAGTGGAACGGCGAGTATGTCAGCCCTTACGCTGAACACGGTAAAAAGAGCGAGCAAGTCAAAAAAATCACGGTATCCATTCCGCTGAAGGTGCTGAAAATCCTGACGGATGAACGGACTCGTCGCCAGGTAAACAACCTGCGCCACGCCACCAACAGCGAACTGCTGTGTGAAGCATTCCTGCACGCCTTTACCGGCCAGCCGCTGCCGAACGATGAAGACCTGCGCAAAGAACGCAGCGATGAAATCCCTGAAGCCGCGAAAGTACTGATGCGAGAATTGGGTGTCGACCCTGATACCTGGGAATATTGATCCTGCCTGCACCGAAGGCAAAAACGAAAAAAGGCGCCCGAAGGCGCCTTTTTCATCTGACGATAAGAAAACTTATTTCTTAACGCCTGGCACGCTGAAACGCTTGTTGAAGCGGTCAACGCGGCCACCGGTAGCAACATCACGCTGCTTGCCAGTGTAGAACGGGTGGCATTCGCCACAAACGTCCAGGTTCAGATCGTGACCCACGGTAGAGCGGATTTTGATCACGTTACCGCAAGAGCAGTTTGCAGTAACTTCTTCGTATTTAGGGTGAATACCTTTTTTCATGGGAGAACCTCAGTTAAGGCCGTGTCGCTATCCAGCCCTGTTCCGCCAGACACCACACGTGGTTGATAATAGGTTTTGATATGGGATTATACCAAAGGCGGCAAATTATACAGAATAAAATGTAGCGCGCAATCGGATCCGTACATTTGCCAGCCTACCGTGTAAACTAGCCAACACTTTTTTCTACCTGGACAGCCACATGCCTGTTGTACACGTTGCTCTACCGGTTCCCCTTGCCCGCACCTTCGATTATCTGCTGCCCGCAGGCCTGCAGCCGGTCATCGGCGCGCGAGTCAGTGTGCCTTGGGGAAAGCAACGGGCGATAGGCATCATCACCGGCAGCAGCGAGACCAGTGAACTGCCGCTGGAAAAGCTCAAGCCCATCGATGGCCTGCTGGATAACGACTCGCTGTTCACCACCAGCCTGTGGCGCATCCTGCTGTGGGCCAGCGAATACTACCATTACCCGATCGGTGAAGTGTTGTTCCATGCGCTGCCCATTCTGCTGCGTCAGGGTAAGCCCGCAGAAGCCGCCCCGCTGTGGCAATGGTTTGCTACCGAGCAGGGGCGCGCAACCCCGCCGGAAAGCCTGAAGCGTGCGCCAAAGCAGCAACAGGCACTGGCGGCACTGCTGCAACGCCCGGTGTATCGCCATCAGGTCAGCGAATTGGAGCTGACGGAAAGCGCGCTCCAGGCGCTGCGGGCCAAAGGCTTGATCGACCTGCGTTCGCAAACTGTGGCAACGCAGGATTGGCGGCCAGGCTTTGCCGTGCTCGGCGAACGATTGCGGCTCAATACCGAGCAGGCCACCGCCGTGGGCGCTATCCGCAGTGAAGACGAGCAGTTTGCCGCCTGGCTGCTGGCCGGGGTCACCGGCTCCGGCAAAACAGAGGTTTACCTCAGCGTGCTGGAAAATATCCTGGCGAAAGGTAAGCAGGCGCTGGTGTTGGTGCCGGAGATCGGCCTCACCCCGCAGACCATCGCTCGCTTTCGTGAACGCTTCAACGCACCGGTAGAAGTCCTGCACTCCGGCCTGAACGACAGCGAACGGCTGGCCGTTTGGCTACGCGCGCGCAGCGGTGAAGCCGCCATTGTGATCGGCACCCGCTCGGCGTTGTTCACCCCCTTCTCACGCCTTGGGGTGATCATCATCGACGAAGAACACGACAGCTCCTATAAACAGCAGGAAGGCTGGCGCTATCACGCTCGCGATCTGGCGGTATTCCGCGCTCACGCCGAAAACATCCCGCTAGTGATGGGCTCTGCAACACCGGCGCTGGAAACGCTGCACAACGTGCAGTTAGGCAAATACCGCCAGCTCAAACTGACCCAGCGGGCAGGCAACGCCAAACCGGCCAATCAGCATCTGATCGATTTGAAAGGCCTGCCGCTGAAGGTCGGGCTCTCTCAGCCTCTGCTGAAAAGCATGCAGCACCACCTGAAGAACGGCAATCAGGTGATCCTGTTCCTTAACCGCCGTGGCTATGCCCCCGCGCTGCTGTGCCATGAGTGCGGTTGGATCGCCGAATGCCAGCGCTGCGACCATTACTACACGTTCCACCAGCATCAACGCCAGCTGCGCTGCCACCACTGCGACAGCCAGCGCCCGGTGCCACATCAGTGCCCGCAGTGCGGTACCACCAACCTGGTTTCCGTCGGCGTCGGTACTGAACAGTTGGAGAACGAACTGGCTCCCCTGTTCCCGGAAACCGCCATTACCCGTATCGATCGCGATACCACCAGCCGCAAGGGATCGCTGGAACAGCATCTGGCCGATATTCACCGTGGCGGCCCGCGTATCCTGATCGGCACGCAAATGCTGGCCAAAGGCCACCACTTCCCAGATGTCACCTTGGTAGCGTTGCTTGACGTGGACGGCGCGCTATTCTCCGCCGATTTCCGTTCTGCCGAGCGGTTTGCCCAGCTTTATACTCAGGTTTCAGGCCGTGCCGGGCGGGCGGGCAAGCAGGGCGAGGTGCTGCTGCAAACCCATCACCCAGAGCACCCGCTACTGCAAATCCTGTTACAACAGGGTTACGACGCTTTTGCCAAGCAAACCCTGGCCGAGCGTAGCAGCGTCTTCCTGCCGCCCTACACCAGCCACATCATCGTGCGTTCGGAAGATCACGATAATCAGCAGGCACCGCTGTTCTTACAGCAGCTACGCAATCTGTTGGAAGCCAGCCCGCTGAAGGATGATTCGCTGTGGGTAATGGGCCCGGTTCCGGCACTGCAACCCAAACGCGGGGGTCGCTTCCGCTGGCAACTGTTGTTGCAGCACCCGTCCAGAAAACTGTTACAGCACCTGATAAAAAGCACGTTGCCATTGATTGGCACCCTGCCTCAGGCACGTAAAGTCAAATGGACGTTAGACGTTGATCCCATTGATAGTTGATTAAGAAAACTCTCAATTCCATGGTTAAAAGCAAACGTTTACACCACAATTTGCGAGCGAACACGAAAAAACCTTCCTGCGTCACACTTTTCATGCAAATTAGGTAACAAAAGCGGCCCGTAATCTGTTTAGAATGTCGGTGAAGGCATTTTTTCAGCCAGGCAATGGAATGCTTGAATGTGGATGACGCTAAAAATAACACCACCACCACTGCATGCCAGACTTTTTGAGCAAACTGAAGTAACCGCGTTAGCCGGGTGCTGACGCAAGGAGAAAGGCGTTGGAACACAAGCAAGAATTACCCATGGCGACCATGAAAGACGTTGCCGAAATGGCCGGCGTTTCCACGGCAACCGTGTCGCGTGCGCTGATGAATCCGGAAAAGGTGTCAACGCCAACGCGCCAGAAAGTGGAACAGGCCGTGCTGGCCGTGGGTTACTCCCCTCATGCCCTGACACGCAATATCAAACGCAATGAATCCCGCACTATCCTGGTGATCGTCCCGGACATCTGCGATCCGTTTTTTGCCGACGTGATCCAGGGGATCGAACAAACGGCAGCGCAGCAGGGTTACCTGGTGCTGATCGGCGACTGTGCGCAGCAGAACCAACAGGAACGCACCTTCGTTAACCTGATCATCACCAAACAAATCGATGGCATGCTGCTGCTCGGCTCCAACCTGCCTTTCGACGCCAGCAAGGAAGAGCAACGCAACCTGCCGCCAATGGTAATGGCCAACGAGTTTGCACCGGAGCTGGAACTGCCAACGGTACATATCGACAACCTGACCGCCGCGTTTGAAGCCGTACATTATCTGCATCAGCTTGGCCATAAACAGATCGCCTGTATCGCCGGGCCAGAACAGATGCCGCTGAGCCATTATCGGTTGCAAGGCTACATTCAGGCGCTACGCCGTAATGGCATTACCGTCGAAAGCAGCTATATTACCCGGGGTGACTTCACCTACGAAGCCGGTGCGCAGGCGTTAGCCTCACTGATGGCGCTGCCGAAACCGCCAACGGCGGTCTTTTGTCACAGCGACGTCATGGCGATCGGCGTATTGTCCCAGGCGAAAAAGCTGGGCTTGCGTGTACCGCAGGATCTGTCGATTGTCGGCTTTGACGATATCAAGCTGGCGCAGTATTGCGATCCGCCACTGACCACCGTGGCACAGCCCCGCTTCCAGATTGGTCAGCAGGCGATGTTGCTGCTGCTGGAACAGTTGCATGGGCAAACCGTGAACAGCGGTTCCCGGTTACTGGACAGTGAATTGATCATCAGAGGCAGCACCGCGGCCCCTAAACGCTAGTCAAATATTTTTGGGTTAAGTAACATGGCTGACCCAGCGCCGGCCAAACCGGCGTAATGATCATTGTTGTGGTCATTTTGCCAGAACCGCTCCCCGGAGCCTGCCTACACCTACAGGGCAGTAAGCTGATGCAAAATGGCCGATAAAATAGCTAGAGGATAGGTTTTAACCTCATCACGACACAGCGGAATTATAGTGGCACAGAGAGACTATGTAGGCCGCGGGCGCTCAGGAGCAGCGCGGCGCAAGACCCCCAGCCGTAAAAAACGCAGTTCTCCAAAGGTATCCAAAACCGTGGTGGCGCTTGCCGTCGCCATTCTGGTTGTCTTTATCGGTGGTCTTTATTTCATTACCCACAACAAACCGGATGAAACGCCGATGTTGCCTACGCATGGCACACGCCCGGGCAACGGTCTGCCACCGAAGCCGGAAGAGCGTTGGCGTTACATCAAAGAGCTGGAGAACCGCCAGATCGGCGTCAAGACACCTACCGAGCCAACCGCCGGGGGAGAGGTCAACTCCAAAACGCAGTTGACCGACGAACAGCGCCAATTGCTGGAGCAGATGCAGGCCGATATGCAGCAGCGCCCAACGCAACTGTCTGAGGTGCCTTACAACGATCCTTCACAGCTGCGTAACGGTGGGCGGCCACAACAGGTACAACAGCCGGTACAGCAGCAGATAGCGCCACCGGTACAGCAACAGCAGACCACTCAGCCTCGCAACCCGTTCAACAACGGCGCAGCACCCGTGCAGCAGCAACCGGTACAACAGCCGAAGCCGCAGGTACAGCAACCAAAACCCCAGGCCGTGACTCCGCAAGTGCAGACCCGTCAGCCAGAAGTGAAACAAGAAGTAAAAACGGAAGCGGCCAAGCCGGAAACCAAACCGGAGTCGAAGCAGAAGTGGATGGTGCAATGTGGTTCGTTCCGCGCAGCCGATCAGGCCGAGTCGGTACGGGCACAGCTGGCGTTTGAAGGGGTTGAAAGCCGGGTCACCGCAGGCGGTGGCTGGAATCGTGTGATGCTCGGCCCATACAGCAGCCGCGCCGCCGCAGACAAAACCCTGTCGCGCCTGAAAGGCATTGGCATGTCAAGTTGCATTCCCCTCTCCGTCGGGGGTTGAAAAGCGTCAATCTCCCCCCATCTATAGTCTCAATATGCCTCGCAGTCTCTGCCAACGCAGAGGCTGCGGGGACTTCTTTCCGTCCGCAACGAGGGTCTGCTCGTGACAACAATTGTAAGCGTACGCCGCAACGGCCAGGTAGTGATCGGTGGCGATGGCCAGGCCACACTGGGCAACACGGTAATGAAGGGCAACGTCAAAAAAGTCCGTCGCCTGTATAACGATAAAGTGATTGCCGGTTTCGCCGGGGGTACCGCTGATGCTTTCACCCTGTTCGAACTGTTCGAGCGTAAGCTGGAAATGCACCAGGGCCATCTGGTAAAAGCGGCCGTTGAGCTGGCCAAAGACTGGCGTACCGACCGCATGCTGCGCAAACTGGAAGCCCTGCTGGCGGTAGCCGATGAGAATGCCTCGCTGATCATCACCGGTAACGGTGACGTGATCCAGCCTGAAAATGATTTGATTGCGATCGGTTCTGGTGGCCCTTATGCCCAGTCTGCCGCTCGTGCGCTGTTGGAAAATACCGAATTAAGCGCCCGCGAGATCGTGGATAAATCCCTCAACATCGCCGGTGACATCTGTATTTACACCAACCATTTCCACACCATTGAAGAATTGCCTTCCAAAGCGTAAGGATCGAATACCATGTCTGAAATGACCCCGCGCGAGATCGTCAGCGAACTGGACAGCTACATCATTGGCCAAAACAAAGCCAAACGTGCCGTCGCCATTGCCCTGCGCAACCGCTGGCGCCGGATGCAGCTCAACGAGATGCTGCGTCACGAAGTGACCCCAAAAAACATTCTGATGATCGGCCCAACTGGCGTCGGTAAAACCGAGATCGCCCGCCGTCTGGCTAAACTGGCCAACGCTCCCTTCATCAAGGTAGAAGCCACCAAGTTCACCGAAGTGGGCTATGTGGGTAAGGAAGTGGACTCTATCATCCGCGATCTGACCGATGCTGCCGTGAAAATGGTGCGTCTGCAATCGATCGAGAAAAACCGCACCCGTGCGGAAGAGATGGCAGAAGAACGCATTCTCGACGTGCTGATCCCGCCGGCCAAAAACAACTGGGGCCAGGCCGAAGAGCAGCAAGAACCCTCTGCCGCTCGCCAGGCATTCCGCAAGAAACTGCGTGAAGGTCAGTTGGACGATAAAGAAATCGAAATCGATCTGGCTGCAGCCCCGATGGGCGTGGAAATCATGGCTCCTCCGGGCATGGAAGAAATGACCAATCAACTGCAATCGATGTTCCAGAACCTCGGTGGGCAGAAGCAGAAACCGCGTAAAGTGAAGATCAAGGAAGCCTTCAAGCTGCTGATCGAAGAAGAAGCGGCCAAGCTGGTAAACCCGGAAGAGCTGAAAGAGCAGGCGGTGGAAGCCGTTGAGCAGCACGGTATCGTGTTTATCGATGAGATCGACAAAATCTGTAAGCGCAGTGGCCAGAGCTCCGGCCCAGACGTGTCCCGCGAGGGCGTCCAGCGCGACCTGCTACCGCTGGTGGAAGGCTGTACGGTATCGACCAAGCACGGCATGGTGAAAACCGATCACATTCTGTTTATCGCCTCCGGTGCATTCCAGACTGCCAGCCCTTCCGACCTGATCCCGGAACTGCAAGGCCGTCTGCCAATCCGCGTTGAGCTACAAGCGCTGACCACGGAAGATTTTGAACGTATCCTGACCGAGCCAAGCGCGTCGCTTACCGAGCAGTACAAAGCGTTGATGGCTACCGAAGGCGTCACCATCGATTTCACCGCTGACGGTATCCGCCGCATCGCTGAAGCCGCCTGGCAGGTTAACGAAAGCACCGAAAACATCGGCGCACGTCGTTTGCACACCGTGCTGGAGCGTCTGATGGAAGATATTTCGTACGATGCGAGTGAAATTGGCGGCCAATCCATTACAATTGACGCCGAATACGTGCGCAATCATCTGGATGAACTGGTAGCGGATGAAGATCTGAGTCGTTTTATCCTATAATCGCTCTATCACTGTCCTGTCAGTTATCTTTGTGGGAGGCATTGCCTCCCACATTTATTTTTAACGGACACCGTCTTTTGACTTACTGAAGCGAAATATGAGCTCATCAACCACCACCACCCCGGCCAGAGCCTGGCTGGAAAGTTTACGACCACGAACCCTGCCATTGGCCTTTGCCTCCATCGTTGTCGGTTCCGCGATCGCCGCCTGGCAGGGCAGCCTGAAGCCCGGCGTGGCGCTGTTGGCTCTGCTGACCGCAGGTCTGCTGCAGATCCTCTCCAACCTGGCCAACGATTACGGTGATGCGGTAAAAGGCAGCGATAAAGAAGACCGTATCGGTCCGTTGCGCGGCATGCAAAAGGGCATGATCACCCAAAGCCAGATGAAACGGGCCTTGATGCTGACGGTAGTGCTGATCGCCATTTCCGGTTGCTGGCTAATCGCCGTCGCCTGTGAAAAACCCAGCGATGTGGTGGGCTTCCTGGTGCTGGGCGGGCTAGCGATTGTCGCGGCCATTACCTACACCGTGGGCACCAAACCTTACGGTTATCTGGGGCTGGGCGATATTTCGGTATTGGTGTTTTTCGGCTGGCTCAGCGTGGCAGGCACTTACTATCTACAGACTCACACTTTCGATAGCGTCGTAATGTTGCCAGCCACCGCCTGTGGTCTGCTCGCAGCGGCGGTGTTGAACATCAATAATCTGCGCGATATCGAAAGTGACCGCGCTAACGGCAAAAATACCCTGGCCGTCCGCCTGGGTCCACAGAATGCGCGCTATTACCACGCAACGCTGCTGATCGCCGCCGTGGTCTGCTTTGCCCTGTTTACCCTGCTTAACCTGCACAGCCTATGGGGCTGGCTGTTTGTGCTGGCCATCCCGTTTCTGTATCGCCACGGAATGCGTGTCTTACGTGACCCTACGGCCGTCGGCATGCGTCCAATGCTGGAACATATGGTCAAGGCCGCGTTGCTCGCCAACGTGCTGTTTGCGATTGGCGTGGTGCTCAGTTAGTTGAGACATGCGTAGCAGAACGCATCCTGGCACTGATGATTTTGCCAACGGGGCGAATAAAGGGATATACTGGTTATTCCAGCGGCAAACAGACGTAAAATCCTATGAAATACGATACTTCCGAACTTTGCGATATCTATCAGGAAGAGGTCAACGTAGTTGAGCCTCTGTTCTCCAACTTTGGCGGGCGTACTTCATTTGGCGGGCAAATCACTACGGTGAAATGCTTCGAGGATAACGGCCTGCTGTTTGAACTGCTCGAAGAAAACGGCCGTGGCCGCGTGTTAGTGATCGACGGCGGCGGCTCGGTACGCCGTGCCCTGATCGACGCGGAGCTGGCCCGTCTGGCGACTCAGAACGAATGGGAAGGCATCGTGGTTTACGGTGCGGTGCGCCAGGTGGACGATCTGGAAGAACTGGACATCGGCATTCAGGCGATGGCAGCAATCCCGGTAGGAGCCACCAGCGAAGCGATAGGCGAAAGTGATATCCGCGTTAATTTTGGCGGTGTGACCTTCTTCTCTGGCGATCATCTGTATGCCGACAACACCGGCATCATCCTTTCTGAAGATCCGCTCGATATCGAGTAACCGCAGAAAATGACAAAGGGCGCCTGAGGCGCCCTTTTCGTTGGAGCTAATGGATCAGACTTCTTCCATTTTACCCAGCAATGCGCGCAGGCGATCTTGCCACACGTGCTGCTCTTCTTTCAGCTGCTGGTTTTCACGCACCAGTGACTCGTGGTTACCCGCAGCACTCTGGACTTCCTGAGACAGGGAATTGTTTTTCTCTTTCAGCTCTTCAATTTCCATCTGCAACAGCGTGATGGTATCGATCGCCTGCTGAACTTTTGCTTCCAGTTTTTCAAATACTTCAAATGACATTCTTCAGTCCCCTCATGATAGCAAGGCGTACATCCATAAGTAGCGCCGCAACCTTAGCTGCAGCGACTGCGAATATGCTCGCGTAACCAACAGGCCCAACGCCTGTTTCGATAAAATCTTTCCCGCAATAAAAACGATTGTAAGTAGCCAGCCCCCCAGTGTCTAGCAACATACCGACCCAACGCGCACTCTGTTGCAATTTTCCTACCCTGGCTATCGGTCAAAGCTGAAAGTCACCGCTGCCAAACGGCAGGGTTGTTAACAAATAGAGACAAAATAACTGGTCAGATCACCGTTTTATGGCGCAGAAAGAACACCGAACAACGCGAATTCGCTCAATTTTATGACGAAGTACACACATTTTGATTTCGCTATTTCTCGTTTATGCTCGTTAACGATAAATTTACATCACATCCTCAACCGATAAGAGGACGTGAAGAAAAACTCTGTAGCTCAAGGCCACAACGCCAACGCGCCAAGCCTAGATAACCTATAACCGTCGTCTGCAGGACAATAATATTATGAGCCAAACCATCAGTCCGACCTTAAAAGGCCAGTGCATCGCTGAATTCCTCGGCACCGGTCTGTTGATTTTCTTTGGCGTAGGCTGTGTTGCAGCGCTGAAACTGGCAGGTGCCAGCTTCGGCCAATGGGAAATCAGTATCATTTGGGGCCTGGGGGTGGCGATGGCCATCTATCTGACCGCCGCCATTTCCGGTGCTCACCTGAACCCGGCCGTCACGCTCGCGCTGTGGCTGTTCGCCTGCTTTGATGGACGCAAAGTACTCCCTTACATCGTTGCGCAGATTGCGGGGGCCTTTTGCGCGGCAGCATTGGTTTACGGGCTGTATTACAGTCTGTTCTTTGATTTTGAAGCCGCCCACCAGATGGTGCGTGGCAGCAACGAAAGCCTCGAATTGGCCGGCATTTTCTCGACGTATCCCAATGCACATATCTCCGTTGGCCAGGCCTTCCTGGTAGAAACCGTGATCACCGCCATCCTGATGTGCCTGATCCTGGCACTGACAGACGACGGCAACGGCATTCCACGCGGCCCGCTGGCACCGCTGTTGATCGGTATTCTGATTGCCGTCATCGGTGCCTCTATGGGACCATTAACCGGCTTTGCACTGAACCCGGCGCGTGACTTTGGCCCGAAAGTGTTCGCCTACCTAGCGGGTTGGGGCAACGTGGCCTTCACCGGCGCTCGCGACATCCCTTACTTCCTGGTGCCTATCTTCGGCCCTATCGTCGGTGCAGGTTTGGGTGCCTTTGGTTATCGCGCGCTGATCGGTCGCCATCTGCCTTGTGACGTTTGCTTCGAGGAAGAGCAACCCGCCACTAAACCAGAACAACGTAAAGCGTGATTGGCACGGCTTTAAACGGTTAACCACAGTAGGACTCAAAATTATGACAACCGAAAAAAAATACATTGTCGCCCTCGACCAGGGAACCACCAGTTCACGTGCCGTAGTGCTCGATCACGATGCCAATATTGTTGCGGTTTCACAGCGTGAATTTACGCAGATCTACCCGAAGGCCGGCTGGGTAGAGCACGACCCGATGGAAATCTGGTCCTCACAAAGTTCCACCTTGGTCGAAGTGCTGGCCAAGGCCGATATCAGTTCGGACCAAATCGCCGGGATCGGCATTACCAACCAGCGTGAAACCACCATCGTCTGGGAAAAAGAGACCGGGAAGCCGATTTATAACGCGATCGTCTGGCAGTGTCGTCGCACCGCCGACATCTGTGAAAAACTCAAGCGTGATGGCCTGGAAGAGTATATCCGCCACAATACCGGCCTGGTGGTTGACCCTTACTTCTCGGGCACCAAGGTCAAATGGATCCTCGACCACGTCGAAGGCGCGCGCGAACGTGCCAAGCGCGGTGAACTGCTGTTTGGTACCGTCGACACCTGGCTGGTGTGGAAGATGACCCAAGGGCGGGTTCACGTGACCGACTACACCAACGCCTCACGTACCATGATGTTCAACATCCATGAGCTGGACTGGGACGATCGTATGCTGGAGGCGCTGGATATCCCACGCGCCATGCTGCCAGCAGTCCGCCCTTCTTCCGAAGTGTATGGCCAGACCAACATCGGGGGTAAAGGCGGGACGCGTATTCCTATCGCCGGGATCGCCGGTGACCAGCAGGCGGCGCTGTATGGCCAACTCTGCGTTCAGCCGGGTATGGCGAAAAACACCTACGGCACCGGCTGCTTCCTGTTGATGAATACTGGCAAAGAGGCAGTACGCTCCAGCCACGGCCTGCTGACTACCATCGCCTGCGGCCCACGCGGGGAAGTGAACTATGCGCTGGAAGGTGCGGTGTTTATTGGTGGGGCCTCTATCCAGTGGCTGCGCGACGAGCTGAAACTGATCAGCGATGCCGCAGACTCCGAATACTTCGCCACCAAGGTCAAAGACAGCAATGGCGTCTACGTGGTACCCGCCTTTACCGGCCTGGGTGCCCCCTACTGGGACCCGTATGCCCGTGGCGCCATCTTCGGCCTGACCCGCGGCGTCAACAGCAACCACATCATCCGCGCCACGCTGGAGTCTATCGCCTACCAGACCCGCGACGTGCTGGATGCTATGCAGGCCGATGCCAATACCCGTCTGCAATCGCTGCGTGTGGACGGTGGTGCGGTAGCCAACAACTTCCTGATGCAGTTCCAGTCCGATATCCTCGGCACCCGTGTCGAACGTCCTGAAGTGCGTGAAGTGACGGCGTTGGGCGCGGCCTATCTGGCCGGGCTGGCGATTGGCTACTGGAGCGATCTGGATGAGGTGAAGAGCAAAGCCAACATCGAGCGTGAATTCCGTCCGGGTATCGAAACTACCGAGCGTAATTTCCGTTACAGCGGCTGGAAAAAGGCCGTGGCTCGTGCACAAGCCTGGGAAGATCACGACTGATTCGTTTTACCCTGCAACAGCGCTGCCTTCGGGCAGCGTTTTTATTGCCTCGCCCTGCCAGCTCCCCCCTGTGGTAAACTTTGCCGATATTTTCTTCCCTTTTCTCACTGACAGGTTTGCCATGAAACGTGAATTAGCCATCGAATTTTCCCGCGTTACCGAAGCCGCCGCACTTGCGGGTTATAAATGGTTGGGGCGTGGTGACAAAAACGCCGCCGACGGTGCCGCCGTCAATGCCATGCGCATTATGCTCAACAGAGTGGATATCGATGGCCGGATCGTGATCGGTGAAGGTGAGATTGATGAAGCCCCGATGCTGTATATCGGCGAAAACGTCGGCACCGGGCTGGGCGATGCGGTGGATATCGCCGTCGATCCCATCGAAGGTACGCGCATGACCGCAATGGGGCAATCCAATGCGCTGGCTGTCCTGGCGGTAGGCGACCGCGGCACCTTCCTGCACGCTCCTGATATGTATATGGAAAAACTGGTCGTCGGCCCACAGGCGCGTGGGGTGATCGATCTCAACTTGCCGCTAGCCACCAACCTGAACAACGTCGCTGCCTGCCTGGGTAAACCACTGACGGAGCTGACGGTGATCACGTTGGCTAAACCGCGCCACGATGCGGTGATCGCAGAAATGCAGCAGCTCGGGGTGAAGGTTTTCGCTATTCCCGACGGTGATGTCGCCGCCTCGATCCTGACCTGTATGCCGGAAAGCGAAGTGGATGTGATGTACGGCATCGGTGGCGCACCGGAAGGCGTGATCTCCGCTGCGGTGATCCGTGCGTTGGATGGCGATATGCAAGCCCGCCTGCTGGCTCGCCATCAGGTCAAAGGGGATAACGAAGATAATCGCCGTATTGGCGAGCAGGAGCTGGCCCGCTGTAAAGAAATGGGCATCGAAGCCGGTAAAGTGTTGGTTCTGGATGAAATGGCGCGCAACGATAACGTGATCTTTGCCGCGACCGGGATCACCAAAGGCGATCTGCTGGAGGGCATCAGCCGCAAAGGCAATATGGCCACCACCGAAACCCTGTTGATCCGGGGCAAATCGCGCACTATCCGCCGCATCCGTTCGACCCACTATCTGGATCGCAAAGACGCAGCGCTGCACGAATTCCTGCTTTAATGCTCAGGGGCGCAGAGCGCGCCCCGTTTCTATCAGGCGGTATGTCCCTGATGCTGCATACGGCTCGATAGCGGCCACCAGCACAGCAAAATCAACAACGCCATGGCAAACATCAGCAAGCCAAGGCTGAACTGCCCGGTTTGCGGCAGCATGGCTGACAACCATGTCGCCAGTCCAGACCCCATATTCTGCATGCCGCCCACCAGAGCACCCGCCGCCCCGGCCAGATAAGGGAACGGCTCCATCGCACCGGTGGTCGCCAAGGGGAATAGCATCCCGGCACCGAAGAAGAACAACGCCGCAGGCACGATCAGCGTCCAGATATTCATCACCCCGAACCAACCAGGGATCCACATCATCAGCCCGGCCAACAGGCAACTGATCACCGAATGCCACATCAGACTGTGGAAGGATTTGCCGTCACGCCCGGCATACCAGGCACCAAAGAACGCCGCCGGGATCGGCAAGATAAACAGGATACTGACGGTCAAACCGCTCAGGCCCAACACCCCGCCCATCAACACGCCACAGCTGGCTTCAAAGACGGCGATACCGGCCAGAGCACCGATCAACATCACCAGATAGCAGCTGAAGGTGCCGTCCGCCAGCAGTTGGCGGAAGCTGGAAAGCATACGGCGTTTTTCCGTTTGCTGCGGCCGGGTTTCCGGCAACCAGCGGAACATGGCAAACGCTACACCGGCGCACAACACCAGCAGGAAGCCATAACAAGCCCGCCAGCCAAACATCATCGCCAATCCCCCGCCAATCACAGGAGCCAACAGCGGGCTGACCAGAATGCCCATATTCAGCAGGCTATTGGCATAACGTAGGGAAGTGCCTGCATACAGATCGCGCGGCATGGTTCTGGCCATCACGCCCGCCACGCCGGTGCCCATACCCTGAACCGCGCTGGCGGCTACCAACATCGATAGGCTGTTGGCCAGCAAAGCGCCCAAGGCACCAAGTAGGAAAATCATCATGCCAGCCAGGATCACCGGGCGGCGGCCAATGCGATCGGAAAGCGGTCCGTAGATCAGCTGCGAGAAGCCGTAGGTCAGCAGATAAGCCGCCATAACGCGCTGCACGGAGCCGGAGGGCACCGAGAGATCGCGGGCAATATCGGCGATAATTGGTACATAAATGGTTTGTGCCATCTGACCGACGGCAACCAGCAGGATCAGCATCACCAGCAGGTGGAAGTTCTCAACTTTTCTCATTATCTTCATTAACTTATTCAGTATTGCGACACTCAACCCCGCCCAATACCCCAGGGGGAACCACAGAGCAGCTTCTCAGCGACGCATAAGCTAACAAATCTGATTTTTTTAGCGAGTTTCGGGCAAATATAGATCGCCGTCACACTGGCACCTATCGCTACCAGTCTCGTAAATCAAACTGTACGTATCTGTTGTCATAACGGGAAAGAGTTAAAAATGATAAACTTGCATCAGATTAGCTTTAACACTTAATCGATAATTATTTCCATCAACTTGAAATAAGATACCGCCACAGGGATTTGGGTTTTATGAAAACACCAGAGCTGATTTTATTGCAGTTAAAAACCTTGGGTCCTCATTCTGCCAAAATGCTGGCAGAGCGGCTGGAAATCACGCCGATGGGGATCCGCCAGCATCTGCAATCCCTTGAACAACGTGAGCTGGTTTGCTACGAGGAAACGCGCGCCAAAGTAGGCCGCCCGACGCGTTACTGGTCTTTGACCCAACAGGGCCATGCCCAGTTTGCCGACGGACACGATCGGCTTTCGGCGATCCTGCTGGAGTCTGCACATGAGCTGTTCGGTGCCGAAGGTATAGAAAAGCTGATCCGGGCGCGCGAGGATAAACTCTATCACCGGTACGCCGATGAGCTGGCAGAGGAAGAAGACCATCTCAGCAAGCTCAACCGCCTGGTTAACCTGCGCCAGCGTGACGGCTATATGGCGGAACTGTTGGAAAGCCCGCAGGGCATGTTGCTGGTGGAAAACCACTGTCCGATCGGCGTGGCGGCCCATACTTGCAGCAACCTGTGCAACTCCGAACTGCAGCTGTTCCATCGCCTGTTTGGTAAAGGCTACCGGATAGAACGTACCGCGCATGCCATCTCCGGCTCACGACATTGTGCTTATTTGATCCGACCACGGGAGCGTTAAAAGTATGGCTGAATGGGTTAATGGCAAAGTGACAGGGGTACAACATTGGACCGATGGCTTGTTCAGCATCACCGTCAATGCCCCGATCGACAGTTTCACCGCCGGGCAGTTTGCCAAGCTGTCACTAGAAATAGGCGGCGAGCGCGTTCAGCGCGCCTATTCTTACGTTAATGCCCCCAGCGATCCCAACCTGGAGTTTTATCTGGTCACAGTGCCGGAAGGAAAACTCAGCCCAAGCCTCCATCAGTTGCAGCCCGGAGCGGAAGTGATGGTCACCAAAGAAGCCGCCGGATTCTTTGTGCTCGAAGAAGTGCCAGACTGCGACACCTTATGGATGCTGGCGACCGGCACCGCCATCGGCCCTTATCTGTCGATCCTGCAAGAAGGCAAAGATCTGGATCGCTTCAACAACCTGGTACTGGTGCACGCCGCACGATTTGCCCGCGATCTCAGCTACCTGCCGCTGATGCAGCAGCTGCAACAGCGTTTTAACGGCAAACTGCGCATTCAAACCGTGGTCAGCCGCGAAGAGGTGGCTGGCTCATTGACCGGGCGCGTTCCGGCTCTGCTGGAGGATGGGCGGCTGGAAGCGGCAGTTGGTTTGACCCTGGATGCCGAAACCAGCCATGTGATGCTGTGCGGCAACCCGCAGATGGTGCGAGATACCCAGCAAACGCTGAAAGAGAAGTACCAGATGCGCAAACATCTGCGCCGCAAGCCGGGCCATATCACCAGCGAGCATTACTGGTAGTTCAGCGGAATTTTACCGGTTCGGCCTCTGGCCCGAATCGGTTATCCCCTGGGGTGCCCAGAAAAGCCCCCAGATCGATCGCCATCATCACCACAATCAGCGTCGGAATAAAACGCCCCACGCCCCACTGCCAGACCGGTGCCAACATCTGCCAGTTACCGGCTGCCAATATCCACGCCAGGATCAACAGCAACGCCCACCAGCCCTTTTTATTGCGATCGTGCAGGCGCTTGACCAGCACCGCCGCCGTTGGCCACAGCAGCGCCACAATGCAAAAGGCGATGGTCTGGATCGCTACCACATCGTAGTTGGCCAGCGTGAAAGCCACCGCCATCAGCACTACCCAGACAGCCATCCAGATCCAGAAGTCGCGCCGCCCGATACGGCCCTTAAAGGAAAAACACCATTGCTGTAAGCTCATCGATTCATGCACTCTTGGCCTGCCCATATTCTGCGCCGCAGTGTAACATAGGCCATACCGGGTTGAGCTAGCCCCGGAAAAACGCAGACCATCGCACCGCCTTGCGTCAGCAAACGACAATCACGCGGAATTTTTGACAATTCGCCCAGGTTATCGTTTTAATCGGAGTCATCTTTGTTACCGATGCCGTATACCATGCTGAAAAAAATCATCGTTATAGCCTGCCTGTGCTCCCCCATCGGCAGTGCTTGGGCCGATCCACCGGATACGCCTACCGAAGCCCCGGCGAACGCCCCCTACTTGCTGGCTGGCGCGCCGACCTTCGATCTGACGGTGGTGCAATTTCGCGAAAAGTACAACCGCGACAACCCAACGCTGCCGATTGGTGAATTCCGCGTAGTCCCCTCAAGAGAGGATGACTCTCCTTTGCTGACCCGCGCGGCCAGCAAGATTAACGAAAACCTGTACGCCTCTACCGCGCTGGAAAAGGGCACCGGTAAGATTAAAACCCTGCAAATTACCCATTTGCTGTTGCAGGATGGCGAAGAAAAAGCGGCCAAAGCCATCGCAGTGAACTACATGGCAGCCCTGAGCCGCCAGTTTGAACCGACACTCACCGTGGAAGAAAGCATCATCAAGGTGAACAACCTGCTGGAAAAAGGCAAAGGCTCCTACTTCTACCAACAACAGGTCGGGGCAATACGCTATGTGGTAGCAGATAACGGCGATAAGGGGGTAACCTTCGCCGTTGAACCGATTAAGCTAACGCTATCTGAACCCTGATACCCCAGCAATTAATGACAAAAAGCAAAGCCTTTGCACTGATTCATCTCTATACTGTTGGGCAGGTAAACTGCCTGTCCGGCAGTTGTCATTTAGACTCTCGCGTCCCCTTTTTGGAGGAAAACACATGCGTCATCCATTAGTAATGGGTAACTGGAAGCTTAACGGCAGCGTTCACATGGTTAACGAACTGATCGCCGCCTTGCGTAAAGAACTGAGCAGCGTTGACGGTTGTGGCGTTGCCATCGCACCTCCAGTCATGTATCTGGATCTGGCCAAGCACGCACTGGGTGGCAGCCGCATCGCTCTGGGCGCACAGAACGTCGACATCAACCTGTCTGGCGCCTTCACCGGTGAAGTTTCTGCCACCATGCTCAAAGACGTCGGTGCTGAATACATCATCATCGGCCACTCAGAGCGCCGTACCTATCACAAAGAAACCGACGCAGCGATCGCCGAGAAATTTGCCGTGCTGAAAGCCGCTGGCCTGATCCCAGTGCTGTGCATCGGTGAAACCGAAGCAGAAAACGAAGCGGGTAAAACCGAAGAAGTTTGTGCGCGCCAGATCGACGCCGTGCTGAAAACCCAGGGCGCTGAAGCGTTCAAAGGCACCGTCATCGCTTATGAGCCAGTGTGGGCTATCGGTACCGGTAAATCTGCCACCCCAGCGCAAGCTCAGGCAGTACACAAATTTATCCGTGACCATATTGCCAAGCAAGACGCTGCAGTCGCTGCCGAAGTGATCATCCAGTACGGCGGTTCCGTGAACGATAAGAACGCTGCAGAGCTGTTTGCTCAGCCAGACATCGACGGCGCGCTGGTTGGCGGCGCATCACTGAAAGCTGACGCTTTCGCCGTGATCGTCAAAGCCGCTGCCCTGGCGAAAAAAGCCTGATTTTATCCGGCCTGAAATGACAAAACCCCGGTTTCCCGGGGTTTTTTATGGCTCAAAATTGGCGATCAGCGCTTGCTGATTTCGTCAAAAATCCCGCCGGTGGCAAAGTGCACCTTCTGCGCTTCAGTCCAGCCGCCAAAAGTATCATCCACGGTGAACAGTTTCAGTTTTGGAAACTGCTCGGCGAATTTGGCTGCAACGGCTGCATCACGTGGACGGTAGTAGTTGTTGGCCGCAATGGTCTGGCCTTCCGGTGAATACAGATACTTCAGGTAAGCCGTAGCCACATCACGGGTGCCGCGCTTATCAACGACCTTATCCACCACCGATACCGTCGGTTCAGCCAGAATGGATTCGCTCGGGGTGATGATTTCAAACTTGTCTTTACCCAGCTCTTTCTCTGCCAGCAAAGCTTCGTTTTCCCAGGCGATCAGCACATCACCGATGCCGCGCTCAACGAAGGTATTGGTTGCGCCACGTGCACCGGAATCCAACACTTCCACATTTCGGTACAGCTGTTTGACGAACTCCTGAGCCTTGGCTTTATCGCCACCGTTCTTGTGCAGAGCATAACCCCAGGCAGCCAGATAGTTCCAACGGGCACCGCCAGAGGTTTTCGGGTTCGGTGTAATAACCGACACGCCAGGCTTCACCAGGTCAGCCCAATCATGGATCTGTTTTGGATTATCCTTACGCACCAGGAAAACGATGGTCGAGGTGTAAGGTGCCGAGTTGTCTGGCAGGCGCTTGATCCACGCTTTATCAATACGACCACGCTCGGCAATCGCGTCCACGTCGTATGCCAACGCCAGCGTGACCACATCCGCTTCGATGCCGTTAATCACCGAGGTCGCCTGCTTGCCGGAACCGCCGTGTGACTGACGCACGGTAACCTTATCGCCGGTCTGCTGCTGCCAATACTTACCAAACGCCGTGTTATATTCCTGGTAGAACTCACGCGTAGGATCGTATGAGACGTTCAGCAGTTGAATATCTTTCGCCATAGCACCCGATGCCAACAGCAGTAAAGTCAGACCCACACCCCATTTTTGCATTGCCGTTCCCCCAGAAAATGACGCAACCTCAAGCGGTTGATTTAGCATCAAAGCCTGCCAGAAACTTCCCTCACAATTAAAGAATAAAAAATGTTGTACTAGACCATTCTGGAATATAGCGGCTACCGATAAAAAAAAGCCCCCAACAAAGGAGGCTATTTCGCGGCGTTCAAGCTGGATTAGTACAGCTTTTTCGCCGTTTCCAACCAGTCACCCTTGAACGGACGCTTCATGTTTTCGATCGCGTCAACGATGTCGTGGTGCACCATCTTCTCGTTCTGGATCCCTACGCAGCGGCCACCGTAACCTTGCAGCAGCAGGTCGATGGAGTACGCGCCCATGCGGGAAGCCAGAATACGGTCGTAAGCAACCGGTGAACCACCACGCTGGATGTGGCCCAATACGGTAGCACGGGTTTCACGCTTGGTTTCCTGCTCGATATGGCGTGCCAGTTCGTCGATATCACAGATATGCTCGGTGATCGCCACGATGGCATGCTTTTTACCTTTGGCGATACCGGCTTTGATTTCGTCAACCAGATCGTCACGGCTGAATTCGATTTCCGGCAGAACGATAAATTCACAACCACCGGCAATGGCCGCCGCCAGGGTCAGGTCGCCACAGTAACGCCCCATCACTTCCACGATAGAGATACGTTGGTGTGATGAAGAGGTATCGCGCAGGCGGTCAATGGCTTCCACCACGGTTTCCAACGCGGTGAAGTAACCGATGGTGTAGTCGGTGCCTGCAACGTCGTTATCGATGGTGCCAGGCAAACCGATGCAAGGGAAACCCTCTTCGGTCAGGCGCTTCGCCCCCATGTAGGAGCCGTCACCACCGATGACCACCAGCGCATCAATGCCGCGGTTTTTCAGGTTTTCAATCGCCTTGGCGCGCACGCTGTCATCCCTGAATTCTGGAAAACGCGCAGAACCCAGGAAGGTGCCGCCGCGGTTGATCATATCAGACACGCTATAGCGGTCTAATTGCTCCATACGATCTTCGTACAAACCAAGGTAGCCATCGTAAATACCAAATACTTCCAGACCTTCTGTGAGCGCGGCACGCACAACGCCACGAATGGCAGCGTTCATACCTGGGGCGTCACCGCCACTCGTCAGTACACCGATTTTCTTGATCATGACTACCTCTGAACTGTAGATGCAATTTCTTAAGAATTCTGTATTCGCCGACTCACCGGGTATCTCTCCAACGGCGCAAAACCAGCTTTACGGCTTTTATTGCTGGATATTATAACAAAAACACCCAGCTGAATTGATTCAGGTCACGCAACATCAAGGAAAAAACTTCACATGGCACGGCGTGCTAACACCGTGTTTTCTCAATCCACCCAACATTGACCTATGTCAGTTGATTATAGTTCCCAATGCCCCTGTCGGCCCTGAGGAACAACAGAACAGGGATCTTGGTGAATAATCACGTCGGCTCCGGGGAAACGATGCAACAATGCCTGCTCCACCTGTTCTGCCAGAATATGCGCCTGCATCAACGGCAGGGTGTCTTCCATTTCCAGATGCAACTGGATAAACCGCGTTGGCCCAGACTGCCGCGTACGCAGATCGTGGGCACCTTTGATACCCGGCCAAGACGATACCACATCGATAATTGCCTGACGCTCTTCATCCGGCAAGGCGCGATCCAGCAGGGACTGCACCGCCTCGTACCCCATACGCAGCGCGCTATAGAGAATATAAACCCCAATGCCCAGGGCAAACAGCGCGTCCGCACGATGAAATCCGTACCAGCTTAGCCCAAGTGCTATCAAAATAGCACCATTCATCATCACATCTGACTGATAATGCAGCATATCGGCCCGTACCGCCTGGCTGCGCGTTTTTCTGACTACCCAACGTTGATAGGTCACCAGGATGAAAGTGCTAATCAACGCAATGATAGTTACAGCTACCCCTATGCCCGGCGAATTCAGGGGCTGCGGGGAATACAGATGCTGGAAGCCGGTCAAGAACAGGAACAGGGCAGAACCGGAGATAAACATGCTTTGCGCCAGCGCCGCCAGCGACTCGGCCTTGCCATGGCCAAAGGTGTGCTCTTCATCAGCCGGCTGCAACGAGTAGCGTACCACCAGCAGGTTGGTTAACGATGCGGCAATATCCATCAACGAATCCACTAAAGCCGCCAACAGGCTGACCGACCCGGTGAGATACCAGGCAACAATCTTGATCAACAGTAGAATGGAAGCCATTCCGGTGGCGGCTAAAGCAGCGGACTGTACCAGCCGCGCATATTGCTGTTCCATAAAAAACCCCAACTAACGTTTATGGGCTTCAGTATAACGGAATGCCGGGTAAAAAAAGTCCCGCCATCATGACGGGATGCGTGTCAGCTAAGCAAAAAAATCTGGCAAAACGTGCAGTAATGTCGCTCTCCCTAGATAAGTATTCATAAGGTATCCAGGTTTGAAGGCGCGTCCACATACTGTCCACACTCAACGGTTTTTGAAAATCCGCAGCCTTCCAGAAAATAGCTAACGAATTGTTTTTTTAAGTGAATTTATTTAATAGGAATAAAAAAAACCCCCTCATCATGAGGGGGAAGACAGGGATGGTGTCTATGGCAAGGAAAAACAGGGGATTACTCGGTCATACTCAACTTCTGGGCAGAAGTTTGCTGCAAACCAGAAATCTGTTGCTTCATCAACTGCACACGCTGCTGATGCTTCTGGTCTAAAACACTTTTTTGCTCTGGCGTCAGCAGGTTATACATTTGGTTGCGTACCCGGGCCATTTCGACCTGGCGCTTAACCTGTTCCTGAGCCATCTTTTCCGCCTGGGCCTGCACGGCGGCTTCATCAAATTTATCTGCGGTGACCAGCTTATGCATGGTTTCCACTTCATCTACATTAACACCAGGCAGATCGTAACGGGCCTGGCGCATCAAATCGCGCATTTGCTGGCGTTGCTGTTCGGTCAAGCGAACGCCGTCGAACATGTGATTCTGGCCAAGCGCTCTCAACAGTGCATCATTAGCAGGAGGTTGGACAGTTTCCGGTGTAGTATCAGCAGCAAAGGCAGCGGTAGAACCAAATGCCAAAATTGATGCCATAACTACTGCGGTCACCTTAACCATTTTTACTCCTCGAGCTTTCTCACTTTGCGAATCAACGAGGAGCAGTGTATCGCTGCACCTGCAAACATGCGTCAGGGCATGTAAAACTACGTAAAGTCATGGAATAGCAACAGTTGATGACGTATTTTGCGTCAGGAGGTAAATCACATATGCACAAAATTCTGTTAGTTGACGACGACCGCGAGCTCACCTCGCTACTGAAAGAACTGCTTGAAATGGAAGGCTTTAACATCGTCGTGGCTCACGACGGTGAACAGGCGTTGTCGTTACTGGACAGCTCCATCGATCTGCTGTTGCTCGATATCATGATGCCGAAGAAAAACGGTATCGATACGCTGAAAGAATTGCGTCAGCACCACCAGACTCCGGTGATCATGCTCACCGCTCGCGGCAGCGAATTGGACCGGGTACTTGGCCTGGAACTCGGTGCGGACGACTATCTGGCAAAACCCTTTAACGATCGCGAACTGGTTGCGCGCATCCGGGCCATTCTGCGCCGTTCCAACTGGAGCGAACAGCAACAGAATGTGGATACCAGCGCACCTACGCTGGATGTTGACGGCCTGCAGCTGAACCCCGGCCGCCAGGAAGCCAGCTTCGACGGGCAGGTGCTGGATCTGACGGGCACCGAATTTACCCTGTTATATCTGCTGGCACAGCATCTCGGCCAGGTAGTATCCCGTGAACTCCTCAGCCAGGAAGTGCTGGGCAAACGCCTGACGCCGTTCGATCGCGCCATTGATATGCATATCTCCAACCTGCGGCGCAAACTGCCGGACCGCAAAGATGGGCATCCTTGGTTCAAAACCCTGCGCGGACGGGGCTACTTGATGGTATCTGCAGCATGATCAACAGCTTGACGGCACGCATCTTCGCCATTTTCTGGTTCACATTGGCCCTGGTGCTGATGTTGGTGTTGATGGTGCCCAAACTCGACTCCCGCCAAATGACCACGCTGCTGGAAAGTGAACAGCGGCAGGGGTTGATGCTGGAACAGCATGTCGAAGCCGAACTGCAAAACGATCCGGCCAACGATCTGATGTGGTGGCGCCGCCTGTTCCGCGCCATCGAAAAATGGGCACCGCCGGGCCAGCGCCTGTTGTTGGTGACCAGCGAAGGGCGAGTGATCGGCGCGCAGCGCAACGAAATGCAGATCGTGCGCAACTTTATCGGCCAGTCGGACAACTCCGACCAACCGCAAAAGAAAAAATATGGCCGCGTCGAGCTGGTTGGCCCGTTCTCGGTGCGCGATGGTGAAGACAACTACCAGTTGTACCTGATCCGCCCGGCCAGCAGCTCGCAGTCCGATTTTATCAACCTGATGTTCGACCGGCCGCTGCTGCTGCTGATCGTCACCATGCTGATCAGTGCCCCACTGTTGCTGTGGCTGGCCTGGAGTCTTGCCAAACCGGCGCGTAAGTTGAAAAATGCCGCCGATGATGTAGCCCGTGGCAACCTTAAGCAACACCCTGAGCTGGAAGCCGGGCCGCAGGAGTTCCTTGCCACCGGGGCCAGTTTCAACCAGATGATCAGCGCGCTCGAAAGGATGATGACGGCCCAGCAACGGCTGATCTCCGATATCTCCCACGAGTTGCGCACCCCGTTAACGCGTCTGCAGCTGGCAACCGCCCTGATGCGCCGCCGCCACGGTGAAGGCCATGAGCTGGCGCGTATCGAAACCGAAGCCCAACGCCTGGATTCGATGATTAACGACCTGCTGTTGCTATCCCGTGGCCAACAGAAGAGCGAGCTGGTGCGCGAACTGCTGAAGGCCAACGAACTGTGGGCCGACGTGCTGGACAACGCCAGTTTCGAAGCCGAACAGATGGGCAAACAGCTGGAGGTCACCTCCCCTCCAGGCCCATGGACGATTTACGGCAACGCAGGTGCCCTGGACAGTGCGCTGGAGAATATCGTGCGTAATGCCCTGCGTTATTCCGATACGCGCATCGCGGTGGCATTCAGCGCCGATAATCAGGGGATCACCATCGTGGTGGATGATGATGGCCCAGGTGTCAGCCCGGAAGATCGTGAGCAGATTTTCCGGCCGTTCTATCGCACCGATGAAGCACGCGATCGCCAATCCGGCGGTACCGGGTTGGGCTTGGCCATCGTCGAATCCGCCGTCAATCAGCATCGCGGCTGGGTGAAAGCGGAAGACAGCCCGCTAGGTGGCCTGCGTCTGGTGTTATGGTTGCCGCTGCATCAGCGTTAATCGCCAGCACCCAAAGATTTTGCTATTCTGCGCCCCTCGTCATGAGGGGCTTTTTACATGCTGAATATCGTTTTATTTGAACCTGAAATTCCGCCGAACACCGGCAACATCATTCGCCTGTGTGCCAACACCGGTTTCCAACTGCATCTGATCGAACCTATGGGCTTCCCGTGGGACGACAAACGCCTGCGCCGTGCCGGGTTGGATTATCACGAATTTGCCTGCATCAAGCGTCATGCCGACTACTCCGCCTTCCTCGCCAGCGAAAATCCACAGCGGCTGTTTGCCCTGACCACCAAAGGCACACCGGCGCATAGCGCAGTCAGCTATCAGGCTGGGGATTATCTGCTGTTTGGCCCGGAAACCCGTGGACTGCCCGCCAGCATTCTGGATGCCTTGCCCGCACAGCAGAAGATCCGTATTCCCATGCAAGCCCAAAGCCGCAGCATGAATCTGTCCAATGCCGTCTCGGTGGTGGTTTACGAAGCCTGGCGCCAACTGGGTTATGCGGGCGCACTGCTTAAAGAGTAATCCCTATTGGGCGATCGCCTGCCAGCCAGGCGACGGTTAAACCCCGTCGCCTTATTTTTAACACCGTACTATTTTTTACTATAAATAATAAACGAGGTTCTTTGGCCGATTTTATCGTATAGCGAACGGGCAGAAGAATTGAACTCCTGGGTCATCCAGTAAACACGGCTTGACTCTCTCACTTCCGCCTGTTGATAAGCTTCATTAAATAAGCTCTCCGCTACGTTTTGTCCCCGCGCGCTTTTATCAACGAACAGATCTTCAATATAACAATAGTTTTTATCGCTCCACGTCGAGGCGTGATAAACCAAATGCATAAAGCCTAGGATCTGCCCCTGATCGTTAACGGCGACCAGGCCGACCAAATCCTGTTTTTGGCACAGGCGGATAAAGGTTTTTTCGGTAATTTCGGCGCTGACATCGGCACGATAAAAGTGCAGATACTGCTGCCACAGATGTTCCCAACCCGCTCTATCTGAAGCGATTATTTCCCTGATGGTAACGCTATTTTTAGTCATCAACATAGTCCTACCCCTGCATGTTCAAAGTGGCGCAAGTATAGGCGATGCCATAGGGTGGGGTTAATGGACCAATCCGTGATAGACACCGGACCATTTCAAGTGGCTAATTAAGCCTCTCGTTTAAACAGCGCGTTAGCAACTGGGAAAACTGCTCGACGTTATAGGCTATCTCAATAGGATCCAGAGCCGCGAAACCCAGCAGCCAGCCAGATAAGGGAATATCTGCAGTACAAAACTCGGCAACGCTTCTAAGCGTTAAATTATACTCAGAAGCGCGATGGGCAACAGCTTGCTCAAGCTGTTTACTTTCCACCAGGCAGAGTATTTGCAAGCCGCAGTTAGGCACTATAACCTTCACCTTTAAGCCGCAGTGCTTGTTGATCTCATTAATAAACAGCGCCGCACGGGATGAATATATTTTCTTCATGGTCAGGACATGTTCTCGATAATGTCCCTGCATAATGAATTTTGCCAGCGTACGCTGAGCGATCCCCGAAACCTGGCTGTCCGTATTCGCCCGCGCGGTGGTCATGGGTTTTACCAGCGCTTCTGGCAGTACCATATAAGCCACATGCAGATCCGGGAACAGGGTTTTACTGAAGGTGCCCATATAAATGGTGCGCTGATGGGGGTCTAACCCCTGCAAACAGGCCGTCGCAATGCCTTGGTAGTGAAACTCGCTGTCATAATCATCTTCGATGATCCACATATCCCGTGTTTTAGCCGCCTCAATTAATGCCAACCGCCTGGCCAGCGAAAGTGCTCGCCCGGTAGGATATTGGTTAGAAGGGGTGACATAGACAAATTTGCCGTTAGCCTGAGAGCGAATGATTTCATCGGTACAGATCCCCTGCTCATCCACGGTAATCGGGATAGGCTTTAGCTGGGCCGCCCGCAAGGCCTTAATCGCACCGGTATACCCCGGATTTTCGATAAAGACGCTATCGCCAGCATCCGCCAGGACCTGCGCACATAAAGACAGCGATTGCTGCGTACTGCTCACAATCAGAATTCGATCGGCCTGCGCCTTCACGCCCCGCTCGGCCAGCAGGAAATCGCAAATCGCCTCCCGCAGGTGAATATTGCCCTGCAAGTTGCTGCCCGCCGAGATAGACAGCCCCTCTTCTTTGACGGTTTGCTGATATAGCCTGAGCCAGGTATGGATCGGAAAATTGCGGGTTTCAGGCATGCCGGGGCTAAATGCCCGCTGCTGGGGCAAGTTGCCTGATTCAGGCCTGGTATGCTGTGACGATCTCCGGCTCAATGTAACCTGGCCGCCGAAAGATGCAACTGAGTGCTCGCTAGTCAGGCCCAGCAAAGGTTGCTGTCTTTGGGCGACAAAGCTTCCCCGCCCCACCTCTCTGCAGACGTATCCCTCGGTTTCCAGCGCCGTATAACAGTTCTCAATGGTCCCTCGAGATAACTGCAGTGAGGCTGCCAACGCACGGCTGGCCGGTAAACGTTGGCCGGTGATGAACTCACCCTGCTGGATCATCGTCTTGAAAGCAGCAGCCAGCGCCGTAGTTAATGAAACTTCGGGGACTGTTTGCTTGGCGAGGTTTTTTTGCAGCAAGAGAGTCTGGAGCTGCTTTTCGGTCAGGCGGTTCAAGGCGCAGCTCCACGGAGAGAGAAAATAACGCTGTCGTTAATCAGAAGGAAATCGTCACATGATCAATACCGCAAGCTTTTGCATAGCGAGCAATGGTTTCAACGCTCGATTTCGTTACGTTGTTTTCCATTCTGCTGACTGTTGAAGCATTCACACCCATTGCCTTTGCGACTTGTGCACTAGTAAGTCCTGCGATATTTCGCCACTCTGCCAAGGTTGCCTGCAAACGCTCTTTGCGCATTTCATCCTCAATCGCAGCCTTAAACTCGCTGTTTTCCATCATCTCGGCCTGAACTTGCGAATGTGTTTTATACTTTGTCATTGATCATTTCCTCCAGTCGCTGCATGGCCAGATCTATCTCATTTCTTGGTGTTTTTGGCGTCTTTTTAATAAAAATTCTGAGCATAAAGATCCTCTCACCCTTCTGATAAACCCACATGCCACGTGCGATATCTTTGCCCATGGAACGGATCTCATAGAGTCCATTACCTAGGGGCTTTGTATCTGGTTCTCTCAGTTGTCGGGGATCACTTTCAAGCTTGCTGATAATCCGGGACAGTTTTGCCGCAACGGTCGGGGGCAACGCCTTCAATTCCTTTTCCGCTTCGTAGTGATAGATTACTGTAAGCATCTTTCCATCCCTGTGTCTTTGCCACTATTGCACTATAATGCAACTTGCATTGTAGTGCAATTTTCATGTCTTTCTTCAGGGGGACACACAGGGATAAACCGGTATGTGATTTTGTTTCCACATGCCGGTTTACAAGGGGTTTAGTGGGTATTAGAGATAATTAGCAATAACGACTGAAAAGCTATTCAGATACCGTCGCCGTACTCAAACCCGTGATTGGCACCGTTGAAGTACTGGTCCATATCCATCGATGGCGTATCGCTCTCCGGGCGGCCAACAATACGTGCGGGCACGCCTGCGGCGGTAGTATGTGGTGGCACGGGCTGTAGCACCACGGAACCGGCACCGATCTTGGCCCCTTTGCCCACTTCGATATTGCCGAGGATTTTAGCCCCCGCACCAATCATCACGCCTTCGCGGATTTTAGGGTGGCGATCGCCGCTGGTTTTGCCTGTCCCGCCCAGGGTTACCGACTGCAGGATAGAGACGTTATTCTCCACCACGGCGGTTTCACCGATCACAATGCCGGTGGCGTGGTCGAGCATGATGCCGCAGCCGATGGTAGCCGCCGGGTGAATATCCACCCCAAAGGCAACCGAGATTTGATTTTGCAGGTAGATCGCCAATGCCTGACGGCCCTGCATCCACAACCAATGGCCGATACGGTATGCCTGCAAGGCATGGAAACCTTTCAGGTATAGCAACGGCGTTGAATATTTATCTACTGCGGGGTCGCGCAGCCGCACCGCCAGAATATCGCGGGCCGCTGAGACGATCATTTGAGCGTCGGAACGATAGGCGTCTTCCACCACCTCACGCACGGCGATTGCCGGCATGATCGGATTAGCCAGTTTGTTCGCCAGAATGTAGCTGAGCGCACTGCCCAGATTTTCATGCTTGAGCAAGGTCGCGTGGAAAAAGCTAGCCAGCATCGGTTCACAATCTGCCAGTGCTCTCGCCTCTGATTTAATGCTGCTCCAGACCTGTTCTAACTCTTCTGACGACATCGCTTCCTCTCTGCCAAAACAGGCTGCCCCGCCTGATCCCGGCAGGGTAACCTAATCAAATTGTCGTGACGCGATACATTGCTGCACCGCAGCCAAGGTCAGGCACTGTGCTTTTCGTCTTTCTTGGTGCGCCCAAGTAGAGTCAACGCTGCCTCGCGGGCATTTTTATTACAGTACAGCACCTGATAGATCTGTTCGGTGATCGGCATTTCCACGCCAAAGCGCTGCGCCAGTGCCAATACCTCTTTGGTATTGCGATAGCCTTCAACCACCTGGCCGATGCTATCCTGCGCTTCCTGCACGCCCTTGCCTTGCCCCAGCATAATACCGAAACGACGGTTGCGCGATTGATTATCCGTGCAGGTTAACACCAGATCGCCCAACCCAGCCATGCCCATAAAGGTGGAAGGATCGGCACCCAATGCCGAACCGAGACGGCTCATTTCTGCCAGACCACGGGTGATCAATGCGGTACGCGCGTTGGCACCAAAACCGATACCGTCGGACATACCGGCACCGATGGCAATCACGTTTTTCACCGCGCCGCCCAGCTGTACCCCGATGAAATCCGGGTTGCTGTAAACGCGGAAGCTTTTGCCACAGTGCAACAGCTGCTGTAAATCTTCGGCAAACTGCTCGTCGGTGGCGGCGAGGGCGATCGCCGTTGGCAATCCGGCCGCCAGCTCTTTGGCAAACGTTGGCCCAGAAACGACCGCCAGTGGGATGGTATCCCCCAGAGCCTCACGAGCCACGTCTTGCAACAGCCGCCCCGTTTCCGCTTCCAGACCTTTGGTCGCCCATACGATGCGGGCATCCGGGCGCAGGTGAGGTTTCAACTGACGCAATACGTCACCAAACACGTGGCTAGGCACCACCACCAGCACATCACGGCTGGCCGCTAATGCACGAGCAAGGTCGGTTTCGAGCAACAGGGCATCGGGGAAAGGAACGCCGGGAAGGAACGCCTGATTGCAGCGATCGCGCTGCAGAATCTGGATCTGCTCGGGGTTATGCCCCCACAGCACTACCGGGTGGCCATTACGCGCCAGCGTAATGGCTAAAGCGGTGCCGTACGAGCCGGCACCGATTACAGTCATTGAAGCATTGACGGTATTCATCAGGCATCCTGATGAGGTTCAGCGCTTTCGCCTTCCGCCTGCTGCTGCAAATAGCTCATGAACAGCGCGTCAAAGTTTACCGGTGCCAGATTCAACTGCGGGAAGGTACCACGAGAAACCAGGCTGGTGATGCACTCACGCGCATACGGGAACAGGATGTTCGGGCAGTATGCACCCAGGCAATGTGCCAGTTGCGTGCCTTCGATACCGGAGATGGAGAAGATACCTGCCTGCTGAACTTCACACAGGAATGCAGTTTCTTCACCCAGAGAGGCGGTAACGGTAACGCGCAGTACCACTTCGTAGACGTCGTCTGCCAGGTGGCTGGAAGCCGTATCCAGATCGAGCTTAACTTCTGGCTGCCATTCTTGCTGGAATACCTGCGGAGCGTTTGGCGCTTCGAATGAGATATCCTTGGTGTAAATGCGTTGGATCTGGAAAGCCATCTCTGTGCTGTTTTGTTCTGACATGTGTGTAATACCCTTGGTTAACTATCCTTAGAGACACTCAGTGGTTGCAATACCCACATCTTGGCAGTGGGACCGCCGCTGGTTTACAGCAGCGGATCCAGCCCACCGCGAGCATCAAGTGCATGTAAATCATCACAGCCGCCAATATGTTGGCCATCGATGAAAATCTGAGGCACGGTGGTTCGCCCACTGCGCGCGATCATTGCTTCGCGCTTGACGTTATCACCATCGATGGCAATCTCGCTAAACGCAGCTCCCTTGCTGTTCAGCAGCGCCTTGGCGCGATGACAGAACGGGCAGGTTGCCTTGGTGTAGATCTCAATGTTAGCCATGGAAACCCCTTCAATCACACTAAAATTTACTTGCCACGCGCCAACGGCAGGTTTTCCCCACTCCAGCCGGCAATGCCGTCTTTCAGGGTATAGACCTGTTCAAACCCGGCTTTGCTCAGGTTTTCTGCGGGTTCGCGTGAGGTGGTGCCATTGGCACAGACCACGATGACCGGCTGGGCCTTGTGTTTATCCAGTTCGCCGAAGCTGCCGGTTTTGATCTCGCTCGCCGTCAGGTTGATCGCGTTGGCGATATGGCCTCTGCGGAAATCATCACGGGTACGGGTATCGACCACTACCGCATCTTCTTTATTAATCAAGCGAGTAGCTTCACCGCGGGCGATCTCTTTAACCTTGGAGAAACGGCTCTTGAAGGTCATGACGATCACGGCAGCCAGCAGACCGACCCAGGCCAGACTAAGTATGGGGTGCCGGCTAACAAATTGCATAATTTCTTGCAGCATGGGGTGTAACAACTCCCGTCAGTTAAGGGAAAAATAAGTCAAGGTTTCAGAGTATACCTGCCGAATGCGTCAAATACAGCCAATAAGCAAACGGGAATGCAGAAACTGCGGAGTACACTGGAAAATTACCGTCATGACGTTGAGAAAGTCGAGGCTGTTCACCGCATCTTTGATCTCTTTGGGCTCTTTTTAGTCGGTCACAATGTAGTATCATCGGGTTCCAGAGGGTGAATAGCCATCATTCCAGTGCCCACGGGCTGATGGCTATTCACAACTTAAAACGATCATAAAGAGGTTACTGCAATGTCGAGCAAGAAAAAGCCCATGGTACTGGTGATCCTGGACGGTTACGGCCACCGGGAAGAGCAACAGGACAACGCGATCCTGAACGCCAAAACGCCGGTCATGGACCGTCTGTGGCAACAACAGCCGCATACCCTGATTGCCGCTTCCGGTCTGGATGTCGGCCTGCCTGATGGCCAGATGGGTAACTCGGAAGTCGGTCACGTGAACCTCGGCGCTGGCCGCATCGTGTATCAGGACCTGACCCGTCTGGATAAAGAGATTAAAGACGGTGATTTCTTCACCAACGCAACGCTGACCAGCGCCGTCGACAAGGCCGTGAAGGCAGGCAAAGCGGTACACATCATGGGCCTGATGTCCCCTGGTGGCGTCCACAGCCATGAAGATCATATCCTGGCGATGATCAAGCTGGCCGCACAGCGCGGTGCCAAAGCGGTTTACCTGCATGCCTTCCTGGATGGCCGCGACACTCCGCCGCGCAGTGCTGAAAATACACTGAAACGTTTCAGTGACGAATTTGCCACGCTGGGTGCCGGGCGTATCGCCACGGTGATCGGCCGTTACTATGCGATGGATCGTGATAATCGTTGGGACCGCGTACAGCTGGCCTACGATCTGATGACCCAGGCCAAAGGCGAATTCACCGCCGACAACGCCGTGGCCGCGCTGCAGGCTGCCTATGCCCGTGACGAAAACGACGAATTCGTTAAACCAACCGTGATCCAGGCTGCGGGCGAAGCCAGCGCCGAGATGAACGACGGCGACGCGTTAATCTTCATGAACTTCCGTGCCGACCGTGCTCGCCAGATCACCCGCGCCTTCGTCAATGCCGATTTCGACGGCTTCCCACGTAGCAAAGTGGTCAAGTTTGGTGATTTTGTCATGCTGACCGAATACGCCGCCGACATCAAAACCGCCTGTGCCTATCCACCTGCCTCGCTGGCCAACACCTTCGGTGAGTGGCTGATGAAGCATGACAAAACCCAGCTGCGCATTTCGGAAACCGAAAAATACGCCCACGTCACCTTCTTCTATAACGGCGGCGTCGAAGAACCGTTCAAAGGTGAAGACCGTATTCTGATCAACTCGCCAAAAGTGGCCACCTACGATTTACAGCCAGAGATGAGCTCCGCCGAGCTGACCGAAAAGCTGTTGGCAGCCATCCACAGCGGTAAATATGACGCCATCATCTGTAACTACCCGAACGGCGACATGGTTGGCCACACCGGTGTCTATGATGCAGCCGTCAAAGCGGTAGAAACCCTGGATAACTGCATTGCGCAGGTAGTTGAAGCGGTGAAAGCCGTTGACGGCCAACTGCTGGTCACCGCCGATCACGGTAACGCCGAGCAAATGCGCGATCCGGCCACCGGCCAGGCGCACACTGCCCATACCAGCCTGCCAGTGCCGTTGATCTACATCGGTAAAGCCGCCAAAGCGGTGGAAGGTGGCAAACTGTCCGACATCGCTCCAACCATGCTGTCACTGATGGGAATGGAAATCCCGCAAGAGATGACTGGTAAGCCGCTGTTCATCGTGGAATAATCCTTCCCCATGAGGGAGAAGGCGAATTTTGCACTATCAAGGGTAACCCGAAGCGCAAACTCAGGCAGCCAACCGCTGCCTGAACGCTCCGCGCCACGGAAGTTAACCACACTCTGCGCCAGCGTGTTTTTCGCTGGCGCATTGTTGTTGCCATTCACCAGCAACGCCGCGGAAGATAACAAATCCCAGCTCAAAGATATTCAGCAGAGCATCGCGGAAAAAGAAAAAGCGGTTAAACAGCAGCAACAACAGCGCAGTTCGCTGCAAAATCAGCTCAAACTCCAGGAAAAGACCATCGCGCAAGCCAGCCGTTCGCTGCGTGATACCCAAGGTACGCTCGACATACTGGGCAAAGACATTGCCGGGCTGAACACCTCCATCGCCAAGCTACAAACACAGCAGTCCACTCAGCAGGAAATCCTCGCCAAACAGCTCGATGCCGCCTTCCGCCAGGGGCAACACAGCGCCTTGCAATTGGTGCTCAGCGGCGAGGAAACCCAGCGCAGTGAGCGCATGCTGGCTTATTTCGGCTATCTGAACGAAGCACGTCAACAGTCGATTGAACAACTCAAGCAGACCCGCAAGCAATTGGCAGAGCAAAAGAGCTCGCTGGTGGCCAAACAGGGTCAGCAGAAATCCTTGCTTGGCGAGCAACAAACCCAGCAGCAAAAGCTGGAACAGGCGCGCATCGCCCGTAAAAAAACCCTGACCGCGTTAGAAGCCTCGTTGGAAAAAGATCAACAGCGGCTGGTGGAACTGCGCCAGAACGAAAGCCGTCTGCGCGATCAGATCGCCCGTGCCGAACGTGAAGCCCGCGCCCGAGCCGAACGCGAAGCGCGTGAAGCGGCCAAGGTGCGTGAGCAGGTCAAAGTCAAAGAGCAGCAGGCAAAGAAAACCGGCACCAGCTATAAACCGAGCGAAGGTGAGCGTTCACTGATGGCGCGAACCGGCGGTTTGGGCAAGCCTGCGGGGCAAGCCGTATGGCCAGTGCGTGGCCGCATCGAACATCGCTTTGGCGAGCAACTGCAAGGTGAGTTACGCTGGAAAGGCATGGTGATTTCCGCAGCCGAAGGCAGCGAAGTCAAAGCCATTGCCGATGGCCGCGTGCTGCTGGCTGACTGGCTGCAAGGCTATGGCCTGGTGGTCGTGGTCGAACACGGTAAGGGCGATATGAGCCTGTATGGCTATAACCAGAGCGCTTTGGTTAGCGTCGGGGCGCAGGTGCGTGCCGGTCAGCCTATCGCCCTGGTCGGTACCAGCGGTGGTCAGGGAACGCCATCGCTCTATTTCGAAATCCGTCGCCAGGGTCAGGCCGTTAACCCACAGCCGTGGTTGGGAAGATAGATTTGTACTATAGCAAAACGCGTACTGCCCTGTTGTTGAGTGCGCTGCTGTGCGTTAGCGCAGCGCAGGCAGGCAAGCTCTCTATCGTGATCGATGACGTGGGCTATCGCCCACATGAAGAAAATGCCGTACTGCAAATGCCGACGGCGATCTCCGTTGCCGTGCTGCCCAATGCGCCTCACGCCCATCTGATGGCCACCAAAGCCCATAGCCAAGGCCGTGAAGTGCTGATCCACATGCCCATGGCTCCCCTCAGCAAACAGCCGCTGGAGCGCGATACCTTACAACCCTCCATGAGCAGTGAAGAAGTGCAGCGTATCATCCGTAATGCGGTGAATAACGTGCCTTTTGCGGTGGGCATGAACAACCATATGGGCAGCGCCATGACCTCCAGCCTGCCGGGCATGCAAAAGGTCATGCAGGCGCTGGAAAGCTACCATCTCTATTTTCTCGACAGCATGACCATCGGCAACAGCCAGGCCACGCATGCGGCGGCGGGCACCGGCGTGAAGGTGATCAAACGCAAGGTGTTCCTTGACGATACGGCCAACCCGGACGATATCCGCCGCCAGTTTAATCGTGCCGTCGAGCTGGCACGCCGCAACGGATCGGCCATCGCTATCGGCCACCCGCGCCCGGCAACGGTAAAAGTGCTGCAACAGATGCTGGCTACGCTGCCCTCCGACATCGTGCTGGTGAAACCCAGCTCGCTGCTCAATGAACCTCAGCAGAGCGGAAGCGGCTATGTGCCGCCATCCAAGCCACACAAACCGCAGCCGAAAAATCCGTTCACCGGTGGCATCAAGCAGTGCAAAGTTAAATTGCCGCAGGAAGGCGTGAATGCCAGCCATGCGCTGGGCATCATTGCAGAAAGCGTGGCGCAGTCGCCGGTCGTGCTGGTGATCAAACGCCATTGGCAGCACTGGGTAGGTTCGGAGCCAACCAAGCCATAAGATAAAAGGCGGGGCTTACGCTCCGCCTATCATTTAATGACCAAGTAGCCAGGACGCCGTATGCAGCGCCCACTTAGCCAATCACATCAATCCCAGCTCAGTACCACTTTCCCCGACTGCCCGGAACGCATGGCGTCAAAGCCCTGCTGGAACTCATCAATCGAGAAACGGTGAGTGATGATCGGCGTCAGATCCAGACCGGATTGGATCAGTGCCGCCATCTTGTACCAGGTTTCGAACATTTCGCGGCCGTAGATCCCTTTGATAAACAGCCCTTTGAAGATCACCTGAGTCCAGTCAATCGACATATCTGAAGGTGGGATCCCCAGCATCGCAATACGGCCGCCGTGGTTCATGGCATTGAGCAACGAACGGAACGCCGGTGGCGCGCCGGACATCTCCAGGCCCACGTCAAACCCTTCGGTCATGCCCAACTCGGCCATCACGTCCGTCAGGTTTTCTTTGCTGACGTTTACCGCACGGGTCACGCCCATCTTGCGCGCCAGCTCCAGGCGATATTCGTTCACGTCGGTGATCACCACGTGGCGTGCGCCAACGTGTTTACATACCGCCGCGGCCATAATGCCGATTGGGCCTGCGCCAGATACCAGCACGTCTTCCCCAACTAGGTCGAAGGAGAGCGCGGTATGCACGGCGTTGCCAAACGGGTCAAAGATCGAGGCCAGCTCGTCCGAGATATTGTCCGGGATTTTGAAGGCGTTAAACGCCGGGATCACCAGATATTCGGCAAAAGAACCTGGGCGGTTTACGCCCACGCCGGTGGTGTTGCGGCACAGATGCGTACGGCCACCGCGGCAGTTACGGCAGTGGCCACAGGTGATGTGCCCTTCGCCAGAAACGCGATCGCCAATGCTGAAACCTTTGACTTCCTGACCGATGGCGACCACTTCACCCACATATTCGTGGCCCACGACCATCGGTACCGGAATGGTTTTCTGCGACCATTCGTCCCAGTTATAGATATGCACATCAGTACCGCAGATAGCGGTTTTGCGGATCTTAATCATGACATCGTTGTGGCCCAGCTCAGGCTGAGGCACATCGGTCATCCAAATACCTTCTTCCGCTTTCAGTTTTGCTAATGCTTTCATCGAATTACCTTATGCAATAACGCCAAGCGTCTTACCGATGCGGATAAACGCCTCAACAGCACGTTCAATCTGCTCCGGTGAGTGATCGGCTGACATCTGGGTGCGGATACGTGCCTGACCTTTTGGCACCACCGGATAGAAGAAACCAGTAACGTAGATGCCTTCCTTAAGCAGTGCGTTGGCGAAATCCTGCGCCAGTTTTGCTTCACCCAACATCACCGGGATGATGGCGTGATCGGCCCCGGCAAGCGTAAAGCCCGCTGCGGTCATTTTTTCGCGGAACAGGCTGGCATTGGCCCAAAGGCGATCGCGCAGGGCGTCCCCGTCTTCGAGCAATTCCAACACCTTAATCGACGCTGCCACAATGGCCGGCGCCAGCGAGTTGGAGAACAGATAAGGGCGTGAACGCTGGCGCAGCCACTCCACCACCTCTTTCTTGCCAGCGGTATAGCCGCCGGAAGCGCCGCCCAGCGCCTTACCCAAGGTGCCGGTGATGATATCGACGCGGTCCATCACTTCGCAGTATTCGTGCGTCCCACGCCCGTTGGCGCCGACAAACCCCACAGCATGGGAATCATCGACCATCACCAGCGCATCGTATTGGTCCGCCAGATCGCACACGCCCTTCAGGTTGGCGATCACGCCGTCCATGGAGAACACCCCGTCGGTGGCGATCATGATGTGGCGCGCCCCGTCCGCCTTGGCCTGCTTCAGTTGCTCGGCCAGTTCACTCATGTCGTTATTGGCATAGCGATAGCGCTTGGCCTTGCACAGGCGCACGCCGTCGATGATCGAGGCATGGTTCAGCGCGTCGGAAATAATGGCGTCTTCCGGGCCCAGCAGGGTTTCAAACAGGCCACCATTGGCGTCAAAACAAGAGGAGTAGAGGATCGCATCTTCCATTCCCAGGAAATCGGCCAACTTTTGTTCCAGTTGCTTATGGCTATCCTGTGTACCACAGATAAAACGCACTGACGCCATGCCGAAGCCATGGCTATCCATCCCGGCCTTTGCCGCCGCGATCAGCGCCGGGTGGTTAGCCAGCCCGAGATAGTTATTGGCGCAGAAGTTGATCACCTGGCGACCATCAGCCACCGAGATATCGGCCTGTTGGGCAGAAGTGATAATGCGCTCTTGTTTAAACAGCCCTTCGGCGCGAGTGGTAGCAAGCTGCTGTTCCAGCTGCTGGTAAAAAGACGCAGACATTCGGTCATCTCCAGGATAGGGGCATTTTCGGCATATTTTACTGCGTTGCCGGCAAACTGACGACATTCCGCCGCAGAGAATCTGAAAATTGCAGCAGATATCACGGCAAACCGGCGCATAGTGTAACGGCACGGGATATTAAGAGCCGTACCGATGTTCCCAATGGCATGAAATGCTATTATAGGCAGCATATAGGGTGGGGCATTGTGCACCACCGGGAAGAACACAGGGGTAAACCCAATGATTATCGTCACTGGCGGCGCTGGCATGATTGGCAGCAACATCATCAAGGCACTGAATGAAAACGGATATCGCGATATCCTGGTGGTGGATAACCTGAAAGATGGCACCAAATTCGTTAACCTGGTCGACCTTGATATCGCTGACTATGTCGATAAAGAAGACTTTATCGCCAGCATCATGGCCGGTGACGATCTGGGTGACATTGACGCCATTTTCCATGAGGGTGCCTGTTCCTCTACCACCGAGTGGGATGGCAAATACATGATGGATAACAACTATCAGTATTCCAAAGACATCCTGCACTACTGCCTGGATCGTCAGATCCCGTTCCTGTATGCCTCTTCCGCTGCCACCTACGGCGGCCGCACCGATAACTTTATCGAAGAGCGTCAGTTTGAGCAGCCGCTGAACGTTTACGGTTACTCCAAATTCCTGTTCGACCAATACGTGCGCGAGATCCTGCCAGAAGCGGATTCGCAGGTGTGTGGCTTCCGTTACTTCAACGTTTACGGCCCGCGTGAAGGCCATAAAGGCAGCATGGCCAGCGTCGCGTTCCACCTGAACAACCAGATCAACCGTGGCGAAAATCCAAAACTGTTCGCCGGCAGCGAAAACTTCAAGCGTGACTTTATCTACGTCGGCGACGTGGCGGCGGTCAACCTGTGGTTCTGGAAGAACGGCGTATCCGGCATCTTCAACTGCGGTACCGGCCGTGCGGAAACCTTCCAGGCGGTGGCCGATGCGGTAGTGGAATACCATCAGTCCGGTGCCGTGGAATACATTGAATTCCCGGAAAAGCTGAAAGGCCGCTACCAGGCTTACACCCAGGCCGATCAAACCAAGCTGCGCGCTGCCGGTTATGACGCACCGTTCAAAACCGTGGCTGAAGGCGTGAAAGAATACATGGCCTGGTTGAATCGTCCCGCTTAAGCGCTGAAGGAAGTTACTCACGGTATGAAAATACTGGTCATTGGCCCTTCGTGGGTTGGCGATATGATGATGTCGCAAAGTCTCTACCGCACCCTGAAGGCCGAGCACCCGTCGGCAGAAATCGATGTGATGGCACCTGCCTGGTGCCGTCCCCTGCTGGCGCGGATGCCCGAAGTCAACCAGGCATTGGCAATGCCGCTGGGCCACGGTGCCCTGGCATTGGGCGAACGCCGCCGTCTTGGCCATGCGCTACGCGCCAATGGTTATGACCGTGCCTATGTGCTGCCCAACTCATTCAAGTCTGCCCTGGTGCCCTTCTTTGCCAACGTGCCGCAGCGTACCGGCTGGCGCGGCGAGATGCGCTATGGCCTGCTCAACGATCTCCGCGTACTGGATAAAGCAGCATTCCCATTGATGGTGCAGCGCTATGTCGCACTGGCTTATGACAAGCAGCGGATACTGCGCGCCGAAGATCTGCCGCAGCCGATACTCTGGCCGCAGTTGCAGGTCAGTGACGAAGAGATTGCCGAAACCACGTCGGCGTTTAATCTCACCGATCACCGGCCCATTATCGGTTTTTGCCCAGGCGCCGAATTCGGCCCAGCCAAACGCTGGCCGCATTACCATTACGCCACGCTGGCACAGATGTTGATCGACGCAGGCTATCAAATCGCCCTGTTTGGCTCAGCCAAAGACCACGAGGCCGGTGAGCAGATCCGTGACGCATTGGCAGAAAAGTCTCGCGATTTCTGCTTCAACCTGGCCGGTGAAACCCAGCTCGAACAGGCAGTGATCCTGTTGGCCTCCTGCCGGGCCGTGGTCAGTAACGATTCCGGCCTGATGCACGTTGCAGCAGCGTTGAATAAACCTCTGATAGCCTTGTACGGGCCAAGCAGCCCGGACTTCACGCCGCCGCTGTCCCATCAGGCCAAGGTGATCCGCCTGATCAGTGGTTATCACAAGGTACGCAAAGGCGATGCCGACCAGGGCTATCACCAGAGCCTGATCGACATCCAGCCACAGCAGGTGTTAGACGCGCTGACGCCGTTATTAGCCGCCAGCGAGGAATAATCATGCAGGTGCTGATCGTAAAGACCTCTTCGATGGGGGATGTGCTCCATACGCTGCCGGCCTTGACCGACGCGATGCACGCCATCCCCGGTATCCGCTTCGATTGGGTAGTGGAAGAGGGGTTCAGCCAGATCCCTACCTGGCATCCGGCAGTGGATCGCGTGATCCCAGTGGCCATCCGCCGCTGGCGTAAAAATTGGTTCGGCAGTGAAACACGCCAACAGCGCTGCGATTTCAAGCGCCAGGTGCAGGAGCGCGACTATGACATCGTGATCGATGCACAGGGCCTGATCAAGAGCGCGGCGTTGGTGACGCGCATCGCGCACGGCAGCAAACACGGCCTGGACTGCAAAAGCGTCCGCGAGCCTTTTGCCAGCTGGTTCTATAATCATCGCCATGAGATCGACAAGCAGCAGCATGCGGTGGAACGCATTCGCGAGCTGTTCGCCAAGAGCCTGGGATATGCAAAGCCGCAGAGCACGGGTGATTACGCCATTGCCGCTCGTTTTCTAAGCCAACCACCCGCCGATGCCGGGCAATATCTGGTGTTCCTGCATGCCACTACGCGGGATGAAAAACACTGGCCGGAGGAAAACTGGCGCGAACTGATCGCGCTGATCGCTCCGAGCGGCATAAATATCAAGCTACCTTGGGGGGCTGAGCACGAACGCCAACGCGCTTTACGGCTGGCAGAAGGGTTTGAACACGTTGAAGTGTTACCCAAGCTCAGTCTGCAACAGGTTGCCGAAGTGCTGGCTGGGGCAAAAGCCGTGGTGTCGGTCGATACCGGGTTAAGCCACCTGACCGCCGCGCTGGATCGCCCGAATATCACCCTGTTCGGCCCGACCGATCCGGGGCTGATTGGGGGTTATGGGCAGAATCAGCACTCACTGATTTCGCCGGAAAAAAGCATGGCCACCCTCACCGCCGACGCCGTTTGGACAGAACTGCAAAAGGTTATTGCATGAAAAAGCTGCATATTATCAATTTAGGCAAGATGGGCGGGGTTGAGCGCCTGTTCCTGCAGTATATCAATGATACCCACGACGGCAGTAACGAGGTGATTTGCGTCAGCAGCGAAGTTGGCGAAGAGATCCGCCAACAGATGCCGAACCAGCAGGTCACCTTTGCCAACCGGCTGTTCAATTCGCTCTCTCTGCGTTGCCCACAGTTTCTGCGCAAATACCTGCTGCAAAGAAAAATCGAGCGGGCAAACGCCGACGTCATTATCGTGTGGGATCTGATCCCAGGGCTGGCGGCCAAGCCCAAGCGTGGCAAACTGGTCTATTATGATCATGGTTGCTCATGGCGCTACGCCAAAAACCACAAGACCTTGCGCTTCTTTGCCATGCTGGACGGCGTGATTTCTGCCTCCCATGCCTCAAAACGGGTGATGGAGCTGCGCTTTAATCTGCCTTGCCCGAATCCGGTGGTGATCAACCGCATCAAAACGCCTACCGGGATCGATGAAACGCCAAAATCATTGGCACAGCCGATCAGGATTGGGACTGCCTCGCGCCTGGTGAGCCTGAAAGGCATCAGCGTTTCTCTGCTGATGATGCAGGAGCTACTGCGCCGTGGGCACGACGTTTATCTGGAAATTGCGGGCAAAGGCCCGGATCGGACAGCGTTTGAAGCCCTGGCAGCCAAGCTGCAGCTCGGTGAGCGGGTGGTTTTCAGCGGCTTTCAGGATAACGTGGCAGATTTTTTCAACCGCACACAAATCTACATGAGCACGCCGATCACCGAACCCTTCGGCTTATCCTGCATGGAGTCGCTCTATTTTGGCGTACCGGTGATTTTCCCCATGGTAGACGGCCAGCCGGAAGCGGTGAAAGACGGCTACTGCGGCATTGGCTTGACGCCGACGGTATCCATTGAAGAGCACCAGCGGTTAACCGGCATCAAGGTCGATTTCCCACACGAGGTTTACGATCCCCTCTCCGACAGCCTGGTCACGCCGAAGCTGTTGTCGCATATCGATTGTGCGGATGCGGTAGAGAAACTGCTGGTGGCAGAAACCTACCACCAGATGAGCCAGAATGCCCGGCACTACCCCGCTCAACATTTCAGCTATGCTCTGTTCAAAACAGAATTCGACGACACGCTGCAATCCTTTATTGCTTAACCGTAATGTGAGCCGGAAACCTTACTCCATGTTTAAAGAAACAGCCCCGCACCCGATTTTCAGCTACCTGATCTATCTGGGATGCGCCATTGCCTTTTGTACCATCCCTTTCGGCTTCGACACGGGGCGTAACCTGTTTTATGTCTCCAGCTATATTTCCTTTATTGCCGTTTGTCTGCACTTAAGGTACTTCCTGAAAAACAAAAGAAACCTGATCCTGCCGCTGCTGTTTTTCTGCGTAGGCATGGGGACGATTTTCTGGATGAACCATTTCAAGCAGCCCGGCGAATACATCAATATTTACCGCTCGTATATGTCGACCGGTAAGCTGCAGATTGCCACAGCGTTTATTTTGTTGATCGCACTGAACGAGCGTCTTTGCATGCAACGTGCCTTCATTGTCGTAGCTCTGGTCTGTGGTTTGGCCGTCAATGGCTATGCGCTTTATCAGGGCCTGCAGTTAGATATCTCGCGCGTGGAGCTTAACTTCGACCGGGCTACCGTCGTTGCCTACCTGATGACCGCCATCAGCCTGGTCATGATGAAGGCGATACTGATGCTGCGGACCAAGTATCGCATCCCGCTGTACGTGGTTGGCTTCCTGCTCACCTTCTCCACTCTTATCCTAACAGGGACGCGGGCGGCCATACTGGTGTATCCCGTTGCCATCTGCCTGTCGCTGTTGGCAACCAAAGACCTGGTGACCCGCAAGCATAAGATCCAACTGGTCGCCTCGGTGCCTTTATTGCTATTGGCCTGCGGTTTCGCCTTTAAGTCACAAATCGAGCAGCGTGTTGCCGATTTCAAAACCGACCTACAAGAGATCGACCAGCCTGAGGTGGAAAACTCGATTATTTCCCGCCTGACGATGCAGGTCATCGCCATACGCACCGGCTCGCTTGCGCCAATGGGACAATCTGCCGAACAGCGTGGGGAAGAGATCCGCGCCATCGTTGCGCAGGAGCCGCGGTTGTACGGGGTAACGCCTTACATCAACGTGCATCTGCATAACGAACTGCTGGAAACCTATTCGCTCAAAGGCCTCTGGGGAAGTTTGTTGTTACTGGCGCTGTACATCGGCCTATTCATCTCCTCATTTAAGCCGTATCGCAATGCGCTGTTGCTGGGGGTGACCTTCAGCCTGTTTGTCTACGGGCTTAGCGACGTTATCTTCTTCAGTACCGAAGGCACGGCAGTCTTCTGCCTGGCCATCATCGCCAGCGTGCTGTCGGTGAAGAAGCGTCAGGAACCGTCGGTATGAGTTCGTCACCGCTGCTGCTCAGCTTTATTGTGCCGGTATACAACAATGAAGACTTTGTCATCGCCAGCCTGAGCTCGTTATACGATCAGATCGGTGATGATATTGAAGTGGTGATTATCGATGATGGCTCAAGCGATGCGTCTGCGGCCCTGGTGAGCCAATTCCTGGCGGCAAGACAGCACCCGCATAGCAAATTCATTACTCAGGCAAACGGCGGCGTTGCCCACGCCCGTAACGTCGGTTTGCAACACGTCAGTGGACGCTACGTCGCATTTCTGGACGGCGATGACCTGCTGAGCAGCGACTATCTGGCGATCCTGCGCCCGCTGTTACTCACAGGCAGAGATGACCTGATTGATTTCAACTATCAGAAATTCTCTGGAAACCCGCCAGCAGTGCCCGCCAATAGCGAGATACGCTACCGTAGCTACGATTTCGAACAGCACGGCCTGGCCAGTCTGAAGCCGCTGTTTGAACACTCAATGTGGCACGTCTGGAGCCGGATTTACCGGCGTACGCTGCTGGCTGGGGAAACGTTCGAAAACGGCCGCCGCTATGAAGACGTTATCTTCACGCCGTTCCAATATTTCAAAACCCGCCACATCGCGCATCTCGACCACCCGCTCTACTTATATCGGGATAATGACCGTGGGATCACCCGCAACATCCGGGCGAAAGATAGTGAAGATATGCTGTTTGCCATGCAGAAGATGCTGCGCTTCGTGGACGCTCATCGCGGTGATGAGCCACTGCGGCAGCTGGCTGCCCTGATGCTCGCCAACGCTTTCTCGGAGTTAAAGGCCATGTCGAAGGCGGTCTACGGCTATTATCGCTACCCGCCGGAAACCCTGGCGATCCTGCGCCAAACGGCGGCCCTGTGTAGCAACAGCGACGTTCCGCACAAGAAAGTCCGCCAGATGCGCTTCGCGCGCGTGGATAGCTGCCTGTCTAAAATCCGTCGCTGGCTGAAGAAACGCACCGGGTAACCGATGCGTTTTTTTCTCAAGGGTTCAGTGGTACGTGAGCCACGATCTCATCAAAAACCCGCTGCGGTTGTATGACACCCACCGGGCCTTCCGCTTCCAATGGCATGGTGTAGCCCGTGCGTGACTGATGAATGATACGGTGCAGTTGGTGATCCTGGATCGGCCCGGTTGAGCGCGGGTCAGCGGTGACAAACAGGCTGATGGTCTTGGTTTTCAGGGCCACCGCCAGATGAAGCGGCCCGGTATCTCCGGTCACCAGCACATCCAGGCTACTGATCAGCGTCAGCGCTCCTTGCAGCCCGGTTTTGCCGATCTGGTTGTCAACGCAAGCCTGGGTATTGGCATTGATCAGCCGCTGGAACTGCTGGGCTTTTCCTTCTTCCATCGGCGCGCCGATCAGCACGAAGCGCATGTTGTCATAGCGAGCAACCAGCATATCCGCCAGCTTGGCAAAGTGCCCCACCGGCCAGCAACGTGATTCTGTTGATGCACCTAGCTGGAAGCCAATGGTGCAGAAATCAGGGTTTTTACTGCCTGGCGTATAAGGGGCCGGTATTTCCATGGTCGGATCGTCGCTGCGGCAACCCAGAATAGAAACCAGCTCCAGCTTACGGCGGATAAAGTGGCCGTAATAATGGAATACGTAGTTGGTCAACCAAGGCTCCAGCCCACAGATCCCCGAGCTGTAGTTATCCCGGATGACATATTTGGCCCCGGCCATAATGGCGCTGATAATGTCATAAGGCAGATGTGAATGCATGATCAGCGCCAAATCAGGCTGATGCTCACGCAACGATTTCAACAGCGGCCCCAGGGTCTTTATTTTGCTATTCCAGTAGACTACGCGATCGTAATAGCGGCCGTTTTCAACCAGTTCCCTATTCTTTTCATGTACCACCAGCGTGATATGCGCTGCCGGGTAGCGTTCGCGCATCGCTCTTAACACCGGGGTATTGAACATGAAATCCCCCAGTGCCGTCGTGGAATAAATCACGATATTCTCGAACTGGAGACGGCTGTCGAAAGTCGCTGGCGGCTGGAAACGGCCGTGCTTTGCCGTATAGCGCCGCAAGAACCAGTCAGCGGCCTTGATTTTCCATTTTTTTGACATGTTAATTCACTTTCAGTTGATAGTATTCAGCCAAGGTCATGCCAACCGTGCGCTGTTGCAACCAGGCAAACAGCTGCTCCAAATCGCGATATAACGCGTCAATATCCTGCTCGGTCTTGAACGTCGGGCTGCCTCCCGGCATAAACTCGGAGGAGTGCAGCATAAATTCGACGCAATCGTGCCCCTGTGCCAGAGAGCGTTCGACCACCAGCTTCATCTTGTCCAGATTGTTACCGGAGGGACGCAGCCAATGCACCGACGGCGAACGCTTTTTACCCCGCAGGCGGTCATAGCCCTGTTTCACCGCATTCATCAGCGCCGAATGTTTATACTGAATGCTCATTGGCACTTCCAACAGCGTGGAATTACCGGGTTTGGCGATATTGGCCGGATCGATAAAATAGGCCTGCGAGGGGAAATGGCGATAGTCGGTCCCGCCGTTGCCCTGCGGATTGCCGGGCGAATACTGCCAGTTAACGCGCGGAGTGACGGAACAATCGACCTGATAGCCATATTCCAGCAGCAATGAGGCATAAAACTCATTAAACGCCCAGCGCCCGGCACGGTGGCTGAGCATCTTGGTCTGGAAGGTATCTTCCAGCAGCTTGGTCATATGATCGACCTTGGCACGAATTTGATCGGCCGGGTATTCGATCAGATAGGGTTTATGCCGCCAGTCATCATCGGTGAGCGGCGTCAACGGTGGGCTGTTCCAGGCGTGCAGATGCATGCCCACTTCGCCGGTGCCGCGTGCTATCACGTCGCGGGCAAATTCAACGTACTGGGTATCGACCGCCATTTCATAGTTGGTCAGATAAACCGGCTTGCAGGCATATTTTTCACACAGCGCCTGAAAGCGCGGCAAAAAACGCGTGTTCTCGGTCGAAATGCGATCGTGGTTTTGCCACAGATTATCGCCTTCGGTATCAATCGTGATAAGAAACGCCGGTTTAGTCATACATTGGGAACCTGATAGTCACAGATTTACATTATGTTACGCAGCCCCATTCCTCAGGGCAAACGACTTTATCGCCTCGTTTGGACAACATTGAGCCGTAATTGTCACTCTATGCCACTATTTTTTTCTGTGCAGGCAAGAAAACCGAGCAACAGTAGCCACATGCAATCGGGTCATTTAGAATCAAAGATTGGTTTCCCTGAAAGCGACTGACTATGAACGACGCGCCAGCCCCTGTTTCTGCCACGCCCATACAGCGTATTCTGATCGTCAAGCTGCGCCATCATGGCGATATGCTGCTGACCACTCCGGTCATCAATACGCTGAGGCAGAACTATCCCGATGCTCAAATCGACATCCTGCTGTACAAAGAAACGCAGGAGATGTTGGCGAGCAACCCGGCGCTGTCGCAAATCTTTGTCATCGATCGCCAGTGGAAAAAACAGGGCACCAAGGCACACTTGGGTCACGAACTGCATCTGATCCGTCAGTTGCAGGCACAACGCTACGATCTGGTGGTCAACCTGGCCGACCAGTGGCGCAGCGCGTTGATTACTCGCCTCACCGGTGCCCGCATTCGTCTGGGATTCGATTTCCCCAAACGCCGTGGCTTCCTGTGGCGTTACTGCCACACTCAGTTGGTGCCGGTAGCCGGGCACGAGCATCTGCATACCGTTGAACAAAATCTCTCGCTGCTGCAACCGCTGGGTTTACCTGAGCAAAACCAGCAGGTCACCATGAGCTACAGCCCACAAGATTGGCAGGCCAGCCACCAGCTTTTGCAACAAAATGGCGTCACCGGCAGCTATATCGTGGTACAACCCACGTCGCGCTGGTTCTTTAAATGCTGGAGCGAAGAAAAAATGGCGGCCACCATCAGCGCATTGCAGGCCGAAGGGCACCAGTTGGTGATCACCTCAGGGCCGGATGCCAAAGAGCAGGACATGGTGGCGCAAATACTGAAACAGTGCCCACAACAAGGGGTGGTTTCTCTGGCCGGGCAGTTGACCCTGCGTCAGCTGGCGGCGTTGATCGACCATGCCAAACTGTTTATCGGGGTAGATTCAGTCCCCATGCATATGGCGGCGGCATTACAAACGCCCTGCGTGGCGCTGTTCGGGCCATCCAAGCTGGTATTTTGGCGCCCCTGGCAGGTTATCGGCCAGGTGATTTGGGCCGGGGACTACGGCAGCCTGCCGGACCCGGATGCCATCAATACCGGCACCGATGAGCGCTACCTGGACCTTATTCCTACAGACGTGGTGATTGCAGCCGCGCGGAGCACGCTTGCATGAAAGCATTTCGCCTGGCGATTGTCCGCCAAAAATACCGCCCGGATGGCGGGGCAGAACGATTCGTTTCCCGTGCCCTGGAGGCGCTGGAACAACAAGATCTGGATCTGAACGTCATCACCCGCGAATGGCAGGGGGACGTTAACCCTAACTGGCACATCCACCTGTGCAACCCGATGAAGTTCGGGCGCATCAGCCGCGAACGCGGTTTTGCCGAAGCGGCTAGAGCCCTGTGGCAGAAAGAGAGCTTCGATCTGGTGCAAAGCCATGAACGCATCCCCGGCTGTGATATCTATCGCGCCGGTGACGGCGTCCATCGCCGCTGGCTGCTGCAACGGGCACGCCTGCTGCCGGAGTGGCGGCGCAAATGGCTGTTCTCCAACCGCTATCACCGCTATGTGATGTGTGCCGAACGCGCCATGTATGCCGCGCCAGAGCTGAAAGCGGTGATCTGCAACGCCGAGATGATCAAACGGGAAATCATCGCCGATTTCGGCGTGCCGGCCGATAAAATCACGGTGATCTACAATGCCATCGACAATCAGAAATTTTTACCGGCGAATGAGCAACAGCGGCAGCAGTTGCGGGCGCAGTATCAGATCCCGCAACAGGCGCACTGTCTGATCTTTGTCGGTTCAGGCTTCGAACGTAAAGGGTTGGCAGCCGCAATTCGCGCCGTAGCCGCCACCGACAGCTACCTATTGGTGGTGGGTAAAGATAAAGCAGAAAAACGTTACCGCTCACTGGCACAAAAGCTGGGTTGTGGTGACCGGGTGCGCTTCATGGGCGTGCAGAAACAGACGCTGCCGTTCTATCAGGCCGCCGATGCCCTGTTGCTGCCAACGTTGTACGATCCGTTCCCCAACGTGATTTTGGAAGCCATGTCATGCGGGCTCCCGGTGATCACCAGCACCACCTGCGGTGGCGCTGAGTTCATCACTCCTGGGCATAACGGCTTTGTCTGTGATGCATTGGACGTCAGCGCCCTCACCGATGCTATCGTTGCACTGCCACGGCAAGCCTTGGGATCGAGCATGGGAGAGGCGGCACGGTTGCGTATCATGTCGGCCACGCCAGCACACCTCTCAGAACAGCTCATATCGTTGTATAACCGACTGCTGGACTAACTTATGCGTATTCTGATGATTATCGACGGCCTGCCGGGCGGCGGAGCAGAAAAGGTGGTACTGACCCTGTGCCAGGGCATGCAGCAGTTGGGGCATGATGTCAGCCTGATCTCATTGCGGGACGTCTGCAACTACCCGATCCCCACCGGCATTGATTATCAGGTGCTCAGCGACAACTGCCGATCGCCTTGGCGTAAGCTGACCGAGCTGGCACGCCGCGCCGCGATGTTGGATCGCGCGGTTGCCGCCAACGAGCAGCAGCACGGCCGTTACGACCTGGTGTTCTCCAACCTGCACAAGACCGATCGTATCGTCAGCCATAGCAAAGTGCTGGACAGCACCCGGCTGTGGTTCTGCATTCACGGCATTCTGTCCACCTCCTACCTCGGTCACCGTACCGGCCTCGATCGCTGGCTGAAACGCCGCAAGGTCGCGGGCGTCTACCAGCGGCAGAATATCGTTGCCGTCTCGCAGGCGGTGGGCAACGATCTCCAGCAAAATCTGGGGATTGCTCCTAACCGGCTGGCGGTGATCAACAACCCGTTCGATATCGCCGCCATCGAACAGCAGGCGGCAGAGCCTTGTGAACTGGCAGGCAAAGACTATCTGGTGCACGTGGGCCGTTTTCATCCACATAAACGCCACGACCGCTTGCTGAAAGCCTACGCACTGTCTGGTATCCAGGCCCCTTTGGCGCTGGTGGGCGCCGGTAATGAAGCGCAAATCAACGAGACCAAACGCCTTGCCGCAGAGTTAAACATTAGCGATCGCGTGCTGTTCCTCGGTTTTCAGGCCAATCCCTATCCCCTGATCAAACACGCCGCGATGCTGGTGCTCAGTTCAGACAGTGAGGGATTCGGTAACGTGCTGGTTGAAGCCTTGCTGTGCGACACGCCGGTCGTCAGCACTCGTTGCCCTGGCGGGCCTGAGGAAATTCTGGAAAAAGCGGGGTTAACCCGTGCGCTAGCGGAATTAAATGAAGCCTCACTGGCGGAGAAAATGGCAGAGATTTATGCTCATCCGCCGGTCATTAATCACCAGCAGCTGCTGAGCTATGGCCTGGAGCCTATTTGCCAACAGTATCTGGCGTTAAAGAAATAACTCCAGGCAGGGTTACCCTGCCTGGTTGTTAATTAATTCAAGGCCTGTATTTCTTGCCACACCTCATCGACGGTAACATCAACGCAATCACCCGACTCGGTTTGCAGGATCCGATATTGCCCGCTCCACGGATGCCAAGACTCTTTATCCGTATCGCCAAAGAAGACCACCATGCTTTTATTCAGTGCCGCGGCCAGATGCATCTGGCCACCGTCGCTGCACAGCACCCTGTCGCATAGCTCGAAACCGGCCAACAGTTCGCGTACCGAGGCCGTTGGGTAAAGCGCTACCCTTTCGTTCTGGCAGCCAGCCAACAGCTGCTCCGCTCGCTTTTGATCGCCTATATCATCAGGCGTTAGCGTCCCCTGCGGTGACCAGAAGATCAGCACGCCGGTGGTGGGATCGGCAACCAGGCGGTTGATGATTTCGGCATAGCGCTCAATGGGCCAGCGCCGTTTCGGACTGCGGCTGCTGATATGCACGGCAAATACCCGCTCAACCGGGGGCAGCAGACTGTGTAAACGTTGCTGCGCTTGGTGCTGTTCTTCCGCAGTGAGGAAGACCTTCACCGGAGGAATGGCAATGGAGCGATCGGTGATGGCAGAGAGGTAGCTGAAGGTGTGTTCCACCTGATGCTTGCCGTGAAAATCCGCCGCGCGGAAAGGGTGATGAATTTCACTGGTACCAAGATCTGCACCGATAATATTTTTAACCCCGGCCATTTTTGCCAGGCGCAGGCTATATTTGCACGGTACCGGATTAGCCAGAATAGCCGCATCAAACTTAATTTTTCTCAGCTGCAAAAATATCATCAGCCGTTCAAAATAGACCCCAAGGGTGGTCTCATTCTTGGCCTTGTGTTTGGCCTTCTTATAAACAAAAACCTTGGTGAGATGCGGGTTATTTTTCACCACATCCTGACTGACTTTATTGATAAGCAGATAGAGGTTGGCTTCAGGGTAAGCGGTTTTCACCCCTTCAATCAGCGGGGTGGTACAGACAAGATCGCCAATATTGTCGCGGCGGATAATTAAAATATTCTTCATTACAAACCTATCGGCGACATCTCTCGCCTGTTGTCCCAACCTGACACCGAGCCACCAAGTTAGCGCCTTTCCCTTCCGGTTATGGTACTATTCTGGATAACCCATATAAATGAAATTGATAGAATGCTGCTCCGTTTATATCAGGTACTACTCTACCTTATCCAACCCCTGATCTGGCTCCGCTTACTGCTGCGCAGCCGCAAAGCACCAGCCTACCGTAAACGCTGGGCGGAACGCTATGGTTTCTGCGCCGGGAAAGTAGTATCGGGCGGCATTATGCTGCATTCCGTTTCTGTTGGCGAAACCCTGGCGGCGATCCCTCTGGTTCGCGCCCTGCGCCATCGTTACCCTTACCTGCCGATTACTGTGACCACAATGACGCCAACGGGTTCCGAACGGGTGCAATCCGCTTTCGGTAAAGATGTGCATCATGTCTACCTGCCTTACGATCTGCCGGGTTCGATGCGCCGTTTCCTCGACCAGGTGGATCCCAAGCTGGTGATCATCATGGAAACCGAGCTGTGGCCCAACCTGATTAACGCCCTGCACCAGCGCCAAATCCCGCTGGTGATTGCCAACGCGCGCCTTTCCGCCCGTTCGGCGGCTGGCTACAAGAAAATCGGCGGTTTTATCCGTGATATCCTGCGCCGCATTACCCTGATCGCTGCGCAAAATCAGGAAGACGGCGAGCGCTTTATCGAACTGGGCCTGAAGCGTTCACAGCTGACCGTCACCGGCAGCCTGAAGTTCGATATCTCCGTAACGCCAGAGCTGGCGGCCAGAGCCGTTACGCTACGCCGCCAATGGGCACCACGCCGCCCGGTGTGGATCGCCACCAGCACTCACGAAGGTGAAGAAACCATTCTGCTGGAAGCCCACCGCCGGCTGCTGGAAAAGCACCCCGACCTATTACTTATCCTGGTGCCACGCCACCCGGAGCGTTTCCCAACCGCCAAAGAGCTGACGCAAAAAGCGGGCTTCAGTTACACCACCCGCAGCAGCGGCGAAATCCCTTCCGGCAGCACACAGGTGGTGATTGGCGATACCATGGGCGAACTGATGCTGCTGTACGGTATTGCCGATCTGGCCTTCGTCGGTGGCAGCCTGGTTGAGCGCGGGGGACATAATCCCCTGGAAGCGGCAGCCCATGCCATTCCGGTGTTGATGGGCCCACATACCTTCAACTTCAAAGATATCTGCGCCAAACTCTCCGAAGCAGGCGGGATGATCACCATCAGCGATATCGATTCCTTGGTGAAAGAGATAGAAACGCTGCTGACCGATGAAGATTATCGCCGCTATTACGGCCGCCACGCGGTTGAAGTGCTGTATCAGAACCAGGGGGCGTTGCAGCGCCTGCTGCAGTTGTTGGAGCCACACCTGCCGCCACGGAGCCACTGAATGAGCCACCGTAACAGCCTGTCGGTAGTGATGATCGCCAAAAACGAAGCCGAGTTGCTGAGCGAGTGCCTGCAATCGGTCGCCTGGGCTGATGAAATCATTGTGCTAGATTCCGGCAGTACCGACGGTTCCGTCGCTTTGGCGGAAAGTCTGGGTGCCAAAGTGTTTGTCCATACCGACTGGCAAGGCTTCGGCAAGCAGCGGCAGAAAGCACAAAGCTACGCCACTCAGGATTACGTGCTGATGATCGACGCCGACGAGCGCGTCACGCCAGAATTGCGCCACTCCATTGAGCAGGTATTAGCCAACGCCGACGATAACGTCGTCTACAGCCTGGGCCGCCGTAACCTGTTTCTTGGCCGCTTTATGCGCCACAGCGGCTGGTATCCCGATCGGGTCAACCGGCTGTATGCCAATCAGCGCTATCGCTATAACGACGACCTTGTCCATGAATCCCTCAACACCGGCGGTGCAAAAGTCGTGCCGCTGCAAGGCGATCTGCTGCACCTGACCTGCCGTGACTTTTTTGCTTTCCAGCGCAAACAACTGCATTACGCCGAGCAGTGGGCAATCCAACGCCACCAGGCCGGTAAGCGCTGCGGTTATCTGTCGATCCTCACCCACACGCTGGGGGCGTTCTGCAAAACCTGGCTGCTGCGGGCCGGTTTCCTCGACGGCAAACAGGGCTTGCTGTTAGCCGTGGTCAACGCGCAATATACCTTCAATAAATATGCCGCACTGTGGGCATTGGGCCGCAACTATTCAGAGAAGTAAACCATGAGCAGCAAAGCCATCTACCCAGGTACCTTCGATCCAATGACCAACGGCCATTTGGACCTGGTCACCCGCGCCTCACTGATGTTTGATCACGTGATCCTGGCCATTGCCGCCAGTTCGAGCAAAAAACCGCTGTTTTCGCTGGAAGAACGCGTTGCCCTGGCCACGCAGGTGACCTCTCATCTGGATAACGTCGAGGTGCTGGGGTTCAGCGAGTTGATGGCGCACTTCGCCGCCCATCAGAACGCCAATATTCTGATACGCGGCCTGCGTGCGGTATCCGACTTTGAATATGAATTGCAGCTGGCGAACATGAACCGCCATCTGATGCCAACGTTGGAAAGCGTGTTTCTGATGCCTTCCGAGCAGTGGTCATTTATCTCTTCTTCCTTGGTGAAGGAAGTGGCACGCCATGGCGGCGACATCGCACCGTTCTTGCCGGATGTCGTCACCAAAGCGCTGATGGAAAAGCTGGCCGCGCAGTAATCATCGCTGGCAGCGGCGGCAGAAGAAGGTGCTGCGCTGCCCGTGTTTGGCGCTCTCGATCGGTGTGCCACAGGCGCGGCAAGGTTCACCTGCCCGGCCATAGACCTGCAGTTCCTGCGCGAAATACCCCGGCTTACCGTCCGACTGCAGGAAGTCACGCAACGTCGTTCCCCCTTGTTCAATTGACCGCAGCAACACCGCCTTGATGGTTTCGGCCAACAGATCCGCCTGCGCCTTGGTCAAGGATCCCGCCTGACGATCTGGCAGGATCCCGGCGGTAAACAGCGATTCGCTGGCATAGATATTCCCCACGCCAACCACCAGCTTGTTATCCATCAACCAAGGCTTGATCAGCGTACGCTTATTACGGGACTTCTCGTACAGGTAGGCGCCATTGAACTCTTCACCCAGCGGTTCCGGGCCAAGATGAGCCAACACGTTGCTGGCGGCCAGATCGTCACACCATAGCCAGGCACCAAAGCGGCGCGGGTCGGTGTAGCGCAGAATAAAACCGTTGCTCATCACCAGATCGACGTGGTCATGCTTACCTGGCTCGATTTCCTCTGCCAGCATACGCAAGCTGCCAGACATCCCCAGATGCACGATAATCCAGCCGTGGTCCAACTCGATCAGCAGGTACTTGGCACGGCGCTGTACGCTGCGCACCGGCCGATCGCTCAGCGCCAGGATCTGCTCGGAGACCGGCCAACGCAAACGAGCGTTACGCACCACCGCATACTGGATGTTGTGGCCAACAAGATAAGGCTCGATACCACGGCGGCTGGTTTCGACTTCTGGTAATTCAGGCATGACTGGCTCCCTCTCCGTTTGCTACCCCTATAAAATGAAAAAACCCGGCCGAGGCCGGGTTTTCATTAATCCACTAAAATTATTTAATTTTAGCTTCTTTGTAGATCACGTGTTGACGGACAACTGGATCGAATTTCTTCAGTTCCAATTTTTCCGGCTTAGTACGCTTGTTCTTCGTGGTGGTATAGAAGTGACCAGTACCAGCAGAAGAAACCAGCTTGATCTTCTCGCGAACACCTTTAGCCATGATGCAGTTCCTTAATACTTCTCACCACGGGCACGCAGATCGGCCAAGACCGTCTCAATACCCTTCTTATCGATAACACGCATACCTTTAGCAGATACACGCAGAGTTACAAAGCGCTTCTCAGCCTCAACCCAAAAACGGTGTGAGTGCAGGTTAGGCAGAAAACGGCGTTTGGTCGCGTTCATTGCGTGGGAACGGTTGTTACCGCTCACCGGGCGCTTGCCAGTAACTTGGCAGACTCGTGACATGTCTTATTCTCCAAAAATCAAATCAGCTCGAGCTTCGTATAGGGTATGGCCGCCTCGTCAGGCTTTTAGAGCCCATCTCAGCAAACTTCATACTGAGGAGACTCTCGTCATCAGGTCAGAAACCTCACATCAGGTTGGAAACCTGCTGAGATAGGCTCTTAACGCCAAACCCAAGATTCTCAAAGGTGGCGTAGTATACGCTCTGAAGCGTAAGTGCTCAAGTCCCGAACAGCTAAAGATCCCTCAAGGATCGCGAAAAAGTTGCTTATAGCCATCCGCGCTCGGCAAAAGAGACGCATTCACCCCGGCCTATCACCAAATGATCGAGCACTCGGATCTCCAATAACCGGCAGGCATTAACCACTTGCTCGGTTATCAAACGGTCGGCGTGACTGGGTTCAGCCTTACCCGAAGGGTGATTATGCGCCAGAATGAGGGCTGCTGCATTAGCCTTCAACGCCGCACGCACAATTTCTCTTGGGTGGACAACGACGCTGTTGATGGTACCAGCAAACATCTCCTGATGGCGAATAACCCGGTGCTGATTGTCTAAAAACAACACTAAAAACACCTCTCGCTCGTGGTGAGCCAGCAAACTGTGCAGATAATGCTGGGTAATTTTCGGATTCAGCAACGCGTTTTCCTGCAGATGGGGGCAAGAAAACAACCGGAAGGCTAATTCGGAAATCACCTGCAACTGCGCATAAGTGGCAATTCCCAACCCTTTATGACTGCAAAACTGTTCGTAGTCCGCCGAAATCAGTCTATACAGCGAACCAAACCGCGCCAGCAACTGATCGGCCAACTGTGAGACGTGAACTCCAGGCGAACCGGTTCGTAAGAAGATCGCCAGCAACTCCCTATCGGAAAGCGCCGCAGCCCCATCACGCATCAATTTTTCCCTGGGTGCCAACGCCCCGGGCCATAACGACATATCCTGATTGCTCATTGCCACCTCCCTGCCTGCTACAGCAGCATGTCACGGGGAATTTCATCGTGCGACAGGTGATTGATAATATTGCGAAGTGTTACGAAAACTCGCATGTAACTGGCTGCATACACAGCAGAATCGCTCCACCTGGCAGCGGTTATGCTAAAATGTCCGCCTCTTTCGGATTTCAATCGGACAATCATGATGACGGGACTTTCCGGCAAACATATTGTGCTTGGCATCAGTGGCGGTATCGCCGCTTACAAATGCCCTGAGCTGGTACGCCGCCTGCGCGACAGAGGCGCCGAGGTAAGAGTGGTGATGACCAGCGCTGCCAAAGCCTTCATTACCCCACTGACGCTGCAGGCCGTTTCCGGCTATCCGGTTTTCGACGATCTGCTGGATCCCGCAGCAGAAGCTGCCATGGGCCATATTGAATTGGGCAAATGGGCCGATCTGATGATCCTGGCCCCGGCCACCGCCGATCTGCTGGCCCGCGTTGCCGCCGGCATGGCCAACGATCTGCTGACCACGGTCTGCCTGGCTACCGATGCCCCGATCGCGGCAGCACCGGCCATGAATCAACAGATGTATCGCGCTGCCGCCACTCAGGCCAATCTACAGACCCTACAAGGGCGTGGTGTGCTGCTGTGGGGGCCAGACAGCGGTAGCCAGGCCTGTGGTGATATCGGGCCTGGCCGCATGCTGGATCCGTTGGAGATAGTGGAACTGGCTAACGCTCATTTCTCTGCGCCGCAGGATCTGCAACATTTAAAGATTATGATCACCGCGGGCCCCACCCGTGAGGCACTGGATCCGGTGCGGTTCGTCAGCAACCACAGCTCCGGCAAGATGGGTTTTGCTATCGCCAAGGCCGCCGCCGCTCGCGGTGCGCAAGTCACGTTGGTCGCCGGGCCGGTCAGCCTGCCTACGCCGCCTTGGGTAACCCGTGTGGATGTCGTCAGCGCGCTGGAAATGCAGCAAGCGGTACAACAGCACGCCGCGCAGCAGAACATCTTTATCTCCTGCGCTGCCGTGGCGGATTACCGGGCAGAACAGATTGCCGATGAGAAAATCAAAAAGCAGGGTGATGAAATCATCCTCAAGATGATCAAGAATCCAGATATTGTCGCGGGCGTTGCCGCGATGAGCAAAAATCGTCCCTTTGTCGTCGGGTTTGCGGCTGAAACCCAGAATGTGGAAGAATATGCGCGACAAAAACTACTGCGTAAAAAACTGGATTTAATCTGCGCTAACGATGTATCGCTTGCAGAGCACGGTTTTAACAGTGATACCAATGCCCTGCATCTTTTTTGGCAGGATGGAGACAAGCGCCTGCCGCATAGCGACAAGGCACTCCTTGGCCAACGTTTACTAGACGAGATAGTCAGCCGTTATGATGAAAAAAATCGACGTTAAGATCCTTGACCCGCGTATCGGTCAAGATTTCCCACTGCCGACCTATGCCACCCCAGGCTCTGCCGGGCTTGATCTGCGTGCCTGTCTGGACAGCGCGGTTGAGCTGGCACCAGGCGAAACCACCCTGCTGCCTACCGGCCTGGCTATCCACATCGCCGATACCAGTCTTGCTGCAGTGATCCTGCCGCGCTCCGGTCTGGGCCATAAGCACGGCGTCGTGCTGGGTAACCTGGTTGGCCTGATCGATTCCGATTATCAGGGCCAACTGATGGTATCCGTATGGAACCGTGGCCAGAAATCCTTCACTATCGAGCCGGGTGAACGCATCGCACAGATGGTATTTGTGCCGGTAGTGCAAGCCGAGTTTAATCTGGTGGAAGAGTTCGATAGCAGCGAACGGGGTACCGGTGGTTTTGGCCACTCCGGTCGCCAATAGAACCTGCCCGTAACCGAATGATTTACAGGGATGGCGCCTGCAACCGCGCCGCTTGCAATGCGGCACGGTTGGTCTGGCAATTGAGAGTAACGCACGGAGAATAAGGGTCTGAAAGACCTGTTAGCCATTACACCGTACAACAGCGATCTTATAAGCCGCACAGAGTTTACTCTGCAACGGCCGGTGCGCGGGTTTTCGCAAATCTATACCCGAAGAGATTGAGGGGATAAGCCGTTTTAGCAAGGGTCTAATCAAACATGGCAGAAAAAGAAAATACCAAAAGGAATCGGCGTGAGGAGATATTGCAGGCGTTAGCCCAGATGCTGGAATCCAGCGACGGCAGCCAGCGCATTACCACAGCCAAGCTTGCCGCAAACGTTGGTGTCTCTGAGGCTGCCCTTTATCGGCATTTCCCCAGCAAGACGCGGATGTTTGATAGCCTGATCGAGTTTATTGAAGATAGCCTGATAACGCGCATCAACCTGATCTTGCAGGATGAAAAAGAGACGTTCAACCGCCTACGCCTGATTGTGCTGTTGGTACTGGGGTTTGCAGAGCGCAACCCAGGCCTGACCAGGATCATGACCGGCCACGCGCTGATGTTTGAGCAGGATCGCCTGCAGGGCAGGATCAACCAGCTGTTCGAGCGGATTGAAGCGCAACTGCGTCAGGTGTTGAAGGAACGTAAGCTACGGGAAGGAAAGGGCTTTATCGTCGATGAGACCTTGCTGGCCAGCCAGATCCTGGCCTTCTGTGAAGGGATGCTGTCGCGCTATATTCGCTCTGAATTCCGCTACCGCCCAACGCAGGATTTTGATGCACGCTGGCCGCTGTTAGCGGTGCAACTGCAGTAACAAATATCGCCGGGTTCAACCCGGCGCTATTATTTTAAACCCCGTACTGCTCGCGATATGCCTTCACGGCCACCAGGCTTTCGGCCATTTCCGGCTGCTCTTCCAGGTAAGCAATCAGCTCCTTGAGCGTAATAATCGAGATCACTTTGCAGTGATAATCACGCTCCACTTCCTGGATTGCAGAAATTTCGGCACGGCCACGTTCCTGACGATCGAGAGAAATCAGCACACCTGCCAGGCTGGCGTTATGGGCACTGATAATTTCCATCGATTCGCGGATGGCCGTCCCGGCGGTGATCACGTCATCTACCAGCATCACACGCCCCTGCAACGGGCTGCCTACCAGCGTGCCGCCTTCGCCATGTTCCTTGGCTTCCTTACGGTTGAAACAATAAGGCACATCGAGATTGTGATGTTCTGCCAATGCCACTGCGGTGGTGGTCGCGATCGGGATACCTTTGTAGGCTGGGCCAAACAGCAGATCGAACTCGATGCCGGAATCCACCAGCGCTTCGGCATAAAAACGCCCTAACAGCGCCAGATCACGCCCGGTATTAAACAGGCCGGCATTGAAGAAATAGGGGCTGGTACGGCCGGATTTCAGGGTGAACTCGCCGAATTTCAATACCTGCTTGCGGAGCGCAAACTCGATAAACTGGCGCTGGTAGGCTTTCATTACTGCTTCTCCTAATTGGGTCGGTAACTTTAGTGCTATTGCAGCCCGATTTCCGGGCATAAAAAAGGCGACTGCTTGGTCGCCTTTAAAAATCAGTCTGCCAGCGCCGCTTTCTGCGCCTGGAAGATGGTTTCGATGCCCCCTCGGGCCAGCGCCAGTAGCGCCAATAGCTCATCGTGGCTGAACGGCTCACCCTCGGCGGTTCCTTGCACCTCGATCATGCGGCCATCCTCCATCATCACCACGTTCATATCGGTTTCTGCGGCGGAATCTTCCACATACTCCAGATCGCACAGCGCTTCGCCGCCAACGATACCGACAGAAACTGCGGCAACCAGCCCTTTCATCGGGTTGGCTTTCAGTTTACCGGCGGCAACCAGCGCATTCAGCGCATCGGCCAGCGCCACACAGGCTCCGGAGATGGAAGCGGTACGGGTGCCGCCATCGGCTTGCAGCACATCGCAGTCCAGGGTGATGGTGAACTCACCGAGCTTTTTCAGGTCCACTGCGGCACGCAGTGAACGAGCGATCAGACGCTGGATCTCCAACGTACGGCCACCCTGCTTGCCTTTGGCCGCTTCGCGGGCATTACGGCTGTGGGTAGAACGCGGCAACATGCCGTATTCTGCGGTGATCCACCCTTGCCCTTGGCCTTTCAAAAAGCGCGGAACGCCCTCTTCTACCGTGGCGGTGCACAAAACTTTGGTATCGCCAAACTCAACCAGCACTGAACCTTCAGCGTGTTTCGTGTAGTGACGGGTCAGTGTCAGGGGGCGAACTTGTTGTGGTGCTCTGCCTGCAGGACGCATGGGCTCTCTCCGGCTTCTTATTAACGTTTGGCTGCGCATTATACGGGCTTCGTGACGTTATGCCTATCCTGCCCGCAGGTGCAACGCTATAATCGTTCCATCTTTTCCTATTTACGGGTACGCACAATGATCCGCAGCATGACCGCCTACGCCCGGCGTGAAATCAAGGGTGAATGGGGCAGCGCAGCTTGGGAGCTGCGTTCCGTTAACCAACGCTACTTAGAAACCTACATCCGTCTGCCTGAGCAGTTCCGTAGCCTCGAGCCAGTGATCCGCGAGCGTATCCGTGGCCGCCTGACGCGTGGCAAAGTGGAGTGCAACCTGCGCTTTGAGCTCGACCCAAGCGCGCAAAGCTCGATGATCCTGAACGAAAAACTGGCCAAGCAGCTGGTTGAAGCCGCTAACTGGGTCAAAATGCAGAGCGACGAAGGAGAAATCGATCCGATCGACGTCCTGCGCTGGCCGGGCGTGATGTCCGCTCAGGAACAGGATCTGGACCTCATCAGCAACGAGCTGATGCAGGCGCTGGAAGGCGCACTGGATGATTTCATCGTGGCACGCGAAAGCGAAGGCACCGCGCTGAAAGCCCTGATCGAGCAACGCCTCGACGGCGTGAGCGCCGAAGTGATCAAAGTCCGCGCCCAGATGCCTAATATCCTGCAATGGCAGCGCGAACGTTTGGTCAGCAAGCTGGAAGAAGCCCAGGTACAGCTGGAAAACACTCGCCTGGAGCAGGAACTGGTGCTGATGGCACAGCGTATCGACGTCGCCGAAGAGCTGGACCGCCTGGAAGCGCACGTCAAAGAGACGCACAACATCCTGAAGAAGAAAGAAGCCGTTGGCCGTCGCCTCGACTTTATGATGCAGGAATTCAATCGCGAATCGAATACGCTGGCGTCCAAGTCGATCAATGCCGAAGTGACTACCTCAGCTATCGAGCTGAAGGTGCTGATTGAGCAGATGCGCGAGCAAATTCAGAATATCGAGTAAATATTCAGGAAGAATCAACAAGCCGCAAAAAACCAGAAGGCCCGCATAACAGCGGGCTTTTTTGTTGTCATGAGCTAGCATAAAGAATCAAGAAAGCGCACTATTGTTATGTACACCTGGGTGTACCCCTAAGGAAAAGGTGTACCGCATTAGGTGTACACCACTATTTGAGGTTCAGGCGGCACAATGGCAAAGCTCACAGATATGCAGATACGGGCATGGATAAAAGCTGGAGAACGGTTTGAGGGACGCTCAGACGGCAACGGGCTTTATCTTTCCTACCGGGAAAACTATCAAACACCCGTCTGGCGCTTCCGGTATAAATTTGCCGGAAAGTCACGGGTAATGATGATCGGTTCCTATGCCGACCTGTCGTTAGCCAAAGCACGGGAGACAACCAAAGAACTTTCTGCTCGTGTTGCCCTGGGTTATGACGTAGCCGGAGAGAAGCAGGAACGCAAATCCGAAGCGCTGGAAAAGATGGAGCAGGAGAAGCACGCTCTAAAAGTGTCAGCACTTGCCGCCGAATACTTTGAGCGCCAGATCCTGCCACGCTGGAAGCACCCGGACATACTGCGCCGCCGTATCGACAAAGACATAAATCCGTCTATCGGTCACATGAAGGTCGAGGACGTAAAACCCCGCCACATTGACGACATGCTGAAAAGCATTGTTGATCGTGGAGCACCGACCATAGCAACCGACGTTTTAAGATGGACGCGCCGCATATTCGATTACGGCATTAAACGACACGCACTGGAGATTAACCCCTGTTCGGCCTTTGAAGTTTCCGACGCTGGCGGGAAAGAGGTAGCGCGAGACAGGTGGTTAACTCGTGAAGAACTGATCCGACTTTTCCAGGCTATGCGAACCGCCAAAGGGTTCAGCAGACAAAACGAACTCACGTTCAAGCTATTGCTGGCCCTATGTGTGCGCAAAATGGAGCTATGCGCCGCACGGTGGGAAGAATTCGACCTGGACGCTGCTATCTGGCATTTACCAGAAGAGCGTAGCAAGAACGGCGACGCTATCGACATCCCATTACCACCACCAGCGGTTGAATGGCTGAAGGAGCTTCACACGTTCTCATGCAATAGCGCCTGGGTACTGCCAGCCAGGAAGATGCAAAACAGAATGATTCCCCACATACAGGAAAGCACCCTCCCTGTGGCACTGGCTAAGGTACGGGCAGAGATGCCGGATGTACCTAACTACACGATCCACGACTTCCGGCGTACAGCACGCACTCACCTCGCAGCGTTGGGGGTTGATCCGGTGGTTGCTGAACGTTGCCTGAATCACCGCATAAGAGGCGTTGAGGGCATCTACAACCGGCATCAATACTTTGACGAACGGAAAACAGCACTGGCGCAATGGGCGGCGTTGCTGGTGGCCTTAGAGCTCGGCGAAGAATACAACGTGACACCCATCAAGAAGATACATAAGCTATCATGAGAATGGATTGAGCATAGCTCGACGGAGTGAAAAGCGGGAAACCTTACCGCCTGACTCAATAACTTTTTAAGGCCGCGCGTGAAAGGTAACGTTATGAACAAAAATAATAACGTCTGGGAACGTAATAACATTCCAGCACTAGAGTTTTGCCACCTGCCAAGAGCGGCTGAGCTGCTTGGCTGTCATCCCAATGATTTAATTCATTTTAGCCAGATTGGTGCTATTGAACTTTGTTTATCTCTTCATAATTTCGAAGCAGCCTTATCCCCACTTAGCGTATGGGAAGAATTAAATGAATGGGAGAAAAAATTCCCCCCCAAGCTGATGACAAAATACACAAACAAATCACCTTTAAGTATGTTTATGCCAAAAGCTGAAGTTAATATGAACCCCACAGCAACCGAGAGAATTAAGCGATTTTATCAACATGAAGATACACCGGGACTAAAAAAACCGATTCTTTTTCTTTCTGGCTTGTGGGCGTTGTCAACAGGCTTTCTTCCGTTATCATTTTTCAGCGCATTAAAAAATAATGAAAAAGTTACGCTTACCGCTTTCAATCTTTCATTTAAAGAAGCTGACATTCCATTAAGCCTAGATGATTATGACAGTGATGATTATGTAGTTATGGCCCATCCATTGACTGAGCACCTCTACTCATCTGGCTTCCTAAATGAAGCGGAAGTTAAACCAATTGCCACAATTACAGTAAACGACATCCTTATTACTCGGCATCAAATTGAAAAAATAGATAATTCGGTTGGGGGAAGTATACCAAACTTTATAAATGGAGGTGTTAACCAACCCCCGTCAACTGAAATGAAGGTAGAAAAACCAGTAAGAACAACAGCAAAACAGTCAGAGCTTATTGTTGCCTTGCTTAAAGCTATTGGTTTAACAGAGAGTGATCTGACGGGTAGTGTGCCGCTTCTCAGAAAGAGAGCTAATAGTAAAGTACATAATCTCCCTTTCCCGGATGATGATAAGGCACTGATTGAGTGGTTGCGGAAGGGAGGGGTAACTCGATAACGGAGTTATCATAATTCCGAGGAGTTTTCTGATAACTCCGATACTTGCAAAAAATAATTCATTAATCTCACCCGTAACGACGCAACAACCACTAACAAAAGGTTACGGGCTATGACAGCAACACAAAAGACGCAAGTCGCCATCCCCACTACAGGCTATATCCGCCGCTTTCGCTTGGCTGAAATGCTGGGCGTTAGCGTTGCCACCATCGACCGCAAAGTTAAAAACGGCACATTGCCGCGCCCGGTTAAGCTGGGCGAGAAAATCACGGCTTTCGACGCAGTAGAGATTAATAACTGGCTGACTTCTCGGCGGGAGGCTGCGTAATGGAAATGAAAAACCGCCCAGTACAGCAGGCGGCTAATCAGAAGGTTGGCACCTCTGATAATAGCGCCATCTCTACCATCAAGCCAGCACCAAAGAAACACCGTGCTCGTGTTTATATGCTGAAAACCGGCGTCAATGGCTGGACTGAGAATGACATTCTCAAGTATTGCCGCCTCTCATCTGGCCGTAACTACGCTAGCGAGTTGGAACGCCGCCTGGATATTCATCTAGAGCGTATCGACGAAAAGAACCCGGACGGTATCGGTAGCCATTTTCGCTATCGATTTGTGAGCCGTGCCGATGTTCTGCACGTGATCCAGTTGGTCAACCATAGCGCCGTTGCTGGTGGCTATCACGGCCTTTCCCAAGGTGACATAGCTAACATCCTAACCTTGTACCCAGACGCCAACAACGCCGCCTAACGGAGCCTGACAACATGAAACTCGAAAAAATCAGATTCAATTCTGAGGACGCCCCTCAGCCTATCCCAAGCCAGAAAGCTACTTTCACCGCTGATGAGAGTGATATTTCCGTTATCAAGTTCGAGGGCACAACGGTGCGTATAGTTAATGTGTACGGTCAGCCGTGGTTCGTTGCCTCTGATGTTTGCCAATCGCTAGAAATTAGTAATCCCACCAGCGCGGTTTCCTCTCTGGATGGAGACGAGGTGATGACCCTAACTTTAACTGCGGGTCATTCCGGCAAGCGTGGTGGTGCACGTATCTGGAATATGGTTGCTGAGTCTGGCTTCTACAAACTGATCGCCCGTAGCCGTAAGGCTAGCACTGCAGGGACATTAGCCCATCGATTCAGTAATTGGGTATTCCGCGATGTTATCCCGTCCATCCGTAAGACTGGCTCGTATGGCGTCCCGTTTGCGTTCCTGAACGACTACAGCAAGCGCAAGAACATGTATACCAAGAAGGCCAGCAAACGAGGCCAGGCTTTACAGTCATGCAAAGCAGAGAAGCAGGCGCTGGCGTATGAGGAAGCGGAGTTGTGGCGCAAGTATCAGCCGGATCTGTTGGAGGTTCACTAATGACCGTCAGCAAGCCTCAGCCTAATCAGCGCTACAAAGACTCACACGGCCACCGGATCACGGTGGTTAGTGTGGAGTTCCTGAGTGTGACGTTCTACCGCGACGGGTACGAGCACCCATGCGTACAGCCGTTAGATCGTTTCGACAAGGATTATAAGCTTATCGCCGGGGTGAGGATGAGTAACGCTACCTGCCAGAAAGAAGCCTTTCCCCTGGCTGGCAACCTGTCAAAACCTGACATCTGGCCCTGGGCAATGTTAACAATTGATAACACCACCGACCGTAAAGCTGGTGGCGCGATCCTAACAATTCCTAAGGCTCTGAGTGCTGCCGGTCATTATCCGGTTTTGGATAATGCTGTTATGCATAGTTTTTTTCATGCGGCAACCTTTGCGCACCGGGTATGCAACGCGGCAGCGACTGGGTTTCTTAAGTCCATAAAAAAGGGCGGCATTTCTGCCCCCCCGGAGTATGTGGGGCAAAGTGCAAAATCGCACTTTGGTCACTCTTTTGGTTTCTTGCGCTGTTCCAACTTGAGCTTTCGACCACAGGCATCAAGTACCCAGGCAGAAAAGTTGGCGCTGGGATTTTCTGGCTTCTCTCGCTCTACGCTTACGTCTATTTCTTCAATTAGTTCGTGCGGAAAGCGAATTCCCTTCAAGCTTGACTTGTTATTAACATTCTTAGTCGCCATTGGTTTTTCTCCTAGATGGTGTGTAAGCACTATACACAAAAGTGGAGGAAATAAAACACTTGACGTGTTAGAACACCTGAGGTTATGGTGTTCTAACACCTTATCCACAGGTAAGGCACAGGCAACACACAAAATAGCGACGCCCCGAAGTGGTGGAACACTACCGAGGCGTCTTACCACCAACGTTAAGTACAGTAACGAGGTAGCTATGTCAGATCATACCACACCCTTAACCGGGCGGAATTCTCTCACCCTGAATAAGTTCACCTGGCGCTTTCTGGCGATATCACGCTCAGACCGTAAGGCCAAGCCTTGCCGCATGTCTGTAGAAGCGCACACCGAGCGCGAAGCCCGCCAAGTGCTGGCCCCACACTTCATCCTGTCATTGGCCTCCCGTCTGCCGGTGCAAGGTATGGGGGAAATCTCTACACCTTCAACCATAGCGAAAACCTCTACGGTTCAGGAGGTGAGCTATGCGTAAACCGATGCCCCTGATTGACGCTAGAGGACGTGTTGCGCAAGCGAAAGCCACCCTTTCTGTATGGCTTGAAGCAACAAAGGCGGGCGAGTCCGATACACATATGATCGGCGCGGTAATGTCTCTGCTGGAAGGTGTGACAGAAGCAATGGACGAGGCGGAAAACAGTATTGGTGAGTACGTCATGCGTGACCATTCAGGGGGTAAATCATGAGCCACGAAATCACCTTAGCTAAAGCAGCAGAAAAGGCCGAACAGGCAGAAGTGGTCAGCCGTCTATTGGAAAGCTATCCACACCAGATGGCAGAAAGTGAAGTTACCGCCATTGCCTCGTTACTAGCCCAACTAACAGGTGAGGTTGCCACATGGCTGATTGAAGAACAGGCACAACGCATGGATGCCGAAGCGGCGAAGCGTGGAGGTAAACATGCATAGCATTCTTTCGCTGCTTGATGCCCTGATCAAGATTGAAGCCCTAGCCGCAGCAGCCGGACACCTTGCGCCGAATGGTGATGAAGGGGCGGTAAAACACCGTCTGTTAGAAATTATCGAAGTAACAGCCAAAGAGGCGCAGGACGGCAACAAGGGGGCTGGTTATGTCGAATCAAACTAACCGTTACCGCGTGTTTATTTACGCTACGGATGCCGCTGGGCGCCCTATTTCCCCCGTCTGGTATGGCAATGCTCAGAACCAGAATGAGGCTATCAAAAAGGCGTTGGACGAGGCTGTAGAGAATTGCTGGACTGTGACCAAAGTCATTGGCGTTCAGATGAAGCGCAAACCGCTGGCGGTGGCAGCATGATGCGTAACATTGACCTTATCCGCGAAGTGACCAAAGCAGCCGCCAACCGCTGGCCGGACGTGTTGCCGATGGTGGGGATTGACGTTCCCGCCAGCCCGCGCGCACAAGTGGCCTGCCCGGCCTGTGGTGGGAAAGATCGCTTTCGTTTCGACGATAACGGGCGCGGTTCGCATTTCTGCAACCAGTGCGGGGCCGGTGACGGGTTAGACCTCATCCAGAAGGCGAACCGGTGCGACGCCACCGAAGCCGCTCGGATGGTCGCTGACGTGCTGGGTATTGATTACCGGGCAGCAGAACCAGCACCAGAGGCCACCAGCCAGAGCAAGGCAATAATCGACGCCGAACGCCAGCAGCGGGAGCAGGAACGCCAGCAGGCCGAAGCCGTGGAGCAGGAGCGCAAGCGCCAGCAGTTTAACCACCGTTATACCGCGTTATACAACAAAGCCTCACCGGGTGAATCGACCTATTTCACCGCCAAAGGGCTGACCGGCTTCACCTTCCCCATTCTTCCCGATGGCCGCTTGCTGGTGGCCCTGACTGACGAAACCGGCGCAGTCACGGCAGCACAGACCATCACCCCCGCTGGTGAGAAGCGGCAGGTAACGGACGGCACCAAGCGCGGCGCATACCATGCCGTGAACGCCCCAGAACAGCCGCAGGCGGTGATTATTGCCGAGGGGCTGGCAACCACACTAACCGCTCACCTAATGCGCCCTGACGCGCTGACGGTGGCCGCTATCGATGCCGGGAACCTGTTACACGTTGCTCAGGTGATGCGCCGGAAATATCCAGAGGCACAAATCATCATTGCAGGTGATAACGACCACCACGCAGACGGCAGCGCCAACACTGGCCGGATCGCCGCAGAGAAAGCCGCTACCGCTGTTGCCGGGTGGGTATCAGTGCCACCTACCGAGCATAAAGCCGATTGGGACGACTACCGCCAGCAAAACGGTCTAGAAGCCGCTACACAAGCATTTGACGATTCGCAGTATCAGCACAAGGGGGAAGGCGTGAGCGTCCAACTGAAAGCCATTGAGGGCGGTAAAAAAGACAGCCAAGAGGCTGATCCGCTAAAACCTCGCATTGAAAGCCGCAAGGATGGCATTTTCTGGATCACGCCGAAGGTAGACCAGGTGAGCGGCGAGGTGATCAACAATGAATCGTGGTTGTGTTCTCCGTTGGAAGTGATCGGCACTGGCCGGGATGACAAAGACCAATACCTGATTATCCGTTGGCTACCGGTAGGCGAAACCCTGCCAACAACCGCAGCCATTCCCCTGGCCGACATTGGCGAGCGTGAAGGATGGCGCACACTCAAGGCGGGCGGTGTGAACGTGACCACGAAAACCGCACTCCGGGCGACGTTGGCCGATTGGCTACAGTGTGGCGGCTCCCGTGATATTTGGCGCGTGGCGCAGGCTACGGGCTGGCAGTGCGGGGCATACATCATGCCGGACGGGGAAATCATCGGCACACCTGAAAGGCCGGTACTGTTCAACGGGCGCAGTGCTGCCGCTGCCGGGTACACCGTCAAGGGAACGCCGGAAAGCTGGCGTGATTCAGTGGCCCGGTTGGCGCAGGGCAACCCTTCCATGATGGCCGGGATCGGTGCGGCACTGGCTGCCCCCCTCATTGGGCTGGCAGGTGTTGACGGGTTCGGTATTCACTTCTACGAGCAATCCAGTGCCGGTAAGACCACGACCGCTAACATTGCCAGCAGTCTGTACGGTGAGCCGGACACCTTGCGCCTGACGTGGTTCGGTACAGCTTTAGGGATAGCCAACGAGGCCGCCGCGCACAATGACGGACTGATGCCGCTGGATGAGGTGGGGCAAGGCGCTGATCCGGATAGCGTGGCGAAATCGGCCTACACCCTGTTTAACGGCGTGGGTAAGCTCCAAGGGGCCAAAGAGGGCGGGAACCGAGATCTAAAGCGCTGGCGTACCGTGGCGCTCAGTACCGGTGAAATGGATATTGAAACCTTCATAGCTACCGCTGGCCGCAAGGTGAAGGCTGGGCAACTGGTGCGCCTGCTGAATATCCCGCTGGAGAAGTCACAACAGCACCATGAGACAGTCAACGGCAAGGCCCACGCCGACGCCCTGAAAGACGCCTATCAGCACAATTACGGGGCCGCTGGGCGCTTTTGGATTAAGCACCTTGCCGACCACCAGCAACAGGCCATTGCCGCTGTTAGAGCAGCAGAGGAACGCTGGCGCTCACTGATACCGGCAGACTACGGGGAACAGGTTCACCGAGTGGCGGCGCGGTTCGCTGTACTGGAGGCGGCGCTGTTGCTGGGCTGTGTGGTAACTGGCTGGGATGCGCAGGAGTGCCGGGACGCGATACAACACAACTTCAACGCCTGGATCAGAGAGTTCGGCACCGGCAACAAAGAGCACCAGCAGATTATCGAGGCTGCCGAAGCCTTCCTGAACGCCCACGGCTTGAGCCGGTTCGCGCCACTGCCCTATGACCCGCAGAGCCTGCCTATTCGTGACTTGGCCGGGTACCGGGACAAAGGGAAGCATGATTGCGACGCTATGGTGTTCTACACGTTCCCGGCAGCGTTTGAAGATGAGATAGCGCGAGGGTTTAACACCAAGCATTTCGCCAAGGCGCTGGCAGAGGCCGGGATGCTGACACCGCCAGCCAGTGGGAGAGGCTTTCAACGGAAATCACCGCGTATCGACGGGCGACAGATTAACGTGTACGTGATCCACCACCTGCCAGACGGCGAACAGTCGGAAGAATAAAATCTCTACGTGCGAGAAAACATGTTGGTTCAGTTAGTTCAGTTGGTTCAATTTGTAAAGATGTCTGTTTTTAAAGGAAATTATTTTTAATTTTGAACCAACACTGAACCAACAAATGCCCGTTTTGAACCAACAAATTATTGTGTTTCTGGCTGGTGGCCCTAATCACAAGCCAGAAAACAAGCGGAGTGAGTGGGAATGAGCACACAAACCAACGTGCATACCGGGGGTGCAAAATCTACCGGCAGAATGAGCAGGGAGCACCGGGCGGAAGTGCTACGCCTGAAACAGTCGGGCATGGGTTATCGCCGTATTGCTGACATCACCGGCTTTAACCTGAGTACGGTTAAAAGCGCCTGTAAGCGGTCTGGCCTGTTCGCAGATAACCAGGTACACAAAGCCCTGTTTACCATCCCGGAACCGCAATACGGCACCGCTGTAGCGACAGTAAAGCCATTGCCACCACAGCGCGTCATTACCGGCCATAAGCAAACGGACGCTTACCTGTGGGTGCTGGAAGTGATCGGCACCAACGAGCTGTCACACGTCGCCGCCGCAGAGGATGCGCTTAAAAAGCTGACCATTACCCCCAAGCAGGCACAGGAACGCTACACGCAGCACCTTGTAAACACGGGCGCGGGTTGGACGGCGGCTTTCTCAACCATGTTCATGGATGATCCACAGCACCACATCAATCGCGCCAAAGCGCAGAACAGCGAGGCGGCCAAGGTCAGGGCGGTATTCGGTAGCTATGAAGCCGCCATGAAGCCCACCCAGGCAGAGGCGATGATGCTGGATAAATACGGGCATCTGTATGTCAGTGATTTGGAGGAGGGTGAAACTCGCTCGATGGATTGGGAAGAACACGAACAGGAAGAGGCAGAGCGCCAACTTAAAACCGAGGGATTCAGGGATGCGCTTCCAGAGCCTCACACTCTCTCGGATGTGGTGAGGGAGTGGCAGTATTGGGATTGGCTCTACGGTATGCGTCAGGCGGCTTACAAAGAGCTGTATAACGATTCCCTCATTGACAGTGAGCGATATATTTATGACCGTGAGGATTATCTTTCTGGACGGTTGGCGCAGATCCGCCCGCTCCACCAGCGTGAGGCTGTGGATGTGTTGAAGTGGCTACTGGTTCAAGAGCGATTTGACGATGACAACGAGGCGATATTGTTTAACCTCATTGGTGCTACAGGTATCAAATAGTAACGTTGTTAAATTATTGCATTCCCATACTTAAGCCTGCGATCTTGCGGGCTTTTTTGTGCCATTGATCAAAGGACAGACACTTTAGTCTAGCTATATAGCCGTCTGTAGAACACAGTAGGCAAACTAATGTGTGGCATTCGAGGGAGCGGATAATGAAGAAAATAATTTTGGCTGTATGCCTATCGCTGTTTGCATTCGTAGCAACGGCAGCTAATACCCCATGTTCAGGCAAGAAAGGTGGCGTTTCCCATTGTTCTGGCGAAAAATTTGTCTGTAATGACGGCTCAGTCAGTAAATCAAAGAAAACTTGCCGCTGATGGTTTCTGTCGCTCGCGAACTCTATCGCCACAAGTTCATGATGTGGTTATAGGGCCTAATGGTGGTAAGAGGTATCTGGGGAGCGACTAAAATCAAGAGCTTCATAAATTGCAAATAAAAACAGAATCTTACAATAAAAACAGCAAGGGCGTGTAATGGAGAAGTTATGCTTTCCTCCCCTTCTATCGCCAGGGTTCCATGACTATGACGATGATGGCCTGAAGGAATTGTGTGTCGAACGATTTACTACTTCTCAGCGAAGGGGTATGCTGTACTGTAATTATATACAGTATATTTCTCAGGTTAGGAGCATCAATGCTCAGTTCAAGTGTTTCAGTGAGATATGGGTTGACGGCTCGTTTACAACAGAAAAGCCAGAACCAGATGACATAGACGTTCTTGTTGTTGTTGATTTTTTAGCATTAAATCAAATTACTGAACAATTTCATGGACTGGTAAGCAGCTTGTTAGATCGTCAATATGTGAAGTTAAATTTCAACATTGATGTGCTGATACTTCCTGAAAACCACCCTGAGATAGATTATAGTGAGAGAAGAAGCTATTGGCGGGGATGGTTTGGTTTCGATAGAAAGGAGAATCCAAAAGGTCTGGTGAGGGTTATGCTATGAACGAAGAAAAAGATTTCAAGTCCTTGAAGGATCGAATTGAATTCGTTCAGCGTGACGTCGAATCGCTCTCGGGCAAAAGAGGTAGGTCATTTGCTGACGATATTATTTATAGGTCAATGGACTCTCATCTGAGCGACCTGCGAGCCCAGCAAAGGGCTATCGATATCAAGCATCCCCTACAGGATTTCATGGAACTGCGGTTGAAAGGTGTCCTTGTCGACATTGGTTCTATTCCGCTGGATATACTTTCCGTCATATCAGCTAATCTGGCAGGACTTGTCCAGAAGGCAACGCATAGAATTTCATCAGGTAAAGATTCTCGACGGGTACCAAATGATGTAAAAAACGCCCTTAATATGCGGTTAGCAGATCTCGCTCCAGGATCAACAAAGCTCGCAGTTACTTTCTCTACTGGTTCGGGAGAGCTTTTCGACACAGTCTCAAGCCAGGCGGTAAAAGAAATTTTTTCAATGTTGGAAGCTGCTGATGAGGAAACATTTATAGCTAAGGTCGCTGAAATTGGCTCTCACTCGACGCATAGTCTTAAGAAAATCATTGATGAGTGTGAGAGAAACGGCCTTAACTTTGATATTTCCTGGGTTGGTCCCCTTAGTAATGGCCGAAAAGAGGTATCCATCAGTAGTGAAGATATCCGAAAACTCACTAATCGACTGATGTTGACCCAGGTTTCAAAACCATGGGATGAGCGTATCTCTGGTGAACTGGCTGTACTTTCTATGTATGGGAAGCTTGAGGTTGTTAATGAATGTGAGCGAATTAAAGCTTCTTATCCCATTGAGATGCTAAATGAAATACAAAGTAAATATAAAGTTGGCGAACGTATTTCGGTGGTCGCAAGTGTCACTGAAGTTCATAACGATAGATTAGGTATCGTAAGACGAAATTATATGATAAAAAGCCTTCAATAATAATTTAGACCCGGTCAGCGAGCCGGGTCTTTTATTTAGTGTTTAGCCTAGCCGTCTTTTCGGATATCCACCATAAGCTAACCCCTTGTCCTTTCCTGAGAAGATAATGTTTGCACCACGTTCTTTAGTCTGGTTATTGATAACATTGTTCAGGCGAGATGTTAGTTGATGCGCATAGGATAACTCTTTCTGCATTTCGATAAATTGCTGCGTGATGCCGTACATAGCATGGATGCGTATTTTTGCACCGGTGACATCAAAACCATCTTTTTCCAATGCTTCTAACAATTCCTGTTCTGGTGCACGATTGCGTTCGTCCAGAATTACGCGGGGAGTCATCCAGGCATTACCGAATTTGCGATCATGTGGGTCAGCAGTTTCAACAGGATAGTTATAGTCAGGTTTGCGACTGGGTGGCGGTAATCCATCCTGTTTACCCAAGAGTTCACCATCTAGCACTCTAGCGAGAAGGTGGTCGATAGCTTCGGCGTTCTGACGTTCAGTCAACTCATTGAGATGCTTTGTACCCAATTTGCAATGAATCAGTTTGTAAATTGCCTGGTAAGGTAACCCGTATTTCCCCGTTATGCGGTTTACTGCTGTCTGTAACGGTGTGCGTTCTTCGGGGGCGCTGGCTGGTACTTGGTTTGATTCACCTTTGGCCCAGCCCTTATGTAGCAGATCGTAGCATTCACACTGGTATTGGATAACCTTATCTCTGATTTGGGGGTTAACTTTGTTTGGGCAGATCGTTTGCATCCAATCAGAAAAGTTATCGAGGGCAAGACAAAGAAACATCGTTGGCTGGCTATCGATAGAAGGTTTAATAGTAAGTTTCTTAATATGAGCGTTGAACTGTCCCTTAAGTTTTGCGCGTTGCCTTTGCCAATCCATCCCCATACCTTCCACTACAGGCTTCATCGGTACGTAGGGCTTTCCATAGTGTTTGATTATGTAGAGTATTGAGTTGATGAATGGAACGCTGATCGCTAAATGGGCCATGATAATCCCTCCTTGGTGAGTGTCTCCTTGGTGGCCTTTCCTGTATCGGTTGCGTGTCTGATTAGATTGAATATTGAACACTTACAGTCATGAAGTGAACAATTTTTCTAATGTATATAGCAAAAATGGGATCTGAGTATATTTTTTGAACTGAATGAGACTAACTGCTTGCCCCTCAAGTATCTCCTCACCCTGCCACCCTGTTGTAACAAACCCTTGCTTGCTCACCTCCAGACTGGCTTCCATAACCACCAGCAAATTCGATCGCAATGATCGAAATATATCATTGCGATTGTTGCAATATAAATTGCAATCATTTCATTTTATGCAACACTAATAACTGTATTAATAACCAGTGAGATTGTGGCTATGGCAACGAAAGCAAACGTTAAGCCTGTTCTTTTATCTGGTGAGCAGATGGCGGCGATACTTCAAATTCAACGCCAAGAAAAACAAAAGTCACCGTTAGGTATCTCGCCAAGCATTCATGAGATTGCTCGCGGGCTGGTGGCTAAAGCGCTTACTACTTCTATCAACGAATCTAACTAAGGGGTATCCATGGCTCGCAAAGAACTCTATTACACAGTGTCCGGCACCAAAGGCCGTGACGAAGGGAAGATGTATCACATTCAAGAAATGTCAGCATCACAGGCGGAGTGGTGGGCTATTCAAGTGGGGATGGCGATGTCTCGAAACGGCGTTGAGGTGCCAGACGATTTATCAAGCATGGGCATGGCTGCTATGGCTATGCACGGGTTGGCGCTGGTTGCGAAAATCCCGGCCGTTGAAGCTAAGCCGCTACTCGATGAACTGATGGCATGCGTTCAGGCCGTTCCAAACCCTAACGATAAGAAAATTCAGCGCCCACTGGTTGAGTCCGACACCGAAGAGGTTGCTACACGCCTTAAGCTGCGTATGGAGGTTTTCAAGCTTCACGTGGATTTTTTGCTACCCGCAAGCGCTTAAATATGCCTCCGACTATGCCGGGTGATGATGTTGGCGGAATGATTGAACTCGTCAATGTGCCGAAGATTATCGGCATCATCATCTCGCATAAGTTGAATTTGGCGAGCCTCCATGAGTTAGACACGGTTTATGGCCTGGAGGATGCTTGGCGGTTTCTCGAAGTGATAACCGTTCATGATTACAACCAAATGGTCATCAACAAAGGCCAGTGAGGCGAGATAATGCCAACAGTTATTGATGCTTTAGTTATCACCCTCGGTCTTGACCCCTCTGATTTTAAAAGGGGGAGTAAAGAGATGACCGAGGAAATGAAAAAGCAAAAAAAGGAATCAGAGAAATTAGCCAAGGATATGGAGGCGGCAGGTAAAAAAGCCGCCTCTTTCTTTGGTTCGATCAAGAATGAATTACTTGCTCTGGCAGGGGTAACCCTAACTCTCGGGGGGATAAGAAGCTTTGTTTTATCGACTGCCGACTCCTTAAGTAAATTGGGGTATGCCGCACAGAACCTTGGCATGAGCAGTAAAGAACTGGATGGCTGGCAGAAATCATTTGCAAAATTTGGGGCGGGAGCTGAGCAGGTGCGCGGCTCCATGGCTGGCCTGCAAAATGACCTTGCATTGCTCCAAAACAAAGGCGAGATAAGCCAGGGGCTGATAACAATTACCGGCCGCCTGGGTATCAACCTGCAAGACAAGGAAGGAGCCTACAAGTCTGTTCAAGCCATCTACATGGAGTTGGCCGACCGATTCAAGAATATGGATCCGGCCACGCGTCAAATGTATGGGCGTGATGTTGGTTTGTCCCCTGAGATGGTTAACATGCTGTCGCGTGGTAGCGACGTGGTTGGGCAAGATGTATCAAAAAATACTGCAATGTCTAATGCCACAGATGAGGCGACAAAGAAAGCTCAGCTGTATGTGCAAAAGCTTTCGGAGTTGGCTTCCAAGTTTGACGCTACCAAGCAGAAAATCCTTATTGGCATGATGCCCGCGCTGGAACAACTAAATCGGCTTCTTGATAAGTTTGGTGATTGGGTCAATAAGAACTCAGACAAAATTGCCGCATTCTTCAATGAGGCTGCCATTGGGATAGGCGACGCAGCCAAAGCCGTTGGGGACTGGCATGGCGAATTATCGGCGCTAGCCATTTTCATGGGCGCGGTTTGGCTTGGCAGCATGTTGGGGCCAATAGGTAAAGTTATCGCCATGATTGCGCTTGCAACCTCCAAGGTAAAATCACTGCAAGAAGAAGCAGGCAAGGTTGGAAAAACAAAAGGTGAGTACCTCCTTGATAAGGTTAACGAGAACCAAGAAAAAAACGGGGTCGGTTTTTGGGAGTTCGTTGATAAAGCCAAGAATTATTTAGGCTTTGGTGATGAAGGGGAAGATCCTGCCGAGCCAGTTCAGCACGCCCAATCAGCCAACCGATCTAAAACGAGAGGTGCGCGTAACAACAACCCTGGCAACCTTGAATTCAGAGGCCAGCGCGGGGCTGTTCCTGAGCAGGGGCCGGGAAGGTTTGCGGCATTCAAGACCATGGGCGAGGGAGTTGCCGCCCTATACCGTCAACTGATGCGGTATTTTCAACGCGGAAAAGACACCATCGCGGAAATTGTTAATACCTACGCCCCGTCCAGCGATGGGAATAATGTTCAGGCGTATATCTCCCACCTTTCCAAGGCTACCGGCAAAGGGGCAAATGAAAAGCTAAATCCCAACGACATTGAAACCATGCGAAGTCTGATGCGCGGCATTGTTGACCATGAGAGTGGGAAGGATGCGGTTAGTAACGCTGACTTAATAAAGGGATTACAGCTAGGTGCTGGTGCGTCGTTTTCTTCAATGCCTTCTGTTGGCAGGGGAAGCTCCACGAGCGAGGTACATATTGGTGCGCTTAACATTTACACGCAGGCTACGGATGCTAAGGGCATTGCCACAAGCATGCATAAAGAGCTGGGGCAAAACCCTCTTATTGGTACCATTAATGGGGCTGTATCATGAGTAATGATAACAAGGGATATCCAGGGGAATTAAGTCCAGAGGATAGAGCCAACCAGGAAAATCTGCTTAACGCGATGATAAAGCAGTTTATGGGGCTTAAGTGTTTCACCTCGATGGTAAATGTGATCTCAGTGTCTACTGAGGATGAGCTATCGCCTGTTGGATTTGTTGATGTTAAGCCGATGGTTAACCTGCTGACAGCGAGCGGAGATAAGATGGATCACAACATCCTTTACAGTCTCCCGTTCTTCCGATTGCAGGGTGGTAGTAACGCCATCGTTATTGACCCGCAGCCTGGCGATATCGGCGTCGCTATATTTGCAGATAGAGATATCACTAACATCAAAAAAACACGCAAGCCGGGTAACCCTGGTTCCTTTAGGCGTAACCATTACTCTGATGGTCTTTACATTGGCGGATTCCTCAACGGAGCGCCAACGCAGGTTATTCAGTTTTTAAATGACGGCATCAAAATAACCTCGCCAGAGGTGAACATTAACGGGCTGAAAGTGCTTGCTGATGGAACGCTTGTTCTTAAAGATGGCATCGTTGTTGACTCTCACAGGCACGGCGGCGTTGAGTCTGGCGGCAGTTCTACCAGCACACCTGAAAATTAAGGCATAAAATGAGCATATACTCGGAAAAGCTGATATCTGTAGAGTTTAAGCTTGCAAGCAACAGCGATGAAGTTGTGCGCCTGGATGGGTATCGTTGCGAAGTTAACATGCAGAACGCTGGTGGGCGAAGTCAAAGCAAAATAGACATGGTGATTTACAATGTAAATCAGGATCTTTCCCAGTTAATTGTTGGTCAAGGGTTTAGCTTTAATACTACACGAAGTGTTGTTTCCTTGCTTGCTGGAGAAAAAAATAACCAGGTGCAAATATACCAAGGGACGATATTTGATGCTTATGTCGATTATAACAAAATGCCTGACGTCCCTATGCGGATACAATCTAACAGTAAGTATTACTACCAAGTGAAGCCTGCCGCCCCGAACTCATACAAAGGGGCTGTAAAGGTTCAGGATATTATTAAGGTACTAGCCGAATCTTGCGATTACACGTTTGTTAATCATGGCGTGGATAAAATTCTTAACGATATGTACTTGGTTGGCAGCGCCATTAACCAGATGATGGATTGCGCAGACGCCGCCGACATTGGAATGACGATTCATAACGGGGTTGTCGAGATTTCCAACAAAGGTGGAATACTCACAGATATCGTTCTGGAGGTTTCTCCTGATACAGGAATGATCGGCTATCCAACCGTTACCAGTATGGGCGTTTTCGCTACCATGCTATTCAACCCGAAGCTGCGGAGGCTAGGAAAGGTTTTAATAAAGTCAGATAACAAAGCGGCTGACGGTGAGTTGACGGTAGTCAGCATTCAGCATGATATATCCTCCAATGTTCCTGGTGGCCCATGGATGACAACCATCCAAGCCATTAAGAAAGACTGATTTAAGGGCTCAAATATGGCACTAAATTTAAATGAAACAACGATTTTATCAGCTATCAACGGTGGCGGGATTTTCGCAGTCATTGGTAGCGTTCTCGTCCCAAGTTATGGGGTATATTTTTCCTCATCATCACCAAAAGTAGGGCAAAAGGCTCTGGTCTATGACACTACAGTTTCTTTTGCTCGTCAAAATGATAGCGTCATCACTACTGCTCCACTTGAGAGGGGCGACTACCAGGCATTCAACAAGGTAAAGCGGCCGGCAGAGATAAACCTTGTTGTAGCATTTGAAGGATGGACGGGGTATAGCGGCGCAGTGCCTAATCTGCCAAATTTCACCGCAACATCTAGAACGGACTTTCTAAAAACCTTGGATAATATGGTTGCGAGTGCGGATACTTATGATATCGAAACGCCTGATGACTTATTTTATGACTATGATTTATCCAGGTATGATTATAAGATCGACTCGAAAAGCGGCGTAACTATGCTACTTGTCTCTATGGTGTTCCAGGCTGTTCCTGTAACAGTGAAAACCTCAAAGGCAACTATTAATAAAAACACGAAGTCAGACGCAGCACTTGTCACTGAGAAGAACGACAAAGCGGCGACGCGAGAGGCCAGTATTGATGATGTCAATAAGGCGATCCGTTCAGCCAGGGACATGGTGCCATCAGCGCAACCTCAAACAGTAAATACAGTTAGCCGCGCTGTTCTTGGTCTTAGTGGCGAGGCACAATTAAAGAGCGCAGTAAAAACACTTATAGGGCTTATCTCATGAAAAAATTGATTCTGGTTGCCTTGGGGGCAATCACTTTTGGTGGAAACGCCGAAACAAGGGACATAGATGGATTGATACAGAATGGATGTATGACGCATGCCCAAGTTTTTAACCTTGTGTCAAAGACGGCAGCCAGCTTATACCCTGAGAAGAAGCCTACCGAAGAATTGTTGCTACCTCAAGCTCCGAAAACAACCCCTCCCGAAGCTGGCGTAAAGTTTGTGCAGTCTATTATTGATCGCGTCTATACCGACAAAACGTTTCGCAGAATACTTAGAGATTCCCAAGGGGCCGACTTTACGAACAGCTATTACCAAGATTGCCTTGAGGAGCCGCAAAACTACCTTAGCGACTACAGCTCCATCAAGAAAGGTTAAATGGCAGTGTATGTGGAGGCGGTTGGGCCAGCTTTAAAGCGCAACAGTTTGATGATTTATACACACCATAAAAAGGTGAGATTTCTCATCTTTAACTTAGATGATTAAGCGACAAGTACGGGAGAGCACGCCGGGTGGAGGCAATGCCATGACTCACAGCACAAAGAAAAAGGTTAACCGCTACTTTAACGGTAAGGTTACGGCAAGGCTGATTGTGTCGGTTGAGGCTGATATTGTCGCCTTGGTTGATGAAGTGATAACGGGCAACCCAGCACACCCGGCAGCGCGGAACCGCTCGGAGTTCGTGAGGCTGGCAATACTGGAGAAACTGGGGAGGGGCGGGTAGGTAAATCTTTGACCCCTTCACCTGACAGACCACCGGCCCCCTATCACTTTAGCGCTAACCCGATTTCCTTGGATTCATGGGCCTGTAAAACGAAACATAAAGCAATTCGCAAATTGGGCTAGAAGTCGCACCACGACAGGGATAAGCCCGATTGCGCACGATTCGCATTTCTATCAACTCCCATATTATTTCGTATTCAAAAATCTGGAGATTGCGAAAATGAGAGAGCAAACCAGGAGCTACACAGACGCACTCCCCCGTATTGGCTTGGCGTATCTTGGTAATATGCGCCGGGATTTGGCAGATGTGCCAGACGGCCACGCCACCTACGCCACCACCGAAAGCGGGACGCTGTGGATCACCAAGAATGGCAACGGGTACACAGCCACCATCAACGGGCATTCGTTCAGGCTATCACTGACAACCACCCAGGCCGGTTATGGTGTGCGGCATTGGTATCTATGCCCTCACTGCCACCAGCGATGCGCAAAGCTCCATATCGGGCGTAAGAGTATCGCCTGCCGTAAGTGCTGGGGGCTTCACTACGCCAGCCAGAGCGAGGACAGGTTAGCCAGAATGCGCCGGTTGCTCAGAAGCCAGCGCCTTGCCATCTGGAGCCATGACACACCGGAGTTAATGAACCTGTTCAAGACGCCATTTCATTTTGACAAGCCCAAGGGCATGAGGTGGGAAACGTTCGAGCGTAAGCGTTGGCAGTTGTTCCGGCAGGAGGAGCGCTACTGGAAGGTATTCATGCCTGTAATTGAGCGCCAGACAGGGAAGATTGAGCGGATAGGGTGATACTGTGAGTCAGTAATCCTGACGCACAAATGCGAATTGCGAAGAAGGCCGAAGGGTTCCAGGCATAGGCGGTGATCCAGATAATGCCGATCACCACCGAATAGCAGCATTTAACACCATAAAGTTAAAAATGTACGTTAGTCCCTAAGCTCAATATTCTAACTAATGTGTATGTTGCCAATGATTAAGCTAAAATGGCGGTGATCCACGTTGGCATTGATCACCACCACTACCCTAAGGTTGCCCTACGGGATGGGCGGTTGATAACAGGCTACCAATTATCGGAGGTGATACCGTGCTTGACCGTCATACTATGGAACTGGCGTTAATCAGCGTCGCCAAGCGAGAAGGATTGACCTTGAACGGTAAAGACCTGCTAGACATCCGTACCAACGTTTCGATGGCACTGGCGGCCAAGGAGCGGCACCGGCAGCGAATGAACACACCGGCCTACCAGTGGAAGAAGCCAGCACCGCGCCGCTAGTCACGAACAACAAGATCACAACAAGGGCACCGCAAGATCACCACAAGGTATTGCGGTAACACAACACCCCTAACTACAGTTGAAGCGCCGCTGATAAGATTGATAGGTAAAAACGTTCAATACACCCTTTGGTGGTGATAAACAGGCTTAACAACCACATATAGTGTTTTGCCTTGATGTATAGCTAACTATACAAAAGTAAGTGCGCCCGGTCACATTGACATAAAAGCAACATAGTGTAGATTTAGCAGCAACTGAGCCCGGCCCCCTGGCTTGATCCTATCCTAGATGGGTGATTGTTATGGCTGGGCCTTCTCATATCTGGGGGCAGGGAAACTCTTGAATGGCTGATCCGGTAAAGGTTCATAAAGAATATGACGAACTAATCGATCTGCTACTTTCCCGTGGCATGGATGTTCCCGACCGTTTCCATGCAATAAAAAAAATATCGCAGGTAGGCTATTATCGCCTCTCTGGCTTTTGGTATCCGTGCCGAATTCCCCATATAACCCCTGAACATATCAGAACGCGATTGGATCAGGTTCGCCCAGGGACAAACTTCCGGGCAGTGTACGACCTGTATTTGTTTGATAAAAAATTACGCCTTCTGATGATGAATGCCTTGGAACGAATCGAAGTTTATGTTCGCTCTGTCATTGCACATGAAATTGGCAAAATATCCCCTCTTGGATACTTGGACGATACGCTGATCAATCCCAAGCACTTGAAGCCACGGCATGGTGGGCGTTGTAGTGCAAGAGATGAATGGCTTACCAAGCATTCAAACGAAATAGCCAAAAGCAGAGAGGATTTTATCAAGTGGCACGAGGGTAAATACGAAGGATTACCGTTCTGGGTAGCTATTGAGGTTTGGGATTTTGGCTTAATGTCAAAATACTATGCCATGCTGAAGGATGGTCACCGCAATGGGATACTTTCTAGGCTTGGTATAGCCCCTGGTAATGGCGCTATTTTTCAAAACTGGCTTAGTGCTATGAACGTGCTTAGAAATCGTTGCGCTCATCACTCACGTATCTGGAACAAAGTTAACGAGCCAAAGATAAAGCCATTACCAAACCATCCTTATTTCGAACGTTTGAACATGAACGACGATGCTTACGAAAGAATGTACGGAATGATAGCCGTTCTATGGCTATTGGTGAAGGAAATAGGGCCTGGCTCTAGATGGGTCAGGGACGTTGCTGATTTGATAGATAAAAAACCACACTTGCCCGGATGTAATTTGACGGCGATGGGGTTCCCTAACAATGAGGGATTCCCCCGGAAATTATTTGATATTGAATGAATTATCTCTGTGTTATCGGATCAGTGCGGCAGTAACCAGGTTGGCATTGTTCCCTTGACGCTTCCAGGCGCTGTAAATGTCCTTATCCCACGCCTTGCCTCCCTTGGTCTGATACCCGGCATCATTGAGCCGTTCAGCGATGATCCGGCCATTGTCTAAACCTTCCCCGATAGTCTGCGCCACAATGGCAATCACAGCCTTTTCATTGTACGGGTGTGGAGGTATGCCGGACTTACCGGCAACCAGGGCCGCCGCTGCCGTTTCCATGCGCTCCACCAGCGCCAGCATACGCCTATCAGAATCAGCCACAGGGCGATTGAGCTTGCTTCTGATGGCATCGACAAGCCAAGCCGACTTATCGCCACCTGACGCCGTCACGGCCTGATTGAAGGCATCCTGTAAATCAGCCGGAACCCGGAACGCCACTAAGTTGGATTTGCTCACACTCGCACCTCGATAGCCAGTTGGTAGGCATACAGTGTACTACTGTATAACAGTGTTATACATAGCTGGTGGCTGAATTTAAGGGACTCGATAGAGGCTGACGATTCCTTCCCTGGCCGGTTGAGTTTCGCGACCAGTACGCGCAAGACAAGATGATCGGAACTGAACCAACACAAAAACCCCGCTTGTTGGTTCAAAACGGCCTTGTGTTGGTTCACTTTTCGAAAATAAAGCCATATAAAACAACAATTTTTACAAATTGAACCAACTGAACTAACTGAACCAACATACTTTTGCTTATATATAAAAAGACGGGACTTAAAAACGCTTTCAAACGGTGGAATGCGGCCTAGCGGGCAGCTCAGCTTTTTGATTGTATGAAAAGAACTCAGCCTGGAAGCATCCACTCCTTTGTCCTGGTGACAGGTACGTATTAGGTACGCACTCAAAAGTACGCAGGCCGGTACGCAGCGAAAACGCACCTAACGGTAAGATTACGGTAAGGTCACACTGTGGTCGCACTGAGGTTTAGCTGGATGGTTGCGAGCTGAGCCAAATAGTTGGCTGAGTGGTGCTGTAGTTTCCAGTCGTGAGGTTTCAAAGCAGGTTTCCACCGAAAAGAGGGCTTCATAGTGCGAGCCAAGCATAGAGCGCGTGCTAAAATCAGCTTAAACTTTTGACAGGGTATGACGGAATCACGAGCAATGGCAACATTACCAACAGAGGTTAAGGCTTTCATTGTTCAGGCGCTAGCCTGTTTTGATACGCCTACTCAAGTAGTCAAGTCTGTACAAGCAGAGTTCAACCTAACCATAACGCGCCAGCAGGTGGAATCACACGACCCCAGTAAAGCCAATGGTAAGAAGCTGGGGCAAAAGTGGATTGAGCTTTTCCACTTCACCCGCGAACGACTCCAGAACGAGATCGCTGATATTCCAATAGCACACAAGGCTTGCCGGTTACGGTCACTTGATAGGATGGTTGCGCAGGCCGAAAGCGTGAAGAACTACGGCATGGCGGCACAACTTATAGAGCAGGCGGCTAAAGAAGTCGGGGATGCTTACACCAACCACCAAAAGCGGGGGCGTTCCAGGGGATAATACTTGTTGCCAAGTCAGTTGCCACCCAAAAGAGAGTTTAAGATTGGCAACCTTGGTTCGCATTGGGAGGTTCGCGGCTCTGGTTCGCACCGAAAAGGCTGTTTTGAAGTTCGCACCTGGTATCCATGCACTGGGTATCCACTTTGGTATCCACCAATACGGTACTATCTGAGCGGAGACCGGAAAAAGATTCCGATAGAGCCATGCGATGTAATCGAGCCACAAAGGCAACAGCTCCATGATGTGGGATAATCCCATATGTACCAGGGGACAAAAATGTCCTGTGGGAAACATTTCAGCAGCGGGAACGGCTAAGGTTAAAAAATAGGCGGAATAGCATAGCACTCCGTTTTACCGTGTACATATGGGTGTACACACTTGAAAATCGCATTATCACAACCCCTTTAACAGAAAGGCTTAGATGCCGATACTCAATGAATAAATTCAGTCGCTACCACTGGATAGCTAAAAACCTTAGAGCCCGCACATTAGCGGGCTTTTTGTAGTGATTGACCCGTCCTGAATAGCGTTGACACGTTTTCGACTTAAATCCGGAGAACGTGATAATGGCCGAGTTTAAACGCACACAACGTGACTATCCTTTGTCTTTTAAAATTGCTGTTGTTGAGCAGGTTGAAAAAGGCGAAATGACCTACAAACAGGCTCAACTGCACTATGGTATTCAGGGACGTTCCACCGTTCTGACCTGGTCGCGCAAGCATGGTCATCTTAACTGGGCTCTAGGTCTTCCCCATCTCTCCGGCCGGGAGTTGCCCATGAGCCAACCGCCTGCCCCTTTAACTCCTGAGCAAAGGATCAGGAAACTTGAAGAACAGCTTGAGCTGGTCACCCAGAAAGCGGAGTTCCTTGATGCTGTCGTTAACATGCTGAAAAATGACTATGAGATCAGTGTCATAATAAAACGACCAGGCAAGTCCTCACGCAAAAACAGAGCCAAAAAATCCTCGACCATATGGGTTCTACTGAGCTTGCTGCCAATCTGTTCCGAGCAACCCAAGCGGAAGAAAAACTGCGCCGCGACCAGGTAAAATCAAAACAACAGGCAAATCAGACCCATTTCGATGTAGGTAGGAAAGTACGACAAACTATTGAAGAACTAGTTGGAACCATGCCGGAAAATCTCCCTACGCCGGAAAAAAGCATCAAGCAACTCGAATCAGCAGCGAAACGCCTGGATAAGAAATAGACCACTTAACGGGCGCATTTTTGCTTAGCCCCTACGACACGAATAGGGCAAAGCTTATCATCAGTAACCTGTGCCTAAGCCATTGCGAGGATATCCTCGTAATGGTTCGCCTTAAGGCTAGCCCACTATCCGACCCGCATCGCCATCCTCCGCAATAACCCCATCAGCCAAACGGATCACGCGCGGAAAGTGCGTTTTAACAAAAACATAATCATGGCTAATGGCCAGCACGGTGGTGCCTTGCGAACGGCAAACCGCTAACCAACGGGCAAATACTCCTAACCAATAGCTATCAAAGTCACGGCTGGGTTCGTCCAACAGCAGCAGAGGTGGCGCAACGGCAGCGAGGCTGGCAACGGCTACCATACGCCGCTGACCGGCATGTAAATCCAATGGGTGAGCATCCGCAACATCCGTTAGCTCACAAAGCGCCAGCGTTTGAGCAACACGCTGCTCCAGGCTATCGCCGCGCACACCCTGATGGTGTAAGCCAAAAGCGATCTCATCGCGTACCCGGTTACGAAATATCTGCCGTTCTGCTTCCTGAAATAATACTCCCAGCAACGGCGCACGCTGTGCCGCTTTAAGGGTGGCAATATTTTGACCCTGCAAGAGAACCTTGCCGCCGGTCGGTTTTAGCAACCCGGCCATCAGGCGTAATAACGTGGATTTCCCGGCACCGTTATCCCCGATCAAGGCCACCCATTCCCCCGCCTCAATGGTCAAATCCAAACCGTTAATGATGGGTTCGCTCACGCCTGGCCACTGATATTCCAGCGATTCAATCGTTAGCATAATGAAAGCCTGCCTTGCTCCAGCGCCCAGGTTTGCAGGCAATAAGCGGCAACCTTGGTGAGTGACCGCTCAAAGAGCAAAACCACGCACTGCTGCTGATTAGCGTAAGTAACCAGCTGTTGTAACAGCTTGGCGGTAGCTTCAGGTGTCAGGCGGCTAAAGGCTTCATCCAACAATAGTAGCCGTGGGCGCATCGCCAGCGCACAGGCCATCACCACCCGTTGTGCCTCACCGCCAGAGAGCGTAGCTGGATGACGATGGCGTAAGGCGTGGCAATCGGTAAACGTCAGCGCCTGTTCGATACGCGCCATGATCTCAGCTTCATCCAGGCACAGATTCTCCGGCCCGAAGGCGATCTCCTCTTCGACCGTGAAGGTACAGCCGGAGAGTTGCAGCTGGGGTGCCTGTTGAATGAGCTGCACCTGCTGCGCCATTTCAACCAGCGGGCGCGAACCTATTTCCTCACCGAGGGCCACTCCTGAACCCTGTATTGTGCCGGGTAAGAAGTCGGGGAAACAGCCTGCCAACAGCTGGGCAAGCGTGGTTTTTCCGCTGCCATTCCCACCGCTAATGCCATATAAACCTGGAACCTCGCAATGTAGATCGATGCTTTCCAACTGCCAGCGACTACCTTGAGGAATAAAGCTCAGCGCATTCAGTGCCACAACCACAGCCAGGCTCCTATTTCCAATGCCGCCACCAACAGCAAGCCATAGCGCACGCTACGTTGCAGCGGGCTGTCGCTCGGTGCCCATAGCGTTGTGCGTCTGGGATACAGCCGAAAAGCACGCATATCCAGCGCCGTGCTGCGCGCGGTTAAATCATTCAACGCACTGTGGGTTAACGGGATAACCAATGCCGGAATGTAGCGCAATCGTTGATACCAATAGCCGTCTAGCGGCACGCCTCGCGCCAGCTGTGCCTGGTAAATCGCGGCCAGTTGCGCTCGCAGCTGTTCAGCAACCAACAGCGGCCCTGCCAGCAGGTAGGCCAGCCCGAGCGGCAAACGGCTGGCAAACAGAGCGCGAATAACATGCTGCGGCGGCACGTATTGCAGCCAGATTTGCCCAAAACTTAGCAACGCCAACAAGCGTAGCCAGAGCGCGGCAGCGTTGAGCATTTCGCTATCATCACGCGCCTCCCCCCGTAGCCACCATGCCAGCCAACCGCTATGCACCAGCCATAAGCCACCCGCCATGGGTAACATGATCCACGCCACATAGCGCCAACGATGTCGGGTGCTTTTCATCAGGATCAGCAATAGAAAGCTCGCCAGGCTATAGGCTAGCAACGGATAACCAAACGGCATCAGCAAGCTGCTGGTACCCAGTACCAGCCAAAGAGCCAGCGAGGTAAACGGGTGCATTAACGCACGGCAGCCATTGCGGGGAAATTACGCAAGGTGCGCTGCGACATATTACGTACCAATAGCCAGACGATGATGGCAACCAGCACTTTATCTATCAGGTTGATCCCCAGAACGGTCATTGCGACGGATTCGATCAGATTGCTACCCATTGAATGCACATAGGCGACAAAGAAGTCTGCGCCACTGCCAGTGACCCCGGCGAACAGATAGGTACGGATCGGTACGGCAACAATCGTCACAGCCAAGGTGATCACCACACCGCTTAAGATCACTTTTGGTAACGTCCGGAACCAACCGATGCTCGCCAATAAGCCAGCCACCAAACCAATCACCATTGCCACCGGCGCGAATGCGGCCGCAATCGGGCCGGTGAGCAGGCTCCAGATCAGGTTGGTCAATAAACCGGTCAACATGCCGATGATCGGCCCGGCGAGAATTGCACTCAGCAAGGTACCGATAGAATCGAGGAAAATAGGCAGCTTCAGCATCGATACCAACTGCCCGCCAATCATGTTGATAGCAATTGAAATCACCATCAACACCAACGTCTGACTCGATAACCCATTACGTGCCATAACAACCTCACTCAAAAAGTAGGAAAATTAGCGTTGCTCGACGTTTAATTCGTCATAGCCTGAAAGCGCGCAAGGTTGTCGGTTAAATACGACATCGTTCAATTCCCCAATCACCAATTCGAGCGTGGTGCGCACTGTGCAGCCTGCCATCACATGGCCGCCGGTCATATAACCATGCTCATCGGCCACGGCCAGATGCAGATGTTCGCCTCCGGCCTCCAACGTGCCAATCAGTGAGACCACTTCAAATTTTCCGCTCAACAACGTGGTGCCTTCGCAACCGGCAAAACGCAACGCCACGTCGCTCAAGCTGCCGACGCAACCGCTGATCCAGGCGGCACGCAAACCCTGCTGCCGGATAAAATCACGAAGTGCAGCCAGCAGGTCTTGTTGCGGTAACAGACGCAAGGCATAAAACCGTGCCGTAGACGGCGTTGATGTCTCCACGATAAGATCCTTTACCCCAGTGGGTTGGGTGATACGGAAAAGAGGGAAATGGCGTCGGGAAGGTAGGATGCTGCATGAGGGATGTGACTCCAAATAACTCCGAACCTCGGACGTTATGCAGCATGATAGAGATTGATACGGCCTATGTATGTGACATAGGTCAGTAAAAGCGGCGGTACTGGTATGCTGGCCAAAAGCGAAATTGGAATGGGTCTGAAAGAACACTGATGCCAAAAATAAAAAGCCAAGAAACTCTGGTACGCGAGCGTAAGCGCTGGGTAGCGCTAGCGATCCTGGTGGCGGCCATTGTTGGCAGCTTCCTGTGGTGGAAACAAGGGACACTGCGATACGAAGAGTGGAGCCCCAACAAACAGTATGTGGTGCGCAATTATAAAACCTTCGAGTTTATTCCGCGTTTCACCATGCCTGGCGATGGCGGGCATTACTCCGGCTACATGCGGGTTTATGACCGCAACGGCAAGCTGCTCTACGAAGAGTATTCCGACCTGCTCGACTTTGTCGAAGGCCCATTCTGGGCAAAAGAAGGCGTTTATTGGATGGGGAACGACAATCAGGACATCGTTCGCCTACCCACCTCGCCTGTGGATTGAAGCTTGCTGACAAGTGGCCTCCTGAAGGGAGGCTTAACCCGATCAGTTATAAGCGGCGGCCTGCTCTTCGGTGATCAGCTCCATTTTTTCAAGCTGAACCGCAATGCCGCGCAGTGAGCGCCCAAACTCCACGCTTAACGCCTCTATCGTTTTACCAGCGCTGTAGCCTTCCTCCAATAGCTTCCTGTCTTCTTCCGACCAGGGGAAATTGAAGTTGGCAGGCCGACCCTCGGCAATATTTTTCTGCCGCCGCTCCTCGGGTGATAACTTTGCCTTTTTCACCCGTTCTCGCTCGGCGTAAAACTCATCCGCCAGGGCAAACAGCATCCGGATCGTCTCTGGGGAATGAACCAGCGAGGTATGATTCAAAAACTCCCCCGTTTCTGGGTTAATCCCCCTCGCCAACGCACGCAACGTCAGGTAGGTCTGCATCATGGTTTCCGTCCTTAAAAATCTAACCGTCATTCTCGCGGCTAGTTCCCTGCCTATTGTTGCTCATAAAACGAACTATTCAACGATTCGATCGGAATGCGTATTAACTTTGCGAAGCAAATTCCAAATTAACTCTATTTCTTGCAAGAAAATAACCACTTAAAAAAATACCCATTCGGAAATGGGAAACTCAATGCCGTCGATAATTCTCCCGGCAATCGGTGAAACAGGTTTATCTTCAATATTTACAGATAGTTTTCACTTGAAATTAATAAGGTAAATTAACCACTTACCCAATTTATACCGAACGCGATAAATTAAGGATTACTCACCGCACCGCTGGCTACTTATTAAGGAGTATTTTCCCGCTAACTCTCCCTTATGTTGATTTCCCTCAATAACGCTTGGGTTATTGCTGTTAGTTTGCCATGACTAAAAAACCACTGATAAGCATTAGGGAAAGCAATGGACGTCAATCGCAGACAGTTTTTTAAAATCTGCGCTGGCGGGATGGCTGGGACCACGGTGGCAGCATTAGGCTTCGCGCCCAAGGCTGCGTTAGCGGAAACGCGCAACTACAAATTATTGCGCGCCAAAGAAACCCGCAACACCTGTACCTACTGTTCCGTAGGCTGCGGTTTATTGATGTATAGCCTGGGCGATGGGGCAAAAAACGCCAAATCGACGATTTTCCATATCGAAGGCGACGCGGATCACCCGGTAAACCGCGGGGCGCTGTGCCCGAAAGGTGCGGGCCTGTTGGACTATATCCACAGTGATAGCCGCCTGCGTTATCCTGAGTATCGCGCGCCTGGCTCAGATAAATGGCAGCGCATCAGCTGGAATGATGCCTTTGACCGCATTGCCAGGCTGATGAAAAATGACCGGGATGCCAACTTCGAAGCCACCAACGCCGCTGGCGTGACGGTAAACCGTTGGCTCTCCACCGGGATGTTATGCGCCTCTGCGGCCAGTAACGAAACCGGCATGCTGACACAAAAGTTTGTCCGATCGCTGGGCATGCTGGCAGTTGATAACCAAGCGCGTGTCTGACACGGACCAACGGTAGCAAGTCTTGCTCCAACATTTGGTCGCGGTGCGATGACCAACCACTGGGTTGATATCAAAAACGCCAACGTTGTGATGGTGATGGGCGGCAACGCCGCTGAAGCGCATCCGGTGGGATTCCGCTGGGCGATGGAAGCCAAAAACAACAACGACGCCACGTTAATCGTCGTCGATCCCCGCTTTACCCGTACCGCATCGGTCGCCGATATCTACGCGCCGATACGCTCCGGCACCGACATTACCTTCCTGTCGGGCGTGTTGCTGTACCTGATTTCCAACAACAAGATCAACGCTGAATACGTGAAGCATTACACCAACGCCAACCTGTTGGTCCGGGATGACTTTACGTTTGAAGATGGCTTGTTCAGCGGTTATGACGACAACAAACGTCAGTACGACAAAACCACCTGGAACTACCAGTTCGGTGAAGATGGTTATGCCTTGCGTGATGATACGCTCCAGCATCCGCGTTGCGTCTGGAACCTGCTGAAAGCACACGTCAGCCGCTACACGCCTGAAGTGGTGGAAAACATCTGCGGCACCCCAAAGGAAGATTTCCTGAAGGTGTGTGAAGTCCTGGCTTCCACCAGCGCAGCAGACCGTACCACCACCTTCCTGTACGCCTTGGGCTGGACCCAGCACACGGTCGGCGCGCAGAACATCCGTACCATGGCGATGATCCAGTTGCTGCTCGGCAACATGGGCATGGCTGGCGGCGGCATCAACGCCCTGCGCGGTCACTCCAACATTCAGGGGTTGACCGATATTGGCCTGCTGTCCACCAGCCTGCCGGGGTACCTGACGCTGCCTTCGGATAAACAGACCGATCTGACTACCTATCTGGCCGCCAATACGCCAAAGGCCACCTTGCCTGGCCAGGTTAACTACTGGAGCAATTACCCGAAATTCTTCGTCAGCCTGATGAAGAGCTTCTACGGCGACGCTGCCCAGAAAGAGAATAACTGGGGCTTTGATTGGTTGCCGAAGTGGGATCAGTCCTACGACGTCATGAAGTACTTCCAGATGATGGATCAGAATAAGGTCAACGGCTATATCTGCCAGGGCTTTAACCCGGTCGCCTCCTTCCCGGACAAGAATCAGGTGGTCGCCTCACTGGCCAAGCTGAAGTATCTGGTGATCATCGACCCGTTGGTTACGGAAACTTCCAATTTCTGGCAAAACCACGGCGAGATGAACGATGTCGATACCGCGTCGATCCAAACCGAAGTGTTCCGGCTGCCATCTACCTGCTTTGCCGAGGAAGACGGCTCGATCGCCAACTCCGGCCGCTGGCTACAATGGCACTGGAAAGGCGGCGATGCCCCAGGTGAAGCGATTACCGACGGCGAGATCCTGGCCGGCCTGTATCATCGCCTGCGCCAGATGTACGGCAGCGAGGGCGGTAAAGGTGTCGAGCCACTACTGAAGATGGGCTGGCACTATGAACGGCCAGACCACCCAGAATCCGAGGAAGTGGCCAAAGACAGTAACGGCTACGCGCTGGAAGATCTGTATGACGCCAACGGCAATCTGCTGGCGAAAAAAGGCCAGTTGCTGGATTCCTTCGCGATGCTGCGCGATGACGGCAGCACGGCTTCAGCCTGTTGGATCTATACCGGCAGTTGGACCAGCAAGGGCAACCAGATGGCCAACCGTGATAACAGCGATCCGTCCGGGTTGGGCAACACGCTGGGCTGGGCCTGGGCATGGCCGCTGAACCGCCGCATTATCTACAACCGCGCCTCCGCCGACCCAATGGGTAAACCTTGGGATCCGCAACGCATGCTGATTGAATGGAACGGCAGCAAGTGGGTCGGGAATGATATTCCAGACTACAACACCGCCGCACCGGGCAGCGGTGTTGGGCCGTTCATCATGCAACCGGAAGGGCTTGGCAGGCTGTTTGCCCTCGACAAAATGGCCGAAGGTCCGTTCCCGGAACACTACGAGCCGTTTGAAACGCCGTTGGGCACCAACCCACTGCATCCAAACGTGATCTCTAACCCGGCGGCCCGTCTCTATCCGTCCGACGCCAAGCGCATGGGTGATAAATCCGAGTTCCCTTATGTCGGTACCACCTATCGTCTGACCGAGCATTTCCACACCTGGACCAAGCACGCGCGCCTTAACGCGATCATGCAGCCAGAGCAGTTCGTGGAAATCAGTGAACGGCTGGCGAAGGAGAAAGGGATTGAGCAAGGCGATACCGTCAAGGTCAGTAGCAAACGCGGCTTTATCAAGGCGAAAGCCGTGGTGACCCGCCGTCTGCAAACCCTGAAGGTTAACGGGCAGGATGTCGACACCATCGGTATTCCACTGCATTGGGGCTTTGAAGGGGCAGCCCGCAAAGGCTACTTGGCCAACACCCTGACGCCGTTTGTCGGCGATGCCAACTCGCAAACGCCGGAATACAAGGCGTTTCTGGTTAACGTGGAAAAGGTGTAAGGAGCCGAATTTATGTCCATGCAATCCCAAGACATTATCAAACGTTCGGCCACCAACACCCTGACGCCGCCTCCGCAAGCGCGTGATTACAAGGTCGAGGTCGCCAAGCTGATTGACGTTTCCACCTGCATCGGTTGCAAGGCCTGTCAGGTGGCCTGTTCCGAATGGAACGACATTCGCGATGAAGTGGGCCACTGCGTCGGGGTTTATGACAACCCCGCCGATCTGAGTGCCAAATCCTGGACGCTGATGCGTTTCTCGGAAGTGGAGCAGAACGGCAAGCTGGAATGGCTGATCCGCAAGGATGGCTGCATGCACTGCGCAGATCCGGGTTGCCTGAAGGCCTGCCCGTCTGCCGGGGCGATTATCCAATATGCCAACGGCATCGTGGATTTTCAGTCCGAGCACTGCATCGGCTGTGGTTACTGCATCAGCGGCTGCCCGTTCAACATTCCACGGCTGAACCCGCAAGACAACCGGGCGTACAAATGTACCCTGTGCGTTGACCGCGTCAGCGTGGGCCAGGAACCGGCCTGTGTGAAGACTTGCCCAACGGGCGCAATACACTTTGGCACCAAGGCAGAAATGCTGGACGTGGCACAGGAGAGGGTCGAAAAGCTGAAGAAACGCGGCTTTGAACATGCGGGCGTGTATAACCCGCAAGGCGTTGGCGGCACCCACGTGATGTACGTACTGCACCATGCCGATAACCCCGAGCTGTACCACAATCTGCCAAAAGACCCGCATATCGATCTGTCGATCGGGTTGTGGAAAAGCGTACTCAAACCCTTATCCGTGGCGGGCTTCATCGCCACCTTTGCCGGTTTGATTTACCACTACATCGGCATTGGCCCGAACAAGGAAGTGGATGATGAAGACGAGGAGGACCATCATGAGCAAAAGTAAAATGATCGTTCGCACCAAGTTTATCGACCGGGCCTGTCACTGGACGGTGGTCATCTGCTTCTTCCTGGTGTCGCTGTCCGGCATTGCGCTGTTCTTCCCCACGCTGCAATGGCTGACCGAGACCTTTGGTACGCCGCAGATGGGTCGCATCCTGCATCCTTTCTTTGGTGTACTGATCTTTATCGCGCTGATGTTTATGTTCTTCCGTTTTGTGAAGCATAACATTCCCGAGAAAGAGGACTTGCCGTGGGTCAAGGGCATCGTGGAAGTGCTGAAGGGCAATGAGCATAAGGTCGCTGACGTCGGCAAATATAATGCCGGCCAGAAGATGATGTTCTGGAGCATCATGAGCATGATTTTCGTGCTGTTGATCACCGGCATTATCATTTGGCGCCCTTATTTCGCCCACAACTTCCCGATCCCGGTGATCCGCTATGCGCTGTTGATCCACGCTGCATCGGCGATCGTGCTGATCCACGCCATTTTGATCCATATGTATATGGCATTCTGGGTGAAAGGCTCGATCAAAGGCATGATTGAAGGCAAGGTCAGCCGCCGCTGGGCGAAGAAGCATCACCCACGCTGGTACCGTAAGGTCGAGGCTGAAGAGCAGAAAGACGAGCAGTAAACCGTTGAAATTCGCCCCTTCGCATGAGGGGGCGACAATCTCCTCAAGCGACTACTGAACCATCAAAGATCTGCTGCATGCTTTCGATCAGGCTCAGCAACTCGCTATTGGCCCCAGGCTTCCACAGTGCCACCATCGGGTGCATCAACCCTTGTTTCCCCAATTCCGTATCGAGCCGCTCAACCTGCTGCAAGTGCTGCATGTTCAGATGCGTTGGCAGGAATGCCCATCCCAGCCCGGCGGTTAACAACGTTTGCAGCAAAGCCGGTTCATTGACGACCTGGATGCGATCGGCGATTTGCAGGCGCTTCGCCATCGGCTCGGGCAGATCATAAAAGGGAATAAGTTGGGTGCTGGATGCCAGCGACAGCAAGGTGACCGGGCTACCAGCGGGGAAAAAACCCTCGCGAGCATAGACGGCCAACTCAATGGCCCCTAAGGCTCGCCACTTAAATTTTTCGCCAATCGAACGGTTGATCGCCTGATAAACGCCAATATCCGCCACATCGTCTGCCAACGCTTGCTCACCCTCGCCACGCTCCATCATCAGCAAATCAAGCTGAATGCCGCGCTGGCCCAGAAACATCGCCAGTTCCGCTAAAAAAGTGCGCGGAGTAAACGGGTCATAGCACAGCGTCAGTTTCTGCCGCACCTGCTGCGGAATATGCTGAGCCAGCAGGCTAAGAGCCTCTGCCTCCTGCAAAAACAGCCGAGCTTGCCGGTAAAGGCGCTGGCCCGCCTCGGTCAATTGCAATGGGCGGGTACGACGATCGCACAGGGAATAGCCTAGATCCAATTCCAGATTTTCGATCAGTTCACTGACGGTGGTGCGATCCTTCCCCAGCCGCTTAGCGGCCTGGGTGAGATTGCCGGTCTCACAAACGCTGGCGAAAGCTTCAATCTGCGCCAAAGAAAAACCTATCTTCCCCATCTCTCCTCCACAAAATTGCGGGGGATTTCCCCCGTTCATCCACTCTACGATATGAGTTCGCGGGCTTACCATTATTTCGTTCACCCCATTCAGCTAAGGAAAATAACCATGAAAAAGTTCACACACAGCGTATCAGCCCTACTGGTAGGTGCCGCACTCAGCGCCAGCCTGGCAACCGGGGCGCAAGCCTGCACCCGCGCCTTTATGAATATGTACCCAGGCTATATGGTCAGCGCACGCAATCTGGATTTCTTCGGGCCGGTAGATCCCTCACTGGTGATCACACCACGCGGTATTGCGCATAACGGCGGGGATGCGAAGAACGCCGCCCAGTGGCAAACCCACTACGGCAGCGTCGTGGTATATGCCGATGGCGTATTCCCAATGGACGGTATGAATGAAAAGGGGCTAGCGGGCCATACGCTGTTTTATATGAACGGCAGCCAGGTGCAGCAGGACAATCAGGACAAGCCGGTGATCGAAAGCCGCGCCTGGTTGAGCTACATCCTGGATAACTACGCCACCGTTGATGAAGCGGTTAAAGCCATCCGTAGCGACGTACGCCTGGCCGCCGCCCATATGCCTATCGATTACGCCTCGGATACCAAACACATCGCGATCGAGGACGTTAGCGGTGATTCTGCCATCATTGAGATCGATAATGGCAAAGTGAATATCTATCACGACAAAAATTATCGGGTGATGACCAATCCCCCCTCTTACGATAAACAACTCCAGAATCTGGCCAAGTATCAGAATGCCACGCGCAGCGAGATCCCTGGTGGCTTGGAAGCGGATGAGCGCTTGGTGCGCGCCAGCTATGATTTGAAAAACCTGCCGCAGCCGGACAATAAAAACCAGGCACAGGGCTTCATCTTATCGGTGCTTAATAACGTGGCTTATCCGATCGGCTCACCGGCAGAGCCAAGCGAACAAAAGGTCACCGACATGTATGCCAAATACAGCAAGCGCCCGGACCAGAACAAAGGCATCGGGACTTACTGGACGGCAATTTCGGATCTGAGCCATGCGGAGTATCACTTCAAGTCCGCCTTTGCGGCCTCGCAGGTTTGGGTTCCGCTGAATGACATCAACTTCAGCCAAGGGCAGCCGGTGCGTAAGATCGCCCATCTTAACGACTATGCCCAACAGGGCTGGGAGGGTAACGTGCTGGGCCAGGCGAAATAACGCTTAACCCACTATTGTTATAGGGGCAATTTCACGATGAAACGCTGCTGGCCGCCGATGGCCAGCAATAATCTGAACGCATAACTCTCGACCAAAGTATTTTGTTCTAATCGTCATGCGGGGTAATGAAAGGCACCACGGGCTGTGGCTAAATAGCGCTTTCCTAGCCTGTATGCCGTTCGGATTGTTTATGTCGCAAATTTTGCAATTTATTTTAGCCTTGGTGGTGATTGTCGTTCTCGCGTTATTGGTCAGTAATGACCGCAGGAAAATCCGCCCACGTTATATTATTCAGTTGCTGGTGATTGAAGCCGCACTGGCCTATTTCTTCCTGCATTCAGCCAGCGGACTGGGCGTTATCAAGCACGTAGCCGATTTCTTTGGCATCCTGCTGGCCTTTGCAGCACAAGGCTCCGACTTTGTTTTCGGCGGTATGAGCAACCAGGGGCTGGCCTTTATCTTCCTCGGCGTGTTGTGCCCGATTATCTTTATCTCTGCGTTGATCGGTATTTTGCAGCATTTCCGCATCTTGCCGTTGGTGATCCGCGTCGTGGGCACTTTGCTTTCAAAAGTGAACGGCATGGGAAAGCTGGAGTCCTTCAACGCCGTCAGCACGCTGGTGCTAGGCCAGTCGGAAAACTTTATTGCCTATAAGGGCATCATTGCGGATATCTCCCCACGCCGGATGTACACCATGGCAGCCACCGCGATGTCGACGGTTTCGATGTCGATCGTGGGTGCCTATATGGCGATGATCGACGCACAATACGTAGTAGCCGCGTTAATCCTCAATATGTTCAGCACCTTTGTCATTCTCTCGATCATCAACCCTTATCAGGTGGACGACGAGCCGGAACTCAAGCTGAATAAACTGCATGAAGAGCAGAGCTTCTTTGAAATGTTGGGGGAATATATTCTCGCGGGTTTCAAAATTGCGATGATCATTGCCGCCATGCTGATCGGCTTTATCGCCCTGATCGCCGCCGTGAACGCCATTTTCGCCGCCATTTTTGGCATCAGTTTCCAGCAGATCCTGGGCTACGTGTTCTACCCGCTGGCCTGGCTAATCGGCATTCCAACACCTGATGCGCTGCGGGCTGGCAGCATCATGGCCACCAAGCTGGTCGCCAATGAGTTTGTGGCGATGATTGAACTGAAAAAAATCGCGGCAGAGCTGTCCCCACGTGGTTTGGGGATCCTCTCGGTGTTCCTGGTGTCCTTTGCCAACTTTGCTTCCATCGGCATTGTTGCCGGGGCCATCAAGGGGTTAAACGAACGCCAGGGCAACGTGGTCCCGATTCGGCCTGAAGCTGGTTTACGGCTCCACGCTGGTCAGCCTGCTTTCGGCAGCGGTTGCCGGGCTGGTGCTGTAAAATCGCTACCCGGCTTGAAGCTTTTGCGGCAAGCCGGGTATTCATTAAAACGCGACGCACACCGGCGCATCGACACGCATCACCGAGTCTTGGGCAAACTGTTGTTTATAGTGAGTGCGCAGCGCCTCAATGTTTTGCTCACTGCCCGCATCAGGGCTATGGATCAACATCAACGCCTTGCTGTTTTCCCGTGCCAGCTTGCCATCGTTCCCCAGCCATTGCCCTTTGGCATCAAAGACCGATAGCCCATCTTTAAAACGCGGGGTTACCTGTTGATCGACAAAGGTCTGCCATTCCGCCGCCGTAATTACCGGCCCTGCCGGGCGATTCAAGCCAAAATAGAGCGTGGTTTGGGTCATCGGCTCGCCGATGCTGCACGTTGCTGCCGGTTTTAACGGTGATGCCTGTTGCACTGGCGCTACGCAGCCGCTCAACAGCAAGGTTATGGCGACGGCGACTGCCAATATCGGGGTGTTTTTCATCTCGCTTTCATATTCCTTAAATAATCATCAACAGACACTAACGATAAATTTCTAATGTGCTGTAAAAATCACAAGTAGCACTAGAGACTAGTAGTAAGCAAAAATCACCTATTTAGCATTAGGTAAAGTAATTCGAAAGCGACACCAACAAAAAAACTCAGTGGTGCGTTGCCACCAGGCTCGTTACCCTCCGGCGTTGACACTCTAGCCCTCCGACCCTGTGAATTCCCTATGTTACTGAGCATTCTTTATATCATCGGCATCACCGCAGAAGCCATGACCGGCGCGTTAGCCGCAGGCCGCCGCCAAATGGATTTGTTTGGCGTGATTTTTATCGCCTCCGCTACCGCCATTGGCGGGGGCTCGGTGCGTGATATGCTGCTTGGGCACTTCCCGCTGAGCTGGGTTAAACACCCTGAGTATATTGTTATCATAGCCATAGCGGCAATTATCACCACCTGGATGGCTCCGCTGATGCGCCACCTGCGCCATCTGTTCCTGGTGTTGGACGCCATTGGGCTGATCGTATTTTCGATCATCGGCGCGCAGGTGGCTTTGGATATGGGCCATGCCCCACTGATCGCAGCCATTGCCGCCGTGATCACCGGCGTTTTCGGCGGGGTGCTGCGCGATATGTTCTGCAACCGTATCCCGCTGGTTTTCCAGAAGGAAATCTATGCAGGCATCGCTTTTGCCGCTGCCTGGCTGTATATCGGCCTGCAATACCTTAACTTGCCGCATAACATGGTGATAATTATTACCCTGGTTGCTGGCCTCAGCGCTCGTCTGATCGCACTGCGCTTTCGCCTTGGCTTGCCGGTGTTTAACTATCAGCATCCCGATCATTAATTCACTAACGCATCGCCAAGCGGTTCGGCACGATTGGGAACCGCATCGAAGCCGCTGATATGGTGCTGCTGCAAGATTTGAACCAGTGCCAGAAAGGCAGGGTGTTGCACAAATTCCTGCACTTTTCTGGCTTTTTGCGCACCCAAGCCAGCAAGTTCCTGCCACTGTGCCAACGTCATCTGTTGTACCTGCGGCCAATTTTGTAGCGTTGCCAGCTGTGATGACGAAATTGGCACGCCGAGGGCGATCGGCCAACGCTCGAAAGGTTGCCGCTGCGCCAGACGAAATTGGCGATAAAGGGCCTGTGCACGCTTTGCCCCCAAGCTGGGCACCGCGCTGAGCTGTTCCGGGGTTAATTCCATCCAATCCAGCAGGTTATTCACCAATCCCTGATCGACCAGCACCTGCCAGCCAGCTTTATTCAACCCGATGATGTTCAGCCCATTGGCACTGCTCAACCAAACCAGCCGCGCCAGAAACTGCTGGCGGCATCCGGGCTGCAAGGTAAAGCAGCTCAGCGCATGATAATTCTCCGGTTTTGGCGCAATGGGTGTTGCCCTGGCAACCTCACGCCAGACCACCTGTTTCAAATGCGGGATGCCATGCCCCATCAGGCTAATCGCAATATGATCGCCTGGCACGATGTCCCATTTTTGCCACAGGGCCAGCGAGCCCACGTTAACCCGCCGGATCCATTTATCGTCCATACGCACCGGATCCAGGCGTAGCATCACGGCAATTTTTCCGGTGCGGCCAATGGCAAACTCAACATCCGTGACTCTGGCCACTTGCTGGACCGGGGTATATTTCCAGGCAACCGCACAGTCATTGGGTTTGGCCTGCCAGTAGCGCCCCCGAGGTTCTTGCCCTTGGTGGATCACCACGCCATCGGTGACAAACGGCAAAGGGTCGCTGTACCAAGCTGCCCGCCACTGCTCCACCTCCGCCAACGTGGTGACCGGTTGTGAATATTGCTGCGGCAGCGTAAAACCCATGGCGGCAAGCTGTTGCAAGCGTTCGGCCATGGTTGGCGGGCCATCGGGCCACGCCCAGACGAACAGGCCAAGCTGCTCAAGTTGCGCAGTGCGCGGATTACGCATCAGCATCCCGGCAACCTTGGAGCGGGCGTTGATGCCCCCTTGGGTTTGCTGGTGATGATCGTTCACCATCAGGAACAGCTCCCCTTGCAGTACCAAATTGGCCGTAACCTCCGGTAAAACGTTGGGGATAGCGGGGATCGCCTTGACCTTTTCCAGCCAGTTTTCACCCTTCTGCCCATCTCCCCGGCTAATGGCGTTCACCAATACGCCTTGCCGGTAGACCAAAGTGACCGCCACACCATCAACCTTGGGTTGCACCCACAGATCGTGGCGGCCCTGCATCCATTGTTCTATGGCACGCGAGTTGCGCAGTTTACGCAATCCGGTGTGCGCCACCGGATGCGGTACTTTGCCCGCTGGCAATGGCCGCGTACAGTCTTCTGCTACACCGACACAACGCCGCCAATCTTGCAGTTGCTGCAGCAGGCTGTCGTAGAGCTCATCGTCGATCGGGCTGTTACCCAGGCGATAATAAGCCTCATCCCAGCGCCCGAGCTGATCATCCAGCGCAGAAATTTCCACCTGTAAGCGCTCTGGCGACCACACTGGACAATCTCCAGCCCATGCCGAGCTACACAGCATTCCAACCAACACCAGCGCCCGATAAATACCTCTCCACATTGAGTACCTCCTTGCTTCCCGGCAGTAAATACTCAATCGCCTTTGCTGGCTAACGTCAAAAACCGGAGGTGCGAAACGCTTCCCAAAAGGAATGCGTATTTGCTGAAAACGGCAAAAATTTCCAGATCCGCCGTGCAAATTGACTTTTTCACGCTGTTTTTAGCAGAAAGCGACGGCCAAAATGCGAGCTAACGCTGCATACCGCCCGTTAGCCGTGTATACTGTGCGGAGAATTTACACATCCGCTGTCACTGACTCATCAACCGCTAGCAACGAACATCATCATGGCTCAAGGCACGCTTTATATTGTCTCTGCCCCAAGTGGCGCAGGGAAATCAAGTCTGATTCAGGCTTTGTTAAAGACGCAACCGCTGTACGATACGCAGGTTTCGGTTTCACACACCACGCGCGATAGCCGCCCGGGTGAAAATCACGGCGAGCACTACTTTTTCGTCTCCAAAGACGAATTCCGCCGGATGATTGAGCAGGATGCGTTTCTTGAGCACGCAGAAGTGTTCGGCAACTATTACGGCACGTCCCGCGCGGCCATCGAGCAGGTACTGTCGACCGGCGTTGACGTCTTCCTGGATATCGACTGGCAGGGCGCACAGCAGATCCGTGCCAAAATGCCCCAGGCGCGCAGCATCTTTATTCTGCCGCCGTCGAAGGAAGAGCTTGGCCGCCGCCTGCGTGGCCGTGGGCAAGATGCGGATGACGTGATCGCCAAGCGCATGGCGCAGGCCGTCGCGGAGATGACGCATTTCGCGGAGTATGATTATTTAATCGTGAATGACGATTTCGATCTGGCCCTGTCCGATCTGAAGACCATTATTCGCGCCGAACGCTTGCGTTTGGGCCGTCAAATGCTGCGGCATGATGCTTTAATCAGCAAACTATTGGCAGACTGAAGACAGTTTCAGTATTATGCCCAGTCTTTTCGTCACCTGTGGAGTAGCACAAATATGGCACGCGTAACTGTTCAAGACGCTGTAGAGAAAATTGGTAACCGTTTTGACCTGGTGTTGGTCGCTGCTCGTCGGGCACGTCAAATCCAGACCGGTGGTAAGGATGCACTGGTACCTGAAGAGAATGATAAGTACACCGTTATCGCTCTGCGCGAAATCGAAGAAGGCCTGATCAACAGCCAGATCCTCGATGTTCGTGAGCGCCAGGAGCAGCAAGAGCAGGAAGCCGCAGAGATCCAGGCGGTTACCGCGATTGCTGAAGGTCGTCGTTAATTAGACTGTGAGTCTGCCTTGTACCTGTTTGAAAGCCTGAATCTGCTGATTCAACGTTACTTGCCTGAGGAGCAGATTAAGCGCCTCAAACAGGCATACCTCGTCGCACGTGATGCTCACGAGGGACAGACACGCTCCAGTGGTGAGCCCTACATTACTCACCCGGTCGCCGTGGCCTGTATTCTGGCGGAAATGCGTCTCGATCATGAGACGCTGATGGCAGCCCTGCTGCACGACGTCATCGAAGACACCCCGGCCACCTATCAGGATATGGAACAGCTGTTTGGCAAAAGCGTTGCCGAACTGGTTGAGGGCGTATCCAAGCTAGACAAATTAAAATTCCAGGATAAGAAAGAAGCGCAGGCGGAGAACTTCCGCAAGATGATCATGGCGATGGTGCAGGATATCCGCGTCGTGCTGATCAAGCTGGCGGACCGCACCCACAATATGCGAACGCTTGGCTCGCTGCGCCCGGACAAACGGCGGCGTATCGCCCGTGAAACCCTGGAAATCTATAGCCCATTGGCCCACCGCCTGGGTATTCATCATCTGAAAACCGAGCTGGAAGAGCTGGGTTTTGAAGCGCTTTACCCGAACCGCTACCGCGTCATCAAAGAAGTGGTGAAAGCCGCGCGCGGTAACCGTAAGGAGATGATCCAGAAAATCCTCTCCGAGATCGAAGGTCGTTTGACCGAAGCGGGTATCCCCTGCCGCGTCAGCGGGCGGGAAAAGCACCTCTACTCCATCTACTGCAAGATGCATCTGAAAGAACAGCGCTTCCATTCCATCATGGATATTTACGCGTTCCGGGTGATCGTCAAAGAAGTGGATACCTGCTATCGGGTGCTGGGCCAGGCACACAGCCTGTATAAGCCGCGCCCGGGCCGGGTAAAAGACTATATCGCCATTCCCAAGGCTAACGGCTATCAATCACTGCATACCTCACTGATCGGCCCGCACGGCGTGCCGGTTGAGGTACAGATCCGTACCGAAGATATGGATCAGATGGCCGAAATGGGGGTCGCCGCGCACTGGGCCTATAAAGAAAAGGAACAGGGCGAAACTGGCGGCACTACCGCACAGATCCGCGCCCAGCGCTGGATGCAGAGCCTGCTGGAGCTGCAACAAAGCGCCGGTAGCTCGTTTGAATTTATTGAAAGCGTAAAATCCGATCTGTTCCCCGATGAGATTTACGTTTTCACCCCGGAAGGGCGCATTGTCGAGCTGCCTGCCGGTGCCACACCGGTCGACTTTGCCTACGCCGTGCATACCGATATCGGCCACGCCTGCGTTGGCGCACGTGTCGATCGCCAGCCGCATCCGTTGTCACAAGCTTTAGCCAGTGGCCAGACGGTAGAGATCATCACCGCTCCGGGTGCCCGGCCAAATGCCGCCTGGCTGAACTTTGTGGTGAGCTCCAAAGCCCGCGCCAAGATCCGCCAGATGTTGAAAAACCTCAAGCGCGATGATTCCGTCAGCCTGGGCCGCCGTTTGCTCAACCATGCGCTCGGGGGCAGCCGCAAACTTTCGGAAGTGCCGCCAGAGAATATCCAGCATGAGCTGGATCGCATGAAGCTGGCCACGCTGGACGATCTGCTGGCAGAAATCGGCCTCGGTAATGCCATGAGCGTGGTAGTCGCGAAGAACCTGCAGGGCGATCAGTCCAGCCTGGGCTCCTCGAACGGCGTGCGCAACCTGGCCATCAAAGGCGCCGATGGCGTCCTGATCACCTTTGCCAAGTGCTGCCGCCCAATTCCAGGCGATCCGATTATTGCCCATGTCAGCCCGGGCAAGGGCCTGGTGGTTCACCATGAATCCTGTCGTAATATCCGCGGCTACCAGAAAGAGCCAGAGAAATTCATGGCGGTCGAGTGGGATATGGAAACCGAGCAGGAGTTCATTGCGGAAATCAAAGTGGACATGTTCAACCATCAAGGTGCGTTGGCCAACCTCACGGCGGCGATTAACGCGGCCGAATCGAATATTCAAAGCCTGAATACCGAAGAGAAAGATGGCCGGGTCTACAGCGCCTTTATCCGCCTGACCACCCGCGATCGCATCCACCTGGCAAATATTATGCGTAAGATCCGTATCATGCCGGATGTGATTAAAGTTAACCGTAACCGAAACTAGCGCCTATGAGCCCCGAACGCTATGCGCGGATTTGTGAAATGCTGGCCACCCGGCAGCCCGATCTGACGGTCTGCCTGGAACAGGTTCACAAACCGCATAACGTCTCCGCGATTATCCGTACCGCCGATGCCGTCGGCGTACATCAGGTGCATGCCGTGTGGCCTACCCCGCGGATGCGTACCCTGGTCTCCTCCGCTGCGGGCAGCAATAGCTGGGTGAGCGTAAAAACCCATCCCACCATCGCCGATGCAGTCACGCATCTAAAAGGCCAAGGGATGCAGATCCTGGCAACTCACCTTTCTGCCCGCGCCGTCGATTTTCGCGAAATAGACTATACCCGCCCCACCTGCATACTGCTGGGGCAGGAAAAAACCGGCATCACCGAAGAGGCACTAGCCCTGGCCGATCAGGACATTATCATTCCGATGATCGGTATGGTGCAGTCGCTGAACGTCTCTGTCGCTGCGGCTCTGATCCTGTATGAGGCCCAACGCCAGCGGCAAAACGCAGGTATGTATCGCCGCGATCTCAGCGCGTTAGATGAGCAGGAACAGCAACGCCTGCTGTTTGAAGGCGGCTATCCGGTGTTAGCCAACGTGGCCAAGCGCAAAAAGCTGCCGCGCCCGCAGATTGACGATCAAGGCCAAGTGGTTGCCGACGCCGAATGGTGGGCAGCCATGCAGGCAACGACGGTACGCCGATGAAAGGCCGCCTGCTGGATGCCGTCCCACTCACTACTCTTTCCGGGGTTGGAGCCAGCCAAGCGGGGAAACTGGCCAAAATTGGCCTGAATACCATCCAGGATCTGCTGCTGCACCTCCCGTTACGTTACGAAGACCGCACCCGCCTCTACCCAATCAACGATCTGCTGCCGGGCATTTTTGCCACGGTGGAAGGGGAAGTGCTGCGCAGCGATATCAGTTTTGGCCGCCGCCGCATGCTCACCTGCCAGATCAGCGACGGCACCGGCATCCTGACTATGCGCTTCTTCAACTTCAACGCGGCGATGAAGAACAGCCTGGCTACTGGCCGCCACGTAACGGCCTATGGCGAAGTCAAACGCGGCACCCACGGCGCAGAAATTATCCACCCGGAATACCGTGTCCAGGGGGAAAACAGCGAGGTCGAGCTACAAGAAGCCCTGACGCCGGTGTATCCCACCACCGAAGGGATCCGCCAAGCCACGCTGCGCAAGTTGACCGATCAGGCGCTGGAATTGCTGGATACCTGTGCGATTGCCGAGCTGCTGCCACCAGAATTAAGCGGCGGTTTGATGAGCCTGCCACAGGCGCTGCATATGCTGCACCGTCCACCGCCGGATATCCAACTGGCTAATTTGGAACAGGGCAAGCACCCGGCACAGAAACGCCTAATCCTTGAAGAGCTGCTGGCGCATAACCTCAGCATGTTGGCCGTCCGTGCCGGTGCGCAAAGCTACCGGGCATTATCGCTAACGCCTGACGATCGGCTGAAAAACCGCTTCCTGGACCAGCTCCCCTTCTCTCCTACCGGTGCTCAGACTCGGGTTGTGGCAGATATTGAAGCGGACTTGCAAAAAGGTTTCCCGATGATGCGCCTGGTACAGGGCGACGTCGGCTCAGGTAAAACTCTGGTTGCTGCCCTGGCCGCACTACGCGTCATTGCTCACGGCAAACAGGTGGCGCTGATGGCCCCCACCGAATTACTCGCCGAACAACACGCCAATAACTTCCGCCAGTGGTTTGAACCCTTGGGGATTGAGGTGGGTTGGTTGGCTGGCAAGCAAAAGGGCAAAGCACGCCTCGCCCAACAGGAAGCCATTGCCAGCGGTCAGGTGTCGATGGTGGTCGGGACGCACGCCATTTTCCAGGAGCAGGTGCAGTTTAATGGCCTGGCCCTGGTGATTATCGATGAACAACACCGCTTTGGTGTGCATCAGCGGCTGGCGCTGTGGGAGAAAGGCGAAGAACAAGGATTCCATGCTCATCAGTTGATCATGACCGCCACGCCAATCCCGCGCACGCTGGCGATGACCGCCTACGCCGATCTGGACACCTCGGTGATCGATGAATTGCCGCCGGGCCGTACGCCGGTGACAACGGTGGCGATCCCCGATACGCGCCGGGCCGATATCATCCAGCGGGTAAAAAGCGCCTGTATCGAAGAAGGTCGCCAGGCCTATTGGGTCTGCACGCTGATCGAAGAGTCTGATTTACTGGAAGCCCAGGCCGCAGAGGCAACCTGGGAAGAATTGAAGATTGCACTGCCGGAACTGAAGGTGGCGCTGGTGCATGGCCGCATGAAGTCAGCGGAGAAACAGGCGGTAATGCAGGCCTTCAAACAGGGTGAACTGCAATTGCTGGTAGCCACCACGGTGATTGAAGTGGGCGTTGATGTACCAAACGCCAGCCTGATGATCATTGAAAACCCAGAGCGGCTTGGTTTGGCCCAGTTGCATCAGCTGCGTGGCCGGGTTGGCCGTGGTGCGGTAGCCTCTCACTGCGTGCTGCTGTATAAAACCCCGCTCAGCAAAACCGCCCAAAAACGCCTGCAGGTGCTGCGCGACAGTAACGACGGCTTTGTTATTGCCCAGCAAGATTTGGAGATCCGTGGGCCGGGTGAGCTATTGGGAACGCGCCAAACCGGCAGTGCAGAGTTTAAAGTGGCCGATTTGTTACGCGATCAGGCCATGATCCCCGAAGTCCAGCGCGTAGCACGCCATATTCACCAGCAGTATCCGCAGCATGCACATGCCTTAATTGAGCGCTGGTTACCAGAAACGGCTCGCTACTCAAACGCTTAAGCATCTTCCCCCTAATGAAAGAGGGGGCCTATACCGGAGCCCGCTTGGAAAAATGGAGAATTACCCTACGCCAAACTTGTCTTTATTGTTATGTCTAGCCATTATATTCAAAAAACGAACAATAATATTATTATTGGATCAATACAGAAATTGTACCCCTTGTAATCTTAACTAACATACAAAAGAGTGCCCCATCAGGAGCACCAGCTTTTGTAATATTAATAATTAAAGGTGACTCTACATATTATTTCAACAACCCTAATTGCTTCATAAAGGTGTAATCGTCATAGAACAGCCACTCTTCATCCATGGTGCCTTTGTCATTCCAACGGCCTATGGTTGCCATCTCTATCTCAAAACGTTTACCTGTGGGTTGGATAACCGTACCGTCTGACAGTATCATTGGTTTGGTGAACGTTCCTCGCCATACGCCGGTGACCGCCGTGTACTTATCCTGGCCGATACGTATATGGTGTATAGGGTTCTCGGTGTCAGGGGCAAAAGCGAAAATCTTCTTGGATTTCTCTAAGTGTTCTTTTAGATTGTGGGTCACCGAGCCATCTGGATAATGAACAATGATATCCTCTGCATGACTTCTGTGCATTTCATCCCACTTTTGATGGCTGTAGACATTAAAGTCCAGATCATCAAAGTTTTGCAGATTTTTTTCGACAGTTTTCCTTTCTGCTTTAAACTCCTCCAAACTCTTATTGATGCGTTGTTCAGCATGGGAATCGGACATTGAAGAGAAATCATCAGGTTTATTTGCTGCTGCACTCACGGCAAGGCTTAATATAAACAGAGAGGCAATGCTTGCTTTTAATACATGATGTTCATTTTTCATAAAGGTACCTTCCATCTTCCTTATTATTTAACTCTATATATACGATAACTTCCTTTTGAATTTATATAGTAGCGCAGACGATACAAAAAAATTACCAAGTAAATTTGCTTGAGTCATTCAAAAATAATGAAGGGATATTCAAACGGAGAAATGGCTAAATAAGCAATGGGGTTAACGCTATTGAAGGTATACATCGTAGGCAGAACACAGGCTCAATTTCTAAAGCTGTTCGAGGCACGCATAAAAGACAGCCCCTGAAGAGGGGCTGCCACTACTTGATGATTCAGCCGATCGCCGGGAATACAGGCAGCATCAGGTACAGCTTGATCACGATGGCGTTAGCGATATCGATAAAGAACGCGCCCACCATCGGCACCACCAAAAATGCCAGATGCGAAGGGCCGAAACGATCGGTGATCGCCTGCATGTTGGCAATGGCCGTTGGCGTCGCCCCCATGCCAAAACCGCAGTGCCCCGCAGCCAGCACGGCAGCATCGTAGTTTTTCCCCATCACGCGATAGGTCACGAAGATGGCATACAACGCCATAACCAGCGTCTGCACCGCCAGGATAGCCAGCATTGGCAAGGCCAGCGAAGCCAGCTCCCACAGGCGCAGGCTCATCAACGCCATCGCCAGGAACAGCGACAGGCTCACGTTACCCAGTACGGAGACCGCACGCTCAAACACCTGGTAGAAGCCCGTTGCCGACAGGGTGTTGCTGAGGATCACGCCAACAAACAGCACGCAGACAAAAGTCGGCAGTTCGAAGGCCGTGCCATTCAATAACCCGGCAATAAAGTTACCGAGGCTCAGGCAGATGGCGATCATGGCGATGGTTTCGATCATCACCAGCGAGGTGATCAGGCGGCCACTTTCCGGCTTCTCAAAGCCGCTCGGCTGCACGCTGTCATCCGGTGTGCCTTCCGGCGTTGAGGAGTGTTTCACCAGATAGCGGGCTACCGGGCCACCAATCAGGCCACCCAGCACCAGACCAAAGGTGGCGCAGGCCATGGCCACTTCGGTGGCATTTTCAAACCCATAGCGCTCGATGAACACCTTGCTCCAGGCCGCCCCGGTGCCATGCCCACCAGAAAGCGTAATCGAGCCCGCAATCAACCCCATTAATGGATCCAGGCCCAGCATTTTCGCCATGCCGATACCGATGGCATTCTGTACCAACAGCAGACCCAGCACCACGAACAGGAACACGACCAGTGCCTTGCCCCCCGCCCGCAGGCGCGCCAGGTTGGCATTCAGGCCGATAGTGGCAAAGAAGGCCAGCATTAATGGGTCTTTCAGCGACATATCAAAGCCGACTTCCCAGTTCACCGTTTTCTTCAAAACCAAGAGCAGGAGCGCCACCAGTAAACCACCGGCAACAGGAGCAGGAATAGTATATTTTCTCAGCAGAGGAATGGAGCGTACGCATTTGCCCCCAAGCAGCAGGACCAGCGTAGCGGCAACTAACGTGCCGTAAGTATCGAGATGAAACATCTAGCTACTCCGTGTAGTGATTAAATCCAATAAATTAATAAGTTATAAAATTTACTCAGTTTTTTAACTTGATGAAGGGGGGATTAAAAGTAAAAACGGCTAATAACACAAGAAAAAATGAACGAAAATGCGACATTAATGGGTTCAGCATCGTAAAAAATATTAATGCGCAACCGTTTGCTTTTGTGAGACAGATCATTAAAATGCCTTCTTTGCCGCCTTTGGGAAAGCCACACCATGTCCAGCCAAACCGCCGAGCTTGATGCCGCGCAAAAAGCATCAGCCCCCGTTTCACACAATAGTGAACTGATTTACCGCCTGGAAGACCGCCCTCCACTGCCGCAAACGCTGTTTGCCGCCAGTCAGCACTTGCTGGCGATGTTTGTTGCCGTGATCACCCCGGCCCTGTTGATCTGCCAGGCGCTTGGCCTGCCAGCGCAGGATACGCAACACATCATCAGCATGTCGCTGTTCGCTTCCGGTTTGGCCTCGATACTGCAAATCAAAACCTGGGGCCCGGTGGGGTCTGGCCTGCTGTCCATTCAGGGCACCAGCTTCAACTTTGTCTCACCGCTGATTATGGGCGGGCTGGCGCTGAAAAACGGCGGCGCAGACGTGCCCACCATGATGGCCGCACTGTTCGGCACATTGATGGTGGCTTCTTGTACCGAAATCCTACTGTCACGCGTGCTGCACCTGGCGCGCCGCATCATTACCCCGCTGGTCTCCGGCATTGTGGTGATGATTATCGGCCTGTCGCTGATCCAGGTCGGGCTGACCTCTATCGGTGGTGGCTATGCGGCGATGAGCGATCACACCTTCGGCGCGCCCAAGAATCTACTGTTGGCAGGCGCAGTGCTGGTAGTGATTATTCTGCTTAACCGCCAACGTAACCCTTACCTGCGCGTCGCTTCGCTGGTGATCGCCATGGCCATAGGTTATCTGCTGGCTTGGGCGATGGGTATGCTGCCGGAAACCGAACCGGCTACCCAAACGACCTTGATCACCGTTCCTACCCCGCTGTATTACGGCCTGGGTTTTGACTGGAACCTGTTATTGCCGCTGATGCTGATCTTTATGGTCACTTCGCTAGAAACCATCGGCGATATCACCGCCACCTCCGACGTTTCTGAACAGCCGGTCAGTGGCCCGCTATATATGAAGCGCCTGAAAGGCGGGGTGCTGGCCAACGGCCTGAACTCAATGCTGTCTGCGGTATTCAACACCTTCCCGAACTCCTGCTTTGGCCAGAACAACGGAGTGATCCAGCTGACCGGCGTTGCCAGCCGCTACGTCGGTTTTGTGGTAGCACTGATGCTGATCCTGCTGGGGCTGTTCCCGGCCGTTGCCGGTTTTGTGCAGCATATTCCTGAACCGGTGCTGGGCGGCGCGACCATCGTGATGTTCGGTACTATTGCAGCCTCCGGCGTGCGTATCGTTTCCCGCGAGAAGCTAAACCGCCGCGCCATCATGATTATGGCGCTGTCGCTGGCCGTCGGTATGGGGGTTTCCCAACAGCCGCTGATCTTGCAGTTTGCACCGGACTGGCTGAAAACCCTGCTTTCTTCCGGTATCGCTGCCGGTGGGATCACCGCCATTGTGCTGAACCTGCTGTTCCCACCAGAAGAAAAATAAGCGCTCCCCGCAGCAAACCAACGGCCATTGGCAAACCGCTACTGGCCGTTTTTTTATTGTCTTTCAGGCCATTGCCCTTGAGCTGGAAGGCTATTTGCGGCATAAACAGGGTATCTTTTCTGTCCGCTACGGATCCACACGATGAAATTTATCGGAAAACTATTGATCACGTTGCTGCTGCTGATAGTGCTGGCCATTGTGCTGCTCTACGTCGTGGGGCAAACCCGCTGGGCCGCAGGCTGGTTGAGTCACTGGATCAGCGATCGTGGTGATTACCAGCTGTCGGTAGAAAAAATAACGCATTCGTGGAGCAAGCCAGGACAGCTAAGCCTGGAGGGCGTAACCCTCGCCCGTGCCAACCAACCGCAACTCTTGGCGGCCAAGCAGGTGGATATGGCTTTCAGCCTGCGGCAAATTACCGAGCCACGCTATTTCGATAGCATCACGCTGCGCGACGGCACCCTAAACGTTCAGCCTTTGCAGGGCGCACCGCTGCCAATACAGGCCGATGTGCTGCAACTGAGCAATATGGCACTGCAATCTAACGATGAGAGCTGGCAGCTTAACGCGCAGAAGGTCAATGCCGGGATAAACCCGTGGCAGCCAACGGCAGGTCATTTGCTCGGGGATAACAATCAGTTCCAGTTCAGCGCCGGTTCGATGGTGGTCAACGGTATTCCGGCCTCACAGGTGTTGATCCAGGGCGAAATCAAACAAAACCAGCTGATATTGAGCGACTTTGGTGCCGATCTGGCACAGGGCGATCTCACCGGGGTAGCCAGCCGAGCTGCCGATGGCAGTTGGTTGGTTGAACGGTTGCGGCTAAGCAACGTCCGCCTACAAGTACCCATGACGCTAGAACAGTTCTGGAGCCGCTTCACGGCATTGCCACCCATTACGTTGAAACGCTTTGATCTGATTAACGCCCGCCTGGAAGGTAACGCCTGGGCGGCGAACGACCTCGATTTGTCGATGCAAAATATCACCTTCCAACAAGGGGATTGGAGCAGTCAGGATGGCGCGATCAACTTCACCGCCGACGACCTGATCAATGGCAACTTCCATCTCATCGATCCGATTATGGATATGCAGCTCTCGCCAGCCGGTATTGCCATTGGCCAGTTCAGCACCCGCTGGGAAGGTGGATTGCTGCGTACCACCGGCAACTGGCTGCGCGCCAACAAGCGCCTGCAACTCGACGAGGTGGCCGTCTCTGCGTTGGAGTACACCTTGCCCAGCAACTGGCGTGAACTCTGGTTACAGCCGCTACCAAGCTGGCTGGCGGAGGTGTACGTCGCCAAGATGAGCACCAACCGTAACCTGATCATCGATATCAACCCGGATTTCCCCTTCCAGCTCACCTCGCTGGATGGTAACGGCAGCAATCTGCTGTTGGCCAGTGACCATCAGTGGGGGATTTGGTCCGGCTCGCTGAAACTCAACGCCGGTGGTGCCACCTTTAACAAGATCGACGTACGCCGCCCATCGCTGGCGTTGGATGCGGATGCACAGCAGATCAACGTTACCGAGCTGAGCGCCTTTATGCCCGATGGCCTGTTGGATGCCAAGGCCAACGTCAGCCAACTGCCTGGTAAGCCGTTTACGCTGTCCCTTAACGGGCGTTCGGTGCCAGTGAATACCTTGCAGCAATGGGGTTGGCAGCATGTGCCGCTGGAGGGTGATGGTAATCTGCAGTTGCAGCTGAAGGGATTACTCAACAGCGATGGGCCGTTTAAAGCGTCTTTGAAGGGCCAGTTGCAGGCTACCAGTAAGGATGGGCAGACTCTGGAGCAGCAGGTGCCGTGACCTAAACAGGGTTCGGCAGTGCCGAACCCTGTTTTCTTCTCTGAATAATGCAGTGAGACGCTATTTACTGTTTTAGTTCCTGATATTTCATATCCTTGAGGATCTTTGCATCATTAAATGTTAGTTCCAAAACTTGGTTTTTATCATTGATAACAGGAATTAAAAAAATTACTCTCCTATCAGTCTTTTTAGAATTATACAACCATACATTACGCCCGTTATAATCTTCTGGAGAATTTGGTCTACCAAGGAGTTTAATGACATCTTTTTTTGTTGTTGAGCCAACAATCAAAGATTCTTTGATTGTTTTTTCTGTATATTGGTCAAGCGCTGTAACCTTTGTTCTATCAACATTAGAAGCACAACCCACTAATAAAAAAAACATAAAAACAACTGGACACTTACTCATTTTCATTTTATTTTCTCTTCAATATAAGTTTCATTGATGCTGTCGTACTTGATTTCATTCCCATATAAAACACAATATCCAGATTTGTCTGAGTAGTTATATTTAAACTCATACAACCCTTTTTCATTAGGAGTAAAATCCAAACTTACACTACATCCCCCTCCATCTGGATTACTAATTCTATGAGAAATTGTTGTTTTGATTCCTGGAGTTACCGTAACCTCAGTATAAGTGTCACTGTAATCACCTTGTGGTAACTTAGGCATACCTATTGACTTCGTACTATCAGGAATAATATTTAGGAAACGCCTATGCTTTTGTACATATCCACCACTAGACTCACCATTTGATTTTTTCTGACTAATCGAATAGGTCAGCGGGTTTCCTAGAAGTCGAACTTTTGCAACCGAACCATCATTTGGCGGTGGAACGTACATAGGCGGGTCAGGAAACAGACTACAACTGGCTAATGACATGGTAGCCATCAATGAAAAAAATATAACACTTACTCTGGTTTTCTTATAAAGCATATCAACTCCTTGATAATATATAATTAATACACTACCCCGACCGAAGTGGGAGCCCCTGCTCCGGTTGCAACGGTGGGAATTACAACTATTTAGGCCTTAGTAGTAAGAGTCCCGATCAGTTAGCAGAGATCCATCACAGGAAGCGATCCAACTGAAGATGTAGCTCAGAAACTAAAAATTTGGTGTAACATATTATATTTATTGACATATTCCCTCAATTTACCGGTCGTGTCCCGTACACAATAAAGATCCCGGCCAACTGCCCGGGATTTATCACGAGATTTAGATTAGATCTTCACCATTTAAAAGCACGATGACATTGTCCGCCCCTAGAGCTTCCCTAACCATATCAGCCATTTCATCTGTTGATATCTCAAGGGACTTGTTATTTACTGATATATAACAGTAAGATACCGGATCTAATCCGAACTCATTAGATACCTCTTTTTGGATTGGATGTGGTATAGCCGCAGTAGATAAATAATAGTGAGCGGGAAACACATCCGGATATCGCTTTGCAAATTCGTTCAACTTATGCTGTAACTCAGCAAAAGTAAGCTTAGTAAAACATGTTAATCCTATAGACATACCACCCTCACTTACCTCTGATAGAATTTATACCCGAATCCAGCGAAGGACGGGTAATCACCACTGCATCTATTGTGATCCAGTTGCGGCGGCGGGAGTACCGCACTTGCTCGGCTCCCGACGAGTCCGCCGGATGGGTTGAGGCATGTACCGCCTGCAACACCCGACTCGACAGCTGCGTGCTCTCCACACTACCGTACTTGCGGTTGAGTGACAGGGCTAGAATCCCAGATTTTGAGGGCTGGGGTTTTATTAACTCATTAATCAGGCTGATAACGTTCATCCTGGATAATATAAGGTTCTGCAATTTCTTCCCACACCACTTCTGCCATCTTTTGCCATTCTGTTGGGTTTTGTTGCTTCACAAGATAATCCCTGATTAACTTCACTGCTTTGTTAAAATCCTCATTATCTAACTCTACAAATGAATAAAACTTTAGGTATTCACCTTCTTCAGACTTGATCACTTTATGCAATTTAGAGTGTTCTGGCAAAAAGACAGCATCCAACAGATCACCAAATGCATCCCAATAGCTGCCATTAACAAATCCACCCGTCCGTTGAAAATCAGCTTCTCTTTGCCCTTTATCATTCCAACCAATAAATAAACTTGCACCCATATCATTGCCTCACAATAATAATTTTTTCTTGCTGTGATTTTGGTAATGTCTTTATGTAATTCATAAATATTTTTTGGTTGACAGGGGTTAAAACCCTAAAATCAACAGGGACAAAGTCAGCCTTTTTTAAATGATCCTGAATAACATCCTTACCGCTACCAGAGTTCATATTCTTCTCATAAAACTTATTTAACCCATCGATTTCTTTTTGCGATAATTTATCAGTCGTGTACATCGCATCGACAGTTTTACCTTTATTTGGCCCTGATGTAATCACAAAGTCAGGCGATGTTCCCGATTTTGCTCCAGGCGGTGGTGCATAACGTTCCATTGTGCCAATTGCTGACTCTAGTTGTGCAGCCGCAGCAGCTTCGGCCGGTTTTAATTTACCATTTCCACCAAGGTCAGGTGTATTTAAGCGATCGTGACCTTCCAGAGGGGTCGAACTAATTTTTACTTCATGGATTCCATCTGCATTCCTAATAAGCGCCGCATCCTTTAAGCTTTGGCTCGCAGCCTTAGCCACTATCTTCTCAGTCAGCGCAGTACCCACTTTCGCAACACCGACTCCACCCGCAACAGCACCAATCAGATCAGACACTAGTTTACCGGCTTCAACACCTGAGTTATACGCACCACTTGCGCCAGCTTTCTGATACTCAGACTCCATTAGGTTGATGCGATCAATGTAGCTTTGCTTAACTGCATCCGACATCGTGCTAAAAATGTCATCGCTCGCTATCAGTTGCTTAATTGCATCATAGGTCGCAGCAGGATCACTGATGGATTTTGATAAACTCTCGACTGAGTCGTAAAGCCCTTGAGGAACCCCCACCAACATGCCTGCACTGTAGGCAGTATCTTGCCCCAGACTAATGGCATCCCATTTAGCCCCTACTTGCAATTGACAGGACAAACTACCTTTACAGGCATCAAACTCTTTGTCTCGATCTGAGCGCTGTTGATTGCTCAGATAGTTATTCTCCACAACAACTTCATCCAGTGCGGAGTCAGCCAGCGAACAGCATTTTTCCTAGTACACTCAGCAGATTACAACCACTTTTTCCCTGTGCATTCTGGCCCAGGCAACTTTTTGCCCAGACGCGCTTTTTCAGCCCGTTACGCCATTTTCCCCAACGCTGTTAAAGAGCAACCAACGCACCATCATAACAGCGCTTTTCGTCTCTGCCATTACCGCTGTCGGGGTTTTGTGACGGTGGCCGGGCAGTGGGCAGCGTCTTTTGGCTGCCCACTGCCTGGACGCCTGCCGGGTGTGGGCTGGCGAGGCCCACTAGTGACGGAACGGCACTCTGGAACGCTGACGGTGGAGGGAACGCAGGGTGTGCATGCCAACACCGAACCGGGGTGGGAGGCGTTGGCTGGCGAGACGGTAAGGAGTGACACGCTGCTTCACCGCGTGGCACGACCCGGCGCAGACAGACAGCGCCTGGGCGGGCATTAACGCTTTTGGCGGAGGCCCTTTGGGCCGACCTCCGCTGTGGGGTTGGCCGAGCGTTTGCACCGTGCCAGTGCCGCCAGGGATGGCGGCCCCACCCCACAGCCCGACGCGGTGGCGCACGACATAATGCAGATTATCCGCATACGGACCGCTTATCGAGGGTCAGGTTGCCTTGGTGGCTCGCCGGGGCGGGTGCGGATAATCTCCCGCATTATGTTTAATGGACGTTCGGCCAGCAACTGACCTCCAGAGAACGCCGATGCCCAGCGCTGGACGGGCGACCATTTACCCCGCGCACTCCGCACCTGATGAAGGCAGATCGCGGCAAGGACGCCGCGCTCTGCCGTCCACCGAACACCCCGCACTCGCAGGGAGTGAGCTAGCTTGGCAGACTGTCCGGCGACTCCATATTGTCGCCCGGCTCCCGGCTGTCCGACTGCTCCGCTGGGTGAGTCGAGGCATGTACCGCCTGCAACGCCCGGATCGATACCTGCGTGTAGATCTGCGTACTCTCTACGCTACGGTGGCCCAACATCGCCTGGATCCAGCGCAGGTCCGCGCCGTTCTCCAGCATCTGCGTCGCCATCGCATGCCGGAACAGGTGGCAACTGCCCTTCATGATCCCCGCCGCTCTCAGGTAGGGCACAACAGCCATAGTCACACCGCTGGCCGTCAGCCCGGCCACGCCATCCATCGCCAGGAACAACGCTCTGCACCCGGGGTTACTCAACATCTCCGGGCGGGTATGCTGCATATAGTGCTGCACCCACCACAGCGCACGTTCTCCGATCGGGATCACCCGATCCTGCTTCCCCTTGCCCTGCACGATGGTGAGGATGTGCCGCGAGCCGTCCACGCTGTAGAGATCCAGCGCTGATACCTCACCCCGCCGGATCCCTGTTGACCACAGCAGTTCCATCAACGTCCGGTCACGGATCCCCTGCGCCGTCGTCAGATCGCAGTGGTTCAGCACGTCCTCCACCTGCTCTACGCTCAGGAGGGTGCGCGGCAGGCGTTTCTCCAGTCTCGGCAGCTCGAGGTCTGCCGCCGGGTTTGCCAGGATAAGGTTCCGCTGCGTCAGCCATTTGAACCACACCTGCACCGGTTGAAGCGCCGTGCGTTGAGTCCGGGGACTCAGCGGCTCACCGTTCTTCTTGCGGTACTGGTACAGATGGCGCTGGTAGCGTTCCAGGGTAGGCCGGGTGATGTCACTGGCGTAGTTCAAGCCGTGCTCACTGGCCCACACGATAAAGCGGTATTGATGATGGGTCTGGGTCTTGAGGGTGGTTTCCGACCAGTTGCGCTCTCGCCGCCACACCACGAACCGCAACAGCAAGGCATACAGGCTTCTCGGATCGTGCGCCGGGCCAACCGGCTGGCGATACACCTCATCAACGGTCAGCAGCGCATCCGCGCGGGGTTTGCGGTTAGCCATTGTTCACCTCCGGCAACGAGGGCGAAGGCAGTGAGGTCACTTTCTTTTTTCCCCTGATTACTGCATTTTCGTCAACCCCAACCGCTTCCGCCACCACGCCTTGTCCTGCCTGGGCAGGGGACTTTTTTTTGCCCTCCAACTTGACCCCAACCTGGGGGCAACTTGGCACCAACTTGCTCTCATTCGAGTCCAACTTGCACTCACCGCCCTCACATTCCTCCACGTCAAGCAGGCCGCACAGATGGTTTTCATCAGCGCCGCCACCATCCCACAGCAGCTCATACTGCAACAGATGCCCACGGCTCCCGCCGTGCAACAGCAGGTATTCCATTTCCGTCAGGCGCAGGCAATGCACCTTGAGCTGGTTATCGCTCCAGTTGGTGTAGCCTCGGATATCCCGTCGGGTAAAGCGTACCTCGCCCGGCTGGCAGTGCTGTCGCGCCGCCATCCCCTTGACCATCTCCTGTACCAGCAACAACAGCTTGCGCGTCTGCGGCGGCATCTCGTCCAGTGTCCGCCCCAGCACCTCATGCGCCAGCCGGTTCGCCAACGCGATATCCTCCCGCGTCACCTCGATATACTCGATAACGCTGCCCCGGTGCTCGGCCCGTTTCACGTCACGCTGGTACTGGTGCAGCAGCGCTATCGACTGTATCAGGGTGAGGTATTTCATGTGGTCGCGCCGGGTGCGGGTCTTGTCCGACAGGAACGTGAGCCGATGCGCGAACGGGTTCACCACCTTCAGCGGTCGGAGCAGCCGTTGTGCATTCTGGTGCAACGCCGTCAGATAGCCCTTTTCACTCACCGCCAACAGCCCTTCCAACGTCTGGCCGTGGCGCTGCATCGCGTGTATCGCCTGCGTCTGTTCCCGGCTCTCGTTCACCGTCAGCACCAGACAGCGGTTCAACAGCTCCTCGTCCACGTCGATGGCCGTGGTGGTCAGCATCAGCATCACCGGCCCCTGCACCTTGTACTCCCGCGTCATCAGTTCGCCGCTCTGCTCGTCCTTGCCGGTCGAGGCGATCTTCAGTTCCCCGTCCGACTGCAACAGCTTCAGCGCATACGCGGCTTGCCGTACCCCTTCCTCTTCCGCTATCGCCAGGATCTTGTGTTGCAGGCTGGTTTCGCCCAGATAGTAGAGGCTCTGCCCGGTCATGGCGCTGTACTGGATGCGTTCTTCTTCCGGCATCATCCCCAGCACCGCGTCCATCAGCGACGACTTGCCCGCCGCCGAGCTACTCTGGATCAGCACCGCCAGCGGCTTGTCCAGTTTGCGCGATGTAGCCGCCAGATAGCCGGTCAACAGATTGGTGGACTCTCCCACCACCCCGCAGGCCGCCAGATCACTCACGATCTGCCCGGCCAGATCCGGGGATTTCAGTAGCGCCAGCGCAGCGGTTTCGTCCTCGGTACTCAACGCCACGGCAGCAGGCGCGGCCTGCTCCACAGCCTGGCGGGCTTCATCCTGCTTTTGCTCCAGCATCAGCAACACCCGGCCACATTCACGCTTGATCACGCTCAGCTCACAGCCCAGCTCGACCACCGCCGTACTGATATAGCTCTGCCGCTGTTTGGCGTGGTACATGTCGAGCTGGTCAACATGGAACGCCCCGCTGGCCTCGTCCCGCACCTGCACATTGACCTTCATCACCTCTGGCAACGTGTTCTTCTGCCAGCCCCGTACCCGCCAGACACGCGGACCACAGCGTAACAACAGCTCACCCGTGGCGGTCTGCTCGCACGGCACGACGTCAACGCCCGGCGCAGGGGCGACTAACGAAGAGACGGATGCACCTCCCTGGCCCTCCGCGTCGTCATCGTTACTGCGTAACGGCGTCTCATGGGAGAACACCGCACCCGGCCCGGTGCCGTGCCCCATCCATTGCGCCTGTTGCAACGCCAGCCCCAACGCCGCCTCCGGGTTACCGCTTTTCAGCGCGAACGCGTTCGCATCCAGCCCTTGCGGGAACCGCACCCGCCACGCGTCGATCCCCAGCTCCAGCAGATCACCGGCGATCGCATCCGCCCCGCGATCCCCCGCCTCGTCCCGATCGAAGGCGATCAACACCCGCTTCACGCCGTGGTACTGCAACGCCGCCAGATGATCCGCCGTGAAGCCGTTGCAACCGTAGGCGGCGATCACGTTGCGGAACCCGGCGCACCAGAAGGTCATGGCGTCGATCAGCGCCTCACACAGGATCACCTCTGAGGAGGCTTTCAGCGCGGCTTCGTTCCACACCCCAACCAGCGGCGAGGGCAGATACAGGTGCCGGGACGATCCCTTCTTGATCTGGTGGTCTGCCAACGTCCTACGCCCGTAGAGCTGCAACACCCGGCCACGCTGCGCCACATTGGCCGACTCAGACCAGCCGATCACCGGCATCACCACACAGCCCCGGAAGTGATCCTGACGGGTCTGTGAACGCAACACCCCCGCCTCAACCAGGCGTTCCCGCAGGCGCTTCCCCTCCTTTGATTGAGTCGACGGCAACACTCCGGCCTCACCGCCGATACCGTGTGTCCCGGCATAGCCCAGCCGGAAGTGGCTCACCAGTTCAGGATGATTGAGGCCACGATTGACCAGCCACGCCAGCGCCTCTGGGGAGGCCAGCACCTGCTGATGGTAGAAGTCGATCACCTGGTTGAGCAACGCCTGCCCGTCATCGTCCAGATCGGCGAGTTTGGCACGCGGGGGGGCCATCACTGACGCGGCTAGAGAAGACGTTACCCCACCTTCAACACCCGACTCGTTACGCAGTAACGCGACGGCCTTGGGCAGTGAGACCGAGTGGGTTTTCATCACCCAGTCAACCACCGACCCCGCCGCCCCACAGCCGAAGCAGTGATACAGATTCTTGTCCGGGGAGATGACCAGCGAGGGCGTCTTTTCCTGATGGAACGGGCACAACAGCACATAGTCCCGGCCCTGCTTGCGCAGCTTGTGCCCCTGCGACCGTACCAACGTCACTAGCGACACTGACCGTTTCAGTTCATTGATTTCTTGTTGCGGGATACGGGCCATAACGTAACTCCTGTAAAAACCTGTCAACACCCCTTTGCTGTTTTTATTAAATACCTTATACTGTGTATGTGTCAAACAGTATTAGGAGGGCAAGTTACAGTATGGCTACGTTAACTTTGTGGTTCTTACCAATGAACTTTCCTGCTCGTTTGATACAACTGCGCAAGGCTGCCGACCTGACTCAACAGGCATTAGCTGACAGCGCATCGATTCATGTGAACCAGATACGCCGCTATGAGGCGGGGTCTGCACAACCTACCTTAGACGCCCTGATCAGGCTGGCCAAGGTGTTGCACGTCTCGCTGGATGGCTTGGTATTTGATGAACATGAACGTGGCCCGTCTGATGATTTGGCCTTGCAGTTTGAGGCCGTTAGCGGGATGCCCGAAGAAGAACGCCGGATTATCAAGGCGCTACTGGATGGGATGATTTTGAAGTACCAGGCTAAACAGATAACTGAGCGCGGCTAAGACAGGCGGCAACCTGCCCTAACCGCTAACCACAGCAACTAACAGGAGTAGTTACCATGGCTAAGCAACATCATAAGTCAGAACCCGCCACACCCCAAGCACTGCGGCACTTCAAGGTTGGCTATGTCAGCCGCCGCCACGAGAGCCGCCCCACACGCATGACCACCTATTACTCCCGAACGCCCAGTCTGCATCTCAAGGGGGATTGGCTGGAGGCGGCCGGGTTTGGGACCGATACCCTGGTCAGGGTGGCCATTGAGCCGGGACAGTTAATCATTCGTGTCGTTACGCAGTAACAGGGAGGTTCATCATGGCCAAGACCAACGCACAACGTCAGGCCGAGTACCGCGCACGCCGTCGCCAGCAGGGCGATACTGCACGCCTGAACACGGAAGTGAGCCTTATCGCCCATATTGCGCTCGAACGGCTGGCTCGCTATCACGGCCTGACCCAGCGTCAGATGCTGGAACGGCTGCTCATCGAACCCGATGAGGCTCTGTGCAGAGCGCTCGAGGGCGACGATTTTCGGCGCTACGTCGATAGGGGGGTAGCATGAACATCACCTTCACACCCCAACCGATCCCAGAGTTGACGATCAGTGGCAACACACTGGCCGGGCTGGGTTTTATCCCCGGCACACCGTTACAGCTCACACTCCGGCCCGATGGCCTGTGGATCACCCCCGTCACCGATGAAGCCACCTGGAACACATTGTGTGAAGCCAGCCAGCAGCGGCAAGATTTGGGGGCGGACTGGGTACGGCAGAACGGTGAGCTGATCATCGCCGGAGGCTGGATCATTGAGTCCGGGATCACCGATGTGGCACAACTGGAGATCACCGCCGCACCCGGGGTGATCCGGTTGCAGCGGTGGGAAGTTGAGGGATTTCAGGCGTAGAAGCAAAGACCCCGGCCAGTTGGCCGGGATTCACCACAAGGTCTAGATTAGATCTTCGCCATTTAAAAGCACAATAATATTTTCCTCCCCTAACTCTTTCCTGAGCATGTCTGCTACTTCAGAAGTGTTCAACGCAGGGAAGGATTTATCATTGACTGCAATCAAAAAATAAGACATTGGTTCTTTTAGGCCGAACTCTTCAGCAATTAATAGCTTAGTCTCTTGATTGTATTTTTCAACACGATCATCAATCAGCGCAAGCTGTTGGCGACTTAAAATTGTATGTGGATCAAACATAAGATACGGACCATCAAAGAGATGGTCGTACTTTGCTCTCACCACACTTAACCTTTCCCTCAGATCATCAATACTTATTGATGTGTAACACGCTATATCAATTGACATTTTTTCACCTTACTTAATTCGAATTGGCTTTCCTGACTGGTCGATAACGATAACCTTATCTAATCCTTTGATTGGCCAATCACTAAATTGTTTTTGCAAATCACTAACGCTTGCTTTTGTATCTGCCAAGTTGATAACAACATTATTCGTTTGGCCACTATTCACTTTTTCTAAAGCTCGGTCATAAATATTACGAACTGAGTTTGTGCTAGGGGCAATATTATCGAACACCTCACCATTGATTTTATAGTCTGGATTTTTAACTCCTGGTGTTACAGGGTTCTGCTCAACATGATAGCCATTTTGAGACAGGATCGCTGCCCCCTCATTTTCTCGTTGCAATGAACGTATATTTTCTGCTGAAGCATTTGGTGGCAGTTTAGTTGGTTGGCCGCTTAAAGAACCTGTTGTACCTTTTCCTGCATTCTTAGCGGCATTCGCCACAACAGCTTCAGCTTTCGCCGCCGCCGCCTCTGCGGCCGTTTTACCAACCCCAATAGCTCCCGCTGCACCTACACCACCAGGTGTAATTCCTTCTGCTACTTGCAACCCCGCGTTATTCAGACAGATTGCCGGTGCCGCTTTACAACCTTCCAGCGCTGCTTTGGCTGCCGCCACTATTTCCGGTGTTGCTCCTATTATCAGTGCACCGCCAGCCACTCCAGCAACACCTGCTGACACCACCAGATTTCCTTCAGCAACGCCTTTCGCAATGCCGGTCTTACAGGCCGTATCACAACCTGGGGTGTTGCCCAGCCAGAACCCAAGATCTGAGCCTGTACTCAGCGCATTATTCTCCACAACAACTTCATCCAGTGCGGAGTCAGCCAGCGAACAGCATTTTTCCTAGTACACTCAGCAGATTACAACCACTTTTTCCCTGTGCATTCTGGCCCAGGCAACTTTTTGCCCAGACGCGCTTTTTCAGCCCGTTACGCCATTTTCCCCAACGCTGTTAAAGAGCAACCAACGCACCATCATAACAGCGCTTTTCGTCTCTGCCATTACCGCTGTCGGGGTTTTGTGACGGTGGCCGGGCAGTGGGCAGCGTCTTTTGGCTGCCCACTGCCTGGACGCCTGCCGGGTGTGGGCTGGCGAGGCCCACTAGTGACGGAACGGCACTCTGGAACGCTGACGGTGGAGGGAACGCAGGGTGTGCATGCCAACACCGAACCGGGGTGGGAGGCGTTGGCTGGCGAGACGGTAAGGAGTGACACGCTGCTTCACCGCGTGGCACGACCCGGCGCAGACAGACAGCGCCTGGGCGGGCATTAACGCTTTTGGCGGAGGCCCTTTGGGCCGACCTCCGCTGTGGGGTTGGCCGAGCGTTTGCACCGTGCCAGTGCCGCCAGGGATGGCGGCCCCACCCCACAGCCCGACGCGGTGGCGCACGACATAATGCAGATTATCCGCATACGGACCGCTTATCGAGGGTCAGGTTGCCTTGGTGGCTCGCCGGGGCGGGTGCGGATAATCTCCCGCATTATGTTTAATGGACGTTCGGCCAGCAACTGACCTCCAGAGAACGCCGATGCCCAGCGCTGGACGGGCGACCATTTACCCCGCGCACTCCGCACCTGATGAAGGCAGATCGCGGCAAGGACGCCGCGCTCTGCCGTCCACCGAACACCCCGCACTCGCAGGGAGTGAGCTAGCTTGGCAGACTGTCCGGCGACTCCATATTGTCGCCCGGCTCCCGGCTGTCCGACTGCTCCGCTGGGTGAGTCGAGGCATGTACCGCCTGCAACGCCCGGATCGATACCTGCGTGTAGATCTGCGTACTCTCTACGCTACGGTGGCCCAACATCGCCTGGATCCAGCGCAGGTCCGCGCCGTTCTCCAGCATCTGCGTCGCCATCGCATGCCGGAACAGGTGGCAACTGCCCTTCATGATCCCCGCCGCTCTCAGGTAGGGCACAACAGCCATAGTCACACCGCTGGCCGTCAGCCCGGCCACGCCATCCATCGCCAGGAACAACGCTCTGCACCCGGGGTTACTCAACATCTCCGGGCGGGTATGCTGCATATAGTGCTGCACCCACCACAGCGCACGTTCTCCGATCGGGATCACCCGATCCTGCTTCCCCTTGCCCTGCACGATGGTGAGGATGTGCCGCGAGCCGTCCACGCTGTAGAGATCCAGCGCTGATACCTCACCCCGCCGGATCCCTGTTGACCACAGCAGTTCCATCAACGTCCGGTCACGGATCCCCTGCGCCGTCGTCAGATCGCAGTGGTTCAGCACGTCCTCCACCTGCTCTACGCTCAGGAGGGTGCGCGGCAGGCGTTTCTCCAGTCTCGGCAGCTCGAGGTCTGCCGCCGGGTTTGCCAGGATAAGGTTCCGCTGCGTCAGCCATTTGAACCACACCTGCACCGGTTGAAGCGCCGTGCGTTGAGTCCGGGGACTCAGCGGCTCACCGTTCTTCTTGCGGTACTGGTACAGATGGCGCTGGTAGCGTTCCAGGGTAGGCCGGGTGATGTCACTGGCGTAGTTCAAGCCGTGCTCACTGGCCCACACGATAAAGCGGTATTGATGATGGGTCTGGGTCTTGAGGGTGGTTTCCGACCAGTTGCGCTCTCGCCGCCACACCACGAACCGCAACAGCAAGGCATACAGGCTTCTCGGATCGTGCGCCGGGCCAACCGGCTGGCGATACACCTCATCAACGGTCAGCAGCGCATCCGCGCGGGGTTTGCGGTTAGCCATTGTTCACCTCCGGCAACGAGGGCGAAGGCAGTGAGGTCACTTTCTTTTTTCCCCTGATTACTGCATTTTCGTCAACCCCAACCGCTTCCGCCACCACGCCTTGTCCTGCCTGGGCAGGGGACTTTTTTTTGCCCTCCAACTTGACCCCAACCTGGGGGCAACTTGGCACCAACTTGCTCTCATTCGAGTCCAACTTGCACTCACCGCCCTCACATTCCTCCACGTCAAGCAGGCCGCACAGATGGTTTTCATCAGCGCCGCCACCATCCCACAGCAGCTCATACTGCAACAGATGCCCACGGCTCCCGCCGTGCAACAGCAGGTATTCCATTTCCGTCAGGCGCAGGCAATGCACCTTGAGCTGGTTATCGCTCCAGTTGGTGTAGCCTCGGATATCCCGTCGGGTAAAGCGTACCTCGCCCGGCTGGCAGTGCTGTCGCGCCGCCATCCCCTTGACCATCTCCTGTACCAGCAACAACAGCTTGCGCGTCTGCGGCGGCATCTCGTCCAGTGTCCGCCCCAGCACCTCATGCGCCAGCCGGTTCGCCAACGCGATATCCTCCCGCGTCACCTCGATATACTCGATAACGCTGCCCCGGTGCTCGGCCCGTTTCACGTCACGCTGGTACTGGTGCAGCAGCGCTATCGACTGTATCAGGGTGAGGTATTTCATGTGGTCGCGCCGGGTGCGGGTCTTGTCCGACAGGAACGTGAGCCGATGCGCGAACGGGTTCACCACCTTCAGCGGTCGGAGCAGCCGTTGTGCATTCTGGTGCAACGCCGTCAGATAGCCCTTTTCACTCACCGCCAACAGCCCTTCCAACGTCTGGCCGTGGCGCTGCATCGCGTGTATCGCCTGCGTCTGTTCCCGGCTCTCGTTCACCGTCAGCACCAGACAGCGGTTCAACAGCTCCTCGTCCACGTCGATGGCCGTGGTGGTCAGCATCAGCATCACCGGCCCCTGCACCTTGTACTCCCGCGTCATCAGTTCGCCGCTCTGCTCGTCCTTGCCGGTCGAGGCGATCTTCAGTTCCCCGTCCGACTGCAACAGCTTCAGCGCATACGCGGCTTGCCGTACCCCTTCCTCTTCCGCTATCGCCAGGATCTTGTGTTGCAGGCTGGTTTCGCCCAGATAGTAGAGGCTCTGCCCGGTCATGGCGCTGTACTGGATGCGTTCTTCTTCCGGCATCATCCCCAGCACCGCGTCCATCAGCGACGACTTGCCCGCCGCCGAGCTACTCTGGATCAGCACCGCCAGCGGCTTGTCCAGTTTGCGCGATGTAGCCGCCAGATAGCCGGTCAACAGATTGGTGGACTCTCCCACCACCCCGCAGGCCGCCAGATCACTCACGATCTGCCCGGCCAGATCCGGGGATTTCAGTAGCGCCAGCGCAGCGGTTTCGTCCTCGGTACTCAACGCCACGGCAGCAGGCGCGGCCTGCTCCACAGCCTGGCGGGCTTCATCCTGCTTTTGCTCCAGCATCAGCAACACCCGGCCACATTCACGCTTGATCACGCTCAGCTCACAGCCCAGCTCGACCACCGCCGTACTGATATAGCTCTGCCGCTGTTTGGCGTGGTACATGTCGAGCTGGTCAACATGGAACGCCCCGCTGGCCTCGTCCCGCACCTGCACATTGACCTTCATCACCTCTGGCAACGTGTTCTTCTGCCAGCCCCGTACCCGCCAGACACGCGGACCACAGCGTAACAACAGCTCACCCGTGGCGGTCTGCTCGCACGGCACGACGTCAACGCCCGGCGCAGGGGCGACTAACGAAGAGACGGATGCACCTCCCTGGCCCTCCGCGTCGTCATCGTTACTGCGTAACGGCGTCTCATGGGAGAACACCGCACCCGGCCCGGTGCCGTGCCCCATCCATTGCGCCTGTTGCAACGCCAGCCCCAACGCCGCCTCCGGGTTACCGCTTTTCAGCGCGAACGCGTTCGCATCCAGCCCTTGCGGGAACCGCACCCGCCACGCGTCGATCCCCAGCTCCAGCAGATCACCGGCGATCGCATCCGCCCCGCGATCCCCCGCCTCGTCCCGATCGAAGGCGATCAACACCCGCTTCACGCCGTGGTACTGCAACGCCGCCAGATGATCCGCCGTGAAGCCGTTGCAACCGTAGGCGGCGATCACGTTGCGGAACCCGGCGCACCAGAAGGTCATGGCGTCGATCAGCGCCTCACACAGGATCACCTCTGAGGAGGCTTTCAGCGCGGCTTCGTTCCACACCCCAACCAGCGGCGAGGGCAGATACAGGTGCCGGGACGATCCCTTCTTGATCTGGTGGTCTGCCAACGTCCTACGCCCGTAGAGCTGCAACACCCGGCCACGCTGCGCCACATTGGCCGACTCAGACCAGCCGATCACCGGCATCACCACACAGCCCCGGAAGTGATCCTGACGGGTCTGTGAACGCAACACCCCCGCCTCAACCAGGCGTTCCCGCAGGCGCTTCCCCTCCTTTGATTGAGTCGACGGCAACACTCCGGCCTCACCGCCGATACCGTGTGTCCCGGCATAGCCCAGCCGGAAGTGGCTCACCAGTTCAGGATGATTGAGGCCACGATTGACCAGCCACGCCAGCGCCTCTGGGGAGGCCAGCACCTGCTGATGGTAGAAGTCGATCACCTGGTTGAGCAACGCCTGCCCGTCATCGTCCAGATCGGCGAGTTTGGCACGCGGGGGGGCCATCACTGACGCGGCTAGAGAAGACGTTACCCCACCTTCAACACCCGACTCGTTACGCAGTAACGCGACGGCCTTGGGCAGTGAGACCGAGTGGGTTTTCATCACCCAGTCAACCACCGACCCCGCCGCCCCACAGCCGAAGCAGTGATACAGATTCTTGTCCGGGGAGATGACCAGCGAGGGCGTCTTTTCCTGATGGAACGGGCACAACAGCACATAGTCCCGGCCCTGCTTGCGCAGCTTGTGCCCCTGCGACCGTACCAACGTCACTAGCGACACTGACCGTTTCAGTTCATTGATTTCTTGTTGCGGGATACGGGCCATAACGTAACTCCTGTAAAAACCTGTCAACACCCCTTTGCTGTTTTTATTAAATACCTTATACTGTGTATGTGTCAAACAGTATTAGGAGGGCAAGTTACAGTATGGCTACGTTAACTTTGTGGTTCTTACCAATGAACTTTCCTGCTCGTTTGATACAACTGCGCAAGGCTGCCGACCTGACTCAACAGGCATTAGCTGACAGCGCATCGATTCATGTGAACCAGATACGCCGCTATGAGGCGGGGTCTGCACAACCTACCTTAGACGCCCTGATCAGGCTGGCCAAGGTGTTGCACGTCTCGCTGGATGGCTTGGTATTTGATGAACATGAACGTGGCCCGTCTGATGATTTGGCCTTGCAGTTTGAGGCCGTTAGCGGGATGCCCGAAGAAGAACGCCGGATTATCAAGGCGCTACTGGATGGGATGATTTTGAAGTACCAGGCTAAACAGATAACTGAGCGCGGCTAAGACAGGCGGCAACCTGCCCTAACCGCTAACCACAGCAACTAACAGGAGTAGTTACCATGGCTAAGCAACATCATAAGTCAGAACCCGCCACACCCCAAGCACTGCGGCACTTCAAGGTTGGCTATGTCAGCCGCCGCCACGAGAGCCGCCCCACACGCATGACCACCTATTACTCCCGAACGCCCAGTCTGCATCTCAAGGGGGATTGGCTGGAGGCGGCCGGGTTTGGGACCGATACCCTGGTCAGGGTGGCCATTGAGCCGGGACAGTTAATCATTCGTGTCGTTACGCAGTAACAGGGAGGTTCATCATGGCCAAGACCAACGCACAACGTCAGGCCGAGTACCGCGCACGCCGTCGCCAGCAGGGCGATACTGCACGCCTGAACACGGAAGTGAGCCTTATCGCCCATATTGCGCTCGAACGGCTGGCTCGCTATCACGGCCTGACCCAGCGTCAGATGCTGGAACGGCTGCTCATCGAACCCGATGAGGCTCTGTGCAGAGCGCTCGAGGGCGACGATTTTCGGCGCTACGTCGATAGGGGGGTAGCATGAACATCACCTTCACACCCCAACCGATCCCAGAGTTGACGATCAGTGGCAACACACTGGCCGGGCTGGGTTTTATCCCCGGCACACCGTTACAGCTCACACTCCGGCCCGATGGCCTGTGGATCACCCCCGTCACCGATGAAGCCACCTGGAACACATTGTGTGAAGCCAGCCAGCAGCGGCAAGATTTGGGGGCGGACTGGGTACGGCAGAACGGTGAGCTGATCATCGCCGGAGGCTGGATCATTGAGTCCGGGATCACCGATGTGGCACAACTGGAGATCACCGCCGCACCCGGGGTGATCCGGTTGCAGCGGTGGGAAGTTGAGGGATTTCAGGCGTAGAAGCAAAGACCCCGGCCAGTTGGCCGGGATTCACCACAAGGTCTAGATTAGATCTTCGCCATTTAAAAGCACAATAATATTTTCCTCCCCTAACTCTTTCCTGAGCATGTCTGCTACTTCAGAAGTGTTCAACGCAGGGAAGGATTTATCATTGACTGCAATCAAAAAATAAGACATTGGTTCTTTTAGGCCGAACTCTTCAGCAATTAATAGCTTAGTCTCTTGATTGTATTTTTCAACACGATCATCAATCAGCGCAAGCTGTTGGCGACTTAAAATTGTATGTGGATCAAACATAAGATACGGACCATCAAAGAGATGGTCGTACTTTGCTCTCACCACACTTAACCTTTCCCTCAGATCATCAATACTTATTGATGTGTAACACGCTATATCAATTGACATTTTTTCACCTTACTTAATTCGAATTGGCTTTCCTGACTGGTCGATAACGATAACCTTATCTAATCCTTTGATTGGCCAATCACTAAATTGTTTTTGCAAATCACTAACGCTTGCTTTTGTATCTGCCAAGTTGATAACAACATTATTCGTTTGGCCACTATTCACTTTTTCTAAAGCTCGGTCATAAATATTACGAACTGAGTTTGTGCTAGGGGCAATATTATCGAACACCTCACCATTGATTTTATAGTCTGGATTTTTAACTCCTGGTGTTACAGGGTTCTGCTCAACATGATAGCCATTTTGAGACAGGATCGCTGCCCCCTCATTTTCTCGTTGCAATGAACGTATATTTTCTGCTGAAGCATTTGGTGGCAGTTTAGTTGGTTGGCCGCTTAAAGAACCTGTTGTACCTTTTCCTGCATTCTTAGCGGCATTCGCCACAACAGCTTCAGCTTTCGCCGCCGCCGCCTCTGCGGCCGTTTTACCAACCCCAATAGCTCCCGCTGCACCTACACCACCAGGTGTAATTCCTTCTGCTACTTGCAACCCCGCGTTATTCAGACAGATTGCCGGTGCCGCTTTACAACCTTCCAGCGCTGCTTTGGCTGCCGCCACTATTTCCGGTGTTGCTCCTATTATCAGTGCACCGCCAGCCACTCCAGCAACACCTGCTGACACCACCAGATTTCCTTCAGCAACGCCTTTCGCAATGCCGGTCTTACAGGCCGTATCACAACCTGGGGTGTTGCCCAGCCAGAACCCAAGATCTGAGCCTGTACTCAGCGCATTATTCTCCACTACTGTCTTACCGGTCTGAGCCCCAGCTACAACATCAGCCGTGCTGTCACCTATCAGACCACCAGCCAGCCCTGCTGCCAACGTAGCCAACGCTGAGACGGTCTGTTTTTCCGACTCACTCAGTTCACTAACTGGCTTGCCATAGGCATTCACCGCGATCATGCCGAGCAGTTCCCCGGTCACAGCACCACCCGCGCCAACCAACGCGTTGTTCTCCTGTGCTGCCGCTAGAGCCGCATTAACTGCGGCATGAGCCAGAGTGCGGGCTGTTGGATCATTCGGCAACGAATCTGCGATCAGTTTAGTGATATACGGTGCGGCACCGTTAGCCAGTGCGGCCGCCATATCTCCGCCAGCTAAACCTTGAACCGCTGCCGTGGCCGCCTGTATCGCACGTTGTACCTGACCGCCCGTACCAAATCCCGATTCATTGAACGCTTTATCATAAGCAGTCTGGTAAACCTGCTTGCTGATATCTTCAGAAGTCGGTTCCTTGCCAGGGTTGGCTTTCTTCCATTGGGCTTCTGCGGCGGCGAGCTCTTCAGGCTTAACATCCTTCATCTTCTCGTTCGCCGCCTTGGTCGCAGCAATCTGCCCCTGCGTACGCGCAATATCCGCTGCCTGCCCACCAATCTCACCAATCAGCTGCGCTTCTTTAAGTCGGTTCTGCTCCTTCTCCTTATCGAAGATCGGCCCGATGCTGCCGTTGGCATTGTCCGTATCCCGGCTCAGGTCGGCGATATCCTGCTGCTGGTTGGCCTGGTCACGAATCACCACGCTACCGCCCGACACCGCCGCCTGGGTGGTGCCTTCTGCATGCCCTTTATTACCCAGACCAGACAGCGCGATACCGCCCAAATTGGCCAACAGGTCTGAACCTACCGGGCCACCGCTGCTCAGGCTCCCGCCTTGATGCTCGGCCTTGAAGTCTGCCTGATTGTGGATATCGCTAAAGCCCAGCGTGCCGGTATCCAGTCGATTTTTATCAGCATCTGCCGTACTGGCAATCACCGCGCCATCAAGCTGGGTATGCTCACCCACCTTAACATCGAAACCGCCCTTGCCTGCAAACAGGCCCGTCTGCTCCTGCACGCTGTCGTAATTACTGTGCAGTTTGTCACGGCTCATGCTCAGATTAGCAGACCCACCACTGCCGATAACTGCAACACTGACGCCACCGCTGATACTGGTCTGCTTCGCGTCGTAGTTATCGCTGTCCTGCTGGCTTTGCAGCGTCAGGTTACGCCCTGCATCCACTTTTACCGTTTCGCCGCTCGCCTGCGCACCGGCCAATGTGGTATCCCGGCCACTGTGCATCGAGAGTGTACCGCCACTGTCGACGGTGGTTTCGCTCCAGAACGTGCCGTCGCCGTGCTCGTTGCCCTGGCTCTTGTTACCATTGGCAAACACGCTCAAGCCACTGCTCGGCCCACTCACACCCAGGCTGACGCCAATACTGCCACCGCTGCTGCTGTTAGTGCCGTCGGTTTTTTGCGTGTTGGCCGCACCAAGCAATTGTAAATCACGGGCCGCATCTAGCGTGGTATCGCCACCCGCTTTTAACTGGCTGCCTGCGATCAGGATATCGCCGCTGTCGGCGGAATGCCCCTTGCCGGTCGCACTGACCGTCAGGTTGTTGCCCGCATTCAGCGTCGAACCGCTGACGGTTTTCTGTTCCTGATGCTGCTGTGAGGACGATTTTTGTGAGCCTAGTGATGCGCTGATGCCCACCATGCTCTTCGCATCGCCCCCTTGTGCCTGCACCAACTGCCCCGCTTGCACGGCCTGAGCACCCGACAAGGCCGCTTTAGTCCCCTGCAAGGCGGCCAGGCGACCATCGGTCTCTTTTTGTGCCTGCTGCGCCGTGGTGACGGCAGTGTTGACCGCACTGCCGACCGGGCCGGACAACGCCACAGTAAGACCACTTTGCTTCTGCTCGAAGGTTTCATCCCGGCGGTAAATATCCTGCCCCGGATCGATCTGCACACTGTCCCCCGTCACCGACAGGTTCTTGTTCGCAATCAGATCCGCACCGCCAATGTGTGCCTTGCCGCCCGCAACGATATTCACATCGCCACCGGTCGAGCCGATAGTGCTGACACTCTGGCTCTGCGTGGTACCGTCTTCGTTCACCTGATGGCGAGAGCTTGAGCTACCAATCGTCACCCCGATACCGCCGGTGCCCATCAGTCCGCTCTTTTTCTTCTCATCCAACCGATAGCTGGACTGCTCTTCCGTCGCTGCCACGATCTCGACGTTGTTACCTGCTTGCAGGTTTACTTTGCCGTCACCGACAACCGAAGACCCCTTCACCGTCAGATCGTTACCCGCAGACAGCGACACGTTATCGCCGCTCAGCAGCGTGCCTTTTTCCTGCGTGGCGTAATCTTCCCGCACCGTATGGGTGGTGGTCTTCGACAGGAACCCTTTCTTGGTCTTGGTTTCTTCGAAGAAGGAGTAGTCGCTTTCGGTGGCGCTGTTAAGCGTCAGATCGCGTCCAGCACTTACCTCCACATCACCACTAGCCTGCACCTGTGCCGCATTCAAGGTGGCATCTCGATCGGCGCGAATGGTGGTGTTGCCCCCGCTGGCGATCTCCGTTCCTTGCTGGCGGATGGACTCATCTACCTGCTGGCGTTTACCTTCCTTGCTCTCGCGGTATTCGCTGGTTTGCTGGGTGTTGAGGTTCACGTCACGCCCGGCGTTCAGGTTGACGTTGTTGTCTGCCACCATCGCTGCGGCCTGCGAGTTCACATCCCGGCCTGCATCCAGCGTTAAATCGCCGCCGCTGGTGAGGGTGGTGCGCGTGGCATCGTTACTGCGCTGTTCGGTGCCGTTATCTTTCTGCCGGGTGCTCGCTTCCTGCGTTTGCAGGTTGATATCGCGCCCAGCCATCACGGTGGTATCAGTCTGGCTGCCAACCTGGCTGGCCTTCACGTTGACATCACGGCCTGCATCGACCGTCAGCGGCCCACCAGCGCTAATTTCGCTGCCCTGGCTGCTGTGAGTTTCGCTCTCTCTTACGTTCCGCCAGCTCTGATATTTATCGGCGCTGTAGGTGGTGTTGGCCAGGACGTTGATATCGCCTCCCGCCAGCAAGTCCATCGCACCACCGGAAGTCAATTTGGCTCCCAGGATATCGATGTTGTTGCCAGCGCTCAGGCTCAAGCTGTCCAAGGCCTGGATGGTGCCGATATCGCCGATTTCCGTGCGTGACAGCGACAGGCTTTGTGGCATCCAGCCCCCCAGAGAACCCTGGGTATTCCACTGATTCGTCAGCGTCTGGTTGATGATGCTGCCATCAAGGCTTTCCAACTGTACCGTTTTGCCGCTGATGATTGAGCCGATATTGTTGATATCGCCAATCGCGCTCAGTTGCAGGTTGCCACCCGCATTGAGCAGGCCAGCATTGAGATTGCTGATGCTGTTCTGGCTATCGAGCGTCAGCGCGTTCTGTGCGGTCAGCGTGCTGCCGCTGTTGGTGATATTACCGGCGGTGAGCGAGACGTTTTTCCCGGCAATCACGCTGCCGTTATTGATAGTCACATCTTTTGGTGACAGGTAGAGCTTCGGCACCATCACCGTCTGGCCATTGATGCTGGTCGCTTCCCACCACAAGATGCTGTGATCCAAAGAGGCGATCTGCTGCGCCGTCAACGAAACCCCAAACTTCAGCCCCAGAGACTGTTGTGCCCTGGCGGCGTTGTCCATCAGGGTTTGCATCTGCTCCAGGTCTGAACCTATCCCGTTCAGATAACGGCTGCCCGTCTGATTCAGCATGGCATTGCTGACGTAACGGGTATCAAAGGCCGCATCCCCCAGGAAACGGTAGTCGTAATCCGGGTGGAGGTTCAGGCGGTCAAGGAAATAGGAAGAGCCAATAAATTTGTCTTCCACCGTGAACTGTTCGTTGGTTTCACGCGGGCTCTGGCCTGGTTTGATCCCCAGCAATGCATAGAGTTCGCCAAACAGGCTCGGATCGAGTTGCCCCAGCCCGTTAAGTTTCGGGTTGGTGGTGATCAGATACGGGCTGTCCGGATCGGTAGACGCTACAAAATAGCCATTCTCGCCCGTAGGCAGAGGATACGCACTGGTATCGACCGTTTTACCTTGATACTGGTTTAAGGCCTTACCATCCGTGCCGATCAGGTCCTTCCCATCGGTGGTGGTGTTTTGTAACTTGGCTCCATCACCCAGATTGGCGTTACCCTGGTCACCTTCGCTGTATTTTCCTAACCCGGTGAGCTCAGGCGTAACGTTATCCAGGCCGCTGCCCCCGTTAATCTGTTGCAGGGCATTTTGCAGGCTGTCTTGCCATTCAGGCGAATTGACCGCCGCCTTATCACCGGCTGACAACGCCTGTTTCTCTACGGCACCGCCGATAGTCTGTTGGCTCAGGGTACTGAGAGTAGGCGTAGCAAGGGTGTTGCTTACTCCACCCGCGTTAGCCAAGGTGTTGGTATTACTGATGTCATTAGCAAAGTTTGCCGAGACGTTACCGCCAGCCTGAATAACGGCGCGGTAGATTTCACCTTCTCCACGTTCATAGCGTACCTCGCCCGTCGCCGTGTAGACGATGTAGTTGGATGTAATCTCCCCTTTAGAAACGCTGGTTTCTGGTACCGGAACTGTGCTCAGGCCATAACCATACTGATACGTTTGATAGCGGGTTTCACTGCCCGAGAACCAGGATTGGTTATTCAGGTTACTCCCTGAAAGATAGGCATTGTTGTTGGCCAAAATATTGCTGGCCTGATTGTCCAGTTGGCCGGCATAAAGGCTGAGATCGCGCCCGGCCGCGATACGGGCTGCGCCACCGTTTGCCGTGACGGTGACCATCGAAACGCCAGAGGCAAACTCCTTAATCCGTTGATTAAGATAAGGCGTTGGCGTTGAACTGTAATACCTTGTCGGAGACGCTCCGTGGCCAGGGCTGCCGCCGCCGGATTCCCAAGACTTGATGACATAGCCGTAGTCGCCTTTGTTGAAGAAGGTTAACGGGATTTTGGCCTCAAAATCTGTCACCCAGGAATACTGCGGTGCGCTACTTTCAGAGCTAACCACACTCAGCCCATCACGCTGATTCAGCAAATGGGCGGTGTTAATGGTGAGATCACCATTTTGTGTCTCAATGGTGCCAGAGCTGTTCACCACCTCAGCGTTAGCATTGCCCGCCATATCACGCTGCATCCACAGGCTGTTGCCCGCCAGGATGTCACCGCGCAGGTTTTTGATGCTGTTGGCCAGCAAGTACAGGTTGTTACCGGCATACAGCAAGGCAGTGTTAATCAGGCTGCCAGCCGCATTCAGCGTCATCGAGCCCAACGTGCCGGTAAACCCGTCAACGGTGATATCGCTCTGGCTGTTCAGGGTTACGTCGCCCCCTGATTGCAGGGTTCCGGCCGCGTTCATGGCAATGGAGCTGCCACTGAGAGTACTGGCCCCACTTCCGCCGGTGATTTGCCCGTTGTTGGTCAAGATGCCGTACGCCGTGAGGTTGACGCTCTGCCCCTGCAGAGTGCCCTGGTTGGTCAACGCCCCTTGGCTGTTAAGGTTCAGGCTCTGGCCTGCGGCAATCACGTTCTGGTTGGTAAAGGCGTTCACCAGTTGCAGCGTCAGGTTGCCCAACGCCACGACCTGGCCACGTTGGTCAAAATCGCCACTGCTCAGCAGTAAATCGCCCCCGCTGAACATTTTCCCTGTCTCTTGAAGCGCCACCTGACTGGCATTGATGCCAAGCCCGGAGGTGCCAAGCAGCGTGCCACCGTTAGTCAGTTGCTGGGTATTCAACGCCAGGTTGCTTCCCTGGATCGTGCCCTGATTGTTCAGGCTACCTGCGGTCAACGTTCCCTGCCGTTCTGCCAGCAAGGTACCGCTGTTGTCCAACGCATCCGCATTCAGTAACAGGGAGCCTGCCTGCAACCAACCGGTGTTGGTAAATTGCGAGCCATAGAGTGACAGATCGGAGCCAGCAAGCAGGCTACCGTCATTACGCCCTGATATCGTCCCCTCAAACCGGGTGTCAGCACCGCTTTGCATCAGGCCGCTGTTGACCCAGTACGGCGAGGTAATGGTGAGTGCGTTCTGGCTGAGAAGGGTACCCGTAGCGTTATTGGTCAATCCACCGGTAAGGTTCAGCGTTAGACCTGTTTCACCTTGCACACGACCGCTGTTGGTTAGCGTACCGCTGTTAACCCACACGCCGTTCCCCTGGATACGCCCAAGGTTGGTGACCGAGGCCGCATCCAGTTTCAAGTCCCCCGCCGTCAGCAGGGTTTTATCTTGCTGCTGGGTGAAATCTCCGGTCAGCGCGACCGTCAGGCCGTCAACGCCGCTGATTTCGCCCTGATTATTCAGGGTGTCAGCGCGTAGGGTGAGATGTTTTGCCAGCCACTGCCCGGCGTTGGTCAACGACTGTGCCTGTAATACAGTTGCACCATTGGCGGTAATTTTGCTGCCAGCCGTCGAATTCAGTGCCCCAGACAGAGCCATTTGCAGCGCATCCGCACTCTGGATTGCGCCACTGTTATTCAACGTCTGAGCATTCAGCAGGATCTGTTGTCCCTGCCAGCGGCCGTCATTGGTCACCGTACTGCCATTCACAGAAAGCGTTCCCTGCGTCAGAAGTGAGCCCTGGCTGCGGTTCACCAGCGTCAACAACGGGACGGAGAATGCCTGAATGCCTAACGTCAGCGACTGCAGGCCGATCAGCGTACCGGCGTTATTCACCAAGTTCTGCGTCAGGTTGAGGATGTTACCCTGTACGGCACCTTGGTTGTTCAACGTAGCGCCCGCCAAAGACAGACTTCCGTCGCTCAGGACGGCACCGTCATTGGTCAGCGTCTGCGCCTGTATTTCGCTGTTACCTTTGCTAAGCAGTGACCCTTCATTCACCAGTTCATCGGTGACGTTGACGGCCAGAGAATCGCTCCCCAGCAGGCTGCCACTGTTCATCCAGCTAGTGGCCGTGACGTGGGTTTGTCCACCCTGAACCAGCCCATCTGAGGTCAGTTGCCCGGCATTCAGCGACAACGCGCCCCCAGCCAACGTACGGCTTGACGTACCCAGCGTCAGCACATCACCGTGGGCATTCAACCACTCGCTACCTTGCCATAATCCCGTGTTATTCAGCGTGGCGGCATCCAGCGTCAACCGGTTGGCCACCAGCTTGCCGCTGTTGGTCAGATAGTCGCCGCTCAGGTTCAGCGTCCCCAGGCTGCCCATCTGCCCGCTGTTTTGCAGCGTGTTAGCCACGGTGCCAGTCAGGCCCGCAACCGCGTTTATCGATCCGCTGTTATCCAGGCTATCGACGCCAAAGGTCAGGCTATTCCCCTGCCAGGATCCGGCGTTGGTGACTGCGCCACCTTTGATTGCCAGCTCCCCCCCGCTCAGCAGTTGTGCACCGGCCAGCACGTTCAGCTCGGTACTGTTCAGAGTCAGCCCGGCATTGCCCTGCATGATCCCGCTGTGAGTCACGGTGCCACTGTCTACCGCCAGCGTATTACCCGCCAACACCCCGGCATTGTTCACCGATTGGCTGCGGAAGGTGGCATTTTCACGGGCCACCAGTTGGCCGCCTTGTTGGTTTACCAAGGCACCCTGCACATTCAGGTTCAGGTTGTTCGCCAGGATGCTGCCCTGGTTGGTGAACTGCTGGCCGATGAGAGACAAATCATCGTTCACCTGCAATAGGCCAGCGTTGTCCAGTTGATCGAGCGCCAGCTCCAGCGCACCGCCGCTGACCAGCTTCCCGCTGGCAAGGTTACTGATAGTGGGGATAGCCAGTTGCAGATGGCTGTTGCCCTGTAGCAGGCCGCTGTTGGTCAGCAGCGGTGCGGTCAATACCACCTTATCTGCCGCCAGGGTGCCCTGGTTCAGAATATGGGCCGCCGTGAGGTCAAACCGATCCTGGCTCAGTAACAGGCCACTGTTGAGCATGTCACCGGTCAGGTCTGCCGTCAGGCGATCTTGCGCCTGGGCACTGCCACTGTTCTGCCAGGTCTGGGCTTTCACCGCCAGTTGTTGCCCCTGCAGAGCGCCCTGATTGAGCAACTGCTGGCCTTCAAGGCGTAACGCCCCGCTAGATAACATCTGGCCGGTGGCTGTGTTATTGAGATGAGTGCCGGAAAGTTGCAGGGACTGGCTACCCTGCACCAGCCCCTTGTTGATAACGTCGCCCACGACGGAGAGCACGGTGGCCGCCAGCCATCCCGCGTTGTCCACTGAGCCCGCAGAGACAGTCATCCCTTGCTGGCCGAGGATCTTCCCTTGGTTGGTCAACGTATTGGCGACTGTCAGGCTCGCCGTTTGTTCACTCAGCGCATTGCCGTTGTTAAGCCACTCTTGGGTGGACAGATCCAGTGTCTGGCCCTGAAGCAATCCGCTATTGGTCAGCGAATCTGCCCGTATTGTCAGTGCTCCGCCACTAAGTAAAACACCACCGAGCTGGTTATCTAACGTGGAGGTGCCGATATTCAGCTGACGGCTGCCTTGCAGAGTCCCCGTATTGAACAGGGCCGTGGTATCCAAGGTCAGCGTCGTCGCGGCCAGCAGGCCGTCATTACTGAACTGAGGGGTGGCCAGCGCCAGCGAACCAGTCACGTTGACGGAGCCGTTTTGCTGGTTGCTGAACTCTTTGGCCAGTGACAAGACCATCATAGCCGCCTGCATCGTCCCGGCGTTGGTCAAGGTGTCTGCAATCAGGTTTAGCGAACCGCCGGTGAGTACACGCCCACGGTTGGTGACTTCCGTAGCCTTGATAGCCAGGGCGCTGTCGCCCTGCAACGTGCCGCTATTGGCGATGCTGTTGGTGTTCAGGGTCAGTTGATCGGCAGCCAGTTGCCCGGCATTGGACAACGCCATACCGTTCAGTGACAGCTTATCTTTCGCCAGCAGTAAACCGCTCTGCTGGTTATCGATCCGCTGGGTTTTGGCCGTCAGGTTCACGGCATTGATTTCACCGCTGTTGAGCAGTTGATCGCCACTGAGCACCAAATCCCGATCGGTGGTGATCAGTCCGGCGTTTTTCAGCGTCGGGATGGCCAGTGACAGGGCATTGGCCGTATACACGGTGCCGCCCTTCTGGTTGTCCATCAGGCGGGCGATAAGATCCAGGGTCTGGCTGCCTTGTAGCAAGCCGCTGTTGGTCAGCGTCTGGCTGTTGATCTTCAAGACAGGAGCGACCAGCGTACCCTGGTTGGTCAGGGTGTCCGCCTTCAGGGCCAGGGTTGCGGCATGGCTTTTACCACTGTGCAGCAGTGAGCCAGCCTCTACCGTTAATGCCCCTTTCGCCGTTTGGGTTCCCGCCAGCGTGGCTTGTTGGGCCTGGAGGGTGAGATTGCCCCCGCTTTGTATCTGGGCACCCGGCTGCGTGTTCAACGTCGTGCCATGCCAGGCCAGATCGCCACCCGCATTCCATTCCCCGCCTAACGTGGCGTTACCCGCGTTAACCGTGATCTTGCCTTGGCTGGTGGTGAGGGAATCTGCCGCCGTGCTCAGCGTATCGCTGTTGAGGGTTAACCCCGTCGCGCCAGAGAGCAGGCCGTTCTGCTGCAGCGTTCCAGCCCACAGCGTCATGCTGTCGTCACTCAGCAACTCGCCGTAGCGGCCATTTCGCAACGTATCGCTGACGGTAAGATCGGCTTTGCCTTTGGCACTCAAGGTGCCGTCTTGATCCAACGTCTGGCTGGTAAGGACCAGCGCCCCTCCACCCAGTATCTTGCCACTGTTGGTGAGAGACTGACCGCTCAACGACAGGTTGCCCTGGCTCTGAACTGTTCCACTATTCGCCAAGTTGGAAAGGGTGCTTTGTATCGCCCCATTGGCCGCCAGCGTGCCGCTGTTGACCAAGCTGGCACCGCTGAGGGTCAGGTTTTGCCCGGCAGTCACTTGCCCCTGCGTCATGCCGCTATTGAACAATGTCATGTCGACATGGCGGGCTGCATCAATCTGGCTGGAACTGTCCACCCGCGCGTCACGAGCCCGCAGGGTGACATCGTTGCCAGCGGTCAGCTTGCCGCTGCTCATCTGCAACGTACCGCCGCTGGTGAGAGCGATATTCTGGTCGCTAACCAGTGTTCCTCCCTGTTGAGTGAGGTCCCCCTGGCTGTTTAACGTGATGGACTGGCTGGCCTTGTGGTCGCCCGACATGCTGATACTTTGCCCTGTCGCCGTTAATGCACCGCCTTGCGCCAGCGAATTATTGAGCGTCAATTTACCGTTGGCATCCAGGGTGATATCCCCGGCACGGGCATTGAGGTTACCGAGGTTGACGCCGACGCCTTTGTCGCTGGAAACCAGATGGATACGGTTGGCATACATGCCCCCCAGCGCACCGGTATCGACCGCCACTTTTGGCGTTTCGCCTTGGCCCGCGATCGGGGTCGCATTACCCTGCGCATCCACACGGTTGGCACCCAACGTAATGGTGGCATCCTGGGCATACAGCTGTGCGTTGATCTCAGTGGCACGGGCAATCAGGGCAAATTTCCCGCTCTGGCTGGCATCTAGCCCTTTGCCCTGAATGCTGATGGCCCCTTGCGTCACTTCCAGCGCTTGCAGTTTGCCGTCTGGCCCTAACACCGGTTTACCGGTCGTCAGCGTCGCATTCGGGGTGTTGATGAAGCCGCAGCCGTCGCAGGTGATACCGTAAGGGTTGGCAACCATCACGTTGGCCTGCTTGCCCGCCACTTCCAGATAACCTTGCAGTTGGGAGCGGTTCGGGGCGACAACCTCGTTAATGATGCCTTGGGCTTCCTGCCCGGCTTTCAGGTTGGGGTTGTTCTGGATCAGGCCGCCAAGCTGGGTCTGATTGAGCTGCCCGGTGGCGTTGTTGAGGATCAGCCCCTCTTTGCCCACGTTGAATTCATTGTATTTATTATGGGAAATGCCCGCCTGATTAGGCGTAGCGATATTGACCACCGGCACGCCATTGCCAGCCTGATCGAGCCGGGTATTCCCTTCGGCGACGTTAACACCGTTCGCCAAGGCGGGCAGCAACGGCTGCCAGGCCAACAGGCTGCACAGGGTATAGCTCAACCAACGTTGGCTGGCATGAATGGGCCGATCGTCTTTTTGCGTCATCCTTGAAACCTTTCCCTGTAAATTAAAGAACGATGTTAATACGGTAGTAAATCGACACCCGATCCGGCTCTAACCAACTCGGATGCGCCAGCGGCCAGCCCACGGTAAATTGGCTGCTGAAATAGCGGTTACGGCTTCCCAGCCCCACCGCGCCGCCCCACAACGTGCCGGAAGCGTAGGCGTCCACGGAGTCGTGGCGCAGATAACCGCCATCTACGGCAGCCAATACGGAAATATCCCCCAGATACGGCAGGCTGAACGGCGACCAGTTGACCTCGTTACGCCAGTAGCCACCTTTGTCGCCGGAGAGATACTGTTCCTTGAAGCCACGCACCGAACTTTCACCGCCGAGGGTCAGGCGCTCGCTGCCGTAAAGGCGATCGGGCGTCCACTGGCCGTACAGGCTGGTGAGGTAGTTCCAGTTCTGCGCCAACGGCAAGTAATAGCTGCCGGAGAGTGTGTATTTATTAAACTCCGCCTTGGGAGCCTCGCTGGCTTTACCGCTGTCATCTTCCGCGCCTAACCAAGGTACGCCACGGCTGTAGGAGGGGTTGAGCGTGGCAAAACCGCCCCACAGTTTTTGGCTATGGCTCACGCCCAGAGATACGCTGGTCAGTTTACGGCTGCTGCTGTCCAGCCGGGTGTCATTCAGATAGTTGCGGTTGATACGATGGGTCAGGCCCAGCGCCAGGCCGGTTTTCATGTCACTGTTACGGAACAATACGCGCGAAACGTTGAAGCGATGGGTCTGGCTGTCGCCGGTGGATCGCCAGTCAAAGCCCTGATTGTCGATCGTCGAGAGGTAGTCGCTGTAGGAGTAGTTGTAATCCATCAGCCAGTAGCCATAAGGCAGGCTGACACCAGCCTGGACGCTGCGGGCGTCGTGATCGTTGGCGAAATCGCTGCTGCGCGCGCCGGTCACAAACCACTGATCCGCCAGCCCCAGCAGGTTATTGCCGGTCAATGAGCCGTTGATCTGTCCGGTGCCGGTACTTTTCTGCCCGCTGTTGTCAAAACCCAGCCCCAGCATCACCGGGAACTCGGGCTTGGCAGTCAAATTGACCACCGAATAGCCCGGTTGGCTGCCGGGCAGGATTTCAATCTGCACCGGTTGCTGGCGCAGGCGGTTGATCTGCTCCATGCCCTGTTCGATATCGCGCAGGTTCAGGATGTTGCCCACCAGGCCAGGGAACGCCATCTTCAGCATTCGGTCATCCCGTTGGTCCAGCAAGATCTTTTCCAACTGCCCTTCCAGCACCAGCAGCTTCAACTCCCCATGGGACAGGTCTTGCTCGGTCAGAAAAGCGCGGCTGGTGATATAGCCCCGTTCGATATACCAATCGGAAACCTGCTGCACCAGGGTGTTGATCTGGGCCAGATTCAGGCAGCGTTGCAGATAGGGTTGCGTCAAGGCTTGCCGCGCACGGGCGGGCAGATGGCTGGCACCTTCAAGGCGAATGGTCGTAATGGTGAAGCACGGCCCGCCGGGGGCTGTGGCTGCTGGCGTTTGTGGCAGCACCGGCGTCAGGCTGCGTTGCAATTCCTGACGTTGTTGTTGGTTTTGCTGCAACAATTCACGTTGTTGCTGTTGGATAGTATCTCGATCCGCCGGGCTGAGCATATTGGCGCCAACAGCCGAACTGAGAGAAAGAAACAATAAGGATACTGCCAACCGCTGAGCTACTGAGTCCATTCAGATAAACCGCCTTAATGATTTTGCGGCATTCTAGCGACATAATTCGGCATCAGACAAGCAAGAGATCGTGACTTTACGGGACTTCGAGGCATCTGAATTGGCATAAATCTCAGAGTGAGGCGGGGTAAATGTTCTGAAATTGTTTTAATCCATTCACATTATTTGCTGCATGCAAATTAAACAGTCAATTATGCTAAATAAACACAGATTTTTCTGGTTGAAAAAATAATCGGCAACAGTGTCCATTTTCTACGACAGATTAAGCTATCAATTAAGCCCTACCGTTAAGTGGGCGCATGCGCGCCCACCAGGATAGGTTTGGTCACAGAATCTATTCTGAGCTTGATGCTCAGCTCGCTATCGGCTCTGAACCGCCCTTGTCCAACGGCTCTTCCGGTTCGGCTGGCAGCACCATATAGGTGCCCTCAAATACTGCACCTTCGTCATCGTCACCGAATAAATGTACCTCTGCCTGCACGCGCGCCCGGCGGCCACGCGCCAAACGGGCCAGATCGCCACTCAATGAGCTCAGATCGGCAACGGCTCTCGGCCTGCCGGTGATCGGTTTGCTGTAGCGGATGTGGGCGTCTGCCAGAATAATCGTGCCCCCCAGGTGGCGCTCACGCAGCAGCAGCCAGATCAGCCCCCATGCAGTCAGCGTTGCCAGGGAGAACAGGCTACCGGCAAACAGCGTATGGTGTGGATTTTGATTACCCACTTCCGGCATGGTGGTAACAAAACGCTGGCCGGTATATTGGCTGATGCGCACCCCCATTTTTTCACTGAGCGGGATATGTTCATACCAGGCTTGTTGCAACTGCCCGCACCAGTCGGGGCGATGCAGAATATCGTCCAGCGTGGCCACGGGTTTGATCATCAGGTAATGGCGGATCGGCGTAGTTTGCGGCGCAGTGATTTCGCCCTGGTTGATAAAGCCCAGCTTGGCAAAGAAGTCCACCGCGTCCTCACGGGCGCTACACACCACCCGCTTCACTCCTTCCTGGCGCGCTACCGACTCAAGGGTCATTGCCACCAGAGTTCCCAGGCCTTTGTCCTGCACAGCTGGATCGACCGCCATAAAGCGGATAGCGGCTTCGTTATCGGCATTGATATACAGACGGCCAATCGCCACTATCCGGCCGTTCTCATCCACCACCATCTGATGGTGCGCCATGGCGTCGTAGGCATCCTTTTCCGAACCCACCGGCTGGTGTAATGGCTTGCGCAGCATCTCCCAGCGAAACTGGTAATAGTCTTTCAGTTCTTGTTCTGTAACGGGTACTCGTAGGTGATACATAGACGCCTTCTCTTGTGATCTTTAAACCTGCAGCCAGAACGTCACCGGGCCATCGTTCACCAATGCCACCTGCATATCGGCGGCAAACTCACCGGTCTGGGTTTCAATACCCCGTTCCTGGCACTGCCCAACAAAATAGCGGTATAGCCGATCGGCCTCCTGCGGCACCGCACCGCGCGAAAAACTTGGCCGCATGCCTTTCTGGGTATCGGCTACCAGGGTGAACTGCGACACCACCAACAGGCTACCACCAGCCTGCTGAACGTTGAGATTCATCTTGTCATCCTCGTCGCCGAAGATGCGATACCCCAGCACCCGCTCACACAGGCGTTGGGCTTTTTGCTCGTTATCGTCCTGCTCAACGCCCAATAACACTAACAAACCGGGGCCAATCTTGCCTACTGTCTGACCTTCTACCGTAACGCTGGCGTTTAATACCCGTTGAATTAACGCAATCATAACGATCCTTCCTGCTCCTCTTTTTGCTGTTGTTCTGCTTTCTGCTGCTGGTAAAGGCGGTGCTCACCCAGCGTAACGGTGATTTCGGCCCCCAATAACACGATACACCAGCTCCAGTAGACCCATAAAAATAAAATCGGGATCACCGCCAGCACGCCGTAGATCAGCTGGTAGGAAGGGAACATGGTGACATACAGCGCAAAAGCTTTCTTACCCAGCTCGAACAACACCCCGGCTACCAGCGCCCCGATCAACGCATCTTTCGCAGGCACGCGTACCGTGGGCACCACGCTGTATAACAACCAGAAAGAGACCCAGGACAGGATCAGCGGGAAGATGCGCAGCACCTCATCCACCAGGCTGTTAACGCCGCTTTGCGCTAACCAGTTTAGCGACAACAGATAGGAGCTGATCGCCATACTGGCCCCCACCAGCAGCGGGCCGAGGGTCAGCACCATCCAGTAAACGGCAAAGGAAACCACGATCGGCCGCTGGTTCTTACTGCGCCAGATGGTGTTCAACACGCTATCCACCGAATAGATCAGCAGCAGCGCGGTGACAATCAGGCCGCAGATCCCCACGGCGGTCATCTTGCTGGAGTTGGCAACAAACTGCTCCAGATATCGTTGCAGCACGTTACCGGCGGCAGGCATAAAGTTGGAGAAAATAAAGCTTTTTAGCTGCACGCTGATATCCGCAAACATCGGGAAAACGGCAAACAGCGCAAACACCACGGTGATCAGCGGCACCAGGGAAAGTAGCGAGACATAGGCCAGATGGCCCGCCAACATGGTCAGGCCATCCTCATCAATACGTTTATACAGCAACCGCCCGAAGGTTATTCCGGGTTTGATCGACGATGGCAGCTTTTTGCGGCGGAAAAACGACATGGCTTTATCCTAAATGTCAGTCTGGACGCCTTAAGCTTAACGTACGGTGATTATTGAGCAAAATAAGCTGGCACAACCTGGCGATCGATGACGTGCACCGCCTTGATCCCCAGCGCTGCGGCTGCTTCTACGTTCGCCGCCACATCGTCAAAGAATACCGCCTGATCCGCCGGAGTGTTTTCCGCCTTCAGTACGTGCTGATAGATGTTGGCATCGGGTTTGCGCATGCCTAGATCCTGCGACAGATACATGTGGTCGGCCGCTTCAGCGACCTGAGGGTAATGCTGAGGCCAATAATTGCAGTGCAGACGGTTGGTATTCGATAACACCACCACGCGATGCCCTTCGTTGCGCAGACGGTGCATAATCTCGATCACTTCAGGGCGCAGGGCGACAAATACCGCCTGCCAGCCGGTGGCAAACTGCTCGAAGCTGAGCGCTATCCCCATCTCTTCACAGAGCTTGGCCGCAAAGTCTTCGTCGCTAATCTCGCCGCGCTCGTGCTGTTGGAATACCTCACCCATGCTAAAACGTTCGGACAACGTCGCCAGCGGTGTGCCGCTCAGGTTGCTCCACACGCCCAGTACACGTTTGAAATCGATATCGACAATCACATTACCTAAATCAAAGATATACAGCATAGTCCTCTCCCATGGGCCAGTGAGATTTCACTGTAACGGGAAAAGTTAAGGCTGAACAGGGAGCAGTGTGAAAAGCGCATGGCGCGCCGCAGAAAGGGGGAAAGACAGAGGAAAAAACTCAGGGCGCTGTGACACGCCCTAAGTATTGCGGATTAAATCGGCGAATTAAGCTTCTTTAGGACCGCGGTTGGCACGCTTACGATCGTTTTCCGTCAGGTGACGCTTACGGATACGGATCGAGATTGGCGTCACTTCTACCAGTTCGTCATCATCGATGAATTCCAGAGCTTGCTCCAGAGACATTTTGATGGCCGGAACCAGGGTAGTCGCTTCATCGGTACCCGATGCGCGCATGTTGGTCAGTTTCTTACCGGTCAGGCAGTTCACGGTCAGGTCGTTAGAACGTGAGTGGATACCGATGATCTGGCCTTCATACACTTCAGCACCGTGGCCCAGGAACAGCTTGCCGCGATCTTGCAGACCGTACAGAGCGAACGCTACCGCTTTGCCCTGGCCGTTAGAGATCAGCACGCCGTTCTGACGCTGGCCCACTTCGCCCGGACGCACATCGTCGTAGTGGCTGAAGGTGGAGTACAGCAGACCGGTACCAGAAGTCATGGTCATGAATTCGTTACGGAAGCCGATCAGGCCACGGCTTGGGATCACGTAGTCAAGACGCACACGGCCCTTGCCATCTGGATCCATGTTTTTCAGGTCAGCTTTACGCTCACCCATCGCCTGCATCACAGAACCCTGGTGCTGTTCTTCGATATCCAGCGTCACGTTCTCGAACGGCTCTTGCTTGCGGCCATCGATTTCACGGAAGATAACTTTCGGACGGGAAACCGCCAGTTCAAAACCTTCACGACGCATGTTTTCGATCAGAACCGACAGGTGAAGCTCACCACGGCCTGAAACACGGAATGCGTCAGCATCTTCGGTTTCTTCAACGCGCAACGCCACGTTGTGTACCAGTTCCTTGTTCAGACGCTCAAGGATTTGGCGTGAAGTCACGAACTTGCCTTCTTTACCACAGAACGGTGAGGTATTGACGTTAAAGAACATGCTTACGGTAGGTTCATCAACCGACAGTGCTGGCAACGCTTCAACCGCGTTCACATCACAAATGGTGTCAGAGATGTTCAGCTCGCCCAGGCCGGTGATGGCAACGATGTCGCCCGCTTCGGCAACGGTGGCTTCGATACGTTCCAGACCCATATGGGTCAGCACTTTACCGATTTTACCGTTACGGGTTTTGCCTTCGCTGTCGATCAGGGTGATCTGCTGGTTAGGCTTCACTTTACCACGCTTGATACGGCCGATGCCGATAACGCCCACGTAGTTGTTGTAGTCCAGCTGCGAGATCTGCATCTGGAAAGGTGCTTCCAGCTCAACCTGCGGCGCAGAGACGTGATCGACAATCGCCTGGTACAGCGGAGTCATGTCTTCGGCCATATCGTTATGGTCAAGACCAGCGATACCCATCAATGCGGATGCATAGATGATTGGGAAGTCGAGCTGTTCGTCGGTAGCGTCCAGGTTAACGAACAGGTCGAAGACCTGATCCACAACCCAGTCAGGACGCGCGCCAGGGCGGTCAACCTTGTTGATTACCACGATCGGTTTCAGACCATTAGCAAACGCTTTCTTGGTCACGAAACGGGTTTGCGGCATTGGGCCATCCATTGCATCCACAACCAGCAGCACCGAGTCGACCATTGACATCACGCGCTCTACCTCGCCGCCGAAGTCGGCGTGTCCTGGGGTGTCTACGATGTTGATGCGGTAGTCTTTCCAATTAATGGCGGTGTTTTTTGCGAGGATGGTAATCCCACGCTCTTTCTCCAAATCGTTGGAGTCCATTACGCGTTCTGTCGCTTCTGAACGCTCTCCGAAAGTACCGGATTGTTGCAGCAACTTGTCAACCAGGGTGGTCTTACCATGGTCAACGTGGGCAATAATGGCGATGTTACGCAAATTTTCGATCACAGCTTTGCCTCAGGCATTAGAAATAGCGCGCTATTGTACACGTATTAAGCGAGGTACTAAACAAGATCACAACACTCTCTTATAAACAACTGTGTACAGGCTAGTTTGTGATCCCTTTCACGGTGCAAAAAGCAGCAATCGATGATGTTTTGCACCATTATAGTGCCCTACCCCAGGTTATTTGCACCACCATAGTGCATTGCATCGCTAATGGTGCATACTGGCAATGAGCAAAACCCGCACAAACCGGCGATTTTTTCGCTTTTTAAAAGTTGGCACAGTTTTCGCTTTAGTCTACACAAGGCAAAACAGGCCAGTTACACAGATTCGTTCCACGACGATGACAACGATAAATCCGGGAGAGTTAAGTATGTCCGCTGAACACGTTTTGACGATGCTGAATGAGCATGAAGTGAAATTCGTAGACCTGCGTTTCACTGACACCAAGGGTAAAGAGCAACACGTTACCATCCCTGCTCATCAGGTAAATGCCGACTTCTTCGAAGAAGGTAAAATGTTTGACGGCTCCTCAATCGGTGGTTGGAAGGGCATCAACGAATCTGACATGGTCCTGATGCCAGACGCCAGCACGGCGGTTCTGGATCCGTTCTTCGAAGAATCTACCCTGATCATTCGTTGTGACATCCTCGAGCCAGGCACCATGCAGGGCTACGATCGTGACCCACGCTCAATCTCCAAGCGTGCTGAAGACTTCCTGCGCTCTTCCGGCATCGCCGATACCGTGCTGTTCGGGCCAGAACCAGAGTTCTTCCTGTTTGACGACATTCGTTTCGGTAGCAGCATCCGTGGTTCTATGGTTGCTATTGATGATATCGAAGGTGCCTGGAACTCCAGCACCAAACTCGAAGGCGGCAACAAAGGCCACCGTCCAGCGGTCAAAGGCGGTTACTTCCCAGTGCCACCGGTCGACTCTTCACAGGACATCCGTTCTACCATGTGTCTGACCATGGAAGAAATGGGCCTGGTGGTTGAAGCTCACCACCACGAAGTGGCAACCGCAGGTCAGAACGAAGTGGCTACCCGCTTCAATACCATGACCAAGAAAGCCGACGAAATCCAAATCTACAAATACGTGGTTCACAACGTGGCTCACGCATTTGGCAAAACCGCGACCTTCATGCCAAAACCGATGTTCGGCGATAACGGCTCAGGTATGCACTGCCACATGTCACTGTCCAAGAACGGTACCAACCTGTTCGCTGGCGACAAGTACGGCGGCCTGTCTGAAATGGCGCTGTTCTACATTGGCGGCATCATCAAACACGCTAAAGCGATCAACGCCCTGGCCAACCCGACCACCAACTCCTACAAGCGTCTGGTCCCAGGTTACGAAGCGCCGGTTATGCTGGCTTACTCTGCCCGTAACCGCTCTGCGTCTATCCGTATCCCAGTGGTTGCCAGCCCGAAAGCGCGCCGTATCGAAGCTCGTTTCCCGGACCCAGCGGCTAACCCATACCTGTGCTTCGCTGCACTGCTGATGGCTGGCCTGGACGGCGTGATCAACAAGATCCACCCTGGCGATGCCATGGATAAAAACCTGTATGACCTGCCGCCGGAAGAAGAAGCTGAAATTCCAAAAGTGGCTGGCTCACTGGATGAAGCAATGGCCGCACTGAACGAAGACCGTGAATTCCTGACCCGCGGTGGCGTATTCACCGACGACGCGATCGATGCCTACATCGAACTGCGTAAAGAAGAGATGGATCGCGTGCGCATGACGCCACACCCAGTTGAGTTCGAACTGTATTACAGCGTTTAAGTCATACCCGCGCTGTCTACGGATGGCGCGTCCTAAGTATTAGTAGCCGTTTTTTTGTTGCCGTGGAAACTTTTAGCCCATCTTCGGATGGGCTTTTTTCTCCACCGTATATTCTGCAAAACTATTTCATACCGTGATGGTTGCGGATGGAGTAGGATGGATGCACTAAAAAGGTGCAGGAGACTGCTGTATGGCAACCGGCAAGCTGCCCGATGCTGGGCAGATCCTCAATTCTCTCATCAACAGCATTTTGCTGTTGGATGACACACTGGCGATCCACTACGCCAACCCGGCGGCACAACAGCTGCTGGCACAGAGTTCTCGTAAACTTTTCGGTACACCGCTGCCCGATTTACTTGGCTATTTTTCGCTGAATATCGATCTGATGCGTGAGAGCCTGCATGCTGGCCAGGGCTTTACCGATAACGAAGTGACCCTGGTGGTCGACAGCCGCGCCCATATCCTCTCCCTGACCGCTCAGGCGCTGCCAGATGGCTTTATTCTGCTTGAGCTGGCCCCAATGGACAATCAGCGTCGCCTCAGCCAGGAGCAGTTACAGCACGCCCAACAGGTTGCGGCTCGCGATCTGGTGCGCGGCCTGGCGCATGAAATCAAAAATCCGCTCGGCGGTTTGCGGGGTGCCGCGCAGTTGCTGGCCAAAGCTTTGCCAGACCCTTCGCTGACGGAATACACCAAGGTGATCATCGAACAGGCCGATCGGCTGCGTAATCTGGTAGATCGCCTGCTAGGGCCACAGCGCCCCGGCCAACATATTACTCAGAGTATCCATCAGGTCGCGGAGCGAGTCTTCCAATTGGTGTCGTTGGAGAAACCCGATAACGTCACGCTGGTGCGTGATTACGACCCTAGTCTGCCTGAGCTGGCGCACGATCCCGATCAAATCGAGCAGGTGTTGCTCAATATCACCCGCAACGCGCTGCAGGCGCTGAGCGAAACCGGTGGCACCATCACGCTGCGCACGCGTACCGCGTTTCAGATCACCCTGCACGGCACCCGCTACCGGCTGGCGGCACGGATCGATGTTGAGGATGACGGCCCGGGCGTACCGGCCCAGTTGCAAGACACTCTGTTCTACCCAATGGTCAGCGGCCGCGAAGGCGGTACCGGCCTGGGGTTATCCATCGCCCGTAATCTAATCGATCAGCATTGCGGAAAAATTGAATTTAACAGTTGGCCAGGTCACACCGAATTCTCGGTTTTCCTGCCTATTCGCCAGTGAGGTTTGTGCTATGCAACGAGGGATAGTCTGGATCGTCGATGACGATAGCTCCATCCGCTGGGTGCTAGAGCGTGCGCTCACCGGAGCCGGGGTGAACAGCGTCACCTTCGACAGCGGCAATGCCGTGTTGGAAGCATTGGCCACGCAAACTCCCGACGTGCTGCTATCAGATATCCGCATGCCGGGTATGGATGGCCTGGCGCTGCTCAAGCAGATCAAACAGCGTCACCCGATGCTCCCGGTCATCATAATGACGGCACATTCGGATCTGGACGCGGCGGTTAGCGCCTATCAACAAGGGGCATTCGATTACCTGCCAAAACCCTTTGATATTGATGAGGCCGTTGCTCTGGTAGAACGTGCCATCAGCCACTATCAAGAGCAGCAGCAACCCGCTCGCAGCCAGCCTGCCAACGATCCTGTCGCCGATATTATTGGTGAGGCCCCGGCAATGCAGGATGTGTTCCGCATTATCGGCCGCCTGTCACGTTCCTCCATCAGCGTGCTGATCAACGGGGAGTCGGGAACTGGGAAAGAGCTGGTCGCCCATGCGTTGCATCGCCACAGCCCACGCGTCAAATCTCCGTTTATCGCCCTGAACATGGCCGCGATCCCCAAAGACCTGATCGAATCTGAACTGTTCGGCCATGAGAAAGGGGCGTTTACCGGCGCCAATCAGATCCGTCAGGGCCGTTTTGAACAGGCCGACGGTGGTACGCTGTTCCTGGATGAAATCGGGGATATGCCGCTGGATGTGCAAACCCGCTTGCTGCGCGTATTGGCGGATGGTCAGTTCTATCGCGTGGGTGGCTATGCGCCGGTAAAGGTAGACGTGCGTATCATTGCCGCCACGCACCAGAACCTGGAGTTGCGCGTTCAGGAGGGCAAATTTCGTGAAGATCTGTTCCACCGCCTGAACGTGATCCGCGTACATCTGCCGCCGCTGCGTGAACGCCGTGAGGATATTCCGCGCCTGGCGCGCTATTTCCTTCAGGTGGCTGCGAAAGAGTTGGGTGTGGAGGCGAAGAACCTGCATCCGGAAACCGAAACCGCCCTCACTCGCCTGCCGTGGCCAGGCAACGTACGCCAGTTGGAAAACACCTGCCGCTGGCTGACCGTGATGGCCGCCGGGCAAGAAGTGCTGATCCAGGATCTGCCCTCAGAGCTGTTTGAAACCGCCGCGCCGCAAGCCAGTAGCCACGGCTTACCGGACAGTTGGGCCACGTTGTTGGCACAGTGGGCCGACCGCGCGTTACGTTCCGGTCATCAAAACCTGTTGTCCGAAGCTCAGCCGGAAATGGAGCGCACTTTGCTCACCACCGCGCTACGGCATACCCAGGGGCACAAGCAGGAAGCTGCCCGCCTGTTGGGATGGGGCCGGAATACCTTAACGCGTAAGCTGAAAGAATTAGGGATGGAGTAAGAGAGGGGCGCTAGATGATTAAAAATACAATCCAGCGCACAAAAAACCAGCGATTTAAGGCTTTTACCGGATATGCGACAGCAGTATGATCGAAACGCAAACTCAGGAGGCTTTTGATGCTGGATACACTCATCGTCTTTCTTACCCAAGGCGCAGACGTCGGCTCTGCCGTCAGCCATTCACCGCAGGCGGCCGTTGCCACGGTGTTGTGCGCCGCACTGATCAATTTCTTCAGTTAACAGGGCGCAGCACGCTGCGCCCCTACACATCCACCTTGGTGTTGGCGTCAGATAACCCGGGAAAACTGTTGGGCGCGGGCCTGTTTACGCAGGTAGATATCGAAGCACATGCAAATATTACGGATCAGCAAGCGCCCACGAGGCGTGACGCGAATGCCATGCTCATCGCGCTCCACCAGCCCGTCACGTTCGAACGGCGCCAGTAATTCCAGATCGGCGGCAAAGTAATCCGCAAACGCAATGCCGTATTGCTGCTCAATCGGTTGATAGGCCAGTTGGAAATTACAGATTAGCGTCTTGATCACATCACGACGCAGGCAGTCATCTTCCGTCATCGCCAGGCCACGCCACAAGGCGTTCCCCTGCTCTTCCACGTTAGCGTAATACACCTTCAGCTCTTTCTGGTTCTGCGCGTAGCTGTCACCCAGCATGCTGATGGCAGAAACCCCCAGGCCCAGCAGATCGCTGTCCCCTTGGGTGGTATAACCCTGGAAATTGCGGTGCAGTTTGCCTTCGCGCTGGGCAATGGCCAGCTCATCGTTCGGCCGGGCAAAATGGTCCATACCGATAAACTGATAGCCCGACTCCGTTAGCGAAGCGATGGTTTGCTGCAGAATATCGAGTTTCTGCTGGGCGCTAGGTAGATCGGCGTCCTTGATTTTACGTTGGGCAGCAAACAGGTTCGGCATATGGGCGTAGTTAAATACGCTCAGGCGATCCGGGTTCAGCTCCGCCACCCGTTGCAGGGTGAAGGCAAAACTCTCTGGCGTCTGCTTCGGCAGGCCGTAAATCAGATCGATATTGGTCGAGTTGAAGCCAAGCGCTTTAGCCCGGGCGATCAGGGCAAAAATGAACTCTTCATCCTGCTCGCGGTTAACCAGACGCTGCACTTCTTTATTGAAGTCCTGCACTCCCATGCTGAGGCGGTTGAAGCCTTCGGCACGCAGGTGGTCCAGCACGTCCAGCTCGATTTCACGCGGGTCAACTTCGATCGACATCTCCATTGCTGGCTGGAAATCAAAGTGCTGGCGTAGCATGGCGACCAGCCGACTGATTTGCTGCTTATCCAGATAGGTTGGCGTACCGCCGCCCCAATGCAGTTGGCTGACCTTGCGGCCGGCAAACAGAGGGGCACGAGCGATGATTTCCCGCTCCAACACGGCCAGGTATTCATCGGCCTTGTGAGTCTGGCGTGTGACCAGCTTATTGCAGCCGCAGAAATAGCAGAGCTTATGACAGAAGGGAATATGGACATACAGCGACAGCGGGCGCTCAGGGTAGCGCGTAGCCGCGCGTTGGAACGCAGCTTCGTCATAGCCCTGGTTAAACTCCAGCGCCGTGGGGTATGAAGTATAACGCGGGCCTGAATAGTTATATTTTTGGATCAGGGCCAAATCCCAGACAATGGTCTGTTCTGACATGCTTGCTCACTCCTTCCGATATTTTTTCCTACCGGGCCGGGAAATGGGCAGTTGTCTACGCTGTCTGGCCGCGGAAGCGCTGCGAAAACGCGTTTTGCGCTTCGACAGCCGCCACAGTTTACCGAATAACCACAGTAGATAACATGTCAACAGTAGGGCTATTGCCGGGATCAGCCACATAACCGCTTAAAATACGTCTTTCGGGTTACCGCCTTTCAGCAGTTTCAGAATATCTTCCTGCTTCTCTTCCTGCTCTTCGTCGTCTTCATCACCCAGTTCGATGCCCAGCTGTTCCATCAGCGCATCAATACGATCCAGGGTTTGATCAACGTACGCCTGATCTTCCGCGCTCAGCGTGGCGCCTTCATCCAGGCGATCCAGCAAGGCATCCAGACGTTCATCGTTTTCCAGCTTGGTCAGTTCTTCTTCTGGCGTGAGGCGCGGTTTTTCTGCCTTCGGTTTTGGCTGTGGCTTGGTCGCCTTCACTTTAGCGTCGACCACCAGCGCAACCGGCACTTTACTGCCGAGACGAGGATCTTTGGGTTGCGCGCCAGTTTTATTTTTCTGGTTGGCAGACTCAACCTGGGTACGTGAACCGGAAGCCAGGCCACGGCGCTTTTTCAGGCGCTTGCGCTCGCGCGCTTCCTGATCGAGCTCCACACGACTTTTCTTTTTACTTTTTGACGTCGCCGCGCTGCTGCGTGGGCCGCGAGGTGCTTTTGATGGCTGGTTCATGGCTTTTACTCTTAGGTATGTAGATCCAGTATAGAATTGCTATACGGTTGCGGCGGAATCTAGCAGAAAGCAGACAAAGAAAAAAGGCGGCAGGTTAAAACCTGCCGCCTATTTCGCACCTTCACTCGAAGGATATTCCTGCTCCGCGCTCCATGCGCACACTCAACATCCCGGTTTTTCCATCTGCGATAACCGCGCTCCCTGCTACTACGTCTTTCATCCTGAAAGAAAAAATCATCCGTGCTGCGATCCGTTCGCTTCCACTCTTCCTGAGTGCGCTTCCCGCGGGCGTCCCAATTGCAGTCACTTCATCATCCGTGTACTATTCGTGCGCTCCGGCACCAATAGTTTCAATTCCATCTGACATCATCCTGGTACTCATTACACTGCCTGTGTATTCCCTGAGATTTTTCACCCTTCCTGGATGTTCCTGTTTCCTTGGCCTCCTGCCTTGCAACCTACTTTACGCTTTTATGGGATGTGCTCAAGATACCTACAGGTGGCTTACGACGATCTTTTACTTAACGAAATTACAATGCCCTGTTTTATAACAAATAAAATATTTACAGCTTTCGAATAAAGCGACATTACCCCCAATTCGAATGGTCAATGTCTCACACGGCGGTCGACCTTTTGCCACAAGGGCTCAGTGGTTAAAACGCTTAATAACCGAGAAACACACCCTTTTAGCGCTGATGCAGTTATAATCGCCCACCAGATAGCCATCCTCACGGAGACGAAAATTTTGACCAGCAAGAACTACAATTACCATGTGACCCATTTCGTCACCAGTGCACCCGATATTCGCCACCTACCGGGGGATGAAGGTATTGAAGTTGCGTTCGCCGGCCGTTCCAACGCCGGTAAGTCCAGCGCACTGAATACCCTGACCAATCAGAAAGGCCTGGCACGTACCAGTAAAACGCCGGGGCGTACCCAGCTGATTAACCTGTTCGAGGTCGAAGAAGGCATTCGCCTGGTCGACCTGCCAGGCTATGGCTATGCCGAAGTGCCGGAAGAGATGAAGAAGAAATGGCAGCGGGCGCTGGGTGAATATCTGCAAATGCGTAACTGCCTGAAAGGCCTGGTGGTGCTGATGGATATTCGTCATCCGCTCAAAGACCTGGACCAACAGATGATCCAGTGGGCCGTCGACGTTGGCACGCCAGTGCTGGTCCTGCTGACCAAGGCCGATAAGCTGGCCTCTGGTGCCCGCAAGGCACAACTCAATATGGTGCGTGAGGCCGTGCTGCCATTTATGGGTGATATTCAGGTGGAAGCCTTCTCGTCACCGAAAAAGATCGGTGTCGATAAACTGAGCCAGAAGTTGAATACCTGGTTTAACGAGATCCCACCGGAAGTGCTGCCGGAAGACGATATCGGCGGGGAATGATAACCGCTGCGGGTATTTCGTAGTGGGCCGCATGCAGAGCCGATGCTAAAACATCGGCTTTTTTACGCCCGTTATCACCCTACACGAGGCCGCATTTCGTTATCTAATTACAATTTTGACTAAAAGCCATCATAAAAACTTATGGTAGATAGTGCGCTGTCAGGAGATACATGCAGATAAATCAGCCAAAGGAACGGCAGGAGAAGAGCAGGCGGGGATAACGAAAATCGATGCTTTTGCTTTGTTTTTACAATAAAAAACGCCCCAGTCAATACTGACTGGGGCGGCTAAATATTCAGCCAAATCCGATTACGTGAAGTAAAAGGTCTGAAAGATAGAACATCTTACCTCTGTACCCTACGTCTGTAACTCTACATCATTTTTTCACGCTGCAAAAGAATTTTTTGTAGTTTACTTACACGATCCGGGCACTAACAACGCCAATTTAGTCGAAACAATCACCGAAGGATGTTGCTCAATTACCAAAAGTGCTTAGGTTTTCGCCTGTTAGCGAAAACTGGCCATAACGTATCACCCAGGGTAATCAGTGAGCCTCATCCCAGTTTTTACCTACACCGATGTCCACCCGCAGCGGAACAGCCAGCTGCATACTGTTTTCCATTAACTCATGAATGCGCAGGCTGGCCTCTTCGATGGCGGACTCGTGGATTTCAAACACCAGTTCATCGTGTACCTGCATAATCATGCGCACCAGCGGCTTCTCAGGCCCTTGCAGCCAGGCATCCACCTCAATCATCGCACGTTTGATGATATCCGCAGCAGTGCCCTGCATAGGGGCGTTAATCGCCGCTCTCTCGGCCGCCTTGCGACGCATACCGTTACTGGAGCGAACGTCCGGCAGATACAACCGGCGGCCATCCAGCGTGCTGACGTAGCCCTGCTCGGCGGCCTGCTGACGGGTGCGCTCCATATACTCCAGCACGCCAGGGTAGCGCTCGAAGTACAGATCCATATAGCGCTGCGCTTCGCCGCGCGGGATCCCCAACTGGCGAGCCAAACCAAATGCGCTCATGCCGTAAATCAGACCAAAGTTAATCGCCTTGGCACTGCGACGCTGTTCGTTGGTGACCTTCTCCAACGCCAGACCAAAGACTTCTGCCGCCGTTGCCCGGTGTATGTCCTTACCTTCAGCAAACGCTGTGAGCAAGCCTTCGTCCTGCGATAAATGGGCCATGATGCGCAGTTCAATCTGCGAGTAGTCCGCCGCGACAATACGGTAACCCTCAGGCGCAATAAATGCCTGACGGATACGGCGCCCTTCATCGTTACGTACCGGAATGTTTTGCAGGTTTGGATCGCTGGATGACAGGCGACCGGTGGCGGTGACGGCTTGGTGATAGGAAGTATGCACCCGCCCGCTAACCGGGTTGATCATCAACGGCAGTTTGTCGGTATAGGTGGTTTTCAGCTTCGCCAGACCACGGTATTCCAGGATCACTTTAGGCAGCGGATAATCCAGCGCCAACTCGGCCAGCACTTCCTCATTGGTTGAAGGAGCACCGCCAGGGGTCTTTTTCAGCACCGGCAGCTTTTGCTTTTCATACAAAATGGCCTGCAACTGCTTGGTCGAGGCCAGATTGAACGGCTCTTCTGCCAATTCATGGGCCTGCACTTCAAGCTCGCCGAGGCGCTTGGTCAACTCAATGGAGTGAGCAGCCAGAATGTTAGGATCGATCAGCACCCCGGTGCGTTCGATATGGGAAAGCACCGGCAACAGCGGCATTTCAATCTCATTGAATACCGTCAGCAGGCCTTCACTCTCTTTCAACTGCGGCCACATCGCCAAATGCAGCTGTAGCGTAACGTCGGCATCTTCTGCCGCATAAGGGCCCGCCTCTTCAAGGGCGATCTGGTTAAAGGTTAACTGTTTTTTGCCTTTGCCCGCGATCTCTTCGAAGGTAATGGTTTTATGGCCCAGGTAGCGATCGGCCAGGCTATCCATATCGTGACGGCCACTGACGCTGTCGAGTACGTAGGACTCCAGCATGGTGTCGTAGGCGATACCGCGTAGATCGATGTCATAGCGGGCTAGCAGGCTTTTATCGAACTTCAGGTTCTGCCCCACCTTCAACGCCTTTTCGTCTTCCAGCAGCGGCTTCAGGATGGCCAGCACGTGGTTGCGATCCAGCTGTGGGGGAGCATCCAGATAATCGTGTGCAACCGGCAGGTACGCCGCCACGCCAGGCTCAATGGCGAAGGACAGACCGATCAGGTTAGCCGTCAGGGTATCCAGGCCGTCAGTTTCGGTATCGAAGGCAAAAACTTCGGCCTGTTTCAGGCGCTCCATCCAATCGGCGAAGGTTTCCTCATCCAGAATGGTGACGTAACCTTCCTGCGACAGGGTAGGCTCTACGGCGGCTCTTGGTGCTTCTGCCGTTGAGGCTGGCTTGGCTGCCGCGCTGGCCTTACGACCTGACCCTTTGTTTTCTAACCAGGTCCCGGCTTCAACATCGGCCATCCAGCGTTTGAACTCGTAGCGCTTAAACAGCGCCTGCAGTTGATCGACATCCGGTGGGCTCACTTCCAGCTCACTGCATTTCAGATCCAGTTCAACATCGGTTTTGATTGTCGCCAGTTTGTAAGAGAGATAGGCCACCTCTTTGTTCTGCTCCAGCTTGGCCGCCATGGTCTTGGCACCGCGGAAGCTCAGCGTGGCAATGCTATCCAGATTGGCATAGAGCTGATCCAGGCCCCCTAACCCTTGCAGCAGCGCCTGGGCCGTTTTCTCACCCACCCCAGGTACGCCAGGGATGTTATCTGACGAATCCCCCATCAGCGCCAGGAAATCGATGATCAGTTCAGGAGGAATACCGTATTTATCACAGACCTCCTGCGGGCCGAGGATGGTGTTGTTCATGGTATTGATCAGGGTAACATTCGGCGTCACCAACTGAGCCATATCTTTGTCGCCGGTGCTGATCAACACGGCATGACCCGCTTTCTCAGCCTCTAGCGCCAGAGTGCCGATTACGTCATCGGCCTCTACGCCAGGTGTAACCAGCAACGGTAACCCCATGGCTTTAACCATCTGGTGCAGCGGTTCGATCTGCGCTCGCAAATCGTCCGGCATCGGTGGCCGATGTGATTTATATTCGGCAAACAGCTCGTCACGGAAGGTCTTCCCTTTGGCATCAAACACCACCGCCACATGGCTGGGGGTATACTGCAACAGCAGGCTGCGCAGCATGTTCAGCACACCGTACATCGCTCCCGTCGGCTCACCGACCGAGTTTGTCAGCGGTGGGAAGGCGTGGTAGGCGCGGTAAAGGTAAGAGGAACCATCCACCAGGATTAATGGGTTTTCTGCAATCTGGGCCATAACGTTTCTTTTTCGTGAAAAGGACTGGGGTAAGGATGCCATAGCTAGCCGCTGGTGACGAACCTTAGCGTGCAATATGGCCAAATTAGATGAGATCCTGTGAAGCGATCCGCAAGATCCTGCCTGTGGATAACTTTGTGCATAGTTTAGCAACTGAATTATAACGAAGGTAATATCGTTATAATGGAGAATAAAATTCCTAGACAAATCACACTGTTGAAAGAGGGGATTGGCGGTTTTGCTATTTATCGTGTTTCAGTTAATTTGTGGATATAACTGGGGCCGAAGTTTAATCGCACGTTTAATCAATTTAGGCACCTCAATGACCATAGCACAAGATTGAAAATCTGCACGCCAACGGCTAACAACTGGCAATTTCTACCAGGTTAAAATCGCTTACTTATAGCCGCGTATTCTTGGCCAGGATTCTGTTAAAATATTTTTTTGTTGGTACGTACTGACGTATCTAACCATGTTTCCTTCAACCGTCAGCACTAAACCCATGCCAAAATTGCTAGCCCCTGTTATTTTTATCTTTTCTGCGCTGCTTGCCATTGGCGTAACGATGCTGTGCTCCATCCCCATTGTTTTGGCCGGTATCATTAAGCTTTTGATCCCCATGCCCGCCGTTTGGCGATACATTTCAGCCTTTGCTGACCTGACGATGTGGTGCTGGTGCCAATGCCTGGCAGTATTGTTACGAATTAATCCCCGCTTGCAGTGGGATATTCAAGGGCTGCACGGGCTGGAGAAAAAGAATTGGTATTTGCTGATCAGCAACCATAAAAGCTGGTCGGACATTGTAGTGCTGTGTGTGTTATTCCGTCACCATATACCTATGAATAAGTACTTCCTGAAACAGCAACTGGCCTGGATCCCCTTCGTCGGCCTGGCCTGCTGGGCGTTGGATATGCCCTTTATGAAGCGCTACTCGCGGGCCTATCTGCACAGACATCCAGAGAAAAGCGGGCAGGATATCGAAACCACGCGGCGTTCCTGCGACAAGTTTCGCCTGCGCCCGACCACCATCGTCAATTTCGTTGAGGGGTCTCGTTTCACCGAGGCCAAGAAAATTAAAACCCGCTCACCCTACCGCAATTTGCTCGCCCCGAAAGCTGCCGGGATCGCCTTTACGCTTAGTGCGCTTGGCCAGCAATTTGATAAGATCCTGAATGTCACCTTGTGCTATCCGGATAACCGTGAGCATCCCTTTATGGATATGTTGTGTGGCCGTTTGCAACGGGTTGTCGTCAGGATTGAATGCCTGCCGATTGATGAGTCGCTGCACGGGGATTACTTCAATGACAAACTGTTTAAACGTAAATTCCAGATTTGGCTGAATACGTTGTGGCAGGAAAAAGATGGTTTGCTAGACAGGCTCAAGCGTGAATAAGTTAAAAAAAACGCCGGATTAACCGGCGTTGATTTCTTGCTGCAGGTTACTTTTGTTCGGTCAGGAACTTAACGACATCAGCAAATTGCTTGACGTAAACGTCCATGCTGCTGGTATCCAGGCCATCGTTTTTCACCATGTATTTGCCATTAACAAATACCGCTGGCACGCCGCGCAGTTGCAAATCTTCTGCCGCTTTCTCTTGCTGAGCCACCAGAGATTTCACCACGAAGCTGTTTAAAGCCGCGTCATAGTCTTCACCTGCTACGCCTGCATTGACGAATACCTTGCGGATATCGTCAGGCGTTTGCACGGTTTGAGTTTTCTGAATCGCTTCAAACATTGGCTGAGTAATTTTGTCTTCTACACCCAGAGCCATGGCAACTGCCCAGGCCTGAGTTAATTGCTTACCCAATGGACCCAGGAATTCCACATGGTATTTGGTCATCTTGGTGCCTTCAGGCAGCGCTTTTTTGACCGCATCAGAAATATGGTATGTCTCTTCAAACTGGTAGCAGTGCGGGCAGTAGAAAGAGAAGAACTCCAGCACCTGTGGTTCGCCAGTTACCGGCTTATCCAAAGTGATGTATTGCGTACCGTCACTGAATTGCGCAGCGGAGGCACTGAATGCCATCACCATACCAACGAGTGCCAACCAAATTTTTTTCATAACACTAAACTCTCCATTATGTTAATGCTTCAATACATTGGCATGAGCTGCAGAGGGGGTTCCTGCAACAGCTTAACCTGTTCAGTAAATGCCGCAGTCTGAGATAACCAGAAATCAGACTCCGCCATCCACGGGAAACTTTTTGGAAACGCGGGATCCTGCCAACGGCGCGCTACCCATGCCAGGTAATACACCATGCGCATGGCCCGCAAGGGTTCGATCAACGCCAACTCGCGCTGATCAAATTCGGCAAATTCGCCATAGGCCTCCAGCAGGATATCCAGCTGCATCAGCCGATCGCGACGTTCGCCGTGTAACAACATCCACAAATCCTGTATTGCCGGCCCGTTGCGTGCATCGTCAAGATCGACGAACAGCGGACCATCACGCCACAAGATATTGCCTGGGTGGCAATCGCCATGCAAACGCAGCGGTTGCCAATCCAGTTGCCAGTGCGGTTTGATAGCGTCAATCAACGTATCCGTAGCCCGCAGGAAAGTCTCGCGCTGGGCCTTGGGAACTAAATCACAGCTGGCCAGAACCTGCCGGGGCTCTGTGAGATACTCTTCAATGCCAATGGTCGGCCGCTCGGTAAACAGGCTTTCGCTACCCACCTGGTGGATGCGGCCAAGAAAACGCCCGACCCACTCCAGCTGTTCCAGATTATCGATCTCGTACTGTCGGCCACCGACGCTCGGAAATACGGTAAAGAAAAAGCCTGCATGGGTGTGCAGCGTATTTCCCTGTAATACCAGCGGCGCGACCGCCGGAATTTCGTTGTGCGACAAATCCAGCGCGAACCGGTGTTCTTCACCGATTTGCTCTGCACTCCAGCGTTCTGGGCGATAAAATTTCACCACGTAACGCCGACGATCTTCGTCCATAAACTGGTATACGCGGTTTTCATAGCTGTTGAGCGCCGTCAGCCCTGAATCAACACGCAAACCTATCCCTTCCAGCGCATCCATTATCAGATCGGGAGAAAGGGTTTCAAAATTAAATGCAGAGTTGTTCATAACAACCGTTCAGTTCGCCAGATGACAACAGCGTGCCAAGAATAAGAAAGAGTAGCACTAATCACCGCCACTGATGATCGCACCGCATGAATGCTAATCTTTTATCACGCCACGGGCACGCAGCAACGCCGTTTTAAAGTCTTCTTCGTAGTCTTTCTTCAAGCCTGGGATCTGTTCTGTGCCCGCACTGCCGCGCATTTTCAGATGATAGATCAAGATATCATCGCTCAGATCGCCTAACTCACCCTGAAAACCCGCTTCCTGTGCCAGCTTTTGCAGAAACTGAATCAGGTTGAGATCGGGATCCTGCTGCCAGGCCGGGTGCAAAAGCTCAATCAGTTCGTTTACGCGATGCGTTTTCATAGCAACATATCATCCAATGAAGTGATAAACCCACAAAGTAGCAGGCTTGACTACGTAGTGAAAGAACCAGCGTGTCAATAAAGGTAAATCATGATGTCTGAACAGGTTTAGCGCTACAATCAGGGCATTGGAGAGGGGTTGGATGATGACTATGCATGCAAATATAACCGGCGTTATTCTGGCCGGTGGGCGCTCTACCCGCATGGGAGGGAAAGATAAAGGATTGGTGCAAGTGGGGGATAAAACTCTGTACCAGCACGTCCTGGGCCGATTAACACCACAAGTGAGCCAGGTGATCATCAGTGCCAATCGCAATCAGCAATGCTATCAGCAAAGCGGCTTAGAGGTCGTCGGCGATCTGACGGCAGATTACCCTGGCCCCTTAGCCGGTATATTGGCTGGCCTCACTTATGCCAACACACCATGGATTGTCTGCGCCCCCTGCGATGTACCCGACTTCCCTCTCAACCTGGTAGAACAGCTTTGGCTGCATAAAGGCAATGCCCTGGCCGCCTATGCTTGCGATGGCGAGCGTGAGCATCCAACCTTCGCTTTATTGCATACCAGTCTGACAGAGGAACTCACCCGTTATCTAGCCCGGGGGGAACGCAAATTGATGCTGTTCATGGCGGCTGTCGGTGCACAACAGGTGGTGTTCCGTGGGCAGCAAGACGCCTTCCGTAATTTGAATACCCCGGAAGATTGCCAACAGTGGCAGCAGGAAAAGGGGGGCGATCAATGACGGAGTTATTGCCACCCTTGCTGGCTATCGCCGCCTATAGCGGCACAGGTAAAACCACGCTGCTTAAGCAATTGATCCCGCTATTAAAACAGCAACAGGTGCGCGTTGGCCTGATCAAGCATACCCACCATGATATGGATGTTGATACGCCTGGTAAGGACAGCTATGAACTGCGCAAGGCCGGTGCAGACCAGACGCTGGTTGCCAGCGATCGGCGCTGGGCATTAATGACCGAAACACCTGAACAACAGCCTTTAGATCTCCAGTATCTGGCTGGCAGATTCGATCGCAGCAAGGTGGATTTGATCCTGGTGGAAGGGTTCAAGCATGAACAGATCAGCAAAATTGTTCTCTATCGCGAGGAAGTCGGTAAACCGCTTGCAGATATGTTGGATCAGCACGTCATTGCCGTAGCCAGCGATAGGAAGATAGAAGGTGTTGCGCCGTTACTTGATATCAACCAGCCTGAAACGATCGCTGGGTTTATTGTTCAGTGGCTGAAGCAGACAAAGGCATAGTCCCCTCACCCTAACCCTCTCCCACAGGGAGAGGGAATCGATCGAGTCCGCTGGTATTCCTCAGAACTTCTTATCTTTCTGATTACTCATCACTGCCGAAACGGCATGGGTTCATCAAAGGTTCCGACTTGCCGTAGCCGCACTCACTCATCCACGACGCCGGACGGCTCCCTCTCCCTCACACGGGGGTTCAGTTGTTCTCGGCTGGTACTCTGGGAGAGGGTGGGGGTGAGGGGTATTTCCATTTCCGCCCCATAGCAAAAAGGCCATCCTTGCGGATGGCCTCTTGGCTTAATTGATGCCTGGCAGTGTCCTACTCTCGCATGGGGAGACCCCACACTACCATCGGCGCTACGGCGTTTCACTTCTGAGTTCGGCATGGGGTCAGGTGGGACCACCGCGCTATTGCCGCCAGGCAAATTCTGTTTCATTCTTGGCCGTTACTTTCGTAACCACCAGAACCAATCTCGGAACTTCGCTGAAAATTGTCGTCTACTCTAAAACACCTTTGGTGTTGTAAGGTTAAGCCTCACGGATCATTAGTACTGGTTAGCTCAATGCATCGCTGCACTTACACACCCAGCCTATCAACGTCTTAGTCTTAAACGTTCCTTCAGGGGCCTTAAAGGCCCAGGGAAGACTCATCTCGAGGCAAGTTTCGCGCTTAGATGCTTTCAGCGCTTATCTTTTCCGCACTTAGCTACCGGGCAGTGCCATTGGCATGACAACCCGAACACCAGTGGTGCGTTCACTCCGGTCCTCTCGTACTAGGAGCAACCCCTCTCAATCTTCCAACGCCCACGGCAGATAGGGACCGAACTGTCTCACGACGTTCTAAACCCAGCTCGCGTACCACTTTAAATGGCGAACAGCCATACCCTTGGGACCTACTTCAGCCCCAGGATGTGATGAGCCGACATCGAGGTGCCAAACACCGCCGTCGATATGAACTCTTGGGCGGTATCAGCCTGTTATCCCCGGAGTACCTTTTATCCGTTGAGCGATGGCCCTTCCATTCAGAACCACCGGATCACTAAGACCTACTTTCGTACCTGCTCGAGCCGTCACTCTCGCAGTCAAGCTAGCTTATGCCTTTGCACTAACCTCACGATGTCCGACCGTGATTAGCTAACCTTCGTGCTCCTCCGTTACTCTTTGGGAGGAGACCGCCCCAGTCAAACTACCCACCAGACACTGTCCTCACCCCGGATCACGGGGCCGAGTTAGAACATCAAACATTAAAGGGTGGTATTTCAAGGTTGGCTCCATGCAGACTGGCGTCCACACTTCAAAGCCTCCCACCTATCCTACACATCAAGGCTCAATGTTCAGTGTCAAGCTATAGTAAAGGTTCACGGGGTCTTTCCGTCTTGCCGCGGGTACACTGCATCTTCACAGCGAGTTCAATTTCACTGAGTCTCGGGTGGAGACAGCCTGGCCATCATTACGCCATTCGTGCAGGTCGGAACTTACCCGACAAGGAATTTCGCTACCTTAGGACCGTTATAGTTACGGCCGCCGTTTACTGGGGCTTCGATCAAGAGCTTCGCCTTGCGGCTGACCCCATCAATTAACCTTCCAGCACCGGGCAGGCGTCACACCGTATACGTCCACTTTCGTGTTTGCACAGTGCTGTGTTTTTATTAAACAGTTGCAGCCAGCTGGTATCTGCGACTGGCTTCAGCTCCGAGAGCAAGTCTCTTCACCTACGCGCCAGCGTGCCTTCTCCCGAAGTTACGGCACCATTTTGCCTAGTTCCTTCACCCGAGTTCTCTCAAGCGCCTTGGTATTCTCTACCTGACCACCTGTGTCGGTTTGGGGTACGATTTGATGTTACCTGATGCTTAGAGGCTTTTCCTGGAAGCAGGGCATCAACTACTTCTGCACCGTAGTGCATCGTCATCACGCCTCAGGGTTGGTAGCGTTCCGGATTTACCAGGAACACCCCCCTACACGCTTAAACCGGGACAACCGTCGCCCGGCTAGCCTAGCCTTCTCCGTCCCCCCTTCGCAGTAACACCGAGTACAGGAATATTAACCTGTTTCCCATCGACTACGCCTTTCGGCCTCGCCTTAGGGGTCGACTCACCCTGCCCCGATTAACGTTGGACAGGAACCCTTGGTCTTCCGGCGAGCGGGTTTTTCACCCGCTTTATCGTTACTTATGTCAGCATTCGCACTTCTGATACCTCCAGCAAACCTCACAGTTCACCTTCAACGGCTTACAGAACGCTCCCCTACCCAACAACGCCTGAGCGTCGCTGCCGCAGCTTCGGTGCATGGTTTAGCCCCGTTACATCTTCCGCGCAGGCCGACTCGACCAGTGAGCTATTACGCTTTCTTTAAATGATGGCTGCTTCTAAGCCAACATCCTGGCTGTCTATGCCTTCCCACATCGTTTCCCACTTAACCATGACTTTGGGACCTTAGCTGGCGGTCTGGGTTGTTTCCCTCTTCACGACGGACGTTAGCACCCGCCGTGTGTCTCCCGTGATAACATTCTTCGGTATTCGGAGTTTGCATCGGTTTGGTAAGCCGGGATGGCCCCCTAGCCGAAACAGTGCTCTACCCCCGAAGATGAGTTCACGAGGCGCTACCTAAATAGCTTTCGGGGAGAACCAGCTATCTCCCGGTTTGATTGGCCTTTCACCCCCAGCCACAAGTCATCCGCTAATTTTTCAACATTAGTCGGTTCGGTCCTCCAGTTAGTGTTACCCAACCTTCAACCTGCCCATGGCTAGATCACCGGGTTTCGGGTCTATACCTTGCAACTATTCGCCCAGTTAAGACTCGGTTTCCCTACGGCTCCCCTATACGGTTAACCTTGCTACAAAATATAAGTCGCTGACCCATTATACAAAAGGTACGCAGTCACACCACGAAGGTGCTCCCACTGCTTGTACGTACACGGTTTCAGGTTCTATTTCACTCCCCTCGCCGGGGTTCTTTTCGCCTTTCCCTCACGGTACTGGTTCACTATCGGTCAGTCAGGAGTATTTAGCCTTGGAGGATGGTCCCCCCATATTCAGACAGGATGTCACGTGTCCCGCCCTACTCATCGAACTCACAATTAATGCATTTTAGTGTACGGGGCTATCACCCTTTGCTGCGCGACTTTCCAGACGCTTCCACTAACACAAGAACTGATTCAGGTTCTGGGCTGTTCCCCGTTCGCTCGCCGCTACTAGGGGAATCTCGGTTGATTTCTTTTCCTCGGGGTACTTAGATGTTTCAGTTCCCCCGGTTCGCCTCGTATGGCTATGTATTCACCATACGATAGTGTGTCGAAACACACTGGGTTTCCCCATTCGGGTATTGCCGGTTATAACGGTTCATATCACCTTACCGACACTTTTCGCAGATTAGCACGCCCTTCATCGCCTCTGACTGCCTAGGCATCCACCGTGTACGCTTAGTCACTTAACCTCACAACCCGAAGGTGTTTCTGTAAACAGAGACACTGTCGTGCTGTTTATTTGAGAGACTCTATGACAGGTTAATCCTTACCCCAATACTTCTACGGAGGGATAAGTTTCAGCTGTCATGTTTCAATTTTCAGCTTGTTCCAGATTGTTAAAGAGCAATATCTTAAACACGACTCGCAAGAGTCATCTTTAAGATAATCAGTCACGAATGACCGGTGATAATGTCTTTCACTCATTATCGGATGGCGTCCCCAAGGGGATTCGAACCCCTGTTACAGCCGTGAAAGGGCAGTGTCCTAGGCCTCTAGACGATGGGGACACAAAATCCGATTAAACCCAGGGTTTAACCGTTTCTCGTATCAGCATGAGTCCAGAAGACTCATTACATCAACAGGTAGCGCTTTGCTCATTACTTTTCATCAGACAATCTGTGTGGACACTGCACTCGAACACATATCTTTAGGTAAGGAGGTGATCCAACCGCAGGTTCCCCTACGGTTACCTTGTTACGACTTCACCCCAGTCATGAATCACAAAGTGGTAAGCGCCCTCCCGAAGGTTAAGCTACCTACTTCTTTTGCAACCCACTCCCATGGTGTGACGGGCGGTGTGTACAAGGCCCGGGAACGTATTCACCGTAGCATTCTGATCTACGATTACTAGCGATTCCGACTTCACGGAGTCGAGTTGCAGACTCCGATCCGGACTACGACATACTTTATGAGGTCCGCTTGCTCTCGCGAGTTCGCTTCTCTTTGTATATGCCATTGTAGCACGTGTGTAGCCCTACTCGTAAGGGCCATGATGACTTGACGTCATCCCCACCTTCCTCCGGTTTATCACCGGCAGTCTCCTTTGAGTTCCCGCCATTACGCGCTGGCAACAAAGGATAAGGGTTGCGCTCGTTGCGGGACTTAACCCAACATTTCACAACACGAGCTGACGACAGCCATGCAGCACCTGTCTCACAGTTCCCGAAGGCACCAATCCATCTCTGGAAAGTTCTGTGGATGTCAAGAGTAGGTAAGGTTCTTCGCGTTGCATCGAATTAAACCACATGCTCCACCGCTTGTGCGGGCCCCCGTCAATTCATTTGAGTTTTAACCTTGCGGCCGTACTCCCCAGGCGGTCGACTTAACGCGTTAGCTCCGGAAGCCACGCCTCAAGGGCACAACCTCCAAGTCGACATCGTTTACAGCGTGGACTACCAGGGTATCTAATCCTGTTTGCTCCCCACGCTTTCGCACCTGAGCGTCAGTCTTTGTCCAGGGGGCCGCCTTCGCCACCGGTATTCCTCCAGATCTCTACGCATTTCACCGCTACACCTGGAATTCTACCCCCCTCTACAAGACTCTAGCTTGCCAGTTTCAAATGCAGTTCCCAAGTTAAGCTCGGGGATTTCACATCTGACTTAACAAACCGCCTGCGTGCGCTTTACGCCCAGTAATTCCGATTAACGCTTGCACCCTCCGTATTACCGCGGCTGCTGGCACGGAGTTAGCCGGTGCTTCTTCTGCGAGTAACGTCAATGAACAGTGCTATTAACACCGAACCCTTCCTCCTCGCTGAAAGTGCTTTACAACCCGAAGGCCTTCTTCACACACGCGGCATGGCTGCATCAGGCTTGCGCCCATTGTGCAATATTCCCCACTGCTGCCTCCCGTAGGAGTCTGGACCGTGTCTCAGTTCCAGTGTGGCTGGTCATCCTCTCAGACCAGCTAGGGATCGTCGCCTAGGTGAGCCATTACCTCACCTACTAGCTAATCCCATCTGGGCACATCCGATGGTGTGAGGCCCGAAGGTCCCCCACTTTGGTCCGAAGACGTTATGCGGTATTAGCTACCGTTTCCAGTAGTTATCCCCCTCCATCGGGCAGTTTCCCAGACATTACTCACCCGTCCGCCGCTCGTCACCCAGGAGCAAGCTCCTTGTGCTACCGCTCGACTTGCATGTGTTAGGCCTGCCGCCAGCGTTCAATCTGAGCCATGATCAAACTCTTCAATTAAAAGCTTGATTTGCTGCAACTCGTGCAGCGATGCTCGAAAATTAACTTTCGTAATCATTCATTCGCATGAATGACTGCTTGGTCACTCTTCAAGACTTGATATTTTTTTGCTACCGAAGTAGCTGGATATCGTCTTGTGAGTGCCCACACAGATTGTCTGATAAATTGTTAAAGAGCAGTGAGTTACGCGCTTTCGCTTGCTAACTCGAGGAGGCGTATACTACGCGATTCCTCTGAAGAGTCAACCTTTATTTCGGTGTTTTCACCGGCTTGACACTTCCTGGCTGGGCGACTGGTTCTCGTTAGAGGAGTCGTTGTTCCCGGTCAGTGGAGGCGCATTATAGGGAGTTCTCAGAACGCCGCAACCCCTAAATGCAAAAAACTTTTCAAGCGCGGCTTTTTTCGGCAAAACGCTGTCTTGTTCGTCGTTTTTGACACTTTTCCTCGAAAACAGCCGTAAAAGCTGGCGCTCCCTGGCGTAAAATGAAAGATAACAATGCAGTTAAAAGGAACCGCAGCCATGCAATTCGATGCTCAACAACAGGCGGCACAGCGTAATCTTTCTTATCTGCTGGCAGAAAAGCTCGGCCAACAGATCCTGGCCGGTGAATATCAAGCCGGCAGCATCCTGCCAGGCGAGATGGATTTGGCAGAACAGTTTGGCGTCAGTCGCACTGCAGTACGTGAAGCAGTAAAAATGCTGGCGGCCAAAGGCATGCTGTTGCCGCGCCCCCGCATCGGCACCAGGGTCATGCCGCAAAGCCAATGGAACTTCCTCGATCAGGATCTGCTGACCTGGTGGATGACCAGAGAGAACTTCGACCAGGTCATGCAGCACTTCCTTATTCTACGCACGTCGCTGGAACCTCAGGCCTGTTCATTGGCAGCCATCAACGCCACCCAGGAGCAAAAGACGCGATTGGTCACGCTGATGACAGAAATGCAGGCGCTACACGTGGATTTTGACCGCGAACGCTGGATTGAGGTCGATACCCAGTACCACCAGCTAATCTATGAAGCCAGCGCCAATCCGTTTCTCACCTCGTTCGCCAACCTGTTCAGCTCGGTGTATCAAAGCTATTTCCGGGCGATCACCGGTAATGAAGTGATCAAACTGCAACACCATCAGGCCATTGTGGATGCCATAGTCGCCAGTGACAGCACCGCAGCCCTCACTGCATGCCAAACATTGTTGCAGGGCAATGCGTAAACTCCGCAGCTATATATAGAAGGAAAATGGGATCACGATGACAAAATCTGCACGCAGCATGGCAGGGTTGCCTTGGATCGCCGCGATGGCGTTCTTTATGCAGGCGTTGGATGCCACTATTCTCAATACCGCCTTACCGGCGATAGCCCACAGCCTCGACCGTTCCCCCTTGGCAATGCAGTCGGCGGTGATCAGTTACACCCTGACGGTTGCGATGCTAATCCCGGTGAGCGGCTGGCTGGCCGATCGCTTCGGCACCCGGCGGGTGTTTATTATCGCCGTATCCCTGTTTACCTTTGGCTCGCTGTTGTGTGCCTTGTCCCCGACGCTGAGTTTCCTGGTCGCCTCACGTATTTTACAGGGGATTGGCGGCGCGATGATGATGCCGGTGGCACGCCTTGCCCTGTTGCGGGCCTATCCGCGTAGTGAGCTGTTGCCGGTACTGAACTTTGTCACCATGCCTGGCCTGGTTGGGCCAATAATGGGCCCGCTGCTTGGCGGCTGGCTGGTGACCTACGCTACCTGGCATTGGATCTTCCTGATTAACATCCCGATAGGCTTACTCGGCATCGTCTACGCCCGCAAATACATGCCGGACTTCACCACGCCAAAACGGCCGTTTGATTTCATCGGTTTTATACTGTTTGGCCTTAGCCTGGTACTTATCTCCACCGGCCTGGAGCTGTTCGGCGAGCAGGTACTGGCCAATTACATTTCTCTGGGAGTGTTCCTGAGCGGCTTTGTGATGCTGTTTGGCTATATCATTCACGCCCGCCGCCACGCTCAGCCACTGATTGGGCTGGATCTGTTCAAGACCCGTACCTTTTCCGTCGGCATTGCCGGTAACGTGGCCTCGCGGCTAGGGACTGGCTGCGTTCCCTTCCTGATGCCGTTGATGCTGCAGGTGGCCTTTGGCTATTCGGCGATTGTCGCCGGTTGCATGATGGCCCCGACGGCGGTGGGTTCTCTGATGGCCAAGTCTACCGTTACCCAGGTGTTGCGCTGGTTCGGCTATCGTAAGACGTTGGTAGGTATCACTATCATTATCGGCGTATTGATTGCGCAGTTCTCTCTGCAAAGCCCAGGTATGCCGCTGTGGCTGATGATTTTGCCGCTGTTTGTTCTAGGGATGGCGATGTCGACGCAGTTTACCGCCATGAATACCATCAGCCTGGCAGACCTGAACGATGGCAACGCCAGTTCCGGCAATAGCGTATTGGCAGTGACGCAACAGCTGTCTATCAGCTTTGGCGTGGCGATCAGCGCCGCCGTGTTGCGCTTCTATGGTTCAATGGGGATCGGCACCATGATCGATCAGTTCCACTACACCTTTATTACCATGGGGATAGTGACCGTTGCTTCGGCCTTCGTCTTTATGCTGTTAAGAAGAAAAGACGGCAATAACCTGATCACCGGCAAAGAGAAATCACGCAAAGAAGCGAAGGCTACCAGTTAACGGTAACCGACGGAGTCTCTCTCCACCAGCTCTGGCGTCAGCACCAGGATCTGGGCATCCCGTTCAGGGTTTTGCAGGCGATTGATGAGCGCATCGATCGCCAGTTCCCCTAGCGAATCTTTGGGCTGATGAATGGTGCTGAGCGGTGGAGCCAGATATTTGGCCAGTTCGATATCGTCGTACCCCATCACGGCCATATCCTGTGGTACCACCAGCCCGGCCTGATACAACGCCTGATAAACGCCGACGGCGACAGCATCGTTGCCAGCAAACACCGCATGAGGAGGTTCGGCTAACGCCAGCAACTGCTTCATGGCATGCACGCCCCCTTCAAACTCAAAGTCGCAATACACCTCATAGCCCGGCAGGATTTCAAGGCCGGCACGCTTCATGGCGCGGCGATAGCCTTCCAAACGATGGCGCGCGGTCGTTTTATCCAGCGGCCCGGCGATACAGGCGATTTGGCGATAGCCGCGAGCGATCAGATGATCGGTAGCCATTTCGCCCCCCAGCAACGAGTTATCCTGAATGATATCGTTGGCCCCTTCGAACGGCGACCAGTCCATCATCACGATCGGCAAAGAGGGGTAGCGGCTTAGAGCATCCTGCGAGGGGCGGTGGTTTTCGGTACACATCACCAGCAGGCCATCCACCCGCTTTTGCAACAGCGTTTCCATGCTGCTGTTCATACGCGCCACATCCTCCTCTGTGTTGCACAGGATCAGGCTGTAGCCACGCTCGTAGCAGCTGCGTTCCACGCCGCGCACCACTTCGGCATAAAACGGGTTATTGCTGGAGGTCACCAGCATACCAATGGTGCGCGTCGTATTGAGTTTCAGGCTACGCGCCAGTGCGGAAGGGGCATAGTTTAGCTGTTCCACGGCCACCATGACTTTGTCACGCACGCTGTCGCTGACAAAGCGATTGTTATTGATCACGTGCGAGACCGTCGAGGTTGAAACACCCGCCAGGCGGGCGACATCTTTCATGGTAGCCAAAGCGTTATCCCTGTTGCTGCAAAAAGGCGTCAATCTCTTCACGCCATGGCACGGAAGGCTGTGCACCCGGCCGGGTAACGGCAATGGCCGCCGCCGCATGGGCGAAACGCACCGCATCGCTCATCACTTTACCTTCGAGCAAAGCAGTAACCAGAGCACCGTTGAACGTATCACCGGCCGCGATGGTATCCACCGCTTTGACCTTAAAGCCCGGAACCAGTTTGCCTTTACCGTTTTCGCTCAACCATACGCCACGACTACCGAGGGTGATAATCACGCAGCCAATACCTTTATCATGCAGGATGCTGGCGGCACGTTCGGCGTCAGCGTCATTATTCACCGCAATACCGGTCAGCCGCTGGGCTTCGGTTTCGTTCGGGGTGATCATGTCAACCATGGCTAACAATTCGTCAGGCAGCTCACAGGCCGGAGCCGGGTTGAGGATCACCTGGGTTTGGTGCTGCTTGGCCAGTTTGGCGGCGGCAATCACCGTCTCCAGCGGTGACTCAAGCTGCATCAATAGCGCATCGGCATCGATAACCCGTTGCCGATAGCGGTTGAGATATTCGGGAGTGACCGCCGCGTTGGCACCGGCATCGATACCAATCACGTTTTCGCCTTCGGCATTGACGAAAATCAGCGCTACGCCGGTAGTACTGTCGGCAATAGCTTCAATCGGTTGGGTATCAATGCGATCGGTTGCCAGCTGTTGGCGAATACGTTCACCAATATCGTCTGCACCTACGCAGGCAATAAAAGCAATGTCCGCACCGCTGCGCCCGGCAGCCACCGCCTGGTTAGCCCCTTTGCCACCAAAGGCAACCTTATACTGCTGGCCGATCACCGTTTCGCCCGGCTGGGGAAACTGGTTGATATTGAGGATATGGTCGGCATTGATGCTGCCCAAAACCACCAGCTTTGCTGTTTCCATCACAGGGTTCCCTAAAATTGCGCGCCATCGTCACGCCCCGTTCCGATGGCGCTGGAGATGACTTACTTGGTAACCAGTTTCAAATCAACCGGGATAGTCGCCGGTACTTTCTCGCCTTTCAAGATCTTGTCGGCCGTTTCTACGCCAATCACGCCGATTTGATCCGGACGCTGTGCCACGGTGGCAGCCAGTTTACCGCCTTCAACCGCTTTCGCGCCGTCTGCGGTGCCGTCAAAGCCAACGACGATGACATCCGTTTTACCAGCTGTTTGCAACGCACGCAGCGCGCCCAGTGCCATTTCATCGTTCTGTGCAAACACCGCCTGCACGTCTGGATGCGCGGTCAGCAAGTTCTGCATGACGTTCAGACCCTTGGTACGATCGAAGTCTGCCGGCTGGCTGGCCAGCAGTTTAAACTTGTTCTGCTCCAGTGACTGTTGGAAGCCTTCGCCACGTTCACGGGCAGCAGATGTCCCGGCAATGCCTTCCAACTGGATCACCTTGGCATCGGCCCCTACTTTGTTGGCGATAAAGTCACCGGCCATTTTACCGCCCACGCGGTTGTCGGAAGCGATATGGCTGACTACTTCGCCTTTCGCTGCCATACGGTCGAGCGTAATGACCGGGATCTTGGCCTGGTTGGCCATCTTGATGGCGTTACCTACCGCGTCAGAATCGGTTGGGTTAATCAGCAGCAGTTTCGGGTTCTGCACCATCAGATCCTGCACGTTGGCCAACTCTTTCGCTGGGTTGTTCTGGGAATCCAGCACCACCAGGTTGTAACCCAGTTTGTTGGCTTCCAACTGCGCCCCTTCTTTCATCGAAACAAAGAACGGGTTGTTGAGCGTAGAAACCACCAGCGCGATGGTGTCTTTTGCCAGGGCGTTAGCACTCAGGGTGGCGGTTAACGCGATGGCCGAAACTAAGGTTGCCAGTTTTTTCATTTTCATGGTCGTGATTCCTGTAGGGGAGAGGTTACTTGTTACTTTTGTTGTCTACCAGAACCGCCAGCAGAATAACGGCTGCTTTCACGATCATTTGGTAGTAGGAAGAAACACCCAGTAAATTCAAACCGTTGTTCAGGAAGCCAAGGATCAGCGCCCCGATCAGAGTACCGACGATGCGCCCTTTACCCCCAGCCAGGCTGGTACCACCCAGTACCACCGCAGCGATGGCATCCAGCTCATAGCCGGTACCCGCAGTAGGTTGCGCAGAGGACAGGCGCGCCACTTCAATGACCCCAGCCAGTGCCGCCAGCAGGCCGCACAGGGAATAAACGATGATTTTAACCCTATCAACGCTGATACCGGAAAGGCGGGTAGCCGCTTCGTTGCCGCCCAGCGCATAGATATAGCGGCCAAGACGGGTATGATGCAGCATATACCAGGCGGCGACAAACACGATGGCCATGATCCAGATCGGGGTAGGAACGCCTAACGGGCGGCCAATCCCGAACCAGCCGAAGGCGTCGGCAACGTCGGTAAAGCCGGTATTGATCGGGCTACCGTTGGTGTACACCATGGTCACGCCGCGCAGTAACAGCATCATCACCAGGGTGGCGATAAACGCCTGAACCTTGCCTTTGGCCACGATTATGCCGGTGCAGGCTCCTACCGCAGCCCCCAATGCCAGCGCAGCTGCCACAGCCACCACCGCATTGACTTCAAATCCGACAATCGAAGCGGCTACCGCCCCGGTCAGCGCCAACAGCGAGCCGACCGACAGATCGATGCCGGAAGTCAGGATCACCAAGGTCATGCCGACCGCCATAATGGCGTTCACCGAGGTTTGCTGCAGGATATTGAACAGGTTATTAACGGTGAAGAAATTCGGGCTCATCGAAGACACCACGGCAATCAGCACCAGCAGGGCAATCAGCGATTTCTGCTCCAACAGCCACTCTTTACTGAACCAGCGCTTAGCTGCAACACTTTGTGAACTCATATCTGATTACTCCTGCTTTACGCCGTATTGCTTGCCAACGGCTGCTGCCATCAGCACTTCCTGGGTGGCCTGTTCAATCGGGAATTCGCCGCTGAGGTGGCCTTCATGCATCACCAGGATGCGGTCGCTCATGCCCAGCACCTCCGGCATTTCCGAAGACACCAATATGATGCTCAGCCCTTCCTGCTTGAACTGGTTGATTAACTGGTAGATCTCTTTTTTGGCCCCGACGTCGACGCCGCGTGTCGGTTCGTCGAGGATCAGTACCTTTGGCCGGGTCATCAAGCCTCGGGCAATCGCCACTTTTTGCTGATTGCCGCCGGAAAGCAAACCAATCGGCTGCTCCATCGACGGCGTTTTGATATTGAACAGGCGGATAAAATCGCTGACGGCGATCTGCTCGTCGGCATGTTTCAGGCCACCACCGGCGCGGCTGAAGTAGCGCAGCGCGGTCAGCGACATGTTTTCCTTCACCGACATCCCCAGCACCAGACCATCACGCTTACGGTCTTCGGAGATATAGACAATGCCGTTAGCCAGGCCGTCCTGAGGAGTACGAGTCACCACCTCATGGCCGTCCAGATTCACGGTGCCGCTTTTACGTGGCGCCGCTCCGTACAGGATCTTCATCAGTTCGGTACGCCCAGCCCCCATCAGGCCAGCCACACCCAAAATCTCACCGCGGTATAAAGTAAAGCTGACGTCATGCACGCCAGGGCCGGAAACGTGGCTCACCTGCAGGCGTTTTTCACCGCGCGGCAGGTTCAGACGTGGATACTGCTCTTCCAGCTTGCGACCCACCATCATTTCAATCAGCGAATCTTCATTCAGTTCGGCAACCGGCCGCTCGGCAATAAATTGCCCGTCACGGAATACGGTCACATCGTCGCAGATTTCGAAGATCTCTTTCAGGCGGTGGGAGATATAAACAATACCGCGGCCTTCGGCTTTCAGCTCGTTGATCACTTTAAACAGCGAGGCGGTTTCGGTATCGGTCAGGGCATCGGTCGGCTCATCCATGATGATCACTTTGGATTCAAAGCTCAGCACCTTGGCGATTTCCACCATTTGCTGATCGCCAATCGACAATTCCCCCACCAGCCGGTGGCTGCTGTAGCGCAGGTTCAAACGCGCCAGCAGTTTGTCCGCTTCGGCATACATGCGTTTCCAGTCGATGCGGCCAAAACGGTTAACGAACTCGCGGCCAAGAAAGATGTTCTCGGCAATGGTCAGCTGCGGGATCAGGTTCAGTTCTTGGTGGATGATGCCGATACCCGCGTCCTGCGAATCCTTCGGCCCGTTGAAAGCCACTTCCTTGTCGAGGAAATATTGGCTGCCCGCATCTTTGTTATAGATACCGGTCAGCACTTTCATCATGGTGGACTTGCCAGCACCGTTTTCCCCCACCAGCGCCATCACCCTGCCGGGATAAACGCTCAGGGCGGCCCCAGAAAGCGCCTTCACGCCGGGAAAGGCCTTATCGATCCCCTTCAGTTGCAGTAAAGGTTGCATAGGCGCCTCAGAAAGTTACGCCGGAGCACAGGATCACGTTCGCGTAGGGCGAACATTCTCCGCTGCGGATCACGGCCCGGCTATGTTCGGTTTGCGCTTTAAACGCGCTGTGGCTGATATAGCTGATGCTGATGGTATTGCCCTGGTGTTGGCCAAGCTGAGTCAGTTGAGCCAGTAATGCCTCGTGGAGCGACGGGTTATGCTTGACGATCTCTTCCGCCAGGATGGCGCTCTCTACCTGCATTTCCTGCGTCACCACGCCTACAACCTGTAAGAATGTCGGCACCCCTTGGGTCAGCGCCAGATCGATACGCGGCGTCACGGCCGGGATCGGCAAGCCTGCATCGCAAATCGCGATCTGATCGGTGTGGCCGAGACGAGAGACCACCGCAGAAACGTCAGAATTCAGTAGTACGCCTTTTTTCATGAGTAAACTCCAGCAGCGAAACGTTTCGCTATTGAGTCAGTGTAGAAAATCAGCAGAGGAAGACAACCCTGTCATAGCGGAAATGTGATCGCCATCGAAACGTTTCGCTCACGTTTGATAAAGCGTAGCTAAAAAAGAAGGGCCCAGCAAATGCTGAGCCCTCTCTTTTAGATTTCGACCTGGGTTCCCAGTTCGATGACCCGGTTGGGCGGGATCTCAAACTGGTCGGCAGCCCGCAATGCGTTGCGGCTCAGGGCGATAAACAGCTTGCCGCGCAGGAACAGATACCACGGCCGTTTGGTGAGGATCAGCGATTCATGGGACATAAAGAACGACGTCTCCATCATCCGGCATGGCAGCCCTTCCAACCCACAGCGGTGGAAGACTTCCTCAACGTTCGGCGTTTCACGCCAGCCATAGCTGGCTACCACTCGCCAGAAGGTCGGTGACAATTGCTCAATCGTCACACGCCGGACGTTATGCACATAAGGGGCATCTTCGGTACGCAAGGTCAGCAGCACTACCCGCTCATGCAGCACTTTGTTGTGCTTGAGGTTATGCAACAGGGCAAACGGGATCACGTTAATCGCCCGCGACATAAACACCGCAGTGCCCGGCACGCGAACCGGTGGCGATTTTTCCAGTGAGGCAATCAGTGCTTCAAGGGAGTTACCGTGCTCATGCATCCGGCGCAGCAGGCGGAAACGTTCACTCTTCCAGGTGATCATGATCAGGAACATCACCAGGGCCAACATCAGTGGCAACCAACCGCCAGAGAACAGTTTCAAGGCGTTCGCCGAGAACATCGGTACATCGATAATCAGCAGCATCACCAGAATGCCTCCCACCAGGAAGCGATTCCAATGCCAATTCTTGATGGCGACGGAGGTGATCAGGATGCTGGTCAATACCATGGTGCCGGTCACCGCAATACCATAGGCCGCGGCCAGGTTACTGGAGTGTTCGAAGCCCACAATCACCAACACCACGGCGATATACAGGGTCCAGTTGATCACCGGGATATAGATCTGGCCGGACTCCATTTCCGAGGTATGAATGATGCGCATCGGTGACAGATAGCCCAGACGAACGGCCTGGCGGGTCAACGAGAAAACGCCGGAAATGACCGCCTGCGAGGCAATAACCGTGGCCAGCGTAGCCAATATCAACAGCGGGATCAACGCCCAATCGGGGGCCAACAGGAAGAACGGGTTCTTGATCGCTTCCGGATTTTTCAGCAGCAATGCGCCTTGGCCGAAGTAGTTAAGCACCAGCGAAGGCAGTACCACGGTGAACCAGGCCAGGCGGATCGGGAATTTGCCAAAGTGGCCCATATCGGCATACAGCGCTTCCACACCGGTAATCGACAGTACCACCGCACCGAGCGCGAAGAAGGACACCTTCTTATATTCAACAAAGAAGTTGAGGGCCCATTTAGGGTTCAGCGCCTGCAACACTTCCGGGTTGGCGATAATGCTGCGCGCCCCCAGGACCGCCAATACGATAAACCACAGCAGCATCACCGGGGCAAACAGTTTGCCCACGCTACCGGTGCCATGTTTTTGGATGGCGAACAGTAAGGTCAGTACCAGAATAGACAGCGGGACGATGTAGGGATCAAGCGACGGGGCGGCAATCTCCAACCCTTCGATCGCCGACATCACCGAGATCGCCGGAGTGATCACTACCTCGCCATAGAAGAAGCTGCCACCAATCAGGCCCAGGATCACCAGCAAAGAGGTCGTACGTGCCGAGGTATGGCGCCCAGCCAAAGACATCAACGTCAGTATCCCGCCTTCACCGGCGTTATCCGCACGCATGACGTAGGTGAGATACTTCAAGGAAACGATGACGATCAACATCCAGAAGATTAAGGAAAGAAAACCAAACACCACGTCGGGACGGACATCAAAACCGTAATGACCGGAAAAACATTCTCGCAAGGTATAGAGCGGGCTGGTGCCGATATCACCGTAAACGACCCCAATAGCCGCCAGGGTAACCGCCGATAAAGACTGTTTATGTTCTGTGCTCATAGTTTGCTTCTTTTGCTAGATCATCCGTCAACCGATGCATCAGCATCAGGTTAAAGATACGGGCTCCAAGATCCGTCACACCCGGTAAAAGGCGCACAGTATGCATCATTTATAGCACTTGCCTACTCTACTATCTGACCCCAAAAATAAACAAAATGTGAATCAGCCCCCTTGTTGAGCATAGAAAAATTTTACTAATCAACCAGCTATAAGGCTAAAAATAATGATGGTTTATCATCGGATTCTCTAGCAAGATTGGCTGTCGGCCTGGGTGGCAGGCTCTAACCTCCGGACAACGCGAGCTATTTTATGGCGTCATCAACACTTCTGGCAGAACGGATCGCCCGCCTCAGCAGTGCGCTGGAGAGCGGCCTTTATGAACGGCAAGAGGCTATCAGGCTTTGCTTGCTGGCAGCCTTGTGCGGCGAAAGCGTGTTCCTGCTGGGCCCGCCGGGGATCGCCAAGAGCCTGATCGCCCGCCGGCTGAAATTTGCCTTCCGCAGCGCTCGCTCCTTTGAATACCTGATGACGCGCTTTTCCACGCCGGAAGAGGTGTTTGGCCCGCTGTCGATCCAGGCTCTGAAAGATGAAGGCCGCTATCAGCGTCTGACTGCGGGTTATCTGCCCGAAGCCGAGATTGTCTTTCTTGATGAAATCTGGAAGGCTGGCCCGGCTATCCTCAATACCCTGCTGACCGCGATCAACGAGCGCCGCTTCCGTAACGGTAATAGTGAAGAGCCCATTCCCCTGCGCCTGCTGGTCACCGCCTCCAATGAATTACCCGAGGCCGATAGCAGCCTTGAAGCGTTGTATGACCGTATGCTGATCCGGCTGTGGCTCGATAAGGTGCAGGATAAGCAGAATTTTCGCTCGCTGTTGGTAGCCCGGCAGAATGAAAACGACAACCCGGTGCCCGAGGCACTAAGCATCAGCGATGAAGAGTTCCACCAATGGCAACCGCTGATCGATAAGGTCAAACTGCCGGAAAACTGCTTTGAACTGATCTTCCTGCTGCGCCAACGGTTAGACGCCTTGGAACAGGCGCCTTATGTTTCCGACCGGCGTTGGAAGAAATCCCTGCGCCTGCTGCAAGCCTGCGCCTTTTTCAGCGGCCGCGACACCATTGTGCCGTTGGATTTAATGCTGCTGAAGGATTGCCTGTGGCACGATCGGACATCATTAAAGTTGTTACAGCAACAAATCGACCAGTTGCTGACCGAACAGGCCTATCAGCAGCAAACCTTGTTGATCCAGCTACAGCAGATCCACACCCGCTGGATGCAGCATCAACAGCAGCAGAGCCATCGTCAGGCCATCCAACTGGTGAAAAAAGGCGGCATGTTCAGCCGCAAGCCACAATACGTGCTGGAGCATCCGCTCACTGGCACCACTTTGTCGCTGCTGCTGCAAAAGCCATTACAACTGCACGACATTCAGGTTAACCATCTAAGTATCGAAAGCAGCATGCTGGAAAACTGGCTGCAAAAAGGCGGTGACGTGCGCGCCAAGCTCAACGGCATTGGTTTTGCCCAGCAGATCGATCTGGAAGTCGATGAGCAACTGCATCTGACCGTGCTGGACGTCAGCCGCCAGCCTTCCCTGCTGGCCCTGCCGGGTAAACCGACCGGGGGAACCCCGCCAGAATTTCTGGACGAAATAGAAACGCTAAGCCAGCGCCAGGCGGAACAGCGGCGGTTATTCAGCCAGCATCAACCTTGCCTGTTCACCCCTGCCGCCGGGTTGGCCAAAATTGAAGCCAGCCTGTTGCAGGTGGCCGAGCAGATCAAACAGCTGTCCCAGCAAATGCGCGGCCAGTAACCATGCTGAGCCTCGAAACGCTCGATATGCTGTTGTCGATCTCCGAAGGCGAGCTGATCGAAGAGCTGATCATTGGCATGTTGGCCACGCCGCAGTTGGCGGTATTTTTCAATAAATTCCCGGCGATACGCCGGGCGATCAACCGCGATCTGCCTCAATGGAAGCTGCAACTGAAGGATCGCATTCAGCAAGCCGTGGTGCCACCGGTGCTGGCGCAAGAGTTTTACCGCTATCAGCAGTGCCAGTTGGAAAGCCACGGCCAGTTCTCGCAAAACCTTAACGACACGCTCGATCTGCTACGCCAATGCGCATCGCCGTTTTACGCCCAGGCACGGAGCATGGTGGACGCCGCCGACCTCCCCGCTCATCCGCTCGATGGCAGCTTCCAGACCCTGTTTCTGCAACGCTGGCGCATTAGCCTGACGCTGCAGGCCACGATGCTGCACCATAAGTTACTGGAGCAGGAACGTGAACAACTGATGGCCGAGCTGCAAGAGCGGCTGGCACTGAGCGGCGCACTGGAACCTGTGCTGGCAGAGAACGACACGGCCGCAGGCAGATTGTGGGATATGAGCAAAGGCCAGTTACAACGCGGTGACTACCAACGGCTGGTGGAGTACGGTGACTTCCTGCAACAGCAGCCAGAGCTACAAAAGCTGGCACAACAGCTGGGCCGCAGCTATGAAGCCAAGGCGGTGCAGCAACAAGATGCGCAGCCGGAACCGTACAGAGTGATGGTTCAGGTACCCGCCATTCAGCCGGAAGAGGTCAGCGGTATACACCAAAGTGACGACATCCTGCGGCTACTGCCACCCGAACTGGCGGCGTTGGGCATTGAAGAGTTGGAGTTTGAGTTTTACCGGCGGCTGCTGGAAAAACGGTTGCTGACCTATCGCCTGCAAGGGGATGCCTGGCAGGAACAGATCATGATGCGTCAGGTCACTCATCAGCAGCAGGACCGGCAACCACGCGGGCCATTTATTGTCTGCGTAGATACTTCCGGCTCAATGGGCGGCTTTAATGAACAATGCGCCAAGGCCTTTTGCCTGGCACTGCTGCGCATTGCTCTGGCAGATAACCGCCGCTGCTACATCATGCTGTTTGCCAGCCAGATTGTGCACTATGAACTGACGGCCGCCAGCGGTATCGAACAGGCAGTGCGGTTCCTGGGCCAGCATTTTCGTGGCGGGACGGATTTGGCCGCCTGCCTGAACGCCACTGTCGGCAAAATGGCGGAAAGCGACTGGTTTGACGCCGATGCGGTGATTATTTCCGATTTTATTGCCCAGCGGTTGCCGGAAGAGGTGATCAAGAAGGTGAGGTCACAGCAGCACAGCCACCAACAACGCTTTCATGCGGTGGCTATGTCAGCCTATGGCAAACCCGGCATCATGCGCATCTTCGATCATATCTGGCGCTTTGATACCGGGTTAAAAAGCCGTTTACTGCGGCGTTGGAGTCGCTAGCTGTTACAGCAGCCCAGCAACGCTCTCGCGTACTTCTGGTCCCCACACGCCACACTGTACCTGCCCAATATGCGACAGTTGCAGCAGCAGCATCACCAGGCGTGATTGGCCAATACCGCCACCAATCGTCTGAGGCATTTCACCACGCAGCAGGGACTGGTGCCATTCCAGCTTCAGGCGATCCAGATCGTCGGTTAACGTCAGCTGATGTTGCAGCGCCGCCGCATCAACGCGGATGCCCATTGAAGAGAGTTCAAACGCATCCTGCAGCACCGGGTTCCACACCACGATGTCACCGTTCAACCCTTTCAGCCCTTCGATACCTGGCGTGGTCCAGTCATCATAATCCGGTGCACGTACGTCATGGGATTTGCCATGTGAGAGTTTGCCACCAATACCAATCAGGAATACGGCCCCCAATTCTTTGGCGATCGCACGTTCACGACCTTTAGCATCCAGTTCAGGGTAGCGTTGCAGCAGCGTTTCGCTGTGAACAAAGTGGATCTGTTCTGGCAGGAACGGTGCCAGACCAAATTCACGGCTCACCGCGGCTTCCGTTTCTTTTATAGAGGCATAGATACGCTTAACGGTATCTTGCAGGTAAGCCGGGCTACGTTCGCCATCTCCCATTACACGTTCCCAATCCCACTGATCGACATACACCGAGTGGATCGGCGTCAGGCGATCTTCATCCGGGCGCAGCGCTTTCATATGGGTATACACACCTTCACCCGCGCTGAAATCGTGCTCGCCCAGGGTTTTACGCTTCCATTTAGCCAGCGAGTGCACCACTTCAAACGTCGAGTCCGGTAGGCTTTTGACCTTCACCTGAACGGCTTTTTCACTGCCCGAAAGGTTATCTTGAGTACCGTCACCCAGTCGGCTGAGGATCGGAGCCTGCACTTCAATCAGGCCAAGCTGCTGTTCCAACTGGCGGGAGAAGAAGGATTTCACGAAGCTGATTTGTTGTTGTTTTTGGATAAACTGCTTTTTCATTGCCGTATCTCTTGAATAACCTGTCTAGTTGCCAATGATTAAGCAACAGAATGGCATCTAAATTCAATATCCATCAATCAATATTGCCTTTTCGCTTTTAATCAGTCATTTTTAAGCGGTGATAATTCAACAAACGGCAATTAAAGGGGCATTTAATGGCAGAAATTTATCAGATCGATAATCTCGATCGCGGCATCCTCAACGCGTTAATGGAGAATGCCCGCATGCCTTACGCCGAACTGGCGAAGAATTTTGCCGTCAGCCCCGGCACCATTCATGTGCGCGTGGAGAAGATGAAACAGGCCGGGATCATCACCGGAACGCGGGTTGATGTGAACCCAAAGCAGCTGGGTTACGACGTCTGCTGTTTTATCGGCATCATATTGAAGAGTGCCAAGGACTACCCTTCGGCGCTGAAAAAGCTCGAAAGCCTGGAGGAAGTAGTGGAAGCCTATTACACCACCGGCCACTACAGCGTGTTTATCAAGGTGATGTGCCGTTCGATCGATGCGTTGCAACAGGTTCTGATCAACAAGATCCAGACCATCGATGAGATTCAGTCAACGGAGACGCTGATCTCCCTGCAGAATCCTATCATGCGTACCATTACGCCTTAATAAGCGATTTTTCACAGCCCACAAGCCTCTATGATAGGCCCGTGGTGCTGTGTAAAACAGCCCAAACATGATTTGAGTAAAATCAAAAAAAGATTGAAAATCGAGTTTACGGAGGGCACGTTTGCATCAATAGGGTGTTTCTGAAGCATGTTGATCAATTGTTGATTAATTTGGTTATGCACGTAAATATCAGTAATCTGTTAATAATTATAAATGTAAGTCTTACATATGTAGGAATCATACGACATCTGTCGTTATATGCTCTTATATACCTAATGAGTCGTTTAAAATATTATTCTCTCACTTTATAGAACTACACTTTGATCATGCGCTGATAATAGGCGTGGCAAGCAAGGGAGAGATCATGGTTTATATTGACAGTGATACCATTAACAAACTCAGTCTCCGGATATTGAGTAAATATAAAAAAACAGCGTTGTTTTTAGCCGTATTGTTTTTACTGTGCGGCACTTTATGTTTACTGATCCCTGTCTATTCTGGCATTGCTTTGAGCTATCTGATAGGAAGCTTATTTGTTATTTCAGGGATATACTCCTTCGTCAGCGCATTCGCTTTCATAAAAAACACTTCGAGTTTTTTTTCATTGCTTCTGTTCGGTATTATCTATGTTTTTCTGGGAGTGAGTTTTTTATCAAGCCCCATGATAGGAATGAATATTCTTTCAATGCTCATTTGCATTCTATTTTTGTTAGGGGGATTGAGTCGTCTGACCACAGCATTTAACAATAGTGAAATGATTGGGCGTTACTGGTGTATTTTTATCGGGATCCTGGATTTTGCTATTGCATTCCTGTGGCTGAGTGCTGGTGAAAACACATCATATCTATTAACCGTAATGTTAATCGGTCTTGAAATGGTGTTAACTTCATGGTTTTTCTTCATGCTTAACTATGGTTTTAACCATCATAAGGACAGTTACTCCGGCGCATAATTTCGACACATTTTTCAATATTTTTATTATTAACAGGAGATAGTTATCATGACTAAATTTACCAAAAATATCCTTATCGCTTCCGCTTTGGTTGTAGCTGGCATTAATGTTGCCAACGCAGAAACCACGGTTAAAACAACCCCGCAGGATATGACTTGCAAAGAATTTATTGATCTGAATCCTAAGGCAATGACCCCCGTAGCATTCTGGGTGGTCAATAAAGATAATGTTTTTCAGCAAGGTGATTATGTTGACTGGAATGAAGTAGAAACCACCTACGTTCCACTGGTCATCAAAGCCTGCAAGCAAAAACCTGAAAGCAAGCTGGAAGAATTTAAGCAGTGGATTAACGACATTAAATAATGTCTATCAGATAAAGTCAGCTATCTACGATAACTGACTTTATCTGTATGAAAATTAACTCCACACTAATACCCTTCAAAATTAGTTAGTACTCTCAGCATCAATTTCGGGAATTCTACCTTAAAAGGAAAAAGGATTTACGCTAAAAAAATAACAATCTATACCGTTATTTTTTATAAGAGGAAGATAAATTATGCCTACAGGCATAGCAGGAAAAGATAGCAATCAAAAATTAGGTCTTTTGGCATTAGTTGCTATCGTCGTCAGTTCGATGATTGGCAGCGGCGTTGATGGGCTACCACAGAATATGTCCGCCAGTTCAGCAGTAGGTTCTGTGACTATAGCCTGGCTAATCTGCGGTTTCGGAATGTTTTTCATTTCTCGTACATTTATTATTCTTTCGGATATTAGGCCAGACCTACAGGCTGGCATCTACATGTATGCTCAGGAAGGCTTTGGTACCTTCTGTGCATTTATTGTCGTATGGGGCTATTGGCTGATGACTATTTTCAGCAACGTCGCCTTTGGTATCATGGTGATGGATACGCTGAATTATTTTATCCCGGGAGGTTTTAGCGGCGGGAATAATATTCCTTCAATTATTGGCATATCAATTCTCATCTGGGGATTCAATTTTTTAGTGTTGTCTGGCACAAGACTGGCTGGTGCGGTAAATATTATAGGGACGTTAGCAAAATTAATACCTCTAGTGATATTTGTATTCGTTCTGGTTTATTTCCTTAACGTTAACGAACTCACCAGTAACATCTGGGCAAACAATCCTTTATTTCCTAAGGAGTATCTAGGCTCGGTATTCTCCCAGATAAAGTCGCCACTTGATGTTGCTCTATGGTGTTTTATTGGTGTTGAAGGTGCCGTTGCGTTGTCTGGAAGAGTAAAAAACAAAAAAGATGTCGGCAGGGCAACCTTAATTGGTTTTATCATTTCACTTATCATATGTATCTTGATTTCTATCCTGCCTTTCGGGGTCTTGACTCAAAAACAACTGAGCGTGATCGCCACGCCATCAACGGCAGGGATCCTGAAGATTGTTGTCGGCGAGTGGGGCGAAAGACTGATTAATATTGGTGTGCTGATCTCGGTGTTAACCAGTTGGTTAGCCTGGACCATGATTTGTGCAGAAATCCCTATGGTTGCGGCCCAAAATGCAGCTTTCCCAGAAAAATTTGCCAGACGAAACCATCAAGGAGCGGCATCGGTTTCACTATGGGTCAGCAGCGCTTTAATGCAGCTTGTGGTTTTGATGGTTTACTTTTCAAGTAACGCCTGGATAGCCATGCTCTCGATTTCAGCCTTGACAGTTTTACCCGTCTATCTGCTGTCCACCGCTTACTTATGCAAGTTATGTATCAATGGTGAATATAATAATTATGTTCGTAATGGTCGTATCAGTGCACTAATCAGTGGTGTCATAGGGCTGTTATTTTGCTTGTTTATGTTTTACGCCAGCGAGCCGAAATATCTTGCCATGGTGCCAATGCTTTTAACTCTGGGATTACCGTTATTCTTTTGGGCACGTATCCATGATGGAGGAATAAAAAAAATATTTAAGGGTAATGAAATGAAAATTTTCTTATCATTAATCGCTCTTGATGCATTTACAGGATTTCTCTTTATGAATGGTACGATAAAGCTATAACCCAATTTTTGTTGTTCAGACGTCATGTTTTGTCGCCTATTAATCGGTGGCCACTCATTTATTCATTCAAAAAAGGTAATTAATCATGAAGTTTAATCACAATATTTTGTTTGTATCCTCTCGAGGATTAAAACAAAATAATCCCGCGATACAAGCTCTCGAAGAGCTCAACGCGGCGGTTAAAGCCAGAGGGTTTACCACCTTCATTGTGGATCAAATTAGCGATGCAGTGAAGGTTGTTAATGAAAGCCAAAAATACAGTGCGGTAGGGATCTGCTGGGACTCAAGCAATCCTGAAACAGGTATTGAATGTCAGGAGTTCATTGATGTTTTCCGTAAGCGAAATGCCACTGCGCCTCTTTTCTTATTATCTGAAGATAATGTCACTGACGGGGTGCCCCTTGCTATACTCAAAGAGATAAATGAGTATATTTATTTATTTTCTGAAACCCCGACCTTCACTGCCAACCGTATTTATACGCTTATTCACCGATATGCTGAAAACCTGCTGCCGCCTTACTTTAAAACGCTAAAAAACTTTACCGAAGACGGCGACTATTACTGGGACTGCCCAGGGCATATGGGCGGCATGGCCTATTTAAAGCATCCTGTCGGTACCGAATTTATCAACTTCTTCGGCGAAAACATGATGCGGGCCGATATCGGGGTCGCTACCGCTGAAATGGGGGATTACCTCATTCATGCTGGGCCGTCCAAAAAATCAGAAGACATCGCCGCAGAGCTTTTTGGCGCTGATTGGACGTTCTATGGCGTTTCCGGCTCATCCGGCTCCAATCGTATCGTGGCTCAAGGGGCGGTCGCAGCGGATGAAATTGCCATTGTCGACCGTAACTGCCATAAATCGCTAAATCATGGTCTTACCCTTTCCCAGGCACGTCCAGTTTATCTTAAGCCCACGCGTAATGCCTATGGGCTGATTGGCCCAATACCGACTCAACGCCTGAAAAAAGAAAGTATTGATGAGTTGATCGCCAAAAGCCCGCTGACTTCAGATGCGGTAGACACCTCGCCTACTTATGCGGTTGTCACTAACTGTACCTATGATGGTTTCTGTTACAACGTTAATGACGTGGTGAAATATCTGGGAGCCAGCGTACCACGTATTCATTTTGACGAAGCCTGGTATGCATATGCCCGTTTCCATCCGATGTATAAGAACCGTTTCGCCATGGACGTTGAAGACACTCCCGATCGTCCGACCATTTTTGCCGTGCAGTCGACCCATAAAATGCTGCCTTCTCTATCAATGGCCTCAATGATCCATGTGAAAAAAAGCCACCGCGCGCCGCTGGATTTTGATGATTTTAACGATTCCTTCATGATGCACGGCACCACATCTCCCTTTTACCCAATCATTGCTTCAATTGATGTAGCGGTAAGTATGATGCAGGGAGATTCCGGTCGTTCCTTGGTACAGGAGTCGATCGATGAAGCGATTGCGTTCCGAAAAGCCGTCGTTTCCGTTAAACGCCAGATTCGTGAACAAGAGGGCGAATCAGCCTGGTTTTTTGACGTTCTACAGCCGGCGGAGGTTAATGATAAGGCAACGGGTAAACAGTACAGCTTTGAAGAGGCTCCGCTTGAGCTACTCAACCAGGGTCCTGAATGTTGGGAATTGTGTGCGGGCGATAGCTGGCACGGCTTTCACGATGAAGATCTGATTGATACCAATAGCATGCTTGATCCGGTAAAAGTCACCATTACCTGCCCAGGCATTAATCTGGACGGTAGTTATCAAGAACAGGGTATACCTGGCTATTTGATTACCAAATTCCTCGATGACAAAAGGATTGAAATTGCCCGCACCGGCGATTACACGATCCTCATTCTGTTTTCTGTAGGTATCACCAAAGGAAAATGGGGCACGTTAATTGAAAGCCTGCTGACCTTTAAAAAACTCTATGACTCCGATGCGCTTGCCGTTGATGCTATTACATCTTTGAAAGGTCTATCACCGCATTACGATAACTTGACCCTGAAACAACTCTGCCAGCAGATGCATGAAAAAATGCGCGAACTGGATCTGATGAACCACATTAATGAAGCGGTTAATACCGACCCTGAACCGGTGATGACTCCGTCTGCGGCCTATCAGAAAGTGCTGCGCTATAAGGCGGAACACATCCGCCTGGATGATTTTTCTGGCCGTATTGCCGCCAGCATGTTGGTTCCTTACCCACCAGGTATCCCAGTCTTAATGCCGGGTGAACGTCTGCCAGTGGGCGACAAAGGCATTATGGGCTATCTGCGTGCTTTACAGGAGTTTGATAAGCACTTCCCAGGTTTTGAACATGAGATCCAGGGTATCAACGTTGATGAAAATGGTGATTTTTGGGTAAGAGCCATCATTGAAGATGAACGCGAAGCCGTAAAGCGGCCGGAACAGCTCCGTTTCAAACGCCGGGTGTCTCCAACAATTAAAAAAGGTCGTCAATAATCAGCTGGTTATCTCATCACTCCGACCCGCCAGGGCCGGGGTGATGTCTATTCCGATGCAAGGGTTTTATTTATGTCAAATCAATCTTCAACATCAGCAACAAGTGCTACTGACGCAGCAAAGACGGACGGCGAGCACAAGCTCGGGCTAATTGCATTAATCGCCATTGTTGTAGGTTCTATGCTGGGCGGTGGGGTATTTAGCCTGCCCCAAAACACAGCAGCTACCTCGGCAGTAGGGCCGATCATTATCGCGTGGCTTATCGCAGGTATTGGTATCTACTTTATCGCTAACTCGTTTCGCCTATTGTCCGACCTGCGCCCAGACCTACAGGCGGGCGTCTATATGTACGCCCAGGAGGGCTTCGGCTCATTTATTGCTTTCAACGTCGCCTGGGGATACTGGCTGATGACTGCCTTTGGCAACGTCGCCTTCGCCGTAATCTTGATGGATGCGTTAAACCAGTTTTTCCCCGGTGTATTCACCGATGGGAATAACCTCAATTCAATTATCTGCGGTTCGGTTTTGATTTGGGGTTACAACTTCCTGGTCTTGTCCGGGACAAAAGTTGCAGGTTTTGTGAACACTCTCGGTACCATCGCCAAACTTGTACCACTGGTGCTGTTTGTTGTCATACTGGGCTTCTTAATCAACTATTCTCAGCTGTTTAGCAACTTTTGGGGAACGGCACCACAAATCGTTGAAGGGGTCGGCAACCACGCTAAACCCGTATCACTGATGTCGCAAATTCTGGCCCCAATGACGGTAACACTATGGGCATTTATTGGCGTAGAGGGCGCCGTCGTTCTTTCAGGACGCGCCAAAAACAAGAAAGATGTCGGTAAGGCCACGCTACTGGGTTTTTTGTTGGCGCTTATCATCTACATACTGATGTCAATATTGCCGTTTGGCGTTATGCCACAGGCTGAACTTTCTCAAGTCAGTAATCCATCAACCGCAGGCGTCCTGGCGAAAGTAGTCGGTCACTGGGGTGGTTGGCTAATGAACGTAGGATTGATTATTTCCGTACTGGCAGGCTGGCTAGCCTGGACGATGCTCTGCGCCGAAATTCCCATGGTTGCCGGGCAAAAAGGCGCTTTCCCACGGGCTTTTGCGCGCACCAATAGCAAACAGGCCGCCAATGTTTCCCTTTGGGTCAGCAGTTTTGTGATGCAGGCCGCGATGTTATTAGTCTATTTTTCTAATGACGCCTGGAACACGATGTACAACATTAGTGCGTTGATGGTGGTGCCTGCATACATCACCACGACCTTGTATATGGCGAAAATTTGCCTCAATCGAGAGTATGATCAGTATGCCAAAAAGGGGCGTAAATTTGCCCTTGTCAGCGGCATTCTTGGCGTCATATTCTGCCTGTTTATCCTTTATGCCAGCCAAATCCAATATGTAGCACTGGTCCCCATTCTGCTTACCTGCGGGCTACCGGTGTTCATATGGTCTCGTAAAGAGAAGGGTGACAATCAGCCGCTGTTCCAGAATAAAGAAATTTTTTATCTGGCTATCCTGTTGCTGCTTGATGCCATCGTCATCTGGTTGCTAATGATGGGGCGCATCACGCTATAACCGATCTTTTGCCCCCTAGCCCGGGAGAAGCTAGGGGAGCAAAGCTGCGATTTGAAGACCTTAGGGTTTGATGAAGGAATGGGTGACAGGGTTAACCATAGCCGCGGCTGATCATGTCATCATACTGCCAGCCTGCTTCTGCGCTCATGCACAGGGCTTTCGCGCCCCCCTCTGTCTTATCCACCAGCTGAAAAATAAAACTTATCCTCACATAGCAACCACCACGGCAAGGTTGGCAAGATGGCTTCAGCCCCCGCCAACAGAATTTCTAGCTAGTTAAATCAATCAATTATGAAAAAATAGCACCATAATTGTGTCTGATGAACCGTAGATGTTGTGGGTGGATCCAGATTCCCTCGATCGTTATACCCATATTATCCACAGGTAGATCCCAGCTGATTCACAGAGTACAATACGGCCTCTTGAGTTTAAGGTTGGGATCATTCATTCATGGCAGACATCACTCTGATCAGTGGCAGCACGCTTGGCAGCGCAGAATACGTGGCTGAACATTTGGCCGAGAAACTCGAAGAAGCAGGTTTCTCAACAGAAATGCTGCATGGCCCTGAATTGGATGAATTGACGCTGTCAGGCCGCTGGCTGGTGGTTTCCTCCACTCACGGTGCCGGTGATTTACCAGATAACTTGCAGCCGCTGCTGGAACAACTGGCAGAGCAGCAGCCTGATTTATCTCAGGTGCAGTTTGGTGCCGTCGGTTTGGGCAGTTCTGAGTACGATACCTTCTGTGGTGCGATCAAACAGATCGACGATCTTTTCCAGGCTCGTGGAGCGAAAAGGATCGGCGATCGTCTCGAGATCGACGTGACCCAACATGAAATTCCCGAGGATCCTGCCGAAGAATGGCTGAAGAATTGGATTATTTTACTCTAATTCGGTTAAAGATCGCGCGAACGATTGTGTATAACTAGGCTTGAAAGCAGGGTATAACCGGTAGTTATCCCAATAACAACCGTCGTACGCTTTCTGTCCTGTGGATAACATGCCATTTAGATCTCAGCTTATACTGGCCAGGATCACCGATCATTCACAGCAAACGATCCTGCTTAATCGGCTGATCTTTATGTGGAATAATCACTTATCCACAGAGGATCGCGATCCTAATAAGAGATCTAATAAAGAGATCTTTAAATAAAAAAGATCTTCTTTTAATTACCTAAGATCCTGACCGCTTGGTCGATCGACTAAACTTGAGTAGAATCCTCCCCCCAGGGCAAACAACGATCGTTCGCAAGTACTCCGAGGTGCTGTTCCATGTTTTATCCAGAGCAATTTGACGTCATTATCATCGGTGGTGGCCATGCCGGAACCGAAGCCGCCATGGCTGCGGCACGTATGGGACGTCAGACTTTATTACTGACCCACAATATCGACACGCTGGGACAAATGTCCTGTAATCCGGCGATCGGTGGTATCGGGAAAGGGCATCTGGTCAAGGAAATCGACGCACTCGGCGGGCTGATGGCCAAGGCGATCGACCATGCAGGCATTCAGTTTAGGATACTAAACGCCAGCAAAGGCCCGGCAGTGCGAGCCACTCGAGCTCAGGCAGATCGCGTCCTGTATCGCCAAGCCGTTCGTACCGCATTGGAGAACCAGCCAAACCTGATGATCTTCCAACAACCGGTTGAGGATCTGATCGTCGAGAACGATCGCGTGGTGGGTGCGGTGACCCAGATGGGGCTGAAATTCCGTGCCAAAGCGGTAGTACTGACCGTGGGCACCTTCCTGGATGGCAAGATCCACATCGGCCTGGAAAACTACAGCGGTGGCCGTGCCGGGGATCCTCCGTCGATCTCTTTGTCACAGCGTCTGCGTGAACTGCCTCTGCATGTCAATCGCCTGAAAACGGGTACACCTCCCCGTATCGATGCACGCACCATAGACTTCAGCGTTCTGGCTGAGCAGCATGGCGATACGCCAATCCCAGTGTTTTCTTTCCTGGGCAACGCCAGCCAGCATCCGCAACAGGTGCCGTGCTACATCACGCACACCAATGAAAAAACGCATGACGTGATCCGCAATAACCTCGATCGTAGCCCGATGTATGCCGGGATCATCGAAGGGATCGGCCCACGCTACTGCCCATCGATCGAAGACAAAGTGATGCGCTTTGCCGATCGTAATGCGCACCAGATCTTCCTGGAACCTGAAGGGTTAACCTGCAACGAGATCTACCCGAATGGGATTTCCACCAGTTTGCCGTTTGACGTTCAGATGCAAATCGTACGTTCGATGGAAGGGATGCAAAATGCCCGCATCGTTCGCCCTGGTTATGCCATCGAGTACGATTTCTTCGATCCACGCGATCTGAAGCCGACGTTGGAAAGCAAATTTATTCAAGGGCTGTTCTTCGCAGGCCAGATCAACGGCACCACCGGTTACGAAGAAGCTGCTGCACAAGGCCTGTTGGCCGGGTTGAACGCCGGGCGTTATGCCGTTGAAGACGAAGGCTGGTCACCACGCCGCGATCAGGCTTACCTGGGGGTACTGGTAGACGATCTCAGTACTCTGGGCACCAAAGAGCCGTACCGCATGTTTACCTCACGTGCCGAATACCGTCTGATGTTGCGTGAAGACAACGCCGATCTGCGCCTGACGGAAAAAGGCCGAGAGCTGGGGCTGGTTGACGATGAACGCTGGCAGCGCTACTGCGAAAAGCTTGAGCACATCGAACAGGAACGCCAGCGTCTGCGTGATATCTGGGTGCACCCGCATTCAGAGAACGTCGAACAGGTTAACGTCCTGCTGAAAGCGCCTTTGTCACGCGAAGCCAACGGCGAAGAATTGCTGCGCCGCCCGGAAATGGATTATGGCCAACTGACCGCAGTAGCTGCTTTTGCTCCTGCACTGGCAGACACCGAAGCCGCTGAGCAAGTGGAAATTCAGGTGAAATACGAAGGCTACATCGCTCGCCAGCAAGATGAGATCGACAAGCAGCAGCGCAACGAGAACACCGTGCTGCCGCTTGATCTCGATTATCGTCAGGTCTCCGGATTGTCCAATGAGGTGATCGCCAAATTGAACGATCACAAACCTAACTCGATCGGCCAGGCTTCGCGCATTTCCGGTATCACCCCAGCAGCGATCTCCATTTTGCTGATCTGGCTGAAAAAGCAGGGCTTACTGCGCCGCAGCGCATAAATACGCTCACCGAGTGGCCGTTTGCCTATCTGCTGAGCAAACGGCCGCTGACATCACCTCAAGCCTGAATTATCATAGACTGCCTAAGAGAGCAGTTGCAGATTGGCCTGCTGTTCCACGCCTGTCAGAGGACTCTGTTGTGCAAAAAAAATTGGATTCGTTGCTTTCGGCGGCTGGAATTTCGCTTCCCGATCAACAAAAACAGCAATTGTTGGGCTATGTCGCTATGCTCGACAAGTGGAACAAGGCTTACAACCTCACTTCCGTTCGCGATCCGCAGCAAATGCTGGTGCGTCATATCATGGACAGCATCGTGGTGAATGCCCATCTGACAGGTTCACGCTTTATCGACGTTGGCACCGGCCCTGGTTTGCCTGGCATTCCTTTGGCAATAGTGCGGCCCGATGCGCATTTCACCCTGTTAGACAGCCTGGGCAAGCGCGTACGCTTCCTGCGGCAGGTTCAGCATGAGCTGGGGTTGAACAATATCGAGCCGGTACAGAGCCGTGTAGAAGAGTTTGTGGCAGAACCGCCGTTTGATGGCGTGATCAGCCGTGCTTTTGCTTCACTGCAAGACATGTTGGTCTGGTGTCACCATCTGCCAGCCAAAGGGCAGGGGCGTTTTTATGCGCTGAAAGGGGTTTGCCCGCAAGACGAGTTGGCTCAGTTGCCAGAAGGGATTGCTTTGGAGTCGGTGGTGCGTTTGCAGGTGCCGGAGCTGGAGGGCGAGCGCCATTTGATCGTCCTGAAAGCTCACTAAAGCCAAATCAGAATTGTTTAGCATCAAATAATCAGCGATTGGTGTAGGGTATAGAAGATAAATAGCAAGCAGGCTAATCATATAGGTTCTCCCCTTAGCTTATTTACCTTTGATTAACATTGTTGTGTCAAAAATGCATCATTCCAGTGGGTGATAGTCACGTTAGCAACAATGTGTGAAAGATTCCGATTTGCTGTCAGTGTTAATTGAGTGTTGCTTTATTATTCCTGTGAATGTCAATAAAAGGTTTTTACGGGGTATAAGGATTGTTTTTGAATGGTTACGTTGTAATGATTTGATTTATAATATTTTTTGATCGCCCAAAAAGCTAAAGACCTCGGTCGTGAACCTGGGCTATAACTCATTAATAGTCAGTATTGTGATCGGTTGCACGTTTCTTACCGCAACCGTGGAATAGTCAGACAAATAAATGCGAGCGATTATTCCGGCCATTTTCTTGTGAAAAGAGCCCGAAAAGGGGAAATTTAAATAATTGTTCACCTTTTCGCTACTTATCGATTGAATTCGTTGGAGTGGCCCGTATAATTTGCACGTTTTTTGCTGCTTGACTCAGAACCGCAAAGGCAGTTTTATACGTCGGCATACCCCCTCAGGGGTACGGAGAGAACAAACGTCATGTCTGTGTCCCTGTACAGCGGAAAAGTTGCACGTAAGTTGCTGTTGCTGCAGTTAATGACTTTTGTTTTGATCAGCGCTGCCTTCGGCCTGAAAAGTCTGGAGTGGAGCGGTTCGGCACTGGCAGGTGGCCTGGCTGCCTGGTTACCCAATGCCATGTTTATGCTGTTTGCCTTGCGTCACCAGGCACAGACGCCGGCACCCGGACGGGTTGCCTGGTCGTTCGCCATTGGTGAAGGGCTAAAGGTCGTGATCACCATCGTTTTGCTGATCGTGGCGCTTGGGGTGTTCAAAGTGGCGTTTGTACCGCTTGGCCTGACCTATTTAGCGGTGTTAGTGGTGCAGATAGTGGCACCCGCCGTGATTAACAGTTACCGAAATTAACTAAATAAGGGTAGAGGCATCATGTCTGCAGAGGGATTCAACAGTCCACAGGAGTATATCGGTCACCACCTGACGCAGCTTCAGGTCGGGACTGGTTTTTGGTCGATTAACCTCGACTCGATGTTTTTCTCCGTCGTCCTCGGGGTGGTTTTTCTGGCTATTTTCCGCAAGGTAGCCAAAAACGCCACCAGTGGCGTTCCCGGCAAGCTGCAAACCGCCGTTGAGCTGATCGTTGGCTTTGTCGATAACAGCGTCAAGGATATGTATCACGGCAAGAGCAAGGTGATTGCTCCGTTGGCGCTGACGGTGTTCGTCTGGGTATTCCTGATGAACCTGATGGACCTCATCCCGGTTGACTTCCTGCCTTATATCGGAACCCAGCTTGGTCTGCCGGCACTGCGTGTCGTCCCTACCGCCGACGTGAACATCACGCTGTCGATGGCGTTGGCCGTATTTGTCCTGATCCTGTTCTATAGCATTAAAATGAAAGGCATTGGTGGGTTCGTCAAAGAGTTAACCATGCAGCCGTTCAACCACCCGGTATTTATTCCCATTAACCTGATCCTTGAAGGTGTCAGCCTGCTGTCCAAACCTGTTTCACTGGGTCTGCGACTGTTCGGCAACATGTATGCGGGTGAGTTGATCTTCATCCTGATTGCTGGTCTGTTGCCGTGGTGGTCACAGTGGATGCTGAGTTTGCCTTGGGCAATCTTCCACATCCTGATCATTACGCTTCAAGCCTTTATTTTCATGGTTCTGACGATTGTCTATCTGTCGATGGCGTCTGAAGAGCACTGATTTTCTTAAAACACTTGCACTATTAAACTGAAACAAACTGGAGACTGTCATGGAAAACCTGAATATGGATCTGCTGTACATGGCTGCCGCTATTATGATGGGGTTAGCGGCAATCGGTGCTGCGATCGGTATCGGCATCCTGGGTGGTAAATTCTTGGAAGGCGCTGCACGTCAACCTGATCTGATCCCGCTGTTGCGTACACAGTTCTTTATCGTTATGGGCCTGGTTGACGCCATCCCGATGATCGCTGTTGGTCTGGGTTTGTACGTGATGTTTGCTGTCGCGTAAGTAGGGTTCACACTCTACAAAGAAACCACATTATTAACTTTTAAAGAGGCATTGTGCTGTGAATCTTAACGCAACAATCCTCGGCCAGGCTATCGCGTTCATCCTGTTTGTCTGGTTCTGCATGAAGTATGTATGGCCGCCAATTATGGCTGCCATCGAGAAGCGTCAGAAAGAAATTGCTGATGGCCTCGCTTCCGCAGAACGTGGCAAAAAAGATTTGGACTTAGCGCAAGCCCATGCGACCGACCAGCTGAAAACTGCCAAAGCGGAAGCCCAGGCGATTATTGAGCAAGCAAACAAACGCAAAGCTCAGATCGTGGACGAAGCGAAAGCAGAAGCCGAGCAGGAACGTAACAAAATCGTGGCGCAGGCTCAGGCTGAGATCGAAGCCGAACGTAAGCGCGCTCGTGAAGAGTTGCGTAAGCAAGTCGCGATGCTGGCAATTGCCGGTGCCGAGAAGATCATCGAACGTTCCGTGGATGAAGCTGCTAACAGCGACATCGTTGATAAACTGGTCGCTGAACTGTAAGGAGGGAGGGGCTGATGTCTGAATTTATCACCGTAGCTCGCCCCTACGCCAAAGCAGCTTTTGACTTTGCCGTTGAGAACCAAAGCGTAGAACGCTGGCAGCAAATGCTGGCGTTTACTGCTGTTGTCACGCGTAATGAACAGATGGCGGAACTGCTTTCCGGTGCGGTAGCACCAGAAACCTTGTCCAACACGTTTATTGCGGTTTGTGGCGATGAGCTCGACGAACATGGCCAGAACTTTATCCGTGTAATGGCCGAAAATGGGCGTTTACTGGTCCTTCCTGCGGTGCTGCAACAGTTCATCGAACTGCGCGCCGCGTTGGAATCCACCGTCGAAGTCGAGGTGCTCTCATCGAGCGCACTGAACGACACACAGCAAGCCAAGATTATCGCTGCGATGGAAAAACGTCTGTCACGCAAAGTTAAGCTGAATTGCAAAATTGACAAGTCTGTACTGGCCGGTGTCATTATCCGTGCTGGTGATCTGGTGATCGATGGCAGCGTACGTGGCCGTCTCGAGCGCCTGGCAGACGTCTTGCAGTCTTAAGGGGACTGGAGCATGCAACTGAATTCCACCGAAATCAGCGAACTGATCAAGCAGCGCATTGCTCAGTTCAATGTAGTGAGCGAAGCTCACAATGAAGGTACCATCGTTTCCGTCAGCGACGGGATCATCCGCGTACACGGTTTGGCCGAGGTTATGCAGGGCGAAATGATCGCACTGCCAGGCAACCGTTACGCAATTGCATTGAACCTGGAGCGTGACTCTGTAGGTGCCGTGGTAATGGGTCCGTATTCGGATCTGGCCGAAGGCATGAAGGTAAAATGTACCGGCCGTATTCTGGAAGTTCCGGTTGGCCGTGGCCTGCTGGGCCGCGTAGTCAACACCCTGGGCGCACCTATCGACGGTAAAGGCCCGGTTGACAACGACGGTTTCTCTCCGGTTGAAACTATCGCACCTGGCGTTATCGAACGTCAGTCTGTTGATCAGCCTGTACAGACCGGCTACAAATCGGTCGACGCCATGATCCCAATCGGTCGTGGCCAGCGTGAGCTGGTGATCGGCGACCGTCAAACCGGTAAAACCGCCCTGGCGATCGATGCGATCATCAACCAGCGCGATTCCGGTATCAAATGCGTTTACGTGGCTATCGGCCAGAAAGCGTCCACCATCGCTAACGTGGTGCGCAAGCTGGAAGAGCACGGCGCACTGGCCAACACCATCGTGGTTGTGGCTACCGCGTCAGAATCCGCTGCACTGCAATACCTGGCACCATATGCCGGTTGCGCAATGGGTGAATACTTCCGTGACCGTGGTGAAGATGCGCTGATCGTATACGATGACCTGTCCAAACAGGCCGTTGCTTACCGTCAGATCTCCCTGCTGCTTCGCCGTCCACCAGGTCGTGAAGCTTACCCAGGCGACGTATTCTACCTCCACTCCCGTTTGCTGGAGCGTGCTGCGCGTGTTAACGCCGACTACGTTGAAGCCTTCACCAAAGGTGAAGTCAAAGGCCAAACCGGTTCACTGACCGCTCTGCCGATCATTGAAACCCAGGCGGGTGACGTTTCCGCGTTCGTTCCGACCAACGTAATCTCGATTACCGATGGTCAGATCTTCCTGGAATCCAACCTGTTTAACTCCGGTATTCGTCCGGCGGTTAACCCGGGTATTTCCGTATCCCGTGTGGGTGGTGCAGCACAGACCAAGATCATGAAAAAACTGTCCGGTGGTATTCGTACCGCTCTGGCACAGTATCGTGAACTGGCTGCGTTCTCTCAGTTCGCTTCCGATCTGGACGATGCAACGCGTAAACAGCTGAGCCACGGTCAGAAAGTGACCGAGCTGCTGAAACAGAAACAGTATGCGCCGATGTCCGTCGCACAACAGTCTCTGGTGCTGTTTGCCGCCGAGCGTGGCTACCTGAACGACGTAGAAGTGGCGAAAGTTGTCAGCTTCGAAGCCGCTCTGGTTGCTTTTGCGGACCGCGAGCATGCCGAACTGCTGAACCACATCAACCAAACTGGTGCTTATAACGATGAGATCGAAGGCAAGCTGAAAGGCATCCTCGATACCTTCAAGGCAACCCAGTCCTGGTAACGCATAGCGGCCTGACGTTGCAAGACGGCAGGCCGCTGGCAATGAGGAGAAGCAGAGATGGCCGGCGCAAAAGAGATACGTAGTAAGATCGCCAGCGTGCAAAACACGCAGAAGATCACTAAAGCGATGGAAATGGTCGCCGCCTCCAAAATGCGTAAATCGCAGGAACGCATGGCGGCCAGCCGTCCTTATGCAGAGACCATGCGCGAGGTGATTGGTCACCTGGCTTTAGGGAATCTGGAATATAAGCACCCGTACCTGGATGAGCGTGACGTTAAGCGCGTCGGGTATCTGGTGGTGTCTACTGACCGTGGTCTCTGTGGCGGCTTGAACATCAACCTGTTCAAGAAGCTGTTGGCAGAGATGAAACGCTGGTCTGAAAAAGGCGTTGAAGCTGATTTAGCGCTGATTGGCTCAAAAGCGGCCTCTTTCTTTGGTTCCGTGGGCGGCAACGTGGTTGCCCAGGTGACCGGCATGGGGGATAACCCTTCCCTGTCGGATCTGATCGGTCCAGTGAAAGTGATGCTGCAAGCCTACGACGAAGGTCGTTTAGACAAGCTGTACGTTGTCAGCAACAAATTTGTTAATACGATGTCCCAGGAACCGCAGTTACTGCAACTTCTGCCATTGCCACCTTCTGATGACAGTGAACTGAAGAAAAAATCCTGGGATTACCTGTATGAACCCGATCCAAAAGTGCTGCTTGATACCTTGCTGCGCCGTTATGTGGAATCGCAAGTTTATCAGGGCGTCGTGGAAAACCTGGCCAGCGAGCAGGCCGCACGAATGGTCGCGATGAAAGCCGCAACCGATAACGGCGGTAGCCTGATCAAAGAGCTGCAGTTGGTATACAACAAGGCGCGTCAGGCCAGCATCACTCAGGAACTCACCGAGATCGTTTCGGGAGCCTCCGCGGTTTAAGCTAGGTTTACGAATTACGTAGAGGATTCAAGATGGCTACTGGAAAGATTATCCAGGTAATCGGCGCCGTGGTGGACGTCGAGTTCCCTCAGGATGCCGTACCAAAAGTGTACGACGCTCTTGAGGTCGCAAACGGCTCCGAGAAATTGGTGCTGGAAGTTCAGCAACAGCTGGGTGGCGGCGTGGTTCGCTGTATCGCAATGGGGACCTCAGACGGTCTGCGTCGTGGTCTGGCCGTAACCGACCTGCAGCACCCAATTGAAGTACCGGTAGGTAAAGCTACCCTGGGCCGCATCATGAACGTATTGGGTCAACCAATCGACATGAAGGGCGACATCGGCGAAGAAGAACGTTGGGCTATTCACCGCCCGGCGCCAAGCTACGAAGAGCTGTCCAACTCTCAGGATCTGCTGGAAACCGGTATCAAGGTAATGGACCTGATCTGCCCGTTCGCCAAGGGTGGTAAAGTCGGCCTGTTTGGTGGTGCTGGTGTAGGTAAAACCGTAAACATGATGGAGCTGATCCGTAACATCGCGATCGAGCACTCCGGTTATTCTGTGTTTGCGGGCGTGGGTGAACGTACTCGTGAGGGTAACGACTTCTACCACGAAATGACCGACTCCAACGTACTGGACAAAGTTTCCCTGGTTTACGGCCAGATGAACGAGCCACCTGGTAACCGTCTGCGCGTTGCGCTGACCGGTTTGACCATGGCTGAGAAGTTCCGTGACGAAGGTCGTGACGTACTGCTGTTCGTCGATAACATCTACCGTTATACCCTGGCCGGTACCGAAGTGTCCGCACTTCTGGGCCGTATGCCATCGGCGGTAGGTTATCAGCCAACGCTGGCGGAAGAGATGGGTGTTCTGCAAGAACGTATCACCTCTACCAAGACCGGTTCAATCACCTCTGTGCAGGCTGTTTACGTTCCTGCGGATGACTTGACTGACCCATCACCAGCCACCACCTTTGCTCACTTGGATGCAACCGTGGTACTGAGCCGTAACATCGCTTCTCTGGGTATCTACCCGGCCGTTGACCCGCTGGATTCCACCAGCCGTCAGCTGGATCCGCTGGTAGTTGGCCAGGAGCACTACGACGTAGCGCGTGGCGTGCAGTCTATTCTGCAACGCTACCAGGAACTGAAAGATATCATCGCCATCCTGGGTATGGACGAGTTGTCAGAAGACGACAAGCTGGTTGTATCCCGTGCGCGTAAAATCCAACGTTTCCTGTCTCAGCCGTTCTTCGTGGCAGAAGTCTTTACCGGTTCTCCGGGCAAGTTCGTATCGCTGAAAGACACCATCCGTGGTTTCAAAGGCATTATGGACGGCGACTATGACCACCTGCCGGAGCAGGCGTTCTACATGGTTGGCACCATTGAAGAAGCAGTGGAAAAAGCCAAGAAACTGTAACGCCTTGAGAGGAGGGTGATATGGCTATGACTTACCATCTGGATGTCGTCAGCGCGGAAAAACAGATGTTTTCCGGCCTGGTGCAGAAGATCCAGGTGACAGGCAGCGAAGGCGAACTGGGGATCTTCCCTGGCCATGCGCCGCTGCTGACTGCCATCAAGCCTGGCATGGTGCGTATTGTTAAACAGCACGGTGAAGAAGAGTTCATCTACCTGTCCGGCGGTATCCTTGAGGTACAGCCGAGCGTGGTAACCGTGCTGGCGGACACTGCCATCCGTGGAACGGACCTCGACGAAGCGAGAGCGCTGGAAGCTAAGCGTAAAGCTGAAGAGCACATCCGTAGCTCTCATGGCGATGTCGACTATGCTCAGGCATCTGCTGAACTGGCGAAAGCGATCGCGAAACTGCGCGTTATCGAGCTCACCAGAAAAGCGATGTAAATTCCCGCGTTGCCTGCAGCGTGTGGAAATAAGAAAGCGGCCCCTGTGGGTCGCTTTTTTTTTGTTTTAAAATAAGCGTTTCATCCGGCCAGGCATTGTGCTGTATTAGCGCTGACGGCACCGTGAAGCGTCGCCGATCGCCGACAGTTCTTTTGCGGTTGAATGAGAATACTCCGGATAATCGTAGGCTTAGAGCCACGGGGGGTACGCCGGATTCGTGTAGAGAAATATGTAGTAATTCCGTTTGCAAACGGGTTTACTTTCGTCCATCAAAATGGAGTTATCAGGTTGCTTATGTCTAACAGTACATTAAGCGTGGTCATCCTCGCCGCGGGCAAGGGAACACGCATGTATTCCGACCTTCCCAAGGTATTACATCCGCTGGCGGGTAAGCCGATGGTGCAGCACGTCATTGATGCCGCCATGAAGCTGGGCGCCAAAAACGTCCATCTGGTTTACGGCCACGGCGGCGAGCTGCTGAAAAGCACCCTGCGCAATGATGCACTAAACTGGGTGTTGCAGGCTGAGCAGTTGGGAACTGGCCATGCTATGCAGCAGGCGGCACCGCATTTTGCCGATGATGAAGACGTGCTGATGCTGTATGGCGATGTGCCACTGATCGCCGTCGAAACGCTGACGCGTCTGCTGGCAGCCAAACCTCAGGGGGGGATCGGCCTGCTGACAGTGAAGCTGCAAGACCCGAGCGGTTATGGCCGCATCGTACGCGAAAACGGCACCGTGGTGGGTATTGTCGAACATAAAGATGCCAACGATGAGCTGCGCCAGATTAATGAGATCAACACCGGCATTCTGGTGGCCAATGGCCGCGATCTGAAGCGCTGGCTGGGCAAGTTGAATAATAATAACGCGCAGGGTGAATTCTATATTACCGACATCATTGCCTTGGCGCATGCCGAGGGTAACAAGATTGAGGCGGTACACCCGGCGCGCCTGAGCGAAGTTGAAGGCGTGAATAACCGTCTGCAACTGTCGCAGCTTGAACGCGTGTATCAGGCCGAGCAGGCGGAGAAGCTGCTGCTGGCTGGCGTGATGCTGTTGGATCCGGCACGCTTCGATCTGCGTGGCGTACTGGAACATGGCCGTGATATCTCCATCGATGCTAACGTGATTATCGAAGGCATGGTCAAGCTGGGTAACCGCGTGAAGATCGGTGCTGGCTGCGTACTGAGAGACTGCGTGATTGGCGACGACTGCGAGATCAGCCCTTACAGCGTGCTGGAAAATGCGCAGCTGGAAGCGGCCTGTACCGTTGGCCCATTTGCCCGTCTGCGCCCTGGGGCCGAACTGGCAGAAGGTGCCCACGTTGGTAACTTCGTGGAAATCAAGAAGGCCCGCCTGGGCAAAGGCTCCAAAGCCGGCCACCTGAGCTATCTGGGCGACGCCGAAATTGGCGACGATGTGAATATCGGTGCCGGTACCATTACCTGTAACTACGACGGTGCCAACAAGCACAAAACCATTATCGGCGACGGCGTGTTTGTCGGTTCGGACACTCAGTTGGTGGCTCCGGTCACCGTAGGCAAAGGGGTGACGATCGCTGCCGGTACCACGGTGACCCGTGATATTGCGGATAATGAGCTGGTGTTGAGCCGGGTCAAGCAGGTGCACATTCAAGGCTGGGAGCGTCCAACCAAGAAATAGTAATATTTTTACCTCCCTCTCCTTTGGGAGAGGGGTTTTGCTCTGTACTTTCGCTAAAGAGCACAGAGCAAAACATAATAACCCCATTCTCTACAGGCTCGGGGAAGCACGGTAAAACCGGCAAAAATCAGGTCAAGGCATCGCAAGTGCCCTGAAAGGCACTTAATTAGGAATACGACTAATGTGTGGAATTGTAGGTGCAGTAGCACAACGTGATATCTCAGAAATCTTGTTGGAAGGTTTACGTCGTCTCGAATACCGTGGTTATGATTCAGCGGGTCTGGCCGTGGTGGATAGCGAGGGGAACGTCAGCCGTCTACGTCGTGTCGGTAAAGTACAAAAACTGGCTGAAGCGGCAGAGCAACAGGATCTGCATGGTGGTACCGGGATTGCCCATACCCGTTGGGCGACGCATGGTGAACCTTCAGAAGCGAACGCGCATCCTCATGTTTCAGATTACATCGCGGTGGTGCATAACGGCATCATCGAAAACTACGAACCGCTGCGCGAACAACTGATTGAGCGTGGCTATCACTTCAGTTCTGAAACTGATACCGAGGTGATTGCTCACCTGGTGCATTGGGAACAGAAGCAGGGCGGTACGCTGCTGGAAGTGGTTCAGCGTGTGATCCCGCAGTTGCGTGGCGCTTATGGCACCGTGGTGATGGATAGCCGTGATCCGAGCGTATTGGTGGCTGCCCGTTCAGGTAGCCCGCTGGTGATTGGCCGTGGCGTAGGCGAAAACTTCATTGCCTCCGACCAACTGGCCCTGCTGCCGGTAACCCGCCGCTTTATCTTCCTGGAAGAAGGCGACGTGGTAGAAGTGACCCGCCGCACCGTCAGCATTTTTGACAAGCAGGGTAATGCGATTGAGCGCCCGGAGATCGAATCTCAGGTGCAATACGACGCCGGTGACAAAGGCGCGTACCGTCATTACATGCAAAAAGAGATTTTTGAGCAGCCAATGGCGCTGAAAAACACCCTTGAGGGGCGTTTCAGCCATGGCAAGATCGACCTGAGTGAGCTTGGCTCGCACGCTGACGAACTGCTGTCAAAAGTGCAGCACGTGCAGATCATCGCCTGTGGGACTTCTTACCACTCGGGGATGGTGGCTCGTTACTGGTTCGAGGCGCTGGCCGGTGTGCCTTGTGACGTCGAGATCGCCTCTGAATTCCGTTATCGCAAGTCAGCGGTACGCCCAGGCAGCCTGATCATCACCCTGTCTCAATCCGGTGAGACGGCTGATACGCTGGCAGCGCTGCGCCTGTCCAAAGAGCTGGGCTATTTGGGTTCTCTGGCGGTGTGCAACGTGGCGGGTTCTTCGCTGGTGCGTGAATCCGATCTGGCGCTGATGACCAAGGCCGGTACCGAAATCGGCGTTGCTTCCACCAAAGCCTTTACCACCCAGCTTGCTGTATTGCTGATGCTGGTGGCGCGTTTGGGCCGCCTGAAAGGCATGGCGGAAAGCGTAGAGCATGACATTGTGCACGGTCTGCAAGCGTTGCCTGCGCGTATCGAGCAGATGCTGTCATTGGACAAGAGCATCGAAGCGCTGGCGGAAGGTTTCTCTGACAAGCATCATGCCTTGTTCCTTGGCCGCGGCGATCAATACCCGATCGCGATGGAAGGGGCGCTGAAGCTTAAAGAGATCTCCTATATCCACGCCGAGGCGTACGCCGCCGGTGAGCTTAAGCACGGCCCGCTGGCATTAATCGATGCCGACATGCCAGTGATCGTGGTTGCGCCTAACAACGAGCTGTTGGAGAAGCTTAAATCCAATATCGAAGAGGTGCGTGCCCGTGGTGGCCAGCTATATGTGTTTGCCGACCAGGATGCTGGCTTCGTCAGCAGCGAAGGGATGACCATCATCCCACTGCCGCACGTGGAAGAAATCGTCGCACCGATCTTCTACACCGTGCCGTTGCAGCTTTTGTCCTATTACGTCGCCCTGATCAAAGGTACCGATGTGGATCAGCCACGTAACTTGGCGAAGTCGGTTACCGTGGAATAATCGTTAACCTTCCTGCTATGAATACCGTGTTGGGTGACTCAACACGGTATTTTTTTCGCCCCAGTTTTACCATTAACGCTATGATTGGCGGGTGATGCTACAGGGAAGGGTATACGTAGATAATGAATATTTTGATTACTGGAGCACGGGCTCCGGTCGCAATAGAGTGGGCACGTATTGCGTTGCGCAGCGGGCACCGCGTCTGGTTGGCGGACAGTCTTAAATGGCCGCTGGGCCGCTTTTTACAAGGGATTGAAGGTTATCTACGGCTTCCCTCACCGCGCCAGGACCTTGCCGGTTATCAACAGCAGCTGCAAGGCTATCTCGACCAACATGCTATTGGGTTGCTGATCCCTACTTGTGAGGAGATCTTCTACCTCTCCCAGGCGTTTGCTGCGTATATCGGGCCTACCGAGTGGCTAATGCCAGAGCGGCAGTTGCTATTTGAACTGCATCATAAATATCAAAGCCTGAGCCTGTTAACGGCATTGGGCGAGGTGCGGACTCCCGCGACCCGATTACTGACCTCTTGCTCGCAAATTGCAGACGATCCCCAGACCATTTTGAAACCGGTTTATTCACGCTTTGGTCGCCAAGTGATCCGTACGCCAAAACCGGGTGTATTGAACGATCGGCAGCTCAACGAGCATATCCCCTGGGTGCAGCAGCAGAAATTAAACGGCGTGGCCTTGTGCAACTATGCCGTGTTCGAACATGGCAGGCTGATCGCTCATCAGGCATATCAACCCAAATATTGTTTCAATCAGGCCGCAGGCAGCTACTTTATCCCCTATCAGGATCGGCGGCTGGACGATTTTGTCTGTCAGTTTGGGGAAAAAACCGGCTTTCATGGCCAGGTGGCGTTCGATTTTATCGAACAGGACGGGGTGATTTTTGTTATTGAGTGTAACCCCAGGGCCACCAGCGGCCTGCATTTGTTGGGGTCTCAGATGTCCATCGCCGCCGATGGGCAATTGCAATACCAGCCAGCGCAGCCCAAGGCAGGACATGTGGGCGTGATCATACTGTTATTCTTTGCCTGGCAGGCTTGGCGCGATAAGCAGTTGGTGACGCTATGGCGGGACTTTCGCCAAGCGCCTAATCTGCTCAACGATCGCCGTTGGCCGATAAGTGCCGGAGCGCAGTGGTGTGCGTTGTTAGAGATGGGATACCGCAGCTTACGCTATCGGCGGCCCCTCACCGATGCCAGCACTTTCGATATCGAGTGGGACGGTTAGCATGGAGCAGGTTAATGATTGGCAGCGCCTGCAAGTGGCTCTGCTACAACAACCAGGCATGATCGCCAATCTCCAGACGTCGATGACCGAGTATCAACAGGATGGTTTCTGGATACCGGCGACGGTCAATGATTACGTACCCGGTAATTGCTATGTGGTTTCCCCGCTGGCGCTGATCGTCGATTACGCGCGGGATGAAATTATCAAAATCGATAACGGCGCGTTGCGGGCGCTGAGCAACGGGCTGACGCTGCTGCTTAAGTGGCCCTTATTGCTGGCACACGTCGATCGGCTCCAGGTGCTGAATAATCAGTGCCTTTCGACCAATATAACCAGCAGCCACTGGCAATCCCTGGATACCGACGCGTTGCGGCAACAGGCATTGCAGCGCTATCCCCAGCATACGTTGATGATACGTTCGCTTAATGGGCAGCAGACTCCCGAGTTGTTGGCGCGGCTCTCCCGGCAAGGTTGGCTGCCTATCGTCAGCCGTCAGGTTTATTGCCTGGACGATCCTTTACGCTGGTGGGGAAAAATCAATGCGCGCCGGGATGACAAACTGCTGCATCAGATGGGATGGGAGTTCAAACGGCTGTCTGCCGATGCTCCCGAGCTGATGCAGGGTGCCGAACGCCTTTATAACCAGCTCTACCTGGATAAATACAGCCGCCAGAATGTGCAGTTTACCGCTGGTTATTTATCTCAGGCCTCGCAACTGGGTGTGTTGCAACTGTACGGTTTGTTCCACCAGCAGCAGATGGTGGGGGTGTTGGGAATGGTTCAGTTGGAACAGACGGTAACGGTGCCGATCGTCGGCTATCGGACGGAATTACCCGCATCATTGGCGCTATATCGTCGGCTGATCGCCTTTGCGTTACGCTATGCCATGGATCGTAAGCTGTTTCTCAATTTGAGTTCTGGTGCGCCAGATTTCAAAAGGGTTCGCGGTTGCCAACCGGAGATTGAATACAGCATGGTTTACGTCCGGCACCTGAACGTTTATCAACGTAGCGTTTGGGCGATGATTTCCTGGCTTTCCCGCAAGGTCTATCAGCCGTTGCTGAGGCATTATCAGTTATGAGGGGCATGAAGCTTGGAAAATCCGGGTGCCGTTCAAAAAGCACACCGGATTTACTATGACTGGACCGGAGTAATGATTAACCTCTGCTTGATGTTGATTACAAGGCAGCTAACGTATCCAGCGTCATGGGGTCTTTTTCAACCATACGGATCAAAAGAAGTGCCTGTTTGTTGGGTTTGGCTCTGCCCTGTTCCCAGTTTTGATAAGTAGTGACACCGGTATGCAAGTAATCCGCAAAAACGGCTTGTGAAAGACGCAGTTTTTCACGTATTGCTTTTAACTCGTCTGGTGACATAGATATGTTTTTTTTCAGTGATACGGCGTGGGTTTTAAGCGTGATTTTACCCTCATTGTAATCACTCCAGTCTTTCATTCCCTGGGAGAGTTCTTCAAAAAGGCTGAGTTCGCTCATAAGGTGCCCCCTTGTTTCAAAATTTCCAACATCCTACGCAGCATCTCGCGCTCGTTGCGGCTAAGGTCATCTTTTTTGTCTTTGTCGTAAATGACAAAAAGCAAAAAGTGAGACTTTTCAAGCCACCAATAATAGATCACCCGCAAGCCACCTCGTTTACCTTTTCCACGACGGTGATCCGCAAATCTGACCTTCCTTAACCCGCCAGTGTGCTGGATAACATCACCGCAGAATGGATTATTCAGCAGCATCTGCTGGAATGTCTTGAATTCATCATCGGAAAGATAATCAGCACGCTTCGCTTCAAAAATACTTAACTCAACAAATATAGCATCCATAACCAGATATCTCCCTGCTACTTGGGGATATTCTACCCCCAAGTTGGGTATACATCAAAGGATGATATGCTGGTTTTTTTGCCGCTTTTGGCAATATGACAAGCGTGTAAAAAAGAGCGAAAACTGCTCATATTCAGAGAGATAGTGCAGCAACAGGCAGATTTTTGCAGATTGTTTTTTGCCTAAAAACGACGTCATCTCACTGATTTTAATAAAATAAATATCAACCATCCTCCGCTGTAATATAACTGTCATATTTCGTACATTTTACTGTCACTAAACTGTCCTATTTTCCCTTCTGCAGCAATACTTACTCTGATGAAAACGACTCAAAGTCGATTTTTGAAATATCCCATTAGGAGGGATTATGAAACTGATGCGTACCACCGTCGCCAGTATTGTGGCAGCGACTTTCTCTTTGGCCTCTGTGTCCGCCTTCGCTGCTGCTAGCCTGACCGGTGCAGGTGCGACATTCCCCGCTCCGGTGTATGCCAAGTGGGCAGATTCTTATCAGAAAGAAACCGGCAACAAGGTTAACTATCAGGGGATCGGTTCCTCTGGTGGTGTGAAGCAAATCATCGCCAACACCGTTGACTTTGGTGCTTCTGATGCCCCGCTGTCCGATGAAAAACTGGCTGCGGACGGCCTGTTCCAGTTCCCTACCGTGATCGGTGGTGTGGTACTGGCGGTGAATATTCCGGGCATCAAATCCGGTGAGCTGACTCTGGATGGTCAAACCCTGGGGGATATCTACCTGGGCAACATCAAAAAATGGAATGACCCGGCGATCGTTAAGCTGAACCCGGGCGTCAAGCTGCCGGATCAGGCTATCGCCGTGGTGCGTCGTGCTGATGGTTCCGGGACTTCTTTCGTCTTCACCAGCTATCTGGCCAAGGCTAACGCGCAGTGGAAAGAGAAGATTGGTGCAGGCTCAACCGTTAACTGGCCAACCGGCCTGGGTGGCAAGGGCAATGACGGCATCGCCGCGTTCGTTCAGCGTCTGCCTGGCTCTATCGGCTATGTTGAATACGCTTACGCCAAGCAGAACAACCTGGCCTACACTAAATTAGTGTCTGCCGATGGCAAAGCGGTTAGCCCAACCGAAGAGAGCTTCAGCGCCGCAGCCAAAGGCGCGGATTGGAGCAAAACCTTTGCGCAGGACCTGACCAACCAGAAAGGCGACAACGTCTGGCCAATCACCTCCACCACCTTCATCCTGGTGCACAAAGAGCAGAAGAAGCCTGAGCAGGGCGCAGAAGTGCTGAAGTTCTTTGACTGGGCCTACAAGACCGGTGCCAAACAGGCCAGCGAACTGGATTACGCCGCCTTGCCTGCCGAAGTGGTTGAGCAAATCCGTGCTGCCTGGAAGACCAACATCAAAGACAGCTCCGGTAAGGCCTTGTTCTAACAACGCAGGGGGTGCGGAAAACCGCGCCTCAACCTGACTGTCGGGGCCTGGCGTGCCAGGCCCTCCAAGCTTTAAACAGAAGAGTAATCTATGGCTGAGTACAAGCCGACCATGAAAGCACCGGGCAAAAACGGTGACATCATCTTCAGCGCGCTGGTCAGACTGGCGGCGCTGATTACCCTATTGTTGCTGGGCGGCATCATCGTTTCGCTGATTATCGCCTCCTGGCCAAGCATGCAGAAGTTCGGTTTTGCCTTCCTGTGGACCAAAGAGTGGGATGCGCCAGCCGAGCAGTTTGGTGCGCTGGTGCCGATCTACGGCACGGTCGTCACCTCGGTGATTGCGCTGATTATCGCCGTGCCGGTCAGTTTTGGTATTGCCCTGTTCCTGACCGAGTTGGCCCCTAACTGGCTCAAGCGCCCATTGGGGATCGCAATAGAACTGTTAGCGGCAATCCCTAGCATCGTTTACGGCATGTGGGGCCTGTTCGTGTTTGCCCCTCTGTTCGCCAAATATTTCCAGACCCCGGTGGGGGAAGTGTTGTCCGGTATTCCGATCGTTGGCGAGCTGTTCTCCGGCCCGGCATTTGGTATCGGTATTCTGGCTGCCGGGGTGATCCTGGCCATTATGATTATTCCTTACATTGCGGCGGTAATGCGCGATGTGTTCGAACAAACGCCGGTGATGATGAAAGAGTCGGCCTATGGCATCGGCTGCACCACCTGGGAAGTGATCTGGCGCATTGTGCTGCCGTTCACCAAAAACGGCGTGATCGGTGGCGTGATGCTTGGCCTGGGGCGCGCCCTGGGGGAAACCATGGCGGTGACCTTTATTATCGGTAACACCTACCAGCTCGACAGTTTCTCGCTGTATATGCCGGGCAACAGCATCACCTCGGCGTTGGCCAACGAATTCGCCGAAGCCGAATCCGGGCTACATACCTCTGCATTGATGCAGCTTGGGCTGATCCTGTTTGTGATCACCTTTATCGTCCTGGCGCTGTCGAAGTTGATGGTGATGCGCCTGGCCAAGCGTGAGGGTCGCTAACATGGCAACGATGGATATGCAAAATCCGGTAGCACTGGCGGAAAGCCGCCGTAAAATGCAGGCCTGGCGTCGGCAGAAAAACCGTCTGGCGCTGTTCCTGTCGATGGCGACTATGGCCTTTGGCCTGTTCTGGCTGGTGTGGATCCTGTTCTCGACCATTACCAAGGGCATCGATGGCATGTCGCTGGCGCTGTTTACCGAAATGACGCCGCCGCCGAATACGGCGGGTGGTGGTCTGGCTAACGCTATCGCCGGTAGTGGCTTGCTGATCCTGTGGGCCACCATTTTCGGTACTCCGCTGGGCATCATGGCGGGGATCTATCTGGCGGAATACGGCCGTAAATCCTGGCTGGCGGAAGTGATCCGCTTTATCAACGATATTCTGTTATCCGCACCGTCGATCGTCGTGGGCCTGTTCGTTTACACCGTGGTGGTGGCGAAGATGGAACACTTCTCCGGGTGGGCCGGGATTATTGCGCTGGCTCTGTTACAGATCCCGATCGTGATCCGCACCACCGAGAACATGCTCAAGCTGGTACCAGACACGCTGCGTGAAGCGGCCTATGCGTTGGGCACACCGAAATGGCGCATGATTTCCGCCATTACGCTGAAGGCATCTGTTTCCGGCATTATCACCGGCGTGCTGCTGGCGATTGCGCGTATAGCAGGGGAAACCGCTCCGTTGCTGTTTACCTCGCTGTCGAATCAGTTCTGGAGCACCGACCTGATGCAGCCGATCGCCAACCTGCCGGTCACCATTTTCAAGTTTGCCATGAGCCCGTTTGCCGAATGGCAACAGCTGGCCTGGGCCGGGGTACTGTTGATCACCCTGTGCGTACTGTTACTGAATATCCTGGCGCGTGTGATTTTCGCCAAGAAAAAGCATTCATAAAAATTTAGGTGCCGCTCAGGCGACACCGTGAAAAGAGAGAAGTCTTGATGAGTATGGTTGACTCCACTTCCAGCAGCAAAATTCAGGTACGCGATCTGAACTTTTACTACGGCAAATTCCATGCGCTGAAAAACATCACGCTGGATATCGCCAAGAACAAGGTGACCGCGTTTATCGGCCCTTCTGGCTGCGGCAAATCGACGCTGCTGCGGACTTTCAACAAGATGTACCAGCTCTATCCCGAGCAGCGTGCTGAAGGCGATATCCTGCTGGACGGGCAAAACATCCTGACCGATAACCAGGACATCGCGCTGCTGCGTGCCAAGGTGGGCATGGTGTTCCAAAAGCCAACGCCGTTCCCTATGTCGATTTACGACAACATCGCGTTTGGCGTGCGCCTGTTCGAGAAGCTGTCCCGTGCGGATATGGACGAGCGTGTCCAATGGGCGCTGACCAAGGCAGCACTGTGGAACGAGACCAAGGACAAGCTGCACCAAAGCGGTTACAGCCTGTCCGGTGGCCAGCAGCAACGTCTGTGCATTGCGCGCGGCATTGCCATTCGCCCGGAAGTGCTGTTGTTGGATGAGCCTTGCTCAGCGCTGGATCCGATTTCCACCGGCAAGATTGAAGAGCTGATCAGCGAGCTGAAGTCTGACTACACCGTGGTGATCGTGACCCACAATATGCAGCAGGCGGCGCGTTGTTCCGACTCCACCGCATTTATGTATCTGGGTGAGTTGATCGAGTTCAGCGATACTGACACTCTGTTTACCGCGCCACAGAAAAAGCAGACCGAAGACTACATTACTGGCCGCTATGGTTGATTAGGATGCATCATGGATAACCTGAATTTAAACAAACACATTTCCGGCCAGTTCAACGCTGAACTCGAGCACATCCGCACCCAGGTACTGACCATGGGTGGGCTGGTGGAGCAACAGCTGACCGATGCCATTACCGCGATGCATAACCAGGACGGTGAACTGGCCAAGCGGGTGATTGAGGGCGATGCCAAGGTCAATATGATGGAAGTGGCGATCGATGAGGCCTGCGTGCGCATCATCGCCAAACGCCAGCCGACCGCCAGCGACCTGCGCCTGGTGATGGCGATCATCAAGACCATTTCCGAGCTGGAACGCATCGGCGACGTAGCGGACAAGATCTGTCGCACCGCCCTGGAGAAATTCTCGCACCAGCATCAGCCGTTGCTGGTCAGCCTGGAGTCACTGGGCCGCCATACCGTGCAAATGCTGCACGACGTGCTGGATGCCTTTGCGCGTATGGATCTGGATGAAGCGATCCGGATTTACCGCGAAGACAAGAAGGTCGATCAGGAATATGAAGGCATCGTGCGTCAGCTGATGACCTACATGATGGAAGATACGCGCACCATTCCTAGCGTGCTGACGGCGCTGTTCTGTGCCCGCTCTATCGAGCGTATCGGCGATCGCTGCCAGAATATTTGCGAATTCATCTTCTACTTCGTCAAAGGCCAGGATTTCCGCCATATCGGTGGCGATGCGCTGGACAAACTGTTGTCAGACGGTAAAGACGAGAAAAAAGCGTAATTCAACCAGTGAGTTACTCCAGAAGGCGCTGAAGACAGCGCCTTTATGCCATTTAAAAACCGCAAAGTTAAAAAGGTTATAACTATAGCGTTTAATATTATTTCCTGACCTAAGTGAGGCTTGCTAGCTTATCAGCCAGCGGGACATCAATCACTTGGGAGCCTTTCATGAAACAGCGCGTCTTAGCCTTATCTCTGTTAGCCAGCCTGACCAGCCTTGCCACCGGTGTGGCACATGCCGATAAACTCGATGATATTCAAAAAGCTGGCGTGGTGCGTATTGCGGTATTCGATAGCAACCCACCGTTTGGTTATGTCGATCCGCAGAGCAAAAAGCTGGTGGGTTATGACGTGGACGTGGCCGAAGCCATCGGTAAGGCGCTGGGCGTCAAGGTTGAACTGCGCGCCACCAACCCGGCTAACCGCATTCCTTTGCTGGTGTCCAAAAAGGTTGATCTGATCGCGGCCAACTTCACTATCACCGACGAGCGTGCCAAAGAGGTGAATTTCAGCGTGCCGTATTTTGCTACCGGCCAGAAATTCATTGCCCATAAGGGCGTGCTGAAAACCCCTGAAGATATCAAGAAGCTGCGCATCGGCGCGGATAAAGGCACCGTGCAGGAAATTACCCTGCGTGAGCACTACCCAACGGCCAAGGTGATCTCTTACGACGATACCCCACTGGCGTTTGTTGCCCTACGTAACGGCAACGTGCAGGCCATCACCCAGGACGATGCCAAACTGGTTGGCCTGCTAGGCAACCTGCCTGCCGCGCAAAAAGCCGACTTTGAAATCTCTCCGTTCAGCATCACCAAAGAATATCAGGGCGTTGGTATCCCGAAAGGCGAAGATCGCCTCACGGCTACCGTTAACGATACCTTGATCAAACTGGAAAAAGACGGCGATGCGGTGAAGATTTACGATCGCTGGTTCGGCCCGGAAACCAAAACCGCCCAACCGCGTGGCGATTTCAAGATCGGCCCATTGGATCAGCAACCTAAAGCCTAATCTCCCTTTTCCCTCTCCCCCTGATTTTGTACCGTGGCGGAGAGGGTTGGGGTGAGGGGAAGTACCTCGTATGAATCTGCAACAACTCTCAGACTGGCTGTTGGCGCCGCAGTATCTGAGCTGGCTATGGAATGGCTTCTTGATGACCTTATGGCTGTCGGCCTGTGCCGGGCTTGCGGCAACGCTGCTGGGTTTTGGTCTGGCGGCGATGCGGGACAGCAGCCTGCGCCCCTTAAGCTGGCTGGCGGTGGCCTATAGCGCGCTATTTCGCAATACTCCTCTGCTGGTGCAACTGTTCTTCTGGTATTTCGCCGCCGGGCAAATCTTGCCCTCCTTCGCCATGCAATGGCTGAATACCCCCCACCAGTTAGGTTTTCTCGACTGGCCCTCGTTTGAATTCCTGGCGGGCTTTTTCGGTCTGACGCTTTATTCCACCGCGTTTATTGCCGAAGAGATCCGTTCTGGCATCCGTGGCGTCGCCAGTGGGCAAAAGCATGCAGCCTACGCGCTAGGGCTGACCGGTTGGCAATCGATGCGCTATGTGGTGCTGCCGCAGGCGCTGAAAATCGCTTTCCCGCCGCTGCTGGGGCAGTACATGAACGTGATTAAGAACTCATCGTTAACCATGGCGATCGGCCTGGCTGAGCTGTCTTACGCATCGCGCCAGGTGGAAACCGAAACCCTGCGGACCTTCCAGGCGTTTGGCGTGGCAACGGTACTGTATATCGCCATTATTGCCCTGTTGGAAGGTTGGGGCATGTGGCGTCAACAGCGCGAACCGCTGCGGGGACACTAAGATGGACTTTACCATTATCCAGGAAAACCTGGGCTACCTGCTGTGGGGCACCTTCCCGGATGGGCCTTTGGGCGGTGCTGCGTTGACGTTGGCGATCAGCCTGATGGCCGGGCTGGCTTCGGCAATTCTGGGCACGCTGCTGGGCGTCGCGCTGGCGATGTCGCGTGGGGTGCTGGCTGGGTTATTGGCTATGGTGCTCGGGTTCTTCCGCGCCATCCCGGTGATCATGCTGATTTTCTGGACTTACTTCCTGCTGCCAATCGTGTTTGGTGTCGATATCCCGGAAATTACCACGGTGGTGTGCGCGCTGGCGTTGATCGCCTCGGCCTATCTGGCCCATGCGGTAAAAGCGGGCATCGTGGCTATTGGTGCTGGACAGTGGCAGGCGGGGCTATCGCTCGGTTTAAACCGCTGGCAGGTGCTGCGGATGATCGTCTTGCCGCAGGCGCTGCGTATGATGGTGCCTTCGTTTATCAACCAGTGGATCTCATTGATTAAAGACACTTCGCTGGCGTACATCGTCGGCGTGGGGGAGTTGACCTTTCTGGCTACGCAGGTCAATAACCGCAGCATGGTTTACCCGATGGAAGTGTTCCTGTTTGTGGCGCTGGTCTATTTTATCTTCTGCCTGACGCTGGACGTGCTGGCGAACGGGCTGAATAAACGCCTTAGCCCGCAGACCAAAGCGCTAAAACGCAGCTGGCGCTGGTGGCGTAATCGCCCGCCGCTACCGGCTAGTTAATCAGACACAATAGGAATGGTTGCCCCTATTATACCATGGCTAATTAGTTGTCATGATTGAGGGGCTTGACGTATTACAATTTATTATCGTATTACGTTAAATTTATGATTGAGATCAACGTATTGCACTTTTTTAATGCAGCTTGAGTTATTTAGAGTATAAGTAAGATTGATTTATATATTTCCATTGGATGGTAATCATTATGAAAATTAGTGCGTTATTTATAACAACGGATCCAAGTCGGCGGCGGTATGGCGTTGCCTTGTTTGTTGGCATTATTGGCGGGATCCTCTCTGCTTTTGTCAAATGGGGGGCTGAGGTTCCGCTACCGCCAAGAACTCTGAGTGATGGCCGGGCTGAATTTAACCCGCCCTACCTTTTTTTAAGAGATTATCTTGGGATAGATCCAACCGGTACGGTATATACCTTTTCTGAGCATATTATTAATCCGGTTATGGTTACGCACGTCATATTTTCGTTGGTCTTTGCTATCGGTTACTGCTTGGTTGCCGAAGTTTTTCCAAAGATCAAACTCTGGCAGGGGGTGTTGGCGGGTATCATTGCCACCGTTGCCGTGCATGGCATTAGTTTCCCTCTGCTTGGTTTGACTCCCCCACTTTCAATGCTGCCATTTGATGAGTACCTTTCTGAAATTTTGGGGCATATATTTTGGTTTTGGGTGATTGAGATAGTACGCCGGGACTTACGTAACAGAATTACCCATGAGCCTGATGCCGAAGTTCCGCTGGGATCCTATCGTTAATCGATAAAGTTCAGCGGGGTATTTTCCCCGCTGAATATCAACGTGATTTAACGGGTAAGTTGCCAACCCCGCTGTTGCCATAGCGCAGGCAGTTGAGCCAGATCCTCAAACGTCGTCACCAGCGGGTGATCGATAGGTTGATTATGAGGATCGGCACAGAAATAGAACACCGGGATGCCAGCCGCGATCCCTGCCTGGGCACCGGCAACGGAATCATCCACCAGAATACAGCGCTCTACGGGCATCTGCATCTGTTGGGCGGCATGGAATACGATGGCCGGATCGGGCTTCCAGCGTTGAATATCGTAGCCGCTGAACAACCGGTCATCAAAATAGGACAGCATGTCGGTTAGCCCCAGCGAATGCTGCATTTTGCTCACCGGGCCGTTAGAAACGGTGCACATCGGGACATTCATCTGCGCCAGCAGCTCGCGGGCACCGGCAATCGGCTGGAGCTCGGCATCAAACAGGCGAGCCACTTCCTGGCGAAAAATGGGCTCCAGATCGCTGGCGGGTAAATTGACCCCGTGCTCGGCGTTAACCCGCTCAATGATCTCGTAGAGCTTGATCCCTTTGTACTTTTTAAATACCTCTTCCAGCGCCAGCTCGATACCGTAGTGGGCAAACATATGCACATAGGCCTTGCTGCACAGCACTTCGCTGTCTACCAGCGTGCCATCGCAATCAAATAAAACACATTCAACCTGATTCATTGGGGTAAGCGCCCTCGGTTAAGTCATAACTGCTGTTACTTTAACCGGATCGCAGCGGGTTGTCCCTCTTTGGCAATCAATCTCAATAAATACAACTTGTTGGCCGTTTTAGCCGTAAAGATGGCGAAAAAAACCTGTGAGCGAGGTCAAAACCCGGACTTTTTGTTATAGGATAGCCAGCGACAGTCCTAATCCCTCTTCGGAATTCTATAATGAGCAAACAAGACCTCAGCCTTGATGCCAATCAGGGCTTGCTTGAGCGCGTGTTTAAACTCAAGCAGCACGGCACCACGGTACGTACGGAAACGATTGCCGGCATCACCACCTTTTTAACCATGGTGTATATCGTGTTCGTTAACCCGCAGATCCTGGGCGCGGCGGGCATGGATACTCAGGCGGTGTTTGTCACCACCTGCCTGGTTGCTGCGTTGGGCAGTATCCTGATGGGCTTGCTGGCTAACCTGCCGGTGGCGCTGGCTCCGGCGATGGGCCTCAACGCGTTCTTCGCGTTTGTGGTGGTCGGCGCGATGGGTATTTCATGGCAGGTCGGCATGGGCGCTATTTTCTGGGGCGCAATCGGTTTCCTGTTGCTGACCATTTTCCGTATCCGCTACTGGATGATTGCCAATATCCCGCTGAGCCTGCGCGTGGGCATCACCAGCGGTATCGGCCTGTTTATCGCCATGATGGGGCTGAAAAACGCCGGTATCGTGGTCGCCAACCCGGATACGCTGGTAGCGGTAGGCAATCTGACCTCTCACAGTGTGCTGCTGGGAGCCTTGGGCTTCTTTATTATCGCGGTGCTGGCTTCGCGTAATATTCATGCTGCGGTACTGGTCTCAATCGTGGTGACTACGCTGATCGGTTGGGCTTTGGGTGACGTGAAATATGGCGGCGTATTCTCCCTACCGCCGGACGTCACCTCCGTGGTCGGCCAGGTGGATATCGCCGGGGCGTTGAATATCGGCCTGGCAGGTGTGATTTTCTCCTTTATGCTGGTCAACCTGTTTGACTCCTCGGGTACGCTGATCGGAGTGACCGACAAGGCTGGCCTGACGGATGAAAACGGCAAGTTCCCGCGTATGAAGCAGGCGCTTTACGTGGACAGCATCACCTCGGTCGCCGGTGCTTTTGCGGGTACCTCTTCGGTCACCGCCTATATTGAAAGCTCCTCTGGGGTGGCCGTTGGTGGGCGCACGGGCCTGACCGCCGTGGTGGTAGGCATTCTCTTCCTGCTGGTGATTTTCCTGTCACCGCTGGCGGGAATGGTGCCAACTTATGCTGCTGCGGGCGCGCTGATTTATGTGGGGGTGCTGATGACTTCCAGCCTGGCGCGGGTGAAGTGGGAAGATATGACCGAAGCGGTTCCGGCCTTTGTGACCGCCGCTATGATGCCTTTCAGCTTCTCGATCACCGAAGGGATTGCCCTTGGCTTTATCTCTTACTGCATCATGAAGCTGGGCACCGGCCGCTGGCGTGAAATCAGCCCCTGCGTGATCGTGGTGGCGCTGCTGTTCGTGCTGAAAATTGCGTTCGTTGACGGGCATTAATGCCCGCTACGTGGGGCGCAGCATGCTGCGCCCCGTTGTAAGCTCCTGTTACTCTCAAGCGCCGGGTGAGGCATCCTGCTCTCTACCCATTACCCAGCGTAAAGGCCGGTTATACCGCGTCTGCCAGCCACCGATATTATCTTCCCCCTCGGCAAAATTGGCGATCTCGACCTGATTTTTGTCTCTGAACAAGTCAGCAAAATCAAGAGCCAGCGCCCGATCGTTGAAATTCTGTCGATCGTAATAGGCAATCATGATGCGTTTGTTTTCTGCCAGTGAATGCTTCGCTGGGAGGAGGCGGCCCTTCGGGGCAATCAGCAGCGCTCCGGAATAAAACTGCGGGTAATTGGCCATCAGGTTAGCCGCGTGTAGCGCCCCCTGACCACGGGCGGTCAGGTAAACCTGTTGGAGATTAAGCTTCAGCTTGGGGCCAAGGCTTTCCAGGGTGCGTTGAATGGCGTTCTGGGTGCTGGTAGAGCTGTAGTTAGACCAGCGAAAGCTCCCCTCCGCCAGCATCTGGGTGCCGTTTATCTCAATGTAGGCCACCCCGGCTTCGGCAAACAGCAACCTATCCTCTGGAATGATGGTGGCGGCTTTCCCGTAGGGATGGAGGTAGACGATGGTTGGCCAGCCTCCGGCCGGGGGCTCGCCACTCGGCACGGCATAGTGAGGTTTACCTTCAAACTTTGCGGCGTGTTGCTGATAGCGCGCTTTGGTGGTGGCCAGAATTGAACGGTAGGTGTCACTTTGCTGAATGCTGCTGAACGAGTCGTCTTCCAGCAGATTGTAGTAATACCACAATCCTCGCTTGGCGCTAAGTTGCAGATAACGTTCGGCTAACTCGGTCTGACCCTGTTCGGCCGAGGAGGCAGCCAGTTGAAAGGGGGCCCAGATATTACGGCCATCTTCACGCATCAACGTCAGATATAGCGATGTGGCGCCGGCTTTTTTATCCTCATGATTGTACGCTGAGCGAGGTAATGGCTTACTCAGCGGGCTATGGATAGGCAGTTCTAGCGGCTCTTCTCCCTCAGGATAGAGCATGGGTGCAGCAAACAATGGACTGGTGGCAAAAGCCAAAAAGATGGCTAAAATAAAAAAAGGCATGATTTTATAACTTTGTTTTTCAATAATATTAATGAGAAAACGATGAAAAACGGCGCCTTCGATAGTGTTATCTCTGTGCGCCGCCTGGCAGCTTATTTTACACGGCGGATATAGTCGCTGAATGCGGACAACTGGCCGGTCAGGAAATCCCGCGTGCCTTGGTCAACCAGTTCACCCGCCTGCTCATCAACCTTATTCTGTATCACTCCCCCCATAAACTCAGGTTTGTTGATCACCATGGCATCCAGAAACACCAGGATCTGGCGTAGGTGATATTGGCAACGTGCTCCGCCAATCGGCCCCATAGAGCTGGTCTGGATTGCTACCGGTTTGCCAGCCAGCGGTTGGTTAGGCAAACGGGACAGCCAGTCTATGGCATTTTTCAGGCCACCTGGCACAGAGTAGTTATATTCTGGCGTTACGATGATCACGCCGTCAGCCTGACGGATTTGTTCGGCAATGGCTTCTACCGCGGCCGGGAAACCCTCTTCTTGCTGGAGGTCTGCATCGTACAGTGGGATATCGCGGATGGAGGGAAGGGCTTCGATAGTAACACCCTGAGGAGCTAACTGAGGTAAAGCGCGTGCGACGATGGCGTTATAAGAGCCTTTACGAAGGCTCCCCAGTAGCGTGACGATCTTTAGTGCTTGCTCTGACATTTTGATTCTCCCTTTTCTGATGAACAGACTCAGCTTAGAACAACCAGCAGATAATAGGGCAAATAAGGGATGTATCCTAGGTAGAGGCTAAGTCTTTATCTGTTTTTACAATTCAAAGCAGTAAATCATGCGTTAAGGAAAGTTTTGTTTTGTATATTCCCCCGAAGGCAGACGTTAAATCGGTGCTTTCAACGTGTAACAGATGCGAGGCTGGTCAATTTCATAAAGTGCGTGGAGGGAGGTGGGTTACGCGATGAAATTTCGCCACATTTCTGTAAGCCCTGGCTATCGTCATATTGCCAGCAAATCAGCCGATCCAAGCCAGGCTGATGGGCGCAGGCCCAGCTGAGATACTCCCCTGCATCACTCATGACGTGCACGTTGGGCAAGGTGTTGCAGCGTAATTGGCCGGAAAAAGGGTGCAAATTCAGCAAACCCTGGCCACTGTTACCGAGGCCAGCCAGTTTCAGCACACATTGGCGGATGCTCCACAGCTGGGTTTCGGCTTCCAAGCGGTCGTTCTGCGCCGCGATCCATGCGTTCTCCGTGGTGCTGGAGTATTGATGCAGCAGGTTGTGGCTCCGTGCGCGCATCACCTCAATATCCAACCCGACCTTGCCTTCCAGGCTCAGTAGCACGCCCACGGTATTGCCAGCATAGGCGAGGCTGAAGTCAGGGAGATGATGATCGGCAAAGCACGGGCGCCCGGTCGGTGCCGTAGCAATGGGGGGAAGTACCGGGATACCATACAAATAAAATATCATTTCGGCCAACAGGATCCGGCCTTGCAAAAAACGCCGGCGGCGCTTGACGGAAAAGCGAGCAGTTCTTTCGATCAGGTCTTCAGGGAGCCGATGAGTATCTAAACGCTCTGTAACCGCATCCCATCGGATAAAATGACAAGCCATTGTTCACTCCATGACCGAGGCTTATAAAAAACTGGAGTGTTAGAGTAAGCATTACGTTAAGTTTTTTCATTAAGAATTCGCATGATCTTTTTCTTAATTATTCTTCTGTTGAATGAAAAAGCAGCTGGGGCGGTATGGCGGCAAGGTAGTGGCGCTTTTAGCTGGCGGAAAATAAATACATTATTAACAGATGGTTAATTCTGGGCTGCGGACGCGGAGGAAGACTTTGGCTGACATACGGCCCATCTGGCTACCTCGTCAGTGCCGGATCAGGGCTACATACTTAAAGTGGTTGCTGGGCTTGCAGAGCTCGAGAGGGTGGTGTCTTTCAACGAAAATATTATCAATAAAAACAACAAGTTAATTTTATTGCACCGGGCTGAATACCGCCGAAAGAAAAACTTCGATACGGCCCGAAACATTACACTCGCGGCCGTGGATATAGTTCGTTCAATGAGTAAATTGAGCATGGCTGTACGCGTATCCACATCGGAGGAACTACATGAACCAGCACGTTGACCCGAGTATTACCCGCATCTACGAAGCTTGGCATAGCACAGTGAAGAAGCGCGATTTAGCCGGTACGGTCGCGCCATATAGCGAGTTCGACAATCTGGTGGCGTGGCACCGGCGCCTCGGCAAAGCCATTCCTGCGTGGCGGGAGACCGGGTTACAACTTGAGCATCGAATCATCGAGATCGAAGCCATGTTCGGCAAGCGCGCGAAATCAGTACCAAGTGGGGAGGACTAGCCAGCGGTAATGAGGCTACGTGGCTCGGTTGCTGACACTGGTTACGGAAAGCTCGTTGGCCCCCGTACCTTGCTCGATGCCGAAGTGCTCTCGCAGGGCTACCCATCCTAGCTTCGTGATTGAAATCGAACGGGTCCCAGGGTTCTTCTTCATCCATTTCCAGGCGATGTATGCCTTCATCAGGTGCGCACCCAGCGGACCGGCCACATGATGCTGTCTCTCCGTCCAATCGAGACATTGTCGAGCGTGGTGACCTTGCATAAGAGCAGGGTCACCGATGTCAAGGCCGATGCGCTCAAGCCATTCATATCCCTCTTCGGTAAGCACATATGTACGACCATCACTCTCCGCTATCAAATGGCGCTCCAGCATGGCCTGAGTGATCGCCACACCAACCTCTCCCGCCAGATGATCATAGCAGCAACGGGCGAACTGGAGGTTTCGTGCAGAACGATTCGGCGTGGTTCGCCAGACGGTTTCAGGAGGGCTAACACATGCCAAACTCTCCAATGCGGCAACCACTTGTGGACCGGCGAGGCGGTAGTAGCGATGACGCCCTGCACGCTGCATCGTAATCAGTCCGCCATAGAGAAGCTTGGAGAGATGGGAACTCGTGGTTTGTGCGGTGACGCCTGCGGCCTCGGCAAGCGCGCCAGCCGATAGTGCGCTGCCATCCGACAGCGTAATCAGAATGACTGCGCGAACTGGCTCGGCAATCAAGTGAGCAATCGTCGATATGTTGTAAGTGGACATGTATAGGATTTCCGTCAAAGCGCCCCGTAATGGCTACGGATATAGTTCGATACGCGTCGAATAATTTTCAAAGCAAAGCCCGATATAGTCAATTATTAATCAGTTTACTAAGGCGATGCTTCCATGAGTGATAGGAAAGACCAGCAAGCTCGAGTGCTATTGGCGACGAGTCTCAGCTACGTCATCGTCATCCTTGATACCTCCATAGTCAACGTTGCTCTAGAGCCGATCTCCGCCAGTTTCCAGACGGGCGTGTCCGGTCTTCAGTGGGTGGTCAACGCTTACACACTTACATTTGCTTGCCTGCTGCTCACGGGGGGGACGCTTGGAGATCGCATGGGGGCGAAGAGGATCTATCTTGCCGGCCTGCTGGTTTTCTCAGCGGCCTCCGCACTATGCGGTCTTGCGCCGACATTGATGGTTCTCGTCATTGCACGGGTACTTCAAGGGATCGGAGCTGCGATGCTCGTTCCCTGCTCGCTGACCCTCATCAATGGCGCATACACAAATACGGATGAGCGCGCGAGTGCGATCGGCAAGTGGGCTGGCTTCGGAGGCATCGCAATGGCTGCGGGTCCCCTTGTTGGCGGCGTGCTGATACACCTTCTGGGTTGGCGCAGCATCTTCCTGGTCAATGTCCCTTTGGCGCTACTGGGGGCATGGTTGACGACGCGCATCCGAAGCGAAGAGGTTGCCATTCATTCGACGCGCCACCTTGATGGTGCAGGGCAGATGCTCGCCATCGTTGCGTTGGCATCGTCAGTGGCTGTGCTTATTGAAAGCGCGGAGCTAGGCTGGAGTAGCCGATGGATAGCGGCAGGTGTACTGGGTTCAACGGTGGCTTGGGCACTTTTCGTGGTTACGGAAGCAAAGTCAAGAGAACCGATGTTGCCCTTGAGATTTTTCAAGAGCGCTGTGTTTTCAACTGCGGCATTGGTGTCGATGATTTCGGCCTTGGTCTTCTACGGGTTGTTCTTCCTCCTGAGCCTGTACTTTCAGACCATTCGCGGCTGGGGGGCCCTACAGACAGGTTTGGCCTTCCTGCCATTGACCGTCTTTGTGACTATTGGCAGTTTCCTCTCTGGTGCGCTCGGCAAGCGGTATGGATCCTTGCGCCTCGTTGCTGGCGGGTTTCTGCTGTACGCGATCGGCTTTCTCGGCCTGTATGCCGTGACGGATAACGGTCCGTACTGGCGCATTGCATTATGTTTTCCCGCCATGGGATTTGGCGCGGGGGTTATTACTCCTGCGGCTACAGCTTCATTGATGAATATTATCGATCGGTCACGAGCTGGCATAGCCGCAGGTGTTTTGAATGCCAGCCGCCAGGCCGGCTCTGCATTTGGCGTAGCAATTTTTGGCGCCCTGCTGGCGGGAGTCGGGGCAGCAAAGGAAGGCATAAGCTTGGCCATCAGCATTGCTATCGGACTTTCACTGCTTGCAGCCCTGTGCTGGATAGCGGCGCTCGCATGGCATGCACGGGGACAAGTATCCACGGGGTCATAGTTGCCAACTCTATGGAAAGAGTAAGGGGTTTAAAGGAAGTGCTGGAATCGGAGACGTCGTTCTCTGCTTGCTGCACAAGAAACTGCATCCGCAGAAACGAAGGGAGTAGCAGATGCACACCTGTTCAGAGCACGAACTTGTAGCGCTTGCCGGAATCTGAGTCTTGCCGCTCTATTGCACCCACACCCACACATTACCAGTGCCTTCTTCGAGCAACGAAGCGAGTTCCAATGGCATCCTGGCTTGATGCTGCCGAATTTAACGCTGCAGATTTCGTTCATGAAGGACCTGGTTAGCTTGGTGGATCCTACCAGTAAACTATCTTTCCTCGCCTATCTGGCGTTTCCCATCATGCCAGGGTTGGGCAAGGCACTCTGGTCGAGGTTGGGTTGTGAAGGTGATCCTCAACGCGATCAGCTACTGGCCAGGTCGCAACCTGAGTTTCAGGACATGGGCAGCCCATGGTTCCTCCCCCTGTCGATTGAATCACTGCGACCATGCCTGCCCGCAAGCCTTATAGGGCAAGCAAGCTGCAAAATGCCATGGGGCCATTATCGAAGAGCATCGTACAGTCAGCCGAATTTTGTCTCGAAAGAGGCTAGTTGAGGTGGTAGAGACAGATACAGGCTTGGTTCGAAGCCCTTTGATTGTCAACGCGGCCGGCCCTTGGGCCGCAGCCTTATCAGAAAGTTGCCAAGCCCCGCTGCCCATATCAGCATCACGCCAGTGTGTGGCCATCATACAGCTCCAGAACGATGAAAATGGGAAGAGGTTGCCAGGCTACAGTGACCGTCAACGCGGGTTCTATCTTCGCCCTTCGGCAGTTAATCAGTATATGATCGGTTCGCTGGCGCAGCACGATAGGGAGCTGGCAGACCCGGATCGGCTTGACCGACAGATGAGTGAATCTGCGATACGACAGTTCGTTACGCGCGCCGAAACCCGATTTGGCAGATTCGGATCGGTGAGCCCTGTGGGTAGCCGTGTCTCGTTCTTCGATGATACGCCCGATGGCAACCCAATCATTGGTGCCGATCCGAGAGTGGAAGGGTTGTTTGTTGCCGCAGGCTTATCTGGACATGGGTTCAAGTTTGCTCCGGTGTTTGGACCGGCGATATTGCAGGCCATCACTTCTAAGACTTGCATGAAAGGTATGGAGGCCTTTGCTGTCGAGAGATTCTTGAGGCACAGACTGTAGTAAGTGCACTTAGTGAGCTTTTCGGGCTCAGTGAGTGCCATCTGGATGTCCAAGTAGAGGAAGGTTCGGGCTAAAATCGCTACTTGGACATAAACCAGGTGGCTATCAGAGTGCTTCGATGGAGCAAGGTGGACGCCGGTTATTTACCAATACAGAAGCTGGAGAAGATGCGCCCGAGCAGATCATCAGAAGTAAACTCCCCGGTGATTTCGCTCAACGCCTGCTGTGCCAACCGTAGTTCCTCAGCCAGCAGTTCCCCTGCGTAAGCGCTCACTAACTGTTCTTTACCCTGCACCAGATGCTGTGCCGCTTGCTCCAGAGCCTGCAAGTGACGGCGGCGGGCCAAGAAGCCGCCTTCCATATTGCTGGTGAAGCCCATGCTCTGTTTCAGATGGTCACGCAGTAGGTCGATCCCCTCACCGGTACGTGCCGACAGGCGAATTAGTGAGTGACCATTTACTTCGCTTAGGCCCAATGCCTCGCCGGTAATGTCGGCCTTGTTGCGCACGACGGTGATCGGCAAGGTGCTGGGCAGACGTGCCATAAACTCTGGCCAAATCTCGGCGGGCTCGGTGGCGGAGGTGGTGGTGCCATCCACCATAAACAGCACGCGATCCGCCTGTTCGATCTCGTTCCAGGCACGTTCGATGCCGATACGCTCAACTTCGTCGCTGGCTTCCCGCAGCCCGGCGGTATCGATAATGTGCAGTGGCATGCCATCGATATGAATATGTTCGCGCAACACATCGCGCGTGGTGCCTGCAATGTCGGTGACGATGGCTGCTTCACGCCCTGCAAGCTCATTGAGCAGGCTGGATTTTCCGGCGTTGGGCCGCCCGGCGATCACCACCTTCATCCCTTCACGCAGCAGGCTGCCTTGTCGCGCCTCGGCCCGCACGCCATCCAGATCGGCCATCACACCGTTCAATTGGGCTTCAATTTTGCCATCCGAAAGGAAGTCGATTTCCTCATCCGGGAAGTCGATGGCCGCTTCTACGTAGATGCGCAGGTGAGTGAGCGCTTCCACAAGCTGATGGATACGGAGGGAAAAAGCACCTTGCAGCGAGTTCATGGCTGAACGGGCTGCCTGTTCAGAACTGGCATCGATCAGATCGGCAATGGCTTCGGCCTGGGCCAGATCCAGCTTGTCATTGAGGAAAGCGCGCTCCGAGAACTCACCTGGGCGGGCAATCCGCACGCCTGGTAGCGCCAACACGCGTTTGAGCAACAGATCGAGGATCACCGGCCCACCGTGGCCCTGTAGTTCCAGCACGTCCTCACCGGTAAAGGAATTGGGGCCGGGGAACCACAGTGCGATCCCCTGATCCAGCGTACTGCCTTCAGCGTCACGGAACGGCAGATAATCGGCATAACGCGGCTTAGGCAGTTTACCGAGTACCGCCAGGGCAACGTCCTTGGCTCCGCGGCCAGAAATGCGCAGGATGCCGACACCGCCGCGTCCGGGCGGGGTAGCAAGAGCAGCGATGGTATCGGTGGTGTTCATAGCGGTTTATCTCTCTGACAATATGCAAAAAGGCGGTCTAATGACCGCCTCTACTGGCAACGTGACTGGTGTCGTAGGGGCATAAGCCCCTACGGGTGTTGCCTAACTCAATACTAGACTTTCTTCTTGTCGCGGCTGTGCAGACCACGTTTTTCCAGCCCGCGGTAAATCAGCTGCTGCTGGACGATGGTCACCAGGTTACTGACGATATAGTACAGCACCAGACCAGACGGGAACCACAGGAAGAACACTGTGAAGATCACCGGCATAAAGGTCATGATTTTCTGCTGCATCGGGTCAGTCACGGTGGTGGGTGACATCTTCTGGATGAAGTACATGGTCACACCCATCAGCACTGGCAGGATGTAGTACGGGTCTTGCGCCGACAGGTCATGGATCCACCAGATGAACGGCGCATGACGCAGCTCAACCGAGCCCATCAGCATGTAGTACAAGGCCAGGAAGATTGGCATCTGGATAACCAGCGGCAAGCAACCCCCTAACGGGTTCACCTTCTCAGCTTTGTACAGCGCCATCATTTCCTGGCTCATACGCTGCTTGTCATCACCGATACGTTCACGCATCGCCTGCAGTTTTGGCTGCAGCATGCGCATTTTGGCCATCGAGGTGTACTGCGCTTTGGTCAGCGGGTACATGATGCCGCGCACGATGAAGGTGATGATGATGATCGAGAAGCCCCAGTTGCCGATGAAACTGTGAATGAACTTCAGCAGTTTGAACAGCGGTTGGGAGATGAACCACAGCCAGCCGTAATCGACGGTCAGATCCAGATGCGGTGCCAGTTGGGCCATCTGATCTTGCAGCTCCGGGCCAACCCACAGGGTAGCATTCAGCTGTTTCTCAGCGCCTGGTTGCACAATCACTGGCTCAGCTTTAAAGCCGATGGCAGACAGGTTGGTACCTGGCTTAGAGGTATAGAACGTGTTGACGCCCTGAGTCTGCGGCACCCACGCGGTGGCGAAGTACTGTTGCAACATCGCAATCCAGCCGCCCTGGGTGGTGACGTTCAGATTCTCATCCTTGTCGAACGCATACTTCTGGTATTTGTCTTCGCTGGATGAGTAAGCCGCACCACGGAAGGTGTGCAGTGCAAAGTTGTTGCTGCCAGTGTCACGATGCTTAGGCAAGTCGGTGGTCTGCTTCAACTGGCCAAACAGGGTCAGTTCCAGCGGAGTCGCGCTTTTGTTGACGATGGAGTAGTCCACGCCAACGGCATAATGGTTACGCTTGAGCACAAAGGTCTTGGTGAAGACCGAACCGTCTTTGCCGGTAAAGGTCAGCGGAATACGCAGTTCATCCTGGCCATCAGCCAGCGTGAAGGTATCCTGCGCCGCCTCAAACAGAGGACGCTCGCCGTTTGCCGGGTTATCCGGGCCGTCTCGGCCCGTCAGGCCGCTTTGTGCCTGGTAGACGAATGACGGGGTGGATTCCAGCAGCGTAAATGGAGTCGATGAACCCAGGGTTTCCGGGTAGGCCAACAGTTTAGCCTGCTCGATATCGCCACCACGGGTATTGATGGTCAGCGACAGCACGTCAGTGTTAACGGTGATCAGTTTACCCTGGCCACTGCCTGGTACAGCTGAACTTGCGGCATCACCGGTTGCTGGGTTCGCAGTCTGTTGCGTGGTCTGGGTGGCTACTGGTTGCGGAGCGTTGTCCACTTGCCAGGCCTGCCAGATCATGAAAGACACGAACAGCAGAGCGATGAGGAGAAGATTGCGTTGCGAATCCATCGTTAGTGTTCTCTGTTATCGTCGGTTTTCGGCGGCACGGGATCATCGCCACCTGGGTTCAAAGGGTGGCATTTTAATACGCGTTTCAATGTCAACCAACTGCCTTTTAACATGCCAAACCTGCGTAATGCCTCAATTGCGTAATGAGAACATGTCGGCTGGAAGCGACAACGTGGCCCAAGCAGCGGGCTGAGCACGAGCTGATACGCCCGAACCAGCCCGATCAGGATGCGGGAGCCTGGCGACAGTGGCGACGCCATAATTTTTCCAAAGCTTCCGTCAGTGCACGATTATCCAAATCCGCTATCCCTTTTTTGGCCACCACCACAAAATCCATCGCCGGTAGCTCGTGCTGACGTAAACGGAAGCTTTCGCGGGTTAGGCGTTTGATCCGGTTGCGTTCATGCGCGCGTTTGACGTGTTTTTTGGCGACGGTAAGACCGATGCGGGGATGCCCCAGCTGGTTCAGGCGGCCGAGGATGGTGATTTGCGGCGTGCCAGCCCGTTGTGGCTGCTGGAAGACGAAAGTGAAATGAGTGGGAGTTAACAAACGTAACTCCCTAGGAAAAGCGAGCTTAACCACTCAGCGGGTTAGCTTTTATTACTTAGAAACAGTCAGACGAGTACGGCCTTTCGCACGACGGCGGGCCAGAACTTGACGACCATTCTTGGTTGCCATACGAGCACGGAAACCGTGGCTACGGTTACGCTTCAGTACGGACGGTTGGAAAGTGCGTTTCATAGCGATTTCTACCTAAACTTAAATGAAATACTGATAAGTCAAATGCGTTTGGCTACTCGGCGTGAAGATGACCGACGCCTCAATCGCAATACATAAAGAGGCGGGATTGTAATAATTGTACAGTCCTGAGTCAATTCACATCGCGCTAGCCTACCTGGTTGTCTGCCAATTCGGAGTAAAATCCGGTGTTGGCCCGTGGTCACCGCAGAATCCTGTCTTGGCTAAATGACTCACCATTAAGGAACCAGGTATCACACGTGGGCGAAGATTATACGGACTCGGGGGTAAATCACAAGGATCTCCGTACGATCCTGCGTGTTTTCTGCAAGGATCCGCGTGGATAACCAGGTATAACCTGTGAAAGATGCTAAAACCCGGCCCCACAGGTTCAGATCTCATCGGTGTCGATCCTGCGCTGATTAAAAACTGGCCACTCTTCAAGGGCTGTGGATAAAATGGATCTAATCTGTGATGAAGGGGAGGATCTCTTGCGCAGATTGCGCTATGATCCGTCATTCCGATCGCGATCCCAAAACAGGATCGTTAAGGGCATAAACCGTGAAAGGCGGTTCGCATACCCTACAGGTTTTTCAGCCAATACCGGGCGTGTGTCAAAAATCATGAGTTATAAAAAAGTAGCCTGATTCTTTTCTTTTTATTGATCTTGTTCGAGTGGAGTCCGCC
>NZ_CP074144.1:0-117877 GCF_019968725.1 Serratia sp. JSRIV002
GCGGCACGCTGTTGCCAAAGGTTTACGACGCGTTGGAGATGACGCCGCGCGAGAAACCACAGAAGCCAGGGTTCGCGGTGCTGATGAAAGCCTTTCTGGGTACCGACCCGTACCAGTGCATCCTGTGCAAGGGCCGACTGCGTTTTGCCGGCGCCGTGGCGGGCGATCACGCCACCAAAATACTCTCTGACAGGCTGCAGAAGATGGCAAAAAAAACGCTGGCTTCAGACCACGGTGTTGGATAAGTGCGCCTGAAAAATGGTTTTTAGATTAAAACACATCAAAACCGGTATTTTTATCAATAACATCTTGCTATGCCACGCTAAACGGGCATGTATCACGCTGCAATTTATGGTCAGGAAGTTTTTAAAACGCCTTTCCAAATTCCTAACCATGAACACATTGAGCTAAAATATCGACGCGATAATGCAGGCGACAGAAGACGTTTCAGCTCAGAGACACAGGCAGATGAGATCATAAAAACAGCATCCTATCTAATGCAACAGAGCTCATTCACGGATAGGTAAATGTCACCCCAATAACGGACTGGACATTGCCTGCAGTAACCTGAGCACCGGTTTGTGCATAGGTAGCTTTGAGATTCAGATTGACCGGCGTATTACCGACTGTTCCCAGGGGTACGGCATTATTGACCGTAATCGCATTATTGTTTTGGTCCAACATCTGTATCCCTATACCGCTGGCAGGAGAAGAGGTTGACGTATTACTGAATATTTTCCCTGCGGTATCGGCTGTCGTACCCGATAAAAAATACGACAAATTCTTGTTACCACTGGGGCAATTGACCGACAGTGGCACTGAGAACGTTTGATTTGAGGTTGCATCATACGCGGGAAGAGTAACGCTTACATCGCGCGCAGAAACATCGCAGCCACCGACTGGCATTACGACCGAATTTTTTGCATATATAAACCATGTTTGTCGCTCCCCCCCGTTATCAACATTATTCCTTTGCTGCATTATTAATGTAGCGATATGCGCCTTTTCTGCAATAAGTACGCCTGATGCTACATTATTATTTGATAACGGCGAAAGGTATAACTTTACATCCATCGGAATTAATCCATTTTTTCTCGGGAAAACACCGCGGGCAGTGGATTGAGTAGTACCCGGCACTGAGTAATTCTCACTATAGTAGTATATATTTCCCTTAAAACCATCAAGCACCCCACCTGAATATGAAGCACCTGCAATGTATAAATAGTCCTCCTCCCTGGCACCAGGGACTGGGTTTTCATTAGCCGTGCCAAATTTACATGATATCATACTAGATAAGTCAATAATTAAGTTTTGATTCTGCTGAACTTCAGGGGTTAGATAAACCTCGACATTCTGGTCGCCAGTGTTTGTTATAGAACCACCTCCCGATACAGCACAATAAAAAGCCATAGCTTGAGAGGAACCACCCAGAAGCGCCAGCAATAAACCAAATTTCATCAGTTCTTTCACTTTCATGATTTTTTTCATCTTATTCTTTCTTGTCCCTGCGTTCACTGGTAGGTGTAAGTCACGTTAATCACTGCCTCAATATTGCCTTCGGTGGGCTGTCCACTCTCCGAACGCACCCGCACCTTGACTGGCAGCTCCGCTGTACCGGTTGTAAAATCCACCGGTATATCCCTCGACGCCCCGTTATTCAAAAGACCATTTGCACTGTCCTGTAATTCCAGCTCAATACCGCCAGCGCTGCCGGTAATGCTGCTGTTGGCGTAATAGTTCGCGTTACTCGCTGCCGGCCCAGTGAACGTAGCCTTGACGGTTGATGTTCCCACGGGACATCCGCTCAGAATCAACGTGATGTCTTGCCATGCAGTAGTGCTCCTAGCGGTATTCAGCGACGTGGTATAGACATCGCCAAAATCCACCGTGGTATCGCCCGGAGGCGTTTGACAAGGCCTGGCAACAACACTGCCGTTAACCGTGATTGTGACATCAGCAGCGTGTACCAGCCACGGCAACATCAGAGACAGGCCAAGCAAGAGCCCGGCACTTTTATATTTCATTTCCAAGCTCCATTTACTCAAACTCAAGGGTAAAACCGGCGGTGGCACTCACTGTGCCAGCACTCACCGTCGCCCCTGTTGCCATCAGTCTTGCATAAAAGTTCAACGTATTGGGCTGCCCCCCCTTTAACGGGATCCACTGGAGATTAGTTGAGTCGGCATTCAGTTTTATGCCAGTCCTGGTGCTGTCCAGCAGTTGTACCCCCATTCCAGCTGCCGATGACGTGTTATCCAGCGCCAGCAGGGGGGTGTCGGGTATACGGCTAGTGTCGGTAAACCCGACTTTCACATTCGTCGCCATTGGACCACAAGGGGCGAGTTCAATACTGAAGGGTACCGCTGGCGTAGTCGCTCCGGCCGAACTGAGTTGCTTGGCTGCATTCACCAACAGGTCCACATTCACTGTGGTGGAAGAAGCTGCAACCGCACAGGCGTTATCGCGTATGTTGCCGGTAATCGTTATCGTGCTTGCGTCAACAGTATGGCTGATACCACTGAACAGCACCCCACACAGGCACAGGGAGTAAAGTCGTCCGTTCATCATCTTGTTCACTCGCACTCCGCACTGATTTCGTTCAGCGCACGCTGCGCACTCTCCGGTGGCAACCGGTAGTCCGCCTTGCATTGCGCTTCGGGGCTATCCCCCCATTTGGCAAATACCTGCCCCGTCAATGGCAGGCCGGTGAGATAAACCTGCCCCCCGTCAGCCACAATACTGCCGGATTGGTTGCCCGACGCGGTTGCGATAGCCCCAAACGGAACCGGTTTGCCATTTTTATTGAGTGTCATAAGCACTTTTAGGCCCACGTTGGCCTGAAAATCAGCACGAACAATAGCCCCCTGCGAAGGAATGACCGTCGTGACGGCGTCTTCCAAATCAACGTTGCTCGCCAGGGTGTTCGTGTCCAGTGCAATACGGTTTTCACGGTAATTCATGGCATACGGGATAACAGCGTAGCCACGCCAGTCTGTTCGCACGCCTTTCTGACCGTCCACTTTCACATTAGCTGCACCAGGTACTTTGACCAATACCACCGTGTCATTAAGCGGTTGGCTGAGGGTAACGCCATTCTCGTGGGCCAAAACACCGCCGCTCACACCATAATAGAACTGGCTATAACTGTCGCTCTGGCTGTAGCCGACATTCGCATTCGCCAGGCGGCCGGTGTAGTTCAGCGCGGCATACCCTGTTGAACCGCTGGCCTGATTGCCCCCCCCTGAATAACCGGTCTGTACGCTGTAATTCAGGTTGTTGTCTTCGGTCAGCGTACCGCTGACACCGGCAAGTTGGGTCATCTTTCCATCAAGGTCATTCGATGTGCTGTAACTGGCCCGCGAGTTTCGCAAGACCGACTTGCTGTTGGAGCCCATCCAGTAACTGAATGGAATGCTCATGTTGAATGACACCAGATGGTCACGCTCATCCTGCCAGGCATTTTTCGTCAGGCTGTAATTCATACTCCAGTTGACGCCCCCCGTGACAGAGCTGAGTCCCGCCTGAAGCTGCTCATCCGCTTTGCGTGTACGCCAGTAGGACTGCCGACTTGCACTCAGATACAATGAGGTTTCTCGGCCAATTTGTTGCGAAACGTTCACTTGAAGCCTGCCACGCTTACTGTAAGCAAGATTGTAATAATCCGTGTATTTCGGTTCGATTTGCAGCGGGCCGTCCTGCGTCTGGATGGTATAACCACTCATTTTCTCCCAGGCAGTGTCAGCCAGCGTAAAGTAACCCTGCGTCGAATAGCGATAGCCGAGCAACTGGAGGTTGGTCCCCGTATCGCTCAGCGACTTGTTGTAAAGGAAACGTACTGACTGCCCCCGATGCTCACTGTCATCCGGCAGCGTGGCATTGGCATCAGTGATATCAAGGGACATGGCCCCAAAATATCCCATATTCTTGCCAACACCCGCGTTGAATGCGTGGAATTTGTCAGACAATTGCGCCCCACCATACAGGGTCCACCCATCGGGAAGACCGCGCATTAGCGACCCTTGAACAAACGTCGGTGATTGCTGCTGCCTACTCCCACTACGGTATTCCGCCACCGTCAACTCAAAGCGAGAATGCCCCTCTCTCAACAATGCTGGAACGGAGGAATAAGGCACATTGAAGCTGCGCGTACTGCCGTCAGCCTCACGGATAGTCACTTGCAAGTCGCCACTGTTACCTGCTGCATACAGGTCGTTAATCTCGAAGGGGCCGGGCGGGACCGTTGTCTGGTAAATCTCATAGCCATTCTGGCGGACCGATACCTTGGCCGTCCCCCTGGCAATACCACGAATAACCGGCGCAAACCCCTTCTGGCTGTCTGGAAGCATATTGTCATCGGTGGCTACACGGATGCCTCTGAACTGGACACCGTCAAAAATATCGCCAGCGGTGGTACTGTCACCCAGCGTCAGGCGTGAGCGCAAGGGAACGATGTCACGTTCGGCATAAGTATTAATGTGCTGCCAGGTGTTTTTTTGTGCAGTCGCCCCCCCGCCACTGCTGTAGCTCCAGGTGCTATTATCTCGTAGGCGCCAGGACCCCATATTCACCCCACCATTGAGGTTCATATAGGCATACTGACTATTGCCTCCGTGACGACTGCGGGCTTGGTTACCGGTAAGACTGTAGTTCAGACGTGCACCAGTTATACCGCTATCCCAATACTCGGGTGAGATATAGCCTCGCGCTGTATTACCCATATAGATTTGTGGCACAGTCAGATACAGTCGTTGTTGGCTGGTATCAAATTGTTGTGTGGCATCAGGCATCACCTCCTTGAATGGGATACAGGCATCAGCAGCCAGCACTGACACGCCGGGGATGGTACGAGTATTGACGCCGAAGCCAAGCAACTGCTTGGCGGTAAGACACGCCATCAAGTCCTGTTGCCCCTCCTGTGCCTGAAATGCAACATCTCGGGTAGCAACGAAGGCATTATTAAGATAAATATCAACCCGGTAAGTGCCGGGTGGCAGTTCCTGACCACCTTCAAACCGCGAGAGGTCAGCCACTGCCGCCGGGTCGTCAGACAGAAAACGGGGGTTGAAATATAACTCGGCGCTGATCGGAAACACCGGTACCATCAACGCAGCAAGTGGCGCCAGCACGTAACGACGTACAGAGATTCTTTCTGAAAACATAACGGTCTGTGAGCCGAAACGGCCTGCTCCCTACTTCAGTAAAAGACCCCCACCTCTGCGACAACACACATCGCTCAAGGGGAACTTGATATTTCATCACTCGGTGGCATCCACTACCGATGTGACAGACACCGTATTACTGCATCACCCCTTTCATCTGGGGCGTCACTGCACCGTAGTCGTTGATGGTTTTATAGGTGATGGCTGTTCCGGCGTCTGTGGGCATTTTTACCGTGGTTTCTCCCATCGGAGGCACGAGTGCATTCTCCAGGATGCGGGTACCGGCGTTCAACTCAGTGACCGTCAGAAAATACGGCGTGGGATTAATGAGTTTCAACTCCGTCCCCTGACGACTGAAGCGCAGCTTTTCTGCCGCAATCTCCGGTTTCAACGTCAGTCCGACAGGACGATAATAGAGTTTGATACGACTGGTAATAGCCAGTTGCAAGGTGTTCTCACTCTTCTCGACCTTGCTGGCAGAGGGAATGGCCTTCACATTAATCCAGAAGAGACTTTCGCGGTCCTGGGGAAGCTTGTTATTGGTTGCATCGATAATACGCAGGGTATTTTCTTTTTTTCCCTGCATGGCAAACAGCGGCGGTGTAATCACAAAACGCCCATCTTTTTTTCCGTCACTATTCTCCACCCATGACTGTATCAGAAAGGTGCTTTTTTCATCGTTGTTAGTGACCGCCAATTGCACTTGCTTTTGGTCAGACGGGTATATCACGCGTGTGGTGCCAAGAGCCACACCGGCATCTGCATGAGTGGCGCAAAGCATGATAGCCGTACCGACAATAGCGGTCAGCAAAAGGCGAGCCACTGATACTGGCATATGTTGGGGATTCATTTTGGTAAACATGGATTACTACAACTCCGGTATAGTGATTTTGTCTTTTCGGTGAACGTGTGATGTATTGCAAAAACCACGCGTTATTCATATGTCAGGGAAAACCAGGCCTCAGCATTGGCTGCACCACCCGTTACGGTATGCCCGGTAGCGCGGTATTTAGCGACAAAATGCACAGATAAAGGGCCGTCATTGGGTAATGTGGTCCAAGAACGCACGGGGCCATTGACCGGGATTAACTGGTTCTTTTCATCAAAAATGGCCACTCCAACGCCCGATGCCACACCATTCCCCTCGCCGACTGACAGGAGCTCCGGGTTTTTGCCATCGGCTATACCATGAAAAGCCACGCTAACCCGTTGGCTTACCGCGGTGCTGCAGTCCAACAGATTAATTTCAAAGGGGGTAGGTCCCGCGTCCTCTCCTACAGCGTGAAACCGGTTGCTGCTAACCTGTCCCATAATCACGGTCATGTTATGACTCCCCGCTTCAACACGGCAGGCCTCAGCAATAATCTCTCCCTGAAATCGCATGTTTCCACCTGCGACTGTCACGTTCCATTGATTACCAGCGAAGACAACAGGAGGCAGCAGCATCAAAAAAAACGCCGATTGCATTTTCAACATAGCTTTTCTCCTGGGCGGGCTACGCAAAACAGGTCATCCTGACCTTGAGTGCTTCCTTGCAGTGAGAATTATTGGTACTGAACCTTAAAGTTTGCTTCTGCGTTAGCCGAGCCCGCAGTAGCTACGCCGGTTGCATAGTATGCAGCCATGAAAGAAAGCCTGTTTTCACCATCACTCAGTGTTTTCGGCGTGGAGAACTGAGTGCCATCGACTTTCAATGGCGTTGTGTCATTGTCAGAGAAAAGCTGAATACCTACATTTGTCGCCTGCCCTGCGGCACCGCCACTCAACCCCAAAACGTTATCAAAAGGTGTTGGTATCGCTCCCCCAGTTGAACCACTCGCAACTCCTTGGAAAGCCACAGATGCTTTAGTTGATACGGTAGTGTCGCAGTCTTTCAGGACGATAGTAAAAGACTGGTGACCACTTTTTGCTCCTGCCTGATTAAGCATGGCCGTGCGGACTTGCCCAAGACGAACTGTCATATCGGATGAGCCGGCATCAACTGCGCAGGCGGCGTTAACGACTTCACCTGTAAATTTGATGGTTCCACCATTAACTGTTGTTGCAGCGGAAGAGATCATCGGAAATGCAAGTGACGAGACTGCGATGATAGAAGAAATTAACTTAATTTTCATACTGTTTAGCCATGTTTAGAGTTTATTGAAAAAGTGTGCATATCGAATGCAGTATGAGGAGAAATAATAATTTAGCTCTCACTCATACACTGTATTGAGCGTTAAAATGCCCAGTAAAGAATGATTGTTTACATTGTGAAAATCACAATGATTTCACAGGTGGATTATCTTCATTTTCTCATCATGGTGTTGTTCACTTATCTCATTATTGAAACGTAACTTACAGATTCCAGTCACCCATTTAACTGTAAGATTTTTATGATATATATTTACTTTTTTATTCTCACCACTTAATCAGTGAGGGTGAGAGTGAGAGTGAAAAAGGCAACAAAGCCATCACCTGCGACGCCGGAAAACAATGACATATTATTCAGAATACCCTCCGTTTGGTGGTGGCAAGAAAACTCAGTTTACCATCACCCTCTATCATTGGGGGAGTTCGTGTTTTCCTTGAAACAATTGTCATTAATTATTCCATTCATGACGTAGGTTAATCGTCAGGTTATCTTTTAATTGGTTCCACATGACTTGCTGCAGCCTCATGTATCCGCTTAAGCGCCACTGAGCGATCCGGACGAGTGAGGCCGGCGCGTGCATCAATGGAATAACCTGATGTATCGATATCAAATTGTTCAACCCCAATTTTTTTGAGGTACATGACCAATGTGTCCAGCTTTTTGAACACCCTGACCGGGCGAGCCTGTGACGCCAGGGTCTGCTCACTCAGACCGTACTTAACCTTTAATATCCAGCCGCCATCAGTCCCAACCACGTTTAAGGCACTGACGCTGCCGCTTTCAACCAGAAGGCGCAGCGCTGCATTTTTGAGAATTTTTTGTGTCATAACACCACGCTGTCTGTTTTTCTGCTTGGGTATCAGGGGCATGGCCATCGTCATGGCAGTAACACGCACATCACACGGATTCGTGTGGAAACCTAAAAATGGACGAACATGCACAGAGACCAACAGGTTACCGAATTTGAGCCTCTAAATAACACGTTTGAAATACAACACCATGGAAGTTCGCCCCTGTATATTTAACGCCCAATGAGTCTGTGATGCTTGCGAACGGCTTTGGACTGACATTGGCACTTATCTTGAAACGCATCATACATTGATCGGTTTAACAGATCAATCAGTCTTGATTGATTGATTTAATCTATAGGTTAAACAAATTGAAAATACACTATCGATCGTTTAATGCTATTGTATTTTTAAGAAACAACAGGTTCAGAAAAAAAATAACCAATTGAAAAATGGTGTTTTTTATTGAGCATGGCAACCTCGCGGCTGCAAATTGGATCAGCGGGAGCATTTGAACAGTGATAGCGTCAAAACCATAAATTCCGACGCGAAATCGACACATGCTTTGTCTTATACGCGTTATTGCGTCGTATTGCTTATATGTCATTAACGCAACAAAATTACTGCAGTTCCCTCAGGTTATCCGCGCCATCGGATAAAAAAATATCTGCTGGTTGGCCTGCATTCCCTGGGCGGAGAGGTGTGCCATTAGTCTGCGTTCCGGATGGCAGTCGTCATTCTGGACAAAACCAAAGCGGCGCGTGTCTGTCGGAGACCCGACTGAAAAGGATTTGCCGGCAATAATTTCAAAATTTCGCTTTTTGTCGTCCCGATCCCGAACATAACCCCCATCAATACCTACCACAAGCGGTTTACCTGGTCTGGGCAGGTTCCCCCAGTCGCGGGGGCAACCGGAAAGAAAGCCAGAATTCGCTTCTGCCTCTGCATCAAGGCGCTGCGCCACCTGACATAAGTTATTCCTCACCGTTGAGGCATTTAGGCTGTCTCCCACTGGCAGAATATCTTTCAGCAGACGGGTCGTCATTTCATACGAGATCATTGAGGCCCTGCGGGTTTCTATATATTTCAGGGCAGGATGAGTGTGATCGCCCGCCCAGTCACTGAGAAGGCTGACGGTCTTTGTTGTACTTTTTTCGCAGCGGCATCTGTACACCCGGAGCCCCGATACGGGAATAATGCCAAACAGTGTCCGGTACTGTATTTTCTGCCGGCCTTTGATTCTGCGCGCTGCAAGGCAGTGAGGACACTGGATATGCTGGTGAGTGTATTCGTCCGCCTGCTGCTGAACCATTGACTGCTGGACGGTATTCAGCAAGCTCTTCGACTCTGAAAGCGATAATCCGATATCATTTCGGGCATCTCCTGACTTCTGTAATGTCATCAGTTCTTCCGTTCGGCTCACGCCTGACTCATCGGTTATAACTATCTGGAGCGTCAATTTCATCGTTGCCTCCTGCGGTGGTGGGATTATCTCCTGGTTACTGGTTTTTCATCTGGTTGCGAAGTTTATAATATATTGAAATGCCGAGGCTTACGTGGTCGCAGGCGATCCTGAGTCTGACACCTCTGGTCCTGAGCGCGCCAATTTCCTGAATTAGAGAAGGACACCTTTATAGATATCCGTCAGCGGCGGCGATCCAACCAGATCACTTCAGGTTCCAGTGCTGGCGCCGCCAGGTCGAGTTTGCTCAATTGCCTGTTGATTTTATTGCGATTGAACCGAACAGCATCCAGGTCGTCAACAAAGATCCGGATTTCTCCGACCGTTGTTGCATCATCCGCATTAACGATGGCCTCCAGAAAAGCCAGCGTCTTATCCGCTTCATCCGCAGCCGTTGCTCCGGGCATGCCATGGCCGCTCATACAAAATGGTGTTTTCAGCGTTGAGTCTTCATGAATGGCCTCAACCCGAACGTCATGAAGCCAGTGCTCAAAGAAGTTGTATTCGTAGGTAAAGCGATCGCCGATATCAAAACTAAAATCATCAATCACGGTCTGGAACGGGTTATCCGGAAAGCCAATGCCACCGTCGTAAGAGATACCGTAATCTTTGCCGTAAATATGAAACTGATGGAGGTAATCATCACCCCAGCCCTGCACGATCTGGAAAATGGAGTGAAGTGCGGCCAGCGACGTATCAACAGCGATTCTTAGCCGACGCCAGACCATGGGACTTACGCCACGAACAGTAATTTTGATGACGTAGATCTTCATAGCCAGATAGCAGGTATTGTTATGAAATAATGTTGGATATTCTAGCCCCAGCAGGCGATACATTCGGTGACTGCCCCACACTTTTTCATGCTCTCCCCAATGGAACGAAAACGAACGCTAAGAGCGTAACTTTATGTATTTTATACGCTTAGCGTACAAAAATTCCCGATCTCCAAACTGCTCCCTCTTAGCGTAGTTAATTTTCCGTTTTCCAAGCGGCCCCCCTAGACATCGAACCTTCCGAAAACCACGGATGTCGGAAAGGCCGATCCCGCGGAGGGGACAACGGGGCGAGCCTGCCCCATCAGAGTAGATCTGCCGCATGATGGTCATGGCTACGACCTAAACCCATCCTGTCAAATTGGTCAAGCACAGTATCAATCTGAACTTCCGGATCAGAAAAAGGCAGGAGTATCTGAGGAAATAAAGACACTGCTTTTATCTCTGATCCGGTCAACGTCAATTCTGGCGCCTCTGTGCCATCAGCATAATACGGTTTCCAACATATACTGATACTTTCAGACCATAGGTCAGTGGTTATATCAACATACATTACGTTTTGTCGTAATTTTCCATAACGGAACTTAACATGCCCTTTTATCCCCCCCCCTCCCCACGTCATGACCCATTAAATTAAGACCGCACATAATTAACTCATCTCGCCTTTTAGTTAAGCTCACATCTTTGTCCTCTTCCTTTTGAGTACGTATTGCTGCCAAGCCATGAATAAGGATGCAAAGAAGCAAAAAATCGATGACATCACTCGCATTTCAGTATTTAATTGGAAATCACTAATAATGCACATTGATACTATTGCTGCTAATAATAACCAGACTGTACTAATAGGAAACTCTATTTTTTTTGGTCAGTAATTTTATGCAAATATAAACAATCGCCAAGCCTAAGCCCCGGAGTGTTGGTACTAGCATAAATGGATGCATTAACCAGTTTAGGCCAGTCACAACTGACACTCCGAGAAACATCCATTCCATTTTTAAATCATTTTTCATGATAGCCGCTTCCTTGTATCACTCCAATATTCAAAGCCATAAACTAAAGAAGATATGATTATGCTTCCTACGGTGAAAATATATAATATGTACTCAGTCAACTCTACTGAATATCCTATAATATATTGCGTTATTACCGAGGTGGGGAAATAAATTAGCGCTGGCAATACAATCAGGCTAACTCCTATTTTATTTCCGGTTGAGATGTAATATACCATAAAGCTTGTTGTTGACGCTGCAAACAAAATTAAACTTACCATTTTTAAATTCAAAGAAGCAATAAATAAAATAGCACATAATGTGAGTGACAAGTAAAACAAAGTGATTACGCTACAATTGAAATAACGAACAAATTTATGATTCATATTCTTTTCACCTTTGCCTATTTTAAATGACTACCATGTTTTGTGCCACTTCAATCAGATTAATATTGTAAGAGCTTTGTCACTTTTCCTTTTCATACCTATATCCTTGTGACTTTCATGGGTTATATAGCCAATTATTACATTGACCCTATATAACTTTAATCATCAAAAAGGTGGCCATGAGCACGTGGAAGAGCGTTTACGGCAATAGATTCAGCAAAATCTTCAAGCATAGGATCAGCTTTCCATGCATTCACAAGCATTAGTAATGTTGGCTTTTCATTTTTCTGACAAACATCAATAATTATTTCTTTAGCGCGTAAATATTTATCTCCCGATAATTTACTATCGGATATCTCGTGCATGATATTCATTATAACTTGTGGTTCATTACGAAGCTCAGCAATAGGATTTAAAATATTATCGTTTCCTTTTAATTGCTCGCGTGTTAAAACGGTTATTTTATCTTTCATAATTCCTCCATGATTACCCTATTAAGGCTTTTGCCTTTGCACGAACATCCGACAGTACCGACGCAGGTACCTGTCCCTTTTTTGTTGCATTACGTTCTTTCCAATCCAGGCTCTTAACTTGATCGGCAAGGACTGCACTCTCACGTTCACCAGGGACAATGACTTCAAAAGGATACCCTTTGATTTTGGTTGTCATCGGGCAGCACAGCATTAACCCAATCCGCCCGTTGTATACAGCGGGACTGAGCACTAAAGCAGGGCGATGGCCCGCTTGTTCATGCCCTGCCTGGGGATCAAACTCTAACCAGACAATATCACCGGCGTCAGGAACATAACCTTTAACCATCACAGTGCCTCTTTGCCAACAGGCTCACCAAACGACACTGCCTGGTGAATATTCTCGTCAGTCACGCCTGCCAGCAAGCCGTCTAGTGAATAGACCTTGGCTCGCACCGGTACAATGACGATACGCCCTTCTTCGACACTCACCTCAACGGTATCATCCACGTTGAGCGACGCTGCTTTCATGACGGCGACAGGAAGACGGACTGACGGGCTGTTACCCCATTTTTTAACCACAACTTGAGACATAATCCCCTCCTTATCAGTTGCAATGTATCTACACTGTATAAACAATAATCAAATCACCGTTAGATGTCAACAATGTTGATACATGGATTTCCGACTTCAACAGAGGACGGAAAGGACGATCCCGGAAGGGCAGAGAACGTAAAGGCGGTCCCAACGGAGCTGGCATGTCATGGTGCAATCCCAACATTCCATCTGTAGGTGTCAGGGCCATCCTCCCCCTTTATTGCATCAGCCACAATCTGATCATAGCGTTCTCCAGCCAGCTCTCTAACCATTTGATCCAAGACCCATTGCAAATGATGCATTTCATCAGTTCCGCCATAAAGGCAGGCTAGTTCGATAGCTCGATCTATTCTTGTTTGGTCTTCTGTCATACTATATTCCTATGGTATAAGGGGGGGGGAAGTCCAATGAAACGGAAACGTACGCTAGGCTTCAATCTAATGATTTCAGACCTAGCCCTGCATTATCCCGGTCTTTCTCTTCCAGTTCAGCAATCACTGCGGGAAAAGCAGATCTCGCCGATGACCTTTACGCATCGAGCCAGGTGGTCTGCACTGGCGAGATCACGGCCAGCACCGAGAGCCAGTTCACCAGGAGGTGTTTGTCGCGATAATACCCAGATGATTTATCCAGATAAACATGATTGAAAAAACGCTCCCCCCACAACAGTGGACCTAACATGATAGGTAATGCTAACAGGTTGATGCCTGTTAATACCGCCACTGCTATATAGGTCCAAAACATGTTGCCTGGTTTCATTCTTTCACTTGCCCGAGTTTCCCTAGCGACACTAACATTTCAATCATCGCTGATGTCATGCCAAACATTCCTGCAAAAAAAGCGACTATCGCCAGCCCCGTCATTGGATAAAAGAAAATATCGAAAAATAATGACCTCGACTGAGGAATAATATCCAGATATATGAATACAGGTGAACAGACAATCCCCAATACTGCAAGTAAACAAGCGATTAAAATAACTCTCCATAGGCCAACAAGAGCAAATATGAGCGGTTTTTGACTTGTAGATCCATAAAACGTTACTTGTCGAAATATAGCTATTATCAGTTCTTTGTTCATCTCAACATCCCTTTGCTTGAAATTAATGAATACTGCTTGCTAAGATACGCAACCTTGTTCGTAACAAATCGGCGTCCAGGCAATTGATATCATTCATCATGAACTTTAATGACAACGCCGTTATCGCTAGTTGCACCACGCGGGGTGGAGCTGTATTTTCATAACGAACGTAAGAACGTAGAGAAATACCAAACTCGTCAGCTGCCTGTGCCTGAGTCCATTTCAACCCTTTTCGCCACATTTTTAGCTCAAAACCTGTCATGTACGTTCCAACTAACCACTAAATTTACACAGTAAATATATGCCATATTGGCAAATTAATAAACAAAAAAAGAGCCATTTTGGCACATTTTTACATCTGGAAACTCATAGCCTAACGTTTCTAATCCTGTCGATGTTGGCCAGCTAGGACCCCATGAATCAAGCGTTGTGTGAACCTTCCGAGAACTGCAGAGAACGGAAACGACCAATCTGGTACGAGGGAGAAGATCTCATCCATACGGATTGGTGGTTTCCGACCACCTCAGTGTGAATCATTGAAAAAGTGTTTATGCAGAATGTAGCGGATAGCGTTCTCATCCACCCGTCCCTGGTCGTTTGAGTTTATCCCAAATCGGAGATCCCACTGGCCATCATTCCAAAAAATCAATAAATCATCACGCTCACTGCTTTCATTTCTAGGTGTTTCCCAGCGCATAGCAATCATGTCAAAACTGTCATCGCAAGGTAATAAACTTAACTTTTCTCCTGACGAATTTGCGATGATGCTATAGCACAAATCAATGGGGATATATTTATTATCAACCGGCTTTTTACATGTTTCAGTTGCTCTTAAACAGGTCAACATGCCCCAACTGCTTGATTTAACCACTTGCTCAACCAGTAACACCAAAAAAAGATACCGCATTTGATGTTTGCGTATTTCATTATTTTCAGCCTCCTTCAGTTTAAATTTTTCTTCCATCTTGGATAAAAACAACTCTGAATACCTTTTACACTCACTCTCATATATACTCATCAGCAACCTCTTATACAGCCATTATTGATTGATAACTTAAATCAAAAGCGCTTTCACTAGAATACAGTCATTATATTAGCATCATATTAACTGATACTAATAGATTCGAACGTAGACCGCTTGGTCTCAGTCGGTAAGGCAAACAACTACGCATCAAAAATGTCTAGTTGTTTGTTTTTACATTTTACTTTACATGTCTTTTTATTAGCAGGGTTAATATACTGATTATTAATTCCTTTTTATTTTCTTAAACTCATTAACGATATTTTTAATCGCTACTTCTGTAGGTAAACGTTCCATCGAGCTTGCCCCGTAAAAACCGTGGCAGTCAGGACAATGGGACAGTATATAGGCTGCGTCATCTGGCTCTGCAATAGGTCCTCCGTGACACAGCACGATCACATCCTCTCGTACTGCTTTTGCAGCTGCGGCGCAAGCATTGATCACAGGGACGCAAGACTCTAAATTCTGTGCGGTATCTGCTCCAATATCGCCCCCAGTGGTCAACCCCATATGCACCACAATGACATCAGCACCAGCTTCAGTCATGGCAACTGCATCTTGCTCGTTAAATACATACGGTGTGGTCAGCATCCCTTTTTCATGAGCCTGACGGATCATATCTACCTCCAGACCATAACCCATTCCTGTCTCTTCCAAATTTTTACGGAAGTTTCCATCAATCAGGCCAACGGTCGGAAAGTTTTGAACACCTGTAAATCCCTGCGCTTTCAGTTCTTCCAGGAAATGAGGAATATTGCAAAAGGGATCTGTTCCACAAACGCCAGCCAGTACGGGCGTTTCTTTTACTACTGGCAGCACTTCATTACCCATTTCACGCACAATCTTGTTGGCGTTACCGTACGGCATTAACCCCGCCAGCGAACCACGCCCAGCCATTCTGAAGCGACCACTGTTATAGATTACAATCAAATCGACTCCGCCAGCTTCTTCACATCGTGCGGATAGGCCCGTTCCTGCCCCGGCACCGATAATCGGTTCCTGACGCAGGACTTTCAGTTGCAGCTTTTCTTTTACTATATTGTAGTTTTTCATAAGGATTTCCCTGGTGTTGAATCATAAGCTGTTCCCTGGTGTTGCATTACATTCTGGAACTGCTCAATTACAAGCGAACAAAACTCAGGTGCATTGATGTGGTGAGACGTTCTGATAATTTGGCGTTGTGCCGTCGGGATCACCGTAGATTCCAATCCTTCTGCAAAAGCTTGTCTTGCATTCGGATCGAAGAATGGCTGTCCAGGGGCATCTAACGCTGAAAATCCGCCTTCTGGGATGATGAAACGTACCGGCCCATTACATAGATTGAGCTTATTGCCAATCCAAACACCCAGCTGGTAGTTTTCCTCTGGTGTTGTGCGCATCAGTGTCACCTGAGCGTTATGCTCTACAAATTGTCGATGAGCATAACGCTCAGGTATGCTGTTCCTTTCGCTGAAATTTACCATATCGAGAGCTCCGGCACTCCCTACCCATGGCGTCTGCGTCTGCGCAATACAATCGAGGCGTGTTTCATTACAGGTTCTGTCGCATTAACGGGCACAGGCCAGCCAAAGTGGGTGTTGCCGATTATTTAGGCAGCCAACAGATAAAATTGTTCCGCAGGTGACAATACCTCACTTTCCGGATGCTGATATTGTCCTTTGCGTATCATGTGGATCAATTCGATGCCCGCCAAAAGCCCCTGTGCCCGTCGAAACGATTTGAATCCCAGCATCGGTCTTATCCGGCGTTTGATATTGCGGTGATCTTGCTCAACCAGATTGTTTAGGTACTTACTTTGCCTCACTGTAATCGTTTCCTCATCGGGTTTGTCGGCGTTGAGCGTGGCCAAAGCCGCTGTGTTGGCCCCACTTTTATCGATAGTGACCCCCTCGGGTTCGCCGTGATGACGTATGGCCTTGCGGAAGAAGCGCAATGCGGCGGCGGCATCACGTTTGGCAGTGAGCAGAAAGTCGATTGTCTGGCCTGATGTGTCAACAGCCCGGTACAGATACTTCCACTGCCCGTTCATTTTGATGTAAGTTTCATCCATTCGCCATCGACGACCCACCGAACGTTTATGCCGGCGGAATGCCTTGTCCAACAACGGCACCAGACGGATAACCCAGCGATGCAGTGTGGCATGGTCAACAGCAATGCCGCGTTCAGCCATCATTTCCTCGAGATTGCGCAAGCTAAGGGCATAAGCCAGATACCAACGAACACATTGCGCGATGATATCGATGGGATAATGCAAGCGTTTAAAGGCATTCCTGATCAGAGACATTAATAGGCAACATTACAAAAAAAAACAGCATATTACCTGACGCCGCCTTAACGCGACAGAGCCAAATTATATATATCAATACACTATGGTGATATTCTGTTACTCATTGATGGAGCACATTAAAAAATGTTGTTTATTTCACAATCTCACATGTCGTGATATCTGAAACTGCATTTATTGGTCTGAAATGGGTTATCTACTGTCGTTTTTTGCCTGTTTTGATACTACGTGGTGTCAAAACCAAATTTTGGCACTTCTCCGGGCGAATTTTTCGCAGAATGAAGCACCGAACTTACCAACAAACTTACAAATTAACGGAAATATCAAAAAAATGATATTCTATTTAATTCATAAAGATAGATATCAAGCTTGGGACCTTGGGGGCAAATGGGCGAGAAACGCCATAATGGAATTTCTCAGGTTCAAGGCGTCATCCCCATGTTGAGCGAAATCTGGATCCGTGGTTACCGCTCTGTGCGCAAGCTCACTATGCCCCTTGGCAGGATCAATCTGGTTCAGGGGGCCAACGGCTGCGGCAAGAGCAACCTCTACAACGCCATCCACCTGCTCGCGAGCGCCGCTAGTGGTGAGCTGGCCCGCGCCATCTGTGCCGAATGAGGGATCCACCAAACCATATGGGCAGGAGGCCTGCGTCCTGACGATCGTGCCGATGCGCCCAAACGCATCATCCTCGGTATGCAGGCCAAGCAGTTTGGCTACGAGTTGCAGATAGGCTTGCCCCCGCCGCCGGTCAGCCCGTATTTCGGCTTCGATCCCGAGATCAAGCAGGAGGAGGCGTGGCTGGGGGAGCGACGCTCCCCCTCAAACCTGTTACTCATGCGGCGTAATCAGGCGGTCAAGGTGCTTGGTATCGATGGGGACAACGTGGACTATACCCCCGGTATGTTGCCCCACGAGTCGGTGTTCGGGCATCTTGCGGAGCCTGAGCGCTATCCCGAGATTGCCAGATTGCGCCACCTTATCAACCAGTGGCGCTTCTATCATCACTTCGATATCGCCTCCGGCTCGCCCCTACGCATTCCCCAGCCTTGCATCAGAACCCCGGTTCTGAGCCATGACGGGGGGGATCTCGCGGCGGCCTTTGCCACTATCGTCGACATTGGGGATGTCGAATTGCTGCACGGCATCCTCGCCCGTGCCTTTCCCGATGCCCGTTTCCACGTGAGCAACAGCGAAGCGGGACTCGAGATGATGATGACGCGTGAGGGGCTGCGGCGACCGCTGCGGGCCCGTGAGCTCTCCGATGGCACCTTGCGTTTTCTCTGCCTGACCGTGGCACTGCTCAGTCCGCGTCCGGCACCCTTGGTCGTGTTGAACGAGCCGGAAAGCAGCCTACATCCCGATATGCTGCCGGCGCTCGGTCAGCTGATTGGCGAGGCGTCGCGTTACTCTCAGCTCTGGGTGACGACTCACAGTCCGGTGCTGGCACAGGCGATTGAAGCCCATGCATCGTGCCGTTATATCCCGTTGCAACTGATTAACGGGGAGACCTGCCTACATGATCCGACGCGCCGTGAGTGGCGATTTGACGAGAACTAGCCAAGGCGTGTTGTCCGGCAAGGTCGTAAGTCTCTCCAAAACGGGTTAATGACGGATCTGCGCCAGCTCATCGGCAGTGAGACCCGTGGCGTTCATTACCGTCGCCAAATCAAGGCCACTGTCGAGCAGCGAACGGGCGATCTTCAGTGCGGCTTCGCGCTCGCCTTCCTGCCGCCCTTTCTCGATGCCCTTTTCGATGCCCTTTTCGATGCCGAGCTGGAGGCCTTCCAGGCGGCCTTTCTCGAGCCCTTTTTGCTCCAGTTTTTGTGCAATCGTCATAAGTACCTCTTCGTGCTGTGGCGCGCGGCGGGCCAGTTCTCGGATAAAAGCCTCCGGGGCGGCCGTATCGCCAACCTGCAGCATGTAATTCATCAATGATGCCAGTTGATCACTCGTAGTGTATCCGGCCAGCAGCAAAGTGACCAGTTGTTCCATCAGTTCAAACAGATCGCGCTGTCGGATGTGTTTCTGCAGCAGCGTCAGCGCCGCCATGCTGCGGTGGCCCATAATCTCTTCGTCGGGGATGACTGTCACATCAACCAGCGGAAACGCTGCGGTGTACAGTTTTTCCGCCAGCACGGGAGCATCAAATTCCTGCAGCCAGTTGGTCGAGTACGGATAAGGGCTGCGTTTACCGGTATAGAACAGTACCGGAATGACCAGTGGCAGCTTCTTATGGCCGGCATCGAGGTGACGCTGCATGGCGGCGACCGCATAGCGTAGCAACCTGAACGCCATGTGTTTGTCCGCCGTGGATTGGTGCTCGATAAGTACCATCACGTAACCGTCAGTACCGGCGGTAGTTTTCAGGCTGTAAAGCACGTCGCTGAAATACGGGCGCAGGCTTTCTTCGACAAAGCTTCCGGACTCCAGCTTCAGCGTGCTCAGATCACAGATAGCCTGCAGCTCTGCCGGCAAGTGCAATTGCATAAAATCCCGGGCGGTATCGGGATGCGTCAGAAACTGTTTGAAGGCCAAATCATGTGGCGTAGGGGTCTTTTTCATGAGGCTATCGTAACATGTTGGTCCCCCGGCTCACTATCGCAGCGTTGGGTTTTGTCGGTACCACGGTCAGCGGAGTCCGCTGACGCCAGCCAGCAGGTTATATGCTCGCTGACGGCGACGTCATGTAGAGCCACGCCGACTTTTTGGCCGTAAAAACGCAACTGGCAGAAGCAGAAGCCTGGGCAGTTGCCAGGAACAATTCGGTATCATGTAGTTTTTCGCGGAGTAGAGTGAGCGTCATCCCAAGACGTTGATAGGATTTGGCCGCCGGGTGTGGAGTGTTGCGGTGCTATTTAAGTATCCCTGTACCGAACCGGTTCAATCCGGTACTGTTTAAGCGGCTCTGTCGCGTTAAGGCGGCGTCAGGTAATATGCTGTTTTTTTTGTAATGTTGCCTATTAATGTCTCTGATCAGGAATGCCTTTAAACGCTTGCATTATCCCATCGATATCATCGCGCAATGTGTTCGTTGGTATCTGGCTTATGCCCTTAGCTTGCGCAATCTCGAGGAAATGATGGCTGAACGCGGCATTGCTGTTGACCATGCCACACTGCATCGCTGGGTTATCCGTCTGGTGCCGTTGTTGGACAAGGCATTCCGCCGGCATAAACGTTCGGTGGGTCGTCGATGGCGAATGGATGAAACTTACATCAAAATGAACGGGCAGTGGAAGTATCTGTACCGGGCTGTTGACACATCAGGCCAGACAATCGACTTTCTGCTCACTGCCAAACGTGATGCCGCCGCCGCATTGCGCTTCTTCCGCAAGGCCATACGTCATCACGGCGAACCCGAGGGGGTCACTATCGATAAAAGTGGGGCCAACACAGCGGCTTTGGCCACGCTCAACGCCGACAAACCCGATGAGGAAACGATTACAGTGAGGCAAAGTAAGTACCTAAACAATCTGGTTGAGCAAGATCACCGCAATATCAAACGCCGGATAAGACCGATGCTGGGATTCAAATCGTTTCGACGGGCACAGGGGCTTTTGGCGGGCATCGAATTGATCCACATGATACGCAAAGGACAATATCAGCATCCGGAAAGTGAGGTATTGTCACCTGCGGAACAATTTTATCTGTTGGCTGCCTAAATAATCGGCAACACCCACTTTGGCTGGCCTGTGCCCGTTAATGCGACAGAACCATGCCGCGTTCAGCCATCATTTCCTCGAGATTGCGCAAGCTAAGGGCATAAGCCAGATACCAACGAACACATTGCGCGATGATATCGATGGGATAATGCAAGCGTTTAAAGGCATTCCTGATCAGAGACATTAATAGGCAACATTACAAAAAAAACAGCATATTACCTGACGCCGCCTTAACGCGACAGAGCCCGAAACATTCAGTGACTGAGGACTATTAACTGCGGTTATATATGGTGTTAAGTCGACTTTAGTCCATGGACCACCGTTAGCATCGGGTAGCGTCGCTAAAATTAAATCTGCAGGAATGGGCATATCTTTTATGCCGCTGGCCAACACCAACCCTCCTGTAAAGTTCCCCCCAAAAGGTAAAGATAAAGAATCATATCTAGTCTTAATGAAATCACGACGACTTGTATTACCAGACCCCTCAAACCTGCACTCTAGCTTAAGATCACCATAAGTGTATACTTGCCCCAAACTGGGAATAGGTATGACGGCTATCGTCGTATAGGCTGCTCCATGTACACCAAATGAAGCGCCACTATTTACTCTACATTCAGTTGCCCAAGACGACAGCGTGTGCAGACTCACAGCACTCAGTATCAGTAATCTAATAATCTTCTTCATGTTCCACCACACCCCCAATAATCGTCTTTATCAGGTGATAATTAATCTTCTTGACCAAGGCCGTTCGGCAAGGGCTCATTGTCACTCTTAACCCATACCCTGTTGGGCGAACAACCACGCTGCGGGATTGTCTCGCGGCTATCCCGATTCAATCAGCCCTACTCATACTCAAGCACAAAGGTCGCCGTCGCACTGAATGCCCCACGGGTTATCGTCTTGTTCGCCAGTGCAAACGGCTCTCCCTGCACATAGGCCTTAAAGCTCAGCGTCGTCGTCGTGCTCGTTGTCGACAGCAGGTTCTGAGGACCCTGCTCATTGAGGGGCAACTGCACCGCACTCGCCCCCGCCGTCTCTATCCCCACACCAATCCCGCTCACCCCCGTCACCGCCAGCAAACCCGGCAAATTCAGGTTCTCCATCCCGTTGAACGTCAGCTTGACCCAGCTCGATGCCGCCGTATCACAGTCCACCAGGTTCAGCGAGAACGTCTTGCCCAACGTCCGCGTGTTCGTGTACAGGTACTTGTCCACCACCGCACCAAAATCCACACTCAGGTTTTCATCACCCGCCTGGATTTTGCACGGTGCATACACCAGCGTCCCTCTGAATCCCATGACCGTCGCCTGAGCCGGTGCCATCCACAACGCACTCAACAACGGCAGCGCCCCCAGACCGACACACAGCAGACTGTGTTTTCTCTCTCTCACCGGCTTCTCCTAGTCATAACTCGCCAGCAGCGTCGCCGTGGCAGTGAACGGCCCGTCGGTAGGCTCCTGGCCCGCTCCGCCATTGACAACCGGCACGGCAGACAACACTGGCAGCGCCGCTGGGTTGATGACCGTACCTGCCGTGCTGTTTATCGCCAGGACACGCCCCCCCAACAGCAGGCGAATACCCAGCCCCGCCCTGCTTGTCTCCACAGCCGTCGCGTCAAAGGCCGCCGCTCTCCCCTGGAAGCTGAGCCTGACGTTGCCGGTGGTGTCAGCACAGGCAACGTTATACGAGATTGTCACACTGTAAGCCGTCCCATCAATCTTGTTGATGATGAGGTCATCGCCGAAATCCACATCGATAGGGTCATCGTTATTGATTTTACAGGGGAGGGACTCCACCAGGTTGCCGGTAATACTCACGTCAACCGCACCGGCCACGCCGGTGAAGAGGGTGCCCGCCAACCAGGTGGCGACGGCAAGCGGTCTTTTCATGCTATTGGCCCTCATTGAAAATCCACCTTCAAGGTCAACGTGGCCCTAAAGGCACCACCGGAGAGCGTAGTCCCGCTGTTCTTTACCGGCACCACGGTTAGTTTGGGCGTTGCCGCTGCAGACGTCAGGTTAAACCATTGGTTCGGACTGACCCTGGTGCCATTTTGGCGTAATTCCAGCCCCAGATTGGTGTTGCTAGTCATTAATACCCCGTTGTCAAAACCGGCTGACGTCCCGTACAACTGCATCCTCACCTGCTGGCCTGCCCCTGCCGCGACAGTGCAATCCAGGGTGTAGGGGATTTCCGTTTCATAGGTGTTCCCGGTTGAGATGCTGTTGCTGGCCGGAATTCGGGTGGTCAGCAGGTCATTGCCCAGATTGACGCTGATATCGGTATTATTGTTAATCTGACACGGCACACTCACGACCACACCCCGGATATTCACGTCCAGTGGGGCGGCCATGGCGGACGGCATCGCGACCGCAAGGACCAGCGCCCCCATCAGCAGGCTGCGCCGCGCTTCCTGCCCCTGTTTGTGTCCATGCCGTGCTCTACTCATAACTCAACCTGAAATTGACGTTGGCAAAATAGGCTCCCGATTGCAACGGGGCTCCGGTACGCTCAGGCGTGATGTAATACGTCAGCACGTCACTACCCGGGGTCAGAAACACCGGCTTCGCCAGTTGACCCAATAGCATGTCGCGCTGTGCACTGTCGCTGAGGCGCAGCCCCATCCCGTTGACCCCTTTCGCGCGCACCAGTTGCGGGTTGGCGCCATCCTGCTCACTGACAAAGGTCAGGGACATGGCGGGCTGGTTGGGACTCCAACTGACATTGCCCTGCGTATCCTGGTTGTTTGCAGCACCGCGAATGCAGTCACGCAAGCGCAGTTGGACCGCTACCGGAGTTCCCCGGTCACCGGCCTGTTGCAGGTCACCGGTCGCGATATTACCCATGTCCACCGTCTGGTCGGCCGACGGCATCTCCAGCCGACAGGCGCTTTCGGTCATAACACCGAACACATGCAGTACCCCGTGGTCCCCCTCAACCAATCCATCCGTGAGGCCGGCCTGCGCCACGGGAGCCAGTAGGGCAATCAGTACCAGTCCAGACAGGCCACACATCACGCCTCCCGTTGTGCGCGACAAGGCCTGGTTCTTCATTCTGTTCATTTTTTCTCCTTCCCTTCCCCTGCGACAGGCCACCCGATGGCTATTTCTTGTCTCGACGACTTTCATCAACCTTGCACTGAGTGCCATCACAGCGGAAGGTCAGCGTAGGCTGGCCGCCGTAGTCATTCACATACACCAGTGCCGGGCTGTTCCCCAGGTCTGAAGCCTTTCCCCCCAACGGTGCTGAGCCTTTTGGTGGCACCATCATGGCCTCAAACCCCTTGAGCAGGTCACCGCCTGCCTTGGCACTGGCACCAATCAGGGTGATGTAGTAGGGCGTCGGATTGTTCACCGTATAGGTGTCCCCGCTTTTACTCAGCGTCAATTTATTCTGGAACGGCGAGGTCTGTTGTTCAGCTGCCGCCTGCGCCAACGCTGCCGGGCGGTAGAACAGCTTGATGCGCGTTTGCAGCGCAATCTGCAATGTGTTCGGCTTGTTGCTCTTTGGCGGAATTTCACGCAGGTTCAAATAAAACAGCGTTTCCTTATCCTGTGGCAACAGACTCAGCCCCGGCATGGCCTGGATTTTTATCTGTCCCTTACCTTTCGGTTCAATGCGCTGTACCGGCGGCAACAGCGTCAGCGGTCCGCCCCCCTCCAGCTTGTTGCCATTCGCATCCTCAATCCAGCCCTGAGCCAGATAAGGGAGTGACGGATTTTGGTTGCTCACGTTCAGACTCACTGACTTTTCGCTCCCCGGAAACACCACGCGGGTCCTGTCCAGCGAAATCGCGGCATGGACCGACGGCATCAGCACCAGCATCAGCGCACCCGCAAGGGAGGCTCTTAGTAAATTGTGTTTCATTTTCATCTTGCTCATCAAAAATAGTAAGGGATACCCCCGGGACCCATGTATCCCGGGCTCAATCATTCAGTAATGCAGCCTCTTTTACGCAAGGTAGCATCAGATTCGTCGTCATACCTGTCGGTATCACCGCCGGCAGGGTCACGTGACATTGGACACTGCCGTTCCAATTCACCGCCATCTTCTCATTCGGACGTATCCCGCTGAGGTAAACGTGACCACTGTCGCTCACGATACCGGCGTCCTGTTTTTTCTGGTTCAGCACGCTAGCCCCAAACGGAGGGACGCTGCCATCAGCCAGCAGTATCACTGCCATGGCTTTCTCGCCGGAAATCACCTCAAACTTGCGATAGCCAATCGCCCCTTCCGTCAGGGTGCTTTGTACCACCGAGCGCGGCACCTCCGCATTGTCCGCCAACTTGTCAATATCAATACGCACGCTGTTGCGATAATAGCTGGTTACATCCGCGACCACGGCCTTGCCGAACCGGTTACTGTAGACCGGATTGCCATTGGCACCGACCGGTACACCGGCCACTCCGTCGGTGTCAATCAGCATGCGGGTTCCGCCCATCAGACCGCTGCGATGCAATGCCCCGCCTTCCCGTGTCAGCGTTGCCCCGCCATTGGCGGACAAGCCCACGGCACTGTATTGCCCCTCACGGTAGCTGGCAGAAGCATTAATATCCACCTGAGAGCCGCGACGCGCGTAATAACCGCTGAGGTCGGCCCCGGTTCTCGCCGTCCCCGCACTCACCTGGTACGTATCGCCGTTTTTCAGACGGTCGTAATAACCGACAGAATTACGCGTATCCCCTGAGGAATACGAGCCGTTATAACTGACACGGCCAGACCCACCGAACGGCAGGGACAGCGACATGTACATCCCGTCGTCGTCGGTTTTATTGAACCGGTTGCGGTAGGCCGTCAGCGACAGACTGACATTCCTGAACCGACCCACATCAAAGTTCCGTGATGCCGTCAGGTCATAGCGTTCCGTCGTCGATTTATCCCAATAGGACTGATGACTGTAGTTCAGGTACGTGCTCAACCCCAGAGACTCAAAGGACTGGTTGAAGGAAACGGTGTACATTTCCTTGTTGCGGCCCTGTCTAATGCCTGTGTCACGCGCCTGCAGGTACTCGCTCATCGACATGAACGTACTGTCTGAGAAGCGATAACCGGCAAAGGTCACCTGACTGCCGATCTCGACAAAGCGCTTGGAGTAACTCAGACGATAAGAGCCCCCTGTCTGATTGCCTTCCCCCGGCAGGCGCGCACGTGACTGCGTCACATCGGCAGACAGCGCCCCCAGCGCCAGGAGGTCACGCCCGATACCCAGTGACGCGGCCGCGTAATCCCCGCCGGCGAGCCCCCCGCCGTACAGTGACCACCCGTTACTGACGCCCCAGGAGAACTCGCCGCTGGCAAACGTCGGCCCATTGACACGGTGGTTCCAGTCGGAAGCCCGGCCCGCCGTGGTCTTGAAGCGCACCTGTCCAGGCCGTGTCAGGTAAGGAATGGTGGCTGTATCCACCTGGAAGCGCTGTACACTGCCATCCTGCTCCTCAACCCGCACATCCAGTCGCCCTGATACGGCACTGTCCAGGTCCTGGATACGGAATGGCCCGGCTGCCACCTGGACTTCCTTGATGATGCGGCCCTGCTGACTGATGACGACCTTGGCATTGCGACGTGCCACACCACTCACCTCCGGTGCGTACCCCCGCAGATTCGGCGGCAGCATGTTGTCATCAGAGACAAGGCTCGCGCCGGTAAAGCGGAAGCTGTCAAAAATGGACGAATTGAGATAATCCTCCCCCAAGGTCAGTTTTGCGCCCCACGCCGGCAAGGCGCGATAGGCGTAATAACGACTCCAGTCCAGGTTGACACCATTCCCCCCCGAACGGCTTTCACCCCGGCCCTGCGAACGACTGTCATAGCGTGCCTGCCAGTCGGCCCGTAAACGCCATACCCCCAGGTTGGCCCCGGTGGTCCCGTTACCGCTAACGCGGGTGCCGCTGCCACCCCCCCCGCGGGTCTGTTGCTGATTTTGCATGTTCACGTTGTAGTCGAGCAGTATCCCCGGGATCCCCTCTTCCCAGCGTGCTGGCGGGTCCCAGTCCGGGCTGCTGTACTCCAGGTAGGCGTGCGGCATACTCAGATACAGGGTGGAGGTGCCCAGGTCAGTACGCACTTCCATTCCCTTGAGACTTTCCACATTCAGGCACTGCTCCTGGTGCCACCACGTCAGTTCGGACAACGCCTTGTCGGTCAGCCCCATCTGGGCAACCAGTGCAGGAGTCAGGCAAACCTGACTGCCTTTGGGGTCATTCTCTGGTGCAATGAAATCCACGGACTGCTCGGGCCACACCTGGGTATTGAGACTCACCGCCAGACTGTAACTTCCGGGCAGGATAAAGCCTTTTTGCGCGAACTGGCTCAGGTCAATATTGCTGCGGTCCTTCAAATCCAGGATGTCGCTGTTGAACTGAATATCATCGGCATGGGCGAACACCACCGACCCCAGCAACAGGGTGGAGCCGAGCCCCGCTTGACAGAGCATGGCAGAAAGGGTACGGGGGAAAAAATGCACCATAGAGAAACTCTTAGTAATAATCCATTCTGAAACGTATTGCCGAGTGGTAGTCCCCAGCACGTAACGTTTCCCGATTGCCAACCAGATTCACGGTATAACGCAAGAGCATCTCGCTGGGGATGATAGCGGCCGGGGGCATCATCCGCCCCGGCTGGGCCTGGTTGCCCACCTCGTCGGCTATTGCCACCGCAACCCCCTTCGCCTCACCGGACACCGCAAAATGCCCCCGGTCACCTTCCCCGTCAAAGGTCACGGTAAAGCCCTGCCAGTCGGGTTTATGTGGGTCAAGCCGTGACAGCACACAATCCACCAGACGAATGGAAAAGGCCTTCTGAGGGCCTCGCCCGTCACGCACAATCTGGCTAACAGGAATTGTGTCCATTACCAGCGTCTGGTCACGATCCCCCACATCAATGGCGCAGGGGCGCTCGACGATAGCCCCTTTCATGCTGACACGCCCATGGCCGGCATCACGGGCGAAGGCCTCACTCGCGAAACCGACGGTCAAACTTATCAACAGGAAAGGCGCCACCCGATTCTGTCCCCACTGAATCCACGTCATCGGCTGACTCCAATTGGTGAAATAGCCCGTGGCGGCAGGCCACGGGACGGGTCAAACAAATATTGAGATTTACTGGTAGGCAAGTTGAAATTGGACGGGGACGCTAAAACTACCCGGCGTAATGACTGCAGTACCACCATTGCCTTTCAGGCTCGCCGTAAAGGTCAGAGCCGGAGATGCGCCGTCAGTAAACTGCTGCAAGGTGGTCGGCGTACCAACCGTTACTTTTTTTCCGTCGGCCTGCTTAAGGAGGATGTAAGCGCCAGCCGCATTACCACCGACCAGTGCCAGGCTATCTGCGTCATAGCTGGATGTGGTCCCCAGGAACTTAACCTGAACCTTGCTGGCACTGGCTGGGGTAGTGCCAGTTGTAACGATGCAGTTCTCCAGCTGAATGGTAAACGGCATCGGCTTTGATTCACCGGTGTTAGTGTTAGCGCTCAACGCAGCATTGGAAATAGCCCCTAGCTCAACAGTCTGGTCGATGGAGTCCGCTGCTATCGAGCAAGGCGCATCAACAATGGAGCCAGTGAACAGGATGTCACCTTGCCCCTGGTTGGCATGGGCGACAGAAACGGCAGACAGACTCAGTACAGCTGCCATCATGATTTTGTTCAGTTGCATTTTTTTCGTCCTAATGTTGAATAGTATTAATTCACTCGTTGTAAAAAATCCTGTCACAAAAATAAAAAAACCTTGCACACAGGGATATGTCACCACTTGCATTTATGGGTATGTATACGCCACTTCCAGTAGTGATAAGCCATCGCTGTTTATTCTTTTAGAATAAAAAACAATGTAGCTAAGACAAATTAAAGCCAACGCTGACATTTCATTTTTGAATATTTTTGCAATAGATTTGTTATCTATTTATATTCTCAATAAGGCATGTCATACATTTTCTGTCATGGTAATACCTTACCCGATTTACAGCTCACAGGTATTAACGGCCCTCATCCGACTGACTTTCTGGGGGAAGCCTGACATGTTCTGCTGCAGCCTCATGTATCCGCTTAAGCGCCACTGAGCGATCCGGACGAGTGAGGCCGGCGCGTGCATCAATGGAATAACCTGATGTATCGATATCAAATTGTTCAACCCCAATTTTTTTGAGGTACATGACCAATGTGTCCAGCTTTTTGAACACCCTGACCGGGCGAGCCTGTGACGCCAGGGTCTGCTCACTCAGACCGTACTTAACCTTTAATATCCAGCCGCCATCAGTCCCAACCACGTTTAAGGCACTGACGCTGCCGCTTTCAACCAGAAGGCGCAGCGCTGCATTTTTGAGAATTTTTTGTGTCATAACACCACGCTGTCTGTTTTTCTGCTTGGGTATCAGGGGCATGGCCATCGTCATGGCAGTAACACGCACATCACACGGATTCGTGTGGAAACCTAAAAATGGACGAACATGCACAGAGACCAACAGGTTACCGAATTTGAGCCTCTAAATAACACGTTTGAAATACAACACCATGGAAGTTCGCCCCTGTATATTTAACGCCCAATGAGTCTGTGATGCTTGCGAACGGCTTTGGACTGACATTGGCACTTATCTTGAAACGCATCATACATTGATCGGTTTAACAGATCAATCAGTCTTGATTGATTGATTTAATCTATAGGTTAAACAAATTGAAAATACACTATCGATCGTTTAATGCTATTGTATTTTTAAGAAACAACAGGTTCAGAAAAAAAATAACCAATTGAAAAATGGTGTTTTTTATTGAGCATGGCAACCTCGCGGCTGCAAATTGGATCAGCGGGAGCATTTGAACAGTGATAGCGTCAAAACCATAAATTCCGACGCGAAATCGACACATGCTTTGTCTTATACGCGTTATTGCGTCGTATTGCTTATATGTCATTAACGCAACAAAATTACTGCAGTTCCCTCAGGTTATCCGCGCCATCGGATAAAAAAATATCTGCTGGTTGGCCTGCATTCCCTGGGCGAAGCACTGGTCCGTGAACTGACCGAGTCAGATCTGCTGTCATTTCATACCGGCAACATTGCTGAAAGTCGCCGGCTGAACATTCCCCGCACCGCGTATTACTGGTATGGGGGCTTCGTGGCAAAGCGGGTGGCCATGATGCTGGGCTGCTTCGATGTCTATTTGAGGAACGAAATGATGCGGCCGGACAGCGACGTGGTTTTTGTTGGCGATGCGCGCAACGTGGTGGCCTGCTACTTCATCTGCTGAAATCCGTGCGGTTGAATTGGCGTAAGCAGCAGGGAGCATGGGGAAGTCGGGCAGAATTGGATGAGGCGTCGCACCGATACACACAACGACTGGCGGAGGGGACCATGGAGAACGGTATTTTTATCGGTGGTGACGAACAGAACTTTTACCGGCTGCACAGTTATGCAGAAAAACATTATTCCTGGGCCATGCGCTGAGACAGACAAGTAAGGAAAGGAAAAGCAAGGTGTTATTTTGAGGTGTTTTTTGTTACCTCGGGAATAACACGTAACAGGAGGCGTTTTTAATATGTTTGATATTATTTGTACGTTTGGTGGTAGTGATAAATTTTACTCTATTCTCGATTTTCAAAAGTTACTTGACAGCGACATTGAAAAATTACGATATTCTCTGGTATGCCCTGATTGCCGTAAACAGGCATTTTACAGGAAGAAAAGCGTTGATGGAAAAAAGGCCTGCTTTGGGTCCCGATACTGTACCTGTAGGGAAACTACACCTTCGTCCCAACGACAAAGGGAGGTCGGGAATTCGACTGAAGTTAAACAGATTATTGCCGAGTCTGATACGATAGAAATCAGTTACGATTCTGACAGAACTTCTTCAGCAGGCAACGAAGCGTCTGGCGTCAGCGGTGTTTCAGATATGACTCAGACTGGTAACAAAAAAGTGCACTCCATAAAGTCAGAACAAAAGCGAGTTCCAAGAGTCTCACTTGAAAAAATACTGCACAGCTTAATCAGAGGGATAGGGTTAGCGACGTCTGACACAATTATCCCGTTAGGTGAATATAAATATAAAGCCAAGAATTTATTTGTGAAATTTCCCGATGCAGAACCGATGACTAAAAATGCACATAGATTTTATTGGGGAACGTTATATAACTCAAATAATGATATTGAATGGCTTAATCCTGCTGAGTGCAGAGATGTAGGAATACCATTAGGCAGTCTGCGTGATATCATTCTTGAAAAATTCAATATATCAGATACTGAAAGTCTCGAAGGAGCAGCAATCATTTTCGCTGGCCGTTGTGATTGGAATAAAGATAAAACAAAAAAGATAATAAAAATATGTGACACTGAGCGTATATTTATTTCTTTAGCCGATTAAATATTAAAGGGCATCGTGTCATTCAAAAAATAATCTTCAGCCCTATGAGGTCTCAAGCACGTGGTGCGCTTGAGACTTCATAGGGAACGGCGATACTTTATACAGTCAATAAAGTAATTACTGGATGTTTTGCTTACGCCAGTTTTCTACCGCAATCAACAGTCTCTTATTTTTGACAGGCTTTTGCCATTCATCCCAGAAATTGACCGTACCGCTATTCGGTTTGTTTATGGGTTCATCGATCCTGATTCTGCTTGGAAGCAGACTCGCATCGCCAACAACCAAGGCCTCGCCTGTATCGAGAGTCGGCAAGATGTCGCTGAACCCACCGAGGCTATCTGGCAAAAGCCTCTTGATAACGCCCTGATCCTCGGCGTTGGTCAGCCTCATGGACACGAAGTTGCTGCACTGACTGAGCATCGTCTTGTTCACTTCGGAGGGACGCTGGCTTATCACGATGAGGCTGACACCGTACTTACGGCCTTCCTTGGCTATGCGCTCGAAAATATCCAGGGAAATATCGTCGGCTGACTCCGCCATGTTTCGTTGAGGCATGTAGAGATGCGCTTCGTCACACAAAAGCGCAATCGGATGACGTAGTTCGGATGGCGTCCACTGTTGGACAGAGAAGGTGACTCGAGCGACAAGGGAAACGATCAGAGGGAGAACGTCTGATGGAACTTCGGAAAAGTTGATGATCTTTATACCCGCTTTGCCATTCTCTTCAGAGCTTCCGAGCATGGCCGTGGTGAATTTTTCAAGCCAAGAAAAATCCAAAACGTCACCGCCACCGCTGAATATGAAACCTAGGCGTCTATCTGAGATTTTGTTCTCTAGCCGGGAGATCATCCGGGCGAGCTTTCCAAAAAAATCACCCTGCTTTTCTTTACCGGGCGTTGCCCCTGGAACCATCTCCACATTGATCTCGTTCAGCCTGCCCATAAGAACATCAAGATCGAATGGAACCGGGCTATCCACGGTGAAGTGCTTCAGAATTTCCTTCTGGTCACCATCCTCAAGATACTTCCTTTTGGCCTGGTTGATCTCACGGGACATGATCATGGCCTGGTTGGGCGCATTCTGGTCACTACGGTCAACAAACATTGCCACGAGTGCTTCATACGAAAGCAACCAGTAAGGCAGGTAAAGCACTCCGTCATCAATGGTGCGTTTAGCCTCAACATCGGCAGGACCGGCCACCTTGAAGTGATGAATGCCTTGGCCCACCAATGGCGAGTATTCACCATGAAGATCAAAAACGATGGCGTTAGCCGTGGAGAGCCCAGTCATTTGCTCAATGATCTTGGCTGTCGTCCAGGACTTACCTGATCCGGTACTGCCGCCGATGAAAGCGTGGCGTTGGAAAAACTTGTTACCATTGAGATATGCAACGGCATGTTCGTCCAGCGTGTATTTGCCCAGCGTCAGGGCATTGCCATTGGCTGAGACGCTGGACAGCGTACGCATAAAGTTGGTAAGGTTTTCGCCCTCTAGCGAAAAGCAATTTGCGTCGATTTCTGGAACGCTTTCCAGAGTGCGGCGAAAGACGTTTTCTCTTTCTCCGTCACGATCCAGCATCGTGCCAATCAGGGCGATTTTGCACAGATTGAGTTCTGAGGTCTGTTCGCTAATACCATCGTTGGCAATGTCCTCGATACCACGCTTGCGGGTCACCTGGGTGATGAGGCCGATGAGATGCTGTCCAGGCCTGCTGCTTTGGAGCACGGCCAGATGGTTGACTTGCAACCTTTTGAGCTGGTCGACATTTTCAACGTCCACGATAACGTTTGCTGTATCGACGGAGGCCACCTTTCCAAGCGCGTCTTCATCCCGAAAATTAAATATCGGCATCTCTTCTCCCTACATGATGAGTGACAGGTAACTCTCAAGACTCCAGATGTTTTTTTCAACGATCAGTGGTGTCTTATCCAAAGAGGAGTAGACGATGGACTGCTCGTCTGTCGCTCCCCGTTCTATTGCCAGGTAATTATGCGCCTTGCCATCAAGGATGAGCTTCCTGGCAGCGTCTGAGAGCGCATAGGTAATAATCGTGATCGGGGTATTCTGACGAATGCATTTGGCCATGATGTTCGGCTGAATATGCTCGTCATTGAAGCCGTAGCCAATACACAGGAAAGAGTTGGCAGCGTTGATGGCCAAATCGGCATTGTGAATAGTCGAGCGATAGGGTTCCAAATGCGTTGTTTGATATTTCTGAGTGCCCGGTGTCACGATTTCCGGTTTATAGTTAGCCGGTATCCCTTGAATGTTTGAAAGGGCGACGATGTCTTCAAGGGGCGATTTAAACCAGTCCAGAGAACCATGAACCTTCCAGATATTCACTCTGCGTGCAGACATGATTTCATTCGGTGCAGCGCGCTGACGAAAAAATCCGTGTGAGAAGCCCGTGTAATGATGGGTCCCCTCCTGATCGCAGGCATATTCTGCCAGTCTGTCATAATTCGTAGTAACGATATTTATTTTGGTGAGGCTGCTTTTGAACATGTGGCGCAGCAGGCGACTCAGCGGAAACATCGCTTGATTCTGAAGGCTATCCTGGAAGATTTGAATGTCTTCTGAACTGATGAGCTTCCAGGTCGCTGTGATAATTCTGGAGGTCAGTTCCTCAGTAACGGCCACCTGATGCAGCGCCGACTCCAGATCGACACCGTTTAATAAGACTTGGCAGAATTCCCCCCAAGCTACAATCTCGGCAGCAGACAAACCCGAAGTGTCGGTATTTTCGACCAAGTGCTTCGCAAGTGCACCCATTCCAGACATGCCATGAGCAGCTGACGCACCACTGCCCAGGATGATGAGAGGAGCCTTGCTGTAATAGTCTTGAGCCTGCTTTTGGTAATCAACCCCTGACATCTAAAACTCCTAATTTTGTATCGTGCTCATCATAGTCACCGTCGGTTCGGTGGTTTCTAACCTTCGACGTGGCGCAGATCGCCCTACGAGGTGCTCAGAAGCCGGATGGACTTGCCAAAGCACTTATAGATCTTGGTCTCATCGAGCGAACACTGTTTAAATGTCCTCCTACTGGCACCGTCAATGTGAGTATGAATACTCTACCGGTTCCAATACGACTGTGTGGTGATCCAGGGCACTGTTGATAACCCTTGCGTGAAGAGAATACGCCGCCATCACCTGAATAAAGGTCATCGTGTTGCCAATAATGCGAAACGGTACAGGGTGCAGGTGGCGACCATCGGATGTAAAGGCGGCATTAAGTGCGGATTTTTCGACGTAAAAGCCATTATCCTGACGGGGAGTCAGGATTGTCCCGGATCTCCATTCCTGACTGTTCATTACATAATTGTCCCAGCCTTGATCTTTCAGTGTCTCAGTGGCGTAGTTTACCTGCCGCGCCGTGTTTTCGGCCCCGTTCCAATAGCCAGGTAATATCGATAGCGACACTTTTGGGGAAGCGCTTCTGTCTCTGTGCGGTGGCGAGCCAGCGAATAAGAAAAAGATTTTCTGCGTAAGGTGTTCCGGCCATGCCATCCTGACGGGCTATGCCAAGTGCCACCAACGCACAAAATGCCAGGTGGCTTAACGCTGAAGTAGTGTTTTTTGGTGAGTCCGGTTCAATGTTGTCTGACAACGTCTTCCCTGCCCGTTATTTGGGATGATTAATGGCGGATTTGTGCCAGGTCGTCAGCTGTCAGGCCGGTTATTCTCATTACCGAGTCGCGATCGATACCGTTCGCCAGCATGGAGCGTGCAACCTGAAGTTTACCTTCAAGCATACCTTCTTGACGTCCTTTGGCTTCACCAAGCTGGATACCTTCCAACCGGCCTTTTTCAATCCCTTTTTGTTCGAGTTTTTGTGCGATCGTCATCAATACCTCCTCGTGCTGTGGTGAGCGGCGCGCCAGCTCCCGAATAAAGTTTTCCGGTGCCGCCGTGTCGCCAACCTGCAACATGTAATTCATCAGCGATGTCAGCAGCTCATTATCAGTGTAACCGGCAAGCAGTAGTGTGACCAGTTGTTCCAGTAGTTCGGCAAGGTCACGCTGGCGAACGTGCTTTTGCAACAGTTCCAGGATGGCCATGCGCCGGTGTGTCATTATTTCGTCATCAGAAATGACCGTCACGTCAACCAGGGGAAAATCGTTACCGTAGAGTTGTCCCGCCAGTTCAGGTTCACTGAATTCTTGCAGCCAGTTCATCGGGTAAGGGTAAGGTGTCACCTGGCCATGATAGAACAAAATGGGAATAACTAGGGGCAATTTGTCGTTGCCGGCATCGAGGTGTCGCTGCATGGCGGCGATGGCATATCGCATTAGGCGAAAGCCCATATGCCTGTCCGGCGAACTTTGATGCTCGATCAGCGCGTATATGTAACCGTCACCCTTCCCCGCTTTTAGCGAATACAGTACGTCTGAGTAGTAGGCACGCAGATCTTCTTCGATAAAGGAGCCGGACTCCAGTCGCAGGGTATTCAGGTCACACACCTGGCGTAGTGCTGGCGGCAGGTGTACGTCCAGAAAGTCGCGAGCGGTTTCTGGGTGTGTCAAAAACTGTTTAAAAAGTGCGTCGTGCGGTGTGGGTGTTGTTTTCATTGGCCAATAGTAACATAGTCATCGATAAGGCAGATTTTAGCGCCATAGTGTGAAGAATACTGCGGGTTGATTCCAGATATTCCCTGTTTCCTGATGCACCACGTCCAACTCGATATAATAATAACCGGAAATATCGCGGCGTTGAGAAATTGTTTGACCGTTGTGTCTGGCAGTTGGTATCCGAAAGCGATTGTCAATACAAGCTGATGGCGCTGCATCACATAACTATTGAGATAAAGTAGGAAAATAAAATGAAAGATATTAACAAGATGAACTGGAAGCAAATTAAATCTGAAGCGCTGAAAGCACATAAAATCGTCCGCGATTCGGATAAAAAGCAGGGCATTATTGGTTACCGAGTAATGAAAAAAGATGATAACCGGTACTTAACGTTCAATGGCAAAGTGTCGCTGGAAACTATGTGCTTCTGTGATAACCTTGAGGAGGCGTATGTTTTCAAGGACAGGATTGAGCTTCTGCCTTTCATCCTGAAAATAGATCCAATACCGACGCTGTTGCCCATTACCCAGGCGGCTTTTTGAGCCTGATGTGGTCAGTTTCACACTGTGTGGCGCCAGTGCACCGGTTCTGGCAGTTAGGCCATCTCAATATTATTGCACCTGTATGATGTTAGTAATACAAAAAGAATAAAAACGTATTACACAGGTAATACGTTTTTATGGCTCTGTCGCGTTAAGGCTGCGTCAGGTAATATGCTGTTTTTTTGTAATGTTGCCTATTAATGTCTCTGATCAGAAATGCCTTTAAACGCTTGCATTATCCCATCGATATCATCGCGCAATGTGTGCGTCGGTATCTGGCTTATGCCCTTAGCTTGCGCGGCTCTGTCGCGTTAAGGCGGCGTCAGGTAATATGCTGTTTTTTTTGTAATGTTGCCTATTAATGTCTCTGATCAGGAATGCCTTTAAACGCTTGCATTATCCCATCGATATCATCGCGCAATGTGTTCGTTGGTATCTGGCTTATGCCCTTAGCTTGCGCAATCTCGAGGAAATGATGGCTGAACGCGGCATTGCTGTTGACCATGCCACACTGCATTGCTGGGTTATCCGTCTGGTGCCGCTGTTGGACAAGGCATTCCGCCGGCATAAACGTTCGGTGGGTCGTCGATGGCGAATGGATGAAACTTACATCAAAATGAACGGGCAGTGGAAGTATCTGTACCGGGCTGTTGACACATCAGGCCAGACAATCGACTTTCTGCTCACTGCCAAACGGGATGCCGCCGCCGCATTGCGCTTCTTCCGCAAGGCCATACGTCATCATGGCGAATCTGAGGGGGTCACTATCGATAAAAGTGGGGCCAACACAGCGGCTTTGGCCACGCTCAACGCCGACAAACCCGATGAGGAAACGATTACAGTGAGGCAAAGTAAGTACCTAAACAATCTGGTTGAGCAAGATCACCGCAATATCAAACGCCGGATAAGACCGATGCTGGGATTCAAATCGTTTCGACGGGCACAGGGGCTTTTGGCGGGCATCGAATTGATCCACATGATACGCAAAGGACAATATCAGCATCCGGAAAGTGAGGTATTGTCACCTGCGGAACAATTTTATCTGTTGGCTGCCTAAATAATCGGCAACACCCACTTTGGCTGGCCTGTGCCCGTTAATGCGACAGAACCCTTTAAGCTTGGTTTCTCCGAATATGCCGCCGTGATGGTCCCGGTTAACCTGAACGACAGGATCTACAAGTTGCGTATAGGGCACGTTGGTTTTCTGCCACTTTTAGCGTCAGATACAGCATCTGGTGATCCTTCGGATTTGTGTAGGATTGGAGATGGGATTTCGTATTGAACCATGATCAACTTCTTTATTTTGATAGATGAATAGAGTTTTTGTAACAATCCCCTTCCTCATTCGGTACTATAGCGCAACATTTTTTTAAAGTGCGGTTGTTCGGTTGCTATCGCTTTTTTTACTTTCTCGCCGCCAGTTCCCCATTTATCTGTCTCTGCTGGCGATATTGATGCTGTTCCTGGCCCCGGTGATTTCGAAATCGCTGGAGCACCAGCGTGCCAGTCAGCCTTGTTCGGCAGCGATCACCAGCACACACAATAATATGCCTGATATGGCGGCCATGCATCACGCCATGCCAGGTATGGAGCATGATCTCCATTCTTCTTTAGGCTCTGCTTGCGCTATTGATCAGGGCATGTCCCATCACCTGGTTTCAAAGCCGGGCAGTTCACCGATGGAGGACATCGCCTGCGGCTATTGTCAACTCCTTATTCACTTGCCGCTGATCCAGACTGTTTTCATTCCTTTTATCTGGCTGATACGGCTTGTTTCACAGGCACCGTTTTTGCCTGTCATTGTTGCTCCGTTACTGTCCGCTTGTTACTCCGAATACCAGCCCCGAGCACCGCCTAGCCTGTTTTCACTGCATTAAGTTTTGCCGTTCAGCAAGACAATAATTCACCGAGCACGAAACAGAGCCGGATACAGGCTCACCGTTTTGTGACGCTTTATGTTGGCCATTTCATATGGTGGTCAGCGAGTGCCTGCTTGGGAAAGGCAGGCCGATAAAAACAGGCTTTAACCATGAAAAATACTCGATTCTCTTTATCACCGCTTGCAACGGTGATGGCTTTGATGTTCACCTTACCCGTGTTTGTTCAGGCTGAAGACGGCTATGAAGAGCATCAGAATAGCGCTGCTACCCCAGATGATGTGTCGGTGATGGTAGTTACTGCACCGGCCATTTCTCCACTGACGATCGTGACTTCACCTAAAACACCGCGCCAGCCGGTTCCGGCCAGTGACGGGTCTGATTATCTGAAAACCATCCCGGGGTTTTCTCAAATCCGTAACGGCGGAACCAATGGCGATCCGGTTTTTCGCGGTATGTTCGGTTCGCGTTTACGCCTTTTGACCAACGGCAGTGAAATGCTCGGAGCCTGTCCCGCGCGTATGGATGCACCGAGCTCCTATATTTCACCGGAAAGTTATGATCTTCTGACGCTGACCAAGGGGCCGCAAACGGTGCTTTGGGGGCCGGGTAACTCTGCGGGGACAGTGCATTTCGAACGTGAGCGACCTTCTTTTCAGAAAGCCGGTATTCAGGGTGATGCCAGCCTGCTCGGGGCATCAAATAATCGTTGGGATCAAAATGCGGATCTCAGTCTGGGGAATGAGCAAGGTTACCTGCGCTTGATCGGTAACAAATCACGTTCTGACGACTACAAGGATGGTAACAACCAGCGAGTGCCTTCTCAGTGGGATAAGTGGAACGCGGATATGGCACTGGGGTGGACGCCGGATAAAGACACCTGGCTGGAGCTGACCGCAGGGCAAGGCGATGGCGAAGCGCGTTATGCCGGGCGCAGTATGGATGGTTCACAATTCAAACGCGAAAGCCTGGGGATGCGCTTTGAAAAGTCCAACATCGGGGACGTGTTCGACAAATTTGAAGCCAGTACTTATTACAACTACGCCGATCACATCATGGATAATTTCTCGCTGAGAACCCCCGGCAGCCTGTCAATGGGCGGCATGGGTTCGTCCATGGGCGCCATGCACGACAGTTCATCAATGAGCATGGGGACGTCATCGGCTATGGACATGTCATCCTCAATGAACACGGCGAGCAGTTCGAGCATGAATATGAGCATGCCCATGGCTATGCAACTTGATCGCCGGACCGTCGGTGGCCGCATGATGGGAACCTGGCTGTGGAGTGATATCAAGCTTGAAAGCGGCGCAGACATGCAGCAGAACACGCACCGTAACAAAGAAAGCGATAGCTGGGTGAAAGATGCTCGCTTCCGTAATTATGGCGTTTTTAGTGAGTTGACCTGGACAGTCACCGATCAAGATAACGTCGTGAGCGGTGCGCGTCTGGATCGTGTGTTGGTAGATAACTTTACCGACACCGGCCTTGCAGGACGCAACGATGTGTTACATGCCGGGTTTGCCCGCATAGAACACTCGCTGGCAGACATGCCACTGATGCTGTATGCCGGTGTGGGTTATACCGAGCGTTTCCCTGATTATTGGGAACTGTTCTCTCCAACCTATGGGCCTGGTGGCAATACCAGCGCCTTTAATAGTGTAAAAGCGGAGAAAACCACTCAGTTGGATATAGGTGCACAGTACAGCACCAAGAAACTGAACGGGTGGGTGTCCGCCTACGTTGGGCATGTTAACGACTTTATTCTGTTCCGTTATGATCCCAACAATGCGCGCGTTAGCGAAGCCGATAACGTTAATGCCCGTATTATGGGGGGAGAGACTGGTTTCAGTTATAAACTGACGGACAGTTGGAAAACCGAGACCAGTCTGGCTTATTCGTGGGCTGAAAATACCCGTGACAGCAGACCATTGCCACAAATCCCACCGCTGGAAGCCCGCCTAGGGCTGTCATGGGAAAAAGGGGACTGGAGCAGTACCGGTTTGCTACGTCTGGTCAGCAGCCAGAACCGGATTGCCGAGAATGAAGGGAATGTCGTTGGCAAGGATTTTGTCGCCAGCCCGGGTTTTGCGGTCTTTTCTGCGAATGCGGCGTACAAAGTCAATAAGTACGTCAAAGTCAGCACGGGTGTCGATAACCTGTTCAACAAGGATTACAGTGAACACCTGAACCTTGCTGGAAATAGCAGTTTCGGCTATTCCGCGAATACGTCTGTTAATGAACCGGGCCGCACCTTGTGGGCAAAAGTTAACGTGAAGTTCTGACGCAGTCTGAGACAATGGCAGTCGGCCCTGATAGTTACCAGGGCCATCACATTCAACATAAACAATAAATTATCTCCTTAGCGTGGTTTTTTACATCATTGGCCCTCAAACCCCGATAACAAGCATGGTGACTAAAGGATGCTGGTTATTTTAGCCCCAGCGGAAGACTCATTCGATGATTGCCCCACACTTTTTCATGCTCTCCAACATCTTCAACGAGGAGAACGTCACCACGCTGGCAGTCTTTCAGCAGACGAAACAGATCCGGACGATCGAGGCGGGCACCGGATTAATTTTCAGCATAATAGTTACAGATAGTGATTTTATGCTCACGGGCAAATCGTTCAAGCATGTCCCGGGCGCGCTGGGCGTCCTGTTCACTGGTTGAGGCACGGAGGTAGGCACGAACAAACATGGTCATGGTACTGTTTAAGTCCTTTAACGAAACCAGTTCGTTTAAAGTAGGTCAGTAAGGCTTAAAGGGTTCTGTCGCATTAACGGGCACAGGCCAGCCAAAGTGGGTGTTGCCGATTATTTAGGCAGCCAACAGATAAAATTGTTCCGCAGGTGACAATACCTCACTTTCCGGATGCTGATATTGTCCTTTGCGTATCATGTGGATCAATTCGATGCCCGCCAAAAGCCCCTGTGCCCGTCGAAACGATTTGAATCCCAGCATCGGTCTTATCCGGCGTTTGATATTGCGGTGATCTTGCTCAACCAGATTGTTTAGGTACTTACTTTGCCTCACTGTAATCGTTTCCTCATCGGGTTTGTCGGCGTTGAGCGTGGCCAAAGCCGCTGTGTTGGCCCCACTTTTATCGATAGTGACCCCCTCGGGTTCGCCGTGATGACGTATGGCCTTGCGGAAGAAGCGCAATGCGGCGGCGGCATCACGTTTGGCAGTGAGCAGAAAGTCGATTGTCTGGCCTGATGTGTCAACAGCCCGGTACAGATACTTCCACTGCCCGTTCATTTTGATGTAAGTTTCATCCATTCGCCATCGACGACCCACCGAACGTTTATGCCGGCGGAATGCCTTGTCCAACAACGGCACCAGACGGATAACCCAGCGATGCAGTGTGGCATGGTCAACAGCAATGCCGCGTTCAGCCATCATTTCCTCGAGATTGCGCAAGCTAAGGGCATAAGCCAGATACCAACGAACACATTGCGCGATGATATCGATGGGATAATGCAAGCGTTTAAAGGCATTCCTGATCAGAGACATTAATAGGCAACATTACAAAAAAAAACAGCATATTACCTGACGCCGCCTTAACGCGACAGAGCCCTTTTATCGATAGTGACCCCCTCAGGTTCGCCATGATGACGTATGGCCTTGCGGAAGAAGCGCAATGCGGCGGCGGCATCACGTTTGGCAGTGAGCAGAAAGTCGATTGTCTGGCCTGATGTGTCAACAGCCCGGTACAGATACTTCCACTGCCCGTTCATTTTGATGTAAGTTTCATCCATTCGCCATCGACGACCCACCGAACGTTTATGCCGGCGGAATGCCTTGTCCAACAACGGCACCAGACGGATAACCCAGCAATGCAGTGTGGCATGGTCAACAGCAATGCCGCGTTCAGCCATCATTTCCTCGAGATTGCGCAAGCTAAGGGCATAAGCCAGATACCAACGCACACATTGCGCGATGATATCGATGGGATAATGCAAGCGTTTAAAGGCATTTCTGATCAGAGACATTAATAGGCAACATTACAAAAAAACAGCATATTACCTGACGCCGCCTTAACGCGACAGAGCCCAAAGGCGTCAGGTTTGGCCGCAGGCGCACCATCGACCGTAACGCAGTGCTTGCGCTTCGTCAGGAAGGTAATGGCGCTACAGCTATAGCCAGGGAGCTAAGCATCGCCCGCTCTACGGTATATAAAATTCTGGAAGACGATAATCTTACACAATAGAGCCTGTTTTTTAAAGTTAAGATAATGATAAAAATAACTTTTTAGACGTTAGGTGGCACTTTTCGGGGAAATGTGCACGGAACCCCGACCTTTGTGCTTTCCTCATGTGATTTGTTGGAAGCATAAACATATCTTTACAATTTGAAGACAAAAAAATACCTGTCTTGGGGTATAAAAACGATGCCTGACATGCCCATATGACCAGGTACCCCAACTATTTTGAGATTTGGAAAATCTCCTCACGCAGGTAATGCATACCTGCGTTTTTTTTACTATTTTTTGATGAAGGCCCTTTAGCTCAGTCGGTTAGAGCGCGCGACTCATAATCGCTCGGTCGCTGGTTCGAGTCCAGCAAGGGCCACCAATTACGATTATCGCATATTGGCTATTCGCTCTGTGTCCAGGCTGATGGTGTGGCGAAGACGGTAGATGGCTTGATACACAGGCAAAGGGGACATTCTGGTTTAGGGATCTCCACTCTCTGAATTTGCGGACAGCTGAATGTCCCCTTTGCTGTGATGAGTGTCTCTCCCCGACTATGATGCCTGCCAGCGGTATGTTTCTGTCGTTACGCGCTTTAACGATAACATCATCAACCTAAAAAATGGCGGTTGTTGAGACAAGGGGCTACGTTTACAAGCTGTAATCGTGTTAGGCGGGCCACCCATTGGCTCAATGTGTATTTACCGGGATTGATAAAATCATGGCAGATATTGCTGATGAAGCACAGAATGAACATGAAAAGATGATCGAACGTGGCTTGATGGCCATACGGTCACAGTTTACAGCAAGCAGTGCGCTTGTCTGCCAAGATTGCGGTGAGCCGATACCGGAACGACGTCGTCACCTGTTACCTGGTGTCAAGACCTGTGTCCTGTGCCAGGAGCGAAAAGAGTTCCAGCATAAGGTTGGGGTTTATCCTTTGTTGACTCGCCATGCTGTCAATCAGGACGAAGAGTGATTGGTGGATCTATAGGGGGATGAAGCCCAACTGATTAGAAAAGTACGTTAGCGTGTCAACATTTTTATTTCCAGACAACCTATATATATCTATGAAGCTAATCTGGTAAAACTTTCAAAAAAAATTGCCGTGTTTTTCCCTGCGGTTGTGATCCCAATCCCTATAGGCGACAGCTGACGTTTATTTGTTTATCCCGTTATTTTTAAACTATTTTGGTGTGGTTCTTATGAAGCTAAGTACAAAACTACGTTCATTTACTTTTTTAGTTGTCGGCGGGTTATCGATATTAACATCTAACGCTGTCGCATCAACTCCGGATGTATGGGACGAACATAATAAAATGGTTATAGCTAGCTGTATTAAAGCAAGCAACTTTAAGGAAATAACGCCAGTTGTAAGCAGGTTGATGGGGTTTTCAGATGAAGTTGGTTATACGGCACTATTATTACAGGGTTTTTATCCTCAACAACATATGGAAAATCAAAAGGGGCGGGAACTTTGCCTTTTCAATAAAAAAACGCAAAAAGCCTATATCAGCGAAGTTGACGGTTATCAATAATAGATAGGGGGTGTTGGTACCAGCGTCCATACTGAGCAATGGGCGGTTTTTTGCTTACCATTCTGATGTTCATTTATGGGATCTTTGCCGCGATGACGCTACCAATACTGCAGATCAGGAAGAAACATCTTGATGATTAGGTGGTTGGTCTTAGCGAGGCAGAAACAAAAAAACCACCAAAAAAGGTGGTTTTTTTGTGCTGTTCAGGTTAGCGGCCTTCCCAGCAGGGCTGTGTTACCAACGTAACGCAAGCGCATCCAAGTGCTTGTATTCGCGGTTTCATCTCCGGTGGTGGCATCGTGAAGCGGTCTTCGCAAAGGACCGCACAATGAAACGGTACATTTGTATTGTCATCGTTGTATCTGGTGCATTGTTGTCATCTGGGAATGGGGGTTGGAGTATTTCCAACAACTCAATTTCGGTGATCATCAACGCAGCAGACAAGTAAGCCAGGTGACCGCCCCTATATTGGGGCGGTTTCCTTACGCTCAGTATGACGACTGCCAGTCTGTACCGTCATCCCAGCGTGACTGCCAGTGTGCCAGGTACGACTGAGCCAGTGCAGGCATCTCGCGTATGACCAAGACACTTTCTGAGTTGGCCCGGGCCGCAGCTCTCGTGTAGTTAAAACTTCCTACTTCAACAGTATGATTATCCTGAATAATTACCTTATCGTGCATAATGGCGTAGTGACCGTTCGGGCTCTGTCGCGTTAAGGCGGCGTCAGGTAATATGCTGTTTTTTTGTAATGTTGCCTATTAATGTCTCTGATCAGAAATGCCTTTAAACGCTTGCATTATCCCATCGATATCATCGCGCAATGTGTGCGTTGGTATCTGGCTTATGCCCTTAGCTTGCGCAATCTCGAGGAAATGATGGCTGAACGCGGCATTGCTGTTGACCATGCCACACTGCATTGCTGGGTTATCCGTCTGGTGCCGCTGTTGGACAAGGCATTCCGCCGGCATAAACGTTCGGTGGGTCGTCGATGGCGAATGGATGAAACTTACATCAAAATGAACGGGCAGTGGAAGTATCTGTACCGGGCTGTTGACACATCAGGCCAGACAATCGACTTTCTGCTCACTGCCAAACGGGATGCCGCCGCCGCATTGCGCTTCTTCCGCAAGGCCATACGTCATCATGGCGAATCTGAGGGGGTCACTATCGATAAAAGTGGGGCCAACACAGCGGCTTTGGCCACGCTCAACGCCGACAAACCCGATGAGGAAACGATTACAGTGAGGCAAAGTAAGTACCTAAACAATCTGGTTGAGCAAGATCACCGCAATATCAAACGCCGGATAAGACCGATGCTGGGATTCAAATCGTTTCGACGGGCACAGGGGCTTTTGGCGGGCATCGAATTGATCCACATGATACGCAAAGGACAATATCAGCATCCGGAAAGTGAGGTATTGTCACCTGCGGAACAATTTTATCTGTTGGCTGCCTAAATAATCGGCAACACCCACTTTGGCTGGCCTGTGCCCGTTAATGCGACAGAACCAAGCTGCGCATTGGGCTTCCGTTGTCGGAATGCAGCACCAGGTTACGGGATGAACATTTTTCATTCCACACCGCTCGTTGTAGCAGTTCTGCTGCATGTTCCCCGGTTTCACTGCTGAATACCTCTGCGGCAATAATTTTACGGCTATAAATATCCATGATCATATAGAGATAAAAGTGCTGACCTCTGACCCAGGACGGTAAATGACTGATATCCCAACTCCAGACCTGGTTCGGTGCAACCGCCTTAAGCACATCAGGCCGTTTATACTGGCATTCCCGGGACCTCCTCGTCAGTTGACTGGCTGATTTTAATACGCGATAAAAGGTTGATTCAGAAGCAATATAAACACCTTTATCCGCCAGCATCGGTACGATCACATTTGGAGGCAAAGAGGCAAATTCCGGAGAGTTGCATAACTCCAGAATTTGCAACCTTTCTGTTTCCGATAATTTATTTCGGGGGACACGGTCTGTTACACCGGGCCTTCTGTCTGCACTGATCACTCCACCATCACCATCAATCCAGCGCTGCAGCGTTCGGATCGAAATCCCGATACACTGACAGGCCTGGATCTTACGGGCGCCGTGATCGACAGCTTCACGGACAAGAGAAATAATTTTCTGCCGCTCCGGAAGAGGTGTCAGCCTTCCTCGCTGTTGTCCCAGAGGGCATTGAACTTTTCCCGCAGCATCAGGAGCGCAGCCGCTTCTGCCAGCGCTTTATCTTTGCGGGTCAGCTCCTTCTCAAGTTCACGCAACCGGCTTCTGATATCGCGTAACTCTTTATCTGCGCGGCGATTTTCCGTCAGTTTCATTTCATGAGCTTTGATCGAAATAACCCGCCACTCTTTTACCTGCTCAACAAAAAGCCCCTGACGGCGACAATAATCGGCAAGTTCCATTTCAGACAATGAAGCTGTTTCAAGAACAACCGAAAAGCGACGCTCAGGAGTCCATTCATCACCATCCACAGAGGAAATCCTTTCATTTTTTGGCAATAAGCCTTGTGCCACCAGTTCAAGTCGCCATTTTGCAACAACGGAAGAACTCAGAGCCAGTTTTTGTGCAATGTGTCTGACGGACCAGCTATAAGGAGGCTGGAGCCACATCACTCCCTTTTCTTTCACATCAATCGGTACTGCATGCGCAGGCATAGTCATTCTCCTTCAGAAAGTAAGCGACAACTATGCTGACACAGGGGGAGAATAGGTGTTCACGTTGCGCCGGAATACGCACTAACCATGAACCAATGCCATTATTATTTATTTTTACACATTTTTTTATGTTTAATGTTACAACAATGAGTGATATCTTATACTAAAATTTAGTCTTATCCCTCAGGTTACGCATTAATTAAATTAATGTCTTTAGGGCTAAAAAGAATTGGACAAAGTTCTGTTCGGGGCCTACTACCAAAGCGAGGTTGGTTGACAATCCATTATGAATAACTAAACTCAGAGAGAAGGTATTCACATGCGGTTTATACAGCCCAGTTTGTTATCTACTATTTTATAGTCACTTTTTTTCGTGTCCAACGGAGTAAGTGCTGCAAGCCAGACTTATCCTGTCACCCTAAATAGCTCCCGAGTGATATATAAAGAAACCCAGAGTAGTGGAACAACATAAAGGGTGGATTGCTATTGCAATCCACCTGACCCGCTCCCCGTATGTGATCCATTCATAATCAGGAATAACCGGCTTCATTCTGGCTGCATATTCTGGCAACCGGCAGATTTCTCGGCAAATTCAGAAGGTGTCATCCAGCCCAGGGCAGAATGGGGACGGCTCTGGTTATAGTGTATGCGCCAGCCCTCGATTTTGCACCGTGCATCCTCCACAGACATGAACCAGTTCTCGTTCAAACATTCCTGACCGAACGGAGACGAAATCCTGCTCGAACTTCGGTGCCAATATGTGATCGAACTTCGATGCCAATCCGTGATCGAACAGAGCGGAATACGCACACAGCCGAGATTTCTGATGTTCAATTATTTGTTAATATCTAATAAAGGTGCTCTATGAAAAATAAACCAACTGAATACCCCGGGATCCGACATGAACACATGAACTTAGTGTCGGGTATAATGCAAGAGTTGAGTGAGACATCATTGCTTGCTTCTTGGGATCGGGTTTTTGAAGCGCAAACACGGATTCTTGGACCGCAAGAGTTGAAATGGTTAGAAACTAAAGGGGCGTTTGCAGGAGGCGTTATGGAGGTTGGAAGTGGTAATGGTTGTTATGGAAGTTTTCTTGCTAGAAATGTTCCATATTGCCATTTTTTTGGGCTGGAGGCTAATCAAAGTCTAGTTAATCGTTTTAATTTATGTGATGAGCAGCATCCCATAAACTATAATATCGAAAAGTGCATAGTCGGTATTGACCCTATCCCAAAAGCAATCTTAGGACATGTACAGACCTGCATTCTGCGTTTCGTTTTACAGCACTCATCGGACCCTGTATATATTTTGAAGCAGGTCTGTAATATCCTCCCGCCTGGTGCTCAAATTTATATAATAGAGGAAGATGATCGTCTCTTTGCATCGAATACTGAATGGTCTTCATATGATGCAACTATCGATATGTGGAGGCGCGTGTGTGCAGAAGGAGGGACAAACTCTAAAATAGGTCTTGAATTGCCAGGTATTCTAAATAAAGCAGGCTTCTCGATTGAAGATTACACTATTAATCTTAGGAATAATATTGAAATGGGAAGTATGTTTGTTGAGCTATTTTCCAGTATTGCGCTAATGATGTACAACACTAATCCTGGTGTAATTACGAAAGTAGAACTTCAAAAAATAATTGACGGTTTTTCTGCAAACCAAATGCATCATGTTGCAACTTATCCACAAATACTTCTTGTTGCAAAAAAAATGTAAAATAATTTGTTTGGGCTCTGTCGCATTAACGGCCACAGACCAGCCAAAGTGGGTGTTGCCGATTATTTAGGCAGCCAACAGATAAAATTGTTCCGCAGGTGACAATACCTCACTTTCCGGATGCTGATATTGTCCTTTGCGTATCATGTGGATCAATTCGATGCCCGCCAAAAGCCCCTGTGCCCGTCGAAACGATTTGAATCCCAGCATCGGTCTTATCCGGCGTTTGATATTGCGGTGATCTTGCTCAACCAGATTGTTTAGGTACTTACTTTGCCTCACTGTAATCGTTTCCTCATCGGGTTTGTCGGCGTTGAGCGTGGCCAAAGCCGCTGTGTTGGCCCCACTTTTATCGATAGTGACCCCCTCAGATTCGCCATGATGACGTATGGCCTTGCGGAAGAAGCGCAATGCGGCGGCGGCATCCCGTTTGGCAGTGAGCAGAAAGTCGATTGTCTGGCCTGATGTGTCAACAGCCCGGTACAGATACTTCCACTGCCCGTTCATTTTGATGTAAGTTTCATCCATTCGCCATCGACGACCCACCGAACGTTTATGCCGGCGGAATGCCTTGTCCAACAGCGGCACCAGACGGATAACCCAGCAATGCAGTGTGGCATGGTCAACAGCAATGCCGCGTTCAGCCATCATTTCCTCGAGATTGCGCAAGCTAAGGGCATAAGCCAGATACCAACGCACACATTGCGCGATGATATCGATGGGATAATGCAAGCGTTTAAAGGCATTTCTGATCAGAGACATTAATAGGCAACATTACAAAAAAACAGCATATTACCTGACGCCGCCTTAACGCGACAGAGCCATAATTATATCCTCATCATGTTTTTAAATTTAATAATGTCTCGCGCAACTTATATGTTGCACTCAACAATTGACGTATACTCATTCGACATAATTCGTCTGCCTTAGATAATACGTGGATTTTATTGGTAGATATATGTGAGCCGGTTGTGTGGTTTACTACACACAATTAAAACTCAAACTACCGAATGAAAAAGAGGGCAGTCACGAAGTTGGCGACAGAAGATTTACTCATCGTGAAAGATGAAGGCGAGGGGGAACTCGTCCTTTGGTGGGCGATCCTCTTCTCATCGACGCGGGAGTGGTCTTTCCGGTTTATGTATTTTTCGGAAACGGATCCGCTTGCGGCATTTTTGGGGATATTATCCCCTATGTAGTGCCCGTCATACAGAGACAACACGACATACAGCAAAAGCGGATCCTTTTGGGATCCACCGCCGATCCTATTCAGCCGTCTTTTTGCTTCCTATTTATGGTATATTTCCATAAGTCGGAAGAGTGCTGGCGACGATGACCGATCGCGAAAACGAATTATTGCCCGTGCGCCGGCGTTGATGATTGGCGATACTATTGAGGCGTTGTCCTGCCCTCGACGACGAAAACGTCCGTTTTGGCCCGATGTTGAAAGAAATTGCGCTACGTGAAATCTGAACGTCGACGTGGGGCGTAGACGCCAATTTTTCACGTAGCGCAACCTCCTACTTTTTACCGTTGAGATCCCCCGCGGATCCCGTGATGCCGATAAACCGCCTTAGCAGACGAGATTGTTGGAATTAACAGGAGCAGATGATGACCTATGATTCGGCACTGGCCATTGTGGGGACCCCGGCCGGTGAAACGACGCCGATGCTGGCACCGCAAGATTACCAACGTGCGCTGTCGTTGCGCCATATGGCCATGACGTATGATGATCTGCCCCGGTATCTGCTGGCACCGGAAGTGGCCGCCCTCCTCCATTTCTTGCCGGACTGGACACAGCATGCGCTGATCAATCTCCTGTGGAATACCGGCGCCCGGATCAATGAAGCGCTGGCGCTGAGGCGCCGTGATTTTCGGCTCAATGTGACCATGCCGCACGTGGTATTGCGCACGGCCAAACAACGCCGTACCGGTCGTGGTCGCCCCACGAAAGGTAAGTCGGCGAACCGCACGGTTCCGTTGACCGATCCGCAATTTGTGGACGAGCTGCGCCGGCTGTTTGCCAGCACCAAGGAGTTGTTTGAAATCGATACCGAGACCGGCGAACGTTCCCCCCTGCCAGTCTGGCAGATCAGCGATCGTGGTGTACGCAATTGGTTGACGAAAGCGGAACACCTGGCGAGGCGTGAGGGGATCCGGTTGAGTGTGCCGGTGACGCCGCACGTGTTTCGGCACAGCTATGCGATGCACATGTTGTACCAGGGCACGCCATTGAAAGCGGTGCAGGGGTTATTAGGACATGAAAAAGCGGAGAGCACGGAAGTGTACACTCGGGTATTTGCTCTCGATATCGTCGCCAGTCGCCAGGTGCAGTTCACCTTGCCGACGCAGGATGCGCTCAACATGATCCGGAGCACACATCGTCCTCTGGCACTGGGCGATCACGAATAAAAGCTGACGCCCTGCGGTTGTTCAAATATCTTCGGCCTGCCAGGTGAACAGCCAGGGCGGAGACATTTCGCTGTGAATTTCCGAGTTGCTTGAGAGCCTGGCATACCCACAACACCAGAGCTGTAACGCGAGGGGGCTGGGCGTATAGGCGCTTATGACATGATTGAGGGGACGGCAGTTTTCCTGGAAAAATGCCTTGTTCTCTATGGTGATTCGTCATTTTTTAATGGGTTTTTTAGCGATCCCTCACTAACCCAACCTTGTGGCGGCTGCTTTGTAAACTTCCAGCCGTTCGCGTTTACCTACAGCAAGGACGAGGATCACAACCGTTTCATCTTCGACCTTGTAAACCAGCCGATAACCGGATGCGCGGAGTTTGATCTTATAGCAATCAGGTAAAGAGTGCAGTCGGTTAGCCTCAACGCGTGGCGCCTCAACAATCTGTGCCAGCTTCTTTTTTAACTGTTGACGTACAGTCTCACCTAATTTTTTCCATTCTTTGAAGGCTGCATTGTCAAAGTCAATCTTATAAGTCATCGAGTGTTACTCGGATCCGTTTGCCAGGATTAGCCAGACGTTCACGCGCCAGCTCGATGATATCTGCGTCTTCATCAGCCAGTAATGCCACCTGAACCGGAAGGCGGTTATTTTGTGCAACGTATTCAAGCACCAGACGTACAGCTTCCGAGGCTGTGATCCCCAATCCGTCGAGCGCTACCCCGGCCCGGGCCTTTAAGTCATCGTCGATACGAATATTCATTGTGCCCATTTCAACACCCCATGTGGTTACGTTTGTGTATACATAGTAAGGCATAACCGACAAGAAATAAAGTACATGTGGTCCTGTGCTTCACTCTACAGCCGTCATCTGCTTGGGATCTATAACGCAGAAAGGAGCACCTTGGTTTTTTGAGGAATTCCAACCGATCCTCTTTTCTGCATCATTTACCCGGATGTGGCTGAACGGCATGGTAGTGCGTCATTTATTGTTAATTGTGTTGATTTTTAGTCTTTCATGCAGGATTATTGATTTAATTCAGATAAGCTACATAAATAGAGGTGTTGGTGATTATGGATTCTCATCAGACAGAGAAAGTCGCACTACGTGCCGAAAAAATGTTGTCCGCATTGACTGAGCAAATACAACTTCAGAAAGAAGAACTCAAGGAAAACGAGTATTTTCAGGTGTATGCCAAAGCTGCCGTCGCAAAATTTCCCAAACTGACTCGCGCTAACGTGGATTATGCAGTGAGCGAGATGGAAAGCAGCGGTTATGTCTTCGAGAAGCGAGCGGCCGGTTCATCAACAAAGTACGCGATGACTGTCCAGAATATTGTCGATATTTATCATCACCGTGGTGTTCCTAAATATCGCGATCGCCATCCTGAAGCAATGACTCTCTTTGTCGGCAACCTGAAGGGCGGTGTCTCAAAGACCGTTTCTACGGTGTCACTGGCTCATGCACTGCGTGCCCACCCCCACCTCCTTTTTGAAGATTTACGCGTCCTGGTCATTGATCTGGATCCTCAGTCCTCGGCCACCATGTTTTTGAACCATACCCGTGCCGTGGGCCTTGTTGAGACAACCTCCGCTCAGGCCATGCTCCAAAATGTCAGTCGGGAAGAGTTACTCAATGAGTTCATCGTGCCATCTGTTGTACCCGGCGTCGATGTTCTTCCTGCATCCATTGATGATGCGTTCATCGCTTCAGGTTGGGAAAGTTTGTGTGCCGAGCATTTACCTGGCCAAAACCCCCATGCTGTCTTACGCGAGAATATCATTGATAAACTGAAGGCTGATTATGACTTTATCTTTGTCGACAGCGGCCCTCACCTGGATGCATTCCTCAAGAATGCGATTGCGGCCGCCGATCTCTTGATGACGCCGATCCCGCCTGCACAGGTTGATTTCCACTCTACCCTGAAGTACCTGACCCGTTTGCCTGAGCTGGTCAGTATCATTGAAGCTTCTGGTTGCCCGTGCCGGTTGCAGGGAAACATCGGCTTTATGTCCAAACTGTCAAATAAGCCTGATCACAAAGTCTGCCACAGCCTCGCGAAGGAGATTTTTGGCGGAGACATGCTCGATGCTGCGTTGCCACGTCTTGATGGTTTTGAACGTTGTGGAGAGTCGTTTGATACGGTGATCTCCGCGAACCCATCTACCTATGTGGGGAGCAGCGAAGCGTTGAAAAATGCGCGTACCGCTGCGGAAGATTTTGCCAAAGCGGTATTTGACCGCATTGAATTTATTCGAATGAATTGAGGTGCCCGATGAGCACAAAACGTCAGACAATCGGGCGCACGTTTAGCGCGCCAGTTCTTAACAACGAAGCCGAGCCGGAAGCGTTCAAACAGGTATTTACCCTGGCTTCTGGCAGGAAGGCGGTCTTTACCAAAGTGACCGTTCCGGCGGCAGACGTTGAAACCAAAACGTATGTTCTTCAGGAAATAAACGGACGTGATCAGTCTGCACTCACCCCTGAATCACTTCAAGATATTACGCGGACTATCAACCTGCAGCAGTTTTTCCCTGCCATTGGTGTCCGTCGCGATAACCGTATCGAGATCCTGGATGGCTCACGTCGTCGCGCCTCTGCCATCCTCAAGCAGGTGGGCCTGGATATCTTGATCACGGATGAGCCTCTCTCGGTCAGTGAAGCCAGAAAGTTGGCACAGGATATTCAGACGGCCCGGGAACACAATATTCGTGAAGTGGGAACGAGGTTGCTAGCCCTCAAGCAAAGTGGACTGACACAAAAAGAAATCGCTGAAGCGGAGGGATTGTCGCAAGCCAAAGTTACGCGAGCGTTGCAGGCAGCCAGTGTCTCTTCTGAGTTGCTATCCCTTTTCCCGATCCAATCTGAACTGTCTTTTTCTGACTACAAAGTGTTGCTGACGGCAGAAGAGTTGTTGGCCAGCAATCAACGTTCAGTATCAGAACTCATCGAAAATATCAGTGGCGTCGTCAGTGGCATCCGTGAGCAGTCATTGCTGGTCGCAGATGAGGTCAAGACTAAAATCCTCACAGTAATACGGGATGAAGCCACGGTATTGGGAGAACCAGCGAAAGGAGAAGCGGCAGTCATCACCCCACTCTGGCAGTTTTCTGACAAGAACAAATATGCCCGTAAGAAGATCCGTGGACGCATGTTCAGTTACGAGTTTAATCGTGTATCGCCCGAACTGCAGGGTGCCATTGATGATGCGGTGAAGGCTGTCTTGGCAAAACATCTGAAGTCATAATTGAAAATGTTCTCCACCCATTTTTCAGTGTTAACTGTTTAAAAGTAATAACTTTTCCATGGGGATTTCATGGTGAAATCTCCATTGATTTCGACGCCACTTACTTCGACTTACCTTGCAATGCCCTTTCTCTATGGTTGGATCGCAGTAAAATACCCAGTTCGTTCCCCACGTAAAAATAGGGTTTAATACATTGTATTTAATGAATATTTTTATTAGATTTCACGCTGAAATCTCCACAGTTGCATAACTCCTCAGCGGCTAGCAATGGTTGCTCACGATCCGCGCTGATATAGTTAGACTATGAATTGGCGGCGAATCTGTCCGCCCCCCTTATTGAGTCAGCCTTCACTCCATCGTCAGCAGTTACTCCCTCCCTCCGCTTAACAGTCGCACCGTGCCGGAAAAATTCAAGCCGCCGGCTGCTGTGCCCGTTCGCATTCCTTCCCCCTGGTCAGTCATTTGCGCTGCGGCCTTGCGTCCGGAGCTGGATTTTTTCCTTATGGCCCGTTGCGTCCAGCGCGGTATGGCGGGAGCACACCGCAGATCGCCACAAAGGAAGGAACACCAGAATGACGCAGCTGACCCTGGATATACTCGCGCCAGCCAATACCCCTGATCGGTTACGCCACGTTGGCCAGAACGGCTATGACCATTACCGCCGGGAATTTATCCGGTTGTTTCGTGAAACGGCGCGCTATCACCACAGACATGAGGTTTTCCGCGATTTTGCAGAAATGGCGACACTTGCCGTGCAGAACGTTTTTCTTCGCAGTCCTGATCTGGAAAAAGAGTATCTGGCGATTGCCGGTCGCTATCAACCTGATGATGTTAACCGGATGACTCAGTTGCTGGGGTGTCTCACTGGCGCTCTGGAGTGTCAGCCGGGTGACTTTCTGGGCCAGATCTTCATGGAACTGGAGATCGGCTCAGACCATATGGGCCAGTTTTTCACACCTTATCATCTGTCTGCCCTGATGGCTCGCCTCACCGCCGGTGATGTACTCAGCGAGCTGGAACACAAGCCGTTCATTACGTTGCAGGAACCGGCAGTTGGGGCGGGCAGTATGGTGATCGCATTTGCTGAAATGCTTGCGGAACAGGGCATCAACTATCAGGACAAGCTATTCGCCAGTTGCATGGATATTGATGGTAAGCGTCTCATCCAGACCGTCTTTCATTTTCGCCCGTGTTTCCTACCATGGACACTTTCGCGAACATGGACACTACCGTGGACAAAAATACGCCTTACTCCAGAAGAACCTGGATCACCACTGCACTCAGCCTGCGATTTAACGACGCACTGACCTACCGTGAAATCGCTGAACAACTCAATGTCAGCTCTTCTGCCGTTCATAAAATGTTTACGCGTTTTCGACGCACCGGCATTAACTGGCCACTGCCGGAAGGGTATACGCCGGAACGCCTTGAGGATGAGCTTTACGCCTTCAACCTCGAAACCAACCTTCCCGTCAAAAAACGTCGTCCGGACTGGCCTCTGGAGTTCAGGATCCGTATGGCGGAGCTGAGCCTGCAGCCGGGGGCCTGTGTGGCAGAGCTGGCGCGGCAGCATGGAGTTAACGACAATCTGGTGTTTAACTGGCGTAATCTGCATCGCCAGGGGCTGCTGGATCCTGCCAGCAGAGCCACACTCATCCCCGTCACCGTGGAGCCTCTTTCGCCTCCGCCAGGGCGGACCGGGACCGTATCAACGGACCTTCCACCGGTCATCAGTTGCAAGCTGACGCTACCGGGCGGAAGCCTGAGCCTGACCGGGCCGCTGACGCCGGAGCTGTTGCGCGTACTGGTCAGCGAACTCAGGGAGGGTGAGGCATGATTAACTTTCCCGCAGGGGCGCGCATCTGGCTGGTTGCCGGCGTGACGGATATGCGCTGCAGCTTCAACGGGCTGGCGTCGAAGGTGCAGAACGCGCTGCGGGATGACCCGTTCAGCGGGCATCTGTTCATCTTCCGCGGCCGTCGCGGCGACATGATAAAGGTGCTGTGGGCGGACCGGGACGGCCTGTGCCTGTTCACCAAACGGCTGGAGCGGGGGCGCTTCGTGTGGCCGGTGACCCGCGACGGTAAGGTGCACCTGACGCCGGCGCAGCTGTCGATGCTGCTGGAAGGCATTAACTGGCGGCATCCGCAGCGGACGGAACGCCCTGGCCTGCGGGTGTAACCTGCGCTAAAGTGGGTTCATGGACACCTCATACCCCGATGAAAACGCCCGGCTCAGGGCGCTGCTGCAGGAGCAGCAAACGACCATCCGCAAAATGGCGGAGTATAACCGCCTGCTCTCGCAGCGGGTGGCGGCGTACGCCAGCGAAATCAGCCGGCTGAAGGCGCTGGTCGCTAAGCTTCAGCGTATGCAGTTCGGCAAAAGCTCCGAAAAGCTGCGTGAGAAAACAGCGCGCCAGGTCAGTGAGGCGGAGGAGCGCATCGGCGCCCTGCAGGAGGAGATGGCGGAGGTGCTGGGTGAGCAGCACGACCCGGTACTCCCGCAGCCGCTGCGCCAGTCTTCCGCCCGCAAGCCGCTGCCCGCCTCGCTTCCCCGCGAAACCCGCACGCTGCCGCCGGCAGAAACCGCCTGCCCGGAATGCGGCGGCGAGCTCACTTCGCTGGGCTGCGACGTGTCGGAGCAGCTGGAGCTCATCAGCAGCGCCTTCAAGGTTATCGAAACGCAGCGGCCGAAGCTGGCCTGCTGCAGCTGTGACCACATCGCACAGGCCCCCGCGCCGTCAAAACCCATCGAGCGCAGCTACGCAGGCCCCGGCCTGCTGGCCCGCATCGTCACGGCGAAGTTCGCGGAACATACGCCGCACTACCGCCAGTCGGAAATATACCGCCGGCAGGGCGTGGAGCTGAGCCGTGCCACGCTGGGGCGCTGGTCCGGTGCGGTCAGCGAGCTGCTTGAGCCGCTGTACGACCTGCTGCGTCAGTACGTTCTGATGCCGGGTAAGGTGCACACCGACGATATCCCTGTGCCAGTGCAGGAGCCGGGCAGCGGCAAGACGCGCACGGCCCGGCTGTGGGTCTACGTGCGTGATGACCGCAATGCCGGTTCACAGCTGCCGCCCGCGGTGTGGTTCGCGTACTCGCCGGACCGTAAGGGCGTGCATCCGCAACGTCACCTTGCCGGGTACGGCGGCATCCTGCAGGCGGACGCGTACGGCGGCTATAACGCGCTGTACGAAGACGGCCGCATCACGGAAGCGGCCTGCATGGCCCATGCCCGCCGAAAAATCCACGACGTTCACGCCCGCACGCCGACAGATATCACCACCGAAGCGCTGAGGCGCATCGGTGAGCTGTACGCCATCGAGGCGGAGATACGCGGCAGCCCGGCAGAAGAACGGCTGGCAGTACGTAAGGAGCAGACTATCCCGCTGATGCAGTCGCTGTACGACTGGATACAGGTGCAGATGACGGTGCTGTCGCGCCACTCGGATACGGCAAAGGCATTCGCGTACCTGCTGAAGCAGTGGGACGCGTTAAACCTGTACTGCAGCAACGGCTGGGCGGAGATAGACAACAACATCGCGGAGAACGCGCTGCGCGGCGTTGCCCTGGGCCGGAAAAACTGGCTGTTCGCGGGTTCAGACGCGGGCGGAGAGCGTGCTGCCGTACTGTACTCCCTTATCGGCGCCTGCCGGCTGAACGGCGTAGAGCCGGAAGCTTGGTTGCGTCATGTGCTCACGCATATCCAGGACTGGCCGGTAAACCGGCTGCGCGACCTACTGCCGTGGAAAACCGACCTCACATCTGAATAAACGTCAATACGGTCTGGATGAGACGCTTACGCTTGATGCGGCTGATTTAATGGCACTCTTACCGCGTCTTTGCAATCAGTTGGAAAGACCTGATCACCGACACGATGTGTGTCGTGCCATCGAGAAGCTGGCAGGAACAAATGCCGAAATGGTGCTTTACCAAAGCGGCCATGCCACACCGCCGACTGTGCCGGGAGACAATACAGAGATCAATTTTCCGTTTGCCCTGGAATGGCTGACCAAAGAGGAAATAAGGATCGTACTCGAGGTGGTTACATTGTCCGTGCGCAAGGCCTGTCGGCAAATGTTTGATGATGCGAAACGCATTCAGGCGGCGTTGACGCCCCAACCATATTCGCACCTGTTTTCCCGGCGCACCCGGCATTTCAAGCTGGTCGTTGAGGAAAGCGATGAAGAAAATTGGCTTGATGAGTCCAACCCCGACGAAGTGCGTCGGGTACTGGATGCCATAATTAACCAGGGCGCGCGATTTGGTGCCGTGCGACTGATTGTCATCAATGACACGTTAGAGCTGATCACCGGCTACAGTGTGATGACCGATGTGCTACGTTTGCCTGGGGATCCGCCACGCCGTTGGTTCGACCGCGATGTCCTGCGGGATGTTTGCTATGCCGCCAGGCAAGAGGTTCTCAGTGTCATGAACACGTACAGCGCATTTACCAAGAAAAGTTGAAGCAGGAGGGGCAAATGCCCCTCTTTTCTCGACCCGATAAGGGTGTCGCTCTACTCCGCTGTTTGCCAGGCCACGGTGTGGCCCTGAATTGAAAACCCACCTGGTCAGCATTCGTGTTGTGACGGCCGGATGCCGTGCCTTCACTGTAGCCCGGCTGCGACGAATACAAGGGTTCGCGTTGCCGTTATCCTCGCCCGTTCTCGCTCACTTTCGCCGTCATTTTCCCGTCGTTCGACCGCTCAATTTTCACGGTCTCACCGTACAAATACCGGCTTTCGTTCGCTGCGCTGCGGCCTGCGGTAACGCCCTTGTATTGCGCCGCTGTTCGCCGGGCTGTCGTGTCGGCACGGCACCGTCCGGTGTCGCGGAACATGAAATTACGGAGGTATTCCATGCACTATTCCCACACTCAGACCGCCCTGAATGTCGAAGAAATTGACCGGCTGTCTTTCCTGCCCTACCTGTTTGGCGAGGATTTCATGATTGCCGAATTGAAGGTCTACGCCTTGGCACGTAAACACCTGCCTGACTACGAAGACGGATTTTGGCATTTTGTACGGCTTCCGCAAGGCGGCGGCTACATGATGCCCACGGGCGATCGATACCACATGGTCAACGCCGAAGGCTGGTTTGACCGTACCGTCAGCGCCGAGGTTGCAGGGATCATTTTGACAGCGCAAGCCATCAACTATCGGTGTTTAGCGCTCAAAGGTTGTAGCGACGATGAACAGATCAAGCTGTTCCAGCTGCGTGAGTTCCAGCTCTGGAACTTTATCGAAAGCCATCCCGATAGTGCCGCGATTAGCGCTGCGCTCGAATGACGAAATGAAAAGGCCAAGGCAGGCAGCAACGCTGCTTGCCTCAAAGAATAGTGCCCTTGATCGCGGGATGAGGAAAGAGTATGGAAATGGAAATGACAGTAGGCAGCCTGATAACCCGGCTGCAAAACAATTATTCGCTAGATGACTTGTGCGTGGCTTCACTCTGGTTTGATGAAGACTTTTTGTCCAAAGTGTGGGGAGAAGATCTAACTAGGGATGAGATCCATGCGGCCATGAAAATAACAAGTAGCTATGATGCTAATGAAGGGATCAACTGGTCAGTAGTCGAGGATGCAGTAGAGCGTGTGCTCGACAGTCGTGAAGATCCAAAACCCTAATTCGCTAATCGCCTAGGCAGGAGGTGAAAGCCACCTGTCTACCGCCGAAAACACCCTGGCAGGCTTACGCCTGCCGCGAAGGCTGCTGCCGCGCCTACGGCGCCGCGCTCCGCCTTCGTCTGCCTCTTTCATCACCTGGTGTCCGTTTATATCACCTTCTGTTTCCTTCGCTGTGTTTTCCGACGTCTACGTATTGTTATCACCTCTTCCAGCTATTCGATATGGGCGTCCGGTCGGCTGTCGTGAACGGAGCCAGGTGAACCTGTCTCCGCCCTGCGGGCGTCCATCCTGACGCAACCCCAGCTCGCAGCATCCGTACCCGGATGCGCCGCTTTGACGCGCCGTGGCCTGCGCTTATTGCACCCCGGCAATAAAAGCCCTGCCGGTGTGTAGGGAGCAACGCCGTTTCGCCTTGCTCTTACGGCGTTGCGGCGGGTCCCAGCTCACCCTCTGACCGGTGCGTCTCCCGTTTATGATCCTGTCGCCTAGGCTGATAACGCCACAGTCCTCCTGGCCATCCAGGGGAAAGCTGAAGCACAGCCACAAAACTTTTTGCAGTCAAAAACTTTGGTGTCTGCCCCTGGACGTCTGCCTCGGCCGGTGCCGTTTTACGCCCTTGCGGCGCAGGTTCTCAAACGGGTGATGGAAATACCGGGGGCGAAGAACAGCTGGTCCCCTCAAAACGTCAACACCGCGACGAGGAAACTCAACGGGTGATGTTTTTTTAACAACACAAAGTGTGTCTGGATTTTTAAACCGTCCGTGGGCCAGGCCCGCCCTTGTAATCATGCAAGTCTGGCGTCCATGCATGCATTGTTATTCGATGTTGCCGACGAGCTGCCTCTGAAAAACTTTCGCATGCGAAATTATCAACGCCGTTAAATATCATATTTGATATTCAATATTGGCTTTGATATACTGTTCTCAACAGATGACGGAAGGCCGTCATCTAGTACCGGCGAAACGCCAATTCTCAAAGGAGAAACAATGTCTCAGCGTCCTATCCCCCTTCCAACGCACGTTGAAGCCCTGGCGGAGTATTACATCCATAAGGCAATTGCGATCCTTGATGCTCGCATTAAAGCGAAAGGCATCATGTTCCTTCAACCTGCGACCGTTACCAACTTCTTGCGGCTTCAACTTGAGTCTGAAGAACGGGAAGTGTTCGCTGTCCTCTTTCTTGATAATCAACATCGTTTGATAGAGTTTAAACGTATGTTTTTTGGCACGATTAACACCGTTAATGTGCATCCTCGTGAAGTAATGAAAGAAGCGATCAAGCTAAATGCTGCCGCCGTCATTTTTGCACATAACCATCCATCAGGATTAGCTGAACCTAGTAAGGCAGATCGCGACATAACGGTTGGACTAACCAATGCATTGGCCCTGGTTGATGTAAGAACCCTCGACCACGTTGTCATAGGCCATGGTCAAACCACCTCATTCGCAGAACGGGGCTGGATCTAAATTGTAAGTGCCGCTGCGGCGGCACCTCTCCGGAGATAACAATGGAAACTCATAGTGCTTACAACGTAAAGCAGCTGCAGGTCAGAAAGGAATGTTTTTGTCCTTTTACTGCAGGGTGGAAAGAACCTACAGGCGCTGAAATTGCTTGTGTGATGTCCCAGGCTAGCAAAACAAAAACCAGCCTTGCAGATACCTTTGGTTTAAGCCCTGGGCAGATTGAAAACTGGTTTACGAACAAAGAAACGATCCCCTACCCAGTCTGGTGTTTGCTCGGGTTGTCAGCTGGATATGGCGATTTTTGGTTGCATCGTCAGTGAGGCTGCAAAATTTCGCATGCGAAACTATGGAGGTAATTACATATCACTATTGATACGAAGTGAATAGCAAGAAAACCCATTTATCAGATTGAAAGCGGAAGGCCGCTTCCAATATACGGCGTGAAGCCTGGCTCAAAGGAGTCTGCTATGTAACGAGTCTAACTCTATGTCCTGCGTTCAAGAACGGCAGGAGTGGCGCCCTACGCCACCGTCTGCCTGACCATTTAAAATATGTGGAGTATCAAAAATGGCTATGTCTATTTTACGTCGTTTGTTACGGATCTTAAAAGCGAATGCTAATGATGCTGTTGATCAGATGGAAGACCCAGCACTGCTCGCTCGGCAAATGGTGAGAGATTTTGAGGTGCAAATCGGTAGCACCGAAGAGGTTGTTGCTGCAGTAATTGGCCAGCAGAACCTTCTTCAAAAACAGCTGGAAGCCAGCAAAAAAGCAGTCTCCGATTGGAATGACCGAGCACATCGCGCCGTCCAGGCAGATCGCGATGATTTGGCCAGAACAGCTTTACAATACGTGCAACGATACGAGAGGAATGTTGCCTTCTATAGCAATGCATTGGAGACATTGAATCCAAAGGTCGAGGACTTGAAAAGCAAACTCGCCACGCTGCGCGATGAGTATGAAGACGCGAAAAACGAGGTCACCCTGCTCGATGCCCGGGCTAAAATTGCAGATACGAGTGGCAAGGTGTCGCGGATCATGGGGGGGGTTGGCAATAACGCCATCGACATGACCAAAATACGATCCAAAGTCGATAAGCTGGAGGCGGATTCAGCTGCTTTAGATTCAATGGCCAAGGAGGTTTCAGGGCAAGATCTGAAGAAACAATTCGATATGTTAGGCACTCCCCACATAGATCAACGTCTTGAAGAACTGAAAAAACAAACGTCTTCAGGAGGCAGTGATGCCCAGTAATTTTCCGAACGCTACTGAAGATATAATCGGTCTCATTATGCCTATGTACGGCTGGCTTTGGGTGTTGATCATTGTGCTGTTTTTTATCACTAAGGTCATTCTGCCGACTTATGAAGACTGGCAAGAAGAAAAAAAACGAAAGCAGGAGGCGATTAGCAAAAAGCAACAAAGCCTGCAAATAAGCGAAATAGAGCGCAAGGCGAAAGAGCGGGACATTGCCAGTGGAATTGTGAGGCGCTCTGATTACAGCGATTGGTTACGGGAGCAAATATTGAAGATAGAAATTTGTCTCGCTAATACTGATCTGGCTAATCGGTCTGATCTTGAAGCCATGCGATCGAGATTAGTAAAGTTGAATATGGTCAATAGCGATGACATCATCAAAATGAGTGGCGATATTTCATCAGTAGTTGACTCGACGTACAATCTCCAACTCATTGACCAGGAGTGGAAAAGATTGGAAACTGAGTTAGCCGCTATCGAAAGTAAAATGAGATAACTAACTTGGCCCGCCTGGTGCGGGCCTTTCAAGGATGTTCAATGAAAGGATTTTGGTTTCAAATTAATATCGGCATGTTCTTGTCCCTCGGGGTCGGATTTGGCCTGCTCCAACGTAACTGGTCGACTTTTTTGGGATTCTTTTATGTCGCCCTGTTTATTGCCGTTTTGTACCTTGTGAGTCATTTGAGCACTTCTCGGAACCGCTTTAGCCGTGCCTTTGGCAAGATAATGCTATGGGTTTACGCAGCGTTCTTTGCTTGTGTAGCTTTGTTAACAGTTGAAAGGCTGTGGTTGATCAATGGCGATAGTTACCCCTCATTCATGGGGACCGTTTATCAGAAGTTTGATATTCCTACTTATGAGGCAATTCCCGATTGTTCAAAAGGCGGGGGGGACTGGTTTGAAAAATCAGACAAGACAGTTATCCGTTGTGGAAGCAATTGGTTAACGGGTACCACGATTATCCTGAACCAGCCGTCATCTGAACTGAAGGACCAGACCAAATGAAAAGGGCGTTAACGTTCGTCAAAGATCACCTGGCAGTGGCGCTCATATTGCCGCTTCTAACCGGTGTTGGCACCGCAATCTACATTCGCGGGGAACTTGAAGCGGGAGAATACAGGGAGATTGCGTTGGCCTGGCCACGCCTGTCTTCCCAGACCAAAGCGGTTGTTTCTGACGCGATGATTGACGGAAGACTAACACACTGGGAGTTCGCCGATATCCGGTCACGAATCATCAATGAAACCCAAATGTTGTCCAGGGGAAGCACGCCGATCCTTTCACTTGAGGAGGAAAAGGACCAACTCCGCGCATTAAAATAGCGGCACAGGTAAGACTTAAAGTTTCGCATGCGAAATAATAAAATATCAAAATTGATATCTTATTGGCCTTGAGACATAATGTTCGTGTTGGGGATGGAAGGCCATCCCCTGAATGTTGGCGAAACGCCCGTCTCACAGGAGCATCAACATTATGTTGAACCAGAAGTTGTTTCATATCTCCCAGGGCACCAAAGGATGGCTGCCCACCGTCAAATCAGATATCAAAGTCGGCGAGCTGCTAACTCGCGGTTTTACTCTCGTTGAAGGTAGGTTGTACCCTGACCAAATTCATGAGATTGAAGCGTTGCTACCCCTGCGTTACAACGCCAAAGATGTCACCCCCTACAAATCCGACATTATCAATCATGGTGACCTCTGTTGCCGGATGATAAAAATTACCCGTATTCCACTCTTAGAAAGCTACCGCAAAGTCCAGGTTAAAGCGGATAGCATCGCCCATTTTGTCGAGGAATACGGTAAGCCGTCACAGTTCTCAACGCGTGGAAAGGAGCACCTGGCGCGGGAAATTGAAAGACTGACAATGGAACTCGCCGAGAAAGGCTACGCCCTTATCAGCGCTTGTGATTCAAAATCAGGAAAAGTTGTCGCCTACATTGCTTAATTTCGCATGCGAAATTGTGGAACCGTTAAGCATGTGAGAAAGATGATGATTTTTAAATATCTTTATTGATATTTAAATTTCATCCTGATAGATTGATGGACGTTAGGTGGAAGGCCACCTGATACTTCGGCGAAACGCCCGGCTCATAGGAGATGCAACATGCAACACAATGCCATTGTTGGCCGTTTACTGGTACAACCGCAACTGATCCAACGTGATGAATCCCAATACTGTTTATTCACTGTCGCCGAGCTGCGCAATCGTGGTGATCAGCAAACGAAACTGGAACTCATTGCCTATGATAGCGCTGCCGAACGCATCGCGGATCGGTACTTATTGGGTGACACAATATCGGTTGATTTTACCATCAAGAACAAAATGTACGAGAAAGACGGTTCAAACATATATGGCTATTCTTTCGTGGCCATCCATGCCGAACTCATCGCACCTGGCAATAAACGAAGAGAGCTGAATAGCAATCAGGCTCCGCACCAGTAACGATTTATCTGTTTTCGCATGCGAAATATTTTTAAAGAGGACGCAAAGATGGCTGCAAAAGTAATTGTAATTTGTTCACAAAAAGGCGGGATTGGTAAAACCTTCTCAACAACAGAGATCTCCAATGAGCTGCAGGCCCGCAATAAACGGACGTGTTGTGTTGATGGCGATTGGATGGGAGGCCTGACATCACGCCAGTTCCCGGACGGGTTGCCACCCGAAATTGATGAAAATCCATTAGGGCGAACATTTGTGCCTGGTGAAGCACACATGTCACGTCTGTACGCCGGTCCGGATACACCATTTAACCCTATTACATTGCCAGACGGCCGGGGATTTATGGGGGCTACAGAAGATCTAAATGAAGTGAATAACCGGCATGCTGATTGCATTTTTGACTTTAAAGAGCGCTTTGAAGCGTTGAAAGAAAATTATGACTACATTCTCATCGACTCATCACCGGTATGGACAAACACGTTGTTAGCCAATCACGTTGTCGCTGATTACCTGTTGATCCCAACCCTGCTGGAGAGAACCGCACGGCTGGGCGTTGAAAAACACATTGGTACGTTCAAGAAGATCAAAAAACGTTATCACCCAGAGTTGAAACTTCTCGGGGTGTTCGTCACTCACGCTATGGTATCAAACTATAAAAAACCCATGCTAGAAGGGCGTTATGCGCAGGTTGATACGGTAAACCTCGAAATGTTGATTGAGATCCTTGAAGAGCAGGGATTTAGCGAAGAATACCTGTTGGAAGTGATGCCATTTGTAGCAACCAAAGTGCGAGAAGCAATCGAGCTTTCAATTACGATTAAACAGCATGATCCAGAAAGCCCACTCGTGGCCAGTTACGATCGCCTGGTTGATACCATCATTGCACGAACTGGAGGCTAATCATGGCCAAGGGATTTAAAAATAAGCTGCGGGATCAAAAAGAACAACGCCAGCAGGCCACCTCCGCGCCGGAGGTGGTGCCAGCACCAGGCCTGCAGGAACGTGAGGTGGCGTTGCCAACGGAACAGCTGGACCACCGCGTGTTGAGCGATGTGGCGCGTGCTGAGTTAGAACCGAATGGCCAGATTATTCGCGTGCCGATCGATGAAGTCTATGCGGTTAAACAGGTCCGTCCGGAGGAAGACTTTGACGAGGCTACGATAGAAGGCATGGCCAATAGTTTCAATGAAGTCGGGGTCCTTTCACCACCACGTTGCTATCCCCGTGACAAACGAGGTTATCGGATATTATTTGGGGAAACTCGATGGAGATCAGAAAAGAAACGTGGCGAGAAGTATATCGATATTTACGTCGGTCCCCCACCGAAGGATGACCGACATCGGATCATTACTCAGCTGACTGAAAATATTCACCAGTCCGGTCTTAAACCTTTAGCCACTGCGGACAACATGCATGAGCTGAAAACTACCTGGAACATGACTCAGGCAGAAATCGCAAAGGTGCTTGGCAAGCCGCAGACATTTGTCAGCAAGCACATGCGATTGCTGGATGCGCCGGAAGTGGTGAAATCCTTATTGAAAGATAAGGTCACCAAAGATCTCGATATGGTTTATACCCTTAGCCAAATCAGCGATATCGACCCGGACAGGGCTGAAAAAATGGTGGCGTTGTTACGCGATGGAAAGTTGACACGCGGGAACGCCATTAAAGAACTGAACTTGCTGAAAGGGAAACCGGTTGTTCCTCCAAAGCCTGGAGAACAGCATGGCCAGAGTACCAGCGAACAACAATCATCGGGTGAGAACGATGGTCAACAGCCCCAGGCATCCGAAAGTAATGGCCATGAGGTTGGGGGGGCTGAGCAAGTGGCTGCGCCTACAGGGGCCGCTGCCGTCCAGCCAGGGGCGAATGATAACGGTGGCCAACAACCGGCGAAGGTTGAGACCAATGATCCTGAAAGCGGCATTTTGCCTGGAGCGTCTGAGCAACCAGCTGTACCGACAGCAACCAGTTCTGTTAGCGCAGGCAGCGATGAGCAACAGACTGAGAGGATAGAGAGCAACCATCAATCAGCCAGTCTCGCAGCATCGACTACTACCTCACCAGTAGTAACGAGCAGACGCGTCATGGTCATGGTCGACGGCGAAGAAGGCTACCTGGTAATGGACAAAACGCCGGACGAATTTGGTCTGGTCTGGATCAAACTCCCTGTTGGTGAAGTCTGCATCGAGGCAAAAGAGGTGACGGTCCTGGGGATTAAAGAGGTCTAAATGCTTACGACTAAGACACCCTTCGCACAATTGGCGGAAGAATTCTTACCGCGAATTGTAAAAACATGGGTGATGACCACAGAACTGACGTCTGCACAAGCTGCAGACGTTCTGGTTAATACCGCCATAAAAAACGGCTTTCTCCAAGATCGGGGAAGGCCGCTTACCGGGGCTGCCATCAATGAATGGGGGATTAAAAACAATACTCCCCGTTGGGGGATGCAGGCGGCCATGTCAATGCTGCTGGAAAACGGGTGGATGCCTAAAGAACATGCTGAGTGGGCCGCATGCGCTTCAATCCTCACGTTAACCATAAAATCAAAAGACTGTGAGTTGCTCTTGAGTTTGTTGCCGCCCACGTTTGATCGCGATGTAGCAGCCGGCTGGCTGTACGCTGCCCTGGAAAATGACGCTCACTATCGCACGCGTAAAAAGAGAATACCTAAATGACGTTCTTAGAGCTTGATCGTATTTTGAAAGATACCGGCAGGATTGGTTATGCTACATCGATGCTGGCTTGCCTACTTGATGCATTCGATCGCGGCGAAACAATCCTGGAAAAAGAAACGGTAGCTTCATTAATTGATATTACCGATACGAACGTTGCCGCCGTTGCCAGACGTCTCGCCGAATCCGGTGTGATTGAAATCCTGTATTGTGACAAAAGGGCAGATAAGCCTACATACTCGACAATACCCAATGGCCGCTGGGCGACACCTTACTACCAACTGACGTCAAAGGTCTTGAAAGCGTATCGACGAGCGTAAAAAGTTTCGCATGCGAAAAGTCAATTTAAGGAAAAATGACCGGTGAGCCAAAAAATGAAACAGGTGTTTGAGGATCAGACAAGGGACGGGTGGAAGCTGCTCTATCAAATTAGGCATACTAGACGCCGCTTTTTCCGGTGGACCTTTTATGTTTATGTCCTGTACGCGGCGGCAATGTACGGCTGTTATTTGATGACCAAACAATATCCAGGCGGCGTGTGGGACAGCATCTACGTTGTGATTGGGTTTTGTGGTCCGATCGGCGCTTATGTCGTTGGCAAACGGGCATTAAGAAAGGACATGTAAAAGAATCCCGTATAGCTCTTCAGTGCCGCGCTAAGTGCGATTCTGGATTTTCGGGTTCAACAGCCTGGGTTCACCAGGTAAACGTCGTGGTGACCTTGCCAGCTCGATTTCGCATGCGAAATTCCCGGCTGCTTATCCTCAGTCGTTAGCTAGCCCCCTAAAGTTGTGAAGTATGTCTCTTGCGGTGGTCGCGTTCGCGACCTATACTAGACCCATGGTTCGGGATTAGCTCGGATCACCTCTAAAGAGAGAGACGAAAAATGACCACGACTATCACCATCGCTTATGATGTTCCCGCAGATAAGTTTGCCGAAGTAGAAGCCCTGGCAGAGCACCACGCTATTCATAACGTCAATCACAATGGCGAAGTTTTCAACGTTGAGCGCGGTGACTTTACCTGCATCGACAAAGAAAGCTATAACCATGCATCCCTGCTGCGCCAAATCTTCAATATCATCGAAAAATAATCATTGCAGCCGTCCTGAAGGGCGGCTTGCTATCGGGCCGTATTATGACAAACAAAGAATTAAAAGCGCTCCGTCAGATCCTCGCTTTGGAATGCAGTGAGGCCGCCGAGCATATCGGTCAGGTGACAACTCGTACCTGGCAGCGGTGGGAGGACGGTTCTCGCGCTGTCCCTGATGATGTAGCCAATGAGATCACCGATTTCGCTACCCTGCGCGACAACATGACCGAAGACCGCTTTGAGGAATTTCGTCGCAAAGGTGAACGCATCACGTTGAATTTTTACATGACGATTGATGAGTTTGAGAAGGCCACAGGCAAGCGCAACGTCGTAATGTGGAAAATCACCAACTCTGTTGCAGGAGAATGCTTGTCTGCCGGCATTGCCAATCTGATTTGAATAATGAGCGCCTGATGTTTACACCTAAGTATTTCCAGGAGAAAGCCACCGAACTCGCTGTCCAGGAGCTGAGCACGGCTGACAATGCACTTGTTGTCATGTGCTGTGGTTCAGGCAAAACATATACCGGAGCCATGATCGCAGATCGACTCCACGCCCTGGTGACAGTGATTGTCGCTCCGACCATTATGTTAGTTGACCAGATTGCTGACGAATACCGGCAAACAACCGATCGGCGCGTGTTTCAATATCACAGTGAAAATGCGATTGAGCCAGAGGTATTCCTGGGAGAACATCCGGGAAAAAGGGCCATAGTCACGACCTACAACTCCGCGCCAGTGTTGCTCACAGTGCTGGCCGAGAGTGGCATCCAGGTCGATTTGGTGATCTACGATGAGATGCATCGGACTGCAGGAAAGTTGAGTACGTTATTCAACCAGACACTGACAGGCTATCCGAACGTCATTAAGCGCCTCGGGATGACCGCTACCCCACGGCACGCATCCTACAATGAGAAAGATGACGATACAGAATTCTTCAGTATGGACAATGAAGAACTCTACGGAAAACTCGTTTATACCTATCAGATCCGCGAAGCCATTGAAGACGGCGTTATCAGCGACTATAAACTGTTGGTCGCCTGTGTCACCGATGATGAAGTTCGCAGCTATCTGAAAGAGAAAACCATTTCCACCTCAGAACACAAAACCTATGCTATTGCGCTCACCCTTAAGCGAGCAATGGAGCAGTACGGGCTAAAAAAAGTCATCACCTACCATGCCACGATCGATGAGGCGAGCAAGGCGGCGACCATCTTTTCCGATGTACTCGATACCCCGGTCACCCATGTATCTAGCCTGCAGGGGCCTTATACCCGTAATGCCCATTTCGCCATTTATAAGGACAGTGATTCGTGTGTGATCACTAACGCCCGGTGCCTGAATGAAGGGATGAATGTTCCGGCAACCGACGCCACCATGTTCTGCAGCAGCAAGACATCGCCGATTGATATCATCCAATGTGCCGGTAGGGCAATGCGCAAGTACCCAGGCAAGGACTTTGGTTATATCATCCTGCCGGTACTCAGTGGTGATAACGCGGTAGAGTACAGCGATTTCTCTGCCATCATGCAGGTTTTAAACTCGCTCTCAGAGAACGATGAACTCCTACATCGCGCGATTAAATTGTATTCCCCAGACAGCAGCACACCAGGTCACACGTTACTACCGTCATTTTTCAGGTATACGGACGACAGCAGTTTTGATGTGCATAAGCTCGCAGATTTGATCTATCTAAAAGTCTATACATCCTTCAATAAGACGTTCCTCGATCGCGTGGAACAGCTGAAAGAGTTTATAAGTATTAACGGGCACAGCCGCGTATTAACTGCGAACGCGGGGAGCTTTGGGATATGGGTAAAACACATGCGAGCGCTGTACGCACGTAACCGTCTGGATCCCGAAAAAAAACGTATTCTCGATGAGTTGGGTTTCATCTGGGATTACAATCAGGAGTTGTTTTATCAGAACCTTGAAGAGTTACGCGCCTATTTGGAGGCTGGGAATACAGTTTCTGATGCGTCAACCGGACCGTTCCTTCAGTTCATTAAGGCGCGAAGGGCGGCTCACCGAAGCGGTACATTACCTGCTTATCAGGAAGATGCTCTCAACTCCCTGGGCGTTACATTTGATATCTCCAAGCACAACTTTGAGGCCAATCTGCGTCTACTAAAAACAGAGGTCAATGATTCTGGTGAGGTAACAAAGGGCTCCGCTCTGGTCGATTGGGTAAAGTACCAGCGTAAAAAGTATCTCAACAATGAACTTACCGAGGAACAGGTGAGCGCATTGATACAGACAGGGCTTAAGCTAGATATAGCTGGAGAGCGTGACCGCTCGTTTTTTACTAAATTGGCAGAGCTGGCCGAAACGCTACGGGATAACCGGCGTGTTACCCCATCCATGAACAGCTTTCGGGGAGTCATTAGACGGCGCTACAAAATAAAGACCCTGGAACAGGATCGCCTGGCAAAAATCAGAGAGCTGGAAAAGTTGTATAACATTCAGATAGTAGAGCCTAACCAGGACACACCAAGCGGCACATAGATCTTAGACTCATCGAGTACCCAGGGCGATGTGATATTTCGCATGCGAAACTCTCAGCCATCGCTGTCAGTGTCGCTTGTCTTCGACCGGCGGCACTAACATTGCTGTACGCTGGCAGGCTCCGCAAAAATTCGCCTGGCAGGAAGGGGGCGCGCAGAGCTGCATAGGGCAACGCAATTCCGGCGATTTGATCGAGCCGATCTCTTCCACAATATCCTTGTCGCCTTCCATTCAATCATTTTCGCATGCGAAATTAGTGATGCCATAGGATATCATAATTGATATTTAACGGGTTTTATTGCATAATACCTTTGTAGGAAATGGAAGGCCATTTCCTCTTCGGCAATACGCCATACTCACAGGAGCCATCATGAATATTCCCGTTAATAGCCGCAAAACCCTTACTGTCATTCTAACCGTGCTCAAAGGAACGCCATCTATCCACTTCTGCGATACCCCTTTATCGGGTGCTGATAACAATTTGTGGATGCCCGTCAACGTTCCCGATACATCACTGGCTGTAGTGCCCGAAAAGATAGAGCGTAGCCATCTACACGCCGCAATCGAGCAGATCATGATTATCAATAATGTGGCGCATAACGTTGTGCATGTCGAAGAAATCATGCGTGGAACTAAGTATCTCGATTACCGTGTGACCTATAACTGTTTGGCCTAATCGTGGTTCAGCGGTGGGATCCCGCCGCTGAATTAACATGAGGCAAAGGTCATAGAAATTGCATCACAATGCAAATTGCATTATAATGCAATAATAGTTAAGGCACAGGGATGGAATGATGTTCACGGTAATCTATCACTACGAAGCGGAAAAGGAATTGAAGGAGCTACCCCCGGTCGTTGCCGCGAAACTGTCCCGGATCATCGGCAAGCTGGAGAGTGACCCCCGGCAACTGCGAGAGCCGGATACCAAGCCACTGGGTAATGGTCTCTATGAGATCCGCTCGATGGGAAAAGATATCTCTCGCGGGATATGGGTATATCAGAAAGGGGAGCGCATTTTTATGCTCAGGATCTTTATTAAAAAGACACCCAAAACCCCAAAAAGTGAAATTGATCTGGCAATGCAGCGACTCGAGGAGATGATAAATGACAAAGTATAAAACTCATGCTCAGGTTCAGGCCGAAATGATGGAAAACAGTGAGTACAAGGCAGCGATGGAGGATGAAATTCGCAAAGAGCGTCTACAGGCGACGTTGGCCGAGTGGCGCAATGTGGCAGGACTTACCAGCGCTCAAGTTGCCAAGGCCATGGGCGTTAATGCCTCGACCGTCAGCCGGATGGAAAACAACGTGACGAAATCGAGTGTTGAAACCATTGCCCGCTATGCAAAAGCCTGCGGCATTGAGCATGTGACCATTTCGTTCTGATTGACGACGAGGCTCGGACTCTCTGGGCCTCAGTGTCATGCCTTGCCCTGGGCGGTCAACACCTGGCGGCAAAAGCAGGGTGATGACGGCGCCTGCGGCGCCGTTCTTACACATGCCGCTCTTCTTCCTCTTCCTCCTCATTTCGTTCTTCCTAACTTTACTGTCAATTCGTGTGAGGTCTATCTGGTCGCCGATCGCTGATCTACCGAGATGGATTGACAGCGATCCCAGGGCAAAACACGTTAACGGCAGTATGGCCCCCTTCGGCTCCCCAGCTGCGCAGGGTCGTCAACCGGACTACGCTAACCCGGCTCGTTGCCGGGTAAGCTCCGCCGAACCCCGCAAAAGCGCGGGTTTCGGGCCTTCGGCTATGGTCTGATGGCAAGGGCGGAAATCAGCATCCGAGTTACGCTTATTCAAGGATAAATCACTTCGTAAAGCCCACTAATGGATAGCGGGCAGGTAGATTTTACGCCTGCGCCACGGTGGATCAACTGTGCAGTCCTGGCAGTCGAAACCTTGACGGGAAAACGTTCCACGCCATTGGCCAGCAGCCAGATCGTCCTGGTCACACCATTGCCAAAACACAACCTGAGAGCGGGAAGACCCTTTTCAACCACGTAATCTCCCCCACATTCTGCCAGTGGCACAGGGTTTTCCCTTCCAGGCGAAAATCCATCATCAGCGCTAGCAAATTTTCTGTCTTGGCGCCAGATGGACTCATCGCCGACTGCCAGGTGACGTTCTTGGTGAGCACGTGCCCAGGCCTGCAGGAAGGGCCGCTTTTCGACAAGCACGATCCAATAGTCTGATTGCTTTGTCAGGCGCTGATCCATCCAGACCGTGCGCCCTGTAGCGAGCGGTATTTCAAATAGGCAGCGGCGTTCGCCAAAGGTACCAAATTCGGGGCCAGTTTGAACAATTCCATAGGGTGCCAGCACTTCCTTGCTATAGGTCATTTAATGATTGCCCTGGGGAGATCCTTCCATCGAGTCGTGTAGGCAGGGGAGAGCATCTCGCGCTTCATTCGCCAGCCTTTATCAATCCCCTGACCGCCAAACCATATCTTACCCAATCCCGTACCATTAATGCGATCGACAACCTTCATCAGATTATCGCTGTTGGCCCGTGGCGGTGTGTCGTCGAACATATCGATCTGACCTGGACGGCTACAGAAATCATTGAGCATGATCCCCGCCCTTTTGATACCGGTAGCCATCGCGCCAAATCTGGTCGAGAGCTTTCATTGCAGCAGCAACGATATCCCGCGTGTCCTGGCTGGCCAACATCAACACCTGGTTGGCGTTGTTGCCATAATACGGATCGTTGGAATACGGGCTGGTGCGCACAAAAACGCTGACGTGACGGCAATACTGGCGTTCCTGGCGCAACTTTTCCGCTGCCCGTTCTGCATATTGGCAGACTGCCTGGCGCATGTCCTGCAGCTGCGTGACGCGCTCACCAAAACTGCGACTGCAGATGATCTGTTGCTTCGCCGGCAGCGCATCGATAGAGATGCACGGCGTACCATTGAGTTCACGTACTGTACGTTCTACCACCACGCCAAACGTACGTTTCATCAACTGTAGGTTGGCGTCGGCCAGCTGCAGCACCGTTTCTATCCCCATGATTTTTAGCTTGGCAGAGAGCTTGCGGCCGATGCCCCACACTTCATCGATCGGCAGCAGTGCCATGAGCTTGCGCTGCCGTTGGCGATCGCTCAAATCAACCACGCCCCCCGTTCCTGGCCATGTCTTTGCTGCGTAGTTGGCCAACTTGGCTAGCGTACGCGTTTGCGCTATGCCAATTCCGCACGTCAGCCCGGTTTGCTGTGCCACTGTTGCCCGTACGCGACGGCCAAAATTGAGTAAAGGCTCACAGGTATTGATGCCGGTGACGTCCAAAAACGCCTCGTCGATCGAGTAAATCTCAAGCCGGGGGGCCAGAGCTTCAAGTGTGGCCATGACGCGTGAACTCATGTCGCCGTAGAGCGCATAGTTCGAGCTGAAGCACGCTATGCGGTTTTGCTCGATCAGCGCTTTGGCCTGAAAGTACGGTGTGCCACGTTTAACTCCCAGCTTCTTTGCTTGCGCGTTGGCCGCCACAATCGCTCCGTCGTTGTTACTGAGAGCGATCACCGGTTTTCCTTTGAGATCAGGCCTAAAGAGCTGTTCGCAGCTGGCATACATCGAATTGACATCACACAGCAGATACATAGGCACCTCGCTCAACGAAGCGTATGGATGGCGTGCATGACCACACCAAATATGTCCAGTTCGTCCGGATCGACAAATATCGGGCTGTAGGCGGGATTCATTGGCTGCAGGCAAAGACGCGGAGTAGTACACAACCGTTTGACAGTGAATTCACCGGCGACTGCAGCGATCACAATGTCGCCATGCGTGGGTTTGACCGCCTTATCAACAATCAGCAGATCACCAGACAGAATGCCAGCTTCTACCATTGACTCGCCTTCTGCCCGCACAAAGTAGGTTGCGGAGGGATGCCGTATACAAAATTCGTTGAGATCCAACTGAGCTTCGATGTAGTCCTGCGCCGGGCTTGGGAACCCTGCCGCACATGAGTCAGCAAAAAGTGGCAGTGCGAGTGGGGCTGTGCCTGGTGAGTATTTAAAAATTTCAATCGTCATAACATCATTTACCTGTATATTTATACAGTGTATTATTGATGTTACCTATAGGGCTTGCAAGTGGGATCGGTAGAAATAATGGTGTGTCAAAGCAGCGCATTGCTTTTCAAAGGAATAAAGTTGCCAGGCAGTAGTTGACCAATCCTTGTTGAGTGAAAAACGTACACCTCTGGTGCGGCGGTTTAAGACGCGAGGTGGCGAGGTTATTCACAGGGTTCTACGCCGGATATGCACCCTTAATGTGGATAACTACCTTATGTCGTGAAGGAAGATGTCAGTGACGCATATCCGCTTCGCTTCTGGGTGCAAAGCCCTGTACAAGGAGTATTCAACCTTTGGTTGAGTAAATTTGGTAATCCGTATAGAATTATTTAAACGCGGTATCTGCGTTATGCATGAGCTTGAGGGTAGATGAGATGACAAAATTTAAAGATATGACACCAATGCAGCGCTTAGATGCTATGCGTAAAGCAGGTGTTACTCTATATCCAAATCTCTCCGCAGAAGATAAGAGAGCAGTGCTGTACGTCGAAAATGAACCAACTGTAGCGGCGCAAGACACTAATAAAAGTTAGTCCTCTACTGATCAGTTGGTGGGGATACAACCTCATCAACTGGAACACTCATCCGAAGCACTTCCTTTTGATTATTGTATGTAAAAGCAACATCTCCTTTCATACTCGTTTCATACCGGTCAACAATCGCTTTAGCTGGCTCACACACAGAAAGAACGTCGCGAGACATGGCCAGACCTAAAAAAGCCGAAAACGTCACAGACGCTGGGATCATGAACCCCTTGAGTGAGGGGCAGTCAACATCACGATGTACAAACTGCAGCTCTACTTCATTTGATGATAATTTTCCAGAAAAGAGTCCACCAAATTTGCCGTTGCTCGATACTGCCACAACAAACTTTTTGGTTGAATATTTCGACTTGTGATAAATCGTCTCCCAAGACCAACATCCGTATCCATCCTTATATACTGATGTATCCCGCCATGATTTAGAAAGCTCGGCATGTGCAGGACTACAAACCTCAAACTGAAGTGTCGGAAGTATCAGATTTGGAAAAAGTTGTTTCATTTCTTGAGCATAAGCATCGACGGTCAAAACTCCTACGCCGGTAAGCAATTCATCAAACTCACGCTTTTTCATACCACCACGCAACTAAACTCTGGAAAAACAGCAGTGTAACATAGAGATCGAACATCAGAGGAAAGAGACAATCGTTTGTCCATAGTTGCAACGCTTTTCCAATCGAGAACGGTTGTGCTTGTCCTCAATGCCAATTTGAATTCCTAACTTTTCTTACCTTTTTGTATCCATTTCACTTCTCTTTCCTCTACTTTTGTTCCGCTTTCAACCCTATAGGTCTTTCAAGCTTGATGGGTGTTTCTTGGAGCCACCTTCGGCTCCCTGGCGTAGCCAGGTCGTCAGCCCACTCAGCTAACCCGGCCAAAACATGCCGGGTAAGCTTCGCCGAACCCCGCATGATGCGGGTTTCGTGCCTGAAGGCTTGGGTCTGCTGTCCAACACCAACCCCTGCAGCTGGCCACTGGCCAGCGCATTCACCACGACGGCGATACTGCTGCCGTCGCTCAGAAGCGCGTAACGGCTTTCGCTGCTGCTGCGCCGTTCCGCATTGTGCCCTGTTTCACCCTCAGCTGTGGGGTGAGTTTCCGTGAGTTATTCCGACCGTCGCTAGGCAGTAGACCACACTCCATCGCTCCTTCTGGCAAGGCTGGTATGAACGCCTGCGGCGGCCTTGCCAGCGCTCCTGATTGTGGTCTGGGCCAGTTTGCGACGGCGAATACTCACAGAAGCATCACTTTAACCACATAAGGAGATTCAAAACATGTCACAACAAAACGTCCAGGGCGCGACAGCGAAGCCTACAGAGGCATCTCATGAATTCAACAGCAATGAGTATCGGGCGACCTATTCCCCCGATGACAACAAATTGCGCCTGTATCCCCTCCATCGTCTCGATGAAGAAACCTACGCGACAGTGAGCAAGGCGGGTTTCAAATGGGCACCTAAACAGCGTTTCTTCGTGGCGCCTGCGTGGACGCCGGGCCGCGAAGATGTCTTGATGAGCCTTGCCGGTGACATCGAGGATGAAGATAGCACGTTGTTTGAGCGTCAGAGCGAACGCGCCGAACGCTTCAGCGGTTACAGCGAGAAACGCGCGGCAGAATCCAGCCAGGTTTTAACGGCGGTCGATAAGCTGGCCTCGGCGGTTCCCTTTGGGCAGCCGATCCTTGTTGGCCATCATAGCGAGCGAAAAGCGCGCAGGCATGCCGCAAAAATCGAAAACGGTATGCAAAAGGCCGTCATGCTGTTCGAACGGTCAGAGTATTGGCAAGAAAGGGCTGCGGCGTCCTTGGCCCACGCCAAATATAAAGAACTGCCAGCCGTGCGCTATCGCCGGATCAAAAAAATTGAAGCCGACTTGCGCAAGGCAGAAAAAAATATCGCAGACTCGGAAAAATTTCTGAAACTTTGGCGCTCCGATAACCTGGATTTAAAGATGGCCATCGCAATCAGCAATTACGAAAGTATTTACGCATGTTTTAGCCTGGAGAAGTACCCCCGACCACAGGATAAAAGCCAGTACGAAGGGCGCATGAGTCTGTATTCAGCGTTGGATGAAGATATTATCACGGCCGAACAGGCCCGAGATGTTGCGATCCCTTGCCATGATAGGGCTATCCGCCATTATCAACGCTGGGCGACACATTACCGCAATCGCTTGAGCTACGAACGGGCCATGTTGAACGAGAGCGGCAGCGTGATAACGAGCGCGAAAGAATTTCAAGTCGGCGGTCAGGTGCTTTGCAGGGAGGAATGGCTGCCTATCCTCAAGATCAACAAAAGAAACGGAGAAGTCACCTCACTGGAAACGCCGTGGCACAATTTTTTAGGGTACAAGGGCACGATGAAACTCACCGTTGATCGCATCACCGATTATAAAGCCCCCACAGAGGAAGAGGCACAAGCTGCCAGTAAGACAGTAAAACGTCCGCCGAACGTGAATGTTCCCGACGAGGGATGTGTGACGATGACCAAAGCCGAATGGGCCGCGAAACACCGTGATTACAAGGGCGTTCGGGCCGTTGAGGCCACCGACACCCACGGAGCCTATCGCTACCGCCGAGTGATGACGCAAGGTTGCACGCTGTCATCTGTGTATATCAGCGACATGAAAACCGTTGAAATCCCGAACAAATAAAAATTGCTCCCCGGATCAACTCCGGGGAGCCATAGAGGGTATAAGATGCATTTGGCACTTAAGCAGCGTATCGAGATGATGCGCGGAAAAATTGAACGTAGCGCCTCGGTGGTTGAGGTTCCGGCCTGTTCACAATTGTTTGTTAGCTCAGATGAGATCTGCGACCGTCTGGTTCACCTGGCCAACATCAGCAATGGGGATCGCATACTGGAGCCGAGCGCGGGGACCGGCGCGATTGTAAGGACTATCAGGAAAGTGGCACCCGCTGCGGTATGTGATGCCGTAGAGATTAACGCCGAGCTTTGCCAGCACTTGAGAAACGAATTTGAAGGCATCAACGTGATCTGCAGTGATTTCCTGGAATACTGGCCGCATGCTTCAGAGGGAAACTACAGCCGAATTATCATGAATCCGCCGTTCAACCAGGGCGCGGATATCAAACATATTCTGCATGCCCGCTCGTTGCTGATACCCGGTGGCGTGCTGACCGCCGTGTGCTTGAACGGGCCACGGCAAAACAAATCGCTCAAGCCGCTTTCTGACCATTGGGAGCCTTTGCCGCGTGGGGCGTTTGCGTTTACCGATGCGTCTACCGCGATAGTGCGGTTGGGGGCGGCCTGAAAATATCGCACAGCCACAGGGGGTGAACGGATGCCCCCTTTATGCCTGGGTCGGGGTGTTGAGCCGTCGAGCTGGGGTGAATACCTGTTTCGCGTCCTGGTGCCGGTCCTGTGTTTCTCATGGGCGCCGGCGGGGAAAGGTCAGCGGCAAAAAGCCAGAGAGAGGACAGCGCCTGCGGCGCTGTTCTTCCCTATGCCGCTCCTGGTGAGCTGACTCCTCTTCTACTTCCCTGGTATCTTCTCTCTCCTCTTTGTCTTCTTCCTGCTTCATTTCCTTATTTTCCTGATAGCCCTTCTATTCCTTTGGTAGCTTCTGGCCAGCAGCTGATGGACAAGAATTAACGGCAGTCTGGATACCTTCGGCTCCCTGGCATAGCCAGGTCGTCAGCCCACTCAGCTAACCCGGCCAAAACATGCCGGGTAAGCTTCGCCGAACCCCGCTTGAGGCGGGTTTCGGGCCAGAAGGCTTTGGGTCTGCTATCTAACATCAAGGTCAACCCCTGCAGCTGGCCAGGGCCAGCGCGTTCACTGCTCTGCGAAATGACTGCAGAGCGCTAAGGAGCAACGCCGTTTCGCGCCCGCGCGTTTCGTCGTTGCGACGGGTTCCTGCTCGTTTCATTACCTGGATATCTTCACCCATTTGAGTTCTTTCGCCGGGGCTGAGACAAGCACAACCCGTCTTGCTGTCTAGGGGCCGGCCATGCCTTTCGCAATAAATTTTTTCCGGCCATTTCATTAGACCGAAAAAAATTTCCCGCTCCCCCCAGACATCTTCACCGGGCCGTGCTCGTTTACGCCCTCGCGGCGAACGACTCTCAAACGGGTGAAGGTAATACCCAGCGGGAAAGTCCAGCAGGTCCCCGCAATAACATCAAAACCGCGGCCCCGACAACTCAACGGGTGATGGTTTTCAAAAGCGAAAGCTCAACGGAAATAAGGAGATTCATCATGGCAGAACGTGGCGTAAACAAAGTGATTTTGGTCGGCAATCTGGGTCAGGCTCCCGAAATTCGTTATATGCCCAATGGGGGCGCGGTGGCCAATCTGTCTCTGGCGACCTCCGAAACATGGCGCGACAAGGCAACGGGCGAACAAAAAGAAAAAACCGAATGGCATCGCGTTGTCTTGTTCGGAAAGCTGGCCGAAGTGGCCGGGGAATACCTGAGCAAAGGCTCAAAGGTCTATATCGAGGGGCAACTGCAAACCCGCAAGTGGCAGAACGAGCAGGGTATTGATCAGTACACCACCGAAATCGTGGTGAAGGTCAATGGCACCATGCAAATGCTGGGCGGCGGCGAGCGCCAGACTAGCGGCAACGTACCTGCACAACCTCCGGCTGCCGCGCAGCCAGCAGCCAGCAGCGCACCGGCCAAGGGCAAGCGCTCGACTAAAGGGAAAGGGTCGCCAAAGGGAGCAGATGCCGCGCAAGCACCATCAGCGCCACCATCGCAGCCGCAAGGTGGTCAATACCCGCCGATGGATTTTGAAGACGACATCCCGTTTTAGGATTTACCTTTTCGCCCTGTGCAAGCAGGGCATCACTAACAGGAGTTTATAGCCAATGGCTGACCAACAGCACGTCTTGTTACCAACAGACGGCCCGTTTACGCGTGAACAGGCCAACGTTGTAGCAGCAGCCTACAGCAATGTTGCCATCGAGGACGATCAGGGGACGCATTTTCGGCTTGTTGTTCGCGTCGATGGCGCAATGAGCTGGCGCGATTGGAATTTCTCACAAGATGCCGGGTATTGGCTGAATCGCTATATCTAGCAGTGCGGTGTGAAAAAGCAGTAAGCAAAAGGGTGCCGGACGTGAGCCGTCCGGCAGACAGTAGTCAACACATAAGGAGTACCAACTATGTCAGTTACCGAGTCTAAAGCAAAAACAGCTAAGAAAGCTAGCAGTAAGGCGAAAGAAAAAGCCGTGTCTAAAGAACTAGTTACCCTGCTCGAAAGTACGCCGGTTGTTCTGGTGCCATTCTCTCAATTGGCCGATACCGAACTGAACACACGTATCGTTCCGCATACGGACAAAGAAGTCAGAGGATTGGCCGACAGCATCAAGGGGGTCGGCATACTGCAAAACCTGATCGTTATTGCGCTGCCTGACGGCCAACTGGGCGTTGTCGGTGGTGGTGGCCGTAAAAAGGCTACCGCGCTGTTGGTGAGCGAAGGGCTTATCGATGCCGATCAACCTTTTGTGCCTGTGAAGGTAGTTCCACGCGAACTGGCGGTTGCCGCATCGATGACGGAAAACGGCCAGCGTAAATCAATGCACCCCGCCGAACAGATCATCGGCTTCCGTACACTTTCTGAAGAGGGGAATACGCCAGCGCAGATCGGTGATCTGCTGGGGTATGGTGCCCGTCACGTCCAGCGCATGCTGAAATTGGCCGGGTTGGCTCCTTCTATCCTTGATGCATTGGCTAAAGATGAACTCACAACCGAGCACTGTCATGTGTTGGCGCTGGAGAATAACCCTGAGCGCCAGTTGCAGGTTCTGGATATGGCCAAAGAGAACAGCTACAACGGCAAGCCCCAAATTCATCAAATACGCAGCTTGATAACCGCCAGTGAAGTCCAGATCAGCGGTAGCGGGAAGTTTGCATTTGTCGGAGCCAATGCTTTTGAGGACAGCCAGATCCGCCGTGATCTGTTTAGCGAGGACGATGGCGGCTATGTCGATAAAGTCCTGCTTGATACACACCTCGTTAACAAGCTGGAGATAGTTGCCCATGCCCTACAGGAAAACGAAGGGTGGGCATGGTGTCTGCATCGGATGGATCAAGTAGAACGCTGGGGAGAGGATGCGCAGACGTACGGCTTTTTGCCTACCCCTGCACCTTTGTTTACCAAAGAAGAACAGGCCCGCCTAGACACGCTGACAGCCGCGCTGCAAGAGGTTGACACCCACGACGATGAATATGAGATTCAACAGCAGATTGAAGACCTTGAATCGGCTGTAGCGATCCGGTCGTGGACACCTGAGCAGAAAGCACAGGCTGGGGTGGTCGTGTCATTTGAGGATGATGACGTTTGCATTCAGCGCGGGGTTCTTCTTCGGGAACAGAAGGAGGGGACAGAGGGGGCCAAAGCAGACAACGAGACTCGAACATCATCAGGTATCACTTATACCCGCCAACCCGAACCGGTGGACGACATCAGTTTACCGTTGCTGACCAAAATGTCATCGGAACGGACGCTTGCGGTACAGGCAGCGGTAGTACAACAGATACCGAAGGCCGTTGCATTGCTGGCATGGACGTTGTGCCGTGACCTGTTATCACATCATTACGGTTCGACGTCTGCGCTCAAAGCGTCATTGCGTTGCTCACACCATAGCTTGCTGGAAAATGCGCCGTCAGGCAAAGAGGGTACCGCTTATCTTGCTCTCAAAGCAGAAATCGATCGTGTCACCGCCATGTTGCCGGAAGGTTGGGATCGTGACTTTACCACCTTCTTTACGTTGAAAGGGGAGCAGTTGCTTTCCATCCTCGGTTTATGTGCGGCTTGCGGGTTGGATGGTGTACAGACCCGTGAATGTGGGCATACGACACGCAGTCCGCTCGATGCGGTGGAAACGGCGTTTGATTTCGAACTGCGTGACTGGTGGCAACCGACAAAAGCCAATTTCTTTGACCACCTGAAAAAACCACAAATTGTCGAGTTCCTGAATGAAGCGGGTTTCACCGGTGCGGCAAGTGATGCGGAGAAGATGAAGAAAGGGGACGCCGCAGAGTTGGCCGAAGAACGGATGGCAAGTAACCGTTGGGTGCCAGTGTGGATGACCGCGCCTAAACCTAAAGAGGCACCTGTCGACGATCCTGCCAACGCAGAAAATGTTGAAGGCGAAACCCATTCCGACGAAACAGCCACCACTGACGCAGCCTGATAACTGGAGCTGCCGCCCGAAAGGGCGGCTGATAACACGATGACCAAAGAAGAAAAATTCACGTTAGCCAAGCTGCAAGCCTTTACCGCCACCGATTTTGAACAGTACCGCGAACGCGGCGAGGAGGCACGCTTGCGGTTATCCAGTGCGGTGATCGCAGCGCTGGGTTTGCCTGACTGCTGGCAGATCGATTGCGAACACCGGCAAGAATGGTGCGGGGTACAGGCATGGAGTAAGCGCTTTACCAATGTACTCTGCCAGTCATTTGAGTACGGGCAACCGCTATGGGCAATTGTCGGTGAAATGCATGGCGAGCTGGAAAACCGAACAGAGATAGAACAGTGGCTGGACGAGCTAATGTTGCCTAATAAACTGGAGGACCGGCGGTGAATGAATGGCGTTATTCGCTGCGGTGGGCGTACCCTCATCGACCTTGCCCCGGTGAAGAAATATTGGTGTTTGAAGATGTTCCTGCCGGTGCGCGTGCGCCAGCTAGTGTGATGGCCCTGTTTGTACCGGGGGGTGACTATGCTGTGTCTCTGGATTTTTTGGACGTGAAGCCTATACGCCGCTGGAGTCCGGAGCGCAAAGCACAAGCACGTCAGCGCAATCTCGAGCGCAGAGTGGTCAAAGCCGCGCCGTTGTTTGCTGATGAGCTGATAGCGCGCGAGCTGGAAAACCGGCCTGATTACTTCAAGGGAAAATGAATACTATACTGAATACAATGCTATTTTCAGTCGCTAAGAGGGAGGTGGGTATGTGGAAATACCTAAGACGTAAGATCGCAAACAACCCCAGAGTGCAAAAAATGTCGCCAGCACAGCGAAAAAGCGTTGGCGGGAAGTTCATTATCTATAGCACCCTGTTGTTGCTTATCCCATTCACCGGCATGCTGTTGTCATACAGTAGCGCACTGGTGCATATCACCTTTCAAGTGATCTGGGCCGTTTCCATGATCGTTGGTTGCGTGATTGCCTTTGAGTCTGAGCCTGAGTCGGGTACCAGGGCAAAATGACGTTGGCCAGGGCGGGAAGGTCAAGAACAGACGGCACCTGCGGTGCCGTTTTTTCCCGTACTTTCCTGCCTCATTCGTTTCTTCTCCTGGTGAACTGTTATCCCCGAATTGCTGTTTAAACCTCTCTTCTTCCTGAACAACACTCTTTACCTTGTCTTTCTCATTGTCATTTCTCCGATAGTTTCCATTCCATTCTGTTGGTGTCGCATCTCTCTGGCCCAAAATCAGGTCAACAGCAGTCTGGATACCTTCGGCTTCCAGGCTTTGCCTGGTCGTCACCCCTACTCAGCTAACCCGGCCAAAAAATGCCGGGCAAGCTTCGCCGAACCCCGCATAAAAAGCGGGTTTCGGGCCTGAAGGCTTGGGTCTGATATCTAACGACCAGGTCAAGGACTGCAGCTGACCGGTGGCCAGCGCGTTCACTGCCCCGCGGTAAAGCGGCAGGGCGCCAAGGACGTCCCGCCGTTCCGTCGTGCCGGGTGTGTTCATACTGTTGCCCCTGGTGATCCCTCTCTCGTTTAGTTCTTCGCGGATGGCTGTTTGTAGCACCATTCACGTTCAGAAAACAAAGGAAGGTAAACGCCGTAAACGGCCCTTTGTTTTCTGCCCATGCCTGTTGCTCCTTACGCCATTTGCCGCGTGAGACCTAACCGAAAGATGGACTAACTACCTGATAAGGGGAAAAACAGCATGAACACACAAAACGTCAACGTCAAAACCGCCACGCAAGATCCTCCCAAAAGATGGGTAAAAGACCAACGTGCTTTCGCCAATCAAGAGCTGGGCCGTTTTGTCGTGAAATACACCGCCTACAGCGCTCGTGGAGGCTTTAGCACTTGTCATCAGCATTTTCTCTTTGCAAAGAGCAGGCTGGATGCGGCTTTCAAATTCGGCTTGCTTGCGCCGATGGAAAGCAACTTTGTTGTGGATGCCGTGGAGGTGCAGGTGCCTATCCAAGACGTCTGTATCAGCAGCACCGGTTATCACTTTACCGTTGATGGCGATCTGTGGCGCTGTCTGGAAAACGGCGAGTTCGTGGAAGTGACAAGTGATGGCGATATCTGGAATGCCGATCGTACGTACACATTACCCCTCTATGGCCATTTGCAACAGTATCATTGTTAACAACACAGTGATTAGCATTTACCACCAAACAGGACAAAGCGAAATGAAAAAAACTAGCGGCAACGCCTCTGTTTCTAAGTCCCCTGCAAAGTGTTGGAGTCTTTGGCATCGTGCCGTAGATAGCGCACAAGAAGAGGTAGCAATGTCCGAACATGCCAACGATCACTATGGGGTAAGGTTCAACCGTCTTGACCGCATGCTGACTTGGTTGGTTGGTTTTACAAAGGGCTGGAAAATCGAGCGAAAAAAACAGGCGCTATTGAGCCTGAAAAATAACACGCATAGATGAAAAATCAGGGGTTTCCCCTGCCTTCTCAACCAAGCTGGTTTACCCCTGAGAAAGTTAGACCAGCTTTCAACGACCAACATGGAGATAAGCCTATGTCACAACTGAGTTTCACTGATTTGTGTAGCGCGTTTGAAAGCGTCCCCGTAAAAGCCAAGCCCACTCTGATCGAAAAACCTGCCCACCCCGTGCGCATGATCACCCCAGATGTGGCCCGAAAGCAGTTTATCAGTGCCTTTGCTCACACAGCGCAAAATATGCGGCGCTGGGACGTGTTTCGTGACTTCATAACACTGGCGGCCAGTGAGTTGGATATGGCTCGCATCCGAACGCCGGAGAACATCGAGAGCAGCCGCCGGATTTGCGACTGTTACACGGCTGCCGATCAGGACAATATGAACAAACTGTTTTGTCTGATGGTCACAGCCTTGGAAGGGGAGTTCCATGACTTTCTGGGATCGATATTCATGGAGTTGGAACTAGGCTCCGATAAGATGGGCCAATTTTTTACGCCGTATAATATCCAACTGATGATGGCGAAAATGTTAACAGGGGATATTGCGGCAGTCGTCCAGAAACAGGGCTGGATCGAACTGCATGAGCCAGCATGCGGCGCAGCGGGGATGGTGCTTGCCTATGCTCAATGCATGCTGGAAGAGGGGTTAAATCCTTCCGAACACCTGTATGTTGAGTGCATCGATATTGATCCTGTTGCCGCAGATATGGCTTTCATCCAGTTGAGCCTATTGGGGATCCCTGCCAGGGTGATCACCGGTGATGCGCTCACCATGAAATTCACCCGGGTTCGTTTTACGCCGCTTTATTATATCAACGGATGGAAAGACCGGCTGGCCCTGCGGCAGAAATGGGATGCGCTGGCAAAGGTTATGCAGCTGATGGCTAAAACGACGGTTTAAAACAGAAGTTTGAGATGTTATGCACGGCGGGAAGGGGAGAACCTCCCCGCTTTAATGCTGGGAAAATGAGTCCCGCAGTGGGACTGAAATCTTGATTAATCCCATTTTGGGACTATAATTAACAGAATGAAAATCATATCCGTTAAGACATTAAAAGATTTTTGGGATGAATATCCCGATGCCGAACAGCCGCTGAAAGCATGGGTGGATGAGGCCGTCAAAGCGAACTGGCGAACCCCGGCAGAAATTAAAGAACAGTACCGCAGCGCCAGCATTCTGAAGAACAGGCGGGTGGTATTCAATATCAAAGGAAACGACTACAGGTTAATCGTAGCGATTGCCTACCAGCGGGGATGGATGTTTGTGAAATTCATCGGCACGCACCGCAAATACGATGCCATCGATGCTGAAACTGTAGAACTGGAGTAGAACGATGCAAATCAAACCGATCCGTAACGAAGATGATTACAAGGCAGCCTTAAAGGCCGTTTCCCCTCTCTTTGACAACGAACCAGAAATGGATACGGCAGAAGGGGACTTCTTTGAAGTCATGTGCCTACTGATTGAAGAGTATGAGAAGAAGCACTATCCCATTGAGCCACCTCATCCCATCGAGGCGATAAAATTCCGGATGGAGCAACAGGGCTTGACGGTCAAAGATTTGGAGCCAGCGATCGGCAGGGCAAACCGTGTGTATGAAGTTCTCAACGGTACGCGAAAACTCACCTTGCCAATGATCCGTAACCTGCATAAGCAATTCAATATCCCGCTGGAAAGTCTGGTCGGCGTGTGATTTTCCACAACAGGCAGCCACAGGTGTAGAACATTCCTCCTGTGGTTGCTGCCCAGATCTACCCCTTTACGGCGCGAAAGCAAGGGCGGCAAAAAGCCAAGGAAAGGACAGCGCCTGCGGCGCCGTTCTTCTCTCTGCCGCTCCTGGATATCTTCCTCTTCCTCTTTGGTTTCCTTCCTGGTGACTTCTCTTCCCTGGTTATCTTCTTCTGTTCTCGATGGCCATGTACCTGGTGAACAAAAAGCTAAATCAACGGCAGTCTGGATACCTTCGGCTTCCAGGCTTTGCCTGGTCGTCACCCCTACTCAGCTAACCCGGCGAAAACATGCCGGGCAAGCTTCGCCGAACCCCGCATAAAAAGCGGGTTTCGGGCCTGAAGGCTAGGGTCTGATATCTAACGGCCAGGTCAAGGACTGCAGCTGGCCGGTGGCCAGCGCGTTCACTGCCCTGCGAAAAGCTGCAGGGCGCTAAGGTCGCCACGGCATTTCGCCGTGTCGGGTGTGTGCATATTGCTACTACCGTGTCAGTCACACCCGCTGAGTCCCTCGCCCCGCTAAAAACTACCTTCCAGGCGTCTGAAGTCAAATCTGTCGCCGGCACCCGTTCGCACTCCCTACGGTCGCTTGCGCTGCGGCTTTGTCGCCAAATTTGACTTCCTCCTCATCCCTGGAAGGTCAGTTTAGCGGTTGCGGCGAGGGGCTCAGTGGGATGTGACAATAAACACTAAGGGGAGAAATAACATGCACACACAAAACGTCAACGTCAACAGCGCGACGGAAGCTAGCAGGATATGTGAAAGGACAACACCTCGATTTGATGGTTTTGTCTGCAACATTCACTCACATCACCCGTTTGACGTGATCCGCGCTGACGTGGTGATCCAACGGCTGGAAAAAGAGGCCAATAAAGGGTGTGGCAGCTATTACGAAATTTACGAATCGCGCTTACTGGCCATGGCGATGAACTGGATGGAAAGATTACCGCTAACAGATCGCCCGGTGTTTATGGGGGCGGCAACGAAGCGGGGGATCATGCTGACACTGGCCGAAGAACAACGCGCACAGGCCTCAAGTGATGAACTGATGGCCGAGCTGGCCGCCGATTACTGATTTTTTTTAACCCGGTGGCGGCGTATTGCTGCCACCCCTCACTAGAAGGAAAAAGCACCATGTATTTAAATCTGACCGAGTCTTGCGCCACTCTGGGTATGAATGCCAACGCGGAAGCCGAGCGCGCCTATTGGCAGAGCCGTGAAAAAGCAGCGGTGAAAAAGCCGGTTGAAATTGACGTTCATCGGTTCCATGACGCGCTGGGCATGATGTCCCCGCTTAACTGGTCATGCAGCGAAAACGGTGAGTGTGAAACGTTTATGTTGGCTGAGATGTATTGCGGCAACGTTACCGAAATTTACACCCGGATCGGAGTTCGTTACTTCGAGATGCGGGATCACAGAGACCTGAGCCACGCGAAAATTCTGGCCAGCGTTAAGGAGGAATTTGGTTTACGCCAGAAATGAAAAAAGCAGGGTTTCCCCTGCCTTCTCTAGCTGGTTTACCCCTGAGAAAGCTAGACCAGCTTCCAATAATCAACATGGAGATAAAGCCATGAATATTGAAGTCTCAATCATTGCACCATCTGCGCTGTATGTAAAGCAATTGGAGATCCAAAACGAGCAACCGAAAAAACAGGTTCGTATTCTGCGCGATGACATTGCCGCCAGTGACCTTACTCCTGAAATGCGCGCCTGGGGCCGTCATATCGCTCGCTGTCGTCACAAAGGCCGCTCTGTTAGGGTTCCCGCGATGTGTGGGAGCGAGTGGGGGCAACTTCTACGTGCGCTTGAACTAAAACGGGCGCTTGTCTGATTTAACGTGCCGCCCCTAAGTGGGCGGTTTTTTTCCCGGCTATGCATCACAAGTTTGGAATGGTGCCAACGTCGGCGCCGCAAAAACCATAATAAGCAACTGCTGCGGCTGCGCCGCCGCCGTGGCTTCTTTTACTGCATTTTCTCAGCGTATGGCGGGCTGGCTTGCACTGAATTGAACACAAGGTATTGATATTAAGTTTCTTCCTTTTCATCAAACTACTTTCCTTTGTAATACCACATAGTTTAATCAACAGATGCATGGCCAAAAATCAGGTCAACGGCGGTTTGGCCCCCTTCGGCTTCCTGGCTGCGCCAGGTCGTCACCCCGACTGCGCTAGCCCGGCATGAAGACGCCGAGCAAGCTCCGCCGAACCCCGCAAAAGCGCGGGTTTCGGGCCTGACGGCTAGGGTATGATGGCTAACGGCCAGGTCAAGGGCTGCAGCTGGCCGGTGGCCAGCGCGTTCACTGCCCTGCGAAAAGCTGCAGGGCGCTAAGGTCGCCACGGCATTTCGCCGTGTCGGGTGTGTGCATATTGTTACTACCGTGTCAGTCACACCCGCTGAGTCCCTCGCCCCGCTAAAAACTACCTTCCAGGCGTCTGAAGTCAAATCTGTCGCCGGCACCCGTTCGCACTCCCTGTGGTCGCTTGCGCTGCGGCTTTGTCGCCAAATTTGACTTCATCCTCATTCCTGGAAGGTGAGTTTAGCGGTTGCGGCGAGGGGCTCAGTGGGATGTGACAATAAACACTAACGGGACAAATAACATGCACACACAAAACGTCAAGGTCAACAGCGCGACGGGGACTAGCAGGATATGTGAAAAGGCAACCCCTAAATTCATTCCGTCACCCTATGAAAAGGGTGTCTCGATCAGGGAAGATATCTTTAATAAACAGTTTAAGGTGCTTGTTAGAGGCCTGGCTACGTTCCCAAATGATGCGGCATTTGAGAAAAAACAGATCAGTTTCTACGTACTTACAGCATCAACAATTACGGATGCCGTAAATCAGGTAAATAAAGTACACAGTGAAAACGCCTGGCAGTACAAGGATGCGGACGTACTGGGTGATACAACAGTTCTGGATTATTTGGCTCAGTACGTCCAAATTACGGACCGCAATGGGAGGGCGGTATTGGGTGGGACGATAGGTACCAAAATTGAGTGGTGTGAACCGATAAAAACAACGGGAGAAATTGAGGTTCTGACCACGAAAGTGAAAAGAACAAATTACGCCGCCAGGGATGAGCTTAACGCAGGAAACCTAAGTAAAGCGGATGAATTATGGTTAATCGCCGAAGTAATGACATTGGAAATTGTTGCTCCGATCTATAGGGGGCATCCTGAGATAGTACAGATATTCGATGAAATTTACCGCCGTGAATGTGCAGACTTCATCGAAGAGGAAGCACAGATGTTTGCGACAGAGTGATCATTAAACAATGTAATCAACGGCCCGTTCCTGAGAAAGCAGGCCAATAAATAGGAGATAAAGCCATGGGTGTTATGAAAATTGGGATCGAAAAAAAGGTGGTTGTAGTCGGGCAAGTTGTCAGCACAAGTCTATATGGTCTCGGTCGTGGTGTCATATACATGATCCAGGGTAAACAAAGTCCGGAAACAGTAACCCATCGTTTGGGCGGTGTAATGGCAACAGGTGGTAACGCAACTTTTGATATTGCTTTTGAGTGTGGGACAATGACGCATCAATTACATGAGTGCATTTTGTATGGAGTTCAGTGGACGATCCATGATGAAGTTCTGGGCCAAGATGAAGTCCTGCGAATTTTAAGCAATGCGCGCGATGAAGAAGAAAGGAGAAACACAGAAAAAAAACGGGCTCAAAAAGCATTTCAAGATGAAGTTGAACGCATAAAAAAAGCTCCTGAATATATCGGGCTTTCACAAGAACAAAAAGGAATTACTCAAGTTACTGCTAATGTTCGGAAGGAGTTGAAAAAAGCATGCCCAGGCGTAAAGTTTAGTGTCCGCAAAAGGCATACTTCTAGTGTCAATATTAGTTGGACAGATGGCCCTAAAGAGGATGAGATTAAAGCCATTATTGGTAAGTATAAAGATGGCCACTTTAACAGCATGGAAGATATCTATGAATATTGTGAGTCCCCGTTCAATAAAGTTTATGGCGGTGTTAATTATCTTTTCACAAAGAGAGAGTATAGCGACGCTCTAACAGAGAAAGCCATCCAGGAATTCAATGTCAAGTTTGGCGATCGATTTGAGAATGTCAACATTGAACGCTATAAATCTGGTGAGCTATGGCGTGTGGGTTTTCGTGATTTTTGGCATGGTCATGGTGTCGAAGATGAAATAAACAGAATGAGAGCGCAGTTGACCGCCTAATCAGTTCAACCCATGAATGAGGAGGGCACCTCCTCGTTCCGGTTTTTTTATGATGTAGAATTGCATTTCTGTAATACTTCTCGGCGTCCCTTTAAAGTGATACCCCCGTTGAGAGAGTATCAGTTTATTCCCCTCCCACCCGGATGAAAATAACAAAAATTTTCATCCTGCCGCTGCCCCAGAGGGGCTCCCTGGCTTGCACGATGACAATGAAAAACCTATTGTCATCGTCTGAGAATGTGCTGTTGGCATGATAACTTATCCACATATACACAATCGATATTCTTTCACCTTGTAGAGGTGAAGGAATCGCTCACGTTCATTCCACCCTAATGAAAGGATAGTATTTCACTGGCTTTATCTCATGTGCATATGTGGATAAGAGAATGTGCTAATTTTTAGCTATCGGATAAGTAAGAGGCTTTTTCTTGTTAAGCTTAATTGTTTTGTAAGTTCTATGGATTTTTTCTGCATATATGTATCTACGGTATGCTTGCTTCGGAGAGTCTTTAAAACCTGCATTATATGCACCAACAGAAACCCAGGAAACTCCCCATTTTTTGAAAGCTATAGCAAGATAAAAGGCACCTGTATAGATGTTAAGACAGGCATCATTTTTTAAATGATGTCTCGTTATGCCATAGCTATAGAGCTCTTGATCATGCTGTGAGTTAATTTGCATGATACCAGTGTCAACACTAGAATCATAATTATTACCTACGGCATATTGATTGAACTTGGACTCATTCCAGGCTATTGCGCGGAGTAAGTCTGGATCGATTTTGTAATCCCTTCCTGCCAAATCAAAACAATCCGATGCGTTTACCATGCCTGAAAAAAGCAGAGATACAGTCAAAGCGGCCATTTTATTCATATACTTCCTCCGGTCTGATTTCTAGGTAGTATTTTAATCTATACAAGTTCGCAGTTCAATATATATGCACTCTTCACCACAAAAATCACCACACCCCACGCAAAATTTACTTTTTGCTGATTTGGTTGTTGAAACAGTGGGTTAGGAATTATTAATTCCGTTCGATTCCAATGTGGAAGTCTAAATATATCGCCAACGAATCTAAGCGACTCGTCTATGACTCTGTGAAAAGTCGTAGACGAATCGATTTTTATAAATCAGACTGTTAGTGCGAATTGACCCTAGAGTCGACCCCTGCTACGATTCGCTACATGACTTGCTGTATATCTAGATTCGACTTGCGATTCGATTTTTTGGCGATTCGTCATGTTTTTGATATTTCAGTGTCAAATAAAACCACAATAATATAAGGAAAGGTGCCGTGGCTAAGATCCAAGTGTACGCCAGCGATGACGTGGCAGACAAGATAATGGCAATAGTAGAAAAACGCCGTCAGGAAGGTGCTAAGGATAAAGATGTCAGTTTTTCGAGTGTCACCACGATGCTCATTGAACTGGGGCTTAGGGTCTATGAGGCCCAGATGAACAATAAAGAGACAGGATTCAATCAGGCCCTCTTTAATAAGACGTTGCTGGAGAATGTGCTGAAATCGCAGATGGCGACAAGTAAGCTTTTAGGCATGGTGTCTCTCAGTCCATATTTAGAAGGGAACGAGAAGTTCATATTTAAAGATATGGTCACAACAATCCGCGAAGATGTAGACCAAATTGTATCAAACTTCTTCCCTAAAGATGAGGGTGGTGAAGATGATGTTTGATTGATGTAATAAATTTAATAATGCTGGCTCATTATCATTTAATCTGGGTTTCAGGTTCGGTGAGAATCACCTAATGTGGGTTGAAAACCGCCCTTGATTGCAGGTCGGGCGGTTTTCGATGTCAGGCCGTTACAGTTAACAATTATTAAAAACTACGTGAAATCACTCAAGCGTAGAATTCGTGTAAAACCAGTAGATGGCGCAGGTTCTTCATTCTTTATATTTACCCTTGTTGAATTAATTAAAAAATAAAGTTGATAATAATAGTGATGATATAATGAATGGTTTTGCTGGTTTCTCTATTAATTTTACATCATAGTTTAAAATCATATCGCCGATATTTTTTTCATAATGGTTCAGTTGCCCCGTTAAAATTATTATGTTGCTATAGGAGGCCGTTTTTTCTCTTAACTTTTTGACTACGCTTTCAGATGTTTCACCAAAATCAAGCAACCAATCAAGTATATATGCTTCATACTGATTATTGCTTAGAGCCTCAATAATTTCGGTTTTATTTTGATACGTATCTGCTTCTATCCCATATCGGGCTGTAACTAGCTTAAGAAGTTCAAGAGTATCACGGTCGTTGTCTAATAATGCAATTTTTGGAGCTGGCAAGAAGTCTATTGAATTGACCTTGTATATTTCCACATCAAGAGGGTTCTCATTTTTTGTGCTAATTACAAAAAGACCGTCTTTTTTCACCGCATAAGTCTCATTTTCCTCGGTATTAATCACTGGGCTATCATTAACCTCTATAACGCATCGCTTGTGGATGTTGTTCATAATAAAAACACAATTATGTACCCTTTGCCCTTCAAAAGGCTCATTGAAATATTTGAATATATTTCTTACCTCCTCGAGTGTTATACCCCTCTTGCCATCTAGCTTTTGTTTGGCGCTGTTGTACTGCAGCCCCAGTATTGTTGCCATTGTCGACGCATGCTTTCTGTACCCGACACCTTTTTGGGTTAGCAGGTTACTGATTTTTTCTATGTAATTTATATTTTTTTTCATGCGCTTAAGACTCTTCCTGTTTCGTTTTTGAGCACTTCCTGAGCATAGATGCTCATACAGGCACTAGCATCAGGCATTACCTTACACCTGCATCATAGGTGAAATGGGAACCAATATGTGCTTTATGAGTATGATTTATATTAATATTCTCAAAACAGGCTCAAATTAATAGAAAAAAACACTCAAAAGATCTTCACATGTTTGTAAGTTTATGTTTAATTACCACTCATACCTTTAGTTTCAGTTTGGAATTACAACTATGACTGATGAACAATGGAAAGCAGTACAGCTTGTGATGAGATTGAGTCCCAACGTAAATCGTCTGCTTACCGAGTCGGCTCTACGAACAGGACGCAGTAAAACACAAGAGGCTTTACTCCGTTTAACTGACCATCTCATTAACTTCGAAGATATTGCGTCTGAAGGTAAAAGATTCTTAAGGAACGATAAGTAATTAATTTTTCGTGGCAAACAACCATGGCCTTTTGCAGTGCCAGGGAATCTATTTAATTTAACTTGAAATAATTAAAAATAAGAGTTTGCTGAATGAGTGGTAATTAAATTATTACTTTTATGTTAAAGGGCGGGGCCTTTGGGACAAACGTCCGGAGGTGCTTCTGAGTTATGATCACCTTGTGTCAAAAACAGAATGGAGGGGGTTGTGAGGAGATATAGCAGCGCTCCTGCTCTTGGGAAAACGGTAAGAGTGAAACTTGATACGGCAACGGAAGATTTATTAAGCGCTGCCGTTCAACGTAGTGGGAGAAGCCGGGGGTTTGAGGTGTTCTTCCGTGTGCGAGATCACCTTAACCGTTTTCCGATGTTCAGCGTCATGGAAAGCCCGGATTTTTCACGGAAGCACTATGCCACCGTCAGGTTTGATGATGAAACAAACCTTAAACTCATCAACGCGAAAAATCGCAGTGGCTGGTGTAAATCCTATGAGGTACGGGAACGGCTTCACGATCATCTGAAGAAGTTTCCCGATTTTTACAATGCAGAAATGGTGGAGGTGATACCCAATAATTTCAACTGAGGTAATGAAGTTTGTAATTTCAACCGCTTTTTAAATCTAACTGTTATGTTGAAGGAATAATGAAATGACAGAAATCTCTGTGATGAATGCAGCACAGGCACCCGCTGCTAAAAAGAAATTCAGTAAAGTTGGTCTTCTCAAAGCGCTGAAGTTCGCACTGCCGATTGCGGCGGTGTCGGCTGCCTTCCCAGAAACGGTGATGGCAGCTGGAGCCGGTAAAGACCTGATGGCAAGCGGCGACGGTACCGTTAAGAGCACCTTTGGGTCCGGTTCAAGCGTGGTGAAATGGGTCATCCTGGCCGAGGTGCTGGTCGGGGCGGTGATGTATATGACCACCAAGAACCTCAAGTTCCTTGCCGGCTTCGCCATTCTGTCGGTGTTTGTCGCCATCGGTATGTCTGTCGCCGGGTATTAATTCCGCGTTAGTGGAAGTAGAAAGCGTCCCTGCTTATTAATTTTTTTTAATTTCGAATGCGTTTATTCGCGTTCACGGGATTGCTTTGCCTGAATTCTGGTGGGCAGAGATTTCGCGGCTGCCCACCAGTTACCCGGAGGCCTATTTAAATGGCAGACGAGTCTCTCAAAAAATACCGATTCCCCGAAACGCTCACCAATCAAGGGCGCTGGTTTGGTCTGCCTGTGGACGAACTCATCCCGGCCATTATTTGCCTGGGATGGGGGATCTGGTCGCAGCATTACCTTTTGGGGATTGTCGCGGGCGTCCTGGCGTATCTGGCCATTAAGAAACTGAAAAAAGGGCGTGGCAGTACATGGCTGCGGGACCTGGTGTACTGGTATATGCCGACTTCCCTGTTGAGGGGCATTTTCCACGACGTACCAGACTCCTGCTATCGGCAGTGGATCAAATAGACAGGATTATTCAGATGGATCATGGAGCACGCCTCAGTACACAGCGCGTTATCGCCATCGGGTTTCTCTCGCTGGGGACGCTATTGCTGCTGAGCCTCAGTACCAACGTCATTCAGGGGATTAATAATTATCGCCTGCAGAACGAACAAAAGGTGGCGGTTACGCCGATGCTCTACAACGCACCGTTCGCCGTATCACAGAATCAGGCCGATGCATCGTACCTGCAACAAATGGCCCTCTCTCTCATTGCCTTGCGCGTCAACGTCACGCCGGAAACCGTGGATGCCTCACACGAACAACTGCTGATGTATGTCCGTCCGGCGTCCCAGAATGCGTTAAAAATCAAACTGGCAGAAGACGCCACGCGGATCAAGGACAACAACGTTAACTCGGCCTTCTACATGACCAGCGTGAAGGTGTATCCGGGCAGCAGCCGCGTTGACGTTCGCGGACAGTTGAAGACCTGGATTGGCGATTCCAAACCTTACCCTGAGCTGAAGCAGTACGTCTTGCAGTTCGAACGCCAGGACGGGGTTAGCTGGCTGGTTCACTTCGGAGAAATTAGCGATGCACAAAAATAGCCGTATTACGCTGGGCAAGGACATGGAGCGCGTGACGCTTGTCAGCTACTCCGACATCCAGACGCTGCCGGATCTCTCCTGTTATGTCACGCTACCGGGACCCTATCCGGCAGTGAAGATGGCCCTGAAGTACCAGCCACGACCGAAGGTCGCACCCGAATTCATCCCGCGCACCCTGGATGAGCAGGCGGATGCGCGTCTGAACCTCGCCCTGGCCGCACGCGAAGACGAATCTCGCAGTCTGGCAGTGCTGTTTACGCCGGATATTCCGGTTGAAGCGGTTGTGTCAGTGGTAGCCAGCGCACCTCCCGCGCCTGTGGACGTCCCTGTCGCGCCGGTTGCCCCTGCTGCGCCCATGGAGCGCCCAGCGACGAGTGGCGCACCTGCGGCTACATCCGGTTCATCGGCAGCAGCGGTGGGCGTTGGCGGTACCGAGCAAGAGCTGGCCACCAAAGCCGAAGACGCTGAAAAGTTGCCGCCCGGTATTGATGTCAGCGGCGAAGTGGTGGACTGGGATGCCTTTGAAGCCTGGCAGGCTGAGCAAGATAGGCTGTCAGGGAAGGATATGCAGCGCCGTGAAGAGGTGAACATCAATGTGCATCGTTCGCCTGAAAAAGACCTCGAACCAGGAGATAACCTCTGATGTTAAGTCTGGCGACAGTAAAATCGGCCGGCAGCGCCGGAAACTACTACACCGACAAGGATAACTACTACGTCATTGGCAGTATGGGAGAACGCTGGGCGGGCGAGGGGGCTGCTGAGCTGGGGCTTAAAGGGGAAGTGGACCAGAAAACCTTCACCCAGTTGCTGGAAGGCCGCCTGCCGGACGGGAGTGATCTCAGCCGTATGCAGGAGGGTGCCAACAAGCACCGACCGGGCTATGACCTGACCTTCTCAGCCCCCAAAAGTATTTCAGTGATGGCCATGCTCGGCGGCGACACACGGCTGATTGACGCACACAACCACGCGGTGGATACCGCTGTGAAGCAGGTGGAGGCACTGGCCTCGACGCGGGTGATGACCGACGGTAAAAGTCAGACCGAGTTGACCGGCAATCTGGTGATGGCGCTGTTTAACCACGATACCAGCCGTGACCAGGAGCCGCTGTTGCACACCCATGCCGTGGTGGCCAACCTCACCCGGTACGGTGATGATTGGCGGACGCTCAGCAGCGATAAGGTCGGCAAAACCGGCTTCATCGAAAACGTGTACGCCAACCAGATAGCCTTCGGCAAAATTTACCGCGCCACACTGCATCAGGATGTCACGGCGCTGGGCTATGAGACGGAGGTCGTGGGGAAGCACGGCATGTGGGAGCTGAAAGACGTACCGGTCGTCGAATTCTCCAGTCGCACTCAGGCGATTAAGGAGGCCGTAGGGGAAGATGCATCGCTAAAATCACGCGACATGGCCGCGCTGGATACGCGGCGCCCGAAAGAAAAGGTCGATCCAGAGCAACGGATGAGCGAGTGGATGCACACACTGAAAGCCACCGGCTTCGATATCCGGGGCTACCGCGAGGACGCTGACCAGCGTGCGCAGGCGGGTGACATCCCGGCCCCGTCCGTGGAGGCCGTCGACATCAGTGCGTCGGTCGGCCTGGCCATCGGCATGCTGAGCGACCGGCGGGCGCGCTTCACTTACTCTGAACTGCTGGCTACCACAATCGGTCAGTTGCCCGCGCAGCCGGGGGTAGTGGCGCAGGCGCGCGAGGGCATCGAGTCGGCGATTAAAAACGAACAGCTTATTCCGCTCGATAAAGAAAAAGGCCTGTTCACCTCAAACATTCATGTGCTCGACGAACTGTCGGTGGCGGCCCTGACCCGCGACCTGCAGCGGGCCGGGCCGATTGATACCTTTGCGGATAAAGCACAGCCCCGAACCCGAGCTTACTCTGACGCGGTCAGTGTGCTGGCGCAGGACCGTCTGCCGGTGGCGATTGTGGCCGGTCAAGGGGGGGCCGCTGGCCAGCGTGAGCGTGTAGCAGAGCTGGCCATGATGGCGCACGAACAGGGGCGTGAGGTGCAGATAGTGGCGGCAGATCGCCGCTCGGCCCGCAGCCTTGCGCAGGATGAGCGCCTTGGCGGGGAGCACATTACCGACCGGCGGGCACTGACGGAGGGGATGACATTTTTGCCGGGCAGCACGCTGATTGTCGACCAGGCCGAAAAGCTGACGCTCAAAGAGACGCTGACGCTGCTCGATGGTGCCCTGCGTCATAACGTGCAGCTATTGATGACCGACAGCGGGCAACGCAGCGGCACCGGCAGCGCCCTGACAGTGATGAAAGAAACGGGCGTGAATACGCTGAGCTGGCAGCAGGGGGAGAAAACCCGGGTGGACGTCATCAGCGAGCCTGACCGGCGTCAACGTTATGACCGGCTGGCCACCGACTTTGCCCGCAGTATACGGGCGGGAGAACACAGCGTGGCACAGGTCACTGGTGCCCGCGAACAGGCGGCGCTCACAGGTGCGGTGCGTGATGCCCTGCGTGCAGAACGCGTGTTGGGCGAGAAAGAGCACACCATCACCGCGCTCGAGCCGGTGTGGCTGGACAGTCGCCATCAGCAGGTGCGCGACCACTACCGCGACGGGATGGTGATGGAGCGTTGGGATGCTCAGGCGCGACGTCATGAAAGGTTTGTGATTGACCGCGTTACCGCCCGTAATAACAGCCTGACGTTGCGCAATGTGCAGGGTGAAAGTCAGGTGATCCGGCTGGCATCGCTCGACAGCAGCTGGTCGTTGCTTCGTGCCACGCAAATCCCGGTGTCGGAAGGGGACCGACTGGCGGTGCTGGGCAAAACGCCAGGCGCACGGCTTAAGGGTGGCGATACCGTGACCGTCACCGGCTTTGATGATAAAGGCATAGCCGTGACCCTTCCCGGTCGCAAGGGAACGGTGACGCTGCCGTCCGGAGACAGCCCGTTTACGGCGCCGAAAGTCGGGCAAGGCTGGGTGGGATCGCCCGGGCGCAGCGTGAGTGATAACGCCACGGTCTTTGCCTCGCTGAGCCTGCGGGAGATGGACACCACCACCCTCAACAAGCTGGCCCTGAGCGGTCCGCAGGTGCGGCTGTACTCGGCGCAAACCGAAGCGAAAACCACGGAGAAACTGGCCAGACAGTCGGCCTTTAGCGTGGTGTCGGCACAAATCAAGGAAGCCGCCGGGCATGACAGACTGGAAGAGGCGCTCACACACCAGAAAAACGCGCTGCACACCCCGGCTCAGCAGGCCATTCATCTGGCCATCCCGGCACTGGAAAGTCGCAACCTTGCCTTCACAAAACCGCAGCTGATGGCGGAGGCCAGCGAGGCAGCGCCGACAGGGCCAGGACTGGCGGCGATTGAGCGGGAGATAGACCAGCAAACCCGGGAGGGTTCGCTGATGTCGGTGCCGGTCTCACCGGGGAACGGTCTGCAACTGCTGGTTGCCCGTGCATCCTATAACGCTGAGAAAAGCATTATCCGCCATGTGCTGGAAGGTAAGGATGCCGTTGCGCCGTTGATGCATCGTGTACCAGTGGCGCAGATGGAGGGGCTTACATCCGGGCAACGCAATGCCACGCGGATGATCCTGGAGTCCTCCGACCGTTTCACCCTGGTACAGGGCTACGCCGGGGTGGGGAAAACGACCCAGTTCCGGGCGGTAATGTCGGCTATCGGCACACTGCCGGAGGAGCAGCGGCCCCGCGTCATTGGCGTGGCACCCACCCACCGAGCCGTGAGCGAAATGCGCGATGCCGGCGTGCCGGAGTCGCAGACGCTCGCTGCGTTTATTCACGACACGCAACAGCAGCTGCGCGGCGGCGAAAAGCCGGATTTTCGCAACGTGCTGTTCCTGGTGGATGAAAGCTCAATGGTCGGCAATGCCGATATGGCCCGGGCCTATGGCCTGATCGCTGGGGGCGGCGGAAGGGCGGTGTCCAGTGGCGACACCGATCAGTTGCAGTCCATCGCACCTGGCCAACCGTTCCGTCTGCTGCAAAACCGCAGCGCCATCGACGTCGCGGTGATGCAGGAGATCGTTCGCCAGACTCCTGCCCTGAAACCGGCGGTCTACAGTTTGATTGACCGGGACATCGACAGCGCCCTCAACACCATTGAGCAGGTGGCACCCGCACAGGTGCCGCGTCAGGCGGGTGCCTGGCAGCCGGAGAGTTCGGTGGTGGAGTTCGGCGCGGCGCAGGAGAAGGCCATCGAGAAAGGTCTGGCCGACGGGAGCCTGACGCCCGGCGCACAGCCCGCCACCCTCTATGAAGCCATTGTACGGGACTACACCGGGCGCACACCGCAGGCGCAGGCACAGACCATCGTGGTGACGACCCTGAACGCCGACCGGCGGGCGCTGAACGCGCAGATACATGAGGCTCGTCAGGCGGCCGGTGAACTGGGTGAGCAGGAGGCCCGACTACCGGTACTGACCTCCGCCAACCTGCGTGACGGTGAGCTGCGTAAAATGGCCACCTGGCAGGCGGCGCAAGACAATCTGGTGCTGCTGGACAACACCTACTATCGGATTGACAGCCTGGATAAGGATGGGCAGTTGGTCACCCTGAAAGATGAACAGGGCAACACCCGCTCGCTGTCGCCCACCCAGGCTGCGACAGAGGGGGTGACGCTGTATCGCCCGGATACTCTCACTGTATCGCCCGGCGACCGGATGCGTTTCTCCAAAAGCGACAATGAGCGTGGTTTTGTGGCCAACAGCGTCTGGACAATATCCGAGATTGACGGTGACAGGGTCACGTTGACAGACGGGCAGCAGACCCGGACGGTGAACCCCGCTGCCGAGCGGGCAGAACAGCATATCGACCTAGCCTACGCCGTCACTGCACACGGGGCGCAGGGGGCCAGTGAGCCGTTTGCGATTGCCCTGCTGGGCACGGAAGGGGCACGAAAAGCCATGGCGAGCTTCGAATCGGCCTACGTGGCGCTGAGCCGTATGAAGCAGCATGCGCAGGTGTATACCGACAACCGTGCGGCCTGGGTTGAGGCGATGGGAAAATCCCGCGCCCGCAGTACGGCGCATGACATTCTGGAGCCTCGCGGTGATCGAGCAGTCAGTAATGCCGAGCGTTTGATGGGCACGGCAAAGCCGCTGGGAGAGGTGGCAGCTGGACGCGCAGTGCTGCGCCAGGCCGGATTGTCGCCGGACGGGTCGATGGCGCGTTTCATCTCGCCTGGCCGTAAATATCCGCAGCCGCATGTGGCTTTGCCTGCCTTTGACGGCAACGGTAAGCCGGCAGGTATCTGGCTGAGTTCGCTGATGCCCGTTGAGGGTGAAGTGCGGGGCTTAACGGACGAAGGCCGCGTGATGGGCAGTGAGGCAGCCACCTTTGCCGGCCTGCAGGTGAGCCGTAACGGGGAATCACTGCTGGCGGCCGATATGCCGGCTGCGCTGAAGCTGGCGCGGGAAAATCCACACAGCGGCGTGGTGGTGCGTCTGCCTGGCAGCGAGGGGCGTCCCTGGAACCCCGGTGCCATCACCGGGGGCCGGATCTGGGCTGATGGCGTATCGGACGATGTGGTCACCGGCTCACAGCATGGCGAAAAGCTGCCGCCAGAGGTGGTGGCGCAGCAGGCGCAGGCCGAACAGCAACGCCGCGAAATGGAAGAACGGGCCGCGCAGGCGGTACGGGAAATGGCGCGCAGCGGTGATAAGGGCAGAGAAGGAACAGACCCGGTACGGGAAGTGGCGCGTGAACTGGAAGGGACGCAGGAACCCACCCCTGACGCGGTCAGGGTACCGGACAATCATGAGGAGCGCCGCCGCGATGACGCGGTGGCACAGGTGGCACATGAGAACGTGCAACGTGAACGCCTGCAACAGATGGAACGCGAGGTGGTGCGTGACCTCGACCGGGAAAAAACACTGAGCGGAGACTGAGATGCGGGCAGAGGATAACGTGTTCTTCCCCCTGGTGGTGGTTACAGACAACTGGCTGCAACGGTTGCTGATCTGGACACCGGGGCAAACCGACCTGATTAAAACCGTGGCGCTGCTACTGATGGTGGCAGACCACACCAGCCTGCTGTTCGGGCTCGATAACGACGCACTACGGCTACTTGGACGGGGTGCTTTCCCGCTGTTCGGCCTGGTCTGGGCGATGAATCTGGCCCGCCATCCTCGCATCCGTCAGTCGTCGCTGAACCGGTTGTGGGGGTGGGCTGTGGTGGCACAGGGCGGCTGGATACTCGCCGGGCTGCAGCCGTATGAGGGCAATATCCTGTTTGCCTTTGCGGTCAGCGGGCAGGCGCTGGCGCTGATGCAGCAGCACGGTCCCCGCGTGTGGCCGCTGTCGCTGGGACTGGTTCTGGTGTGGTATCCCTTTTCGGGCGGCAGCTATGGCCTTGCCGGCATCATGATGCTGTTACTGGCCTGCGGGGTGTGCATGACGGCCAGGCGCACCACGCGCACCGGACTGGCGTGCTGTCTTGCGCTGGTGATGCTGGCGCTGAACGCCAGCGACGGTGCGGCGATGGTGATAGCGGGGCTAGTGATACCGGGCGTCATCCTGACAGTGCTGAGCCGCTCCTGTCGTCTGGTCACCCGCTTCCGGCCCCGGGAATTTTTTCCGCTGTTCTACACCGTACATCTGGCGGTATTGGGACTGATTGCGATGTAACGCAACGGCCAGAAAGATAGGGTACACCATCCTGACGCCTTCGCGTTGCTCCGTTGTCCAACCCCGGAAAAGAGGAAAAACAAGTTTTCTTCTCTTCCGGGGTTTCAGTTGGTACTTCAATAACAAGAGGTTCTCATGGAATTGTATTTCGTCAGCAGACGGTCATTGCCCAGCCTGGTGTGTCTGACCTTGTTGAGCGGGCCCCTACTCGTAATGCAACCTGCTAGTGCTACCGTCGAAGCCGCGTTTACCCCCGGGCAGGCGCAGACCCTGGTACTTGATTCGTTGGCGCAGTCCAGGAGTAGTATTGAGTTGGCTGCATACAGCTTTACCTCAAAACCGGTGGCGCTGGCTCTGGTGGATGCGCAGCAGCGTGGTGTCCAGGTACGCGTATTGGCAGACGATAAAGACAGCCGTGCTCCGTACAGTGCTGTGACTTTTCTGGCCAATCAAGGGGTCCCCGTTCGCTTGAACAGTAAATATGCTAAGCAGCATTCGAAATTTGTGGTGGTTGACGGGCGGACGGTCCAGACCGGTTCTGCGAACTACACAGCATCAGCGTTCAGTCGCAATGCCGAGAATGTGGTGGTGATCCGCGACGAAACAGCTGTGGCGCGCGCCTACCAGCAGGAATTTGAACGCCTTTGGGCTGAAGGCACACCGCTAAATTCGAATTACTGATCCTTTCTTCAAGCCATCAGATCTGCAGAACATCATTGCTCATGCGCCAACATGAGTCGCAGATCACGATCATTTGCTGCTAACTGTCGGAAACTGTAGTAGTCTTTGCCTAATCGATCCTTTTTAGATCCTTGGGGAGGCGGAGATGTCACAGGCGATAGGTATTGTTACTCCTTCATCGAATGCAAAACGTGTGTATCGTAAAGGTAACCCTTTGAGTCCTGCAGAAAAGCAGCAAGCATCCGTAGCTAGAAAGAAATCAACCCATAAAGAAGTTAAGATATTTGTACGGAAGCCACTGAAGGATCATTTGATCGATCTATGTGAAGAGTATGGGTTGACTCAAGCTGAGTTGATCGAACGCTTGATAGAACGTGAAGTGGAACGCAAAGAATGTTTGGTAATGGGGTGACCTTCTTGATCGTTGGTTCACTCAGTGCTAATGTGCTGATCGTTTAAATATTTTTAGGTTGGCCACGCCAGTATGGTGGCAGGGACAGAAGACGTTGAGCAAGTTCTCCGGATTCTGAAAAGCAAAAACCCCGATAATCTTCTCTAACTTGGCGGTCGGAAAGATTAACGGGGCTCACTCAAAACTGTATAGAAGCGTTGCTCTATGCAGGGAGTATAGAATTGTGCCAAAAAAAATTCAACTCCTATCGTGCAGCATAAGCGCAGGGCTATTTGACTAGCCTGAATTACGCGTCTGATGCTCCGATAATCGAACCCAATCGTACCCGCCGCGGGGAGGCTAATGCCTTACGCAAAGGGACGTCTAAAATCCATCGCCGCTATCAGCCAGGGCTGAGATGTGCCGTACCGCGTGGCATGGCGTCGAAAGTGGTCGCCCGTGTCAGCAGTCACAATTGGCATCGCAACCCCGACCTGGTCGAGCTGCGTCAAAATGGGTATGTTCCGTATACCAAACGCAACGATCCCTATTACGTTCCCAAACCGATGCGCGTTCACGCACGTTCCGAGGCCTGTGAGGCGCTGACGGCTCTGTCACAGGTGATGGCGGCCAACTGCGACTTTAACCCGGACAGCGACTATCCTTTCGAAATCATGGCTCCGATGGAGCAATTGGCGCATTACATGGGTGTCTTGCATGTCTACGACAGTGGGCGCAAAGCCTATGATGTGGCGCTTAATGCACTGTCGGTGATGGAACAGCTGCAGTACGCGATCGTCCTGCATGGCAAAGATACCGACAGTGGGCAGAACAAGCCGTTGCGTGTCTGGCTCAGTGAAAGATTCTTCACTAGCCGTGGTATTGCCGTCGATGAAATCCGTCAGTGGCTCGGCCAATTCCGTACCTGGGCGATCAAGAACGGCCTGACGGAAACGTTGCGCACCAAATATGAGCGCCATTTACTGCGTATCGAGCACATTGGTATCGATATCAAGAACCGTCACTCCTTGCGTAACCGGCTCAAGCAGATCCGACGTTGGGTGGTCAACCCGGATTTGGCTCGCAAGAAAGAGCAGGTGGTTGGCCAGCTCGAAGATGCTCTCGATACGCTTGAGCAAGGTGATCGTCTCGATCTGCTCCTGGACGGTCTACAGAGCAAAATCAAAGCTGATGGCAAAGGCCACAAAAAGGCCCAGAACCTGATGTATCAAGCTTATGTCGCCTGGTCGAACAAAACCATGCGTCACGAGGTCGTGCAGCTGGAAATGGCGCTCCAGCGCGATAATCCGGGGCTGCTTCACAGCGATCCGGAAGCCTATTATCAACGACTGCTGGAACGCGCCGGCAAACTCTAGTCACCAAAAACCCAGACTGAAAAAACCGTGTCCAGCCCGACGCGGGTTTTGTGCTGCCTGGCGTTCAGGAATTGCTGTTTTTGCAAGGGATGTGGGCGCCGGTGATGGCGAAAATGAGGCGGGTTGGCCATCCTCTTCCGGATCCAGATATTCGGGAGCGTTAACAACAGCAGTTAATTTCGAAGAAGACAGTTAATTTCGAACCATAACGTACTGATATCCTTATTTTCGAACGTTAATCCATAACAAAATAAGCCTTTTAAAAAAGGGGATGTCATCGCGCTCAACAGCGCTCGATGATACCTCCTTCGCTTTGCTCAGGCAGAACACCCCTGGAAAATCAAATACCGAGCAAACACGCAGCTCTTGTAACAAGAACCCCACCGGCTACGCCGGTAAAGTAGCTCCCGCTAAAGCGGGCCATGTCGCTGAGTCTAATTGCTCGATAACAGTAAACCATTGTGGTCAAAACACATCGTCGCCAGCCTCGGCTACAAACAACTCCCCACCCACTGCAAAGCCGCCGCCGCCCCGGCCAAAGGCCGGGAACAGCAGTGGCTTTGAAATGGGTGTTGTAACTAATAATCGAGTGGCTGAAGGAAGTGTTGCGGGAGCTTTAGATTACACGCTCGTAAGCGGCCCTAAAGGCCCGCTAACGCGGAGATACGCCCCGGCGGCGGCTACGCCTTGCCGTGCCCACTCCGACCGCGCAAAAAGAGTTTAGTGGAGCTATTAGTGGGTTTGGCTCTACAGGGCGAGGGGTAGTATAGGTGAAACCTATCAAACCGGAACCGGCTACGCCGGGCTATCGGCGCCAATTATCAGCAGAGTTATAGGTAATACCTGCTGGCGCCTTCATGCCGCTATGCGGCATTCAGAAGACCGGCTGCGCACTGCTCGCCAGTCCGGATTGTACGTTATATAAACGACTGTGCTTATAAACACTTGTGTGATATACCCGTAAAATAAGCATCATTAAAAGGGACATATTAATGAATGATTTTTATACAAAAATGATTTCGCTGTCAGACATTCCATTTTTCATGAGTGAATGTGAAGACAGCGCAAGAAATGGACATTTACATCAGGAGCTCCTGATACCGAAAAGTAACAAGATTTTTGAAAAACAGATCCGCCAAGTCATTCAAATGAATGATTCTGGCCAGTACACCGGTCATACCATTCTCATGCTGCTCCGCAAATCGGATGACAGTAAAGTGGGTTTCTTATGGCTATGCGCAGCGCAGGATTTGGCTGGCAGACCATGTACCGAAATCCGGATAATCAACATCACAAAATCAATGCGGGGTAAAGCATGTGGTACCCGACTGCTTTCCATCGCACTCGATGAATATCGTTCTCATATCGTAACGGCCAAGTGTTATCCGGGATCAGTCCAGATGGCAGGGATGCTTAAGCGGCGAGGCTTTGACGTTATGGGAACGTCTGAAAGAGGCTCTGAGTTTCTTTGCCTGGAGTCAGAATAAACGACGGACGATCGCCACAATGTTACTAAGGGACTACATGGGGTCAGTTTGGACATCGGAAATTTGACCCTACCCCAACATCCTGCTCCATTCAGAAACAGAATTCCGGCATGATAAACACTCCCCTGAGTGGAGGTTGTGCCGATGAAAAAGTCACGATTCACCGAAGAACAGATTGTCTTTGCCCTGAAACAGGCCGAGCTGGGTACATCGGTGCCTGAAGTCTGCCGTAAACTGGGTATCTCTGATGCCACCTTTTACACGTGGCGTAAAAAATACGGCGGGATTTCCCCTTCAGAGCTGAAGCACATGCGGCAGCTCGAAGAAGAAAATCTCAGGCTGAAGAGGCTGGTTGCTGATCTGAGCCTCGACAAGGCGATGTTGCAGGATGGGCTCTGTCGCGTTAAGGCGGCGTCAGGTAATATGCTGTTTTTTTTGTAATGTTGCCTATTAATGTCTCTGATCAGGAATGCCTTTAAACGCTTGCATTATCCCATCGATATCATCGCGCAATGTGTTCGTTGGTATCTGGCTTATGCCCTTAGCTTGCGCAATCTCGAGGAAATGATGGCTGAACGCGGCATTGCTGTTGACCATGCCACACTGCATCGCTGGGTTATCCGTCTGGTGCCGTTGTTGGACAAGGCATTCCGCCGGCATAAACGTTCGGTGGGTCGTCGATGGCGAATGGATGAAACTTACATCAAAATGAACGGGCAGTGGAAGTATCTGTACCGGGCTGTTGACACATCAGGCCAGACAATCGACTTTCTGCTCACTGCCAAACGTGATGCCGCCGCCGCATTGCGCTTCTTCCGCAAGGCCATACGTCATCACGGCGAACCCGAGGGGGTCACTATCGATAAAAGTGGGGCCAACACAGCGGCTTTGGCCACGCTCAACGCCGACAAACCCGATGAGGAAACGATTACAGTGAGGCAAAGTAAGTACCTAAACAATCTGGTTGAGCAAGATCACCGCAATATCAAACGCCGGATAAGACCGATGCTGGGATTCAAATCGTTTCGACGGGCACAGGGGCTTTTGGCGGGCATCGAATTGATCCACATGATACGCAAAGGACAATATCAGCATCCGGAAAGTGAGGTATTGTCACCTGCGGAACAATTTTATCTGTTGGCTGCCTAAATAATCGGCAACACCCACTTTGGCTGGCCTGTGCCCGTTAATGCGACAGAACCGCTTGCGCAATCTCGAGGAAATGATGGCTGAACGCGGCATTGCTGTTGACCATGCCACACTGCATCGCTGGGTTATCCGTCTGGTGCCGTTGTTGGACAAGGCATTCCGCCGCCCCATTCCCAGTCGAAACGCAACAAAACGGTAGGGCATTATGCCGCCTGTAAGTGCGTTAAAAATACCTCATTCGGAGAGCGATAGCCCAGACATTTTCTCCCTCGCGTATTGAGCAGGTGTTCGAGTGCTGCGACCTTGCGATGGGTGACCTGATTGAAGTCTGTTCCTTTCGGGTAAAACCGCCGTATCAGCCCGTTAGTGTGCTCATTCAATCCACGCTCCCAGGAATGATAAGGCCGGGCAAAGTAGACCGTGGCTCCCGTTATTTTCGTTATTTCCTCGTGCTGCGAAAACTCAGGGCCGTTATCGGCGGTCAGGGTTTTAAACTCGCAGAAAGTATTGGCGACGATGTCCCTGAACGCGGCGACCACCGTCTCTGCACGCTTGTTGGGCAGTTTGCGAATGATGACCAGCTTGACGGCTTTATCGACCACGGTCAGTAGGAATGACTTCTGGTCTTTGCCAAAAATGGTATCAATTTCAAAGTGTCCGGGCTGTTGTTTGAGGTCCGCTTCGGCAGGCCGGTGCTCAATGCCAACGCGGTTGGGAATAGGACCACGGTTGGCCTGGTCGGTCTGATAGTTATACCGCTTACCCCGATGGGGGAGCTGTTGATACAGGTCTCCGCCGGCCTGGCGCTCCTGCTGGATATAGCGATAGAGCGAGTTCTTGCTGACCGATAAACCCAATTCCAGGAACAGGCGTCCACTGATGACTTCAGGTGAAGTGTGGGTAGATAGCGCATGCCTGATAAATTCTTGAATGTGCGGTTCAAACTGGTTAACCACGTTATCCGGACGTGCTTTCTGACGCCGTCCTCTGGCCAGTTTTTCTGCCCTTCTGCAGGAATAAACGCCGTTGAAAGCGGCGTCGGTATTGCGTCTGAGTTCCCGGCTGATGGTAGAGCGCGGAAGCTGGAGCTCCCTGGCAATGGTGGCCTGATTAACCCCATCATCACGACGTTTTTCGATGTAGAACCGCTCTTTCTGAGTCAGATGTTTTCCCTGCATGCAAAGGGATCTCCAGTAGGGCCAGAACGGTGATTTTATCCGGGTCTAGCCAGTGGGTCACTTTGTTGCATTTCAACTGGGAATGGGGCGATTGTTCAGGTACTTACTCTGCCTCACTGTAATCGTTTCCTCATCGGGTTTGTCGACGTTGAGCGTGGCCAAAGCCGCTGTGTTGGCCCCACTTTTATCGATAGTGACCACCTCAGGTTCGCCATGATGACGTATGGCCTTGCGGAAGAAGCGCAATGCGGCGGCGGCATCCCGTTTGGCAGTGAGCAGAAAGTCGATTGTCTGGCCTGATGTGTCAACAGCCCGGTACATATACTTCCACTGACAGTTGATTTTGATGTAGGTTTCATCCATTGGCCATCGACGCCCCACCGAACGTTTATGCCGGCGGAAGGCCTTGTCCAACAGCGGCACCAGACGGATAACCCAGCGATGCAGTGTGGCATGGTCAACAGCAATGCCGCGTTCAGCCATCATTTTCTCGAGATTGCGCAAGCTAAGGGCATAAGCCAGATACCAACGAACACATTGCGCGATGATATCGATGGGATAATGCAAGCGTTTAAAGGCATTTCTGATCAGAGACATTAATAGGCAACATTACAAAAAAACAGCATATTACCTGACGCCGCCTTAACGCGACAGAGCCTCGGCAGGATGCCAAACCCTGATCGGAGGCATGCCAAACCGTGATCGATTCAGACGCCATTTTGCACAAGAACCCTCAATATGCCAAGAGGCCCAACAGGCCTGCAGTTGGAATTATCCAAACAACATCCAATTTAAATTTGAGAAGAGTAAATAGCGTAGTTCCAAAAATCATTACCGAGACCCCGGTGTAAGGAGCCGTTGCTCCAACAGCCACTACCGCTGAGACAATCATTCCGATCACTGCTGGTCTAACTCCTTTCAATACTGCTTTAATTGCCAATGACGTTTTAATCTTGTTCAAATAGGAAGTAGCGATGACCATCAATAAGGCTGGAGGTAAAAAGATCCCCACGGTTGCGGCCATAGCGCCCCATACTCCGGCAAGCTTATATCCGATGAAAACGGTGCTTAATACAATCGGTCCGGGCATTATTTGACTCATAGCAATTGCATCCACGAATTCTTGTTGAGTCAGCCAGCCATTCGTTTCAACTACGGTTTGATGAATCAGAGGAATGAATGCGTACGCCCCCCCAAACAAAAGCAGACTCATCCCGGCAAATGTTAAAAATAGCTTGGCAGTGAGAGTTCCAGCGAGGAAGGGAACAGAGAGCAGAGAAGCAACAGCGATCCCTTTAAGAGAAATCTTCTCTGGGGAAACTGAAGGACATTCAAAGGTGTCTTGGGATAGAGGCGTTCGGAACAACCATATACCGGACACACCTGATCCCACTATAACCAATATGGACATCCAGAAGCTCCCTTCTGAAATCATCAATGCCGCTGCAATCACAGTCAGAATAGCTTCCTTTCGTCCGAGGATCGCTTTCTTCCCCATATTCAACGCGGCCACTAGAATAATTGCAGCAACAGCCGGAATGCAGCCCATAAACAGTTTTGATACTGTAGGGATACTTCCATAGCTAAGATAAGCCCAGGTCAAGATAAGCATCAAGAAAAACGATGGTAGGATGATCCCCAGCATAGAAACAAGGACTCCAGTACCTCCTCGTAGTCGATACCCGACATAAACTACCGTATTCACAGCCACCGCTCCCATCAATACCGTTGCTAGGGAAAGTCCATCCAAGAACTCTTCGGATTTCATCCATTTTCGACGTTCCACTACTTGATTTTCCACGACCGCGATCAGAGCCATGAAGCCCCCGAAAGCGGTACTTCCAATCCGTAAGAACACGCAGAACAACGACCAGAGAGAGGGTTTTTCACTCATGGCAGATCACCCAGGCTATTCAAGATATCAAGGTTGGAAGGTGCAAGGACGATAAAACTGGGGTTCAGCAAGTTCGACTTGTTATAAACCAGAGGTGCACGGTTTAAATCCCACACGACGCCACCGGCACCCAGTACGACAGCATGAGCTGCAGCCGTGTCCCATTCCATGGTGGGTGCAAAACGTGGATAGAAATGAGCGGCGCCTTCTGCGACCAGGCACAGTTTGAGAGAACTTCCCATGCTCAGACATTCGCAATTTCCTAATTTTTGGAGCAACGAAACGGTTTTTTCATCACTGTGCGAACGACTAGCTACGACTTTGATGGAATTCCCCTCGCCTTGGATCTGAACTTGTATAAGCTTTGGAGCCCCATGACCGACCTGCTTAAAGGAGCCTAACCCCTCTAATGAGAAATAGCATATGTCCAACACGGGGGCATACACCACGCCCAGAATAGGTACTTTATTTTGAATCAACGCAATGTTAACGGTAAATTCTCCGTTTTTTTTCACAAATTCTTTCGTACCGTCCAAAGGATCAATCAACCAATAGCTATCCCAAAATTGGCGTTCCTCAAAATCCTGTTTAGGTGCTTCTTCGGACAGGATCGGGAGGTTGGGATATATTTCTTTGAGTCTGTCCACAATTATTTGATGGGCTGCAATATCCGCCAATGTAAGTGGCGAGTCGTCTTCCTTTGTTGTCACTCCTAAATCGCCTTTTTGATAGATATTAAGAATGGCGGCTCCTGCTTCTTTAGCAATTTCAATCACAGACTCCAACATAAAACGCTCTTTGCTTCGACTAGTCATTCTGTGTTCCTTATGCTCTATCAGGGGATTACATTGAGCTACATTTTTTTAAACGGAGGCTTGCCGTGCTTTAATTTCTTTAATCAAAGAGGCTTGAGTCTCCCGGCGTTTCTTGTCTTCGGGATCTACTTTTTCATTAGATTCCGTCTTCAATCGTTCATTTTCCATACTGAACTCTTGGATGTCTTTCGTGGAAAAAATCTTCGTCTCTCCAATAGAGGAATGGAAACGCGGATAACCCAATTCATCTAAGATATCCCCGGCTACTAATTCGAACAGGCGAATGTCTTCGGCTGACATTTTTTCCAAAAACTTGTTGAAGTTATTTGTCATAAGAGGTTTGGCTACATTTTCCCAAAGCACACTTTTTTGAGAAACGGATTGTGCGTCCTTGGATTTTTCAGACTCTAACATGGATGGGGTGTAATCAATCTCCAGGAAATTACAGAGGCCTTTAATGGTTGTATCCGCTTCGCTTGTAAGCTTTTCATAGCTCACTCCGTAGAATCGGGAAGGTTCTATCAATTTACGTTGAGCGAGAGCCAAACGTTGATCGGAGGCCCAACCTTGAGCTATATGATAGATATGTTTTTCTCCCACAATCGCTTTTGTGAAAGACAGCGCTACGTCCCGACCATCGCGATACAAATGAATATACCGGGCCTCCTTGCCAAAACAGGTTTCAATTTCATTTAAATAATTGACATTAGCTAAACTCTTACAGCACCAACTTGATGCATGATTTACTTTCGCACTGAGATCATAAATGGCTCCACAAACAGAAACCAAGGTGCGGTTTTTGCAGCGTGCTTTAATATTGGCTCGATCAAGTACAACCCCTTCCCAGGGTTCGGGGTTGAGCTCGACCAAACGACAAGCATCGTCAATCATCAACTCAAAGTTAGAGTTTTTAGAAAGGTCTCCATATCCACTAACCAATGGCATGAGTCGATCGAGAATATGGGGAGGGTGAGGAGCAGATATCTCCGGTGATTGATTCATCATCAAACGAAGCAAGTTTGAGCCAGATCTTTGGGTTCCAATCATGAAAATTTTCATCACAAGTCCTTGATATAAATTTCGCTGTAAATGATAGTTTAAATATAAAAATTTTGACGCTAAAGAATAAAGATAAACTATCCTGACAATCAGTCTGCCCATGAGATTTATTCTCGTATTACAGGGCAGTGGTTTTATTTTTATCAGTACGCCTGATTTAATGTTGGTAATTGCAACCTTAACGTAGTTGTATACAAACTCGTATTTAATATCTTAAACATAAGTTTCCAACGCTGTGAGAAATGTCTTGATACCAACTACCATCATCAGTAACCCTAATATATTTGCGACGATGTGTGCTTTAATTTTGTTTGCCAACAAGCTGCCTATAATAACACCAGGCACTGATCCACACAGCAAATAGCCTACCATACTGAACTGGATAGCCCCCATACTAAGATAACCTATGCCAGCTACCAATGTGAGAGGAATTGCATGTGCTAAGTCTGTCCCAACCAAGGAAGCAATCCGCAAAGTTTTCGGATACAAGGTTCGTAAAAGGACGACCCCCAACGCGCCAGCTCCAATGGAAGTCAAAGTCACTAACCCCCCCAATATGGCCCCAAATAGGATTGTCAGATAGGGCTTTCTCACGCCGATATCTTCCTTTATCTGTAGGGGACGAGGATTGAATTTTAACCAGCCTACCATCTGAGTTCCAGCCAGAAAAATGATAGTACCCAGCAATGCCATGACGAAAAAGCTTTTTCCAGACGACGAATTTGTCATTCCCAAGTACAATAACACGAGTACTGATGCAGGAATGCTACCAGCCGCTAGCAGGCTGACCACTTTCCAGTTCACAGAATTGTGTTTGTGATGCATCGCAGTCCCTACGAGCTTTGTTCCACAGGCAAAGAACATATCCGAGCCTACCGCAGTTGAAGGGGGCTGACCAAACACAAATATCAAAAGCGGGGTCATAAGGGAACCGCCCCCGACTCCTGTAAGCCCTACCATAAAACCAACCAACACCCCGGCCATAATAAGTTCAGTGACGACACTCATCAGCTTTTACTCCTTAGTCGGTTGCAAAAAATCAGATCCCGCGTAGAGGTATCACATTTTTTTGTCAGAAAGCTGACGGCCAAATCTAGTGTGCTAGCCCAACATGGAGTACTTTTCGGGTTAAAAAAGGAAGTTTCAGTCATACTTACATTACCTTCCCTCTCCCGTTTCATTATATGGAGGTAACATGGTTTTATTGATATAGTACGATCTTTGTATATATTTTTAGTTGATGTTAAATCGAATTTATTGTGATATTTGAAATCATAAAATTTAAAAAAATCACCTTTTAAAAATTTATTAAAATTATGAAATAGCACATCATTCATACCTGCTTTTTTCATATGTGCCCAGCCTTCCTTAGGGTGGAAATTATAATTTCCGCAGACTCAACAACTGACATGTCAGTAGTATTGATGCGAAGTTCAGGCATTTCAGGTTTTTCATATGGGTCATCAATACCTGTCATTCCTTTGAGTTTACCATTGCGAGCTTTTGCATAAAGCCCTTTACAATCACGCTGCTCGCATATCTCTAGGCTGGTGTCCATATAAATTTCAAAAAAACTCACACCGTGACCCTCTGCAAAAGAGCGACAGGTTTGTCGTGTCTTTGCATAAGGGGATATAGAAGCGCAAATGGCGATGCCACCGGCTCGAGCTATTTCTGCAGCCACATAGCCAATCCGTTCAATATTGATATCACGGTCCATTTTGGAAAAACCAAGACCCTTAGACAAGTGTTGACGCACTACGTCACCATCGAGCAGGCTCACTGTGCGCCTTCCATTCTCAAGCAAACGAGCTGCAACTGTATTAGCCACGGTAGACTTACCTGCACCAGACAAGCCTGTAAAAAAGAGAACAAAACCTTGCTCGGATTTAGGTTTATACCTTTTTCGTAATTCAGCTACAACTTCAGGGGGGCTATACCACTCAGGAATATCTTCACCTGCTGTCAATTTTGCGCGGAATTGTGTACCAGATAGGCTCAAAACTGTCTGCCCTGGTAGCACTTCGGAGCTAGACACATAGCGCTGCTCAGAAGCGAGGTATAACATCTCTTCAAATGCTATCAATTGGATACCTATTTCAGCAGCATGCACCTGCACCAATTGTTGTGCGGCATATGGTTCATAGAAATCCTTGCCATTTTTATTTTTTCCTGGGCCAGCGTGGTCGCGACCCACGATGAAGTGCGTGGCACCGAAGTTTTTACGAATGAGTGCATGCCAGACTGCTTCACGTGGTCCCGCCATCCGCATGGCTAATGGTAGCAATGCCAACATGACAGAGTCGGCTGGATATGTTTGTAGTACTTCTCTGTAGCAACGCACACGGGTGTAGTGATCCACGTCACCCGCTTTTGTCAAACCAACAACAGGATGAAGCAACAGCCCTGCTTTTACTTGCTTCATTGCCCGCAACGTTAGTTCAACATGAGCGCGATGCATTGGATTACGAGTCTGGAAGGCGACCACATTTTTCCAACCACGGAGTGCAATTTCGGTTTTGACTTCCTTTGGCCCTAGGCGAAGTTCGGTAAAGTCATGATGGGTAACCGGTGTAACCGCATTTATAATCCCACCTAAATTGACGTTATTTTGACGCATTAGCACTTTTACGCCAGGATGTGCCTCATCGGTAGTGCCGAACACCCTCTCAGCTTCAACGATATGGTTCGGACGATAAATGCTGCTGACAGTCAGCACGGCCAAGATAATCCCTTCAGGAGTACGCAATGCGATCTTTATACCTTCAGACACAAATGCTGCAAAATCATCTGTGACGTCCAGAACAATAGGTATCGGCCATAACTCGCCAGACATGAGGCGCATATTGTGTACAACGTTCGTATAATTCTCTTCAGTGAGAAAACCGTTTAGCGGTGAGAAAGCTCCGTTTATTATGAGCTCCAGATCGCAAATTTGACGCGCTGTTAAGGTCCATGATCGCAAATCTGAAACAATCGCATTGTCTGTAATATTATTTAGAATCAATTGGTTACCTATTTTGCTGTGTGTTGTTTAAGTTACACTCTGGACTTCATACTCTTCTCGGTTAAGCTCATCACACATACTTTCTTGTTTCTATGTATCTTAGACTAGCAAAAATATTCAGTCATGAATGATTATTTTTGATTATCTCGCTTTCTACGTCAGCTATGATTTTTTGATCTTGACCCACCATCTCCAGACAGCTTTTGTATCTTAAGTCCCCCCATGTCAGGGTAGTTGTCGCCTCTAACTGAAACCATTCAGGGGGCTGGAGACAACGATAATGAAAACGTATTCACCTGAGCTCAAAGCTGCTGTGATTGCCAGAATGATGCCACCACACAATCAGCCTGTTGTTCAGATTGCACGCTCTGAGGGGATCCCTATCAATACGCTTTACACCTGGCGTTCCAAGGTAGGCATCTCGACCATAACCACCAACGCTGAGGTAAAACACCCACAGCACTGGTCTCGGGAAGCTCGCTTCGCCATACTGGTTGAAACGGCCCCTCTTTCCGCCCATGCTGTTGCTGAATACTGTCGTCGTAAAGGACTCTACCCTGAGCAAATTCAGCAGTGGAAGAATGAGATAATGCAGCCAGACCCGCGTGAAGAAAAAGCACTCGTAAAGAAACAACAAAAAGAAATTCATCAGCTTAAGCGTGAAATTGCCCGCAAGGATAAAGCGTTGGCTGAGGCTGCTGCATTGCTGATGTTGCAAAAAAAGTTCAAGGCGTTGTTCGAGCAGGAAAACGGGGACGAATGACGCGGGCTCCCGACAGGCTACGGTTGATGACAATCGTACAGGAAGCCATTGCTGCCGGAGCGAGACTGAGCGAGGCCTGCCAGTCTATTGGGTTGAGTGAGCGGACATTACAGCGTTGGGGGAAAGGGTCCCATGACCGCAGACCAACGGCGTCACGACCCGCTCCGAAGAACAAACTCAGTGCCGAAGAGGAACAACAGGTTTTGGCTATCTGCCATGAGCCGCGGTTCGCCAGCCTGCCACCAGCGCAAATCGTTCCTTTGTTGGCTGATGAAGAGCGCTATATCGCCAGTGAGTCAACGTTTTATCGGATATTGAGACGTGCTGGCGAAACAACGCACCGTGCAGAGGGTAGCGCAAAGCAAGCCACTATCGACCTGGAGGGCAACTGCACCGAATCAGGTGTGGTCATGGGATATCACCTGGTTGAGGTCGGTGACAGCAGGACACTGGTTCTATCTGCACCTGATAGAAGACGTGTTCAGCCGCAAAATCGTCGGTTACGAGGTTCACCTGGTTGAAAGTGGTGAGCATGCGGCAGAACTGATGAAGCGGACAGTGCTGAGCGAACGCTGTTGGCAGGAGCCGCTGGTACTGCATGCGGATAACGGAGCCCCGATGAAGTCACAGGTGCTGCAGGTAAAGCTTGCGGAACTTAAGATAACCCCGTCACACAGCAGACCGCGGGTGAGCAACGATAACGCGCATGTTGAATCGCTGTTCAGGACGTTGAAATATGTGCCGAGCTGGCCGGAGAAGGGCTTCGTGACGCTGGAGGATGCGCGAGCCTGGGTGGAGACGTTCGTTGGCTGGTATAACGAAGAACATCGGCACAGTGGTATCCGTTACGTCACGCCAGGGCAACGGCACAGAGGTGAAGATCGTGGGCTACTGGCGCAGCGTAAATCGGTCTATGAAGCGGCGAAAATGCAGAATCCACATCGGTGGTCAGGCGCGACGAGAAACTGGAGCCGGCAGGATGAAGTCTGGTTAAATCCGGAGCGTGAAACGTTGGCCGCATGAATTAACTGAGGCGACAACTACCTTGACACGCGCCGGGCGTTATGTCAGCCACATCCCGTCCCGACACTTTAAAATGGTGCGTTACTACGGCTTTCTGGCCAACCGTAAAC
>NZ_CP074145.1:0-113805 GCF_019968725.1 Serratia sp. JSRIV002
TGCACTTTGTTTTAATGAGACTATATAATTATGGATTATAAGAAAAAGTACTCATTCATCACTACTGTTATTCTTTTCCTCTTTATGGTAGCCTCTGTTCAGGCTGAGGGTGAGACAGTTGAATTTGAAACCAGAGCGCTCGGTCTGGGTGATAATAAAAATGTTAACCTGAGTGATTTTTCTCGTTCCGATTATATTCCTGAGGGTATTTATCCACTTACCTTAATGATTAATGATAGGGTAATTACTAATTATAACTTTAACATTATTAACGTAGAGGATAAAAGCCAGATCTGTTTTCCTCTTCAGATCGTCGAGAAATTTGATCTCAAAGAGGTTCCTTTGGCTCAGTTGAGAAAAAATACAATACCTGGCAATCCAGAATGCATTCTGATTACAGGCTACCAAGGGGCAACCACTCGAGTCGATCGTGAAAAGAGCATTCTGCTAGTAAGCGTACCACAGGCATTACTTAACTATAGCGATCCGGATTGGTCGCCACCGAGCCAATGGGATGATGGTGTTCCTGGGATCCTGTTTGATTATACCTTGAGTGGCAACTTGTATGGCCGGAGCGGCAGTACTAGCAATAGTATTGTTTCAAGCTTTGGCACTTTAGGAGCAAACTACAACTCTTGGCGCTTAAGAAGTAATTATCAGGCGTCATTGTACAGCAGTGGTTATGGTGAAAAAAAACGTCAATTTAGCACAACTGCAGTTTATGTAACCCGTTCGCTTAAAGAGGCTGGAGCGCACCTGACTATAGGCAAAAACTATCTTCAGTCTGATGTTTTCGGTTCGCTGAACTACCGAGGAGTCTCGATTTTCAGTGATGACCGTATGCTGCCTCCTGCTTTGCGTGGTTATGCCCCTAAATTAACAGGTGTGGCTAGAACTAATGCACGAGTCACCATCAGTCGAGGCGATAGTATTGTTTATGAAAAGATGGTACCACCGGGCCCATTTGTTATTGAAGATCTTACCAATAATACTTCTGGTCTGCTCACTATGTCCATTAGAGAAGAAGATGGGGAAGAGCAAACTTCCACCATTGAAACTTCGAACGTCCCTTTCTTGACCCGTTCCGGTCATATTCGCTATAAGGTTGTGCTAGGTCAAATGGTCGAAAGTTATGGATCATTTAAACCGATGTTGGCGACAGCAGAGGCCTCTATCGGTATTCTATCAGGCATTTCTTTGTTTGGTGGAACAATCCTGACAGATAAAGACTATTATGCGTTCAATAATGGGATTGGCTATGATATGGGGGGGCTGGGTGCTCTTTCTATTGATGTAACTCATGCCCGTGCCCATGTAAATTCCCAAAGCTTCGCAGGTGAAAGCTACCGGTTTAATTACTCGAAAGTCTTCGATAGTATTGACAGCCAGATCACTTTTGCCGGTTATCGTTTTTCAGAGAAGAATTATCTTTCTCTGGACAATCTAGCATTTATGAAATCAGCACCTAACTTTGCCGCCACTAACAAGGAAAACTATAACTTGGTCGCCAGCAAGAATTTTCATGATGTAGGATTATCAGTTAACTTAATTTATAACCGTCAAACTTATTGGCAGGATGTCTCTGACAGTAACAGCTATGGTCTTAGCGTTTCAAAATCTTTTGATATTGGTAACCTGAAAAACATAAATGCCTATGTATCGATTAACCGAACTGAGTTTAAAACTAGTTTTCTTTCGCAGGAGCAGAAAAACAACAATACGGTTTATTTAGGGTTGAGTATCCCTCTTGATTCGCATTCTTACCTCAGCACAGGAATGCAATTTAATAATAGTCAGTTTTCCCCGAGTACGACCTACACCAATAGTGCTGATTTACGCAATGTCTGGTCGATCGGTGCTAACACCAGTTCACCCAATTTTTACAGTCAAAGCAACTTGAATGGCAATATTGTGCAGAACCAAGATGCCTATTCCGCAGCTTTTAATGCCTCAGTAAATAAGGATAACTATTATCTGGGAGGGAGTATCAAATCTGGTATTACAGCGACCGAGTATGGGGTTGCAATGCACCGCGATGGTTATGCTGGCAATACACGTCTAATGATAGATACCAACGGTATTGAAGGCGTATATGTTGGCAACCAAAGTGCCAATGATACGCTGATGACTAATGCTCAAGGTATTACGATGATTAACAACGTACCGGACTATTATCGAACCAACTACACCATTGATACCAACCGTTTGCCAGACGATGTCGAAAGTACTGACCCAAACATTCAGATGGTGCTGACGGAGGGGGCTATCGGCTACCGTAAATTGAATCTTTATCGCGGTATCAAAGCATTGATCAAGCTCACTGACGCGCAGGGAAGAGCTATTCCTTTTGGCACCTCGGTTGACGATAGCCAACAGAAACGTCAGGTGGGTGTTGTGGGCGAAAATGGCGAAGTTTATGTCTCTGGTATCGCCGCAGGGGCTCGGTTGACCGCGTTGAACGGCGAAGGGCTACGTTGCACATTCATACTACCAAAACAAAATTTCTCATTATCATCCGTTGTGCCACTGACCTGTCGCAAGGACATATTTTCTTGAGGAGACTCACAATGATATCTAATACTTTTGTTAACCGCCGATCAATCGGATTATTTTTCCTCCTTACAGGTATAAGTGGCTCGGTCCAAGCTGCGATATCTATTGACCGAACTAGGGTAATTCTCATGGGTGATGATAAATCGTCTCCGGTTAATGTGATCAACCACAGCAAGACCTTGCCCTATCTGGCACAAACCTGGCTGGAAAATGAAGCAGGAGAAAAAATAAATTCACCACTGACCGCATTACCACCGCTGCAACGGATAGAAAAAGACAGCACCGTACAGGTCCGCGTGATGCCTTTGCCAGACGCCGCCAGATTGCCACAGGATCGAGAGTCACTGTTTTACTTCAACCTGCAGGAAATCCCTCCAAAATCCGATAAACCCAATGCGGTCCAGCTTGCTCTGCGCCTTAAGGTGAAGCTTTTCTATCGCCCAGCTAGCCTAAAGTCACAGGCCGAGAGTGTATGGCAGGAAGAGATTCGCTTGGAACCTGGCAGTCAGGGGATGAAATTTGTGAATCCTACACCATTCTTTATCATTTTGCCGGAAGTTGTGGTAGAGAAAGCAAGCCTATTGGGGAAAGATGAAGCCGTAACGCTGAAACCAAAGAGTGAAGTCATACTTTCAGCCATCAAGCCTCAAGTTCAAAAGATTACCCTTAAATACATCAATGACTATGGGGCTTACCAGCCATTGAACTATACCTGTACTGTCAAGCAATGTGTAAGGGATAAGTCATGATGATTAGGATTATATTCTTAGGCATGCTAATACTATATTCCATAATGAGTAGTGCGATAGCTGGGCCTATTATAAATTGTGTTTGGGATAATACTAAATTTTTTCCATTGACCACTAGAGGATTTAAAGAAGTCATTGATGCAGCTATTACTAGCCATACAGAGGAGTACAATTGTAATTCTGATGGACAATGCCTTAAGCGCATCTACTATACTGTTCCTAACCAGACCTTTACAGTAACAGCTTCAAATTCGGTAACTTGCATCAATAATGGAGATAGTGCCGGCGATATTAAATATCAGTTTTATCGTATACTTAGTCAGACTCCACATAATTACAAAGGGTTAACGATGTTTGTACCAGGAGGTGGTGCTTGGCTAACATTAGATGGTCGTCCTGCGGGTATCTCTATATGGCAAGACGGGACCCTTGCACCTTGCGAGAAAAATTGTACAAATATAAGAACCGGATCGCCGCAGTATCGTAAAATATTTTCTCTTACTTTTACTGCGTCACCAATCTTGACTAGATCATATGATTACAATTCACTTCGATGGGATGCACCGGATTATATAGGGAATTGGTCTGTAGACTCTCGAAGTCCGGTAACTTGGGCTACTATACCAGTCTGCATTTCTAATCAAAATAATTCTACTTGTGGTCAATATCTTGGTGGGATGGGCAGTGGTGGTAATTTAGTTCCCCCACCACCACCGACCCCTCAGTGTACACTAAAAATAACTACGCCAGATATCGTCCAATTCCAGCCAATATCATCTGATGACTTGAGCCGTAATCGGGTAAGAATGGAAGATTTTACGCTTACAGCGACTAAGGGACCTGTTCAGTCCGAGGTCTGCATTGGAAATGTCTATAATCTCCCTGGTGAAATTAAAACCGAAGGAGGGTATTCCATCAGCAGCACATTCTGGGGGATTAACCATTCTAGTGGGATATCACAAGGTATCGGCCTGAAAATTTATGATTTGGATGAGGGAAATTACATGCAGTTCAATCATCGTTACTCAAACTTTATTAAAAATATCCGCACGATTAGTGAGACCAAAAGGTTCCGTGCAGAGATTGCTGCCAGCACTAATGATTTAAAAAAGATAAAATCAGGAGAATATAGCCAGGTATTGACGTTTGAAGTCAGAATACCTTAACGATCAATATTAATTGTTGGAGGGGAGCCCTCCAACTTTCGGTCATCTGGAGTGAATAATGATAAGAATACTCTATTCTTTATTGATTTATCTTTATTTGATTAATATGGCACAAGCAGAGATTGTGGCAACTAGTCGGACGACGTTTAAAGGCAACATTACTATTGCTACCTGTAATATAGTTGTAGGTGATGACAGCCAGACCGTAAACATGGGAGAGATATCCACGGCTGAGTTGGAGGTTCGGGGGCGTTCAACCCCGGTTCCTTTCACAATAGGTTTGTATGGCTGTAATGCTGCAGATAAAATTGTTAAGACACTGTTCGACCAAACCGGTCGGGGGGGCAGTGGCTCAGTGATCACGGTCAATGGCATCAGCGGCGTTGGTCTAAGCCTTCAGGACGGTGCTGGTAATCCAATTTATTTTAACCAGAATACTGCCGGGCAGAAGATTCAGGCTGGGGATAACGTGCTGCTCTATTCAGCCTATCTGGTAAAAACAGGTACAGTGCAAGCGGGCAACTTTTCTCGTTTGCTACATTATACGTTGTCCTATGAATAGCGTTGGGCGTTCTATCATGTCCATGGCTCCACTTCTGCGGCAATACCTGTGAGGCGCAGCAGTAGCGGCGTACGCCTATGAGACAGGTACCGCAGGCGAGCAGCGTTCGACCGCGAGTTTGGTCCAGTCGCTGAAGGTGTCGCCGTATTTGTCGAGATAGTGGCTCCAGCCATCATCGTGCTTGAACAGCAGCTTTGCGGGGCGCGGAATATACATGGTGCAGAGTCTACAGTGCAGCAGCAGGCTGGAAAAGGGCGTCGGCGTTAGCCGGCTCACGGCACAGGCGTGCACATTTTATGAGGGGGTCAATGTGGCGGTGGTGCATGTCCCACCGCGAGGGTCTTGGTGCGCTCAGGGGTTGTGTCGCATTAAGGCGTTGTCAGGTAACATGCTGTTTTTTGATGTTACCTGACTATGTCTCTGATCCGAAGAGCCTTTAAACGCCTGCATTATCCTGTCGATATTATCGCGCAATGTGTTCGCGGGTACCTCGCTTATTCACTGAGCCTGCGAAACCTCGAAGAGATAATGGCAGAGCGTGGAATTGTCCTTGACCATTCGACGCTGCACCGTTGGGTTATCCGCCTGGTACCGCTGCTGGATAAAGCTTTTCGCCGACACAAGCGCACAATAGGTCGGCGGTGGCGAATGGATGAAACCTACATCAAAATCAAAGGACAGTGGAAATATCTGTACCGCGCGGTAGATACTTCAGGCCAGACTATCGACTTCCTGCTGGCCGCTAAACGGGATACCGCAGCGGCGCTGCGCTTCTTTCGCAAAGCCATTCGTCATCACGGCGAACTCGAGGTGGTGACCATTGATAAAAGTGGAGCCAACACGGCAGCGCTGACTACACTCAACACCGACAAACCAGAAGAAGAAACCATTACTGTCAGACAGAACAAGTATCTGAATAATCTAGTTGAACAAGATCACCGCAACATCAAACGCCGCATACGCCCGATGCTGGGATTCAACTCGTTTCGACGAGCACAGACGATCCTGGCCGGCATCGAACTGATCTATATGATACGAAAAGGACAATATCAACATCCGCAAAGTGAGGGATTGTCGCCTGCGGGACAATTCTACTTGCTGGCTGCTTAAATAACCGACAGAGCAACTTTTGCCAACTTCATATCACTAATGCGACAGAATCCATTTTATTATCCTTAAGATTTCAGGCATTCCTGAAAAGACCCATTCAATTATTTTAATCAGCGTTCGTCCATTACCATAACTCGCGTAAGAAGGATTGTAACTCAACAATTATTGTAGTTAACATATTTAGGAGGACTTTTTCTTCTAAATCCAAAGTAAATAGCAGAAAGATAAATAGCCATATATCTTTCTGCCATCTCGATAAACTTTGATGTGATAGATATCTTACGTTTGCTGGTGCATAATGTCAGAAAACCATTTTTTTCGGCATCATTCAAACACCTTTTTAAATGTGACCGTGAGACTCCGCACTCCTTAGCCACATTTACCAACTCAAAATCAAAGGAAAGTGCTTTGCTTCTAATGTATTTAACATAAATACTAGTTATTATCATATGCCCTGAATCCCTCATTATAAATGTAGAGCTAGCAGGGTGTATTAAATGCATGAAGTTACCTGTAAAAATTATCTTTGAGTAATTAATAAAAAAATAACGCAATGATTCGTTACTGTTCACACAATAATCCCCACTAAATATTTCCATTAATGGTTTTGCCATGCTATTAATAAGTGTTTTAGCCTCTAGTAACGCTCTTTCTGTCAGGTAATAAGTTAATTTTCTATTATCGAAGTCTGACTTTATAACCTTTATTAAACCAAGTACTCTTAGCGTCATTATAAAACTGCTTATTGAATTCATGCTAATTAAGTCAATTCTCCCGCAACGTCGCTTTACATCCTCTATATACGAGGGTTCACTAGTGTAGTATACCGAAAGTATAAATAATAGAATTATAAATCTGCTCGAGTTGAAAATTGATTTAAAGAAGAAAGGTTTTTTTTTGAAGCTATCCTGTATTAAATCATGATGGGCTAATACAGCCCTTTCGAATCCCGATTGCTTTGCTATCTCATAGGATAGATAATTTAAATATATTCTTATATCATTGGTTTCTCTATCAATAGTAGTCATGCATCCCACTTTACTTATCAAATAATATAACTCTCTTGACTATAAAATATCATCCTCAACAGCCAGAGTAAATAGGGGTTCTACGCCGGAACCGCCGAAATTTCCGTTACCCCAGCTTCAGCCCGGCAACCAGCGCATCCAGGTCAACAATCTCATCGCTGCTCTGGAAGGTATAATATCTGTTCAGCAAAATGCGTTGCCAGGTCACCGGTGATATCCTTGCGTAAAAATGCCGGTTTTTTCATTCTTTTTAATCCCAAATCTGCTTTTTAGGCGCTCTGATCCAGAGCCGGTTCCTGAAGCCATCGTTTTTTCTCCATCCACTGCAGCCTGGCCGACAGTAATTCTATCGCATACCTGCCAGCCTCGACGCCGGCAAATCGCAGCCTAACACCGCACAAGATGCATTGGTATGGACCTGTGCCCAGGGGAAGCCTTTCATCAACACCGCGAACTCGGGCCGTTTGGGCTTATCCCGCACCGTCATCGACAGCGCTTCGTAGACCTTCGGCAACAGGTGGCCCCGTTTGCGGTTGGTCAAAAAGCAGTAGTAACGCACCATCTTAAAATGCCGCGCTGGTATATGGCTGACGTAACGCTGCAGCATCTCCTCCTGGCTGACTTTCTGGCGTTTATGTTGCTGTGTGCGGTGAACGTAATACTGATGCACCATAGCCCCGCCGCGATAGTGGCGCAGCTGCGAAGCCGCCACCGGTAGGCGCTTCAGATAACGGCCCAGGTATTTCACGCTGCGCCAGGCACCGCGGGTCTTTTTGGCGAAGTGGACCTTCCATGAACGGCGATATTGCGCATGCAGGTAACGATGCCACAGGTCTTCATTATGATATGGCCAAGGCCCAGCAGGCCGCCAGGGTTAATGTGCGCGTAGTTGTCGCGCAGCAGGTAAACCACGGCGTTGCGCCAGATGGCTTCTACCTCTTTCTTTTTAAAGAGTAGCGACCGCCAGCCGTTGTGTTTGATGTCGAGACTACCGCGGGTGACGGAGACGTGGATTGCGGATGCTGATTGAGCTGGCGTCCGTAGGTGTGCAGCGCGCAAAATATACCGACTTCGATACCTTGCCGGCGCGCCCAGCGGAGCATGGCCCGGGTGGCGCAGCGAAACAGGTCATTGAGCAGGGGCCAGTTGTTGTTGAAGACGGCCACAACTGCTGCAGGCCTTGGACTTGCAGCTCTGGCAGAAAAAGCGGGAATGGGTGCAGTCCGGTGAGGCGCAGCAGTAACGGCGCACGCCCATGGCGCAGGTGCCGCAGGCGAGCATGCGCTCGACGGCGAGTTTGCTCCAGTCGCTGAGGGCATCGCCGTGTTTGTCGAGATAGCGGCTCCAGCCGTCGTCATGCTGGAACAGCAATTTTGCGGGTCGCGGAATGTACATGGTGCAGGGCAGAGGACAGGAAAAGGGCGTCGGCGCCAACCGGCTCACGTCGCAGGCGTGCTCATTTTATGCGGGTGTTGCGGCAGGGGGCATGCGCCCCCGTGCGAGCTATAGGTCTGTCAGACGGCGTCGGCGTTGAGGTGAGGCTGTATCTTAAAGACGGTTGAGGCAGCGCTGCCGTGCTCGCCCCGCAGGGGCGCTACGTTCACACTACCTGAGGATATTATGAAAGGGGAATTGAGGCCGTTAAATCTAAATATAAACAATAAATTATCTCCTTAACGTGGTTTTTTACATCATTGGAACCTCGAGCCCCTATGTGGAGTTTTTAATTCTTAACAAAAAAGAACAGTGCATCATGGAACTTTATCGGTGACAATGATTTAAGAGGGTATATGCTGATAGTAAAGGAATCGCGAAGATGAGGGTTATATTTAACCGAGGCGCTATGCTATCTAAGATCACTATCCAATGGTGAGGTGAAGTTAGTTCTATATGCTGACTTTGATCAGTTAAGATATGGCTATTTAAATTATCTCACAGGCCCGGCCTGGGTAACAAATAAAGAATCACTAGTATCAGAAATAGAAGGGTTGATAAATAATTTTAATACCAATGGAGTTGAGTCTGTATATTATTAATAAATACAAAAACAAACCACTTGACACAATGCGAGCTTAACTATCTTACATGTTTTTTGAAAGGTATGACAGCGGAGGTTATATCAAAAAATTCGGTAGATCTAAAAAGACAATTTACTCACACAGAAGAAGTATACTTGATGGTTAGGAAACTCAATCGGTCATTATTAGGTTTCCTAACCATGAACTGTGGCGATGAATACCTCCATATGGTGAGGGTTGTCGCGTGATAATGAGTAAAAATGCCAGTTTGGCCGTGTTTGATATCGAGGCCGCCACGAGTAATGGAAACGTGAATGTGCGGATGCTGATTGAGCTGGCGGCCGTAGGTATGCAGGGTGCAGAAGATGCCGACTTCGATACCCAGCTTGCGCGCGTGCCTGAGCATGGTGCGGGTGACACAGCGAAAGAGGTCGTTGAGCAGCGGCCAGTTGTTGTTTGAAGAAAGGCCACAGCAAGTGCGGCATGGTGAAGGTGATATGTTGTCAGTCACATGTCGGGCAGGATGTACTGCTGCTCGGTAATCCATTGATCGGTGGCCTTGAGGCCGCAGCTGCTGCAGTCCTTGGACTTGCAGGTCTGGCAGAGAAACGGTTCAGGCAGCAACGTAGGTCTACTCGCGTCTGCAGTGGTATTGCATACCATGAAACATCTGAAAAATAACATATCGCGCATTCAGCCTGACGTGACAGGCCTGATGTAATAATTAGCTGAGTCTGTCCGAAGATGTTAATCCCGGAGTATGGGTTGGTTTTAAAAAGTCCAAAACAGATTCAGAATAACTCTCAAGTAATGAGGGGGGGGATGACAGCTAATTACCCATAGACAAATAATTAAGGACTTATGGATGAGAATCTGGCCTTTAACCAACATCGCTTCATACCTGATGGCAATCTGTAGTGCTTCAGTGTTTTGCCATACCGCACATGCAGCTATGTATGTATATCCGATGGAGACTACAGTCGGAGAAAACGGCACATCTCAGATAAGGGTAATATCCCATAATGATGAAGTTGAGTTCGTTAAAATAAAGTTAAAAAAAATCACAAACCCCGGAACCAGAAATGAGCGCGAAGTGGAGTTCGATATGTCTGACGCCGACCAGATTATTGTTGCGCCACAGAAAATAGCCTTGTCGGCTGGCGGAGAGCGGGTCGTTAGAATTGTATCAATGAGCCCTCCAGAGAAAGAAACTACCTGGCGCGTATATTTTGAAGGAGTAAGTGAGACAGCTTTCAATTCTTTTTCAGATAAAAAGAATCAGGAGGAAAAAGCAACCAAGGTTGGAGTTAATATTATATGGGGTGCACTGGTTCACGTGGCTCCACGTAAAGCCGAGGCGAGCCTTAAATATATTCCATCAACGGGGAGTGTCATCAACGACGGAACCATTCGCATCCCGGTGACAGAAGTCGGCGTGTGTAACCCAGCCGGAGAATGTAGCTGGAAAAAAAAGGCGCTGACAGTTTATCCGGAAAGCGAAACCTCCATCCAGGAAATGCACTTCTCTCCTAGTAACACCTACAAAATAAAGTATTTCAACTGGACGAAGAACAGGACAGAAGAAACCGAACTGCCTGCATCGCAGGCTGATTACCCCCCCTTTCAGTTAAAGGGCAATGTAAACCTAAAAGGAAATCTCAATGAAAAGTAATTTCAAAATCGCTCTCGGCGCTGCCGCGTTGATCGCCGCATTCAGCGCCAGCGCCGTCCAGCGTGATATCACCGTAACCGCCAGCATCGATCCTAGCATTGAGGTGACGAAGGCCGATGGCTCCCCACTGCCTGCGGCTGTTGAGATGCAATATCTCCCGGGCAAAGGTCTTCAGCCCTATCAGCAACAGATTAAGTTCTGGTCTAACATGGAGGATAGGGCCCTGAACGTGAGCCTAGCTTCGGAGCCTTCGCTGATCGACCGCGCGGGCGCAAACCCTATTCCGTTGAGCATATCCGTCAACGGCCAGACGCTGACCACTTCAGCCACTTCCTTCGCTTATGCAACGACGTTCCCTGGTGGTTTAACTAACGGTTCCTCTGCAATGCCTCTGGTCATTGCCCAGAAAACGCCGGGCGTCATTACATCGCCGGCCGGCACCTACAGCGGCATAGTCAGTCTTGTGGTTACTCAGGCCACTGCTCCCGCTGGTCAATAATCTTTGAACAACTAACTTTAACGGGGCCAGCGCCCCGTTTTCATCACGGATATCGTTAAGTCGGGAAGACAGAAATGCGTATCAGGTTGAAGCTTATTTCTGCTGCCACCGCGGCGGCATTATCTGCGGTCATAGGCGTTCAAGCCGCAGTCAGCGTACCCGCGGGATTTGAAGAGCTTGCGCGCGGACAGAATATGATGCTGGACGTATCTCTCTATGGTGAAAGTCTCGGCGTCTTTCAGGCTAGGGTCGACCTTGAGGACGTGCAGTTCTTACAGCCAGGAGCGCTTGTTGGAGCCGTGCTAAAGAAGTTTTCGGACGCTCCCGGGCTTGAGGCCCTCCTCAGCAGTTCTCTTAATTCTCCGCTCAAGCGCAACGGCAACCTTGCCTGCGGCACCAACGGCAGGGCGCCAGGATGCGACTATATTGAAACTGACAGAGTGGCTATTATATACGACGAGAACAATGCCAGAGTCGGTCTGTTTCTTGGCGGTCAGTACCGGCTGTCAAAAAAAAAGGAAGAAGTTTACTACGATGCCAGCGCGGAGAGCAAAAATGCGCTGGTGCACCAGCAGAACCTCAACTTTGTTGCCGACAGAGACTACCAGTCTGCCTCCGTGCAAGGTAACGGTTCGCTAGGAGTAACGGAGACTGGCTATCTGAACATTGACTGGAACTGGCAGGGGCAGCGGTCGCGCTCAGCCAGCATGCAGAAGGCATATGTCACAAACGCATATTTTCGTCAAGACCTGCTGAAACGCGTATATCTCCAGGGGGGGCTCATGGACGCCCGGGATATCTTCAGTAACGCCGGCGGGAATATTAACCTCAGCCAACTGCCCCTGGGCAAAATTCGCGGGGCACGCGTAGGGTCAACCCTGTCATGGATCAACATGGATAAGGTCTCTCGGGGCACCCCCATTAACGTTTTTCTCTCTCGGGACTCCCGGGTGGACGCCTACCGTGACGGTCAGCTTCTCTCCTCTTTCTACCTGAAGGCCGGTGCACAGGAGCTTGATACGCGAACCTTTCCGGCAGGCAGCTATGCCGTCACCCTGCGGGTGTATGAAAACAACCAGTTGGTCAGAACCGAGAGCGTACCCTATACCGGTACCGGCGGCGCCCCTCTCAGCTCATTCCAGTGGTTTGTACAAGCCGGTAACGTAAGCGACGACAGCGGTACAGCGCGCCGCTCTTATGATGACGACAGGAACGTTGTGCAGGGCGGACTTCGCCTGCCAGTGAACGAAAACGCGTCCGTTACCGCCGGCGCGGCTCTTTTCGGTGCAGCCCGCTACTGGGAGGGGGCTGCCGACTGGGGGCACGGCTTCGAAATGGGGCCCGTTGACGGCACGCTGACGACCCGTGCCAGCTACCTATACGGCACAGACGGATCGCGCGGTAATATTCAGCAGTTTAACTACAATGACGGCTTTTCGCTGAGCTTCTACCGTTCGGCGATGGTCGCCCCCGACTGCAACAGCCAGGGGGCGCACCGTTACAGCTACAGCGGGTGCTATAAAAGTACGAACGTGATGCTGTCTGTGCCCTTTTTAAAATGGTACGGCACGCTGGGCTATGCGCTTAGCAGTAACGAAGGCCGCTACGTCTACCGCCGAGACCTGCCCGAGGATGACGGTAATAGTCAGGCAGGGATACCCTGGGAGCAGGTGTATCAGACCCGGTCGCGCAGCCGCACCTGGCAGACAGGCATCACGCGATATTTCAGCTGGGAAAGCCTCAACGTGAATGCAGGCTTTAACGTCTTTATGCGCAAAGACACCGGATATGACGGTACGGACAAAGGCATGTTCCTCACTTTTACCCTGTCGCACGCGGGCAGCGGCGCTGGTCAGTTAAGAAGCTCCTCCTCTGCGGGAGCAAGCTGGCAGACCAGCCGGCGCGGCAGCAACCAACTGGGCTATAACGCTACCTACAGTCGTTATATGGGCGTAAGCGGAGAGAGCGAGCTTGGAGCATCCCTGTACGGCGTAAACACGGATACGGTGACCACCTCCGCGTACGGTCGTGCCGGCGGGCAATACGGCAACGGTGCGCTTACGGTCAGTGACGCCTGGAGTAAGTCAGACGGCATGCACAGGCTGAGCAGCAGCGGTAGCTACAGTTCTTCACTAGCGGTTGACCGCAGCGGTCCGCTCTGGGGGCGGTGGGGAAATGGAACGCCTTCGTCGGCCGTAATGATTGGTGTGGAGCAGGACGATGAGCAAAAGGACTCCCGGGTCAGCGTTTCACTGGACAGCGGCGGACGCAGCGACGTGAGCGGTAACGGCCGCGCTCTGTTTACCGTGCCGGGCTACCGGCAGACCACGTTCAGCGTTACCGATTCCGCGTCTTCACCGAACAGTATCAGCAGCGAACTCCGTAAGGGCGGCGGCTCGCGCACTGTCTTTTTGATCCCGGGCAAGGTATTTAGCCGAAGCGTTGAGGTGGATACCCGCTACACGTGGCTGGGCAGGATGACTGACGCGCAGCGCCGGCCGCTTGAGGGCGGTATCCCGCTGAATGTCGCGTCCTGGACGCCGCTCGGCGGTGGGGGTGTCATGCTGGAAACATCAAGACGACTGGAGACGCTGTACGTCATGAAAGACAGCAAATTCTGGCGGTGCAGCATGAAGGTAAGGGCCGTGCGCGACGTGGTGCGCTACGTGGGCACCATGGTGTGCGAAAACACGGACGTGGCGAACCTACCGGGCGAGGAGAAAAAGCAGGTTGAGCTGATGACCGCCGGCGTGAGTCGTGACGCGAAGCCGACCGCATTGACCGGCTCGTGAATGCGCCGCGAGTATGGTTGATGGGAAATTACAATATAAACTCAGGTAGTGAAAACGCCAGGAGATGGAATGAAAAAAAGACATGTTATTTGCCTGCTGTCCGCACTGTTATTATGCTTTGTTTCGTCGGCAAGTGCGGAGCTCCCGACCACCGAAATAACCGATTTTTCGGCAACTTATGACGCGTCATCCGTACCGTCCAGCCTGTTCATATGGGACGCGCAGACTAAAGGTTCGGGCTCTGAGGCTTCGACAGTGACCATGGTATGCCAGAGTACCACGGATACCGCCCATGGGGCGTGCCCCGACTCACCCGTATGGCAGTCTGCCATAGCAGACGGACAGATAACTCTGAGATTCGTGCAGGACGACACCCATGCCGAACGCGATATCATTATTACTAACAGAAGGTTTAACGGGGTAAGTAATCGTCCAGTTTGGAATGCGATAAATGCTGCAAATTTTGAGATAGCGCCTGTTTTTTCCTATTTCATATCACAGGCTGACCTTCGTAACCTCACCGGCGGCGTCTGGCGGGCGACTCTTATTATGAATTATCGAAAATGGCCGCACGGAGATCTGAATGCGACTTGGACGGCCAATATCGTTCTGACGGTGACGGACCTGAACAACCAGCAGCTCTACTTTCCGGAGTTTCCCTACGCCGCGCCGCAAGTGGACCTTAACCTGTCGAACCGCCCGGGCACGGCTAATAACCATTCGGCCAGCGGAAGCGTATCTCTGGACATGTGCCTCTATGACGGCAGCAACGGCACAAGCGAGCGCATCGATATGCTGTTTCAGGACGAAGGGTCAGACGCACCAGGAAGACCGGACGGAATGTTCTCCGTCTACCGCACGGGGGGGAATAAGTCCAGCCAGACGGACCGGCTTGACTATCAGGTCAGCGTGATTGACCCGACGACGGGGACTTCCCGGACGGTGTCTAACGGTAAGGATATTAGCTGGTCCAACATCAACAGGCGTAACATACTGCGCCAGGTCGTCCTGCCGGGAAGGTCCGGGGTTTCGCTGTGCGTGCCGGCACCTATAACGCTGACGACTCCGGTCTTCCCGCTGGCGGCCAAGGCGGCGGGCCGTTATACCGGCAGGCTGAAGATTATCTATACGCCATCAACACAGAGTAGCGTCTCCCAGTGATATAAAGGATCTTAAGGGGGCAATCTCAAAATCAGGGTTGTGGCCATGGTTAGGAAAGTAAGCGTCTCAATTAGACCGTCTGTGCAGCAGACGGTCTAATTGAGACGCTTACTTTCACCCAGCCTTATCTACGTTTCCGAAATACCTGGAAGAGCATGCGGGATTCTATCGCATTAGTGATATGAAGTTGGCAAAAGTTGCTCTGTCGGTTATTTAAGCAGCCAGCAAGTAGAATTGTCCCGCAGGCGACAATCCCTCACTTTGCGGATGTTGATATTGTCCTTTTCGTATCATATAGATCAGTTCGATGCCGGCCAGGATCGTCTGTGCTCGTCGAAACGAGTTGAATCCCAGCATCGGGCGTATGCGGCGTTTGATGTTGCGGTGATCTTGTTCAACTAGATTATTCAGATACTTGTTCTGTCTGACAGTAATGGTTTCTTCTTCTGGTTTGTCGGTGTTGAGTGTAGTCAGCGCTGCCGTGTTGGCTCCACTTTTATCAATGGTCACCACCTCGGGTTCGCCGTGATGACGAATGGCTTTGCGAAAGAAGCGCAGCGCCGCTGTGGTATCCCGTTTAGCGGCCAGCAGGAAGTCGATAGTCTGGCCTGAAGTATCTACCGCACGGTACAGATATTTCCACCGCCCTTTGATTTTGATATAGGTTTCATCCATTCGCCATCGACGCCCCACGGGACGTTTATGTCGGCGAAAGGCCTTATCCAGCAGCGGTACCAGACGGATGACCCAACGGTGCAATGTCGAGTGGTCAAGGACAATTCCACGCTCTGCCATTATCTCTTCGAGGTTTCGCAGGCTCAGTGAGTAAGCCAGGTAACAGCGGACGCACAGGGCTATCACATCAATGGGATAATGCAGACGACTGAAGGGTTTTCGGATCAGAGGCATAGTCAGGTAACATTTCAAAAAACAGTATCTTACCTAACGACTCCTTAATGCGACACAACCGCATTCCCTTGCACCGGAATCACATTAACTGCAAATGAAATTCATCATACCGGCATGCCCACCTCCAGTATCCCCTGCAACTCCCGGTAACGGATATCAGGTCTTTGCAGAATGTCAGTAAATTTTCGGGTCAAAAATCACGGTTACCGCCCCGCGATAGGTATCCGGACGTGTTGTCAGCATGGTATCAACGTCTTTCTGACCGACAAGAAAATCAATACTGCCGGCCCTGTTATGACCAAACGTCTTTGTCACAAAAACGTTCTTCGTCAAATCACGTCCAGCCTGCAGCCTGCGTTTTGACACGGTTGAGCCGGTGACGCTATCGACGATGTTGTCGGGTAATGTCAGGAGCATCTGAACGGGAACCGTCTGTGAGGGCATTTTATCGCTTCTGAGGGCGCAGTCCGGGCCGCTCTGCTGCTCGCATTCCAGATAAACCGTAAATTCGCCTGAACTGGACAGACTGAAGTTACTCCGGCCTGTCAGCTGTGGGGTGATACGCGTGACCATCCAGCGCTCCCAGTTGGCCTGCCCCTCATCTTCCGTGCAGACCCGGCCTGGAGCACAGGGCTGCAGCGACACGGTCTGGTTCTCTGCCGTGGTGGTTAACTTCAGTTCGTGGTTTACCGACAGGGTAAAATTGATGGTCAGTTCCGTGTCTGATACCTGGAAGTTATCCCCGAAATCGATATCGCCTCCCGGACCGACGTTCAGCGTTAATGTTCCGGTGTAAACCCCGGTCTCCATTTTTAAAGGGTCAGGTGTTTTAAGTTCATAACCAATACTGGTGTGATTGATTAAATACGGCTCCCCAGTGAGATCCTTTTGTGCGGTTTTGTAGCAGGCTGCATTGCTGACAGGCCATTTCCACATGAATGTATAAGCTTTAGGTGGAAGCCATCCCAATCCTGAATAGCTGCAGGGGGAAGGCGCATAAACGAACGAAGAACCGTTCCACGCTTGCTGATGTTGCACAATACTCCAGTCGGTGAGTGTGTTGTATCTGGCAGAGAAGGCATTGGCTCTAAAACTCACTGTCTCTCGGGTTCCCGTAATCTGATTCATTACTTCAACATCTCGCCACGCCCCGGGCATTTTGAAATACATACCCATTCTGGGTTCTGAATTAGCTGTAAATCCCGATGTTGCCAGAGAAGCTGTGATCCCCCCCATGTCAATACTGAATGTGTTGTTATCTGTGCACTCGCCAGGTGCGTCGGCACAATACCCACTCTGTGGCGTGGTGTTCGTGAAGGTATTGTTTTCCGGCTTGTCTATCGACGGGGTAAACGACGCCGTAATGACCATGGTCGCCGCCATACCCGCGGCACTGAACGCAAGCAGTGTCATCCCCGCCAGCGTTCGCAATATTAAGTGATTCATTGTTTTTCTCCTGAACCGTCTGCCCGGCATGTCACTGTGCTGATAAACTGTACGTTCCTGTCTTTGTCCATTTCCGCCGGCAGCGTGCACTGCATTGCCGGCTGTCCATTTTCTGCCCTGACCGTCAATGTCCGGTTCGCAATACCGGAATCCAGGGTCAGCACCCCCTCGGCGTTTATCACCCCGCCGGAGACGTCGCTGCTTACGTAGCGGTTCTTCAGTACGTTTCCATTTTCGTCCTGCAGCATGCCCACCACCGTGAGGATTTTCACCGCCTTCACTCTGATGTATTTCACGCTGCCGCGTTGCATCTGCACGCTGCTGGCGGGCGGGAACACCTGCACACTCTCTCCTCCGCGGGCAGTGAACTGTACGGTCTCTTTTTTCCACAGCCCGGCCGGAACGATATTGCGTCCTGCTTTCAGCTGTGTTTCGGCCATCTGGCCGGAAGCCAGTACATTCGCGGTTTCATCATCTGAATCCACATCCACAATCAGCGCGGATTCCATGCTGCGGCTGTTGTTGCCGTTCACGGAAGCCACCCTGCCGCCGCCCATCACAAGCACCTGACTCAGGTTACCCCCTGCCGTGTTCGTGCTACCGCGGGTGTTATGCTGCACATAACCATCCCCGCTGACGTACGGGGTATCAACGGAGGCATTACCGCTGATAACCGTATTCTGCGGACTGTAGGACACTCCCCCGCCCAGAGAGCGGATGCTGCTGTCATCTCCCGGCTGCCACTGATAGTTCAGACTGGAATACCCCTGATTCTGGTTCATCCCCGTTTCTGCCGACAGGGTGTGCCGGGCTGCCGGGGCTAGCGAGATGCTGACGCCAAATGCGACCCCGTGGTCGCGACGGCGGTCATTAAAGCCGGGGCGGTCATATGCGCTCACCCGGAAGTTCATGTCGCGTCCCGACAGGGTGGCCAGCGTGGTTACCGACATATCGGCACCAAACCCACTGCGCCAGGCCGTATCCATATACTGCCCGTTGACGATAAGCGACGTTGACCTGGGCAGTCGCAGCGCCAGGGAACTGCCCCAGGTATCACCCTGCTGACGGGATGCGGTTCTGTGCCCGTAGACGTCCGTCGTTGTTGAGCGCCAGAACAGACTGGCTGAACCACCACCGGGAATATTGCGGTAGTAACGGATGTCGGTATTCTGATTTAAATGATATTCGGTGTTACCCAGCGTGTACTGGGCAAACAGGGAGTCATCAGGTGAAAGCGTGATATTTGCCCGCGTCCTGACCTGGTGCTCTTTTTCCGTTGCCGCCCCGCTGAGCCCCAGAACAGCCCGCGGATGTGCCAGGACATCAATTCCTCCACCAACGGAGAAGGGATTATCCTCACGCACCCGTCCTTCACCGGTGGCCAGCGTTCTGTGCTGACCAGTCCACAGATTCATGCGCCAGCGCCGGTTCGGGTCAGACCACCCCTGTGGTTTGTAAATCTGCGCCTGCTGCGTGTCGACGGTATGACCATTCTCAATAATCTTGATGGTGATGTCATAAATGCCGCCCGGTAACGGCCGCGTGTCCAGCGCCTGCACACCCGCCTGTAACTGCTGGGTATGAACCAGGCGACCGTCACGCCAGACTTCTGCGATGGACTGATTGCGTCCGGTCACATAAACCGGCCAGGCGCTGACGCTGTCTGTGCTGACCAGAAGCGCATCAGAGGTTCCCCACATCGCCCCCGCCACGGTGTCGTAACCGAAACCGGCAGTCTGCACATTACCGGTATCACTGTCCGGGGTAAAAAAACCCAGCCGGACGAAACTGCCCTGAAGCTCTTTCTGGGTGTAAAGCTCGTACAGGCTGGCGCTGCTGTAGTGGTACTCGCCCTCCGTGCCGGATGACTGGAAAGACGCTCTCTGGCTCCAGCCTGCCAGTGATGACGTCAGGGATGAATTTATACCCCAGCTACGCGTGGACGCCGTGTTTGTCACGGATGCATCGTTGTACATAATGACACCACCCGGCGTATCTGCCGGCATGGCAATATAAGAGCTCCTGGTCCGGGCGGTCTCATAGCTTGCGGTGTAAAGTTTCAGCACGGAGTTGTCGAGCCGGTACTGAACCGCCATCAGCCCGGAAGGGCAGTTTTTCATACACTGACCTGTCGAAACCCCTTTTTGCAGCACGCCACTCCAGAGCGCGCGGGTTTCCGGATCCGTATCCTCTGCATCATCAAGGGTACGTATCAGACGGATGTCTCCGTTCTCTTTCAGGGCTACGGCAGCATCAAACAGCAGCGTGTCATTCAGGTAAACCTGAACAATCAGCTCAGAGTCATAAAAATACCGGCGGAAGTCTTCCGGCAACCCCCGCATATTGGCCGCCAGCGTCATATCCGCAGCCGCCACACTCAGGGGGAACAGAGCAAGAATAAGCAAGCGTTTCTTCATAAAAAAAGCCGCAGCAGTCACCTGCCGCGGCCTCCATCTCACGTGAAAGGACAGGCGTTGTTATGCTTCCGGAGTAACCACTACCGGCTCGAAAATCATCGACACGCTGCCGGTAAATGACCCGTTCACGTCCAGCGCCCTATCATCCGCCTGTGCGATTCTCAGCGCGGTACGCCCGCCGGTTTTTGCCGCCGCGGCTTCCACCACGGTGGTCGCCGTTTTGCTGATGGCAACATTGTTGAAGCTGACCGACAGAGGAATAACGTCAGTTCCGTTTGACAGCTGGGGTTTGCCATCACTGTTCAGGTTGCCCGTCAGGGTTGCCTGAATACCGCCTGCGGTGTTTTTGTACTGGAAATTTTTTGTAAACACTCTGAGTTTGCTGGTCGCGATGTCGTAGCCCATATCCTGGGTCTGGTCAATCCAGCCCGCGTCTACCGGGATAACCTGAAAAGAGTCTGAAGGGATGGTGGCGGTCAGGTTGATGGTATAGCTCTGGCTGTCTGCAGCGTGCGCGGCAACGACGCCGAAAGCCGCACAGGAAAACAGGGCGGCAGCCAGAGATTTATTCAGAGCAGAAAAATTACGTTTCATTTTACTATATTACCTAAGGTTTGAAGTTAATCCATAACGGTCAGGCGAATTTGCGTAACCGGTACTGATATTCCGGGTGTTAATAACTCAACGCCCGCTTGTTATTCCCCTCAATAAGAGTGAAATTCGTTTTATATCCGGATTTTTTGCCCACGGTATGCGTTCTTCCGGGGAGAATAAATTCTCGTGTGACGGCACCGCAGTCGGTATTCGCTGTTCTGCACTGGCGGATATTATCCAGCGATACCGTGGCATTACCGTTATTTTTTACGGTGATACCTGCCGCGCCGGTACTGTCGATGGCCGTGTTAAACCGCGGTTTTTCGGGCTGGACAATCACTATCGTACCGTAGCCCGTGAGCACATTAAGTCCGGCATGCAGGGTGCCTTTGCGATAGGCGCTCATCGCCTTTTTATCGAGCCCAAAGCTGTCATCAGCCTCAGGCATGACCGGGGTGAACCTGACGCGGAAATACCTTTCGCTTTCCCGCTCTCCCGGCCACAGAATACGCACAGCCTGAAAACCTGCCGGAGGGATAATAAGCCGCTGGGGCGTGACAATAAGACGGTTACGCTCCGGAGTTGTCCCGGACAATTCTTTTTGCGGCATTTCTTCTTCCCCTTTTTTACTTCCAGGGTTTATTTCAAGCAGTTCTACGCGCACAAAGGCCGTCGAGTCCCCGGTATTATAAATCCGCTTGGTCATACTCTGCATGTCCGGCGTCAGAACGTCGTACATACTGCCAATACCAATAACCGGCGTGGCATACGCAGGGGACAACGCTGACAGTGCTGAAATAAAAAAACCGGTAAGAACAAAAAATATTTTAAAGTAACTCATCGTATCACCTGTTAACATAGCCCCTTTAAGGGGAGCGAATAACACGGGGGCGGAATTAGCCCGCAAAGTCAATCATGAAACTGCAGGCATACCGATAAGTTTCATTACCCGATTTAAACAACAATTTACGCTGCCGTAGCTATTTTTTATGTGTCCGGCAGTGTAAACACCTTGCTGTAAAGCGAGATTAACTTAACGTCATTATCCACAAACGAAATCGATCGTTATCACCGATCATTAAGAAAGGTTAACAATCAGGTAAGGGGGCTGATGCTCAGTCAAGTATCAATATATGATATTTTCATTTATTATCAGAACATATCCTGTGTATATAACTAATTTTCTTGAAGCATTTTCACCGATACAGCACAACGATGCACTGTCCTTTTTTGGTAAGAATTAAAAAATCTAAATATGTCTCTCTCATGCAAGCCAATAAATAGGATTCTGTCGCATTAGTGATATGAAGTTGGCAAAAGTTGCTCTGTCGGTTATTTAAGCAGCCAGCAAGTAGAATTGTCCCGCAGGCGACAATCCCTCACTTTGCGGATGTTGATATTGTCCTTTTCGTATCATATAGATCAGTTCGATGCCGGCCAGGATCGTCTGTGCTCGTCGAAACGAGTTGAATCCCAGCATCGGGCGTATGCGGCGTTTGATGTTGCGGTGATCTTGTTCAACTAGATTATTCAGATACTTGTTCTGTCTGACAGTAATGGTTTCTTCTTCTGGTTTGTCGGTGTTGAGTGTAGTCAGCGCTGCCGTGTTGGCTCCACTTTTATCAATGGTCACCACCTCGGGTTCGCCGTGATGACGAATGGCTTTGCGAAAGAAGCGCAGCGCCGCTGTGGTATCCCGTTTAGCGGCCAGCAGGAAGTCGATAGTCTGGCCTGAAGTATCTACCGCACGGTACAGATATTTCCACCGCCCTTTGATTTTGATATAGGTTTCATCCATTCGCCATCGACGCCCCACGGGACGTTTATGTCGGCGAAAGGCCTTATCCAGCAGCGGTACCAGACGGATGACCCAACGGTGCAATGTCGAGTGGTCAAGGACAATTCCACGCTCTGCCATTATCTCTTCGAGGTTTCGCAGGCTCAGTGAGTAAGCCAGGTAACAGCGGACGCACAGGGCTATCACATCAATGGGATAATGCAGACGACTGAAGGGTTTTCGGATCAGAGGCATAGTCAGGTAACATTTCAAAAAACAGTATCTTACCTAACGACTCCTTAATGCGACACAACCGCTGTTTATCCAGACCTTTTTCCAGGATCGATTTTACTCCCGCAAGCCGCCATACCTGAGTTTTCAACGCCCGGGCACATGCTGCGTTAAGTCTGGCTTTACTGTATTTCTTGTGCAGGTCCAGGAGTCCCAGACAGAACCGGTAACTTTGCTCCGGGTGGGGGCGTGAGTTCAGGATATGAAGGACGTAGTCGTGGGTTTCACTACCAACGCGCCCGGCCCACTCCAGAAGCCGTTCCGGTGTCCAGGTGGCGTGCTGGCGATGGGCCTCCGGCATATGCTCTTCACGGGTACTGTAGCCGTAGTTACGGTTGCGGGGATGTGCCGCCACTTTCAGGAACTCCACCCAGCCACTGGAAGCAGCGAACATAGCTCATCACCCAGTCTTCAAGTTGCTGGGACCAGGTGACCTCTGCCCATGTGTAACTTGACGCACCGAGAACAGCTACGATGATCTGCGCGGTTCTTATTTCCCCAGTATCAGGGTTGGTAATGTCAACGGTTGGCCCACAGTAATCAACGAAGAGCTTTTCACCCGCTTTATGGACCTGGCGCATCGAAGGCGAGGTGGTTTTCAGCCATTCGCGGTACATCCGGCAGTAATGGTTATAACTGTAAAAACCACCAGGATTGCGCTCTGCGTATTCTTCCCAGAGCAGTTGCAGCGTCACGCATTTATTACGCAGCTCTTTGTGTGCCGTAGCCCAGTCTGGCAGGGAGTGCTTCTTCATCTTCACCTGCGTTTGAAGGAACGCATGCTTTAATGCTGCATCATCCCATTCTGCAGGCAACGGCCACTGCTTTATACCAATCTGAGCCGCCCGATTGGCATACCTGGATACAACGGAGGGGGAGATCGCGAGACTACGGCCAATCTGACGATGGCTGAGTCCGGCACCATATTTAAGTCTAAGTATTCCTTTAAGTTTTCTCATGGAGATTGGCGCTGTCGGCATAGGTATCCTTCACCGGAATGGCAAAAGATACAGATCAACACACCTGTGAAGCTCCAGTAACATTGATGGAGATCACCGAATAACAAAGTGAGTCAAAAGTGATCTCCATCGATGTTATTCAGCGATCCACTCAAATGTTATTACCCGATCTCGATGGATGTTATTGGGTGATCTCCGTTCATGAAAATACGCAGCTGGGGCTTCCATTGCCCAAAAATAAACGGCAAATTCCATATACCCATTGCAAAACAGTGGCTGTTTAAATACCCGCCTTACTGTACAATTATGTCCAATTTACAAGTTAGTCACTGATATAGCCAACGTAGGATATAACCACGCACTGAGAGGGATGGGAACAATGAAGCAGAGGCAGATGGCTGAGGACAGGATTCGTACTGTTCCTTGTCGTCCTTCTGATGCTGTTTATGTTGAACAGCATGGCCAAAACCAGTGACTTCACTAACTGGATCATCGCACTTGCCAACATCACCATGGCATTTGCTGCTATAGCCGCATGGCGTTCTGCACGTAAGTATCTGGCCACGTTTTTTGCCCAAGAAGGTTATCGGCTTGCCATCGAATTTATTAATCAGAATATCATTTATCTTGGTGTCAAAAACCGATATATGGTAATTACAGGCAATGCCCTCGTCATATTGTCACAACTCGGCGGAAAATCACACACAGAAAAAATAAATCTCAGTTTGAGCATGCTTTGAATCAAGTAAAAAAAACACAGAAAGAACACGAAATTTGGCTGAGTAATATCGAGTCTCTGTCATTCCAGATGGAGACTTATGGGATATATGCTGTGGAAGATAAAAAAGCGTCATTCATTGATGTGGTACTCGCCTTACATGAATTGGTTTTATCTGGCGATAGCTTCATCGCCCTAATTAGTGATAACTTTTCAATATATGAAAAAAATTCAAAGCAGACAAAATCTATTCTTACCCTTCAATTATAAAAACTTGTCTGAGATGAGGGATATCCATAAAAAATTGATACTCAATGGTAAGCGTACAGCGAAGACCGTATTGACCAAGGTCGGGTAAGTTATTCTGTTGGCAGGGTTATACGCCACGGCAGTAGCTCACTGACCCGGGTTATTGGCCAGTCGGCGATCACATTCAGCACATGCCGTAGATAATGCTCCGGATCGACTCCATTCAGGCGACATGTCCCCAGCAAGCTGTACAGCAACGCCCCTCGCTCACAGCCGTGATCCGAACCGAAGAACAGGAAGTTCTTGCGCCCCAGGCTCACCATCCGCAAGGCATTCTCTGCGATGTTGTTATCCACCCCCACCCAACCGTTCTCGGCATAATACCTCAGCGCCGACCATTGGTTCAGCGCATAGGCGAACGCCTTCGCCAGTTCTGAGTGTCGCGACAGCGTTTTCACCCTTTCCCGCAACCAACTTTCCAACCCAGTTAGCAACGGTGTGGCCTTTCGCTGTCGTTCCAACCGCCGTTGCTCTGCTGGCCACCCGCGCACTTGTGCCTCGATGGCGTACAGTTCCCCGATACGTCTCAGCGCCTCTTCGGTTGTTTCCGAGGGCGTGCGGACATGGACATCGTGGATTTTACGCCGCGCATGATCCCAACACGCAACTTCCTTTATCACCCCGGCTTCTCGTTCTGGACGGTACAGTTCATTGAACCCGGCATACGCATCGGCCTGAAGCACACCGCTGAAGCCAGCGAGATGGCCCTGCGGGTGGGCCCCTTTTCGGTCCGGCGAGTACGCGAACCACACCGCCGCCGGTTGCGTTGAACCCGCATTACGGTCATCTCGGACATACGTCCACAGACGCCCGGTCTTCGTCTTTTTATTCCCCGGCAACAACACCGGCACTGGCGTGTCGTCGGCATGCAGCTTGCCGTTTGTCAGCACGTACTGCCGCAGAGCCTCCTCCAGTGGGGACAGCAGCCGGCTACACGCATCTACCCAACCCGACAGCACCGAGCGACTCAGTTCCACACCCTCTCGGGCATATATCTCGCTCTGGCGATACAGCGGGGTGTGTTCCGCATATTTTGAGGTCAGTACCCGGGCCAGCAGACCCGGCCCGGCGATACCGCGTTCGATAGGTCGTGAAGGGGCCGGAGCCTGAACGATATGGTCACACTTTTGGCAGGCATGCTTTTCCCGTACCGTGCGGATAACCCGGAAGGCGCTGCGTATCAGCTCGAGTTGCTCTGCCGTATCCTCACCCAGATAAGTCAGCGCCCCGCCACAGTCTGGACAGCGCGTTTCTGCAGGCGGCAGGCGTTTCTCATCGCGAGGGAGTGATGCCGGGAACGGTTTGCGTGTGCGCGTCTGGCGTAACGGTCGGGGAACCGGGGGGTCATCCACGCGGCCGGTAAGGACATCGCTTTCTTGCTGAAGGCGCTTGAGGTCAGTTTCCATCTGGGCGATGCGACGGGCCATTTTCTCTGACTGACGCCCGAAGTTCATACGACGCAGCTTGTCCAACTGTGCCTGCAGATGGTCGATTTCGCGTTCCCGCTGACTCAGCTTTTCCTACAAGGTGCGAACCAACGCCTCCTGTTCGGCCAGGCGTTGTTTTAACAGCAGGATGTCATCGGGGGGCGTATTGTCCATCCCGGCATGATACCGGGATAGGGCATTTTTACAACATTGTCAGCGAGTTAAGCAGGCGTTTTGGATGCCGCCAGTCGATACCCTCCATCAACATCGCTAGCTGGGCTGGCGTCAGGAACACCTTGCCATCCCGTACTGACGGCTAGGCGAAGCGGCTGCGCTCCAACCGCTTGGTCAGCAAGCACAACCCGTCACCGGTAGACCAGAGCAGTTTCACCTGGCTACCGTTGCGGCTCTGAAGATAAAAACATGGCCAGACAGGGGGTCATCTTTAAGCGTGGTCTGCACTTTGGTCGCCAGGCCGTTGAAGCCGTTCCGCATATCAGTGATACCGGCCACTATCCAGATTTTTGTGCCAGCCGGTAGTGGGATCATCGTTTGAGCTCCTGTATCAACATCGCCAGCAGATTTTCGCTGACGACACCATTGAGACGGAGTGCTCCGTGCCGGAACGTTATCTTACAGGATAGCGGGAGCGCTTCCGATCCAGCATGGGTGGATGAGGGTTGATTAGCGGGTTCGGGTTCGGTTTCAAGCGTTACCGGGAGTAACGCGGGCATAGTTGCTTCAGACGATGGCGATAGGTGGAGTTTTCCTTGCCGCCAGTGTTGACGCCATTTAAACAACAGATTGGCATTGATACCATTGTCCCGTGCCAGTTTTGAGATAGAGACGCCGGGTCCACAGGAGGCTGCAACAAGCCGTTGTTTAAACTCGAGAGGATAATTGGGGCAGCCTTTTCGCCTGCCGACAATAACATTTTTCTGGGTATATGACATTTTGGTTACCACTACTATTTGGTGGGAACTACTTTGTCGAATGTGTCAGATATTCGCCAGACGGTACACGGTGTACGCTTACACTCAATGGAACAGGATGATTAAAAGCAGGGGAAAATTCCTCTCAGAAGGAAAGCATGTAAAAGCGCTTTTTGAACACTGCCGCATTGATTTAAATAGGATGTCGTAAAGGTCGCAGTATTGTTCACGAGTCAGGCGACTGATGCGCCATGCGGTGACGTGGTGTTTTTTTTGTCAAGGACCCATCTTATTTTTGGCATTATGCGGTCTCCACAGGAGTTAAACGAATGCCAGCAATGCTAACTGTCTTAAAATTCTTGTGAAGATGATTTCGCAGTAATGTTACTCATCGGATTGCGAAAAACGATGGCTTCAGAGCCCCTCTCTGGGTAAGTGCGTCTGAAGAATGGTTTTCAGCATCAAAATGGCATTTATACGTTTTACCACTCGATAGACCGAACCACATAGCAATCCTAATTGCAACAGTTCATGGTTGATAATTCAAAAAAAAATACGTTTTAGATTCCTAACCATAGAGAACTAATTTAAGTACTCATTCATAAATTGTTGGCCTTTCTCATCTATAAAGGTGGCTTTAACCGTGAATTTTTGGAGGGGGGAAGATATACTGATATTGCTCACACGATAGTCTCTTATGCTTAGCGGCGCAATCATCATATCGTTTTCTTGTCGTACAGCGTAATCTAATCCGTCTATCTGAATAGAAATATTGGCGAATGAAAGGTAGAATGCTGAACGATTGTTACATCGTAGCAAATATTCGTTCGGCGATTCTTCTACCAGCGAGAATGAAACGCCCTTAGCCGCGCGCTCTACGCCTCCCTTCAGCGTCTTCGGGCGGTAGAATATTTTCATCTGAGTATTCATTGATAGCGTAATACGCGACGTCATCGGCGGCATGTCTTGCTGAGTTGGCGGTATCTCATACAGATTCAGCCAGTATACTGACTCCCTGTCGGTGGGCAGATTGGCACCGATAAACAGGATCCGTAGTCCTTTCATCACGGAAGGCCGTAAAACGAATACGCTGGGTAGCGTAACAAACGGCGCATGGGATCGTTCGGGGGCGGCGTTGACGTCGCCGTTATCGACCCAAGTTTGCGCTACTATCGGATAGCCGTTGGTGTTGGACAACATTAGGCTTTTTTCCGTGTCTCCCTCAAGGAAAAGGACCCGGGTGGCGGACGCCATGATGCCCGCCTGTACGTTCATTGCCGCCAGCAGCAAAGCGCATCCCATAGCCAGATATTTCTTTCTCATTATTGCACCTTAACCCAAACGTAGGCTCTGGCGTCCACTTTTCCCGCGGTAACTGTTTGCCCGGGCAGTCGGGCGAGCGTGGCGGTGAGTTGGGTGGTATAGTGGGTGAACCCTCCCGTGGTGCTGCCGCCGCCAGTGGCACCGTTAAGCACCGGATACCAGCCAGCGTTGTTTCCCTGTAGGCATTGCCCGGAGCCGCAATTTGCCCAGCCGACGAAGTTCATCTGCCCACCGTTGCCGACATTAGCGAGCGCGATTCCTACGCCGGTAGCAACACTGCTGTCGGTCCCGTAGCCGCTAGAGAGCAGATAACGCACGCCGCCGTAGGGGTTGACCAGACCGAGTCGCTGAGTCGCAACATAGCTTTCATACGGCACCTGCACGCCGAGGGCGATATTGTTGCTGCTGACGCCGGACACGGCGGCGTTGTCACATTCGATATTGATAGTGAACTGCGCCTGCGAAGTTTGCCCGGTGGTGAGTTGGCTGACTGTTATGGGAGGGAATCTCACCAATGGTGTCACGTTGCGTGCTACGCATGTTGGGGTATAGGAGATCGAAGAGGCTGGTGCAGTTCCCATACCAATAGCCTGATAACGTCCTGTCCACCAAGCTGCAAAAGATGTTGCTGAATCGCTGCCTATAGGATCAGAGTCAATACCTGGTCCCTGAAATGTGACGTAACCATTTGGCTGGGCGCATATATAACTTGAAACAACATTAACAGGCGTCATAGAACACCAACTACCAAAATTACCAGGTAGGGAGCTAAGTTTAATCAAATCTGCTTTGGTTGCGCTAAAGTCCTTCACCCGGACCTGAATCTTGCTACCGACGGTTGCATAGCGGGTAATCGGTGCTGACTGCCAGTAGCGGGTAAAAATCTTGCCGGAATCCAAGTGGGTCAAACGGATCCCAACATAGGGAAATGCCGTCGCATAATACCCTGGATTTCCATCTTTGCTCCCTAAATCATAATATCCTCCCAATCTGTCATCACCGTTAGTAGCAAATACTTCGTTGATCTTTCCTGCGTCGGTTAGGTCACATTCGTACAATACTGTATCAGGACTCGGATAAGTAGCGCTATCACTAAAACGAAATACACTACTTCCAAGCGGAGAACCCACCGGTTGCAGGTAGGAGTTTGTTAGGTTTATTCTGCCTAAACTGGTTCCAACTCCAGTAAGGTCATAACCGGCATTTAACCCTGGATTAACCCGAATACAGAGTGCTTTTGCTGCAGATGAGCCAAATAGTAACATGGCCAATAGTGCTAGGACGGTGGTCGGGTAAGTAATGTGTTTCATCGTATCTATATGAACGCATCCCGTTTGCAAGGTCTCCATGGTGTTGACGTTGACAGTAGGTTGCAGCTCTATATCCGGTCTTATTACAGCCGGTGCTGCAGGCCTCGATGTAATACGCTGACTCACCCCTTATTCTCCTCGCGAGCTTTAAGCTCAAGAAACGAACTAAGTTTAGCGAGTCCCAGTCTTACATGCCGTTGTCATCACTACGGCTGCCCTAGCAACCTTTCAGCATTCACCCTTCTGTTAAGAGAGTTAATGTTTTGACAGCCTCTGTCGTTCAGAACGACCTGGTGCTGACGGTTTTTTTATCGTAGGTACGGTTATGAGCTACCAGGGGCAACACCGTACGCGCTATCTTGTTGGTCATCCCCACCACCGCGACGCTGGTCGGCCGTCTTTTCAGCAGCTCGGTTACCCATGGACTTGGTTCTTTCGCCAGCAGCGTCACTGCCCTGGCTCCGTGGATAAACAACGTCCGCATATAGACGTCGCCGCACTTACTGATGCCCAAAAGTCGCACCTTACCACCGGTGCCTGTTTGCTTCGGCACCAACCCAATGTAGGCCGCGAACTCCCGTCCTGAGCGGAAGGCTCCTGCATCACCCATGATGGCAACTGCTGCTGTGGCGACCAGCGGACCTAAGCCCGGGATGTCCATAAACCGCTGACAGGCTTCATTCTGTTTCGCCTTGTCGGCGAGCTGTTTTTCGATGCCGTCTATCTGCATATAAAGGTCACTAAGCCGCCGGTACTGGTCTTCAATCTAGTAGATCAGGAACGGCGGCATCTTTTCCTTCAGACGTTCTAGTACCTCTGGCATCGCCTTGTACAGTGAGGCACGGCTCTTGCGTACTGTTTCACCAAACTCCAACAGTAATCCGTGTAGCGCTTTTATCTGCTTGTCGATCACGTCACCTGTATGCCCAACAATGAAGTAAACCTGCATCAGATTTTTTACGTTATAGACGCCAACAAGTGTATATTTCATCTTGTGGGTCCTCCAGTTATCAGGGAGCTTTATGCATTCCGTATTGGCCACCATGATGCAGGAAGTCTGCGAGGATTCACTCCTACCTGCCGTCCCCTTCGCCACTATCAAATGGGTGGGATGTGTTTATTACATTCTCCTGAGAGGAAGTTTAACGGGCTAGTGGCATGGGGCGCTGAGGCGCTGAATCGGACTTTCTTCCGCGATGGACAGACGGTAACGCAGCGTGCACTGTTGGCCTGGCTCATCGCCCCAGTTCAGCGTCAGTTCGCCGGCGCGCTGATCGCTGCGCAGATACACCAGATTGGCTTGGCCGACCATGCCCACGCTGTTGCCTGTTTTGTCCAAAACGTTAGCACCCATCGGGATCGGCGCATTAGCGGGCCGCTGCGCGGTGATCAGCAGTGCCTGGCCGTACACGGTGTTGAAGTGCGTGCGCACCGTGGCGCCTGCATACGGGACTATGCGCCGCTGACCTTCTTCCAGTTCCGCTTTGTCGTTCATGCCCTCGGGGTTCAGCACGACGGTGTTGTTGTGATACGGTACCAGCGACGGTGCCAAGGCGTAGCCGAAGCGATCGACACGTGCCCCTTGGCTGTCCATCACCCGTGCGCCGCTGGCTCCGGGCGCCTCTATCAGGGCGAAGGTGTCGCCGACATACGGCCCTAATGTCATGCCGCCACGATGCGCTACAACTGCGCCCTGCAGCGATAGTGAACCTTGTCGGTAATGGTGTGCTGTGGAGAACGAGCCGGTGACGTTGGCATAAGGCAGACGGACTTGCAGGTTGCCGCCCCAGATGCTTTGTTGGCGGTCGTCATCGGTGGTGAAGTTCAGGCCGTAGCTGATCGGCTGTTCGCCGCCGCCGCTGCCCGACAGCGCAGCCTGATAGTTGTCGCCCTGACCCTGGCTGTGATTGGCCAGCAGCGATACGCTGGGGGCGGATGACGAATGCCAAAGCGGGAAGCTCAGCGATAGGGCGGTGAAAATCTGAGTGTTCTGCGCCAGCGGCGCGCTGTAGACGTTATCCCGAGGCGCATAGCCGCGGTAGTCGCCGTTACTGTAGCCTTGGCTGCGGGTGCGGGTGACAGAGAGGTTAAGCGCCACACCATTGCCGAAGGTTTTCCCCCAGCCCAGTTGGAGTTGATCGTCGCGGCAACGCTGATCGCTGTAGTCCTGAGTCGAACCGGATATCGTCAGGCTGCCAAACGCCCCCATACCCTGATTGACGGCGACTTCGAAACGCGAACGCTGGCGGTAGGAGTCGGACTGCCAGTGTTCGCCGGCGGCAGCGGCAGCCCGCACGCCGAGCACGTCGCTGAGATCGCGAAATCCTTCGGTAGAGTAGCGGTAACCCGCAATGGATAAGGTTGTGTCCGCCGGGCTGAAGGTTCGGCTGTAAGAAAGATGCAGCATCCAGCCTGAGAGGCCGCCGTTCGGCAGGCTGGCGTGGGAATAGGTGGAGTCCATGCCGAAGGCGCCCAGCCAACTGCTGTACACGCCGCCCAGCATCATCGCATGATAGCCGTCCGCCAACTGGTTGCCGAGGTTAAAGGTTAGGGTGTTGCTCAGGCCGTGCTGCCAGGTCAGTTCGCTGAACAGGTCGTTGTCGCCGACGTGGCGGGAATGGCCGACGATCGCAGAATAGCGCAACTGGCCGGGCCGGATGGATTCCGGCACCGCTGCGAACGGAACGGTGAAGGTGCTGACGCTGCCGCCGGCTTCCGTCACCACCACTGTGAGATCGCCGGCGTAGTTGGTGGCGTACAGATCGTTTATGGTGAACGGTCCCGGCGCCACGGTGGTTTCGTACAGCGTGCTTTTACCCTGTAACACTGTCACGCGGGCGTTGCTTTTCGCCACGCCGCGCACCACTGGCGCATAGCCGCGCTGTGAATCTGGCAGCATGCGATCGTCCGAACTGAGCTGAATGCCGCGAAAGCCCATGCCGGAAAAGAAGTGTCCGTCCGTAAAGCCTTCACCCAGCAGCATTTCGCTACGCCAGGGTAGGATCGCGCGCTGCACATAGCGGCGGCTGGTGTCCAAGTGTTCGCCGAATTCCCGATCGTAGCGGTAGCTGGACTGTTGGCGGTAGCGCCATAGCCCGAGGTTGAACCCGCCGTTAAAGTTGGCGTAAGTCGAGTCGAGTTCGCGGGTCTGTTCCTGTCGGTAGCTGACGTGGTACTGGTTTAGATTGTAATTGACGAAGAGCATCGATTCGCCGCTGTCCAGGCTGGCGGGATTGATGCTGCCGTGCGGCTGACTGTTCAACAGCGCCTGCGGAATGCTGAGATCCAAGCGCATCCGCGAGATGTCCGCGTTCACCGTGATATCCTTGAGATCCTGGCCAGGCAGCAGGCATTCCGTTTCGGCTGTCGGCGGTTTTTTCAGCCCGAATCGCGTCAGCTGTAATCGAGCAAAACAGGGCAGCACCTGCTTGCCTTCGCGAACGAAGCGAATTTGATCGCGCTCGAGAAAGTGGCCGTTGAGGTACAGATCGATCTGATAGCTGCCGGGGGCGACGGCGTCCTGTTGATTGAATTGATTCAAGGCGCTGTTGCTCAGCACGCTGCCGCGCAGCAGTTCTGGGTCGAAGGTATAGTCATCTGCGGCGCAGACCAGCGGCAGCGCCAGCAGCACGCAATACCAGCATGCGGTAAGTGACGTCGCCTTACGAACATCAAACATGAAAACCTCCCTGTCTGGTTCAGCGCGTGACGTTCATGGTGCGTGTGATTTCCACCCCATAGTCATTAATGATGCGCAATGCGACCTGCTGAACCTCCCCGTTCACAGGCCAGCTGGCCTCTGAAAACGGCGGGATCAGATCCGCCTGCGGGATCACGGTGCGTTTCGCGCCTCTGAGTATCGCGGCCTGGCTGACGTTGGCATAGTAGCCGGTAGGATTATCGACGCGCAAAGCGTTGCCAACCTGGCGTAGACTGAGTCGATCGATGATGTGGTTGGCATCGCCGACCAGCCCGATGGGGCGATAGAAAACCTTCAGCCGATTGGTGACCAACAGCAGCAGTTTGTTCTTATTGCTGTCCGTCTGGCGCACCGCAGGCACCTGCAGGAAGTTGAGGTAGAACAGCGATTCGCGATCGCGCGGCAGCGGCAGGCCGACGAACGACAGCCGCACCATCTGCCCGCTATGCGGGGCCATACGGAAGATTTGCGGCGAGGCGACAAAAGGTGCATCGGCGTTTTCCGGTGCGGACTTGGGGTTATTGATGTCGAGCCAGACTTGCATCAGCGCCGGTATGTCGTCGTCGTTGGTAAAATGTAACGTTTTATCACGTGCTTCAGCAGGGTAAATCAATCGATTACCGAGCAACGTGACGCTGGCCGACGTGTAGGTGACAGCAAAACTCATCAGGCAAAGCGACAGGGCAGCCCATCTGCGGGCGGTACGGGTTATCTGTGGCATAAACGTGAACCGATAAAAGGGAACCAGTCGGTCAGCACCACCCGGCGACGAGCTGTACTGGTATCAGTTGGGATTGAATGCGAACACCAACTTATTTATAGGTAATGGCATATTGTGCAGTAGCAATTACCGCCCCTGCAGTCACATTATTATCTTCTGCATAATAACGAGCGATAAGATTCTGCGAGGTTGAACTAGCACCAGCAACAAGTTTCATATCAGACGTAGTGACGCTGGAACCGTTGGCGAATGAAAGCGGCGTAGTGGCGTCGCTGTCCAGCAGTTGAATGGACACCTTAGTCGCATCGCCCGCATTGCCCAAGTTTCCGTTTTCGGTAGGATTGTTAGCTGTTAACACGGTTTTTATCGTAGTATCACTACTCGAAAAATTACATCCAGTCACGTTAACCGTAAAAGTTGTATCACCGGTTGTGGAACCTTTTGTTGCAAGTTTACTTTCAGCGACAGTCGGTAATAGGACTACTGGGTTGGACTCGCTTCCGTTAACATTCACCGAACATGTTTGCGTAGTAACCTCACCTTGAAACTGCACTGTATTAGTTGATGCTGCGATACTTGCATTAGAGATAATTATAGATAGTGGTAAAGCTGAATTAAATCTCATACAAACGCCTCTCATTTTTTTAACTACACACGTTGAGCTCAATAAGTAAAGCACTCATTTTATTACTTTGCATCACATTGAAATAACTGATTAATCAAGCCATATACAGAACAAATACAGCGTAGTTCCCGCGAGACCATTGAGTTACTGACGTCTAACCGGTGACCAATCTCGGCCTGACTAACTTTGTCTTCATACAACAGGGTTGTCAGGTATCGTAATCCTGCACATAACTGCTAATATTTCGGAGTTACTCGCTCATATTTAGTCGGAAGATCAGGATAACTTATCGGTAGCTAACCGTTCCCCCGCCCCCACATGACCGAGCATCGCAGAGTCCGCCAAGTTAACATTCCTTCTTTATCCCAAAAATACTCATAATTTCAAGTTTATGATTGTATATTCCATCACTTATAATTAACCTGATTGATATTTTACATTTCGTAGAAAGATGGCAAGGTAATGTGCCCTCCCCGTTTCCGTTTAGTAAACATGCCATTCTGGCACAAATAATTACTTGTACTTTCATTGTCACAATGTACAAAAATATTATTTCATACATCATATTAATGATACTTCCATAAGTCTATTATATTGTCACTGCCCTTTTTTTGTTATATGTTCGAATTAATTTTTAGGGGTTATGGGGGCAAGGCATCCGCATGAGTATTCATTAATTAGCCACCGACCTAAAACCGGCCAGCAAAACACGCTCCAAAAATTCAGGTTTCATCAGACAACGCCTCTGTTTCATCGGTTGTGTCGCATTAAGGAGTCGTTAGGTAAGATACTGTTTTTTGAAATGTTACCTGACTATGCCTCTGATCCGAAAACCCTTCAGTCGTCTGCATTATCCCATTGATGTGATAGCCCTGTGCGTCCGCTGTTACCTGGCTTACTCACTGAGCCTGCGAAACCTCGAAGAGATAATGGCAGAGCGTGGAATTGTCCTTGACCACTCGACATTGCACCGTTGGGTCATCCGTCTGGTACCGCTGCTGGATAAGGCCTTTCGCCGACATAAACGTCCCGTGGGGCGTCGATGGCGAATGGATGAAACCTATATCAAAATCAAAGGGCGGTGGAAATATCTGTACCGTGCGGTAGATACTTCAGGCCAGACTATCGACTTCCTGCTGGCCGCTAAACGGGATACCACAGCGGCGCTGCGCTTCTTTCGCAAAGCCATTCGTCATCACGGCGAACCCGAGGTGGTGACCATTGATAAAAGTGGAGCCAACACGGCAGCGCTGACTACACTCAACACCGACAAACCAGAAGAAGAAACCATTACTGTCAGACAGAACAAGTATCTGAATAATCTAGTTGAACAAGATCACCGCAACATCAAACGCCGCATACGCCCGATGCTGGGATTCAACTCGTTTCGACGAGCACAGACGATCCTGGCCGGCATCGAACTGATCTATATGATACGAAAAGGACAATATCAACATCCGCAAAGTGAGGGATTGTCGCCTGCGGGACAATTCTACTTGCTGGCTGCTTAAATAACCGACAGAGCAACTTTTGCCAACTTCATATCACTAATGCGACAGAATCGTTTTACGTTTACGGACTTCTTGCCCTAACAGGATCCTGGTCATCTCAAAATTGGCGTTAGTGTTAGACATATATTCAAGCCTATCTCTTATCTGGAGATACAGCTACTGTCTGGTGTTTCAGGGGGCTAGATCAGCCGTAAACCCCTCTACTTCAAGTAGGATTAATGGCGTGATATCACACCATTAATCATTATTCCTACGCTTCGCCTCAATCACGGCCAGATCGTTGCCAGACAATACAGGTAAAGAATATTGTTGTACCAGGGAACACCACTAAAAGCGGTACAGGGGTTATTGGGGCATGAAAAAGCGGAAAGTACCGAGGTCTATACGCGGGTGTTTGCACTGGATATTGTGGTCAGCCGCCAGGTGCAGTTTACGCTGCCATCACAGGAGGCGCTCGCCATATTACGGGGGGCTCCTCATCACTACGGTGTGGTAGACAAGGGACAATGAGGTGTGAAGGGTTAAGCGTATCCGGAATAGGCGTTCATGCAAAACCAGAAAAAGCATTCATGTTCCGTCAGAATGCGTGTTCATGATCGGCCAGGATCTGCAAGGTGGATACACGGGAGTAGAGCGAGCTACGATAGCTGAAGAACGTCACTTTCTCTCAGCGTCTTAGCTCCCGCCGCAGGCGGGCTACTGCCCGGAAATGCGTTGACGCCAGGGTTACAGCGATGGAGATCGCCGCATTCATCAGCACTGTCGCGTGCCCGTCCCAGTGCTATCCGAAGTGCTTCCACGCAGGCCGGATTTCTATCTTCATCCCTTTCCCTTCCCGCCAGCAAACTCTTGCCGTGCCAGGGCCAGCAGTTCGCCCTGCAAGTTACGGTTTTCATCCCTGGCGCCCTTCAGCTCCGCCTTCGTCTCTTTCAACTGCGTCGTCAGATGTTCGCCGGTGGCGGTCAGGCGGGCCACCTGCTCGCGTAGCGGCAGCGCTTCGGCCCGCAGCTCACGGACCTCTGCCAGCAGACGGTCACGCTCGGTGACCACCTCACGCAGCACTGCCAGTTCGCTCTCCAGTGTTGCCACCTGCGCCAGGGCGGCGTCGCGCTCCTGGTCAGCTTGGGCGATATCCGCATCGGCCTGCTCACGCGCCGCCAGGGTGTCCGCATTCGCCTGTTTGCAGGCCGCCTGCCATAGCAGTCCCAACTGGCCAGTGAGCAACTGCAGCAGTTCTGGCGGCAGCGCCAGGGTCTGTTCGCTGGCCAGCTCCCGCTGCCGGGCGCGGAACGCGCGCATCACCGGGGAGATGTGGGACAAAGAGCCGCCACCGAGGTGCTGGCGTACTTGCTCGTTGGTCGGGTTCGAGGTGCCGGCGGCGATGAGGGCGGCGGCGGCGTCCTCGATGCGGCGTACGGTGTCGTGGGGAAGGCTGCTCACGATGTCATCTCCAGGATGAGGGGGTAATGGCGACAGTGTAATCGTTGTGTAGAATAAACACAATACATTCAATACATACAATACATACAATACATATAGTGCATACAATACAGTCTGTGTATGTACTATGGGTATTACATACAGACTGTACGCCTTTTCTCCGTCAGATCCGTTTTCGGGTATTTTCGGCAACCCGCCACCCTGCCCCCGAAAATACCATATCTAGTAGCCTTGTCAGCTGATAGGGCCACTACATGTGGTGGTTTACCCCGCCTGATCCGGTTCACACCTCTCACGCTTTACGATTAATATGATTCCGAAATATGGTATTATTCCTTAAGTCGGAAGTAGTAAAAGGATCCATAAGGATCCTCACGACGAATTACTTTGCGTGCAGTGGGATGCCCGTTGAGCGATAATTTTAAGCAGCAGCGCGCATGAACATTGCCAGAGGCTAAAAAGTACGCGTTTTAGGACAAGATTGTGCTACGTGAAATCTGAACGTCGACGTGGGGCGTAGATGGGCAGATTTTACGTAGCGCACCCTAATGAAAATGGGTCATTGCGTCAGGTGGGCAAATGTGTGAAAGCCGACTGAGCGACGTGTTCGCTTTTCCCGGATGTAACCATGTCATCGTTGTCACTGGACTCATGCCATACGGGCAACACCATGAACACCATGACAACGCATTGGCTCAGGTCTGAGTAGGAAGGGAGCATCGCTTGGCATGCTGCAGTCATCAATTCGAGCCGAGGAGGGATTGTGGCCCATGGAAATTAATTCTGGGTACCGACAATGAACGATCATGACAACTACCGTGCGCAACTGGTGACCACCGGCACGCCAACTGGCCAGGTCACACCGCTGTTGGCCCCGCAGAATTATCAGCACGCGCTGGCATTACGTAAAATGGCGCTGATCTATGATGAACTGCCTCGCTATCTGCTGGCCCCGGAAGTCGCTGCGCTACTCCATTACCTGCCTGACTGGCCACAGCATGCGCTGATCAACCTGCTGTGGAATACCGGGGCCCGGATCAATGAAGCCCTCTCCCTGAAGCGCCGGGACATTCGGCTCACGGTTGAAATGCCGCATATCATCCTGCGTACTGCCAAGCAAAGGCGCAACGGCCCCGGACGTCCGGCCAAAGGCAAGTCGGCCAACCGACTCATTCCGCTGACCGATCCGCAGTTTGTGGATGAGCTGCGCCGATTGTTCGCCAGTACCAAGGAACAGTTTGAGATCGACGCACAAACGGGTGAACGAACCCCCTTGCCGATTTGGCAAACCACCGATCGCACGGTACGCAACTGGCTCACGAAAGCCGAGCGCCAGGCCAACAGCGAGGGCATTCATTTTAGCGTGCCGGTGACCCCGCATGTTTTTCGGCACAGCTACGCGATGCATATGCTCTATCAGGGCACGCCGCTGAAGGTGTTGCAGGGGCTGATGGGCCACGAAAAAGGGGAAAGCACAGAAGTGTATACCCGGGTGTTTGCGCTCGATATCGTGGCCAACCGCCAGGTCCAGTTCACGCTGTCGACGCAGGATGCGCTCACGATGATACGGGAGGCGGAAGCGTCTGTTTTGCGTCGTTGACGCAGCAACGGTTCTAAAATCCGGGGGCTTCGGCTCGCGTCTGCGTACGTTGATCACACTCGAGCATCATTTCAGTATGTTATAGCGATAAAGTAGCGTGCCAAAATCTTGCTTCATGCTGACAAAAAGCAAGATCTCGATAGTCTTGCCGTCAAAATCGTAGAGCACGCGATACTCGCCGTCGACATCAAGCCTTTCACGCAGCATCAACCCCCTGTCTGAAAGGTAGACGTTAAAGCGGTATCTTTCAGGATCCTGGATAATGTTAGCGACTGACTCCATCAGCAGGTTATCAACGAAGTTGGCGGCCTGTTGCGCCCCGACCGTTCCGCTTTTGTAGGATTCAATATCGGCCAGGCACTGGTAAGCCACAGGCGCGACGGTGATGGAAAACGAGTTAGTTTCTGGCGGCACGCAACCTCCCCAAGACGTCTTCAGGGGTCATGCCTTTGCCCTCTGCGATCTCTTTTTTCGCTTGCATTGCCAGCTTAAAAAGGGCGTTGATATTTCGGTCTTGCTGCATTTCTCTGACTTCGGCTTCACGTTCTGCGGCAGTCTGGATAAACAGTTCTGCCACACCGTTTTTTGTCACGTAAACCCCCCCTTCAAAGGTTTCTGCATTGCCAAGACTGTCTCTGGCGAGTTTTTGGGACATGGTTTGAGTCATCGTTTTCTCCACATAAAAGGCGATCCCGTGGCGGGAACGGTCATCTCGCCTCAGGTCAGGTTGTACGGAAACACACCGCGGCGTACTTGCTTGCGCCTGCGCGTCCGCATATTAAAAGGATAACACGGGCGGGGTTTAATCGTGTACATATTTGCACGCCATTGAACCTTGTCACATGACCACTGGGGGACCGCTAAACGGGGGGTTTAGGGTTTTTGGCGGCTACAAAGTCAATTGTGGCTCTGTTGGCGATAAACACTCTCTGACGGGATGCGGACGCTGTCCTTTGCCTATCATGAAATAGATCCACGGGAACGAGGAAAAGTTTCCACATATAAAAACGTTATTTTTTTGATAAAATACAATTAGTTAAAAAGTAAATGGAGGATTAAAAAGAATAAAAAATATCCTTCGGATATCGGCTTATGATCTTCGAAAATTCAATCCCTTCTTATATGTCCTTATGATCACGTCGGATTGTCTTTTGCTGACATACGTCACGCTTATGCCTTATTTGTCTCATTATGCGCTTTAATGGTTGTTTTGCGCTTTTATTGGTGTTTTACTATAAAGATGCAAAAATACGAATAAGGTATAATATGGACCTCAAGTCAACGCTGGATCGTTGTATAGAACGCGGTCAATTTATGACGCAGGAAATCGCTAAAGCACAATTTGGTAACGACAGCCCAGAAGCTCGAGCGATTACCAGGCGTTGGCGGATCACTGAAGCTTCAGATCTTGTGGGTGTCACGGCGCAAACGATCCGAAACTATGAAGAGTCAGGGAAGTTACCCTCCCCAGAGACTGCGATGATCGGACGTGTTGAGCAACGCACCGGATACTCAATACAGCAAATTAATGCAATGAGAGATGTGTTTGGTACCCGCCCAGCAAGGCCGGCTGGACAGGATCCTGTTGTCCTTGCGGTAGCCGCTCATAAAGGGGGGGCTTATAAGACATCCACATCGGTACATATTGCTCAATGGATGGCATTACAGGGGTTACGTGTCTTATTAATCGACGCCACGGATCCTCAGGCTACCGCGTCACTTTATCATGGTTATGTTCCAGATTTGCACATTCACCCGGAAGATACCCTTCTCCCTTATTATATGGGGCAGCGTGACGATGCAGCTTATGCCATCAAACCAACATGCTGGCCTAACTTGGACATCATTCCATCCTGCCTAGCTGTACACCGCATCGAATCTGAAATTTATCCGTTGCATGATTCCGGGAAACTCCCTGTTGCACCGCACCTTCTTCTTCGGGCTGCCATTGAATCTGTTTGGGACAGTTATGATGTGATTGTGTTGGACAGTGCTCCAAACCTTGGGATAGGGACAATTAATGTCGCCTGTGCCGCCGATGTCATTGTCGTTCCTACACCGGCGGAACTGTATGACTATGTCTCTACTCTGCAGTTCTTTACCATGTTGCGAGATCTGATGCTCAATATTGACTTGAACGGTTTTGAACCAGATGTTCGCGTCCTGATTACGAAATTCAGCAATGCAGTCGGTAGCCAATCTCAATGGATGGATGACCAAATCCGTAACGCGTGGGGCGGGATGGTTCTGAAGGAAGTTGTACGTGTGACTGATGAAGTCGGCAAAGGTCAAGTGAGGATGCGTACCGTTTTCGAGCAAGCGGCGAATCAACGTTCAACGCCGGCTGCTTGGCGTAACGCTGTGGCTATTTGGGAACCAGTTTGTGCTGAGATCTATAATCGGTTAATCAAAACGCGTTGGGAGAATGCATAATGAAAAGAGCCCCTGTATTACGTCATGCACCGACAATAAATTTTGATGAAGCTAATTCGGTCTCGGTCAGGGAGAGCGGTCTCTCACCTTCTGCACCTGCAGTCAGCCAACTTTCTTCACGTGTTAGCGCGATGAAAGGAAGCAGTATCACCCTGCCGGTATGTGGGGAGGACGTTATCTTTGTTCTGAAAACCATCGCTGCGGACCAGATAGAAGTCAGAACTGCCGTCTATGCCGGCAACGAGCGTCTTCAGGACTTATTGACAGAATCTTCCCTCGATGATTTGTTGCCCTCGTTTCGGTCGTCAGGTCAGCAGTCCCCAGCTTTTGGGCGCAGTCAGAATGGTCTTATCGAAATTGCAGATGGTAGTCGACGTCGTAAGGCCGCAATGTTGACTGGCAGTGAGTACAAAGTTCTCGTCGGTGAGTTGAGCGATGCGCAAATGCGCTGGCTATCCCAAATTGGAAATGATTATCGTCCGACCAGTGCATATGAGCGTGGGTTACGCTATGCCCGTCGGCTCTTCTCTGAATTTAGTGGGAACGTCAGCCATCTCGCTGAGGTAGAGAACATATCCCGCAAGATTATTCAGCGCTGTATAAAAACCGCTGAACTGCCAATTGAAACCTTACAGTTGTTTGCGAATCCCAATGAACTGAGCGCCCGTAGTGGTGAAATGCTCTATAGGTTCCATAAATCTGATTTAACTGAGCTTAAGAAGCTGATCCAGGCGCTGCGCGCACAGCAATCTGAAGGTGTTACATTCAGTAGCGAAGAACTGCTAAAACGTCTGATGCCTGTTACCAGGACAAAATCACAAGTCACGGTGCGTAAGTTTGCCGTCGGTATTGAGGCGAAATATTCTGACAACTCAGTTTCCTTTAATCTGACGGATGTGCCTGCTTCTCTTATTGAACGTATTGAAATGCTACTCGCCGATCATTCAAAATTACAGAAGCACTGATCCTTGAAGTGGGACCACGGTCCCACTTGTCAGTTATCCCTCTCCTATCTTAGTATCTATTGAGATATATCGTTAGGTGGGACCGTGGTCCCACTTGATGGCTAGACGTTATGGTCACCCCCGTTTTTACAGTACTGATACTAAAAATATTGTTGTCCTGTGTGAATCTATCCTGCGTCTGAATGAGCCATATGCTTGTGCCTTGATGAGTTCTACGCCTGATTAAAAGGGGGGCACTGATGATCTTGGAGTAGGGGACGACGATGCTGGCGCCAGCCATGGCCAGACGGTAGTACTCAAGACGTTGCGTTCTAATCGGCAGGTCTGATTGACCACAACTACGGTCAGCGTGTGGGCGGCATACCTTAATATGTCCACCTCCTTCATTCGGGTGACCTGCGCACCTATGGCTTCACATCCTAGGTATATCATGAGGTTGAGACCGATCTTCTCCAGCTTGGCTTGATGGCTACCACTGCAGACCATCAACTTGACGCCTTCTTTCCGTGTGTTATCTTTGACGTCCTGCGCCAGTCGTGAGAAAAACGGATCGTCGAGATTGCCGGGGAGCAACCCCCAACATGTAGCCGCTTCTTTTTACCAGCGCCAACGCGGTCGCATTCCGGTGATAGTTAAACTCCCGCATAGTTTTTTCAACCCGTTTGCGTGTCACAGGCTCAACGTGGTGGTGTGGTTGAGGTGGTCACGGATATTCCTGCGCGACGCGCAACTTATTTCATGGTGACCATGTCATATCCTGTCGGTTTTATTCTGGTCAAATTCCCGGTTAAGTGCAGTTACTCAGGATGTTAAGGATGTCGCTGCGCTCAGTTTTCCTCACCGCCTTGCGGCAGACGATCATTTGCCCGGATCTTCCTCAGCGGTTGTTAAATCACACCTGCAACCCGATGACATATTGGCAGCCCCCGCTGATGGCGTGGCGGCGGGCGGAGCCCTGCCTTTGCTAAGGAATAACAGCTTCGTCCAGAATCAGTTATTACTTACATGGTGCGTCTTGGCTTGTTGGATAAAATCCACGATCCGCGCTGACACTGCCAGACTATGAATTGGCGGCGAATCTGTCCGCCCTCCTTATTGAGTCAGCCTTCACTCCATCGTCAGCAGTTACTCCCTCCCTCCGCTTAACAGTCGCACCGTGCCGGAAAAATTCAAGCCACCGACTGCTGTGCCCGTTCGCATTCCTTCCCCCTGGTCAGTCATTTGCGCTGCGGCCTTGCGTCCGGAGCTGGATTTTTTCCTTATGGCCCGTTGCGTCCAGCGCGGTATGGCGGGAGCACACCGCAGATCGCCACAAAGGAAGGAACACCAGAATGACGCAGCTGACCCTGGATATACTCGCGCCAGCCAATACCCCTGATCGGTTACGCCACGTTGGCCAGAACGGCTATGACCATTACCGCCGGGAATTTATCCGGTTGTTTCGTGAAACGGCGCGCTATCACCACCGACATGAGGTTTTCCGCGATTTTGCAGAAATGGCGACACTTGCCGTGCAGAACGTTTTTCTTCGCAGTCCTGATCTGGAAAAAGAGTATCTGGCGATTGCCGGTCGCTATCAACCTGATGATGTTCACCGGATGACTCAGTTGCTGGGGTGTCTCACTGGCGCTCTGGAGTGTCAGCCGGGTGACTTTCTGGGCCAGCTCTTCATGGAACTGGAGATCGGCTCAGACCATATGGGCCAGTTTTTCACACCTTATCATCTGTCTGCCCTGTTGGCTCGCCTCACCGCCGGTGATGTACTCAGCGAGCTGGAACACAAGCCGTTCATTACGTTGCAGGAACCGGCAGTTGGGGCAGGCAGTATGGTGATCGCATTTGCTGAAGTGCTTGCGGAACAGGGCATCAACTATCAGGACAAGCTATTCGCCAGTTGCATGGATATTGATGCGACTGCAGCACATATGTGTTACTTGCAACTGTCCCTTCTGGGGATACCTGCAGAGGTTGTGATTGGCAACACGCTGACCCTAGTCGTTCGCCGGACTTACCGGACGCCGATGTGGTATGTCGGAAATTGGCAGGAGCGCCTGGGAACGGCGGATGTTATTGATGCACTGTGTCGGTTTCTCAAAGGCTGAAGATCCCGGGGCAGTTGCCCCGGTTTTCATGGTGCTTTCAGGGGGCATAAGCCCCCGGCGCGTTAGCCAGTCTGGCCAGATGACCGGTCCCATAAGGATGCCCGCCCCGGCGGGCCTGTACCGCACATCTTGTCTTCCCGAGTGCTCCTTCCGTGTAGACGTTATCTCCTGCCATCGCTTAAACGGTTGCACCGTGCCGTCAAAAATCAAGCCGCCAGCTGCGGCACCCGTTCGCACTCCTTCCTTTTCAGTCAGTCATTTGCGCTGCGGCTTTGCATCCGGAGCGTGACTTTTGCCTGATGGCCCGTTGCTGACCGTCGCTCATGGCAAGAGACAACGACCCTCCTTCGAAAGGAGGAACGCCAGAAGAAAGTTTTTTAAGACCATCATGCGAAGGAGAATTTTATGAACGATCGCCAGGTAGTTCAAAGCCTGCTGCAGGCACTGACGGATAAGCTGCTGATTTCATCCCCTGAGTTCGCCGCCGCGTTGGCACATTTCAATATCACCACAACGTATCAGAGCGTTAAAGGCGATCCTGACTGGGCGGGCTTGTTCGGGCGTGAAGGCTGTTTTTACGTGGATGTCTTTAACACCGAGCATCCAAAAGGCCTGCGCTATGAGTTTAACTGCCCGGACGACGCGAAAGCCTTCTCCGACGGCGCGCGTGACGGGGAGGTGACCCTGTGAGCCTGTATGACCAGAGGAAACACACGATGACATTTCAGACCTTTCACAGCCTGACCAGTGCGCTGAACCACACCATGGCAAAGCAGGAACTGCTGGCCTTGAACTGGCCTACGTCACTCCACCTTGAATATGGCCAGCAGTGGGGTCAGAGCGACGGGGTGGTTTTCCACGGCACTCTTTCCAGTGCTGACCTGCTTCGAATTATTCCGGGGCTGCGAGGGAAGCGTTATCTGTCCAGGTGCAATGCGCGGGCGTTATTCACGGCTGTGAGGGAGCAGGGCATTCGTGTGCAACTTGAACTGACACAAAGCTGGTACAGCCTTTCCTGGGATACTCGACTGGCTGATGAGGGCTTTTCTGATGAGATGGAAATGCTGGAAAAGCGTCTGCTGCAGGCGCTGCGCGAACAGTATGAATGTCTGTGTCACAGCGTGAATATGCTGGGCTATAAGCTCACGGAAGGGACGTACCCGGCAGAATATGATGAGAACCTGTTCACTCGGGCGACCGCGAACATCACCCTGGAAGCCGTGGCTGTAGACCCGTGCGACTGTGGCTACTGTGATACGGATGAAGCCATTCTGGAGGAATATATCAGGATGATCCTGGACGATAATGCGCGTGTGGTTTCCGTCCGGTTTCAGGTGAAGTGTGCGGGCCAACTGATGGCGGAGTCCTGGGCCAGTGAGGTCGTCATCCTCCCTGGGCAGCCGGTAAGAAAGTGGGTCTGCCGTTCAGAAATTCAGTATGTCGCAAACGAAGCCCGCCACGCCACTACTGATCAGGTGCAGGCCTTCCGCAGTTTTGTACATGCCGCCTGATCCCCGGCACTCCCGGGTCGCTCCCCAGCGGCCCGTTTTCCCCCTGCCGGATACCCCCGGCGTTGAGCCGGTGTTATCCGGAGTCAAAAAGGCCGCGCCCGTACCGGTCGCCTTCTGTCGCCGTGCCGGCGGAAGGTGATTTTTCCCGCGATACGTTTTGTGCCAAGGGTGGCTGACGCCGTGCCCAGACCTTAGCCCGGGCTGCGTGCGTAACAAGGGAAGCTTCGCCGCGTTCCTCACCCGTTCACGTCAAAAATCAGCGCATTCTGCCCTGATTTTCGCCTGCGCTGCGGCTTGCGGGCGCGCCCTTGTTTCCCCCGCTGACCGCCCGGTCTGGTTAGTGGTTACGGCGACAGCCGTATCCACGAACCTTTATGGGAGAAAGAACGATGCCGAATTGGTGTGCCAACCGAATTAAACTCACCGTGTCTGCGTGTGTGCAGGCCGAGGTAGAAGCCTGGGCGAACGGGACGATGTACCCGTATTACAAACGTGCCATCAATCAGAGTGTCCACATGTTCATCGCTGGCGTGGCCGGGCGACTGAAGCCGGGTATCGAGATGCAGTATCTGCCGTATCCCGCGCTGACTGCGCATGGCAGCACCGAGCCGACAGAAGCCTCACTCGCTTTCGGGGGATGGATCGAGATGCTGGAGAGCAATGTTTGGCTTGATAAGTCCTGTTGTCATTATATTGACCAGTATTATCGGGCAACGGGGCTTGCCGGGCTGAAGTGGGATAACCACCAACAACCAGCGATGAGTTGGAGCCGTTAAGCTCCACTTGGTAACCGCCAATCTCAAGCACCAGGCCATTCGGCAGCTTGCAGCCCACTGTCACTAATTCAGACATTCGTTAACCCCCCAACATTGAAGCAATGCCCAGAGGCTGGCGAATAATCGCGCCCCAGGTGCCGCCTGATTTTTTCTGCTTCCAGCTTGACTCTTCCACCACCACGGCATGAGCGCGCATCTTTTCAGTGAATGAGCAATAAGCGGTGTCCTGCTCGCCCAAGCGATCAGCGATTAGTTGGACCATTTCACCGGCATCCGTTGCGTATTCAATGGCTGTCTCAACACGCAGGTTAGGGAAGTTTTTCTTAAGCTGATCGGAGACGTTCACGTTGTACATGTTGGTCTTAGTCAGGTTAACTTCTGCTTCTGGGGACATAGCCAGAGTCATCGAGTCAGTGCGCTCAATCAGACCCTTAGTCTGCGCGATCAGGCGAGCATACAGGCGACCAGCAATATCGTCGTAAACCGCCTGGCCGTCTTTGTCTGCCCACTTGACACTGCCGCCCGCGCCGGTTGCCACCCTGGTCAACGCTGAAGAATGTAGGCAGCGAGACGATGTCAGTCATTAGGTTTGTCGCCGTCGTTGGGATGACCAAATTCAGGCCGGTAAACGTGACCTCTGATTTCTGTCTTACTGCAATAATGCCTGATGGACCCTGAACACCTTGCGGGCCCTGCGGACCGGTTGCGCCCTGAGATGCAAGTAATGCCCACTTGGTGTCACCAGGAAGGCCAGTAGGAGCGCTGTTTGTATTTGGGGCTATGCAGAAGTATGAAGCGCCGTTGTAACCTACCGCATCATCAATCACGTATGCGGTAGCGGATGACCAAGTGCCTTTCCATTCCAATTCTGCTGGGCCAACTGGACCTGTGGGACCTTGCGGACCGGTCGGGCCTTGAGGACCTGCAACACCAACGCCAAACCCTTCTGGAACTAATGCCATTTTCAAATCCTCAGTTAATCGCAGCATTGCCACGCTTGTCAGAGTTGCGCTGCCACTTCTCGTCTAGTTCCGAGCCGCCAAGACAGGAGATCACCTCGATGGTTGACGCCAAATCTATGCTTCTTGTCGGGTAAGCATTACGCAGCAGCCTCGAAATGCCGCTCTGTGATGCGTGTCGCATATAGTCAATTTTTGATTATAAATACCTTGCCGCATAATCACTTTTTGATTATATTGGTTCCATCGACAACGAACTGAGGCAATAACATGAAACTCTTCCACGGCTCATACAGCAGCACTGCACCGGTTATCAAGGTTGGCGCTTTCGCAATGACTGGTGACAACGTGTTTGATGGCCTGTTTGCCAGCGTTGACGCCGATGTTGCTGGTTCTCACGGTGATAACGTTTATGCCTACACTGTCGAGAAGGTGGCTACCAGCGCCGACCTGAGTGACCGTATCGAAGAGGTTGTTGCTTTCCTGGCTACCGAAGTCACTGCCGATGAAGATGAGATCGAAGCACTGGCTAACGCTATCGCTGACGACGAGTGTGATGATTCGTTCGAATCTATCTTGGAGCCTCGCTCATCTGCTGGCGGTTACGCTGCTGCAAGTTGGGAAATGCAGCGTCTGCGTGGCTGCGTGGCTGCATACCTCGGCTTTGATGCTGTAGAAATGGACGACGAGCACGGCACTTCTTACCTCATCGTTAACCCTTCAATTACTGCGGAGTAATACAATGAATAATGACAATTTGGTATCAGGTAGAACCTTGCTGGGATACATCAATATTTTCCATAATGGCAGCCAAGCTGATTTTGCTCGGCATATGGACGTAACACCGCAACAGGTTACCAAGTGGATTAGCGGGGAGTGGATAGTCGTTAATCACCAGCTTTTTAGCCCGAAACGGGATGTTCCTGAAAACATCTCTGGTGGCGAATCTGCTGGCAACTAACGTTATTTCCGCCTATCTTCGATTTCCCTGATTGCCGCCTTGTCCCGGTTGCACTGGCCCAGCGCCACGAATAGCTGGGCATTCAGAACCAGGCTATCACCGTATAGCAACGGGTTCGGTGTTTTCGGTACCGGCGTGGACGCAGTCAGCTCAGGGTTTATCTTTGGCGGGTACACCGGTACGGGCTGAGTTTTCGAGCATCCGGAGATTATCAGTAGCGGCATCAGGGACAGTACGAACAGCACACTCATCGTTTTTGACCGCCTTTCTGATATAAACAATTCTCGTCTCGCCCTCATCAGCAAGTTTCTGTTTGTCTTCATGGGCGGCCTTTGAAGTGGCGTACATTAGGTCAATAGCAGTGAGTACGCTGGTAGTGACTGCCTGCGCGGTTGCTACATCTCGCTGTGCGGCTGTGTACTTGCCGTGGTAATGGAACGCCGAGTAGCCCAGCCCGCCGACCATCGACACAATGACGATGACAATGGGGATTAGGTATTTGATGCTCATACCAACGCCCCGCCAGCCTTCTTGTACTGAGCCAGCAGCAAATCCAATTTGTGCTCCGGTTGCCCATATCCAGCGCCAGGCAGTGAAGCCCAAATGTTCCGGCACTTGCTGATAGCTGATGCAATGTTATCGACGTCGAAAATGACACGGGAAACCGCCGCTTCAATTACTACCCCTATGCGGCCGCATTTTTCAGGCGGCTGACAGGGCGCGGAAAAGTGACCGGTAAAGCACTGAAATCTATTGTCGGCATCATATGGAACCCCCGCGAGAGGCTGGCTACGTTGGGAGATTACGAAATGGCATTTGATACGTTGATCCGAACCCGTGGCGAGTATTGCCCGACGCCATTGTGCAGTTCAACACGACACTGGCTGTTCCCTGAGGTGGCGTTTCAGCGGATGGAGCGTGACCGACAGCGAGCCAGGCTGAGTGCGCATAAGTCCGGCATCAAATCCCGCCGCCAGTGGGAACGGCTGCGAGAGCAGGAGGCGATTCAGTATCATCGTGTTGTGCAGCTGGCTGCCCTGGATTTGAATTTCCAGAGTCCGGATACCTTCAGCCAGTGGAACAAGCGGCATCCGGATCTGAAGGAAGTTGACTGGCTGAACATGTTCTGGCGCTGGCAACCGCGTTTTCCAACACTTGCTGAACTGGAATGGCTGCGTTATGGCTCAGAATCGCTGTTCACACTGGTGCTGAATCTGGCGGCGACTGTCAGGGATACTCCTGAGGTGATCCGGGCACAGGAACGGCTGTACGTACCGAATAAACTGGGTTATTCAGGCTGACAGTGTTGTGTTTTGCACCTGAAGCTCCTTTGGGAAGGGACTATCTGAGTAATCGGGCAGTTCCTTTTACTCTTCTGTCTGCCTCAAAACTGCGCCTCTGCGCTTGCATCTGCCGTTCCGGCAGTGCCGCTTTCACTGGCCGTCACGGACGGCCGCTAAGGAAAGCCGGTAAACCGGCTTTTTCCGGCGCCCATGTTCACCCCGTTGTCAGCGGTGTTCACTTTTGCTGTGACTGACGCTGCCCTGTTCTGGTCCATAAACAAGGGTCCGGCTGAAGCCTGATGCCTGCACCCGTTCGCACTCCCTCCCGCTGGTCAGTCGTTTGCGCTGCGGCTTTGTCATCCCCCTTGTTTCCGTCCCCGATGGAACAGGGCGGTCATGTGTCACAGCAACGTGCTCCCCGCCTTCCGGAAAGGGAAAAAGAGGACACCAGAAAGAAGCCGAAGGAGGCCATGATGACTACGACCGCAGCGACCATTTTCCAGACTGAGCAGATAACACGTATTGAAATCTCCCACCCACGCCAGCGCCAGGTGTTCGTGCCGCGCCTGTTCGCTACGCCGTTTGGCGAGCAACTGGTGCAGTCATTTCTGGACAGACACAGCAACTACGAGGGCGGCATGTGGCAGTTCTGGGAAGTGCCGTGCGGGATTAGCGGCCATGTCGGCCCATATACAGACATCATCACTACCCGCCCGACCGGGTATATGACCCCACCAGAGGGAACCTACCGGCTGAGCATTCCAGGCAATTATTTTGATGAATACGTCTCCGCAGACGCTGCCGGGATCATTGCCACGCTTTTCGTACTTAACCAACTGTGTTGGAAGACTTCCGAGATGGGGCCGCAGTACGCGCAGACCTGCCAGGGCCTGGTTGACCGTCAGGACGCCCTGAAAGACTACGTAAGCATTATTGAGCATCCGGAACGCAGCAAAATTTTCCGCGCCATTGACTGACACAGCCAGGACCCGGGCAGGGTGCCCGGGTTCAATAAGGAGAACTAGAACATGATCAAAGCATCAGTAGTTATGGAAGGGCTGACTATTCTGGCCCGATGGCTTGAAGGCAATATCAACTGTGAATCAGAAATCTGTTTTGATGACCCGGAGGTCGGGACGGATTCCGAAAAAAGCCTGCCCTGCGTGGAAGCCGCGCTGGCACTGATGTCCGCTACGTTACCCAATGACGGGCAGGAACCCAGCAGTGAGATCCGGATTCGTGCTCAGGGGGAATCCAACAGTTATGTGCTGCTAAAAGATAATACCTGGTTTGCTCTGGTACTGATGAATGGCGAAATGACCACGAACCGACAGGAAGGTTGTTTACGGGCGGTGGTCGCGGGGCTGAATAACGGGCACGGAGCTGAATAAGATGGCTGATACGATGACGGGGGTCAGGGTGCTGACCGCGATGGCCATCGAAAGAGACTGGCCCACTTTCCGCGAGCCCGATAACGCTGACCGATCAGCAGTCGCCGCTGAGACGCTCTGCTACTTCGCTCGCCAGACAGGGCTTGCGCGCAGCGATGAATCCGTGGACACCATCATGGTGGATCTGATTACCGATTTCAGGCACCTGTGCGACAGGCTGGACATCGACTTTACGGCGTTGTTGACTGTTTCCGCGATGCATCATGACGATGAATCTGACTGCTGATCTGCGGCCCCTGCTGAAGCCCCCGCGCATCGAGCGCGGGTACTTCAGAACCCTGTCTGCCTGGGTTGTGCCAGTGTATCAGGTTAGCATTCTCTGGAGCATCTCTAAGGCTTTCGACTTACTGGTCTGAGGCCGTGCCATTAGAGGCATCAATCCCCGCACGGAAAGCGTGATCGTGGCCAGCTCGATGGCGCGCTTTACTTCTGGCGCGTTTTCGTAATCTTTGTAAGAACGCAGGCACACGCCCAGCTCCTCTGCGGCCCTATCACTGCTCCAGCCCAGGCTTTTTCGCCATAATCTGAGTTCAAATCCAGTCATAAAAAATCTTAAAAAGGTGCAAATATTGCACTTATTTTAACTCAATATTCAATCGGATATCGAGGCTTTAAAGCACAATAATCACCAAAATTCAAACCCGTCTGGGCCCCTTCGGCTCCCCGGTGAACCGGGTCGTCGCCTGCACTTCGCAGGGTGTCCCCGTGGTGGCCACCCAGCTCCGCGGAGCCAGGGCGTGGCCTGTCTCCGTCCCGTTGGGATAGCAAGCGATGCCTGAAGGGCGGCGTGAGCAGCTGCCGTTCCGGCAGCGCCACTTTCACTGGCCGTCACGGACGGCCGCTAAGGAAAGCCGGTAAACCGGCTTCTTCCGAAGCCCATGTTCACCCCGTTGTCAGCGGTGTTCACTTTTGCTGTGACTGACGCTGCCCTGTTCTGGTCCATAAACAAGGGTCCGGCTGAAGCCTGATGCCTGCATCCGTTCGCACTCCCTCCCGCTGGTCAGTCGTTTGCGCTGCGGCTTTGTCATCCCCCTTGTTTCCGTCCCCGATGGAACAGGGCGGTCATGTGTCACAGCAACGTGCTCCCCGCCTTCCGGAAACGGAAAAAGAGGACGCCAGAAAGAAGCCTAAGGGCTCAACCAGTGAGGAAATAACCAATGACAGCAATGGCATTTTGGAGCAAATCAAGTGAATTCGACGGCTGGCGCAAAGCGCATTTTGTGGACGGAGCGTGGCGAACTATGGTCTCGCCGAAGACGCTGGATGAGCTGAATACTCGCGGCGATTACTGGGAGCTGGTGACGGTGGAAGAAGCTATAGAGCGCTTTATACGGAAAAATTATCAGCCGGTGTCTGAAATCACGGAAGCGCGGTTTATGGACATGCTGGAAGTGCTTCCGCCGCTCAACTGGCGGGGAACGGCAGACAGCCAGTCATTCAAGCTGAGCGAAATGTACAGCGGAAACATCACTGATATTTTTGCCCAATATGGTACGCGCTACTTCCAGATGCGCAACCACGCCTCACTCACACACGACGAAATTATAGAAAAGGTTAAGGCGTTTATTTATGCCGAAGGGATTGCCGCGTAAGCGGCAATAAAAAAGCAGAGCGGGCGCTCTGCTTTATCACGCCGGTCTGTTCGAGCAGGCCGGTCACTACAAGTCTTAGATGGAGTTACATCATGAAAGACCGTTTTATCCTCGCATGTCAGGAATATTTTGTAAAGCCGCGCGAAAGCGCGGAGGTGAGAAAGCAACATCGGGTACAGCGTGACACCGTCACAGAAGAGAGCATCTCGCCACGCGTGAAGGCGCTGGGGCGTCATATCGCCCGCTGTCAGCGCAAGCGCAAGCCTGTGCGCATCCCGGCACTGAACGTGGTGGAGTGGGGGCAGTTGCTGCGCTCACTGGAGATTAAGCGGGCGTATGCCTGATACCTGTGCCGTCCTCCGGGGCGGCATTTTCTGACCCGTCCGGGAGTCACCGGCATCGAGCCGCTGACTTCCGGAAACGAACGCCTGCTGCGACGGAGTATACAATGAAAAAGATTACAGAGGGCGCGCCTTATGGCGTCACGGTTATTCAGCTTGAAAACTGCGATGAGGCGCTTTACCTGCATGGAAATTACCTGGCGTGTGCCGATTTTGCTGAAAGAGATGATCCCGTCTGCGGTGTTGGAGAACACCTGGCGGAGACGTTGGGTGTTCCGTTTAAGCTCCTGACCCTGCCCGCTCCGGAAAACGAAGAGTGGGCCTGGAATGATGTTGTTGAGTTGCTGGGATGGGGAAAAACGCTCACGCTGGGCGCGAGCGTGATGCGCCCTGTTCTTGAATGCTCCACCTCCCATATTACGCTTGCTGACATCCATCTGTTGGGTGATCTGACTTGCGACACGTCTACCCGGGAATGGATCCATGACACAGGCGTCGGATTCATGATCCGTCTTGATGCTGTCAGATCCCCCCTCCTGAAGCTGAAACAAAAAGGGCTGTCAGGTGCTGCGCGCTGGGTTATCTGGCAGGGCATAAAGCAGGGCAATATCAGCATGATCTATTTTTCTGCTGTGGGAGATGAACTGGACGGTCTAGCGACATTCGACTGGTAATCATTTTGCCCCGGACTCCGGGGCAATGTGTTTCCCGAACAGCATAATTTTCCGCGTACTCAGCAATCGGGGCTCGCAGCTGGCTTGCGCCAGCGCCGCCCCGACCGGGTCCGCATGGCGGCCCCTCAAAGGAAACGGGCGTTGCCCGCCACTTCCCTCCGGCGTTTCCCTTTCTGTTCCCTGCGTGGTCACGGGTTGTCCTTGCCGTGAAAGACACTGGCACGGACCGTGATTCAGGCAAGGGTAAAGGCTGCGCCTGCTGCCATCACCCGTTCGCACGCCTTCTCTTCGGTCAGTTGTTTGCGCTGCGGCCTCCGGCAGCCCCCTTGCATGAATCCCTGATGGTCCGGGCCGGTCATTTCATCACGGCAACGCCCTCCCGCGACGGTGATTCACCTTCGAAAGGAGAACGCCAGAAGACAGTCATTATTAAAACCATTCAGGAGAATTACCATGGCCCGTTTATCCTCTGCTTTCCGTTCTGCCAATGTTATTCGCAAAGAGCGCGCTCTGACTAATGACGAGTTAATACGCTATGTCCCGAGTGTGTTTTCAGAAGACAAACACGCGTCCCGCAGCGAGCGCTACACGTACATTCCGACCATCACTCTGCTGGACAATCTGCGCACGGAAGGTTTTCAGCCTTTTTTTGCCTGCCAGACCCACACACGCGATGAGGGAAAACGCGAACACACAAAACACATGCTTCGTCTGCGCCGTGAAGGGCAGATTGGCGGGCAGGAAGTGCCGGAAATTATTTTGCTCAACAGCCATGACGGGAGTAGCAGCTACCAGATGATCCCAGGGCTTTTCCGCTTCGTCTGTGCGAATGGCATGGTGTGTGGGCAGACGTTCGGTGAAATTCGTGTTCCGCACAAAGGTGACATTGTGAGTCAGGTTATCGAGGGCGCATATGAGGTGCTGGAAATATTCGACGGTATCACCGAATCGAGTGAAGAGATGAAAAGTATCCCGCTTAACAGAGATGAACAACGTATCTTTGCGGAGACAGTCCTCAGCTGGAAATATGACGAAAAAGGGGAGGGAAAACATATCCCACTGGAGCCAGAAGATGTGTTACGTGCTCGCCGCGAGGCGGATAAGCCAGGCGACCTGTGGACTACCTATCAGCGCGTTCAGGAAAATATGGTTAAGGGCGGGCTGTGGGCGTCATCGGCGAAAGGAAGATTACAGCGTACCCGTGCGGTCACGGGCATTGACGGGGATATCAAGCTGAACCGCGCGCTGTGGGAAATGGCGGAAAAAATGAAGAAAATTAAATCCTGATGTGTATCCGGCGGGGGAAAACCTCCGCCACCTTTACAGCCTTGTCGTTTCATACAGGTATTGAACCTGTAAGAAACGATCCCCCTTCCAGACCGAAAGAGAAATGCCACTTACGTGACTTTTCTCTTTCTCCCGTCCGCCCCTGAGTGGATCACCTGATTAGCTCACCGGATTCGATTCCGGTTCAGGTTTTTTGTTACTGCTATCAACCGTGCCTGCCGTTTTTTTACTTTTAACCGAACGTGGTGGCGATTTTTTTCGGGTATTAAGAATATCCCTGATGGCCTTAACGCTGGTTGGTATCCCGGCAGATTCGAGCGCACTTCGAATATCTTCCACGCTGTAACCTTTGTTATTCGCCAGCTCAATAATTTTTTCCTTCAATTGCTCCAGTACATCTGTTTTTGTGAGACGTATTGGTGTCAAATCTGGCAGATCATCCAGTGACGATTTAGCCAGCTCAACATCCTCGACGCTATACCATTTCTTCTCAGCCATTCTTCCATTTCCTGTGTTTATGTGCTCAATTCTAGGCTACGAGTATACCTCCCGAAATAACACAGTGCCAGAACCCGGCATTTCTGGCGTAAGCCAGTGACGGCGAAGCCGAAATAAAATATACTTCAGACAAAGAATCAGAATATGATGCTAAACGTGGGACAGGGTATGTTTTGTAGCACCGCCTGCACGCAGGCGGCCCCACAAAACGACCTGGTCAGGACTCTGTCCCGACACCCGGATTACGGTTCTCGCCTCAACTGGCGTGAAGGATTGAAGATGAGTAAGAGTGAAAAACGCCAGAGAACGGCGCTCTTGGGCAGCGTGCGGTGCTATCCGGAAGAGAAGGAACAAATCCAGGCCAGTGCGAAAGCTGCTGGTCTCTCGATAGGAGAGTTTCTCCGGCGTTCAGCCCTTGGTCGTCGCATTGTGGCCAAAGGTGACACCAGGCAGATGAATGAGATTCTGAAGTTGGGGGGCCTGCAAAAGCACCTCTACACCGAGATGCAAAAACTGGGAGTGATGACACCAGAACTCAGCAAGCAGTTTGCTGATACGCTGGCCTCACTTCAGAAAACGTTAATGAAATTTCGGGCCGAGAGCCTGAACAACACAGAGGATTAAGATGCTCGCAGTCGTGGCCGAAAGGCGTCGTGATGGTAAATCCAGCTTCGTGCAACTCGTCTCCTACACCATTCTGCGCGATGATGTTGAGATGAGCGAAACGCTGTCGCCGGAACGGCCCTTTGTTCGCAAGTCACGTTCGGAAGATAAAATTTTCAATGACCTGGTCGGGTATGCGACACGTAATGCGCTACCGGATTCTCAGGATGTTATCGCAACGTTCCCGGACGGGCGCCAGCAGGTGCGTTGCGATAATGTCATCTGCGAGACCAACTGTTTTTCCCTGGCTACAGCCTCCACGGAAATGGACATGGTTGGCGTGCAAAATACTCGCTGTAATGACCCTGTCTATCACGTCATCTTGTCGTGGCCTGAGACCGAACGACCGACGCCTGATCAGATTTTTGAATCCGCAAGGCATTGCCTTAACCGCCTTGGAATGGAAGGGCATCAGTATGTTTTTGCCATCCATGACGACACCGATAATCTTCACTGTCATATGACCGTCAACCGCGTTAATCCGGTGAGTTACAAAGCTGCGTCACTGTACAACGACCACTTCACCCTGGACCGATGCTGCCGAGAGATGGAACTGAAGTATGGCTGGAAGCATGACAACGGTCCTTACGTGGTTAACGACTCCGGGGCGATCGTTCGTCAGCGAAACTTTTATAAGTCTGCACCTGCAGCTGCGCGCCAACTGGAGCATTTTAGTGATAAGGAGAGCCTGTTTTCTTATGCCGTGGATACCTGCAGGGAGAAACTTGACTCGCTATTTCTGCAGGTAGAGTACTCCTGGGATGACGTGCATAACGTGCTGATTGCTGCCGGTATTGAGCTTCGACAGAAAGGCAAGGGGCTGGCGATTTATGATTTAGGTGATGATACTCAGCGACCGGTAAAGGCTAGCCGGCTGCACCCGGAACTGACGCTAGACTGCCAGCAGGAACTTATCGGAGCATTCACATCGGCTGCTGTAATCCGCGAAGTGGATCGTGATGGTAAAGATGTGTTGCAGAGTGCGGTAAATGTTAACTCCCAGTATGACAGTCTGCTTCACCGCCGCGATAAAGGGGCAAGGTCGGAACGTCGCGTTGAGCGGGCTATAGCCCGAGAGGATCTGATTGCTCGTTACAAAGCATACAAAACCAGTTTTGTTCGGCCTGTGATATCGGCTGACGATGTGCGTACCCGTTTCCGTGAAGTGTCGGCAAGTTACCGCATCCGTAAAAATAACGTTCGCCTGAATATGTCTGACCCGCTGCTGCGTAAGCTGATGTTCCGTGCACTGGAAGTGGAGAAGATGAAGGATATGGCAGCGCTGCGTTTGCAGATCCGCGATGAGAGGACGGCACTGAAAGAGCGTACGGATTCTCGCCCACTGTCCTATCGTGCATGGGTTGAGGTCCAGGCTACGCAACATGACGCTGCTGCTATCTCTCAGTTGCGCGGATGGGCGTACCGTGAGAAACGTAAGAACCGTACTGCCGCTATCTCAGGTAACGTTATTCTTCATGCTGTTGCAGACGATATTAAACCATCGCAGATCCGTGGCTATGATACGCACGTTAACCGTGACGGTGCCGTTGTGTATTCTTCGGCGGGTAAGCCTGTACTGCTTGATCGAGGGTTGTTTATTGAGGTTGCCGATGTACCGGCAGAGAAGGGTAAAAACCTGGCAATGGCGTTGCACATCACCGGGCAGAAGAGCGGGGAGAAAGTTGAGGTAAGGGGCGAGAAAGAATTTGTGCAGGGGACCATTCAGTACATTCCGCACTTCAATGCATCATCCGGTAAAATCGTACCTCTGACTCATCCTGTGCAGCGCCAACAAGCGGGTTACACTGGCATGAATCGTCAGGATCCGGATACAACGGTCAGTAAAAAAACTATGCAGCCTCAGAGCTTGCCCAAAGCCGACAGGCAACCCTGAAACTGGAGGATTAAATGGAATTATTTCACGGGTCGCGCGCACGATTCACCGAGTTTGATACCTCCTTTAAGGGCACAGGGGAAGCGGGTACAATCAATGCTATCTGGTTTACCAATAACTTTGCCGGAGCTCGTAATCATGCTCGTTACAAATGTCGTAACGAAGGCTCCCCACTTGTCTACCGATGTAAGCTATCGGAAAGGGCGTTGCTCGCTGATTTCAGCAAACCTCTCAGTGAACAGCCGCGAGTTGCGGAACTTTTGCATCGCCATCTCCCTGTCGGGATCAGTACGTCACTTTCGCAAGGAAGGGAATGGTATGGGTTAGCGCAACCTCATTACCAGAATTTCAAAGGTAAAATGCTCTACATTGGCAACAGAGGCGTTAATTCGGAAGAGAGCATCGAGCTGTTCAGAAGTTGCAGACTTCACGGCGTTTATGACTGGGAAGGTGCATGGACCGATTCTTATCTTCACGGACCCTCAATCATCATCTTCGATCTTTCTGTGCTGGATGGCCTCACATGCAGTGACGCCTGAAGCAGCAATCTCAAGTCCCTGTGTTATCTGGTCCCGGAAACAATAAAACCGCCACGAAGGCGGTTTTGTGATTGGCGCATTAGCTTATTTTTTTAAACGACTCTGTGGCCTTGGCCGCCGCTTTTCTCTCTCTTTGTGTTCGTGATAAATAAAATGAACCGAAACGGCTGCTATCAAAATTGTGAGAGACAAAAGGACGTTAATGTTAAACACCAGAAAGGGGTCATGGAAATCCATTATGTGGCCACATCGATAGTTTCACGTGCACTATTGATGGCTCTCAACACGTTAGTCACGGCACTTCCCCCAGGGGAAAATCCCGTAGTGATTTGTGCTTTAGAAGCTATGGTGGTCAGGGGTGCTAGTAAAATCATCAACAAAAGCGTCGGAAGTAAAGTTCTGATACCAATCATCATGATTTTGGTTCTCCGTGTACGGAGGGATCTCGTTCTGTGTGGTGTGGGGTGTCGGTATGACCGATTGTGCTGGCTGTTCTGCAACTGGTGAAGTGTCAGCGCCGGCGCTATTTTTGTGTGCTTCATCTATCCTTTTTTTCGATATGCGAATATTTTCCCTCTCTTTCAGCCACTGGTAACATCCCTGGGTTTTTTCCAGGGCGCTGATGGCCGTTTCAAACAGCAGAGCGCCGCGTTCTTCCGGGGTGTAAGTAACGTCATTGCGGTTATCGAGATCGGCGGCGATGGTGGTCAACGCCAGGAGGGTTTTGTCTGCAATACGAGCATTCAGGCGGCCGGACCATTCATCTGGTGCCCTAGTCCTGCAGATATCCAGTATATTATTCGCGCGTTCCTGGGAGACCGGGCGACGACGAGCCGCAGCGGGCACTTCACGACACAGATCGCTGAAGTCTGGACGTCGAATCGGGACGTACCGGTTAATTTTTACCTCCAGCTTTGATATTTTCTCGTCATCCGGGATGTAAATGGAGTTGCTGCGCACCTGCTGGTCTTCGAATACGATGATGCCTTCACCAGATTTCAGTGCCTTGAGCTCGGACAGCTGGATATTGTCCCGGTCGCGGAATTCCACGCGGTCAACCTCCTGATAGTTGCCCATTCCGGTACGGTCCATGGTTCTTTGCTCGGCGTACTGACCTGTACCGCCCACGGCACGTATCATCTTCAGGGTATCTTCCGTGTCCTCTGTTTTCATGAACTGTTTGGTGCCCAAGTTGGCGTTGACTGAGTGGACTTCTTTGCTGCGATTCATCATGGCCTGAATGTCCTGGCCAAGGATGATAAGCATGAACGCCAGGGAACGTAATTGCGCTGCCAACTTATCCATCCCAGGAGCAAAGTAGTAGCCCACCTCGTCGCACAAAAGCAAAAATGGAAACTTACTGGCGAATTTCTTCACTGTTAGCGTGTGTTCCGGGGATCCTTCAATTTTGTTACCCAAGTCTTTGGCGATGTTCATCCTGATGTCAGAGATGTAGAGCTTACCGAGGGTGGCGGCTTCGTTATCGGAGAGCTCGAGTGCGGGTATCAGGACAACCAGGGTACGGTCATTGTGCAGGATATCCTGCATATCGATATCGCCTCCGTTTTTGGGGAAAATATGGCCGTAGGTGTCGTTAAACATACTCAGCATGCGGGTGAACTGCTGGATAAGGTACCCGTGCTGGTCAAGAGCCCCTTGAGACCATTCTCCTGGGCGGTTGATGAGCTTCATATCAAAGCCGGCGAGGTTGGCCAGATAGTTCTCCATTGGCTTGAAGCCTTCTTCGTGCCAGCCTTCTTCCAGAGCTTCACGATACAGACCCACAAATTTCACCAGGGGGAGGTATGACTGGATAACAGCCTGGGTCAGCATGATATTATCCCGTGAGCGCTTGTAACATAACGCGTAGATCAGGGCATTCATCATGGCGCGAGCTTTATCTTTCCATCCCTCATCGCTGCCGTTCCCCGCCGGCAGTAATGACTCCATCAGTTGGATGATAAATGTCGGGCTACCATAGGCGAACGGGTTTGTGCTGTTTGACTGAGGGCGGGATTTATCCCCGATCATCAGTCTTTTGAAACGGTCATCATTACCGGTGATGAAGTTCAGAACATGCCAGTCGTCTTCCTGGCCAAAGCGTCTGGCCATCGACCAGGTGGCAACCGCCAGGTCAATCTGTGCCTTACCATCCGAGATACAGCAACCACGAGCCCAGCACAGTGTATTCAGGTAAAGAGAGTACAACGTTTCCGTCTTGCCCCCGCCGGTGGTTGCCATAATCTGCATATGACGCAGGCTATCAGATTTAGAAAGCCATAATTCTTTACCTCTGTGACTCCAGCGACCCGTACCAAGGCACAAAATACCTTCTGCTTTACTGCGCACAATTTTTGGCAAGTTGAGATTCAGCAGCGGGATATTCCAACTGAGTTCGCGATCGGTCGACAGGTCCAGGCCTCCCACATCCATTGGTATCCGGAGCGGTAGGCGAAAACGTTGATCACTAAAGGCAACCAGCATGGCAATGCTGACGGGCAGGGAGATCAGCAGGGTCGCCTGCCATTGCACGCCAGCAATCAGAGATATCACCAGTACCAACTGAACCGTAAACGGGGCGAGCATGAATCGCTCTGTCAGCCGCCCCTGTACCTGACGGCTTATCAGCTGGCTTTCAACCGGCCCATGGCGTCCTTTTAAATCCATCGATATCTCCTCATTGTGCGCTGTTCAGGAACACCTGCAGAGCGGTATCGCTGGTCATGGCCTGCAACGGGATCAGACGGCCGTCATCGCTGATAACCGTCGGTGTGCCCGGGAGTTTGTAAAGTTCAAACGCCAGGTCGTTACGGGCCAGGGCATTCTGGCCAGCTTCGCAGGCTGAAGGTTCAGATTTTGCTTTCTTAGCCGGGTTCAGCATGCCGGCGCCAACGTCAAACAGGTTGCGCCACATGCCGGCACGCTTTTCCGCTGGCGAGCACAACAGCGGCACGACACGTTCTGCGGTTCGTGCTTTACCAATCAGCGTGACCGGGAAAATTTCAACGTTGTACTGTTCTGACAGAGCCTGAACGGTAGGTTCGAAAATGCGGCAGTTCTCGCACTCAGGATCCGCGAAGACGAACAGGGTTCGCGGATGGCCAGAAGAAAGGCTAACGGTAAATTCCTTCTTGGCGGCACCATTTTTCAGACGGGTTGCTAACATCCTGCGGGCCTCAGCCGCATCTTCTGGCGAAAGTGTGCTGCGTTGTGTCGGTGGCGTTATCTCTGCAGTGGAGGGATTAACTGGCGCTGCGATCGGGGCCGGAGTTGGTAGCGGAGGCAGCGGTCGTGTATTTGTTGCTGATTTAATCATGGAAGACAATTCGGCAGCCGCTTGCGGGGTCAGTTCTGGGTGAGGGAGTGTGCTGAGCCATGAAGCCCACCCTACGGTAAATATCGACCCGGCAAGTATCGCGCCGGCTAATATCAGTAGGACAACGCCACGACGACGCAGGGGGGAGGACTGGGTTTCATTCATGGTCATGCGCTGTAGCGCGTCAGCCGTGATGTTCATGATGTTGCTGGCCAACTCAGGGTCATCGGTTGAAAACAATCTGGCAAATACGTTACAGGGCTGGCGCATCCAGATGGTGTACTGCCCATTATCTTGCTCCAATGTCAGCAGATAGCGATTGGGTGAAGGCCGATACAGGCTGAACAAGCTGTGACCATTAAGTCGTACCTGCAGGTGTTGGCCGTTAATTTCAATCGAGGTGTCGCAAGCTTTATGTTCTGACATGGAATTATCTCATTTTGGGGCGTAAGGAATTTACGTGGCGGTGGACATGTTGTTCAACTGACGGGGTCTGTGATGAAGGCTCATCACTGTCTTCGGCGTCATCATCGTCCTCTAGTTCATCGAGAGAAGGTCGAGCTGCCGTCGGGGTGTCATCAACAACGGCGCCAATATTTCTCAGGTCGTGTTCCAGCCCGTCGAGGGCCAGCGTCAAAATGGGTTTACTCAGTCGTACCCGATAGCGTGCAGCCAGCTTCTCCCAGTGGGAATGACTGACCACGGCGGCACCCTCAACGAACGGCCAGGGGCGACCGGTTGACGCCAAGGCATACCAGAGTGTTCTGTCCAGACCTTTCAGCCAGCGGTACCGCCGGATGGGAAGATGAAGGTCGTTATCATGCAGTGCGGCAATGGCTGTCCGGGCATAGCGATACTGTTTGATCCAGGTCTGCGCGGCCGGTGATGCGATGACTTTCCGGAAAGCTGGATTTGCGAGAGAAAGGTTGGGGTAGCCAATTTTATTGCGATACCTGCGGTCTGACTTGAGCGTTGAACGGTTCAGCACGTCAAGCAACTGCTCAGCCTCAGACCGTTTATCAAGGAAATGCTGTAGGCCAAAGATGGTGAACATGGCGCGCTCATGGTCATTAAACTGCTCAAAGGTGTTATCCGCATCAGCGAATGGAGTGCCTAGTTGAGCGGTAAAGAGTGCCTCTGCCAGGTCGCGGCGGAGCCGGTTGTTTACAACCAGCTTATGCTCGATGGCGAATTCGTCCGGTGACTGGGCGCTGCGATGCTCCTCAGGATCGACGTTCAGCAACTGGGTTTTTTTATCGCCATAGGTCAGGGCTGGAATAATCGCTGGAGAAAAACTCGACATGATGCGCGGTAGTGAATGGATGGATATATCGCGGCGGGTCCGGCTGGCTTGGTGGCGCCGAACGGCGGTGATGCCGACGATGGCCAACGGGATCAGGACGACCAGCAGAATGCCGGCGGTGACGTCCATCACAGCAAAGAATTCAGACCAGGTGACCGTCTCCGCGTTATTGTGAGTGGTGGCCAGCAGATTTATACGCCAGGTGGCATCAGCATGGAATCGGGGAAAGTCTGCCAGACTCCACATCCAGTAGAGCAGGGTTGTGATGTATTCAATGGTGATTTGCCGAAAGAAAAGGGCTGCTATGATCAGCGTGACAATCAGGCCGATAGCAGCCATTGTCCAGTCATTGCCTGAATGGACATCGTTGCGAATGGGTTGCGCCATGGGAAGCCTTTGGTACTTTGCAGAAGCAAAAGAAGAGGCACCCTGAAAAGGGTGCCCCGACGTCATAAGGTTGAGTTACAGCAGGATGAAATTAGTTGGGAGGTAGGATCAGGTTAAGACCATGTTCATCGGCAATGCGTTTAGCCTGGTGCTCTACATAACCGGGAACGTTGTTCTCATAAGTCCAGTCCTGGTTGCGCATGGCGTTGATTTTCTCATACAACTCGCTTGCTTTACCGGTCGAGATGCTAATAGATGGAAGCTCAGGTTTGCCTGTGTAGATCGTGAGTGTTTTGCCTTCCACCTCAATTGACTTCCAGTCGTGCATGCCAAATCCCATAACACGAACATCTTTAGGCACGAAAAAGTTAAAGATGGTGGTGTCTGGGTGATTAATATACAACATCGTTCCATTTTTAGTATCGAGAGCCAGATAACTTAAACCGGTCCAACTTTTAGCTGTGTTGGATGGAGTTGCCTCGTTGAAATGTTTTTCACTAAAGTAAGAGGTAAACGCCTTGATGTTTTTTTTCTGTCTAGAAATTGTTGTCAGTATAAACGTGGCAATTAAGGCTAAAGAAACCCAAATGAAAATACTAAGTGTAATGTCAGGCTGCTGGAAGCCATAGAACTTGGCATAGGTATATATAAAAGCAGCCAGGGCAATGTGAATTGGAAGGCCGAATATAAAATACATCCCTGAAAGCGTACCCACAAAAGCTACTGGCCACTTCTTTGAATATGTATCTACATGTTTAACCGTCATATGAATCATCCTGATATTTTATTTGAGTCGTTTGTTGGCTTGGTTGTAAACTTCGCTATGTTCACGTTTTCCAACAGCAACGACGGCAATAATTAACTCATCATTAATGACCTGATAAACCAGCCTGAAGCCGGATGCGCGGAGTTTAATCTTGTAGCAATCCGGCATGCCCCTCAGCTTAGCTGAGGGTATGTGCGGGTTCTCAGTACATTTCTTTAGTTTTTTAGCAAACTGCTGCTGAATGGAACGGTCGAGACTATTCCATTCCTTAAGCGCATCAGTTCTGAACTTGACTTTGTAGGTCATACATAGCGGTCCAGATTGACATCATGCAGTGTCTGCTCCGAACGCTCCTTGACCAGGTTTGCCAGCTCCTGATCATCAATATACTCTAGCATCTGTTCGTACAGTGCCGCAGGGATACAGTAGAACGCAGGCTGATTGCGGTTCAAAATGGCGACCGGATACCCCTCTCCAGAGTTGACTGTGGCCATTGGATTCGTTTTCAGCTCGGTGATGCTGGCAGTCATGGTGCTATGAATGATGTTAGGCATGTAGCTTCCCCCGTAAAAACTGTTTTATAGGTTATAATTTACCACTTTAAAACCCATTAACAAGTCTTTTGTACGGTTATTGCCCGGTTTTCCTCGGGCAACAGGGTTATTTGAAACCGTCAGAATTGCCCCCAGGTTTGTTCTGATCCATCCGTTTAATGCCCGGCGCATGGCCAGCTTTACTGCCAAATCCAGCAAACATGTTACGTGCCGACTCAACAGCACCCTTCATCATCTGTGCCGCCTCGCGTCCGCCCAACCACGCGATGACATAATCTGGCAGGTATACTTGTAAACTGAACGCAGAAGAGACTAAGGTGGTACAAATTCGTGCGTAAATCATCAGTATACCTATGATACTGGTTAGCCCGGTGATGGAGTCTGCCTGAATATTAGCCATCGCAGGCAAGATTAATATATTGAGCAATGTCCCAATAGCAACCACAACCAAGCTGGCAAAGAAAAAGCCAAAGACCATCAATGATGGGCGAATAGCTGCATCAATCAGGAATATATAACCATAATTAGCACGACTACCTTTGTCTTCCTCCGTACCTATATGTGTTGCGGACCATAATGTTCCAGCTGTCGTACCAATAAGAACGCTTCCTAGCCATGATGTACAAGAAGTAATCCAGTAAATCAAAGGTATGAATGGAAGAAATATCGACAGGGAAAATCCGATGCTCAGTAGTATAAGCAGGATGAAGTAGACAATTGGGGCGATAGAGCCAATAACACTTTTTGCTAAATAGCCGGCACCTGATACAGCATTGACTACTTTTCCCACCCCGGTTCCATTCCCCCAGTCAACTAGCCCCTTTGCAATGGTAAATGCAGCGAAAGTCGATTGAGCCGCACCTAAGGTGTAATCGCCGATAGACTTCATTTTTAGAAGCGGGTTAACTTGACTGGAATTATTGGAGTTTTCACCATCCATAACTGAGTGAACAATGAAATTTGCAAACTTTATCCCGTAAGAGTTATTCAGTATTTTCAGCAACGTTGAGTTAGCCGATTGCCCATCATCAATGTTGTCGTTGCCAGGCATGTTTGCTGAACCCAGTGGTGGAGTAAACGTTGAGTTTTTTTTCTGAGCCAATAGGGCTGTCTTAATTTCCTCCTGCAGTCGTCCAACGCCAACTTCACCAACACTGGAAGATCCCGTGACTATAGGACTCTGATTAGCCACACTATTTACTTTTTGGTTCGCGGTGGCAAACGACTGGTACCAGGCACCTAATGAGATCCAGCCGCTCTGTTTGAGATAGGTTGCTAATTCTCCCCGGATAGCCCCTTCATTGTTGACTGCAGAGGTTGCCGCGTTGATGGTGTCCTCGTATTGTCTAGCTGCCTGCTGGATTTGTGACTCGACGTCTGGAAGTTGGGACTGCCCACCATCCTGGTAGTTGAGCCAGGCGCTAACAAAGTTATCTGCACTGTTCGATAATGAGCTGTTAATCGTAGTAAATGCGGTGTTTTGTGCATTCTCCAGAGGTCCAGAGTTGATAGGAACGCTGAACGAGAACCAGGAGGTATTGTCTGTGGTCTCCGGGAGCCTGGCGCTGCCGCAGATAGCGCTGCCGTTCGTTACCCGGACTTCTCTATTGTCAGTTGAACGCTGTACCGACATGGGAGGGGTACCGCTGCTACCGTTCTGATGCATTTGCGACTGTTCAGTGTTCAGCGCGGCCTTGCAGAGATACATATCGAAAATACCGCGGGCCGCTGAGATAGTTTCGCCAGCGACCGGCTGCATAATCATTGACTGTCCTTCCATCACGGAGTCTGCAGCTTTATCAACCAGAAGGTTGGCACTGCCAATGCCCATGATGGAAGACATCCAGAGAAATGCCAGGTTGGCGATAGACCATCCGGAAGGCGTTGGAACCATGGCCATGAACCCGGCCAGAGAGGAAACGGGTGCCATCATCGTGGTGCCCCGGCCGAAAACCTTACCCCGGTTCCCAGTTAGTACGGTTGCCCGTAGCGTGACGCCCATAAACCAGATAAACGCGAGTCCAGCAATGATGCCATTGAACACACCATACAACTGGCCGATAAAGCTTACGTTCGCGGGCTGCAGCGGGTTATTTACCACATCACCGAAGACCATGATCAGCAGTTGACGGGACAGGTCGGTGTTACGGGTTGCCGCAGAGTTTATCGTGTCAAAATTGATGTTATCAGCGAATGCCGGCAGCACCAGGCAGGCCAGCGCAAAGGCTGACGCCAGAAGAAGGTATCTTTTCATGGAGAGTTTTCCGTAGTACGGCTGAAGCGGCTCCCGGACGGGAGTCATCGAAGGGTGAAGCGACCTCTCAGCGCAGTTGCCAGCTGAAAATATCCCGTAGCCAGTGACCGGCAGCCTTCCATTCAGCAAACGTCCCGAGGTAGCGGGCCTGCAACTGCCACAGGTGGTACTGACTATTCAAGGCGCGCGCAAACATCAGCCCGGCAAATCCGACCAGCATGAATGCCATGCTCATGACTCGGACTATCAGGGTACCCGAGACAGGACCCTCAACCATCAGCGTTGCGAATGGCAGTAACACGATGAAGATCACCGCTACACCAAAGAGCATCAACCAGATCCGTTTGGTGCTGAGATAACGTCGTATCAGTGTCTCGTGACTCATACCACTGATTCTGATTGCCTCATCAAAGGACAGTATTTCATTAGAAGCCGTTTGTTTTTCCTGCTTCAGGCGGCGGGCCTGCTCTGCCAGTTTACTTCCTGAATATTTCATGGTCCGCAAGATACGGGCCGTTTCTGACAGGGGAAGCAACACATTGGCGGCATACCAGGTGACTTTATAGATCTTTTTCATCAGCGAGTGGCTCCGGCTGCTGCCTGCTGCAGTTTCTGCGCGAGACGGGGTTCATAGTACTGGGCGCTACTGAGGCTCAATTGCTGGCCAGACAAAATGGCATTCTCCTGCAACTGCTGTTTGATACCCAACAACAGGGCATTTTGTAGACTCTGTACACGAATGGATTCGCGCATCAGGTTGTCGCCATCCATCTCCTGTAGGTCGGTCAGATAGTCGGTATTGGCATATCGTCGATTGACTTCAAACGATTCGAATTCACGCAGGGACATCGTGCCGGTGCGTTTAGCCTCTGCAGACACGTTCTGGTCATACCATGCTTTACTGGACGGGGTTTGCAGGGTTTCGGCCAGCACGTCTTTAGTGGCTTCGTTGGGCTGGCTGGCTGCGACCATGGCCAGTTGAGGCTGTTCAGCTGCACTCTGAATGGCGTCATGTTCGGTCATCATGCCAATGTATTGAAGGCCACTGTCGGTCTTCACTTCCCCTTTTTTCAGGGCACGACCCACGCTGCGACGTGATGAGTTTTTCAGGTACATCATGGCAGCATCCGTCTGCTCCTGGGTGAATGTCAGGTCCGGAACCTTATCTTCAGCGCCGGCGCCGCCCAACAGTGAGCGGATCTGTTTATCGCCCCCTGGCAAATCAGAGACGCCATTACACATACTCCCCCAAGCATCGGCATCTTCTTGTGTGCAGTATTTTCGGTGTATGTCTGCCGTGGTGAACTGATCTTTTTCCGGGGCATCAGGTTTTGACGACAACGCTTTTTTAATGGAGCTGTTGCTGACGCCACCGCCCCTGGAGAGGCTGGCCTGTTTGGCACCTGCCTGACGGGCTATCTGTGAAGCTTGCCCGGAGGCAGATTCACTGCAGATGGTTTCCGGTACCGTGTAGTTGCGGCGCGCCGTCTCCAGATTTTGCGCCTGCTGCGCATACGTGGTGTATTGCTGCATGTTCTCCGTGGACTGCTGGATCATAGCGGCAATCTTGTCGTTGCCGGAGCTGATAGCCCCGCCAATTTGTTGCCCTGTCGAGAGAATACTGCCCAGGATGGCATTGGCCGTGCTCAACTGCGGTACGACCTCTGTAGTGATAGGAATACTGCTGTTAACATTCACTGTATAGGCTGAGGCCTGAAAGGCAGACAGCACCAGGCCGCCAATACAGGCGGTAAGGACAGATTTTCTCATGGGGAATTCCTGGGTCAGATTTGCAGGCCGCGTTCGGCAATGAGTTCGCTGGCCAGACGGTTGATGACGTTGCTGTGATCTGTTTCTTTTGCTTCTTTCTGGCGAAGATCAATCAGCCTTTCCGCGCTGCCGGTTGGGAAGGCCGCAGCCAGAATGCTGCGGGCGGTAGTCCCGTCGAGTCGGTCATACAGCTGATCGCGCAGTTGTGCATCTTTCGGGGTGGAGTTCAGCGCCCACAGCTCCTTTGGTCCGAGGGTGTTTTTCAGGATTTGTACCACCCGGCCAGTCTTCAGGCGGAAGCATGCTAGAAAGTGGGTCCCGCTACCGTCGGGAGAGGCCCCGGAGCCGATATGGCGGAAGGCCTGGGCCGTGTGCGCGGGCACGCCAAAGTGTTCCGTCAGAAGCGGTAAGTCTTCGTGGCTGATCTGCATCAGATACATACTGTTAGCGGACTTCAGGATCTCTTGCGGGAAGTGATTTAAGTACTGTGAGCTGAGTACGGTGCGGATAAAGAACTTACGGTTTTCAAGATCCTGAGTGACCAGCTTGTTCATGATGAAAGGGATGTCTTTCGCATTATGGAGCTCATCATAGATTTTGGTTTTTACCTCCTGCGCCAACTGTGTCAGGCGTTCGTGATGGAAAGGACGGTACATCTCAGGCAAATGCTCCATCAACTCATTACGGTACTGTGGGAGTTCGTAATGACCGGCGGCCAACTGACCCGCGTACAGGTACATTAGGCCAGTTTTCACCTGACCTGAACGGGTTTTTCCGCCGACAACGTTGTTCAGGTCAATGGCAATTACCCGGGTATCCGAATTGAGTTCGAAAACCGTCCGGCTGGCCAGCATTTTGTAAGTACCCAGGGCATCAGACAGGCAGCGACCGATATAGGACAGAAGTGTTTCACCACTGCCGTCGCGGGTGATGGAATCGAACTGCATGCGCACATCTGCATCATTGAGGTAAACCTGCAGATCGCTCAGTTCCGGCATTGCCTGGTAATGTGCCCGGGTGGCCGCTTTTATCTCGCCCTTGGCGAACAGCATGTCCCGGACCTCATACCACGTGGCTTTTTTCCACCAATGCTCATCAAATTTATGATTTAGACCTGTTTTTTCCAGTGCGGCATCAACGTCAGGTTCAAGTGTTGGCGCGTAGCGGATGGGGTCCTTATCCGCATTGTTCTCATATGCGGTATCGATGATTTTGCTCAGGATCTGCCGACAGTCCTGGGCGTTTGGGGGAATGCCGGATTCCGGATTCACACAGAGTGTTTCGCAGATATTAACCAGATATTCCTTCTCTGGAGACAGTGGGTATTTCATCCCCAACTGAACGTCGAAAGGGTTTTTGCAGTGATTACGGCTGTTTTCCAACACTAGGCCAACTGCCTCATGTTTACGTTCTGGTGGCAGAGCGTCCTGGATAAGCCGGATTACCCCCAGTGCGGAAAACCCCTTGTCCACGTAGGACAAGAACGGAAGGCTGTTCTGGCCGGAAAACAGGATCGCCTCGCTGAGTGCGCCAAGCGCGACCGATTTACCGGTACCCGGTTCACCAGCAACGATTTCGGTGAATTTTGTCTGCAGCGTACTGGCCAGTTTCACAGGGAAAATTTTGCCGTCCGGTGTGGAAAACACGATGCTGGCATCATCCGCCCAGGGCGTATTAGGACGCTGCAGGGGCAGCAGGGCGAGCGCCGCAGATAACGGTGGGAACATCATCGACGGAATACTGAGGGCGTTGGCGCCAGCCAGAGTGGCCACCCAGGCACCCAATGGGTCACCGAATGTACTGGTAACCTCACAGACTCCCCAGGACTGAAGACCTTTCTGTAGCAACGTACGGTTTCGTTTGGTCGTTTCCTTTGTCCGTCCCCATGTGCTGGCACAGATGGTCATGGCACAGACCGGATCGCTTTTACTGGCCTCCTCAAGCCATTGAACGGAGTTATATACCGGACGGAGCGGAGGAAGCAGTGCGGCCATACTCAGGACGACTTTTTTCCCTCCCAGGATTTTCAGACCGTTTGGCATCAGGTCCATCCGGATGCGCCAAGGGAGGTGACGACTCATTTTACTGAACAGCTCGCTGAAGGTTTCGGGATGCTGTGGCCCCAAAGACAGCGCCAGGGTTGCGTGCCAGTATCCATCGAGACGTACGAAGTTACCCTCCACTTTTGGCTCACTGTTGAAGAGTTGGTAGCGAAGGTGCGGTGCCAGGAGCGTGGAGTGGTCATCTCCCTTTGGCACGCCATGTGGCCAGGTGACATCACCAGGCAAGAAAGGGCGCCAGTCAGGGGAGGTACTTTCACGCTCTACCTCTTCACGGAGATCCAGCCCGAATTCGCGGGCATCCATCAGGCGAATACGTGTCCCGAAGTCACCCTGACAAAACTGGTTTTCCAGCGTGGTGACGAAGGTATCGTGACGGATCTTCAGGCCTTCCAGTTCGTGGAACAGTGGGTTCTGGCCGTATCGTGCGCCTGGGGCAGACTTCATTACGGCTTCACGCCGCTTTTCTTCATCACGGATTTCGGAGGAAGAGATAGCTTCACGCGCGGTATATACCACCAAGAAAGCGCGCTCACGGGCGACAAAGGGCGCCATTTTTTCAATGCGCTCGTCAAGGATATCCGACAGGTCGAGGCCCATACGTTTAAGCCCTCGGTACTGGTGCGACAGCAGTTTACGCAGCTCTTCCTCGGCTTTATCTGGATCACGCTCAAAGACGAAACTGAGTTTATGGCCAACGTCCTGAAATTCGCTGGTCAGCAGCGTATGCAGCCGCTGGACGTAGTTACTGAACAGGGCCTTGTCACGACGTTCTTCCTCGGTGATGGCCTGTTGTTCGTTGAACAGGCAGTAAGTTCCTTCAACTTCGAATACGCTGGCATAATGCCCTTCTTCGGTGACAAAAATATACGGTGAGGCCATTCTAGGGCGACGCTTTATGTCGTCCTCAGTGAGGCCAATGACCGTCTGCAGATCGCAGTAGCGGGTAAAGTCATGCCCCAGTGCATAGCGGGAAGCATAAGCCAGCGCTTCTTCCACCCCTTTCATCGCGGACACTAACGGGTTCTTCATGAATGTTTCTCTCTCTGAGGGGCTGTCAGGCCAGACTGTGATACTGATTGAACAGGGAAAGCCAGGTGTCCGGGGTGAGCGCGGCCGGGCCGATATGCCGGGCAAGCAGGTCCGGGTTGGGAATGAGCGCAATGTGCCGCAGGCGTTGCTGCAGATCTTCCCGAAGCCTGACTGGCGCCTGCATCAGCGCCTGCCCAAATTCGCCAGGATGACTGGTTCCCCAAAATGATTCTGCTTCTTTGCGGTGTTCGGCGAGCCAGCGAAGCACAAGAGAGGCCCCCTGTTTCTGGCGTTCATCCCCCTGCTGCCTCGCAATGACGACAGCTCTTAGCAGATGACTCAAATCGGCAGGGGCCAGCTCCGGCAGATACACCATGACGCCATCATTGGCTCCTAGTCGATTCAGATGACGACTGCAGGCGCAGACCGCACAGGCAACGCCGAGATTGTTTTCTGCCTGGTTTTCCGGATTGTTGTCCCGGAATATCAGCGAATTGTGCTTGCTCTGGTAGTGGCAGAAATCACAGCAGTCACCGGTCAGTTGCCGTGCTTGCCGACGCAGGGCCGGCGGGTAACCTGCCGATTCATGGCCCCATACCTGCTGCTCGATGCCGAAATTCTCCTGCCTGCGCGGCAGTGTCAGCCTAATAAACTCGACCTTCAATCTGCTCCAACGTCGGCAGGCCTTCAGCACTTGCTCCGTTAAGGATGATGACGGCTGGTTTTTCAGCAGGTCTGTGACGGGATCCAGTGGGAGTAGTATCACATCACAGTCGTAGCCTGCTTCATGGCGGGTGATGCCACAGTGCCAGAGCTGGCTGGCCAGTGGGGTGAGTAGTTCACAGCAGATGAGATTATCCGGTTCGTCCAGACGAATGACCGGGGCAGCCGCATCGGTTTCATAGTCGGGTAGACAGGGCTCCAGCATTACCGGATAAATCATGCTGGCGTTTTCCAGGCAGGTGTTCAAGGCCGGACTCCTTCTTACTGATGGAGCCCTCCCCGATACAAAAATACCGGGGAGGGTGATGGATTAGCCTACGTCAACTGGGTTCAGCTTGATGGTGGTCTGGCCTTTCTTGATGAATTGGTCAATGGCGATCAGAATAAAACCGGCACCCATCGGGGTGAGGATCCAACCCCAGGTGATCTGCGGGTTTTTCTTTTTGGCCACCCAGAGACCTACACCAACCAGCACCAGACCGATACCGCCAAACTTAGCCAGTTTCAACAGGCTTTTCCCTGAGTTATCCGCACCGTCAGCCACGCTATCGAGCATGCCGAACATATCATCTGCAGCCCAAGCAGGCAGGGTGAATGTCCCTAGAATGGCGCTGAGTGTAGCGACAGCAGCAGCACGCGCTGCATGCAGAGACAGCCAGAGACGAACGGAAACGAACAGTGTGAAATTACGCATTATTACTACCTCTTTGTTGTTGAATTAATTCCAGGTGAGACCCAGTGTTTTTTGCAGTGCATTAAGTAGTTCGGGGTTACAGACCAAGAGAATGCCGGTGATGGCCATCACCAGGCCTGTAGAGACGTCTTCCCTGGCTGACAGGCCGGTGTGGCCGTCAACCAGAGAGCGCCGGGCGCGAACCACACCCATGTAGAAAAACAACACGCCGACCGCACGCAGCAGCGTGAGAACGGCATCAATGGCCAGCTTGGCTTGCCCCATGGAGTCAGGGGCATAGGCAATGGCATCAAAGGAGACATCCCCGAAGTTCAGGGTATGTGCGGCTTTGTTCATCATTTGCTGCAGGGCAATCAGGGCACCGCCTAAGCAGACCGAAACCAGCGCTTTCATCACGCTGGCCGGTTTGCCGCTACGGGACTGACGGGCCACAGAGACGAGCGTGGCGATACAACCGGCGAGACCAAACATAAAGCCGAGCGCCAGAATGAGACGGATCCCGCTGCTCTTCAGGTTGTCCGCCACGTGAACCAGGATCTGAATGGCGTCCATTTACTAGTCCTCTTGTCGGATGTTGCCTTTATCTGTCACCACAACCCGGCGTTGGATATCGATGCTGCGGATAGTCAGCCCTTGCAGGACGTCTCCGGGGCGAACGGACCAGGTGCTGCCGCTATGAGTTATCCAGGCCATACCGGGGTAGAGAGTGTGAACGCGCCAACCTTTCACACTGCCTGTGGAACGGGCGACTGCGGTGCTTTGATCCGGGCGTTTTACCCGGTGCAGCGTGGTGGTAGCTTTCGCTGACCGTGTTGCAGTTGCTGTGCTGGTGAGGGTGGCTCGCTGTTGCTGTGACCGAAGCTGATCTTCCAGTAATGCCAGTCGCCGTTCTGCATTGCTCAGGCGCCCGTTCAGTGTCGTAATCGCTTCCCGATTGGCGACGCCGTATTGCCGGATTTCATTGGTCTCCTTTTCCGTTACTGCTGGCGGCATGGTGTCAGCCGTGTCCATCTGTGAAGGTGGATCCGTGTCCGTCACTTCAGGCGTGGGCGGTGTGAAAGGCGGCTCTGCATGATTCAGCGGTGCCTGCTGAACGGTATTATCGGGAATAAATGCCTGTGGTGGTGGGGAGTCTGGCCACACGGCATAAACGGTCAGGGCAATTAGCGCGGTGCCAGCAATAAGCAAGGTACTCAGGTCATACCCCATAATCTGACGCTTGCGGGGCGTTTCCTCCACCGCCGGTGGAAGCGAAACCATGCCCTCTGTGTCGGCGTCTTCTGCCGGACCCACTTTGGGTAGCACCGAGTCCTCCAGTTCAAGGTCAGAGTTAAAATATTCATCTTTCATGGCGTTTCTCTTCAGGGATGAGAGGCAGGGGTAAAGGTGCCAGCAGGTTGTAGCCGTACACCTGTCGGTGCGCTGTCCGTCGGTGTGTTGGTTTCCTTATCACTCTCTTTCACCGCAGACATAAAGATCACGGCGATACTCTGGCCGCGATTAACGAGAACCTGTTTAACGGGGAGTTTTTGGGCATCGCTGGCGATGACCTGGCCTGCCTGTTGCGCAGCGCCACCGAGTACGGTACCAGCCACTGCTTTACCATCAGGCATGCCAACGCGGCCTTCAAGGGTATTGAACCCGTTACTCATGATCTGAGTGTTAGCACTGGCATACAGTTGGCCCCCCAGTCCAAGGCCGTTGGCCAGCGCGGGCAGCAGAATACGTGTCGCGTATCGATTACTGACCTCGGACGCGACAGAAGACTGCAGAGTATCCGGCATCGCTGCCCAAGCATTGATACGCCAGGTATCGTTGTTCCAGCTCATGCTCGTGAAATTGATAGAAACGCCATCGCCGGCGAGTTGCACGCCATTGGCCGTGAGCGTCGCGCCGGCATAGGGACCTGCTGGAATGTGCGCCAGCACCTGGGACCTGGTGTTATCCGAATCAATGGCCGTATCAATCATGGCTCCAGGGCGGCTGCCGATCGGGATAACTACGCGGTTGGTACTTCCGGACTGAGGCCCTGACGAACCGTTCCTGACACTCACCGGTGTCAGGCTTTCTGTCCATCCAGAATAGGGATTGCTCTGTGCACCACCAGGGGCGTTGCCGCCAGTCTGTGCACTGGTTGCCCCAGTAGCACTGGCCAACTGTCCGGATGGTGCGCGGCGCTGGGCGACCAACTCCTTAATCAGAGCCTCTAGCGCTTTTTTCTTATCGGGATCAACGATGGCGTCCCCGGAAATCGGTGGCGGTGCATATTGCTGAACCTGTATGGGCTGCGGGTCCGGTAGCGGGGCTGGCTCCCGTGATATCGGAGGAACTTGCCTCACGGTGCCGGATTCCACCGAGGAGATGAAGCTGCCATTTGTGGCTTGGGCCTGTTGGGCGCCATCCGCATTATTTTCGCGGAGGATTTTCCGGTACTGCGCGCTTTCTGGGGCCGTTTTACCGGAGCCTCCCGCCGCTTTGTCCACGTTGATCCGGGACGCTGCCGGTGGGGGCGCACTCACCCAGGAGACCAGAAGAAAGCCGCCGGCGATCACACTGAAGATGACCGTGGCGACAATAATGACGGTTTTTTTCACGTCCCGGCTGACGTCTTTTTCGGCGGACATAGTTACTCCAGAGAAATGGACAAATACACGGTTTTACCGGCGTTTGAGAATGCCACTTCCGGGGTCAGAGGGAGCTTATAAAGCCAGGTTCCATCTCCGGAGGACTGTGTAAGTTCGAATTCATCACGGATCTCGCTGCGGGTGCGGATATACAGGTCATCGCCCATCTGCCAGACCTGCGTGTAAGGCAGTGTGCCCTGAGTTTTCAGACGACGGGCTTCTTTGGGCGGTACACCATCGAGGAATGCCTGCAGTGTGGCATCGTTGAGGCCGATTTTTGCTTGCCCTGACGGCATGCGCTTCGCCTGAGGGCCCTGTTGCGGAATGCGCAGATCCAGTCGGCCGTCGACGATACGGGACTTTGATTTATCCGAGGCCTCACCGCTATTCACGTCAACGATGACGGGAACGGGCAGACCTTTCAGGTACACGGTAATGTTGCCCCGGTCATACTGTCGCTGGGCCTGAACAGTCATCACGCTGCTGTCCGGGATGTAGTTCACCACAAAGCCCTCTGAGTTCCCGTTATACGGTGGTGCAGCGAGTGGCCATGGTGCGCCGGTGTTATCGGTGAACATCACGGAACTGGCCTGGGAGGTGGTGGTCCGTAATACGGGAAGCGAAGCCCCCGGGGACAGGTTGACGGTAAGAGAAGAAATACGCGGTACCACATCTGCAGACTGCCATGCACGTCCTCTGCTGGCTACATCCATCGCCTCGCCCAGCATTTCTACCCCCTGCTGGCTGCCTAACGGATTGACCTGACTCATGGCCCACGCCTGTTCTGCGGTCGGCGGTGCCGGTGGTGCGTACTGACGAAGTGGGGCGGTAATATCGTTCTGTGGAGGAGTAGCCGCCACAGGTTGTCCCTCCGGGGCGGGTTGTGCCTGAGTGGGGGTTGGTGACGGCGCTGCAGGCAAATTAGTGGTGGGTGAGGTTCCGGAACGTGCCGGCACCCATTCTGCTGCCAGTGCGGACGTGGCCGAAAGCAGCAGAGCTACTGCTGTAAGAGTTCGTTTATTCATGGGAATACCTGAGAGTGTTAACGGGCGTCGCGTGTGACAATGGAAGCCGCTTCAATACCTTCCGGTTTTACGCTGACGTCAATTCGCTGGATGCGGACGGTGAAAATAAAGGTCTGTGGCGGAAGACTGCGGGTCTGACCATCCAGGCTCAGGGTGACCGGATACTGCACGTCCCACATGTAAGGACCATTTGAACCCTCCCGGCCACGGCGATAAATCATGCCCTTACGGGTGATATTTGCTGACATCAGCATTTTTTCTTTCACAACCTTGTCGAACAGATTTGAACCGGTCAGTGCCGCGTAGTAACTGGAAAATCCGGCTTCTGAGAATTTCTGCTGCTGTTGACTTATCTGGACGCGGTAGTTTTTGAAATCAAGCTGGAAAGCGCTTCGGATAAGTTTGTCTCCGAAATCCACGATGTCATCATCCGTGTAGGCTGGTTCCGACGTCGGATACTGCGCCAGCACACTGCCCTTGTACGTGGCGAAGTATTTTGTGGGGGGGTGAGCAACTTGCCACCCCAGCCAAGCCGTCAGCGGTAGCTGAAGCAGGCTGACTGTTGATGCGATAAGGGCAACTTTCAACGTTCTCCGGGCAAAGTCAGCATCGAGCATGCGCTCTTTCTGAAGTTGCAGGGTTGCCATGAAGGGCCCCATACGTTTTTCAAGCTCAGCATTTTCTTCAGCTGTGGCCGAAGAGGCCTCCCGTGGGGAGGCTGAATTTTGTTTCTTCACTGGATAGTTTCCGTCAGTTCAGGGAGATGAAAGAGGAACTTCCGCCACTGGTGCCTGAGGCCACCGGTGCTGTCACCTGCATGACCGGCTGAGAGCGGGGGGATGGAACACTTACGCCGTAAGATGATAGTCCGGCCGTCGACGGTAAATCTCCCCAGGGGTCGATAGTGGATGGGACATAATCATTAATTTTGTCCCGGGCAGCTTTACAAATTTTCTGGCCAATCTGATTCATTATATCGGCCAGGTTTGGGAAGGTCGGGGCGGTGATGGTGGTGGAGATATTCCCTAGACAGTCTCCTAGTGACGCAGACACGTTGTTCTGACGTTGTGACCAGGCTTCTGCCGCTTCTTTTGCCCGGTTGTAGCCGGCTTGACTGCCAGCCTGTGCGGCAGTACCCGCCCGGCATGATGCTGCATCAGCTGCAGGCAGACACGCCAGAAATAGGAGGGTGGAGCAAAGTATACGACGCATGATGACCTCACATCGGTTGTGGTTGAGCCGGCTTAACCTGCGCACGAGGTGCCTGAACGGGTTCCTCAGCTTTCGGCGGTGTATATGCCTGAGAGAAGCCCAGTTTACTGTGCAAGGCCGGCGGGATCTTTTCCGGGGAAACTAGAGGAACGGCAAATTTTGGGGCATCCGCTCCCTTCATCTGGAAGGCAAACGTGTCGTAACTGGGGATACCATTTTTCAACGAATTCACTGCAGAGGCGTGACCGATAAGCTGCGGTGAGCCGTTGTCCTGAACAGCGTTCAGGGCAAGGAAGGTATGGCCGTTATCCCCGGTGCAAATCCGGGCCAACACGTTGTGCAATTGTCCTTCATGACGGACAACACCCTGCAGATAGTCACCGTGTCCTTTGGCCAGATGCGCCAGCATTTCACCGTCAGCGGTCAGTGCCTGCATCACCACCGAGCCTGCGGCTTTTGAGTGTTCCGGCACTGGCGCGTCTGCCGGCGGTGTTTCAGGTGCGACATGTCCTTTGCCATCAGGTCCGGTGTACAGCAGACCGTGGCCAATGGCTTTCGGTACCGAGACGGACAGTTGTGCAGACTGAACGATCTGCTGCTGCAACTGCCAGAAGACGTTGCCGTCATAGGCGGACAACGCGGCCGGCGCAACGGCGTTTTTGTCCGTGACCAGCAGGCGGTTGTCTGCAGCCGGTGTGACTGCCCAGTGGTTTCGGTGCGTTTCGAGTCGTTCATAACGGGTAACTGTTCCGTCGTCATTGGCGACCGGGACGTTGATGGTGATCGGTTTCTTGCCGAGGTACTGTAGTTTCACCATATCGCCTGCCTGCTTACCGCTGTCCTTAAGAGCCTGCTCCAGTTCGACACCCCAGAAGGTTTTATTGCCGGTTTTGGTACGCAGTTGCAGATAAAAACTGTCGGTGTTGTTTTTATCGAACTGGTACGGTGCCTTACCTGCATCGAGCAGCTTACCGGTGAGACCGGTTCGCAGGCTCTCTCTTTCAGGAATGCTGAGCTCTGGTGCTGCCGGATGAACGGCTGCTCCGCTATTTACTGGTGCCTCCATCGGGGAGACTACGGGGCCCGAGCTTTGCGCCGGTATAGTGGCGTCAGGAGTGGGTGACTTTTCCCCTGGTGCGGGTTGCGTAGCCGTGGGCGCCGGACCTGCTGCGGTGTCTGCCGTGCCGATATTCAGTCCATTCTGTTGGGTTGCGTTCTCAGTCCGGGCCTTAAGCAGCGCTCCGAACTGTTCCCGCTGCTGCGGATTTTTCAGATGCACGTCAATGTTGTGATCGGCAATCAACGTCAGGGTGCGTTGGATAAAGTCATCGCTACCGGTGATTTCCACGGCACCGCGCTGGTTCGCTTTTGCCGAGAGCAGAGCCGCCAGTATCATGCGATCGTTCTCACTGGCCTGTGGTGTGGCCATGACAATTCGATCGCCGTAATCCCGGAACGCATCCTCGCCATTAAGTGCATACACCCAGGTCTGCCCGTCCTGACGACTGGTCAGCCCCTGCAGCAGCTCATCCAGGTTAATTGGTGTGACGGAGGATTCCGGGGGGCTGACATCACCAGGTAGGCGGCCAAAAGTGAAATTAAAGCCATTTTCGGACTCTGTTCCAGGAGCCGGGTTTCCGGATGGTGCGGCAGAGTCAGAAGGTGCAGGGAGGGGCTGCGCTGGCTGCTGAACGGGGTCCGGTAATGGTGGAATGATCTCAGCCTGTGTGGTGCCGTTCTCTGGTTGCTGTGGTAATGGTGTTTGCTGTTCTGGCACTTCCTGGCCTGCTGACGGTGTGGGTTCAGCCAATGGCGAGATGACTTCTGCCTGTACGGTGTTGCTCTCTGGTAGTTGTTGCACCGGGATTTGCGGTTCCGAGAGGGGGGATGCAATCACCTCCGATACTGGCTTTTCCTCAGCCGGTATCGGGATGGGTTCCTGAGGCAGTATCGGTGCGGCGTCTGTGACGGTTTGAGTGACATTATTATCAGTCATGGCCACCGCGTTTGGTTGCCTGTCTGCTGGGGTGTCCTGCAGATGGTTCGTATCTGGCATGGTGTTTTCCTCTGAGAAGGTCTGACGCCAATGAGGGAGTAAAGGATCAAGTACTGGCGCCAACTGGTCGCGAACGGCATCGAGTCCACGGGAGGCATGAATATCGTTAAAATCACTGAATGAAGCCGTACCGGAAAAGGCCTGTGCCCGTTCACCGTCAGTGAACTGCGGGATGATGTACGTTCCGTCGATGGCCTTTGCTGCTTCCTGGGCCTTGTTCAGGCCCTTGTTATCACTTTTGGTGAAGTCATCCTCACCTAGGATGATGTGAGCCGCGTCGGGATACTGTTCCTTCAGTTTTCGTGACGCTGTCACCATGTTGCCGGCATCCACCGTCATCACGACGGGGATCCCGGTGGCCATATGAAGGCTTGCGGCTGTAGCGTAACCCTCGGCATAGAGGATGGGCTGACTCGCACTGAGTGATCCACCGACAACGAAAAAGTTACCGGTTTTCTCGGCGCCTTTTTTCAGGTTCTTGGTACCGTCAGGCTTGATGTACTGCAGGGTTCGTATGTCTCCACCGCTGTTACGCAGGGGAATGACCAGGTTGTCGTACTTATCCAGCCTGACCCCTTCTGTCGCCGGTACTCCCTTGCGGGAAAGGTAAGGGTGTGACGCCGGCGCGGGGGGCATTTTGCTCCACTGCTGTGTCAGCTTTTTGCCAATCTGCGTGAATTCCACCTGAGACTGCATTTCCCTGTCCCAGCGTTTCTGAGCAGCCAGCGCCCGCTGCTTAATTGCTTCTGCTGGGTCATAGGTATGTGAGCCGGTGGAGGTCCAGTTCACCTTGCCTTCACTTGCCCGGTGATCCTGGTACCAGCCCGCTGGTCGGCCATCCAGAAAGCCCTGATAGACACCCGAAGTGGCTCCGGGTTTATCATCTTCCGTAGCTACCCTGTGTCTTTTCCCATCCATTTCAGGCAGTTCGTTGCCGGGCAGAATGAAGCCCGCGTCCTTGAGCACCTGTGCGAATTCTTCTGCTGGCGTCAGATTATCGGTAATGGTCCGGTTAAGGTCCGTCACGGTATGTGCAGGCAACCAGGCTTTCACCTTCTCCAGGTCCGCGTCCGCCACTGCAAACCAGAGTTTTTCTGAACGATCATACTCAAGGGGGTATCCACCACTAGGAAGACGACCGGCTGCGCGGATCGCGTCCTTTTTGTTATCCCGTGTGATAGTCAGGTACGTGCGTTTCTGCATGGTTCTGTCCCTCTGTTATTCAAAGAATTTTCGATACCACCAAGGGCGCCCGGTCAGACGCTGGCCACGTATGCGGAAAACCAATCGTTGCCAGAGCACGGTGATGGTGAAGCCGAAGAATGAGAGAAGCCGAAAGAAGAGGATGATGCCGGTGATGATGTATAACGTGCTAGTCTCAGGCCATTGAAACCAGGCGGCATACAAGGCAAACAGCAGCACCGGAATACCGAAGATCTCCAGCCGCCGTCCGGCATCCCGCCATTCGCATATCTTCACATTGCGGTCCTCCTGTCGATTTCACGGGGACTGATAACGGTCAGCAGCTCTTTCCGGTCGATGCGACCAGACTGATAAAGACGCCAGGCCTTGTCAGCCATTCGTTCCCCGCGTTCGCTGAGATGGCGGTCAATCCAGTCACGCCACTGGGTGTAATCCAGCTGGCCAAGCGCCTCTTTAACTTCGTCGTCAAACACCAGATATTCCCTGATGGATTGGCGTTTACCGTCGGTCGTGCGCAGCAGCCGCTGGGCAATGACGTACTGCAGGTTACTGAGCAGGTTGTGGGCCATGGCCTCACGTTGCTCTACTGGAACGAGCATCAGGGCGCGGGGGATAGTCTCCCCAGGGGAATTGGTATGCATGGTGGACAGGCAGGCATGTCCGGATTGACCGTTCATGATGGCGCCGTTCAGCGTCTCAGGATCACGAATCTCGCCGACCCCAATCACGCCCGGTGCACGACGCAGGGTAAGGCGGAGGTGTTCGGCGAATGAGGCCACGTCTCTGCCTATCTGCGACTGCTCTGGCATCAGTATCGCGTCGGGGAAGTTCAGAAGAAACTCGATCGGGTCTTCTGCAGTGACTATCTTGCGATCGGGGTCGTGCAATGCGCAGTACTGATAAATCGACGCCAGGATAGTGGATTTACCGGATCCTGTTTCCCCGACAACCAGGCCAAGACCTTTATGCGGCAGAAGGCAGGGGAATAAATCCTCTTCCAACCCCAAGTTTTCCAGCTGCGGGATAACCGTCGGGATGGTCCTGAGTGTCAGGGCCGGCACCATGTCATAGTCGCCGATAGTTGCCTGTACGAAGTTACAACGAAAGCGAAGACGTTCGCCGCGCTCAAGCCCGTAACGGTTGTACATGTCGCCCGTCAGCTGCAGTGCTCGGTCGACCCCTTTACCGGCTTTCAGGTCCCCTTTGATTTGCTCAGAGAACACTTCATCCATGAGGCGCGCCAACTGGGGCGGTTCGATACGAAACTCACTGCCCCTGACCTTTCGGCCGTGCAGATCTACCACCAGGGGGCCGCCCCCTTGAAGAAAGATGTCGGATACCCCGTGGCGGGCGCAGTGAACCAGGAATGTCCGCAAGCTGTCTCCATTTATCCCTCCATGCTTATGAAACTCAAAAGCCGGGAACGTCATTGTGCCCCCTTACGAATCGCCGGTTTCCATTGGTTTTTGTCCACCACAAAACTAGCCGGGTCTTTAATACGTTTCACTTTGTCACCGATCATCAGTTCATCACGTGTGCCGGTGACGCTCTGCTGGGTTTCTTTAACGTCTGGTGCCTGAATCATGCCTTGTTGTAACAGGGTGGAATAACGCAGCATGCCGGTGAAGTCGCGGGTCAGGCGGTTGAAGTTGGCTTCCAACGTGCGGTCGGCACTGAGGCGACCTTCTTCCCATCCTCGGCGTACGGCGTCTTCCCAGACAGTTCTTTCCTTGCTGTTTTTGGGTCGGACGCTGACGTCTGGCGCGTCGATCCGTCTGGCTGCGAGTCCTGGCAGAAGCCAAGTGCGCCATCCCGGTGGATTACTGACAAAGCGTGCCGGCACAAGAATGTTATAGGTGCGGTACGCTGACCGGACCTGATCTGGCGTCACGTGTGCCATGTCGCTCGCCGTGGCGATTACTGGCGGTAGATAACCCTGTTTGCTGATAAGCGGTCGAAAGTCGTACATGTTGTTCAGCACGCTGTCGCGGGCGGTTAGTATTTGACGAAGTTCCCAGGCGCGCTGGGCTTTACCGCCCTGAAATCCGACCGTCTGGCCCGCATCATTGAGCATTTGCCAGACGGCATCGCTGAGACCGTTGAAATCATTCACTGCCGGGTTAAGGTAGTCGGAAATATCCGTCGGTGGAGTGTCTTCGGCAAACGCAGGCAGGGCAATGCACAGCAGCAGACCTGCAAGAAGCTGTCGTTTCATGCGAAGCGACCTCCTTTATCCGGCAGGGAGAAATACAGATGCAGTTCCAGCGGTTGCTGTTTCAGGGTGGCACGCCAGCCAATCTGCGTTTCCAACTGGCGCAGCAGATTTTCGAACGTGATGTTATTGACGTGTACGCTGACTGGTAGCGGCAGGCGAACGCCGCTGTAAGCAAAATTAAGCCCGCGTTGGCGGGCGAGCTGGGCGAGTAGTTCAATGGCGTCACCCTCCCAGTAAAGTGAGAGGCGATCGCTATTTGCCGTGAAGCTATCTGGGAACCGGGCAGACTTCTGATTGAGTGCGCCGTTCTGGTAAAGTTGTTGTTGGGTACTATAAATGCGTGAAGCATCGTCTGATACGGACTGTGACTGCCGTGGGCTAGTCGTGTGAGGTTGTTGTGCCTGACAGCCGGACAGCAAAATAAATGCCAAACCGGCCAGATACGTGGTTTTCATCATGGACATTCCTGAAGTAGTACTGCAATCAATTGAAATAGTTGTGAGCGCCCCCTCCAGAACAATTTATCGCCTAGATGCGGTTATCATTTGCGTTGATGGGGGTTACAAGGGAAATCGGTTTGGAATTATGTGTGCACCCGCCGAGCAACAGCCCGATGGACGCCACCAATAGAATTCTCATCAGATTGAGTTCTTGTGGAAATAAAGCGGGAAGTGAACGTTATTGGTAGGTCAGCACCCCAAATTGCCCAGGGCTACACCCGCGCTCAGGCAGAGGATTAGAAATAATGTTGTAGCTAGCACCAGCAGGTACAGCGAAGTTGATCGTTGTGCTTTTCGCCCAACCAGGGTTATTGCTTACACTGGTTGCTACATTTAAATTATTTACGTTTGCTACTAGTGCGTATGTATTTTCACATGAACCATCATCTATACCCCAATTCTTGGTGGATTGCCCACCAAGAGCTGTTATCCACATCGTTGAATTTCCCGTATTACGTCCTGAAAAATTACCGATGTGATACCCCAATTGCTGGTAGGAACCGTTACTTTTCCCTGCGCCTTTCCATACGCCATTCTGACAGAATAAAAGAGCACCATCAGCGGCCCGCCCAACTAAACCATTCGGGCTACAGCCCCAGCCTTCATTTGCCGTACCATCCAGTTGCAGATATTCACCGACAGATGCCCTCCCATCAGCACGAATTGTCCCGCCTTTCAGTTGGCCACCGGTATAAATGCCTTTATTGTTTACCGACCTTATCCAGTCGTTGTCATCCATATAAAGCCCACCGCCGTGGTCTTCATTGAGCCAACCTTTACCATGCTTGGTAATAAGCCAGCCGCTATTACTGCGGATATCCCCGTTAGCGGTGATATTATTCGCATTATTCAAGTCATTGGCGCCCATATCAATTGCAGTATGCATCTTGTTAAGGTCGGGACGGCCGTTAACTTTGAAACGATACAAGCGATCGCTTTCTTCTGCCCCACCGGCCAATACATCAGACGTCAGGTAGGCCACCAGGTGACCACTCTGCCCACTGAGCCCCAGACTCGACAGGTTGACTTGCCAGCCCCCGCCGGCACCGTTGGCAATATTGGCGGGATAGATATATCCCCCAAGGCCAGAGGTGTTCTGGGCGATATACCGCTGCCCCTTGAACGCAATATCCTGACCGCCGGCCGTCAACACAAAGGCAACCAGTTTGTCGGTCTGCGTGGGATTGCGCGTCACAGCGAGGATATAGGTCTGGGTATTATTGTTGGTCAGGGAAAAACCCGGCGGTAAATACCCTTTATCCCGTAGGGTTTGCCCCGTTACCGTGACGTTACCGCCCCCTTTGACCTGGTTCAGTAACGTGTCGTAGTTATCTTTAACGTATCGGCGTGCCCCCTGGCTCACCGTGCTCAGGTATGTGGCAGTCACGACCCAGGTTTGTTCCTCCATATAGTCAGAATATCTTTCCAGCCCAATGGGGGCGGCAATCAACACGATCGCCAGCACGATGGCCATTGAGATGAGCGATAGGCCCCGGTTGATACGAGGGTTGGCAGCGTCAACAGTCATAAGGCACCCGATAGAGTCAGTTGAGGGAAGCATCCGGCCAGCCCCGCCAGTAAGGCGAACAGCCAGGGAGCATAAGGTTGGGCGTTTTTTCGCGTCAGCAGCGCACCGACGATAAACAGCAAGAAGGCACATCCGCTCAGCACGCTGGCCAACTGCCAGGGAAACCAGGCACACAGCGCGGCGATCAGATGAACATCGCCCAGGCCAAACCCTTCTTCACCCCGCAGGCGTTTGGCACCGTAGTGAAAGGCATAGAGGAATATAAACATGCCGATACTGCCTGTGAGCGCCGCCGTTGGGGTGAGCGAACTCCCAGGCAGAAAGGTAAACAGCAGACCTGTCAGCCAGAATCCGGAGGTATAACGCAGCGGTAGCCAGTAATTGCGCATATCAAGCAGCACCATGGGGATCCCCCACGCCAACAGCCCCAGAATTTTGACAGTGCCTAACCAGGAAGAACCCGCGAGTGCTGTCGTTGCGATCAGGACGGTGCCGGTACCGGCGAAAACGAGGGTGACACCCCTGATCTGCAGCCGAGTGAGTGGCGGGCCATCATGCTCAAGCAAGAATTGTTTCGCCCGATGAACCAACGGTTGGGCACCCATGAACAGAGCGGCGCTGGTCAGGGCTATCAGTAGCGAGAACTTCAGGACATACGGGGCCATCATGCGGCACCGTCCCTGAGCTTCGTGTACGTCGCATAGATCTTACGTGCATAAATCATACGCCGTGGACCGTTGTCATCAGCAAACCCAGCATTGTAGGAACCGAGGCATTGCCAATTGACGCCGCATTGTTTGAGATGTTTAGCCAGTATCCAGGCGCCGATTTGGACATTGAGGCACGGGTTGTTCAGCAAGTCTTGCTCATTGCTCAAGATCCCCAGCGACCGCAGCGTCGGAATATGGCGGTCATTGATCTGCATCAGCCCAAAGTCGCGGCTGGTGATCCGCCCTTTTTTATCGCGATTCCTACCGATAGCGTGAGGGTCAAGGCTGCTTTCGACGATGGCCATGGAACGCAGTAACAAGGGGTCCACTTTATAGCGGGCACCCGCTTCGTTAAAACAGAACGCCTGCGCGGGTAACGAGAGCAATAACGCGCCGCCCAGGACCAGACAGGACAAGGCACGTTGAAAGGAAAACAACATAAGAATGCACTCCAGAAGGAAGCCGGCAACAGGACGTTACCGGCGGGACGGGCATTAGGTGTTGCTGGTGAACGTGAGGGTGTTTTGACCGACAGAGCCTTTATCGGCAGTGCACTGTGCCCCAATGGCGCTGGCGGCGATCGCCCCGTTGGTAGACGTGCCGTTAACCAGGGTGGTCACAACACTGGGTGCCGCGCTGAGCTTGACCGCCAGGGTAATGCAGGCTTCCTGTGGAACCGCCGCATAAGTCAGTGAGAAAGTACTCTTCTGACCACCGGCAGTGGCAACAGGTTGCACGGTGACAGCCCCGCCCCACAGATTTTGTAACTTGGCACTCCCGTTGGATTTGGTGCCGACAACGGTCATATTAGCCGGTGCACCACCAAACTGGATCAGCGCACCGGTCATGGCATCTGCAGCAGCAAAATTATAGATACCGGACGTTTTCAACATGGTGCGCGTATTGGTCATTAGCTCCGCTGCGTTACTGTACTCTGTGCTGGCGTCGTTACGGTTAAACAAACTACCCCCCTGGGTAATGGCGATAGCCAATACAGCAAGGACAAGAACAAAATAGATGACCGCTTCAAGCAGGGTAATTGCCCCACGGTTGATAGCCGAGTGAGGAGTGTGTGTCAGTTCCATTATTATTTCCTTCAGGTTTTGTGGAGAGTGGGTGGCTTAACGTGTGCCCACGAGGTCGTTGAGGTTTTGTGTGGCCAGGAGGATCAGAAGCATGTAGCCAGCGTTGGTGCCTAATGCGATGTAAGAAAGCAAAGACGCCGTCCGCTTGATCCGGGCTACGGTTTGCACAAGCCAGGCCCGTGCAAAATTTTCAATGATAATTTCAGCGTTATCGCCATCGGTGAGCAGGACCAGTTTGTCGATAGCACGTGGAGAGGGAAATCCGTAGCCGGCATTGCGTAATGCCAACCCCAGATGGTCACCTTGTCTAACCTGACGCTGGGTTGCGGCCAAGCGTTCATACAACCAGGGCGGTGCATAGCGGCTCAGCATCTCAATGGCGTCTTCCGTCTTCACTTGAGCACGCATCAGCGCACTGAAGTTCAGCAGGAAGCCCACGCCGAGCACATCGCGATACACGCTCCAGGGCAATAAACGATCCAAAACATGCTGCCGTATTTTCCCAATCAGGTTCGGCATCGACCAGATAACGAACCCAATCAACAGGATTAAGGATCCAATGAGAATAATTTTATTTTTGACAAAAAATTCTGAGATGGCGCTGAGCCACCACAGCGCTCCTGTCCAGTTTTCTCGGGCAGATAAGGACTCCAGGCGAGGCAGAAAATAGACAGTTACCATCTTCATCATGGCGAATGTGGTTGCCAGCAGCAGCGTCGGATAAGCCAGGGTGGAAACCAACGCTGATTTCATATCCGACATCCCCTGCACCACGGTGATCGCCCGGTATAAAGCGGCAGCCAGGTTGCCATCTTGAACACCGGAACTGAGGATGGCGGCCTCTTGTCGGGGTACCCAGGATGCCAAACCCTGATCGACTGATTTGCCCTGACGCAATGCGCTGAGCATATCTTCCAGGCAATAGACCACAGGGGGGCGCTTGTGCCCGTAGCTCCCTATCATCGAATTGATGGCTTTTTCTATTTTAAGGTTATTGTCGAGCAGGAAAGCCAGATCCTCGTAGAGCGTCAGGCGGTCAGCGGTGGAGAAGGTCTTTTGCGCCAACCAGCGGCCTAGCCCCTCATTCATTTTTTCCGATGACGGCACTTTGCTCCGCAGTGCCGTCAGACGTTCGCGCCAGCGGGAAATCATGATGTGACCTCCGGGGCGAGCAAGGTCAGGCTGTCTTCGTCAAGCGGGCTGATGTAATCCGCATCAATCGGGTCGACCAGTCCTTCGTTGAGGTAACGAAGCAGGTGTTGACCGCGAGTTATGCCGCCCAGCACGTTCACCCAATAACTGCGTGCGGCGAGCTTGCCCTCATGGCGAAACAGCTCCATGAATCTGGCATCGGGACGAATAACTTCAGCAATGACACGCCGGCCCGTCACGCCTTTATAACAGTGCTCACATCCCTCCGGATGGCGAAAGGCCAACGTCTCCACGCGGCAAAAGCGCTCAAGTAACGCTTTTTTCTCTTCTTCCAGGCCGTCACTGACGTCACTCCAGCTTTTCTTGCAGTGCGGGCACAGCAGCTGCACCAGGCGTTGAGCGATTAACCCGATCATGACTTGCGGATCGGCCACCTGACCCATTGGAATACCCAACGTGTCGGTCAGGCGGTCAAGAATGCCGACAGCGTCATTGGCATGCAGCGTAGTTTTCACCAGGTGGCCGGACTTGGCCGCCGTCAGCGCAGATTTAACCGAGTTGGCATCACGAATTTCACCCACGACCATGGCATCGGGGTCCAGGCGCAACGCAGCAGAAATAGACCGAACCCAGGCACGACTAACCGCATCCGGATCGTTTTTATCAGCAATGATGGGGGTTTGTACGGCCCCGAGGATAAGCCCCTCCGGCGGATCTTCCAGTGTCATCAGTCGCTTTCGGTGCCCCGTAAAAGACAGGTACATGTCGCTTAACGTGCGCAGGGTGGTACTTTTCCCCGAGCCGGTCGGACCGGACAGGATGATGACGCCCTCGGGACGGCCCAGCATGCGGCGAATAAGCGTTTGCTGCTCGGGTAAATAGCCCAGTTGGTCCAGCGTGGGCGGGGCTATTCCTTCATCAGGCAAAATGCGCATCACGACATACAGCCCAAACTCTGCCGGCGTATGCGCATAGCGAGCACCGAAGAGCTGAAGTCCTTGCAGGAATTCTTTGCGCATCCGCCCATCCTGGGCGCGATTGGGGTTAAAGCTCTTTTCGGCCACATCGCACATCGACATCACAATCGTTGACGCCAGCGTCATTCCTTCTGCACTATCCAGTTGCATCACCGTTTCGAGGTCGCCATGCACGCGAAATTGCACCACGGTCACATTGTTCATCCCGATCATCAGATGAATATCGCTGGCCCCTTTCTTCTTGGCTTCCCGAAAAAAACCGATGATTTTCGCCTGTTGAGCGGAATAATCGTTAGCTTCGGGATTGTCTGTTACCTGGCTTTGCTGCAATTCCTTCAGTTTGTCGAGCTGGACCCGCTTAACCTGTAGCCTGGGGTATTGCTTAAACGCGCCGGCAATCTCTGACGTGACGGCCAGACTGGTATTGTGCGCGTCAGACACATACAAGGTCGGGGCGTCAGAATTGGCCAGATCTAAATGGATATAGGTTGAGCCACGTTTCTCATACATATTGGTTACCCCGCAAAGGAAAGAGACACCAGCGTTGGGCTCTTCCCGGAGACAACGACCTCATTGAGGTTGATACGTTTAACAACGTATTCCGTACCCGGAATGCGATCCCCTGACTGCACCGTAACCTGGTTGCCGTTGCTGAGTGCCAGCACGGCCGTGAAACCTTTCCCCGTGCCAGTAATCTCGACAATCTGTGGCGGAACGGCATCTTGCACCGCGCCCTTGACCTCCGTTTTGTTGTCCTGAGAAGGGGGCGCCGGGTTGAAGGGTTGATCCAGTGCACGGTCATAACCGTTCTTTTGCAGTTCATTCAACGCCTTTGCCCTGGCAAGCTGGGCCTCATATAGCACCGTCTCAGCCTGTATCGCTTCCAGTTGGCCAAGATTTAATGCACGTCCCGCTTCCGCGCGCGTGAAGGTGGTTGGGGGGGGAATATCTGCTGACGTTGGCGGTTTCACTGACTGTTCAACCGAAGACGAAGGTGCAGCAGATGGGGCCGCCGGTATGTCAGCGACAGGCGCGGCGAAGACACCCGGTGCGCTTAGCACCAGGCACAACGCCCAGGGAGTGATCCCGGATTTAACGGTTGGCATACAGAAGTCCCTCAATGGTGTATTCCAGGCGATTGTTCTTGAGTGTCGTCGTGATACTGGACGCCCTTATCCCACTGCTGTTGAAGCGCGTCGGCGCAAACAACCGATCCGGCGGAATATCGGTAATGAACGTAAAGCTGTAGGTTCGCCATGGCAGGTTTTGTACATCGCCCTGCGCTAACTGCGTGCTTACGTCCATTTCGCTAAGGCGCAAACGGGCATTGATACGTTGGGCATAGCTGGTCAGATGCTGAATTTGCTGGCTGCCCGGGAGCAGTGCTTCGGGGTGTTCTGGGAGAGAAAGCGACACGGGTAACGCAAAGGAAGCGTCATCCGCGCTGCCGGGAATATTAAACACCGGCTGAATGTCTGCGCCATAGAGTATGGGTAACCGCAAGGCAAAGTCCCCCACGGTGCCCCCGCTCGGCAAAGTGTAGTGCAGCGTGATCTTGCCGTGGGCATCGCACGTCGCCGTATTGAATACCCAGCCGGCAATAGAGATCTGCGCGTCTTTCCACACGTTACTGCAGGCGCTGAGCATCGGCGGGAATCGCGGTTGCGTTGCCCAGGGTTTCAGGTTGTCGGCCGGAGCCTGTTGCTCCAATTGTTGCCTGGCCAACAGCGCAGCCTGAGCAGCGGCAATACGCTCATCTTCTTGATGCGTCTGCCATGCCGAATAGCCAAAATACCCTACCCCCAGGGCCACCACCGCAATGCCCCACAGCCACAGTATCTGTGGATTATGGGTTTGGCTCAGACGCGCTCGTCGCAAACCCACCTTGTTGTCGATCAGCGTCGAGAGCGCCTTATCTTCGGCGTCTAGCTCGGGGAAGAAGCCGCTTGGGGCATATACCGTCCAACCCGCCGCGGGATCAGCGGTGATTTGCAGAAAATTGGACACGGCTATTCGTATCGCCGCCTCATCCCCCACGATATCGCCGAACGGTGACAACATGCCGTCGCTGACAGCCACGAACCAGTATTGCTCGTTGGGCAACGGGAAAACACCGTAACAGGCCTCCGGTAATGCCGGCAGGACGGCTAACGCCATTGATGCCAATGTATGTCGGCCGCCTTTTCGGCGCGTTTTGTCCGTGAGGGTGACGGTGCCCAGCAGGGTGCCTTGCGCCTGGCCATCGCCGGTAGGTAACGCCGCCCAATGTGTGGCATGAGCTTCTTTCGCGCGTAAGCGCATGCTACGGCGCCCACGCAGCGGCAGATATTGCCAGTGCAATCCGGCAACCAGCCAGGCACGTCCATTCTGCAGCGTATAGGTAGTCTGTTGTTTCATGGCTTATCCCAAAATGACCGGCGTGATAAGAATGACCAGCATGGTTTTGTTGTTTTCACCGTTGGCACCGCCACCGAGTCCGAAGAAGCGGAAACTGCCGACACCCTGGCGGTTGGCGGTATTATTGAGAGACTGATAACCACTGAGTACCAACGTCTGTCCAGACTGCATGATGACGCGCTGGGTAAAAGTCTTGAGGCGCGTCTTCATCAACTCAACTGAGGAAGTGTCGCTCGTGAAAGTACGCATGGTCGGGTCATCCGACATATTCATCGCAAACTGCAGCTGCATTTTTGGTGACTGGGGCATCAAGAAAGGCAGTACAGTCATGTTAAAGCCTGTGGTGATGGTCGACTTGGTGATACTGCTCGATGAACCGACGTTAGCTGTATTGTCTTTGGTGACATTGGAAGCATAGTCCTGCTGCAGTGCAACTTGGATCGGCACGGCTGACAGATTAGTGGTCATGCTTGACGCCTCTGTCATCACGCTGACGTTCGCCTGTTCTGACAAGGCTTTGATAAAGGCCTTTGTGCCAGCACCTTTACCATCCAAAATAGAAACCCCGCCGTTCAGAGCATCGGAAGCTGCCCCAGTAAATGCATTGGTCAGAGATACCCCGACACTGCCACTGTTGAATACGGCGTTCCAGTCAATGCCGTACTGATCTTGGGTGCGTTTCTCTACGCTGTAGACCTGGACGTTGAGCACAACCTGCCGGTTGAGTTCTTTATTTCGGTCATCCAGATAGCGGCCTATCAGCTCAAGCACGCGCGGCGTATCCGTCACCGTCAGAACGCCGGCGGACAAATTCATGCGACCGGTGCCCGGTGTCAGCATTGACTTGATGGTATTGGTGACGTCCTCGTACAGACTGGACTTGATTTCCATCTCAGTGGCCTGTGAGGTATTTGAGTCGCCACTGAGTCCACCGCCGCTGCTGTCGCCCGTGGCCCCCATGGACGACGTTGTGCCGCTCACTGTTTTGGAGCCAAAGCTCGCCTTACTGTCCATGAACATGACCGGGAACGTGCGGGTGTCGAGATAGAAAATGGCGATCCGGCCTTGCTCATAACGCCATGACAATCCCAGGCGAGTGGTGACATTGTCGAGCAAACCGCCCAACTCCCCCTGCCAGAACACACCCCTGAGTGAAGTACCACCAGTAACGGCCGGTGCAGCTCGGACGGGTGAACCACCCAATGCAGCCAAAGGTACCATCCCATTTGGATCTGGCGCCGGAACGGGGCCACTGAGTTGCTCGGTTTTGCCCCCTGTCGGCGCCAATATGGCCTGCGCATCGGGTGTCACCACCACGGGCAACCGGCAACGTTTACTGATAAAGGCGCTGACTTCTGCCAGCGTGATGCTCCCAGGCCTATTGATGGCCACAGCACAAGGTGGCAGTAAGTTATTGCCGCCTGGCTGGGCATTTAACGGGTAAGGGTTGATCCATTGAGAGGTAAGATCACGTACAACTGCTCCCTTTTTAAGCGCATGCAGATGCTTATCTGCCCGTTTTTCGTCCTGCGAGACCGTATTGTCGATCTTGTTGATGCGCTCAAGCGGCGCACAGCCGGACAGCAGCAAACACAATGTCGCCGCCAGCCCGGTTAGGGGGAGGTGTTTTTTCATTTTTAACCTACGGTGAGGAGATATTAGTTGAGGTACACCAGGCTGCCGTCAGCAATGCTGTCCGGTACATTGACCTGCATGTCATTGCCAAAGCTGTCGATCAGATGTCTTCCGACGACTTTTCCAACCAACGCTGAATGCCGGCTCTGTGCCAACAACGCGGCCATCAATCCAGGTTGATCCGGCTGGTAGACATACACACGGTCAGCTTGCAGCACATTGTGTAATTCAGGTAGGGATGACCAGCCGAAGGCGCTGTCGGGGATCACACCGTCTTTTTGCGAAGGGTTGTTATAACGCCAGTCATTGATGTCATTGATGTAACGGACAGTTTGAATAGCCCGCTGGCTCAACGTGCTATCGTGCAACTGCACCCCTGTAGGGTCATAAGAGGGGAGTGTGGTCCACACCAGGAAGCCGAGAAAGACCGAAAGCAGCCAGTAAATCATTGAGATCCCCCCCATATCACACAGGCCCAGAACACCGTGCAGAATATCCACACGGCAAGATTTGCTCTTCCGCGATAACTCATCGTGAATACCTCCCAAAATTGAGATTGCTGAGAATAGCCACGGGTCGTTAAATCAAGCGACGGGTTATCAGTGGATCTCTTTGTCATCCACCGAAATCACACACTGTACCTGACGAACACCGGCATACAGCGGCACCTGCGCCGTCCCGTATAAGGTGAACAGACTGTTCAACGCATCACGGAAACTCCCGTCAAACTGGAGCGGTGCATCAATACGGTAATTTGCTGATGTCAGCCAGGCTACAGTCCAGTTAGCCACACCTGGAGTAGAGCACTTCTCAGCGGCGGCCCAACTGAACAGGGTATCTTTCAGCGTACTACCCGCTTCGATCCGCCAGACTTTAGGAGTCGGCACTGCTTTTACTACCGGTACGGCCACATTTTTGGGCTGTGCTGGAGTTGATTTATCTCGAGTATCGTTGAAAGGATTACGCGAGCCTGTGGCGACGATCGCAGTCGGAGAGGATGGATTAGTCGCGTTCGCAGCTGTTTCTGGCTTGGCCACTATTTGTGTATTGACCGATTTGGTCGCAAGTATTGGTGTGCTATACGCCACGGAGACCTGTTTCTTAGGCCAGTCAATCAAAGCTACCCATCCATGTTGGTGTAATAATTCGTCAAGAACGTACGGCCACTGGTCGTTAGCTTCGAGGGTTATCCGCTGCCTGGATTGCGTTTGAAAATCGGCAGAGATTATTGCGGTCCAGCCTGCTGGGATCACTTTATTGAGCGTTGCCTCTAGCCCCAGATTATGAGCTTTGACCCTGACCAGGGTAAAAGTCTCTGGTGTGCCGAGAGATTTGATCCGGGTTAACCCCCGCAACGTATCTGGCGCACTAGCTGTAGCCGTCGCTGGCGGTGTGGTTATGTTGGTTTTTGTCTGTGGGGAACGGACGGGCTGCATCATTGCGCTAGCTTGCTTCACGCTTTTTTGAGCCAACTCGATATGTTGCAAGTTAGTGCTTATCAGGGCATCCACGAATTGTCGGGCATCACTGTCAGCTGGCCGGTGGTTTGGCAAGCTGCAGCCACCCAATAAAACGGGAAGCAGCATGGATGTGTGAATGATTTTCATAGGTTTCATCAGGTAATGGAATAACCGCACCGCATGAGGCATTGGGGAACGGTATTGCCTGGGTGACGAGGGTAAGGTTAACGGAGGTAGTCTTGTTGAAACGCTGCGATTCTTTCATCCGCTTCATCGATTAAATTACGCAAAGAGGTCAATGTACTGAGTGGCATTTTATCCGGGGTTTTGGCCCTAATTCGGCAGGCACGTTTGAACTGAATAACCCGCGCGGCCCGGCGGATATGCAATTCACGCAAATCCTTTTCGGTGACGGTGATACACATATCAATAATCCTCAGAGTTTATATCGGTATTTCCAAAGTGAGGGGGCACATTATCAATGATAACTCTCCTTTTTGAGGCTAATTGAGTTACTAGGTGGTTGCCATATGTCGTCCTTCCGTGGATTCCACTCGTTAGTCGTCAGCGAAGTGGTGCCGATGTGCAGTGTGCGTACGAGTCGTCGGTTATCCAGCGCTAGCTCTAAGTGGGCCACCACTACTTGAAATCCTTCCATGTGAAATACTATTTCCGCATCTTCACTGATCTCTGCTGTGCTATTAAGCAGAAGCTGAAATGTCACAGGCAGTACCATGTTCCCGGTAGGCTGGAATGCGTTTTCGGTGCGCGTCAGCTGAAGTGCATGTTTGCGGCGGTCTCGCCGTCGCTGCATCAGCTCAGCCGTTATGTTTTCCGGGAATCGGCAAACGGCAAGACGCCAACCCTTCTGTATCAGAGAGTTCAATGCGGAGCGAAAACGAAACAGGTCGCAGTGTTCTGCAGCGAAGGCATGGTTCAGCAGGACGCCGAGGGTTCCATCGACCGAAACGGATTTATCGCTGGTTTCTAGTAATTGGCGCAACGATGTGAACTCGGCATTCATACCTCGGAAACTGGGATGAGTGCGTGCTGTATCAAGCCAGTTCGAGATAAAGCGCCGGCGGGCTGTTTCCGAGGTGAAAGGCTTTTCCTGTTCGGCTGTACGAATTGCGATCAGAATGCACCAAAGCAGATGGTGGACTGAATTATCTGCAGAGTACAAAGGTTATCTCCTTTTGTGAGTTTGCGTACCGAATGCTGGCATTGTGCGTGCGGGAAGGAAAATTGGTGAAAAGAGCCCGGCAAGATCCGGGTTAGCTAAAAGTTGTTGAGGGTTGCAATTAAAACCCCGCTAAACTGGGCTCAAATACTAGTTGCATCAGCAATGCCACTCTCGATACAGGGCGGGAATCTTGCTCCATGCGGAGAAGATACTGGTACTGCGCTGGAGTCAGCCATGTCTGGGAGGCCGCTTTCAGCTCATCCTGTGCCACCAAACTCAACTCCGGATCCGGATGAAGTTTCATTAGCCCTTGAACTACCGAGGGACGAAGCGGTGCAATCTGTGACCCATTCATAACAAAACTGCAGAAAGCTGAGTGACGGCGGATCGTATCCACGGTCTGTGTGGCTAAGTTGGCTTTAAGGAAAAAATATCCAGGAAAGAGTGGTGAGATTTGTTTACGCGAACAATTGATTTTATCAGTGCGGCGGATGGTTTTAATGGTCAGCGGTGTCCAGGGAGTGATGTGCTGCTCACTGAGCCAGTCGAAAAGTCTTTCGCGATTTTTGCCTCCGGTAATGTATTGCGCAAGATACCAGCATTGTCCGTTAAGTTCTTCAATGTCCATCATGCTCTCGCCCGAACCGATCCCCCTAAGGGTTCATTCTGTATCCGGCAGGGGCCGAATACACTGGGCGATAACGCTGAAACAGTGGCTGTCTCACTCAGCCCCCTGTAATTCAGACAGCGGCATCGCTCAGTACATTCTTGTGTAAAAACGTGCTTTATCCTCTTGGCGGTAGGACGCACACACATCGCATACTATCATTTCAACCCATAATATCAAGTATCTTGTAAAATAAGCAATAAGTGGTCCTTCTACTGAGTATCATGGATCCCCCTCATTAAAGGTGAATCTATATGGTACCCAAGCGCTTAAAGGAAGCCCGCGAAGCTGCTGGGCTTACCCAGAAACAACTGGCTGAGCTAGTTGCTATCGAAGGTGTTAACCTCACGTCGAGGCTCTCCAACTATGAAGTGGGTAGATTTGCCCCCTCGTTTGACTTCGTTGTACGTGTAGCTAAAGCTCTTGATTACCCTGAGTACTATTTTTATGTAGTAGACGATGACGTTGCTGAATTATTGTTACAGCATCATCATTCAGCAGGAACTACGCCGTTAGTTACGCATTCTGCTGAATATATGAACAGAGATAGCAAGAAATACAAGGCTTCACTAGAAGAGGCTCTGGGCATGGCAGAGCGTCTTACGTCATATATTAAAAAATCGATAAAGTAAAAATGACTTATCCCAAATTAATGGTCTCTTATCTTGGCGGGTATAAGAGATAATTTGGTATATGAGTCAATGTGACGGAAAAAATGATCTCATGAATTATGTAATAAATACAGACCCCTACAGGGGTCGATATGTTAAATTTAGCTTGTAAAAATTAACATTTTAGTTAAGTGAAGTTATTGGATAACTATGATTTAGGTCATCATGTAACTAATTATGTAAAAATAATCCTATGGATTTATATGCTTATTATTTGACTTAAGTAAAACTTCCGTGAACACTCCGCATTAAATAATGAGGAGTGTGGTGATTATTTCATCTGGTTAATTTATTATCTATTACTCATAGCCTCATAATATTTTTTAGGAAAATCATCGGGTGCCATCATCGCAGTATGAATTCGCGAGTGATAGATAATTCTGACAGTTTCTAGTTTGTCAACCTTCATGTTTTCTTTGATCCTTTTTAAGGATAGCTTAACCGCGTTTTGCGAGCATTTTAGTATGTCGGCTATGCCTTCACTGTTAGAACCGAAAGCGTAATACATCAAGACCTTGAACTGAGATTCGGTCAGTTCTGGGAACATGAGACGCTGGTTCCAAAATGTGTCTAAATTCAACATGATATACCCCTTATTTTATGAAAGAATGTATTGGGGTGACGCTCTCATGTGAATGAAGAATCTGTAAAATTGTTCAATGGTAAGACTTTGAGACTTTGAGACTTTGAGACTTTGAGACTTTGAGACTTTGAGACTTTGAGATTTTGGAGGTAATCATTAAAGGCGCATTATTAATATGAGTATTGGAGGTGGTTATGCTATTTACACCTTCAGTCGTGTTCACTACATACAGGTGTTGGCTCATTGAGAATGGTAGACCGGCAAAACCGATCAAAATTTTAACCTGCTTTTCAGGGCTATGGTTCCATTCATCAAGACAGCTCCCGGGCGTAGCATTCAGAAAATCAGCCATGCACTGATCACTATTTAATCATTATAAATCAATAGGTTTTATAAAATAGAAAGCCGCTCTTAACGGCGGCTCGGTTTCCCTGGTGAGGCGGTATTCCTAGGTACTATTGGACACTATATAGTGCCTATCTTCAACCACTTTAATCTATTGCATGACTACTTACACTACCCGTACATTTTTTTACGGGCAGGTATCATATGGCAGAGCCATTTTTAAAAAACCGAAAAAGGTTTACATCCTCACTGGATAACAAACTCGTTCCACTTTTTGATGAATTATCGCGCACCACCCGTATCCCGAAGAGCCGATTGCTTGATGAGGCAATCGAGGATCTGCTGAAGAAACACGGCGTAACTGCATCCGTGGACGAAAGGAGCTGATTTTGGTTGTCTGAACGGAGGTTGAGCCGGAGTTGCCGAAAAACTCACTTGTGCTGGGATAGGGATCTGGAGGAGTCGTTTATGCACGATCCTTCAGCTCTTCGTTAAGAACGATGATTTATATGAGTATTTCATATTTCTAGCGTGATGGTGATCGTTCTACAGGGATCCATTTGCTGCAAGCGGATAGAATGGGCGATATTTGGAGGGATTTTACTTTGGTTTATCATTCTATAAGTGATTGATTAAAAATAAATAAATAGCTATTTTGCTTCAGATGTCTGAGATCTCCTCTGTTTTTATCAGTGTAGCGGACCGATCAACTAACCATCATTGATTATGTGCCAATATGGACAGCAGATCATGATTATTTACTGCTAACTGCTGGAAACTGTAGTAATCTTTGCTTAATCGATCCTTTTTTGATCCATAGGGGAGGCGGAGATGTCACAGGTAGTAGATGTAGTTACTTCCTCAACGAAGACGAAACGTACTTACCGGAAAGGTAATCCGTTATCTGTCTCAGAACGACAGCAAGCACTGGTTGCTCGAAGGAAAGAAACTCACAAAGAAATAAAGGTTTACGTTCATAGTGACTTAAAATCAAGGCTGCAGAATCTATGTGAAGCACAAGGGCTTTCGCAGGCAGAAATGATAAGTCGTCTGATTGAGAATGCGAGCAAAGCGCAGATATAACAACGTTATGGGTTAACTTTCTTGAGTGTTTTAGGATCTAGTGCTAGATTACTGATCGTTTACGAATATTTTGGTGGGCCGCGCCAGTAAGGTGGCAAGGACTGGCGTTGTTGAGAACATATTCTCCAGCACCTGAAAAGCAAAAACCCCGATAATCTTTTTCATCTTGGCGGAGGATAAGATTAACGGGGCTCACTCAAAACTGTATAGAAGCGTTGCTCTATGCAGGGAGTATAGAATTGTGCCAAAAAAAATTCAACTCCTATCGTGCAACATAAGCGCAGGGCTATTTGACTAGCCTGAATTACGCGTCTGATGCACCGATAATCGAGCCCAACCGTACCCGTCGTGGAGAGGCTAATGCCTTACGCAAAGGGACGTCAAAAATCCATCGCCGCTATCAGCCAGGGCTGAGATGTGCTGTGCCGCGTGGCATGGCGTCGAAAGTTGTTGCACGTGTCAGCAGTCATAACTGGCATCGCAATCCCGACTTAGTTGAGCTACGTCAAAATGGGTATGTCCCCTATACCAAACGCAACGATCCCTATTACATTCCCAAACCGATGCGCGTTCACGCACGTTCCGAGGCCTGTGAGGCGCTGACGGCTCTGTCACAGGTGATGGCGGCCAACTGTGACTTTAACCCGGACAGCGACTATCCTTTTGAAATCATGGCCCCGATGGAGCAATTAGCGCATTACATGGGGGTATTGCATGTCTATGACAGTGGCCGTAAAGCCTATGATGTGGCGCTCAATGCGCTGTCGGTAATGGAGCAGCTGCAGTACGCGATCGTCCTGCATGGCAAAGATACCGACAGTGGCCAGAACAAGCCGTTGCGTGTCTGGCTCAGTGAGAAATTCTTCACATCCCGCGGTATCGCGGTCGATGAAATCCGTCAGTGGCTCGGCCAATTCCGTACCTGGGCGATCAAGAACGGCCTGACCGAAACGCTGCGCACCAAATATGAGCGCCATTTACTGCGTATCGAGCACATTGGCATCGATATCAAGAATCGTCACTCCCTGCGTAACCGGCTTAAGCAGATCAAGCGCTGGGTGGTCAACCCGGTCTTGGCCCGCGAGAAAGAGAAGGTGGTTGGCCAGCTCGAAAACGACCTCGATACGCTTGAGCAAGGTGATCGTCTCGATCTGCTCCTGGACGGTCTACAGAGCAAAATCAAAGCTGATGGCAAAGGCCACAAAAAGGCCCAAAACCTGATGTATCAAGCCTATGTCGCCTGGTCAAACAAAACCATGCGTCACGAGGTCGTACAGCTTGAAATGGCGCTCCAGCGCGATAATCCGGGGCTACTTCACAGCGATCCGGAAGCCTATTATCAACGACTGCTGGAACGCGCCGGCATACTCTAGTCACCAAAATCCCCAGATTGAAAATCCGTGTCTACCCCGACGCGGGTTTTGTGCTGCCTGGTGTTCAGGAATTGCTGTTTTTGCAAGCGATGCGCGCGCCGGTGACGGCGAAAATGAGGCGGGGTGGCCATCATCTTCCTGACTCAGATATCCGGGAGCGTAAACAACAACAGTTAATTTCGAACCATAACGTACTGATATCCTTATTTTCGAACGTTAATCCATAACAAAATAAGCCTTTTAAAAAAGGGGATGTCATCGCGCTCAACAGCGCTCGATGATACCTCCTTCGCTTTGCTCAGGCAGAACACCACGGGAAACTCAAATTCCGAGCAAAATCTTGTAACACCAACCCCACCGGCTACGCCGGTAAAGTAGCTCCCGCAAAGCGGGCTATGTCGCTGCACCTAATAGATCAATGACATAAAACCATGGCGGCCAAAAAACATCAGCGTCACCCTCAACGACAAACAACTCCCCACCCACTGCAAAGCCGCCGCCGCCCCGGCCAAAGGCCGGGAACAGCAGTGGCTTTAAAATCGGTGTTGTAACTAAAGAATTAAGTCGCTGTAGGAAATGTTGCGAGAGGTTTTGATTACACGCTCGTAAGCGGCCCTTACGGCCCGCATAACGCGGAGATACGCCCCGCCTGCGGCTACGCCTTGCCGTGACCACTCCGACAGCGCAATTTAACCCCTGTATAGCGATTAGTGGATTTAGCTTTGCAGGGAGGGGATTGGGATTGGTGAAACCTATCAGACCGGAACCGGCTACGCCGGGCTATCGGCGCCAATTATCAGCAGAGTTATAGGTAATACCTGCTGGCGCCTTCATGCCGCTATGCGGCATTCAGAAGACCGGCTGCGCACTGCTCGCCAGTCTGATTGTACGTTATATAAACGACTGTGCTTATAAACACTTGATGGTTAGGAGATTGGATCGTATCTTTTGAGAGCGACTAACCATAAACGGTAGAGCGCTGTATCTCCTGTTGGTTCAGCATTGCTATGGTTTATGTGTAAAAACACACGCTTTGCTGTATTTTTAATCTAAAACCCATTTTTCAGGCGCACTTATCCAGAGCCGGAGCCTGAAGCCATCGTTTTTTCTCCATCCGCTGCAGCCTGGCCGACAGTAATTCTGTCGCATGCCTGCCAGCCTCGGCGCCGGCAAATCGCAGCCGATCGCCGCACAAGATGCATTGGTACGGATCTGTGCCCAGGAAGCCTTTCATCAACACTGCGAACCCGGGCCGTTTGGGCTTATCCCGCACCACCATCGACAGGGCTTCGTAGACCTTCGGCAACAGTTGGCCCCGTTTGCGGTTGGCCAAAAAGCCGTAGTACCGCACCATTTTAAAATGCCTCGCCGGAATATGGCTGATATAGCGCTGCAGCATCTCTTCCTGGCTGATTTTTTGGCGTTTATATTGCTGCGTGCGGTGATCGTAATACTGATGGACCACGGCACCGCCGCGATAATGCCGGAGCTGGGAAGCCGCCACTGGCGGGCGCTTCAGATAACGACCAAGGTATTTTACGCTGCGCCAGGCGCCACGGGTCTTTTTGGCAAAGTGCACTTTCCATGCTCGACGATATTGCGCATGGAGGTAGCGGTACCACCGCTCCTCGTTACGGATATGGCCGAGGCCAGGCAGGCCTCCGGGGTTGATACGTGCATAGTTGACACGCAGCAGGTAAATGACGGCGTTGCGCCAGATTTTCTCTACGTCTTTCTTTTTAAAGAACAACTGTCGCCAGACGTTGTGTTTGACATCAAGGCCGCCGCGGGTGACTGAGACGTGGATATGCGGGTGCTGATTGAGTTGCCGGCCGTAGGTGTGCAGCGCGCAAAAGATGCCGACTTCGATCCCCTGCCTGCGGGCCCAGCGGAGCATGGCCCGGGTAGCGCAGCGAAACAGGTCGAGGGGCCAGTTGTTATTGAAGAACGGCCACAACAAGTGGGGCATGGTGAAGGTGATATGTTGCCAGTCGCAGTCGGGCAGGATGTGCTGCTGCTCGGCAATCCACTGCTCGGTGGCCTTGAGGCCGCAACTGCTGCAGGCCTTGGATTTGCAGCTCTGGCAGAAGAAGCGGGCATGGGTAAAGTCGGATGAGGCGCAACAGTAACGGCGAACGCCCAAGAGGCAGGTACCGCAGGCGAGCATGCGCTCGACGGCGAGTTTGGTCCAGTCGCTGAGAGAGTCGCCATGTTTATCCAGGTATTGGCTCCAGCCGTCGTTATGCTGGAACAACAGCTTTGCGGGTCGCGGAATATACATGGTGCAGAGTATAGAGGGTGGCAGGGAATGGGAAAAGAGCCTCGGCGTCAGCGTGCTCACGTCGCAGGCGTGCACATTTTGTGCGGGTGTCATGCGGCAGTGGGGGGGCGCCATCGCGAGGGGCTGGGCACGATCAGCCGCCGCCGGCGTTGATGTGAGGCAGGGGCTTAAGGACGGTTGAGGCAGCTTTGCTGCCGTGCTCGCCCCGAAGGGGCGCTACGTTCAATCAGCTGTTCCTGGCACCAGTCAGTAACAAGTTCGCAGCCATGCACAGCCTGCGGATTTAACGGGAGGATAAATTCGGTTAACCAGGCGCTGAGTCGTGCGATATCAGCTTTACTGGGGAGTCTGACACCCAGATAGCGGCGAATATTTTGTCGATGCCGCTGAGCCTGCCGCTCCTGAAACGGATAGTTTTCAAGGGATAAGGAAACACATGCGATCTGCTCAGCAATGGTATGCACAATACCGGAAGGGAAATCGTGTACAGAGTTGGGATAATGGCCATGAACCTGTCGGAATTTCAGTTGAAGGGCAAATCCCAGACGACCCGTATCGGTCATCCCCGGTAGCAGGAAAAGCTCATCAGCAAGCAAACGCCACTCGTCCCCGTCATCAAAAGCCTTCTCCTGGAACATCCCAACTCCCTGAATCATCAATGGGTAATCGCTATAATAATCATTTCACAGGTGAGTGATTTTTACTCAGATCCAGTTCAAAAAAGTCAGATGTCGCATTTTGCAGCTTCGCTCCCACTAGGCCTTATTGGCTTGCATGAGGGAAACATATTTAGAGTTTTTAATTCTTACCAAAAAAGGACAGTGCATCATTGTGCTGTATCGGTGAGAATGCTTCAAGGAAATTATTTATATACACAGGATATGTTCTGATAATAAATGAAAATATCATATATTGATACTTGTTCAATAAGCAGGTTTGCAGTGGGGCTTTTTTTTAAAAACTATGATGTTAAAACATTCTCAAGCATTAGAGAGTTCCTTAATCAATTTTATCAAGGGCAGGAAAAACACCTAGTTATATTCGACGCGCCGGCAAATGAGTCCCGACGACTATATTCAGCTGAGATGCTATACTATCTGAGAGAGCTCTACGATAGCGACGTGAAGTTAGTTCTATATTCTGATTTTGATCAGTTGAAATGTGGCTATTTAGATCATCTTACAAAGCCAGATTATGTAATAAATAAAAAATCGCCATTATCAGAAATAGAAGAATTGGTAAAACATTTTAACTTCAATGGTTTTGAGTATAGATGTATCGATGAAGGATACAAAAACAAATTCTTGACACAATGTGAGTTTGAGTATCTTACGTGTTTTTTTAAAGGTATGACAGTGGCTGGCATATCAAAAAAATTCGGTAGACCTAAAAAAACAATTTACTCACACAGAAGAAGTATACTTGTTAAATATGGATTAAAAAATTCTTCAGGTCTAATGCAGTCAATGTTGTAAAAACGTTTTAGACCACATATGAGTGATTAGGGCGTAATGTCGCAGACTTAGTGGTAATGGTTAATTGTTAGATACCATCCGATGATCTTATCGTGCATGGTTAGGAATCTGGATCACGCTTTTTGAGGATCCCTGACCATGAACCGTAGCGCGCAGCTCCCCGTGATGGTGCGGTATCACGATGGGTTATGCGTAAAAATGCCTGTTTTGCTTTCTTTTTAATCCCAAATCTGTTTTTTAGGCGCACTGATCCAGAGCCGGTGCCTGAAGCCATCGTTTTTTCTCCATCCGTTGCAGCCTGGCCGACAGTAATTCTGTCGCATGCCTGCCAGCCTCGGCGCCGGCAAATCGCAGCCGATCACCGCATAAGATGCATTGGTACCTGTGCCCAGGAAGCCTTTCATCAACATCGCGAACCCGGGCCGTTTGGGCTTATCCCGCACCACCATCGACAGGGCTTCGTAGACCTTCGGCAACAGTTGGCCCCGTTTGCGGTTGGCCAAAAAGCCGTAGTACCGCACCATTTTAAAATGCCTCGCCGGAATATGGCTGATATAGCGCTGCAGCATCTCTTCCTGGCTGATTTTTTGGCGTTTATATTGCTGCGTGCGGTGATCGTAATACTGATGGACCACGGCACCGCCGCGATAATGCCGGAGCTGGGAAGCCGCCACTGGCGGGCGCTTCAGATAACGACCAAGGTATTTTACGCTGCGCCAGGCGCCACGGGTCTTTTTGGCAAAGTGCACTTTCCATGCTCGACGATATTGCGCATGGAGGTAGCGGTACCACCGCTCCTCGTTACGGATATGGCCGAGGCCAGGCAGGCCTCCGGGGTTGATACGTGCATAGTTGACACGCAGCAGGTAAATGACGGCATTGCGCCAGATTTGTTCTACGTCTTTCTTTTTAAAGAACAGCTGTCGCCAGGTGTTGTGTTTGACGTCGAGCCCGCCGCGGGTGACGGAGACGTGAATATGCGGGTGCTGATTGAGCTGTCGGCCGTAGGTGTGCAGCGCACAAAAGATGCCGACTTCGATCCCCTGCCTGCGGGCCCAGCGGAGCATGGCCCGGGTAGCGCAGCGAAACAGGTCGAGGGGCCAGTTGTTATTGAAGAACGGCCACAACAAGTGGGGCATGGTGAAGGTGATATGTTGCCAGTCGCAGTCGGGCAGGATGTGCTGCTGCTCGGCAATCCACTGCTCGGTGGCCTTGAGGCCGCAACTGCTGCAGGCCTTGGACTTGCAGCTCTGGCAGAAGAAACGGGCATGGGTACAGTCGGATAAGGCGCAACAGTAACGGCGAACGCCCATGAGGCAGGTACCGCAGGCGAGCATGCGCTCGACGGCGAGTTTGGTCCAGTCGCTGAGGGTGTCGCCATGTTTATCCAGGTACTTGCACCAGCCGTCGTTATGCTGGAACAGCAGCTTTGCGGGTCGCGGAATATACATGGTGCAGAGTATAGAGGGTGGCAGGGAATGGGAAAAGAACCTCTGCGTCAGCGTGCTCACGTCGCAGACGTGCCCATTTTATGCGGGTATTAGTGCGGGGGCGATCAGCCTGCCCCGACGTTGATGTGAGGCTGGGTCTTAAAGACGGTTGAGGCAGCAACGCTGCCGTGCTCGCACCGAAGGTGCGCTACGTTCTCGCGTTTCTCACCTTCGTCATCGCTGGCACCTATACCCGACGGGTCAACGTAACCGGCGAGATCAGTACCTATCCGCGCGCTGCCAATGTTTATTCCACCGTTCAGGGTGTGGTGGTCAAACAATTCGTCACCGAAGGGCTAGCGATCAAAACCGGTGCCCCATTTTCCAGATCGACGTGAGCAAAAGTACGCGCAGCGGCGTGGTCAGCGACAATCAGCGCCGGGACATTGATGGCCAACTGACACGCATTGCTCAAATCATCAGCCGGCTGGAAAGCAACAAACAGGCCACTCTTCCGATGTTAGAAAAACAGAAGGCGCAGTATACCGCCGCGTTCGCCCACTCTACCGACATCCTCCGGAGGGCCCAGGAAGGGATCCGCATCATGAAGGAGAATATGGAGAACTACCGGCACTATCAGACCAAAGGACTAATCAACAAGGATCAGCTGACCAATCAAGTGGCGCTGTATTACCAGCAGCAAAACAACCTGCTGGGCCTCTCCGGCCAAAACGAGCAAAACGCCATGCAGACACCGCACTGGAAAGCCAAATCCACACCCAGGCTGCCGAATTCGACAACCGGATTTATCAGATGGAGTTGCAACGCTATGAGCTACAGAAAGAGTTGCAGAACATCGATGCCAGCGGGACGATCATCGTCTGCGCGCTGACCGAAGGTCGTGTCGATTCGCTAAGTGTCACGGTCGGACAGATGGTCAACGTCGGTGACAGCCTGTTGCAGGTGCTCCCGCATGACATTGATCACTATGCCCTGGTACTCTGGGTGCCCAACGACGCCATCCCCTACATTGCCACTGGAGATAAGGTCAACGTACGTTATGACGCCTTTCCGGCGGAGAAATTCGGTCAGTTCGCCGGTACGGTGTCCGTCATATCCAAAACCCCGGCTTCACCGCAGGAAATGCTGACCTACCAGGGGGCCCCCAAGCCGCACTGACCGCCGCGGTGCCGTACTATAAAGTGATTGTCAGGCCGGAGAAACAAGCCATTGTCTACAACGGCAAACGTCTGAGTCTGGAAAACGGCATGAAAGCGCAGAGCACCCTGTTTCTGGAAAAAAAGGAGGATTTATCAATGGATGCTGTCACCGTTTTACGACATGAAACACAGCGCAACGGGGCCAGTCAATGAGTAAACGTACCTTTAAAAGGCTGGTCTGCCAACTGGACATGCGTTCATCAAACCGAAGCCTCAGAATGCGGTCTAGCCTGCCTGGCGATGATTTGCGGTCACTACGGCAAGAACGTTGATCTGATTGCACTGCGCCAGCAGTTTAATCTGTCGGCGCGCGGTGCCACCTTGTCCGGACTAACCAGCATCGCCGAGCAGCTGGGATTGGCCACGCGCCCTCTGTCGCTGGATATCGACGAGCTTGGTGCCCTGAAAATGCCGTGCATACTACACTGGGAGTTCAACCATTTTGTGGTGCTAGTGAGCGTCAGGCATAACCGTGCGGTCTTACACGAGCCGGCGCGTGGGCGTCGAATCGTGGGTATGGCAGAGTTGTCGCAAAGTTTTACCGGCGTGGCACTTGAAGCCTGGCCAAGCAGCGCATTTAAAGCGTGCACTGAGCGTAACCGGTTTAGCCTCAGTACGCTGATGGGCAGTGTGCACGGACTCAAGGGCACACTTGGCAAAATATTTTGTCTGTCGATAGTGATCGAGACCATCAACCTGGTGATGCCGATTGGCACGCAGCTGGTTATGGACCACGCGATCCCTGCCGGGGATCGCGGACTGTTGACCCTCATCTGCATCGGCTTGTTATTCTTTATTCTGCTGCGTGCAGCGGTCAGCATGGTACGCGCCTGGTCGTCGCTGGTTATGACAACGCTCATCAACGTCCAGTGGCAATCCGGACTGTTCAATCATCTGTTGCGCTTGCCGCTGGGGTATTTCGAACGACGTAAATTGGGTGACATCCAGTCGCGTTTTGGCTCCCTGGATGCGTTGCGCAGCACCTTCACGGCCAGTATCGTCGGTGCCATCATGGATAGTATCATGGTGATCGGCGTACTGGTGATGATGGTGTTGTACGGAGGATGGCTGACTTGGATCGTGCTGTCTTTCACTGCTCTGTACGTGTTGCTGCGTTTGCTTACCTATGGCTACTACCGGCAGTTGTCCGAGGAATCACTGGTGAGAAACGCCCGGGCTGGCTCGTATTTCATGGAAACGTTGTACGGTATCGCCACAGTGAAGATGCAGGGTATGGCGGAAAGGCGTAGTGCCCACTGGCTTAACCTTGAAATCGACAGCATTAATACCAGTATCCGGGTGACCAAGATGGACATGCTGTTTGGTGGCATCAACACCCTGATTACCGCCTGTGATCAGGTGGTGATCCTGTGGCTGGGAACCAGTCTGGTGATCGACAATCAGATGACCATCGGCATGTTCGTGGCGTTCGGCGCATTCCGGGGGCAGTTTTTTGATCGCATTGGTTCGCTGACTGCATTTTTACTGCAGTTGCGCATGATGAGCCTGCACAACGAGCGTATTGCCGATATTGTCCTGCACCCGCGGGAAAATCGCAAACCCGACCACCCCTATGAGGCTCGGCTGCAGCCAATTTCGCTGAGCACTCATGCGCTGAGCTATCGTTACGACAGCCAGTCACCGGCCATTTTCAGCGCACTGGACATCGCCGTTGCGGCAGGAGAAGGCGTGGCCATCGTGGGACCTTCCGGTGCAGGAAAAACCACACTAATGAAAGTCTTGTGTGGGCTCTTTTCCCCCGACAGCGGCAGGGTTCAGGTGAATGGCATCGATATTCAGCAACTGGGAAGCAATAACTACCACAAGATGATCGCTTGCGTGATGCAAGACGATAAGCTGTTCTCCGGTTCTATCCGGGAAAATATCTGCGGATTTACGGACGTCATGGATGAAAACTGGATGCAGGAATGTGCCCAGGGCAGCTATCTGCATGAGGTCATCATGCGCATGCCAATGGGGTATGAAACACTGATCGGCGAGCTGGGCGAAGGGTTGTCTGGCGGTCAAAAGCAACGCCTATTCATCGCCAGAGCCATTTACAAAAAGCCCGGGATCCTGTTCATGGATGAGGCAACCAGTGCGCTGGACAAAGAAAGTGAGGCGGTGGTGAATCAGGCTATCCAGAGTCTCAATATTACGCGAGTTATCATTGCGCACCGTGAGACTACAATTGCGTCGGTTGACCGAGTTATTAATTTGGGTTGAAAATGAGGCTGTTTAATAGTGAATAACGATACGAGAAAAAATGCGAAATTGACATTCACTTGTTTTTGCATGTTTTTACTCCTGGTCGGGATAACGTTTTACCCTGCTATTATTCCCGATAAAGTCGCTCTCGTGCAGTCTGGTTTATTACTACCTATTCTGTATGTGCTGGAGTTCTCTTTTATTGTTTCTTTGTATGTTATTTACTTTAGAAAGCTAGATGATATGGGTAGAGGAAGCTTTAGCTTTCCGCAGTTTTTGGTATTTCTTTCCATGATCCTACTTGCTCAGCTAGCGGGGGCTTATATCACGGATGTAAGGAAAACAGAGAACTGGATGATGGAGCAAGAGTCCGTAAAGGGGAACTTATTTTTGTCGAATTTACTCATGTTAGTGTTCATCGTACCAGTTTATGAGGAACTGGTGTTTAGAGGGTGTTTACTGACGGCACTGCTCAATTTTTTTCAAGGCAACATTTACATCGCATCGCTGGCTGCTTCGGCGCTATTTGCAGCTTTACATACACAATACCAGGATATCAGAACGTTAATTATTCTTTTTCTTATATCCATTATTTTTATAGCGGATAGGATCATATCTAGAGGGCTGATGATGCCAATCTTTCTGCATATGGCAATGAATGGCATTGTATTGGGGACGGGGGTTTATGCAATGTAGAACTCATCAATGAGCTGAGAAGATATGTTATATTTATTTGTGAAATACCCCCTAAATTAATAGTTAGTTGAAGTATAAATACTTATTCCATTATTCTGAGTGATAATTAAGTACGCAAGTCACGCATAACATCAATCACAGTGATAATTAAAAAGTATTAAATAAAGAATTATTCTATATCTTTTATTTTCAGAACTTTTTTTTCCACCATCTGCTACTGAATAAAAATATAGCGATAACTGTAATCAGTGAAAAAACACTGGATTTTATTATGTTTGTGGAAATTTCAGTTCTAAAAAATCCCTAAAAAGAAAATGATAAAGAAAAAAAGAATTGCTTAATATAATGAAACATTACTTACCTCTCTAAAAAGAGGTTCAAAAGAACCTCTTTATTTGCATTTGCCAGTGGCATTGGCCGTTGACACTATTTTTGTTACCATCCCCGCCAAACGCACCGCCACCATTGCCATTATTACCGTATTTACCTACTGCCCCCATAGCTGAATCATAGCTCTGACCACCGGCAACAGTACCAATCAAGCCACCAATGAGCCCCCCAACCGGCCCCCCAGCTAAAGCCCCAATCGCAGTGCCCGCTGCCGCTCCTGCATATGTAGCACTATCGCGTCCAGAATTTCGGGCACTGTCGTTCCGACCGCCATTATCTGTTCGATCACCACCGTTGTTACCACGACCACCAGACACATAATTTAACAAAGAAGAATCAATAACTTTCATAAACAACTCCTTTTGATGATGAAACTGATATGTGTAAACTTATGTAAAGCCACTAATCAGTAACCCATATATTATTATTTTGCAATAAATTTCATTGTAATAATTCAGTGCCGTTGAACTGCCGTTTATGTTTTTTTAGTTTGCATTGTTTCTATTGATTGTGAGTGCCGCATAATAAATAATTTATTATTATATAATCAGTTTGTTACGTGACTTTAATTTTATTTTATGTTGTTAATAATTAAGCTGCAATTGCAACAAGCCTTTGGACTATTGCCCTAGGTCAGAAATTTCGGCGGTTCCGGCGTAGAACCCCATATAGGTTTCATCCATTCGCCATCGATGCCCCACGGGACGTTTATGTCGGCGAAAGGCCTTATCCAGCAGCGGTACCAGACGGATGACCCAACGGTGCAATGTCGAGTGGTCAACGATAACGCCACGCTCTGCCATCATTTCCTCTAGGTTGCGCAAACTCAGTGAGTAAGTCAGGTAACAGCGGACGCACAGGGCTATCACATCAATGGGATAATGCAGACGACTGAAGGGTTTTCGGATCAGAGGCATAGTCAGGTAACATCGAAAAAAAACAGTATCTTACCTAACGACTCCTTAATGCGACACAACCTATTTTATTGGCTTGTATGAGGGAAGCATATGTAGAGCTTTTAATTCTTACCAAAAAAGGACAGTGCATCAGTAAGCTGTATCGGTGACAATGTTTCCGCAAAATTATTATATGTTATATATGGGGTATGTTCTGAAAATAAATGAGAATACCATATGTTGATGTTTGTTCAATAAGTAGGCTTGCAGTAGGTTTTTTATTTAAAGATTGTGGTGTTAAAACCTTCTCAAGCATTAGATAGTTTTGCGAGCTAGCCGCTTGAGATGGGGTCGCAAGTTAAGATTATGACGCTCTATCCGCAGGGTGTTCATTTTGCTTACAACATGGCTGGTTGAAGCCAGCAGTGTTTGGTGTACCGGCCAGGCGTTAGTCATGAAGAAAGTGATCTTAAACAGGCTCAATAGTACAAGAAGGCGTTTTAAAGTCTGAGCATTACGTGGGCACAAACGCATGTGCAATAACTCGTTTTCGGATGCGACCGTAAGCATATAATAACCATCGCTCATTGCTTTTGCACCGGACATACGACCACTACTCATCAGCTTCACAGCAGATGAGTTAGGATCTACGTTCTGCGCTACTCAATGATTTTCCTCAAGCTGTTTTTGCAATAATAACCCTGTCAATACAGGTTGTTAAACATCAGTGTTTTAATATTACTCACTTATAAGGATTTAATGTAAATGAAACTTCGCTTACTCGCACTAACCGCTCTGGCATCATTAACAATTTCTACCTATTCTTTTGCTGACGTACCTCCTGGTGCACAGGGTAATGGTGAGATCATGTTTAAAGGTTCAGTTATCAAAGCACCATGCGGCCTTGCTCCAGGTGAAGATGGCGATAACCAGCATATTGATATGGGCCAGATTGCTGATGCTCAGTTAAGAACAGTAGGTTATGGCAAGCCAAAAAGCTTCAAAATCAACTTGATTGGTTGTTCTTTTGATCCGATGGCAACAGCTGAAACTAAAGTTAACGTCCGTTTTGATGGAATGTCAGTCGGCGGTTCTAATGGTTTCCTGGGAGTCTCTGGTGATGCTAAAGGGCTAGCCATTCGCCTGCTAGATTCATCTAATAAACACGTTAAAGTGGGAGCAACATCAGACGATTACAGTCTGCGCACGGGCGATAACTCCCTGTTATTCTCTGCTCAAGTCGTTAAGCTAGATGGTGAAGACATTGTTGCAGGTACCTATAGCGCAATGACCAGTTTCTCTCTGACCTACCTCTAAGTTTACCTTGTAGAGAAGTCACTCCCAACACCAAATTACTGTAGATAAAGGTAATTTGGTGTTTTTTAAATTAGAGAGGGCTTCGGTTATTGAATTCGCTC
>NZ_CP074146.1:0-87492 GCF_019968725.1 Serratia sp. JSRIV002
TACTCGGCGTCGGATGGTCGGTGCCGCAGTGTTTACCGGCTTCTTCGCTGTGAACATACTGCCGCTGTACATTTTCAATTTGAAAGCTGACCCGGTGGCAGTGGCTTTAAACGTGGTTGCCGCCTTCCTTGTGTCATGCTACTGCGCTATAAAAATTAAGTGATTTCAATAAGAAAAACCCCCAGCCTGAGCCAGGGGGTTCACCACTCCAGCTATCTTCGAATACACGCCCCACATAATCCAAGATAACCGAACTGCTCAAGCTTAGACTAGCTTTGGCCATCCTCGGCTGCAAGTGTAAGGCGCTTGTTTTTTAGGCGAAACTCTCCTGCTACTTATCGGTTACCCCCTACATACGCACTGTTATCGGTGGTTTGTCACAGATGTCTAATTAATTAATGCAATTCATTCTAATGTTTTGTACTATTTGCACTAATAAATTAATTAGACAAACGAGGACATGGAGGGTTAAAGCGGTGTTTAGACGTAAGTATCACTGGTTTTCACTGGTGTTCCAGAAGAGTGATGGGCAGGAGCAGATTTGCGTACGTTTCCGGCATTACCGTCTTGGCCACCGCCGAATTGAGGTGATCAAGAGCGAATTGGGCCTCGAGCCAGGTGCGACACTCGTAAGTGTGATGTACCGAGGGAAAATGACGAAAAAGCAATGGGAGACAGAAGGGAATGACTGATACAGCTTTAGTAGCAGAACAGGAAAAGGTATTCGCCCCGGATGCGGAAACCCTAGTAGCACAGATTAACTTTCTGAAAGCGGAAACCAATTTCTGTAGCCATGTAGCCGGTAACTCTATTTTTCGTGCCAGCATGGAGCGCATGGAGGAGGATCTGGGCGAGCTTGCTAGAAACTTCGCTGCCTTCGATGACCGTGAAAAAGCCGATTACAATCAGCTGGTGGACGTTGTTGAAGCACGCGATAGCACGATCACCAATTTGCATCTCCAACTTTCCATAAAAAACGACGAGCTCAATGCTCTGCGCGTTGCACTAAGCGAATCAGCAAACATCACGGCAGAAGAGCGGAACAGCCTGGATCGTGAGATCGAGCGACTGAAACAGCGTATCGATGCAATGAAATCTGAGCAGGCTGAAGCCTTGCGCCGGTTGAGCGTTAAGCTGAAAAGTGCAGAGGATGAACTCAGCGAGGCTCGTGCCAAGATTGCCAATTTGCGCACTAAACTGGGCAAAGAAATGCATGCGCACGACAGCACCGCTGTGTCGTACAAAAAAATGCAGCTCGACTACATAACACTACTGCAATACCGCGATTATTCCCGTCGTGAGAAGGACATTATCAACGGTTCCTGCGGTGACAAATTCTGGCAGAGTGAAACGTACCCAGGCCTTAAGTTCTACATGCACTTCTTCCTGTACCCGCTGACATATCCAAATGTGCAACAGGATGCCGACCAGCCAGCGTTCGTTAATAACCTGACCTTCCACATCAACGTGCGCAGTACGTACGGTGTAGACCTTGTGGGGCGCATTAGCGAGTGGGGTGTTGTTCAGTATCAGAATCTGCCTCTTTTCAAAAACGAGATCCCCGAAGAGCTCTATAACGAATTAACTCGCGCCCATCACGAGCTGATCGCCGTTACCAACCCGCACCTTGCTTCGTTCTTTGCCTACGCCGACAGCGTGAAGCTTGTCGATGTCCCGGAGCTGAAACCAGCTGACGTGGCCAAGATGGCCGAGCTGGAAATTACTACCCTGGCACACCTGGGCAACGCTTTCACGACTGATCTGGAAAAGCTGAAGGGCATCGGTGAAGTAACTGCCCGGAAGCTCCGCGCCGTGGCCTACGTCTACAAAGCAGCATGGGAAGCTGAGTTCGGCGCAGTTGAGATCGAGAAGCCGCTTTACGTCGAAACCTCACACACCATTGAAGACACCATCAACCGGCTGGTGGGCCTGCCTGCTCAACAAGAGGGGCGACCGCAGGCAACAGTTGGCCGCAGTAAAAAACACCGTAAAGGCAAAAGGTAAGGGATTACATGTATAACGTTATGATTGATATTGAAACGGGCGGCACCGGCCCACTGGCTCCCATTCTTTCGATCGCCGCCGTGCTGTTCGACTTGAACACCGGCGAAATAGGGCCAAAATTCTATGCCGTTATTGATCTGAATAGTGAGTTGGCCCTGGGTGCAAAGCCCGACGGCGATACAATTTATTGGTTGTTAAGTCAGAGTGCAGAAGTTCGTGAGGCGCTCACGCAAAAACCTGAAAATAATGCAGTAGTCCTTAAGCGCCTGACCAATTTTATTAAAAAGCATAGTAGTAAAGGATTGGATCATGTGCAGGTTTGGGGGAATGGCTCAACGTTTGATAACACGATAACTCGCACTGCATATCAACGCTGTGGCCTCTTACCATTCTGGGTGTTTTGGAACGATTGTGATGTACGTACAGCCGTTAAAATGGGGAGGGCCATTGGTTTCAATCCCAAAAAAGAAATGCCATTCGAAGGTGAGAAACATCATCCCGTTGATGATGCTATTCACCAAATAAAATATCTCACTGCAATCTGGAAACGTATTACTGCCCCGAGAGGCTAACTATGGATATATGGGAATTGTTTTCTACGGCACTTCCATTTCTTCTGCTGGCGATTGGGGTGTGGGCATGGGTGTGGGTAGCATCCATGTCAGACGAAGAATATAAGAAAAGGCCTGAAACAAAAAACTACGACTAATAATTAACTTCTGGGGTGTTCAAAGTGAAAAAAAATGAAAGCTTCAATATAACTACTCAAAAATTAATTGCTCTTTGTGATTTTATGGGAATCTCCACCAAGATAGATCCAGGGGTAGATCTGGTCACAGAAGTAACTATCCGCCAGGGTGTTATTGCCGGTGATAACGGCCAGCCGAATTATAACGGCTGGCTTGCCGAGGATGCTATTTATCCTGAAGAAGGGGCACTGGCCCTGGAGAATGTAGGATGAAAGCGCGCCCAGTCTTATTCAATGCTGAGATGGTTCGAGCCATTCTCGATGGTCGCAAGACGCAGACGAGGCGAATCCTCGCAAATCAACCCGCAACTCATTATGACGGGTTTACATTCGAAGCAGGGAAACACTATCCGCATATCGTTCGAGACGGAATGACGTTGCTATCGAGTGAAGGTATTAGCTGCCCGTTCGGACTGGTGGGCGATCAGCTTTGGGTGCGTGAAACATGGGGCGTTGTCAGTCATGACTTAGATGATAACGGCAGCATTATTGATTGGGTACCAGACCGCCCAGCTACTCCAATCCATGAAATGCCATTTGGCGATGGCCATTACTCCGGTCATGCCATTTATGCCGCCGATGGCAGCTTTGCTTGGGGCGACGATGACGGTCATGTAGATGGGCGTTCATGCTGGAAGCCATCGATTCACATGCCTCGTTTGGCATCGCGCATCTTGCTGGAAATCACCGCCGTTCGCGTTGAGCGGTTGTGCAGCATGAGCCAACAAGACGCCCGTTCTGAGGGCGTAATTGCTGCCTCTGGCCCAATGGAAGCTGGATTGGCATTCCGTGAACTGTGGCTATCAATCTACGGTGATGAGAGTTGGAAGGCTAACCCCTTCGTATGGGTTATTGAGTTTAAGCGCGTAGAGGGCCAGCAATGAAGAAGGCGATAGCACACCTCACAGAAGAAGTGATCGAACAGGCCTTCACCGGTACTAATTTTGGCCGTACTGACTTTGACGTAATCTTGGCTGACACGGTATTAAAGCGCGCAGCGGGGTATCACTCTGGCGGAACTGCAACGGCAATAACAATTCGTCTGGGACTCCTCGGCGAGAAAACAAAAAAGCCGACTAAAGCTGGTCACGAGTGGGCACTAGAGGTTTTCTATTCGCGACGCAAGCGCATGGAGGCCAAGGGATGAAAGCGATCGATTTGTTCGCAGGCCTGGGCGGTTCATCTACAGGGGCTCAGATGGCGGGCGTTGATGTTGTTTGGGCTGGCAACCACTGGCCGGACGCCGTTGAAATCCACGCTATGAATCACCCTAGGGCACAGCACGTCTGCCAGGATTTGCACCAGGCTAACTGGGCGAAGGTTCCCGCGCACGATCTCATGCTGGCCTCGCCATGCTGCCAGGGCCATAGCAGAGCCCGCGGTCGCAAAGCCGGTAATCCGCAGCACGATGCTAGCCGCTCGACTGCGTGGGCCGTAGTGTCTGCTGCTGAGTTCCATATGCCGGAAGGCATCATCGTGGAGAACGTGAAAGAGTTCCTGAAATGGGCTCTGTATCCAGCATGGGCCGCAGCAATGCAAGCGCTTGGGTATTCGCTTGCACCGCATATTGTGGATTGCGCCGATCTTGGAGTGCCGCAGAACAGAGAGCGCCTATTTATTGTCTGTACTCGCAGCAAATCACCATTGTTCCTCGACCTTCCTAAGATGCCTCATGCACCGGCCAGCAGCTTTATCGATTTTGACGCCGGTAAATGGCAACCAATTGAGAAGCCTGGCCGAGCCGCAGCAACGTTGGCCAGGGTTAAGAATGGCCGAGCGAAATTCGGTGATCGTTTCCTCATGCCTTACTACGGCAGTGGCAGCGGGCTTACTGGACGCAGCCTGAATCGCCCGATCGGCACAATCACAACGCGTGACCGCTGGGCAGTTGTGGACGGCGATCGTATGCGCATGATTATTGGCGAAGAAGTCATGGCAGGAATGTCTTTTCCAAAAGGTTACCACCGGCCACAGAGCAACAAGCTAACGGTGCATATGGCCGGGAACGCTGTTCCCCCGAAGGCTATGCAAAAAATCATTACAGCAGTGAGGGTTAGAGCGTGATGACCACCCCAGGTTTCCAGCCTGAAATCATTCAACTGATCGACGCCGGTGCAATTTTCTACGCTTCTCATTCGGGCGGCAAAGACTCACAAGCCATGTATGCGCTGATGTGTCAGCACATACCAAGTGATCAGATCGTCGTTGTTCACGCCAGCCTAGGGGAAGCTGAGTGGCCAGGAGTCATTGATCATATCAACGCGACAATCTCCCACCAGCTAAACGTTGTTGAAGCAGGAAAGACCTTCCTGGAGATGGTTGAACGTCGAGGTATGTGGCCAGGGGCTCAACACCGGCAGTGTACCAGTGACCTCAAGCGCGGCCCGATCGAGAAATTCATTCGGCAGGACATGGCAAAGCGTGGCGGTGGCATCGCGGTGAACTGCATGGGTTTACGTGCGGCTGAGTCTGCGACCCGCTCCCGGCGCTCCCCGTTCAAAGCCAATCGGAGGCAAACAGTTAAAAAGCGGGCTGTCTGGGAGTGGTTGCCGGTCTTCAACCTATCCACAGCTGAAGTGTTTCAGATGATTGCCGACGCAGGGCAAAAGCCTTTCTGGGCATACGAGCAGAATGAGCGCCTATCTTGCGTATTTTGCATCATGGGGAGCCGCAACGATCTGCGCCATGGCGCGGAACAAAACCCCGAGCTCTACCGGCGCTACGTTCAACTGGAGCGAAATATTGGACACACAATGTTCATGAAGTCTGGGCAGCCAATTTGGCTCGATGAGCATATCGGCATTCCAGTGAAGAACATCGAGGTGGCGGCATGAACAAAAAGTTATGTAGTGATGACGCCTGAGGAGAAAGGGAATTAATGACATTCTTATCGATGAGAAAAATATCAAACTCAAGCAAAACAGACAAATTCTTAACCATAAGAAAAAACAGGGTTGCCTACATCTCCAAGAGCATTTTGGCTGGTGAAAAAACAGTAGAGATGCAAATTAACGTTGAAAAAAAGGAAGTAAGACTACGCCTTGGCGAAGGACTGAGAAATAAACTCTGTGGCCCCGGCGGTATCGGTGGGCAATTCACTGTTCCTTCTGCGGTAATTAAGGCGGTTATTGAACGGAATCAAATAAAAAGACGTATCGATCTTGAAAAGAACAGCGATGGCTGGTGGTACGGCAGCTATAAATCTGAGGAGGAATAGAGTGGTTATCAACACAAAGGATCTGACGGGGAAACATCTGGATTGGGCCGTGGCCAAGGCGCTTGATATCGATATGTTCATAAACCCATTCAACGAGGTCATGAAAAAGCAGCCAGAAGGCATTGGCCCCGTTCGCTTTGAACCATCGACTAATTGGGGGCAGTGCGGGCCGCTGATCGAACAGTTCGAGATATCACTTCAGCCCCCAACCACGCGGCATGTGAATTATGGCGATGGTAAAGGAGGCTGGGAAAAAATCGAGCACTGGACGGCGACTGTACCCGTTCAGCATGCCAATCAGCACAACCAGAAGTTACTTGCAGACCTTGCGATCCCGAATATTGGTAGGGCTACGGGCCCGACATCACTCATCGCCATCTGCCGCGCAATAGTTGACGCCAAATTAGGCGATATCGTAACAACACCTTATGACCTTAATTATGCAGGGAGCAAAAAATCATGAGTAAATCATTAATAGGCCGTTGTATCCGCCGTTGGAAAGTAAAATTTAAGCCGGTCTGCGACTCAAAAGTTTCGCCGATTTGGCGTAAGCGTGACCTTAGAGGCTATATCCGCCAATCAGCCTTAACTACCGCCGATAACATGGTTCAAGACATGGCCCAACGAAATGCCAAAATCGATTATGGCATTGATGGGTGGTCGCCTGAGTTCTCAGCCTGGTACTGCGAACCAGAACGGCGCGCAGAGTATGAGAAAGAGGCGCGTGATTTTCTTAATGAGGAGGCCGATAACGATGAGATCGACGATCTGATCCAGGCGGAGGTTGATGAATGGAACGGCTGATGATCAATTCAATCCCTATTCAGAGAACAACGGTAAACATGGCCACCGGCGCGGAGAAAACCGAAACCGTAGCTGTTCCATTGGTCACGCAGGTTCGTCCTGGCTGTTGTACGGCATGCGGCCTAAAACACGCGCCTGATGAACCGCATAACCTGCGGAGCATGGTGTATCAGTACACGTTTTACGTTGAGCACGGCCGCTGGCCAACGTGGAGCGATGCTCTGGCGCACTGTAGTGACGCGCTCCGTCAATTTTGGATAACAGAGCTCACAGCACGCGGTGAAATGGCTGGTGGTGAAAACGGATTGATAACACAGGAGCAGCAGGCATGAGCAAGGATAACGATCCGATCGGCATCGAGGAGCTGCGCGAATTCATCAAAGAGGGCAAAAAATTCTGTGAGGCAGGCCTGCCACTGCAAATGCACGTCCGTATTGCCAGCGAGCTACTGGCTCGGCTAGAGAAACAGCCTGTTTACTGGTTGTGGGAGCACCGCAGTAATGAGTCTTTTGTAACCTCAATTTCACCCGAGAGATACCCTTCGGCCAGCAAACTGCTGTCTGAAGGCTGGATGGTGCGCGGGCTTGAGTTCAGCACCGCTATTGAACTGAGGCGCAACGATGAGCCACTGCACTGATATCGAGGTACCAGCTCAACCGGTGGCGTGGCGGCATGATGGCGGGCCATTCGCTGGCATAGCAATAACGCGGTCTGAGAACGTCGCTAAGGGCTGGATTTCCCGAGGCTGGAAAGTTACCCCCCTTTATCAGCAAGACTGCGTAACAGCCTTACAGGCCGAAATAGAGCGCCAGAAAGCGATCGCGGCCGAGTATCAACAACTGATTAGCCACATGAACGCTGGTGGTGATTTTTTCGCATTTCAAAGGAGCATAAGTCATGGATAAGAGCAAAGCCGTTTGGACGAATGAAAAAAGCGATGAAGCCATCATGCGGCTGATGGCCGACTGCGGTATGCCAGAAAATACAACGCTCTACCGGGCATTCAAGCAGTTAGAAAACGAAATAGTGCAATCTGCCTGGGCAGCGCTGGCGGAGCAGAACGAGCGCACCATTGCCTGTGTTAATGCCTTTGCTGGCATCGATACTGATCGCATCGCGGGCAAAAGCCTGGGCGAGTTCCTTGCCGGTGAGGTGCGACTCAACAAGGCTGAGGCGAAACCAGACGGCAGCTTTGGTTTCTCGTTCTCCGGGTTTGCCGTCCAGCTCATGGCAGGAGCCTTTGCTGAGCAGTTCAAAGCCTCCGGGGCGATCAATTACCTCGAACTGACATTCAAACATGACGATGTGGGCCCAATGACGGTCACTATGCAGCGCGTCGAGGGCTTAACACCGGTGCAGAAACTGACTGCAGCAGAGCAGCGCGCAGAAACAGCGGAACTACGAATCCTTAAAGCAATTAATCAGCGCTGGTGCCCCGACGTCGATCCAATCACCGGCCGTAAGCTCTTCATGTGGCTTAACCATCCAGACCTGGGCTATGTGCCGACGTATGGCGGCCCGTATGACAGTTATACCCTGGCAGAGCGCGATAACGCTGGTGGCTTTTCTGTGCATCGTTATGACCATGATCGTGGCGCTTGGGTTGAGGATGAGTGTGTTTGTGTGCAGGTCGTAGAGGAATGGTTGCCGTCAGACCAGGTGGAGCTTGATGAATATGTGAAAGAGAACGCACCAGGTGCGGAACGATCGGCAGATCCTGGGTTACAGCATCCGATCATCACAAGCCCGGACACAGACCCACGACGAGGAGATTTCAAGTGTGAGTCCACTGGCGAGTTCTATCGGACACAGATGGGTTCCGTGCCTGGCCGCGAGTTTATGCTGTATCGAAATGAGGCTGAATCGCTCTATTTAGGCCTGCGTGACGCGCTTTGCTCAACTGCAAAGGAGGCATGATGGCCAACCGCATCCGTTCTTTGCGGCAATTCAACGCCGGTACAGGTGAATACAGCATAGATAGCTATATTCATTGGCTTAAAAACGGAGCGATGTTCTTCGACGCCGATTACCAGCGCGAATATGTCTGGGGGGAAGAGCAGCAGCAGGCCTTTTTGCACGCGATTGTTTCTGGCTTTCCCCTTGGCCATGTGGCGATCGCCAAAACCGTGGACTGGTGTGAAAAAGAAGGCCCGTTCCTGGAGGTGGTCGACGGCAAGCAGCGCCTTACCACGTTGAAGCTCTTTATCACCAACGTCATCCCTTTTGTCATCGATGGCGTGCCGGTATATTGGCGGGAACTGTCCCGCCCTGAGCAGCTCGCATTCGGCAAAACAGGCCTTCCTGCAGTGATACTTGATGACGCTAGCCGCGATGATCTTCTGAATTATTTTATTGCCGTTAACTTTACCGGCGTTCCGCAGAGCGAAGAGCACAAACGGCATGTACTGAAATTGAAGGAGGAAGTGATATGGCAGAGTTAACAGCAGAAGAAAAGAAGTGGGTTAAGCAGATGAACGCACTTCTCAAGAAATGCCCGTCTAAGCGGATCGGCTTCTATACCATCGGCGACAACGATATAGGGCTTTATGATATCGACCATCAAGACGCGATTGACGCAGCAGACCGCGACTTAGTCCGGGGACTCAACTACACCGGCCACGGGTTTGCGGAAACTATCGTTTTTCCTGGGCCAGTTAACGGCGTATGCGGCTAAAGGGTGATGCATGATCATATCAACTGAGAAATTGAAACAACGGATCGACCGCCTACGCAAACAGGCTGCTGACGTTAAGTGGGTATCGGCTCACGGCGCACAAGAAATGCTGGAAGTTGCGGATGCCCTGGGCGAGTTGCTGGCTGTAAGGGAGGCAGCAACGCCGATATATCAAATTTGGGACGATGGCCGCTGGTACGATGCCGAAGAACGCATCTGGCGCGAGACATACAACGAATACTGTGAAAACCAATTCCGCATTGTCTACACCGCCCCGCCTGCGCCAGCACTGACAGTCAATTTCAAAGCGCTGGCGAAAGACCTGGTAGATAATCTTGTCGATTGCGGTGCCGCGGATGATGAGGTTGTTAAGCAATATCTGTCTTTCGCTGAAAAAGCCTGCCGTGCCGCAATGCTGAAGGGAGAAAAAAAGTGAACATGGAAGCAGACGTTATCAGAGAAGTAATCTCGCTGGTGGACTCCCAGCACATGATTATGCCTGGTAGGTACCCGGCGCAAGGGCAATTTGTTGTCACCGGCGCAGAGCTTGGCGGTAGTGATGACGCAAGGCGGATAGGTTACTGTGTGCAGATTCGAAAGGGCCGTGGCCAATTTGGCTCTGATATGGTTTTTTTACGCCACCCTGATGGGGCATTAATCACCCATGAAAACCAGTGCTATATCGGCATGACGGAAGAACAAGAACGGCTTGCTCGCTCTATTTTTACCGTTCTGCCGGAAGATGAAGACTATTCAAACGGCTACCGTTGTTGCGGGAAGATCGAGGAGGTTGGTTTTATTATCGAAAATTCAGCCTCAGAGCCGACACCAGACCAGCCATTCACGATAATGATTTCTGGTAGTAGAGCATAGAATGCAAAAGCCCCAACGGAGTGGGGCTTTTTATTGAAGCAGATGAGAATCAGAGCCAGTCGCCAAACTTATACCCAACTCCCACCCCCGTAACCATTTCTGCCTGTACGGCAGTGAACTCTAGCCCTTGGGCTGCTTTCGACTTTACTAAGCTGCCTATACGGCAGTGAACCTACAATAACTCAAACACCGTACTCTGCCAACGCTTATTAGTGCCACCCCCGGCGCTATTACTCATAGGATTTCAGCATTGCGTCCAGGTATGACGCTTGGGTGAACTCCCCAGGGCAATTACTAGCAAGTTCAGTCAGCCACTGCGTGTTAGCATCTATATCTAATGATAGGGTCATGTACCCGTCTATCAGCGCCATTCCAGGGCCAGAAGTGCGCCCAATACTAATTTTTTTATCATTACGAACTCGCTCAACACTTACGCCAGGCACTGATACATTTCGCCCCTTGATCTCAATGTTATTAGCCTTGCAAATTGCATCGGCAATGAGAACGGAAGCGTAGAGAGGGTGGGGGTCAGAAGGAAACTCTACGGATATGGATCCTGATAGTTCTTGCTCTTTCGTCAGCACGTCTTCCCTGTCTCGCACGACAACAGACTCTATTACCGCACTGTAGATAACGGTTGCACGAACCGTTTTAACTGTTTTCTCCAGTTTCATTATGGCGTTCCTTCTGCTTGTATTGCGAATAGTTCCAACTGCTTTGTTTTTATCAAAAATAGCTCCCAGAAGCCGAGGTGCATCTTTCTGTCACCGGCTTCCCATTGTTGCCATGTGCCCGCGGCAGAATGTACCAGGGCAGCAGCTGCGCTTTGTGTTAACTTAGCAGAATCGCGGGCGGCTCTTATTTCCATCGGGGTAGGTGATTTTTTCATTGCCTGCTTATGTCTTCCTCGAATTTCAGTGTTGGCATATTACTACCCCTTGAAGCCTTCATCACATCGAAAAGAGCACTGCCTTTGACCACCTTGCGCCGCGTTGCCCGTAACGTCGGCTCTGCGACCTCACTACCTTGCCGCCAGCGGGAGTTACACAGGTGCTGGCCACATATCCGGTGCAGCGCCCTTATCGATGTGTGTTGTGGCGGCCGGATTCGAACCGGCGACCGCACTTTGAGGACTGAATGCCTAGGGCTTGCAAACCTTTTGGCACCCACGCTGGCCAGCATTCCATAGCCCGCTCTGACCACTGAGCTACACCACAACGGCGTGAACCATCCCCCCAGGCCTTCACTCTCCTGGTAAGGTTCCCCGCGCTTAACTCCACTCGGGCCAGTTTGCGTGCTGGCTTGTGTGGCTACCGTGACCGATCCATCCGCTAAAATGAATCAGCCGGAAATGGTTCACGCCGTTGTGTGCTGTGGTGGCCGGTACTGATCTCCGGCTTGGGTTGATTACCAGTGACGTACCCTTTCGGGACACTCCCTCACGGTTTAGCGCATCAGCCTGCGTATTCACCACAACGGGGAGAGCACTGGAGTCGCTGCAACGCATATCATCGTTGCCGTTCCCCTGGTGTTGGTCGGCCTTTCGCGCTTCCGCGTACGGCTCCAATGCTCTTTCCGTTGTGCGCCCCGTAGGGCGCGGTGAGTTTACTTGGCTTGAGCCTCAACAATGACGCAATGGCCATACTGACTGTATTTGGCCATCAGCTTCACGGCGAGGTCGTGGCGTCCACACCAGCCCGCACATCTCCAATCGTCTGAAAGCGATCCTGTGCCGTCTTTGTTGATCCTGGCTATCTCAGCAACAACCACTGACTCTACCCAAGCTTCGCAGCCCATCGCGACACGCTCGCGGTATTCAGCCAGAAGCTTTTCGCTATCGTTGTAGGGGTTTCCTTTCGCTATACACTCAGCAGTGAAACGCCAGTTCTTGGCGATCTGGTCGCGGTTAGCCTTGCTGTTGACGCCTGCCCGGCGAGCATCCTGATTGGTACGGAACAGGACTGCGTGGGTGTAAATGCGGGCGCTGCCACGAGTGTGCTCAACGCCGTTCGCGTCGATTACGAAATATTTTGTTGCCTTTGCCATCGTGTAACCCTCTACTTATTTATGCCTAACGCTTCACGGATTTCGGCGGCACGTTGTTCACTTCCAGCGGCCATCCCAGCGGTATATGCGCCTTCCACCATCGCGTTGATCATTTGCCAATCATCGCGATTTAGCTTTACTGTCAGGCTTGCTACTACGGTGCCATTCGCCCGTTTGAATGCTGTAGCGCCTTTAAGCATGTAAAATTTGTTTAGTAAATATCCCATCGTGAAATCCTCTTAGTGGTATTAACGAAGCGCCCGGTAAGGCGCGGCTGATTAAAATGGGATATCTGAGTGGGTATGTTCTGCTACTGATTGAGGTTCTGTTTCAAGGTACCCTGTCAACGTCTCAGCAATTCGCCGAGCATTAACAATCACCTTGATGATGTGATTAGCCACGCGAGGGCCGTTGTTGAAAGCATCACGTTTGTATTGTGCGATTACGTCCTGTTGGTTATTGCGTACAGCTTCTGCACTCATCCAGTAGCAACGTCTGTCGGCAAGTTTCTGCGCCAGCTCATCAATTTCGTGATTCATTACCAGTGCTGCGGCATGAGCCTCAAAAATAGTGTTCTTTTCTACCATCTCAGCCAGGCGCATCAACTCATCGGCGATAGTTCTATTCAGCTTGCTAAATTCTGCTTGGTTCCAGGTATCGAGGTTGGACTCAACATAACCAGTAGCCGCTTGGCTCATGTCGTTATAAAGGTTTGCATCTAAGGTAGTGCTGTTCTCGCACTGGAAAGCATTAGCGACTGAATCAATGATGAGGCTGGCCATATGGTCAGCGCTCCGCCAATTCTTCCGCCAGGCACTTGTAAGGTAACCAACAAGGTCAAGGGATACACCGGCAGCGGTGACTATATCTTGTGCTTTTATCAGTGCGTTGATTGCTGTCTTGCTCATTGTCCAGTCCTTCTTGAAGTTAGCGGCTAAGTGCTTCCATTAGCATGACAATACCCTCATTGAGGGTGCCTGTAAACAAATAATTAGACAATTAGACTAACGAGGACAACAAAGCCACGCCTGGCCTTTAACACTTGTGATCTTTGCCTGGCTGTTTAGATTGATACTTCATAAACCGGCCGTTATTATCGTTATGTAAAATTAATTAGTTTATTAGTGACAAGCGGTAAGGAAAGTTGCTATGCAGGAAAAGTGCCCGCGCATCAGTAGCGCAGAAGTCGCCGATTTTATGCTGCGGTTGAACCGGCCGGTGTCGGCCCCAGAGTTAACAGTCCTGCTTCAGAAAGCCTATCCAGGCCTCCTCGTTGAAAAGAACGACATATACATTCGCCTGAAGGGGTTTTACCGCTCCGCGCAGGCTGATTGTGTACTAGACGATGATGTGCGGCCGAGAACGTTCCACCTGAAGGCGATCAGCAGCCACTATTTCAAGTTCCGTAACGGTCGGAGAATCGATCTGTCGACAACGGTCATCAAAGAGACGTTACTGGGCGAGGAAAAAGAAAAAGCCACGCTAAGAGCAATGGCTTTTGGTAGGGAGCTATTTCATCGGATATTAGCTAAACGTTCGCTTCTGGCTACCCTTTAGCGGTAAACGTTCGCCTCTTGCTACCCTTTGGCGGCATGGCCATCACGCTGGTGGATTCGCCTTCAACCGATTCTGCAACATCAGGCTGTGTAGGTTGCTTGGTCGCCGGTGTGTTGTGATCAGTGCGTGCTTTGACAGGTGGCGCTGAAGTCAGTTCGGGCTCGAATCGCTCAGGTTCCTGCGGCACTGGCGTAAGAGCATTGGCGCTGTTGCTAGTGCTGGTGGGCCGGATACCGCAGAACAGTTCCAGGGCGCGCAAAATCATTTCGGCCCGTTCCGCTTTATTGGCGTTAGCAAACGTCGAATTATCCAGCGCCTTGAATGCGCTATCTAAGCCGCTCTCAATAACCATGTTACCGATGCTGATCGAGTTGAACAGGAGAGCCTGCCGAGATGCTAGCGCGTCTAGTTTCTGATGCTTATCGACAAAGCGTTTACCGTAGTAGCTGTGCAAGGCAACCTTGTCTAGATTGAGCTGGAGCAAGCGGCGTTTGTTATCAGCCATAAATTAAGCCTCTATTTCAGATTGTTCGTCTTCTACATCATGCCGGGCGAGTAAAGCTAGATAAGCGCCACGCGCAACAGCTGTTTCAGGCTGGTGGGGCACAACCACGTTATCATGCCAGTCGGCAACAAAGTTAGGGATCTCACGGAGCAGGCCGCAAATATAATAAGCGCCGCCACCGACAATAATCAGGGCATCAATGCTGCCAAGCGACTTAACGATCGTCTTAAGATAATAGTTAATTTCGCTGGCAAAGCTGGCGGCCGCCGCAGTGATGATGTCATCGAGATAGATTCGCTTATCCTTCAGCGCCTCGATAGATGAACCGTAGTAGCCCTTGCGAACGATCGCATCGATATCGTCAAGCGTCATGGCGCGGATCTTTTCTACCTGGATGCCAATGGTTTCTGCCTGGGCCAGCATTTGCAGCTTCACCGCTTCAAGCATGATGTGTACGCCACGCGGCGTCGTTCCGCGTGAGAACAGGGTGTGGTTATCACAGTCCAGGTGCGCGATGTCGCATGTATAGCGGCCAATATCAACGATGGCCACATCCTTGGCGCCCACCAGGTAAGGGTTGTCTTGCCCGTCTTGGTTATACAGCGCGGCGTTATAAGCTGTCACAGCCTCGGGCATGATTTCGACGCATACAATGTCAGGAGCCGCGATATCGCTGGTGGCGTTTGTGACAGCAGTCATTAAGGATTTACGCTTCAGTTCGATTTGTTGGCGATTGATAGCGTTGTTATCGTCGTAATACTGATCGGCCGGCAGCGTGTCGGCGATAATAACTTTGCGGCCGCCAAGCTTAAGTGAGGTTAGGGCGTTCACGACCAGGACTCGGCAAGCGGCACTCAGCTGATAGTCTGGTGTCCGGGTATCAATAGCCCCGATCGCTTTATTCATCACTGTGTAGGTTTCCAGTTCGCCGCTGGCACCTGTCGTCACCCAGTTAGTTTTCGAGTCACTCTCATGCGCCTGGCCAAGCACCCGCGATACAAACGATGGAGTGACACGGATTTGTACCGCGCCTTTGTTTTCCATGACTGTTGCAACGTTGCCAGAACCGCAGTCCAGAGCCACATAAACCGGATTGTTTTTACTCATTTTTTCGCCTTTCTCTGTTAGGTAAACACGGCGAGAAGATTATCGCACCGGGATCCCTTAATCAAGCTAATACCTGATAATCAATTGCATTTTATTGGTTAATGATTACAAAAACATGATTGTAGATAGGGGTGCCGGTTTCATTACTCACTTTTGATATACAGCCTGCCATGTATTGAAAAAAGGCCTGAGTAGCATCAATGAGTTGGGACGAACACAGAGAACGTTTTGCCGCGCTTCAGAGCGAGCGGGGGATCACTGTTAAGGAATATGCTGAAGCGCACGGGTTGAACCCCAACACGGCCCGCAGAGAGCTGAAAAAGAAGGCCTCCGCAGAAGGGCTGGCTCCCCAACCCAAACGCGGCAAAAAAGCCGTGGCCAAGAAGATCACTAAAGGTGATCAAAAGCGTGATCATTCAGGTGATCACTCAGTTGTCGATGATAGTGATCATGTGATCACCGCCCCCAAGAAAAGCCGCGCACGCCGCGCCAGAACTGGTGATGCACCATTTAGCGCTGACACGCCAGCCTCAAAAAGATCACAAAAAAGTAGTGATCATCGAAGCGACAAAAAGATCATATCACCCGCGTCTAATGGGGTTGACGATACAGCCCTCGTCCATGTGCCTAAACCCCGAGGCGGTCGCCGGTTTGGGCAGATGAATGAGGATTGCATTATCCACGGTCGCTACGCATCGCCGCGACCGCAAGATATTGAAGACGCCCTGGAGGAGATGAGCGATCCCAATTTTCTGAACACTATCGAAGCTCGTTCCATGGCGATGGTCTACTCCCACTTAAAACTCATGGAGCGGGCCCGAAATCGCTCTTTAGATCTACTGGACGAGGAGGCGGAAGATCACGCCGGTGAAAAAAAAGAAGACCGAGGCACTCACCCCGACCACAAAAAGTTGCAGATGTTACTCAACGTCAGCGTGGGGATTGGAGAGACAGCAAAGTCATTAAGCGCCCTGCGATCTGCAATGCTGAAGGCCCGCCGAGAGGAAGAAGTCCACAGCATCAAGATGAACACGCTTAATCTGATCTCGATGGCTTACGAGCAGCAAAAGGAACACGACTGGAGTTATGCAGAGACGGCAGCATACATCGAAGCCCACGGAGGCATAGTTCCACCTCACTTAATGCAACAAGCCCGTATCGAGGCCACCAGGCCGCCTGAAATCGATGATGAAGAAAGTACCCTCGATCAAGATAAGTTGGATGAAGATGCCAGGGAGCATCAAGCCATGCGAGATGGCAAAGAGGCGTTTATAGCGGGACGCCGTGCCCTGGTGGCCAAGATCGTGGATGAAGGGAACTATGGGGACATCGATGCCAACGGCGATGGCCGTGAAGGTGAATTCATCGGTGCTGAATATGAGTCCGAAGAAGAGTTTGATGACGACCTGACAGAAGAGGAGCTGTATGGGCCGGAGGGCGGGGATTATGGCGCGTAAAAAGCTACGTTCTGTAACCGAAGACCCTCGCTGGCGGGAGATGGTTATTCGGTATCGGTATGATTGGGCCCGAGCATCTGTAGAGTTGTTTGGCAAAATCCCGAGCTGGCAGCAAGAAGAGATCATCGAAGCAGCACAGGGAACCGCGAGCCGCACAACAGTAGCGTCTGGTCATGGTACAGGCAAGTCGGACATGACCTCTATCATGACCCTGTGCTATCTCATGTTCTATCCAGAGGCTCGCGTTATAATTGTCGCGAACAAAATTCAGCAGGTAATGACAGGGATATTCAAGTACCTGAAACAAAACTGGAAAAATTGCCTCAAGAGACACCCGTGGCTCCAAAATTACTTTGTTCTCACTGACACCTCGTTTTACGAGATCACAAGTAAGGGATCTTGGACGGTTATGGCCAAAGGCTTCCGTCGCGGTAACGAAGAAGCATTGGCCGGTGAGCACGCAAAGCACCTCTTCTACATCATCGATGAAGCGTCTGGCGTTAGCGATAAAGCATTCGGCGTTATCACCGGCGCACTAACTCAAGACGATAACCGGCTGTTGCTAATCTCGCAACCGACCCGCCCAAGCGGGTATTTCTATGAATCCCACCATAATCTGGCACGTAACAAGGACAACCCGGACGGCGATTTCACGGCCATAACACTCAACTCGGAAGAATCATTTTGGGTAACAGAACGATTCATACGCAGTAAGCTGCTTGAGTACGGCGGCCGTGATAATCCCGAGTATCAGATCAAGGTATTAGGCCTGTTCCCGAAAAATGCCAACGGGTTCCTGCTGGGGCGTGATGAGTGCGATAGGGCCGCCAGGCGTAAGGTCAAGTTACACAAGGGCTGGGGTTGGGTAGCATGCTGCGACGTCGGGAATGGCCGAGACAAGTCCATATTGAGTATCTTCCGTGTGTCCGGTAGCAGGCTTACTCGCCGGGTTGTCCCATTCAAAGTGCTGGAGATGCCTGGTGATTGCCATCCGACGAAGTTCGCACATGCCATTTTCAACGAATGCAGCCAGGAGAAGTACCCTAATATCACTATCGCTGTGGATGCCGACGGCATTGGTGATGCGACCGTCAGAGAACTGGAATCGTTGGGCGTTCCTGTGGTTCGTATCAACTGGGGTAAGCCGATGCACTCCCGTGAAGATAAGCAACGATTTGCCAATCAGCGGGCCTTTGCCAACATCATGGCCCGCGATGCGGTTAAGTCCGGCCGGATGCGCCTGGATGCCAACCAGGCTACAGCTGAGCAGGCCAGCAAGATACCGGTGGAAATCAACGAAATGGGCCAAAACGTGATCATGAAGAAAACCGTCATGCGGCAAAAGTTGAATATCAAATCCCCAGACCGGTGGGACACGTATTGTTTCGCCATGCTGGTGGACTATGTGGCAGCGAATGACGATACCGGGTTTGACCGCGAAAGCGTACGTGTCGATGCACTGAAGTATCTCGATGCATTTGATGATCCGGAGGAAGCAGTTGCATAGCCTCCTTCCCGCTGCAACACATCAATTTTTAGCCTTTGGAATAGCTTTGCTAGTAATACGCGGAACTCGCTTCCTTTTTGCGTCAAATGCCTTTTTCTCTGCGGCGATCCTATCACTATCTGTACGTCCAGATCGTATGCGCAGGCGGAGCACTTCGCGTCGGGCCTCGTCAACTTCTTTCCTTAACTTTTCTTTTGCCTGGTTCACATCGTCGAGGAAGTAAAAAGACACGTTAGAGCTCGCTAGCGCGCAAGGCACCGGCTTAATGCTTGCATAAACGTTAGACCGGACGCCTGCGGCATTGTTTTCGACAATTGGCTCATATTTCAGTCGAGAGCCATTGATAACACAACCATGGGCCCCCACCCGCGTGGATTCGATATCTATAAATCCATCGAACATCCCAACAAGAGTAGTCACCTCTTCCTGTAGTGCTTCGTTCTTGATCTTTACAATAACATCGGTGTAACCACTTTGCCGCCGCACTAGTATGGTGTCTTCTGGCATGGCTTCGAAGCGCTCTATATCGGCTTCATACACAGCGATCGCCGCATTTATCATAGCCAGTTCGCTTTTTGGCAGCATACCTGACTCCACTGTCCTGCGCATCCGTAGATGCTGGGTCAGCTTCTTTTGGAGTGTCAAGATCACTTTATCACGGTGCCACTTTATTGTGTTTGCCGCTGGTCTAATGATGATGCCAGCCAGGTCACCATCTGCCGCGATAATTGGCATCGGAGAATAAAACGATGGGGGCAAAGGCATAAGCTTCAGTGCGCGCCGGGACTCAGCGATCTGGTAGAAGAGCTCCCATTCCTTTTGTAGATGTCGCAGACGATCCATCACTTTCGGATCATTGATCACTGCCACCGGCCGTTCCACTGCCTCGCCACTGTCGTTAATGTACGCCGCATTGTCGTGTAAAATCTGAATCCACTCCCTTCGCACTTCTTTAAAGGCTTTAAATGCGGTATCGAAAATGATGGAAGTATTCATTATGTAATTCATTCCCATACGTTAATTAGCGCTGCACAGTCCTTCCTATAACCCCGGAAGTCTAATTATCAATTAGTTTATTAGACCAGCTTTATTTTAATACGTTTCAACACGAATTGAGAATGTTTTTTGCTGGTTAGACGAAATATGAGGGATTTCTAAGACTAAACCTACAGAGCCTACACAAATGGGAGGGTTTTTTGTTACTTAAGTACAGGGAGGGAGTCAGTCTATCGTACAGGTAGTTTTGGAGTGGCAAAGCTGTCAATGCCCCCATGGAAGGGGCTTGCGGGACAGAACAGGCTGTTAAACCGTAAGGTTAACAATGTTAACTATTGACTTACTAAGTATTTATTTGGTTCAGGATCTTTATTCTCCGGTGTGCTTCCTGCATGCAGTCACATGGAAATTCGACGCTTAATATACACATCATTTCCACAATAAAAGAAGAAGTTCCTATGGTGATGAAATTTTCACTTGCCGATTTCAGTATTTGATCGTGATCAGGAGAGGTTAAAGAACTCACGAAATTCCCTTTAAAATTATAGTCTGTTTTCATTCCGTATCATGCGTATTTTATATAGTTTTGGATCGGTGTCCATTACAAATTATATCAATCAATGGCTGTTCTTTTTAGTGCGTGTAAAGGCATCTCTTGCGTTTTCGTGCTGTTCCAAGAGTCTTGTCAAAAACAGCATTATCTCCATAGCGTGGAGCTTCGGCGCTTAACCATAGCTGTTCTTTACTCATAGCCTATAACTTTATATAATGGGAGTTATATAAAGTTATAGGCTGGTGAGGGGGAAGGGTATGGCCGTTCACTGGGCGCTTGTCGCACTGCATCAGCTTGTTCGCGAAGCCTCCATCTTTTATGAAGGACGGTAGAAACCACACCGGCCTACGTCCGAATCACTAATAGAGGTTTAGACTCGCACGGGCCACATAGCTATTTCTAAGAGAAATCCTATAAGAAGTTTGCATTCTGAATCAGCATCGCTACAGGAAATCTGCAAGGCAATCCCCTTGCGAGTGACGTATTTTTCACGTAGCGCCACCAGCACATAAATGAAGGGAAAGAACATGGAAAACCTCAGCGGCCTGAATTCACTTATCGCCCTCGACGCACAGGACGATATATCCGCACGGCTGCGCGAGCTCGTTCGTGATAAAGGGGCTTTCGCTACCAACACCTGGGAGCAGTTAATCAGCGTTATGCGAATAGTTGCAGCGTGGGCGAAAAAGGAAGGTCGAATTTTTTTCCCAATGAAAAGCACTGACCTCCGTGACTATATTTCCCACATGGAAGCAAACGGTATGGCCGTCAGCACGATCCAGGTGCATACATCAATGATTGCGATGTTACACCGTGAGGCGCAAGTGGTATCGCCTACATCTTCCTCTACAGTCAGGCGAGCTATGAGACTAACCCGCCGCTCCGCGCTTGTTGCCGGTGAACGCACTGGCCAGGCTGTACCGTTCCGGCGGGATGATCTGTTTAGCCTCGATGCACTCTGGGTTGCTTCAGATCGTGTGGCCATCATCCGCAACTTGGCTTTTCTCCATGTCGCATACAGCACTTTGCTACGTATGAGCGAGATCTCTCGCATCCGGGTTCGCGACATCGGTAGAGCTCCCGATGGTCGAATCATCCTTAACGTCGGCTATACAAAGACAGTTCTCAAAGCTGGTGGCGTAACCAAATCACTCAGTTTTCAGTCGAGCGAACGGCTCACCAGCTGGATCAACATGGCCGGGTTGGCCGACCACCCCGATGCTTTTCTCTTCTGTGGCACCCACCGAACCAACAAGGCGATCATCAATACGACCAAACCGCTTACCGCCCCATCGATGGAAAAGATCTTTTCTGACGCATGGGCAGCACTGGAGAAAAACGACGTCAAGGCCAACAAAGACCGGTATACGTGTTGGACTGGCCACAGCGCCCGTGTTGGAGCTGCACAAGACATGGCGGCCGCCGGTTACAGCGTGGCCCAAATCATGCAAGAAGGCACATGGACAAAGCCTGAAACCGTCATGGGGTACATCCGTCATATTGAGGCCCAAAAAGGGGCCATGCTGGACTTCATGGAGCACGGGAAGAAGACCAACTAACAAAAATATCGTTAAACTAATTATAAATTAGATATACAATGACAACTCGTTTTATCGGGGGGTCTTGTGTCTAAAATTCATGCATCCAAGGTCTTCATTTTGGACAACCGGCGGGTAACCCTGGCCGCCGGTATTAAGCATAAAACCCCCGTTGTTGTACTGGGCCTAGAGCTGCCAGATCACCCCGCGTTACGAGATATATCGATAGACTACACAATGCTCAGCCTCGATCGCGCCGTTGCCTTTGTTGACCAGGCAACGGATGAAACGGCCCGGCGAGGCATGCAGGATTGTGAGGCTAAATTCGCGGAGGTGCTTACTCGTCTCGCTACGGCGTTCGATGGCTCAAACCACCCTAACATTCCCTCGCGCTCTAACTTATTCAAGGATCACGAATGAAATACCGCTTAACAGATGACCTAAGCTTGACCACTGACACTGATCGTAATCTCGATATCGTTGAGGCCTCCAATGCGCTTGCACTGATTGCAGGCCTTAAGCATGACCCGGTTGCCAGCATGGGGCCAGCTAACGTGTTTGTTTCAGCAGACGGTTCTCGTACCTGGATCCGTAAACACCCAACAGACGACAGCGCCCCAGATTTCTCCGCATATGAAACCATGCCCGAATTACGGCCGTTCGACAATCTAGCGTTTGGTCAAAGTCTCGTTCGTTCCCTGGGCTTAGTTGTTTCCCCTCTCATTTTCAAAAATGGCGATCTTATCGGTCAGTGGTACGTTGAGCTGAATACGGGTTACGGTGCCAATGACATGGCCAAGACAGGCCTGAAAGTTGGCACTTATGAGCCGGTTTCTGAGGTTTCGGACGTATTAAACCATGCCATCTGTTTTGCCGCGCTGCGCATCGCAGGTATCGGCCGCAAGGCATACGTGTTGAAGCCCGCCGTCGAAGGCGAAAAACCGACACTCCAGTTCATGAGCGACACGACTTATCAGTGGATGCTTGAAAATACGGATATGGGGAAGGATGTTATTCCTGTTCCGGAGCTGGATGAATACGCGTTTACCGGCATTTCAGCTGAAGACGCTGTAGCTAAAATTGAGTCCATCCTGTCGGTCGAGAAAGCCCAAGACCAGGCAGATGAGCCAGAGCAGACCGAGTTGGCCACAGGCACTGCTAACGCTGAAGAATCTCCAAAGGTTGACGATGGCGGCCCGTCTAATGTCATCTAATATCTAATTGTTTTATTATTTACATACATGAAGTGACGTAAAAGCCAGGAGCGATGGCAAACTCATTCTTCAGCCGCACTTGATCTTGAAGAATACACAAGGTCTGATACAACCGGACTGGGTTCCGTCACAAGGCGACATTTTGCTGATGATTGGCTACTGTCCTTGCTTGTCTAATTTTTTTATTTACTTTTGCGCACCAGGCGGATAGTATCGATTTCGTATCTCATGTATGCCATCTCTTTGTTAGTTAGGTACCAAGCAGTCCTTGTAGCTTGAGGCGGTTCGGTTTTGGGGTTTTGCTTTTCGACACGAAACCACATTTTCAGCACGACAGCCGGATCCCCATGCAGCAGAAACCAACCGCCTTCGGGCGGTTTTTTTCTTTCTGTATGAGGTGAATTTTATGTCAGCCGCTTTACCCATCTGCGTCGCTACATTGACCGGCCCCAACGCTGTAATGCTTCGCGCCCTTTATAAAGATAACGTCCTGGTCATGGACGAACCGACTAAGTACGCTCCCACACTGACAGGCATCAACGACAATCTCGTTCCTTCGCTCCGCAAGTTCGCCAGCAGAGGCATGCTGACGATCGTCGATGAAGTCTCTGGTGACGTATCAAAAGCCACGGGAGCTAACCGTGTCCGACTTAGTGATAAACACCACACCGGCTCGCCAGTAATTTCCGTCGCTCTGGAACGCTATAACGAACTAAAACGCACTAAAGCCATAATCCTACCCACGACAAGCGGCCGGTTCGAAATCCCCCCATCGATCGTCGACGTCTCGTTTAACTCAAGTGGCGAAGCCGTCTACAACATAGCCTGGGCAGAAATCAAAGCGGAACACATCCTGACAATATTGTGTTGTTACGCCACGTTCTACCAGCCGGTGGGCAGCGCTGGCTACATCAAAAAAATGATGAGTGCCCTACATCCTAAAAATGCCGAAGTGAGCACCGGGCCGGAATGGATTACCGAGGCAGTGATCAAAAAAGACATCCGGCCGGAAACGTTGGCAGGAACACGACATGACGAGGACACGATCATCTTATGACCACTTACAACCGACTGGACGACCGCTGCATCGAAGACCCCATCATCCGGGCATACCTACACAATGAGGTGATCCGGAAATCCAATAGCCAGGACGTAGACCTATTTCGTTACGATATAAAACCCGATGAGGAATACCGCCCTGACCTGGTAGCACATCGAATCTGGGGAATTTGCGAGCTGCGCTGGTGCGTTCGGCTGCTCGCCGGTACCGTAGCGGAGTACGAGCCGCTGCCGATTGGCCAAACCCTCGCTGTTCCTTCGATCGCATGGCTGCGTGAAAGGATCCGCCATTACGTTGATACCGGTGAATTACCGGCCATCCAGGCGCTGTAGGGGGGCTGGTGGACGGTTTCAGAAAGGATGATAACGGCCGGTACATCTCAGATGGTTTATCGCCTAAACAATTTGCACGCCTCTTCGACCAGATCCAAAAGGAGCGTGCGCATTCGCGTCGGCGGATGAACGGCAGCAGGCACCTCACGCCTTCCCTGCTCAAAAATAAGCATTTAGACGACATTATTGGGCTCGGCAAAAAGAAAGACGGCACTTTCTTCACGATAGAAGACCTTAAACAGTTCGAAGCCAACCGTGGCCAGGCACGGAAGAAGTTCACAAATACCCAGCCAGGTATCACGTATGCCCAGCTCGTGGCCCACTCTCAAGCGATCGACGTCAAACGGGCAAACAACAACGTAGACGACGGATCGGGCATTTCAAATGCCAGCTTTATCGGCCTACAACACAACGTGGCCCTGATCCGTGTAGCCGCGTCTAATCGTTCAATCGACAGCAGCCACCTGGTGCAACTCCGATTCGAAGAGTGGGATGAAGCCCTGGAGAACGTCACCAATGATAGGGCCGCGCTGATGCGCCTGGTCAGAAAGCTGGTGGCCGGACGTGCTTCGATCAACTGCGACTGCGGCCGCTACATGTACTGGTACCGCTATATCGCCACGGCTGGCAACTTCACCATATCCCCGCCCAAGGAATACGTCTTCCCCAAGATCAAGAACCCTAACCTACGGGGTGTGGCGTGCAAACACATCATCCACGCATTCACCCGCATGCAGGGGGCTGGCTGGCAAACTCGGATCATTGAATCCCTCATCAAGGCCTCAAAGGGCCACCACTATGGCGACGATCGGAAGAAGACAACCGAATACTTCAGCGAGAGCGAAATTAAGCAGCTCAATCGCAACAGGAAAGGGAAAACCAACCATGCCGCGATAAAGGCCGAGTATCAGCGATACCAGAAGCGTATCGATGCGCTACAGAGCAAGCTGACTGACAAAGATAAAACCAAGATCGATAACGCTCGGAAGAAGTTGGCCAGGGCGCGCCAAGTGACGGCGCAGGAGCGCGAACGCCGGAAAGCAGCTGAAGCTAAAGCCAAGCAGCACGCCAGCGACGTCGAAGCCTACAAGCGGCAGTTGTCGGACTTATTGAAGATGCAGAAACAGCTATTCATCGACGCCCAGGTAATGGCCGGTAAAACGCCAGAAGAGGCGGCCAAGGCCTTCGAACTACACATTAAAAGCACATTAGGGAAATAAAACATGGGCCGTTATAGCCAATTTTTCGAGCCGGAAAACGAGGAAGAACTGCCGGAAAATATGCCGATTGAGATCAGGTCAGCACCGGAAGCGCCCACCAGCACGCCCGAGATCGAATCTCCGGCCTTTACCTATATTGATGGTACGAATGTCAGCGATAGCGACAACGACGGCACAGCACCGCTCGGGGAGCCGGATTCCCCGGCTACCGCAACAATCCCTCACAGTATTGCATCACGGCCAGCACCGGCGCTAAAGAGCCGATATTCAGGGCACGCGCCTTTTAACGACATGGTGCGCAGAGATTGGCAGCGGGCCATTGCCGCTGACCCTGACGCTTTTGACGCCCTACTCTACATCCCCAGCGATGCCGAACCCGTTGATTTAGACGACGATGGCCAGCCAGTCGAGCCGAGCTTCACAGAGATCGGTAATAACCAGAAAACGCTAACTTACGGTGATCCTGCGCCGGTGGCCATACTGGATTGTCCGGATGAACGTGCAGGCCTCAATGCGATGGATAACGACGGTGACCAGGATGGTGGCGTTGATGACGTCCTGTTGCTACGGATTTCCCCCCCTCTTGAGGCGATCGAAACGGGAGAAGACGACGACGGTAACCCACATCCGGCGGCCCGCGCCTTTGTGCCTGTCGGATCTATTTTGGAATGGAACGAATCGTTATCAGAGGGTAACACGGTGCGCAGCTGGTGGTATGTACACCGCATATTTACGTACGGTACCGCGTCAGTCGGATCGGTTTACTACTGTATCCCGGCGCGCAACTTTGAAGGATCTCCGGAGGCTACACAATGATGGAACAACTATTATCCCGCTTCAACGAATTGAATTTAGAACCAACCGGCGAATTTGAGGTTTCTGGCTTCCAAGCCGTTGATGGTGCCATTGCAGCCTACATCAGCCGCATGTTTGACAAAGCCAGGGTCAATACCAAATCCTTCGAAAACGCCTCCTACATACGATTTATCGGAAGCCCTGCGGCAAATCGAGTTGTCTTGGGGAAGTTTGACGATATAGTCGATTTTTTGAAATCCTTGCGGCGTTCCGATGCCTGGAAGGCCAAAACTGAAAAGCCCAAGAACCCCCAGGTACTGCCTGTGATCAACGTTTCACGCTCTTTCGATACCGCCTTCATGGGCATAGAGCACAAACGTGATACCCCTGGCCCCCTAGAGCTGGAAGTGGTCAGCGATGGGGATGACAAACCCTATTCCACGATCGGTACCACAAATGCCTCACTGACGTACTCGATCACAATACTGGCCGCAGAGAAAGAAACACTCTCTCTGCTGATTAACACTATCGGCGCTAGCTTCAGATTTGCGGGGCACCGCTCACTATCAGCTCCGATTAAGTTAGCGCTGGTTGAAACCGCGTTAGACGCAACATTTACGGATAGCCGCGACATTGCATTCAATGATATCTCGGCTCCGATCGGTGAAGAGCGTATTTTCGCAGCGCAAGCAGTCCTCACGGTATCCGCCGACGTTAAGATGGCCATGGCCGTTAACCCGAGAAAGATCCGCCATGAAGTTGTGACAGCAGTGAAAGAGGATTGATATGGCCGCACAACTGAACCAGTTTTTCCTACAGTCCGTTGTGATCGATGGTGAGGAGATCCCCAGGGAAATGGTCACGACCTCCGCTTATGCCTCACACATGAACATGCGTTCGCCGGTGCTGGAGCTGCATGTCCGTGACGTCAACAATCAACTGATGAACGAGAGGAAAATGAGGGAGGGCTCTTCCCTGGTGGCCATCATGGGGGATAGTGAGAACGGGGCTGACTGGAAAGAGGATATGGTGATCGTGTCCTGCCCCTACGGCAATGATACGGTGCGTATTGTGGCAATACCTAAGGCACTGCATAAACTCCACCAGCGGGCCGTTACCCCTCGGTTTTTTGTCGATCAGAACCCCAAAGATATGCTTAGTACACTCGCCGGGGATAGCCTTCAGCTGGTGGCCGACCCCTTCAACCGGATCACAACCTATCATCTCGGCCCACGAGCAAAGCCGTCTGAGCTCATCGAGACAATAGCCCGCGATCATGGTGCGCGAGCCTGGATTTCCCGTGGCAATCTGAACGTCAGAACACTCTCCGCACTGGAGAGGCAAAAACCCGTTGCTAAATACGAAACCAACAACCCGTCGGCTGAGAACCTCTTCACAAAAACTCGGCACTTCACCCAGGATGAGGGCTATCTCGACAAGGTTCGTTACCGATTCTCCGCATACCATGAAACCGATGGGTACATTTCTATCGGAAAGAAAGAATATCCGATCAAGATGATTTCCAATGCCAATCGGGAGGTATTGCTGAACCTGTCATTAACCATGATCCCCAAGCTCGATGTTGAATGTGAGGGCAACTCCAGCCTCTCCGTTGGAGAAAACCTCACGGTGTTAATTCAGCGCTATGACACAGAAAGCGCGCTCGATGAGTCGGTGGAAACCAGCATGACCATAATGGGGGTAACGCATTACGAAGATCGGCGCTCATACGTATGCCGGATGATATTGGGGGTAGTGAAAAGTGCCTAACAAGATCATTGGTAAACGGCGGGCAGTAATCGTCAACACAGCCCACGAACGCGGCATGATGAAGGCACAAATACGGCTCATGCACGAGTGGGACGATATGCCTGATCGTGCTCTTCCCTGGGCAGAGTACCTACTACCGATCGGGGCCGGTTTTATTCCGACGATCGCGGGCGATATGGTGTGGGTGGAATTCCCGTATGACGGCGATTCCCGTCGGCCGATGATTGTCGGCGCAGCACAAGACTGGGCTGGTGGCATCCCTAACGTGCCACCGGAAGCATCTGGCCAGGCTGGCCAATTCATCCCGCCCGATGTTCCTGATGCTCCACCAGCACCGCAGTTGAACCCTACAAAAGATGCCGTACTCAACCGCAACGGCTTGCTTGAAGTGCGATCTGCAGGAGGTGGTTTTGCGATCACCCGCACCTCTGACGGGACGACGATTGGGATGAATGAATCAGGCCAAGCGTACATGATAAGCAGCGCCGATTTGTTCCTGAACGCCGGAGGTAAAGTGACAATAGTAGCCGGTAGCCAACTGGACGTTAAAGCTGGTGGAGACATGAATTTCACCGCATCCGGGACGATCAGCTTTAAAGGGGGACAAATCGCCTTTATCAAAGGCTAGGCACTCCAGCGCACCCGGTTCACAGGTGCGCTGGCCATTCCCTTAACCATCTGTACAAATGAACAAAAACTGGCATTGCCTCTCATTAGTCACGATAATCTAATTATGGATTAGATAACCGATGACAAAATGAGGACACACCCTTGTTTACCCTGTTCAAAAATGCGGTTGTGTATTTATATCGCGAAGGCGAAATAGTGCCGGAAGACCTTAATGAGCAGCTGCAAGCATTGGCATTCACAGCATGCGGCCCTCATGACATGAGCCGCAATGGATGGAAAGCCCTGGATGGCGAAGGCCAGTACACGCTAAAAGTTAATAATCACATCCTGCTTTGCATGCAAACTGAGAAGAAAATTATCCCCCCTGGCCATCTAAAAAAAGAGATAAATAGCCGGGTTAAAGTGATTGAAGAGGAGCAACACCGCAGGCTGAAGTACACAGAGCGCGCAACAATCAAAGAGGACATTCTGCAATCCTTGCTGCCTCGTGCGTTTCCCCGCAGGACAGAAACACAGATCTGGATAGACCAGGACAACAAACGGGTTATCATCGATACCGCTAGCACAAAGACCGCAGAGAACGCACTCGCGTTGTTACGCAAAACCCTTGGCTCCTTGCCAGTTGTCCCGCTCACCCCCGAGAACCCTGTCGAGCTGGTCATGACGGAATGGGTGAAAGCGGGTGAAGCCCCTGCACCACTCCACATGCCCGAAGAATGTGATGCCAAAATGGTAGACATTCTCTCCGACGGCGGCACCGCGTCATTCCGCAATGAGCCTTTGGGCAGCGAGATAATCATGTCCACTATGTCCAGTGGCAAGCTGGTAACGAACCTGAACTTGTACCACGCGACTAAGTTTCACGTTAACTTTACGATGACCGATAGCTGCATATTCAAACGTCTGAAGTTCTCCGACTTGTTCCTGGAAACCAACGACGAAATGCAGGAAGAGGACGATGCAGGATCCGACGTTCGCAAGCGAGCCGATTTCCTCCTGATGGCACAGACCGTCTCTGAAGTAATCAGCGACTCCCTTGCAGCATTCGGCGGTGAAGCCAAATGGAGATAAGCCTTACACTCGGTATCGACGTCAATAAGCGAGCTCAACTTCGGGAGAAGCCTACCCGTTCTGTGTTCAAGTGGGCCGGTGGTAAAGCTTCAATCCTTCAGACCATTGCCCTACACCTGCCCGCAGGCAAACGCCTGATTGAGCCGTTTGTCGGCGGTGGTTCGGTATTCATGAATTTTGACTATCCAGCGTACCTATGCGGCGATATCAACAATGATCTGATAACTACCTACCAAGTGATCCAATCGTCGCCTGACGAGCTGATAGAGGCTCTTATTGAGCTATTCGCCACAAAGAACACGGCTGACGGATACCTGGCAGCCCGTCACCGCTTCAACACGGAAAAAGACGACCTGGAGCTGGTGGAGCGTGCAGCTCACTTCATGTTTATCAACCGGCACGGTTACAACGGGTTAATCCGCTACAACCTTTCTGGCGGCATCAACACCAGTTACGGAAAATATAAAGCCCCATATCTGCCAGCTCAGGAAATAAAAGCATGTCACGCAGTAGCTGCTCGGTGTGAGTTTGCCCATCAAAGCTTCCAGTCCTCGATCGACTGCGCTGGCCCCGGTGATGTGATTTTCTGCGATCCGCCGTATGAGCCACTGGAGGGAAAAAAAGGCTTCACGACGTATGCCCCTGGTGGATTTAGTTTTGAGGATCAGCAGGCCTTGATGTACCACCTGGCGGCCGCCCACTTGCGAGGCGCAGCAGTAGTTATCACAAACAGCCGGGCACTGAACATCGTTGACCTGTATGCCAAGCACCGAATGACCATTCACGACCTGGAAGCCCCCCGCTCACTTAGCTGCAAAGGCGATACGCGGCAGAACGCTAGTGATTTGATAGCAACGTTATGACAATTTAGGAGGAAGGTACCCATGGAGAAAAAGAACGGTTTGGATGTCCTCGGGGAGCTGACTGGTATTTCCGGTGAGGACATGCGCAGTATAGCCACCAGCGTTAAGGCCAACTTCGATAAGCTTAACGCATGCCCCTACCATGAGTTTAAAGAAGACAACACAAGCAATCCTGCACATCGAAAACAGTACCGCTGCATTCACTGCGATGGCACCATCGATCAATCGCGGTATACCTGGCATGAAAAGGGCCGTAGAGCCAAACCTGGCTACTACCCACGGTCATGACATTCGCCATTCTACCAAGCCCACCCCCGTGGGCTTGCGTCATCATAGTGAAACACTAGCTAGTAACTCATAATTCATAATTCATAATTATGAGTTAATAATCAGAGTTCCGTCATTGCAAATCGTCTAAGGATCCTGCAATTATACGGCCATTATGCCAATGGCACTGCGCAGGAGAGACAATGCCTAATCGTATCCCGCTTGATCCCGTACTCCCCAAAGAATTCGATAACACGCCAAACGACGCACGTAGCAAAGCGCAATTAGATGCTTGGTGGGATCACCCTTACGGAGTGACACATACCTCCGGGCAAATCCACGTTCGCTGTTTAAACGGCGGCTCCTGGGATAGACCGTCATCGCTCGGTGTTGCTGACAACTATGAAGACGCCTGCCGCCTGGCTGAAGCCGAACAGGCTAAATGGGTAAGCCGGAGAGAGGAGCCCGTATTCAAAGTGGTCGGGGATGGCACTTTTGCGCTTGTACGGCCAGCACAAAGGCCTGACGCGGATGAAATCACAATTGAAACGTTCACATCACTGGAAAAAGCGCAAAAATACATGAATAGGTAGCTAGATAAAATAGAAATTTTATATGCATCAGCCTTAATAACATCATTAGTATAAATACATCCCCGTATTTATACCTTGGCCTGCTACTTGGTTATGTACAGATGGTTTTTTTTGTGACTATAATCACGATGATTGTTTTAAATAACATGCATTTATAAAAGGATTTTGTATATGGCTAATTCGATTTATGCAAGTGTAAAAGGTGAAAGGCAAGGGTTAATTTCTGGTGGATGCTCAACGTTTGCATCAATAGGCAACAAATATCAAAGTGGGCATGAAGATCAAATATTAACACTTGCTTTCGAACATGCCGTATCCAGAGAGCAAAACGTCAATCATGGGCCTATTTCATTTGTTAAACCAATAGATAAATCATCTCCTCTTTGGGGGGTTGCAATATCAAATAATGAGTGTCTTGATGTGAAGTTCGATTTTTATAGAACGTCGGCATCAGGTACTCAAGAGCTATACTACTCAGTGAGGCTAACGAAAGCTTACATCAGCAGAATTAACACTATCTATCCGCATGCCATTGACCATGCGGAAAACCAGCCTGAAGAAATGATTACTTTAAAATACCAAAGCATCACATGGGAGCACCACATTGCTGGCACTTCTGGTTATAGCATTTGGGATGAGAGAGTCATGTAATCCAAAACCGCCCTGCATATCTCTCCAGGGCGGTTTTAACATTCAATACCAAGGGCAGTCTTTGAACTTTATAATAAACAAAAATACCCATGAAACTAAAAAAGCCACAGCACTGAGATTAACAATAACCCCGCGAAATTTTCTTACCATCATGTAAATAGCAACAGGAGAGAATGCCAACAGTATTGCTATTGCCATGGTTCCCCTGTAGTCATCTACAATATAAACCCTAATTGCATCACAAACATTTTTAATTTCATCCCCATCAATATAGGACTCTTCACTTAAAGTGCTGAAAGCGAGTGATGATAACATTAGGAACCAAGTGTACATCACCATGATAATTGATGTCGGTGTTATTTTCTTCATATCATAGCCCAAGGATTTTCATTATAATATATCTTCTTTTGATTATAGTTCTTCCGTACGAACTATAATCTCTTATGGGGTCACCTTTTTCCGCATGTATTGACGCTACAAAATCCGCCCTATCTCTTTGTATTCCCCGGTTATATCTTGATGCGGCTATAATTAGCTGCTCATCTGTTATGTTTAAAGTGTCAACTATGCCGGGGTTATCATATACTATAAGATCTCTAAGGTGTTTGGCGACTACGCTTATATTAAATTCATCATCCAAGAGGCAATTAGCTAACTGTAACTGCTTGGTTGTTGTTAATCCATTGGGGTCAATGCCGAGAGTTTCCGCAGCAGCTCTTAGCTGAATTGCCAAACTCCCAACAGATGTTGCATTGGAAATTTTATTTACACTATTATTAAAAAAATCCATGAGCTGATACGCTTGAAGCACGCCAATGGCTTTCAGTCTCTCGGGGGCACCTGCCACTTCTGCTATTGCCACCCCAGCTAAAAGTAACACTGGTATTTTTTCCTGATGTGCATGCCTTATTATTCTGTCTTTATTATATTGAAGATATGCAGCTTTGTACGCCCATAACCTAGGCTCGCCTGTCACCTTAACTGGATCATCAGGAAACAATTTCCATAGAATTACGTCCCCCATATCCCATTTTGGAAAGGTTGAACCAAATTTGCAGAATCTATTCATTACAGATGTTCCTTATCCTAGTTTCTAGCATCAAACTCTTCGTCAGCCCTGCGTTGTTCGCCAGCTGTCAATGCTGGTGGAGTAGCTGCATCGATTACCCCATTAAAACGGCACTCGTATCGCTTCGCTTTGCGCTTTGGCCGGTCGTCAGCATCTAACAATTCGCTCGTTAAATACATACTGTTTTTTTCCACAGCATGCAGGTTATAAAGGCCGTATGACCCACCAGCCTGCGCATATTCAACAAATGAAATAGTGACAACATTTGCCCCGGCCTGAGTAGATTGCGAGGTCTTTACGTTATCTTCCCGTTCCCCGTTCAGCGTTACGATTGTACGGCCTTGGCCATCATGCTGTTTATAGACCAGGATGTTATGCCGATCGCATTGAAACGATATCGCCTGCTGCGCTGCGAATGCCAGGGGGGTAAATAGAGAGATAGATGCAGTTACCAGCAATGCCTTCATTTTCATAAAATCCTTTCTGATTATCGCGGCCAAAAGCCTCCTGTTTGGTCGGTATTGTACCCGCGCAATTTAGCATACAGAAGCAAAACTCAGTTCGGGTACGGTTAGTCCTCCATTGAACAATATGCAGAGGCTACCTTGTCCCAACAAACCCAACCAGCGCCATATCAGCAACGAGTTATCGATGAACGAGATCAACTGGCCGAAAAGCTAAACGCGCTTTCTAACTTTCTGAACACGGCCATTTTTCTTTCTCTCCCCCAATGCGAGCAAACCCTCTTGACCGAACTAACTTTCTGAACACGGCCATTTTTCTTTCTCTCCCCCAATGCGAGCAAACCCTCTTGACCGAACAAAAGGGAATCATGGGCGATTACCTGTCGATTCTAGAGAAGCGTATTTCTCGTTTTACTAAGGAGTGCAACCAATGACATTGACCACAGGGATCCTTTCAAACCCGTATCTCATGACGACATTAAACCCGCAACAAAAAGAAGTAGCACAAGCATTCTTCTCCCCTGGGGAAAACCGAAAAATAGTGGTCTTAACCGGCCCTACCTGCGGCATGTCGAATAAAATCACCAACATCGCAGTGGCAAATCTTATCGATAAACGCCGCACGACGATCGTCGTGAGCAACAAAGCAGGTAAGTTCGGGCCTATTGTCATTTCAGCTCTAAACCAGGTGTTACCCAAAGGTGAGCCGCTGGTGCATTCGGGCAACCTCATTTTCCAGCCACACGATGCACACCCGCGTGTCATGTTCGTAGCCCCTCACGATTTAACAAGCACGCTTATCGACACGTTAACCTCCAATCTATCGGCTCCGCCCATCGACATCATCTTCGACGGCCTAGGCGGTTTCGCTTCAAACGACCATTGGCAAAAGTTAGTTACGCCACTTAACCCAGGAACGCTACTCATCTGTGATGAACCACTGGTGCTAAACGGTGAAAAAGCACTGGTGCATGAGCTGGCCACCAGCGAGGAATACCACGTCATGCATCTCGCTACGAAGGATTCTCCGCTGTTTAAACCGAACGTCGATATCAATTCATTCCTTAAGGCTGGCGAGACTGAAAAGGACTTCCAGGCCCGATTGAAAGGGACGTTTGCCTAATGGCAGCTATATCGATCAAGGGGGCTATATGCTCCGGGCACGGGAGCTTTCCCCCGCGCCCCTGCGTTGAGGGTGATCCATTGGTCACGATCAATGGCGTGCCGGTAATGGTCGACGGCAGCGTGTTTAGCGAACACACGGACGGTAACTCGGTGCATGCGGGCGTAGCGGTTTCCACCCGGCCATGGATCACGGTCAACGGGAAAGGGGTGGTTTGCAAAGATGATCCCGTCTCCTGCGGCTCTATCGTGGCCACCGGCGATCCGCTGGTGGAGGTGTCCTAATGCTGGATAATCCTAAGCAAATTGCGGCGTTCCGTGAGCTCAATAAATCGGGGTTTACGCCATCTGCGTCCGTTTCTGCCGCTGCGGCCGCAGCCAGCCAGGCGCAGAGCAAGTCTGCCGAGCTCTTGGCCCTGATCCTGCCCGACATTACGTACCCTGCCAGTATCACGGCAGCGATTAACCAGCTCAAAGAGGTGGCCCGGCTCCTGGACGTAGCCGCAAGTGCCGGTAGTGATTTTGCTGAAGCGTTTTCCTCGTACCAATCTCCCTCGGAACTGATCACCGTCAGCATCGGCTGGGATTGTTACCTGAAGGGAGAAAACAAACCTGTTACCACGCCACCGGCACTGGTAACCGCGTTAGCAGACAAAGCTGTAGTGAAGTCGATGGCTGACGCTATTGCTAAAGTGATCCCGTCGCCAGTGGCCAACGCGATGAACGCAATTAACAAGATCCTAAACGTCCCACCGGCTGGTGGTTCTGGTTCTGGCTCTGGTTCTTCCACAGCGCCACCAGCGCCCTCGCTAAGCAACGATCTGGTCAAAACCCTCATAACTACGTGCGAAGTCATGAAAAACGCGTCTAGTGGCATCCAGGGCGCTTCTAGCGCGGTGAGCGTTTTAACCCGAGATGGCAAGTTGTCCGTTGACCAGGCGGCCAAGGCCTTCAGCAACGCAGTGGGAATATCTGTGTTGGATTCCATGGGTACCAGCTCCTCGATGCAGGGCGCGATTACAGCGATCACCCCCACCAGCGTGCTTAACGCCCTATTCGGAGGAAAATGATGTCCCCCCTACCCCTGGTTTTCAGCCTTTTAAAAACCCCGAAGATCCGCCGAGCCGCATGGATCGGTGGTGTGGCGCTTTTAGTTGTGGCCACCGCCTGGGGTGGTTATGCGGTGATAGCCAGCAAGTTTGCAGAACAGGCGTCAGCCCTCGAAAAAACCCATGATGCGCTTCGCGACGCCAAAAACCGTAACGATGCCCTGACGTCGGCCTTGGCCACGACCGCCGCCGATCGCGACGACGCAGAGAGTCGCCTGGTTGAGCTCAATAAGAAACGCGGCCAAGAAGCCGAGAAATTAGAGGAATTCAAACGTGAAAATGTTGTGCTGCAAGAAAAGCTCGCTCAAGCGATGGTCGATGATCCCTGCTCTATTCAGCCTTTGCCTGCCGCTGTTGTCCGGCTGCACCACGAAAGCATCCGTTCCTTTAACGCAAAATATCGCCCCAGACAAGCACAACAAACCCATTCTACCGGCGGAAATGTGCCTTCTACCGGAGGACTTGATCGCGCAGTACGGGCAGTACCCGGCACTATTCCTACCCAAAGTAATGGAGAGCCTGGCCAAGACGAATAACCACAACATCACCGTTAACGAGATCAACGGCGCGATCGCAACTGAGTGACAATGTAACGTAGGGGAAAGTGGTAAGCCTGTTTAAAAAACAGGCTTTAACACGCATCAGAGAGAATTGAGTTGCTGCTGGAGCTGTTGCACTACCGTCTTCTGGGCTGCAAGTGCTTTTTCTGCTTCCCATTCTGCATCTCTAAGAGCTTGTTGGTGTTGCTCGCGGCGACGTTCCTGCGCTCCGCTTCCCTCCCCACGGTGCATGTCTCTTTCAAGCTCAGATAACACCGCCTTATAGGCAGCATCATAGGCTGCCTGCAACTCTGCCAGTTTGGCCAACGCCGCATTAAGCAGCTGCTGAACTTCTTCTTTGCTCATACAAATAATCCCTTCATAAGTTAAATCAACACTGAAGCATCCTGTTAACTCGACCACCAAACTACACACTGTTACTCAGCCTGGCTACCTACTCGTTGCCTATAAATCTCAGCCGCCTGCTCAGCACCGGCCGCAGTCAAAGTTAGGTACAACCGCAGGCTATCATCACGCTCTAACGTAACAAGCCCGTTCTTGGCCATCGTTCTGCACGAAATGCTGTAGTTGTTGGGGAAAAGCTCACTAGGTCGGTTGGCGCTCACAATGTTAAACAGGCCCGTTTGACGGATCCCGCCAGTACGCCCCTTCAAGCGGAAGGCATGAAGGATAAACAGGGTATCCTTTTGAATTGCAGACAGTCTCATATGATTTTTAGGCTGGTGGATTGGCCTTAATCATATCATGTATGTTTAAGAGGGGGCTGGAAATGTGTTTATAAACGGGATGGATACTTGCTAGTGTGTTTATAAACTGGATAAATGATGTGTGCTGACGCTCAGAACGAAGAAAATGTGTTTGCTTACGGGAAGAGTTGTGGGTTTATCCCGGTACCCAGCCCCAAACCTTGCCAAATCCCACCAGCCATCCCGTAAGCAAACACATTTTGACTCTCCTCCACGAGCCAATCCAGTTTCTAAACACAAAATCACTCGTCGTCGTCCAGGCCTTCGATAGGGCTGACACCGGCAGGCAGATGGCACTTGGGGTTGCGGCCATGTATCAACACATGCCAGTCCTTGTCCCGCTTCTGAATTGAGGCATCGAGATAGCCGGTTGCGATCAGTTCTTCAACGGCCTTTTTGATAATGCGGTTCTGCTGGTTCTGCGGAGACGTAAGCACCAGGCGCTGCTTAATACGGTCAAAAGACAATGGGATCGGCTTTCGTGGGAGGCTTTCGATGAACGTGTATAGCGCTTGTGCCGTCCCTTTGTTCGCCAACTTCCTGAGTACAAACATTTGTAGGAGCACCTGGTTGTCTACCTGGTACAGCTCCCACAGCGACTCGTCGGCCGTAAGCTTGATAATGTCAGCCTTCACGTCCCAGTTCCCCTTTTGAAGCAGGCCGGTGACAGTCAGTTTGTCTTTGTTCTTTGAGGAAAGACTAATCGTGGTACCGCGCAATCTGGTCAGCGAGTCGGAGATCCTCTCACGCAGAACGCGCGTTTTCTCCTTGTCCGGGTATCCGGCAAACGTGGCGAATTCAGAGAACGGCAGCTCGATCGTGTTTGTGTCCCGGCCGTACTTCGAAAACGATAGGATGACCGCCACCCAGACCTTAAAATCAGTCTCCATCGAGAGCCTGGGCCCGCTTATGGTAATGTTTGAGTACCCTTCTGCCTGGGCTATATCAAGCTTGGATAGTTCCTCTGAGGCATCTATAGTGACGCTGTCTGTGTTCTTTCCTTTGCGCTTCAGGCTTGGTACGAATAGACCAAGTCGCATTAGCGCAACAGGCTGCACAGTGCTGTTTTTGTTGGGGGTAAGTTTTGTTTCACCTTTGGACGCAAGAACATCAAGTAGACTTAAAACATTGTTTTTCATGGTCATTAATAGGCTTCTTTGATGATCTGAGTTATGTGGACAAAAGGATCCTTTTACCAGTTTATAAACACACTTTATCCCGTTTGCAAACACATTTATCCCGTTTACAAACATGGTTATCCCGTAAGCAAACACATTTATCCAGTTTGCAAACACACAAACGTGGCTACAGGGCGCGTGGTTAGTGGCCTAAGCGGCTCCGGGATCTTTTTGGTAGTTATGGGATCATATTGGTTAATTTATTGGATCTTACACGGTGAATATGTGGATAAGTTCTACTGCATAACTCTAATTGGATGACCGGTTATCACAACGTGGTTCTTTTTTTACTCAGCTACGCTAAGCCAGGTCATAGCCACGTCAGTGACAAGCTTTACTGCCAGCGGGTACTCAGAGAATTTCAGTTCTGGATGTTCAGCAGTGAGCAGCAAGAATATTGTGAGGATACAATCGGATCTAGGGGCAACCAAATGCCTGGTAATAACTGACCAAACATCATTGCTATCCAGCTGCAATGTGGTAGCACCCGTAGCGGTGAATTCATTACCTGATAAACATTTTGCATTTCCCATAAGCGGCACCTAATCCCTACACATTCTCAACAAAAACCCAAAAAAAACGGCCGATCATTTGATCGGCCTCCCTGGAAAGATGTTGGACACAAGTTTTATTATGTTGGCGTGTTCTGTAATTCTGAACACGGTCGATATTATGCAATGTTACACATGTCGTCAACTAATTAAGACGGCAAAAACATGATCACTAAACGTCTAAAATCTGCGCGGATCAGCGCCGGATTGACCCAAGAGCAACTCGGAGTAGCAGCAGGTATTGATGAGAGCACGGCTCGCGGCCGCGTATCGTCATATGAGACAGGTGCCTATCGACCAGTTTTTGAGACTTTGTGCTTATTTGCGAAGGTTCTTAACGTACCGGAGTGCTATTTCTACATCATTGACGATCAGTTTGCTGACGACGTTTTGCAACTTTATCGCCAGCGTTCTAAGGCATAAAAGCCCCTATATGGGGCTTAGTGGTTACTCACGTTGGCTGGTGGCCATTTTCTCAAGGGGCTTTAATTTATTTTGCTGCTCTAACAGTTTCAGCATAGATACTGCTTTGCGTATACCCCGCGTAAAACTCCCCTCTCCCAAAGACTTTATGAAATCCTCTTCGGGTGGAGCAATAAACGCAGATACCGTCTTGGCGTCCTTCTGCTTTTTCCTCGCGCCCCTCCGTGGCCAGGGAATTTCATCAAAGTTGGGTACCGGCTGCGGCGTCCGTAAATCGAAGCGAAGCACTTCACCCGTAGATGACGTGATTACACAAGCTTCAGCTGTCAATAACAGATCCTTATCAGCAACCAAATCGGAAAAATTACGAAAAGCCACATCTTTTACGCCGGAGTGCTGTGGCGTACTTGTCGCTCCGTTGCGATATTCCACGAAAACTGTGTAACGCATAACTAATCTAATCCTGTATTAGTTTATTAGATTTAGTTTAACAAACATCCAGTTAGAACCCCACGAATTTATCTTTCCTTTCCAATAACTCACTTTCAGTAACATCCCAAATGTCGAGAAGTAAACCCCTGTCTGTGCATTTTGATAGGGCGAAAAAGTGTCTGATCCAAAATTATTTCATGAGCGTCAAAAAGACGTGAATAAGCGCGCTGGCCGTGTGCTGGCGTTTACGAGCAACGCACCGATCAACGCAGATATGAGCGTTGATGAGCAAGTTAACGTAATTTGCCAAACAGCAATGAAAGACCCGATGTTTGAGGGTGTCAATGAGCGTGCTGTTCGCCAGATTGCAACCACCTGGGCCGCGAGTATTAGTGACTATCGTCGTATACATGGGTGCAACCCACCAGCTGACCTGCTGGCTAACGCCCAAAATGCTTGTGAAAACCTGATCCTTGAATCAGCTCCTGACCGTGAGCGCACTGGTGACGGTGCCGCGATGTTGGAATCTGCATCAAACGACATGAGAACGTCAGAAGGCGTCATGCGCCAAGCCATTTTCATGGCCATGATCCTGCCTGCCGCCCTGGGTGCAGCCACCAGCGATATGTGTACCTTCATGCCGGTATCGCGTGACGAATCGGACTTCTATGAGGTCTATAACGTAGCTGGTTCGAAAATGGGTTCGTTCGATCGCGGTGACCAAATGGATCACCTCTCTGCTGGCATCTTCTCGCAGATGGGCCGCATTTTCATGCTGAAAGACCAAGATTCGGTCGACGGCACGGCGAAAGAATTCACGATTGCGATCAAGGAATTTGAAGGCCGCGACATGCCAGTACGCCGAAAGCGCGTTCGTGTCATCGTGAACCGCCGCATCGGCAAACACTACGATGATGGTGAATGCAGTATCAATTTCAATGAAAAAGATGCCAAAGGCAACGCCTTTACCGTAACCGGAAAGGTTGATTACTCCAAAGGTATTGTGGTGCTGAAATTCGAGGAGGCTCCTCCTGCCGGTACTCATATCGCTATGCAAGCCGAGTTGGATGTTGAAAGCGATCCAGACCTGATCCCGGTAATTAATCAGGCAATGCGCAGCTGGAAGATGAAGCCTTCACAGTACATCCTTGCCGCTGAGCACACAGTCCAGGCCATGATGGACTTGCAACGTGAATTTGGCTTGAATCTGGCCTCAATGCAGTTTACCAGTCTGACGCAATGGTGCTCGCACGAGCAGGATATGAAGCGTCTGCGCAAGCTTGCTTTCCATACTGTACATAATTACACGTACGACACGGCGCTGCCGCAAAGTCAGCAGTGGGAGCAATGGTGCCAGCTGTTCCGTGGCAAGATTACCGGCATCTCAACAGATATGCGTGACCGCACCAAAAAATACGGTATTCGCGGTGGTTTTGCTGGTGGTGATGCAGCTGGTTACATTAAGTCGCTGCCACTAAGCATGTTCCAACCTGCCCCGAATTACGTACAGACGTCCTACGTGCATTTCATCGGTATGTTGTTCGGTACAATCCGAATCTATGAAGTACCGAAACCAATTTGTCTGCAATTCGACAAAGAAGGCTATCCGTTCTCCAGCAACGATATTCTCTTCTATTCTCGCGGTGAAAACCTCAGCGAGGCCGGTATCGTCGCCGGTGATGCCGTACCTGCGATTCCATTCACCCATCCAACCACCACTGCCCTGGTTAACCGCCAAACGCTGTGGGGCTCTGCAATCAACGAGATCCACCCGCGCAACGGTGAAGACTACTTCGCTCGTTTGACCCTCGTTAACGAGAAGATCGGTGCTATCGATCCACGCACTGGGAAGTTTATTGAGAAAACCCCGGAGGCAGGCGCACCCACCGTGCCGGTGGAAAGCGTGAGCCTGGCACCAAAGTCAGTAACAGTTACCGTTGGCGAGAAGTTCAAATTGAGCCCAACGGTTCTTCCTGAAAACGCGACAAACACGGTTTTCACGCTGACTTCTAGCGATGAGGCCGTAGCTGTTGTTGATCAGAGCGGTGAAGGTGAAGCGAAAGCTGTCGGTGTTGCGAACGTCACTATGACGAGCGAGGACGGAACAAAAACCGCCGTTGCAAAAGTCACGGTGAAGGCCTAACCCCTGGATTAAGCGCCCCACCCCATTGGGGCGCTTATAGGAATAAAAATGAATAAGATCCCTTTTGCGATTGGTAGCGCTGCTGGAGTAGCAGTAGCTCCGATCGACGCATCAGCAACAATCGGCACATTTTCGGGCGGAAGCTCTGTTTTTACCGGGCTAGTTTTTTCCAAGAAAGGCAAGCCAAACACGGTATTGGGTATTACCCCGAATAACGTCAAATCTGTCCTGGGCGATGCACCACGCCCACAAGAAGGCCCGTTCTTCGAACCCCTCCGACATGTCAACCAGGCGTTATCGGGCGGCAATGGCTATGTTGTACGAGTGCCATTGCCAGGGATGATGATCCCTGCGATTCATTTGACGGCTGATACTACAGGTACACCAGCTGTAACTACTGTTAAGGCCAGCACCAGCGCGACCCCATTTGGTGCAGACATTACGGTACCTGCGAAAGCTGCATTGACGATCTATGTCGAGGATGGCGACAAGTCGGAAAACCGCAAGCTGAGCTTAGAGCCAATAAAATCCAAGCCGGGTTTTTTCGCACTGAAGCTCATGGAAACGGATTCGCTGGGTGCCGTAACAACAATCGAAAGCTACGAAGTCTCGTTCAAAATCGATGCCATTGATGATATGAGCCTTTCTGCTTTCCTCCCCGACGTTCTGGAAAGAAATAACTCATGTCTACGCGCCTTAGTTTCAGAAACGGCGGTACTGCCTGAGACGTTCAACAGCATTAGCCAGGCCTTCGTTGGCGGTAGCGACGGTGATTTCAAAAAGCTCACAGCGAAAGACTACTCTGCGTCTATTGCCGTGCTGGAAGGCTCGATCGTGGATTTCACCGCAGTTTTGACGTTGGGCATTTATGACGCGGTGGCTATTGGCCAATTAGCCGATCTAGCCAAGGCTGTACGTGTCGACATGTTTGCTGACGTAGATCCTCGCTTGCCAGCTGATAAAGCGCTAGCGCAGTTAGCAGCGCTTGGCCTGGGTGGCAATGAAAACGTTGCTGCTTACTATTTCCCATATTCGTGCCGCGATCCGCTCGGGCAGTCCACCGTTGTGTTTGGTTTATCCGGCGATGCATTCACTGCAAAAGCAAAAGGTGTTGCCCTGGTGCCAGACATTGGCGGCTGGCATTACTCTCCTGCAGGCAAGGATCGCGGTGTAATTAATCGAAAAAATATCAAACCACTTCCGGCCGCTGCAAATATCGATCGTGAGGTCTTTGCAAAAGCACATCTCAACGTTGTAACAAGCAGCGAAGGCGTGATCTTTATTGATGATGCACTAACAACGTGTGCTGAGGATAACTACAAGAAATATCAGCATGTGGTTTCTGTAATGAACTCCATTGCACGTAACTACTACGCCCTGGCCTCCTCCATCAAACATAGCCCTGACGGCATTACTCGTGAAGGCCTTGAAAAGGGTATGACCCGCCTTCTTGATCGCTATTACGCCGCCGAAGCGTTAAGAAAACCGCGTGATCCTGACCAGGGTGATGCCCCTTACATCTTAACCGTGACTAACACGGACTTTGATAGCTGGCAAACCCGTTGGGAAGTTTGTGTCGTGGGTGTTGGTCGTCGAATTGTCGGTATCCCTGTATTGCTGCGCTAAGTTGGAGAAAAAAATGGATATCTTGAAAAATACCGGAATTAACCCGCTGTACACAGCAGCTTTTTCTGCGCCACCAGCGGCCCCAGGGGACGGTGACGCAATGCTGGAATCGGGCAAGAGCTCACCCTCTAAAAAAGAAAACGACGGCAAGCAGAGCCTTTCTGACCTCATTTTGGAGTCGGTATCTAAACGCACTCGGCAAGATGAGCGGTCGGTGGCTGCTTCGTTCCTGATCGAGTGGTCACGTTCCGCCAGCCCAACAAGTAGCGACATTGACGAGTTCGCGATGGTGATGGCAGGCATCAGCGATGATGAAGAGGATGAGGACATCACCGATGCGGAAGTAGACGAGTACAACCGCATGCTGTCCATCCTTGCTGACGCGGCTGTCTCCCTGGGAGCCGATCAAGACTCAGTGACCCAAATGGTCGATGAAGAGGATGACGACGCGGCGATCGCTGTTGCAGACGCCATCTCTGCGGCAACTGAAGATGACGATGAATCCATCGCGATCTATACGGTCAGCGGCGATGGTGATGATGACGCGATGCTGGAGGCGAACAAAAAAGTCGTTCGTAATGGCCAGGTAAAGCTTATCCGCAAACGCCCTCGACCAAAGCGTATCAATGCCGCGCAGCGTGCCGCTCTCAAAAAGGCACGCCGCAAGTCGCATACCGCATCGGCTAATCTCTCACGCCGCAAATCACTGCGTATCCGTCGGAAACGTGGCCTATAAAGCGACCTGCCCACCCCAGCGGTGGGCATTTAGGAGGGGCCGGTGATTTGTGGCGCAATTATGCCCGACGGCGTAAGCCCGTTTTTGAAGGCTTACATCACATCGGGTGAACACATGGTTGTTGGGTACATCGGCGAGGGCAGTTCGGCAACGCTTGAAAGCTTGTGGACGTCTCCGTTCGAGAACAACTCCGTTGGCTCGATGGCGGGGATCAGCACGCTGGCGAATGCCACACAGACAGTGTCAGGAACCACTTCAAAGGCGAAGATCAACAGCATGTTGGTTTGGGAGGGCCAGAAGCCTCCAGAGTTCACTTTGTCTCTGCATTTCATGGCTCGAATCGATGCTCAAATCGAAGTTAACTCTCCGATCATGGTATTGCAGCAAATGGCCTCCCCCGACCTGAAAAACTTCCTGCCCGGTGGACGTCGGCCGAAACCCGTTGTTCTGGATATCGGCCGCCGCCAAAAAATCATGCATGCCGTTATTCAATCAGTGCAGTACGAACTTAACGCACCGCGCACGAGTACGGGGATGTATGCCCACAACACAGTGAACTTACAAATTTCTGGTATGACGGCTTACAACGAGTCGGAAATACCGCTTATGTACATATGAGGCAATTATGAGTGGATTTGGTAACACAAAAGCAGACGTCGGGTTTCTCAAGAAGCGTCTGAACCAGAACATCGCAGCAGGCGAAAAGCTGGTCAGCTCGGAGTATTGGATGACGATCAAGGGGTATGAAAACCTGTCTATCCTGATCCGTACCGCGCAGCTCCCGGAGATGACCCGTGAAGATGTAGAAGACGTGGCCCCTGGGGGCATGAAGTTCAACCAACATGGGCCGCTGCGCAACAGCGGTGAAATCCAGGTGCAGTGCGTTGAAACCATCACCGGCGATGTTCTAAATTCGGTGAAAGATATGGTCTTCAACAAACGCTATGTGGATATCACTATTAGCACGACAGCAGAATCCCATGGCGGTGAAGCTAAGGGACACACGCGCAACATGTCGCATTGTAAAGTTTACTGCGATGCAACGGATCTGGCGTCTGAAGACGTCACCGCCGTAGTTCGCCCTAGCCTGCGTATCGTCTACAGCTGGGTGGAGTAAAGCGATGACGATGACGCCGAACGAGCTGCTTGAATCTGTAAAGCCCCGTTTCACACCTCTTCTGGTCGTTGAAACGAAGACGCTTGAAAGCCTGCTAATTAAAGCTCTGGCGGCTTATCAAGATAAAGCTGGATTAGTTCAGAAAGTTCGGGTCAATAAGGAGGCGGGGGTATCCCTGCCTTACCCCGATGACTATCTAGCGCTGGTACATGTAGTTGATAGTCGAGGAACGCTCGTCTATAGCGAGGATTTTGGCTCCTCGATCGACTTGGAATTGACCGGCCGCGAGCGTTATCCCTTTACGCTGAGCTATCTGGTTAATCTTCGCGATCGCCCGTTGGATAAATGGACTGTCCCCCCCTCAACAATCGGTATGATCCAGGACTACCTGGAGGCGTTGATTGCCATCCCAAATACCGAACGCCAACGCCGCGTTTCAATTGCAGGAAAGTTAGACACGTCTGCCCTTCCCGATGCCGTCACGCTTGAGCAACGTAAGAATGATCTGGAATTACAAATGGCAGCTAATCGGGCGATTATCGCCGGGGCCACATTATTTGGGTAAGGAGGCGTCGTAATGGGGCTTTTTGATGGTTTATCCAGCCGTTCCAGCTTCAAAAACTCAATGAAAAACATGCTCAGCAACGCTAAAGACACCGCTATTAACGGCTTTATGCAGGGGGCTAATGACGTTGTAAGGGATGCGCTTAATTATGCCCTCAACGGCGGGAATCTCGGTGGTTTTGCTGGTGGCGGGATCGTCAACGGAAAGGTTGGCCATAGCGGCGAAATTGCTTATGCAAAGAGCATGCTGGAAATGGCGATGCGCATACAGTTCGCCCAGGGCTGGCAATGGGTTGTTGAAGCCGATGGCATGAAAGACCTGTTTATGTTCGCAAAAGACGTTTCATACAGCGAAGGGACGATCGAGACGGATGCAAAAATCATCGGTGCTATTCAATTCAATAAGCCGACACACATAACGCCAGGCACCGTCACGATCACTGTACGTGATGATCAGACCGGCCGGATAGCTAAGTGGTTCGATAGCCGAAAAAGTCGTGTTATCAACAAAGACGGCACGATTAATCTTGCCCCGTACTACGTGATGAATGTTCGCGTCTATCGTGTTGGTTTTGATGGCAGCAAATCGTTGGACGGCGAATACGCCGTTATTCCAACGGAGCGCGGGGCAACGGCGCGGGCATATGACCAGGTCGGGGAGTTTTTTTCATATCCTCTGACCTTTGTTTGCCACACATCTTCAGATACCAGCTTGACAGGTATGGCGTCAGCGATGGCCATGGGAACGGCAGGCCGAGCGGTTGATACCTCCAACGTTATTAAATTTTAAGGTATATCGATGTTAATCCCTACCCTATTCCAGCCTTCTAACCCACGAAACGAAATTAACTTTCGGGTTCCGACAGTCGATGATGCATTGCAATTCAGCGGAGTATCGACAGAGCAGGAAGAACAGACAACGACTAAATATCTCGATGCCATGCAAATTGGTGATGTGCAGAGTAGCGCTAAATGGACAGCACAAGACCGCAGAACGGCGCTGTGGTGGATTTACACGCATTCGCAGTCTGAGGGCGCTTATCAAACGTTAAGTTACCAATGCGCGCACTGTAATGAGCTACACCATTACGATTTTGATATGGCAGACCTCGCTGACCAGGTGGAACTGCTGACCGTTCCGCCTTACGTCGAAGTAGAGATCCCGGTTAGAGGGGTTCCTTATTTGTGGCATCTGAAGCCACTGGACGGTGTGGGTATGGAGCATTTGGAAATGATGTATTCCAACCTGCCAGCTGAAGATGACCCGGACTATAAGAAAGAATTAGCGAACTTGAAAGTAGTCGAGATCACCTTGCAAGCGCACCTGGCAGACCAGCCAGATGATTTCCAGAAAGCCGCTGAAATGCGTTATGAACTTATCCGCAGTATGGACGTTAACTCCGAGTTCGTGGCACTGGCGGCCAATGTGAAAAAGATGAACAAAACCCTGCACCACGGCCTCCCTATCAAAATCCACAAAGGCCAGTGTCAGTTGTACGTGAAACCTCATGATTGCCCTACCTTGGCTAAGGAGGATAAAGCGGTTTCAACCCGGCTGTTCTTTCAATTTCGGGGTGTCGACTACCTTCCAGGTAATGTCGCTCAACTCCTGGGTGACCCTGATTAATAATCTGGCGTTATACGGTAGGCAACCGATCAGCGACATTGAAAAATTACCTCAGTGGCGTGCATTCAAGATTCTTGATGCTCTGGTTCAAATGATTAAAAACTCGTCAGGGAAATGATAATGCCAGCACGACAGATAAACGCTTCAGATACGCTGTTGGTCATCGATGCGATCGAGAGCGCCAGCGCCAGAGAGCTGGATGTTCTTTCTGATATCCATCGGGCTATCATTGGAAGAATAGCCACCAGCAGCGCAGACAGCCATAAAACCAAGCTGCAAGACTCCAATGCCTCAATACTCGCCAGTATCGCCCGTCGCGAAAGGGGTGGCGACACTTCAACAGCATCAGTTAATCGAAGTCAATTGCATGATTTACGCAATATCAGTGGTGAGTTGAAAATATCGATATCACCTGAAATATTGCAGATTGGTGATAGTGGAAATCAAAAATCATCTTTTGGTAGGGTTTTTCCCCAGGAATCTGTTGCCGCCGCTAGTTTTGGTGAAATTAACAGTAAATTGCAATCAATTAGCAGTATTGTGCAACCGGAAAGCATTGGAGGAACCTCGAACCTTACGGGGATGGCTGGTGGTGCAACTGAAAATCATCATTTTGTCATCGGAAACACGGCAAGAAAATGGCAATTAAATGACGGTTATGACCGGTTAAATAAAAATAAAAAACAAACAGATAACGGCGTAACTGGCCCCCGCGATTCGAGTGGCCGGTTTGTCTCTAGAGATAAAGTAGAAGCAGGTACCGAAAAAAAGAAGGATGACCAGGAAAAGAGCCTGATTAAACGGCTTTCGGCGTTCTTCTCGAACAAAAGCGGGGACGGCTCCACCGGCGAGGTGGCAGGCATGGCGGCTGGTGGTGTTCTGTACAGCGCCGGTAAAGAGGCCGCAGGCCTGGTTGGTGGTGTCAACAGTAGCGTCGTAAGCCTCAAAGAATGGCGAGATAAGCGCAAAGAACGGGCCAGCGCTATTTCAGGAGAGCCGCTTAGGTTCCCTGGTATGGCGTCGGCAAGTGCGCCCACAAAATCGCAACAGGCTTACAGTTCAAACACCACTAACAAGGTTGTGTCTGTACTGACGTCACAGCAGGAGCAGCTTGCTAAATCCGATGAAGAGATCATTCGGATTCTGGGAGATATACGCGATAAGTCATCGAAAGGCGCTGGCGGTGGCCGGGGCATAATTGGAAGCATTCTTTCTGCGCTCGGCGGCCGCGCTATTGGGAGAGCGCTAGGCTCCCGGATCATGAGCGGCATTGCTATGGCCCTCGGCGGAGGGGCGCTCGTTAAGCTGTTTAAACGCCTGGCTGGTGTTGGCCCTGGATCAACTACATCAAGGGGTGGGCGTGGCCGGTCTTCAGCTGGTGGCACACCAGACAAAGCTAAACCAAGAACCAAGGCTGGCAGGCCGAAGGCAAAAGGCGGAAAGCTGGCCAAAATAGCGGCCGGGGCCGGTGGATTAGCGGCAGGTACCTACGGAGCGATAAAGGGCGTATTTAGCGGCGGCGCAAATGATGATGCGGCCGAAATAGATAAGCCTGAGCCAAAAAAGAAAGAGCCGAAACGTCGAAAATCTTCCCGTTCTAAGCGTGGGCGTGCCAGAGCACGCATTACCACTGCGACCAGGGTGCCAGCTGGCGCAGCAGCTACCACAGCTGCCAAAGTGTCTACAGGCGTCGCGGCAGGTGCGGCAGGTGCGGCAGGCGTAGCCGCTACCACGGCGGCCAAGACGGCAACCGGCGCAGCAGCAGCCGGTACCAGTACAGCAGCGGCTAAGGCTGCCACTACAGCAGCACAAGCTCCAGCCAGCGCAGCGGCAACCACGGCGGCCAAGGTTGCCACTGAGTCTACGGGGAAAGCAGCTGGTGAAAAGCTCGCAGGGAAAGCCGCGGGCAAGCTTGCAGCCAAGGGCGCGCTCAAAGCGATCCCAATCATCGGGACGGTGATCGGCGCAGGCCTGGATGCTGCAGATGGTTACGCTGACGAGGAAGCGCAGCGGAGCACATTTAAATTAGCCGACGACCAAAAGGTTTCGGGCCGCCACAAGACCGAATATGCCGCAGCGAACATAGTCGATATGGGCGGGCTGGTTTCCGGTGCTTCAGGCCTTCTTGCTGATGGGGCACGCGCGGTTGGCTTGGATGGTGTAGCTGAGAGCTTGACGTTCAGCACAAGCGATATTGCACAAGCTATTGATACCCGTGTGAGTGAGATCGATAAGTCTATCGATAACGGCATCAATAGCGTTAAAAGTTTCTTCGACCCAGGGAAAGATGGCCAGGTCATCGATGCTATACGTGCCGGTGCGAATAAAACGGCCGATGCGGTTAAGGAGCTGGATAAATCGCTGAAGGGCATGTTCTCCGGGCCGGGTGGCGAGAATCCAGCCCAGGGAGAACAACCCGCAGTGCAAGGGGTGGTGGCTCCGGTACAGGGAGTGGGTTCAGCAGTAAGCACGGTACCGCAGATAAAGGTTCCCCAGACAAATAACGTCTCAAACGATTTGAATATTGGCGGTGCAAACGCTCGGAATAGAACGTTTAGAAACAACAACTTCGGGAACCTACAGTTTGTTGGCCAAGAGGGGGCTGAGTTAGAAGCGCCTAATGCGAAAGGTGAACAGCGGTTCGCCAAGTTCGACTCTCCGGAAGAGGGATTCCGCGCCCTGGCCAATCAGCTTAGTAGCTATGCTGAAGGCACGTCTAAAGCTGTTGGATACCAGAAGCTCGATACTGTTCGTGGGATCATCACCAAGTTTGCGCCTAAGGATGAGAACGATACCGAAGGTTATATTAAACAGCTGTCAAAAACATTGGGTGTCAGAGAAAGCGATCGGCTCGACCTGGCCAATGCCGACGTGATGACAAAAGTAATGCGGCAGGTAGCTACTATTGAGGGGGGAGCTCCGCAGGTTTCTGACGAATTCATCAAGAACGCAATCGGTCAGCGTTCTGGCCGCAAATGGGTTGGTGAGTTTAACCCGGAAACATTGGGTAAAATTAACGAGAAGCGGCAGGCTGAAGGCCTGGCTGCTATTTCTCACAAAGATCAGTTCTCCCGCCCAGAGAAGCGCTCTGTTGGCTCCCGTACCAGCGAGCTTGTAAGTGAGGTTGCTGGGGCCGCTGTAAGTGGATATGACACTGCTACAACGTACCTGGGGGAGTTGGCTGGTAAAAGCGACTCGGCCCTGACAGATTTGTTCAACGTCGACGGGTTGGCTGTTGTCGCACCAGATCGTGGGCTTACGTTACCTGTTGGTGCCAAGTTGCCACCAGGGTTGCAAACTGCTTCGAAAGCGCCTGATGCCATTGGCGCGCTTCAGAGAAAGCAACAAACCACCAGCTATGATAGCGCCCCTGGCGTAGCCGCTGGGATTGGGGAGCGTCAGCCCCCTGTTGTCGACGGCACCCGAAGTTTGCCGATGGGCGTTGTTCCGTACAGCAGCGTTAAGAAAGTGCAAAAGGTACAACCAGGGGGGCAAGGAACGCCGCAAAACATCGCAGACGCCGGTGGTAGCAGCTGGTGGGATGGTTTCAGTGATGTAGTCTTCGAGTCCAGCAAAACCGCTCTAGAAGGGACTGCACGCAATGTCCTGCAATCAGTCGGCGTGGATATCGATAATCCGCTGGGATCCTTTGCTGCGACAGCTGGCGATACTGTCGGCGGTGGTGTTTCCTCTGTGGTATCCGAGTTAATGGCCAATACGCCACTTTCGTTTTTAAGCGACACGGTATCCGGCATGTTAGGCGAAAAATCCAATAGCCTGACACAGCAAGCGATCGGTGCTTTCCAGAGCACTCCTCCACCGGTTGTGCCGAACCTGGCGGCGAGCGGGGTTGCGCCGGTATACCAGCGTGATAACGAATCTCGAAACAGTGATGACTCCATAGCCAGCTTGTTGGAGCGCATAGCAAAGGGAGTCGAGAAGCAGCTCAACATGAAGCCCGAGACTAAGGAAACGAGCGGTAATGTTAATGCTACAACGCACAGCCCGCAGCCCGTACCACGCGCTGAAGTGCCGGTAGAGATATCTGATAGCGCCCTTGAAAGGCTGTTTGGCTAACGTAAGTCGCGGCAAGGATGCCGCGCTTACTCATACTTCACACTTCATATTTCACACTTAATTATCATAATTCATAATTCACACTTCATAAATCATACTTCATATTTCATAAGTATTACTTCTTACTTCTTACTTCTTACTTCTTACTTGTGAAGTATTCATCCCCTTGCCACAGGGCGGCAATCGGCCAGGGCCGTCAATAACTCACTTCGCCTAAATTATGGTTCCATTCCCTCTGTGTATTCAGGTGTAGAAATGAATGAAATAGACAGCCTTCTCCGCGTAACAGGGGAGGGGGTTACGGTCAAGCTGGGTGATGTTGAAGCCATGCAGGCTCGCATAGAAGACTGGCTTCATACGCCCGAAGGCAGCGTGTACGGGTACCCCTCCTTTGGTAATCCCTTGGCCAAGTACAAACATGAGACGCTGGACAGCGTGCATACGCTCGTGGCCATGGAGAACGACATCATTATCAAGATGATGACGGATATTGCAGATCTGACCCTGGAAGGGATCAGGATAGAGCCCGTTGAAATTGATACTTTTGTTCTGATCATCGGCATCCCCGATGATGAACTGATGTGGACGCTGAAAAAGGAATAGCACAATGACTTTTCAAGAAATATTAGATAAGTTCACGACCCTTATCGAAGGGAACATGTGGTGGCGTCGTTTTGTTAATAGCCAGTTTATGAACATGCTGGCGATCATGGCCAGCCAGGTTATTTATGCCAGTCAGACGGCTGCGGAAAAAGAGTTAACTGAAGGTTTTATCAGTACAGCGTCAAAACGTACATCTATCCTCGCAGCCGCAGAAGATCGCGGGTACGTCGCCCGCCAGATTAAACCGTCTTACGGAACTTCCACGGTAACGAACAAGACCCAGCAATCGCTGTCATTGGCAATCTACACCAATCTCATATCAGATGAGCAAAAGCGCTATATGCTTATGGAGCCGGTGATCCTGAAGCCAGGAGAAGTAAAGACCGGGGTGGCCACAAAGCAGTTGGAGCGTGAGCGAGTTGTTTTCGACGTTCCCAAGGAAACTGAGTTTTTGACATTCACCTTGTCCAAAGACATGACAAAACGATGTGTTGATATTGATGTGTTCGTCACGGAAAAAGGCGTTTTGCAGCAATGGAAAGAAAACCATCAATTCCGCCTTTCCAACAAAGATAGCCGAGACTATGTGAAGTTTTACCGGCCAACGGAACAGATAGGTGTGCGGTTTGGCGACGGTTCAACAGGGAAAATGCCTGCAAGCGGCGAGCAGGTGATCTTAGACGTTTGGCTAAGTGAGGGAGACATTACGCTGGTTCAGGGGCAGTCACTGACGCCGTATGCTGAGTCCTCTTCGCTGGCCGGTAAGATAGAGATCAAAACGGATGCGCCTATCACCAATGGGGCAGGGTATGAGTCAACAGAAGAAACGAGACTGCGCGCACAATACTTTACTGCATATGATAATCAGGTGGTGTGGGATGGGGACTATAAACATTTCTTGCGAACTCATATTCCAAATTTAAATTGGGTAAATGTGTGGGGGGAGGAAGAACAGGAAAGGTCTACAGGGGTTAAATCGCTTGAGAATATAAACAGAATTTTTTTCTGTGGACATAAAAAAGGATTTTCTCAGGCGCAGTTGGGGGAGTTGATCATTTCAACTATTAAAACAATACCCAATAAACTGAACACGAATTTCTTTTACGTAAACTCTAACGAGAAACCGTTTACCATATCTGTTAAAGGCAGCGTGCGAAGAGGTCTAGATGTAAACGAGGCGGAGAGGCAGATCCGTGAGCAGTTAGAGAGTAAGGCGGGGCGTAACTCTAATAGATTTGAACGTAAAAATTCAGATGGTGCAAATAGCGTTGAGTATGATTACTCTGAAGAGTCTTCTTATGTTTCTGAAAATAAAGTGTGGGCGATAATCGAAAACACCAAACTATTGTCTGAGTTCAAGCTTGAAATTAAAAACCAGAGCCAGGTAACGGCGCTTAATGATTTTATTTATCTGAATGTCACTGATTCTAAAATAGAACTTGATTTTGGAGCTATGTAATGAAGGATAACTGGTTTAAAGAGCAATTGACGCCAGCAAAGCAAAAATCCGGCCTTTGGGCAGGATTTGCTGACGTAGTTCAGTCAATGTTAAGCAGCGTCGTCTTGCCTCTGATTGAGCGCACCGCCAACAGAAAATCTTTGTATTCAATGGAGAAAGACGATTTACGTAAGAAAATGATGGAGTTGGGCAAGTTCTTCTACATCGATAATAAGAATATTGACTCGCTGCCGGTGCTGCTATCTCAACGCCTTGATGAAATCCACTTCAAAGGTACTACGCGCCCTATTGAGGCTACGTTATGGCGGGAGTTTAAAAACTTAACGGCCAAGTGGGAACCTCTTTATGCGCCGATTGACCAGGTTAAATATCCCTATGGTTCCTTTTTTATCACTGAAGAATATCTGGATCTTTACAAAGAGAGTTATGGTGAATTCTTCCTAACATCCCGTGGGCGCATTAATATTGTTCTTAACGACCTTTACGCTCCGTATTTGGATGCTGAGCCGTCAAAAGTCCTGGAAGAGTTCATGCGGCAATTTAAAATGGTTATCAAGCCATTAATCCCGCTACATATCGTTTTTGACGGGATGGGGTATCATCTGAATGTCGAGTTGGAGGAAAGGAATATCATCATCACGCTGGTTGGCGTGAGCTCCGACATCAAGAGCGGAACATGGTATTTGCAAAGCTTACAACCAGAAATAGTCCCCGAATCGCTCACCATCGAGCTAACGGCTACAGAGACAATTAACAACATTGCCAGGCCTCTCGACACAACGCCTGTCTTCCTGGATGAGATGCGGCTTGATGCCTGGGTGCTTGATGTCGTTCCTACGCCGATGATCCAGACGACGCAGCCAGATGCAAGGCTGATCATTGCCGATAGCGTGGCCACTCTTGTGACGCTTGGTTATCGGGGATGCAACGTAGAGTTCTCGACCGGCAGCATCACCGGTTTCGTGTTCCCTGAAGGTATCGATCGTGCCATTTTACCTATCTCGGTGGCCGACGTTGGGAAGATAAAGACAATTATCTATTTAGACACAATCTAACAGCCATGCGGGCTGGTTTTCCATGCTCGCGTTTTAACCCGCCATTTCATTTCAAAAACTCACTTTACGTACACTCGCCAGTTAATCAACCCAACCATTAGCAGGCGATCACGCATGGCAGAAATCAAAGCCGTTCAAACTGGTGGGAAGCTGTTTCGAGCTGCTCTCCTAGATTATTTTTACAACCGGCGCGCAGAGTCGGAGATCGGAGCGGGAGCGCGATTTGTCATGGCCAAAGGCTACTTCGGCACATCAGCACTCGTTACCGTGAATCCGGCCGGTGGCTGGAATCTCGCCGATATCCCACCAACTTACTCATTGAACGACCTAAAGGGGAAGTTTGCCGAGTGTAATCTCATTTGCACGGCTAAAAATGGCCTGATCACCATCAGCGCAGCATTGCAGGATGCATTGCTGCCCGCCGACACGCCTTACAACTTCAATACGTTGATGCTGATCGATGGGGAAGGGAAGGCATACGCTGTGCTCTGTTGCCAGCAAGATACGCTGTATCGCGGCAAGTCCTTCACGGCGGTATTAACCATCGATCAGAGGGCTGGATAATGACTGCGATCACCACGTCGGGCGGTATCACTATCGTCGCGCCGCAAAAATCCACAGGCCTGAGATCTGACGTTCAATACTTAGAGCCATACGCCTCTTCATCATTTAACCGCAAGGCCTATGGCATATTCGGTGCTGGTGTTTACCAGGGCTTCTCTGTCACACCAGGTAACGGTCTAGCCGTGATCGTTTCGCCAAACGGTACCCGACCAGGTGTTGCATCCGTAGACGTCAGTGGTCATCAGATCACCGTGCAACTGTTGACTGCGCAAACTGTCGCCGTCGCCGCCGGTAAGCTGAATATTGTCGTTTTAGAGGCGAAATACGGGCTGGGTGTCGTAACCGACCAGGTAGACACAAATTCGAAGATTAAAGCCGCGACACTGAGGGTTGTTAACGATGAGAAAAGCATTGTTGATGGCATGATCGAAATTTGTCGGCTTAGCCTGGCTGCTAACGCCACCAGCGTGGCAGTTGCCAGTATTGACATGGATAAGCGGTTCTCTCTACGGGTGTCCTACGAATCAACGGATGATATTAACGATGCCCGAGAAAACCGTCTGTTGACGGTCAAAGCCGGTAAATCGTTCGTTCCGCTGGCTGGTGGGACAATGACTGGTGCGCTAGGAACGCCCCGAGTAGTGTTCCCCAACGATTCTAAAGCAAATGCCAGTACAGATATGGATCGTGCTGATGGCTTTACAGTTGAAAATCTGACAGCAGCGAATAAAGGGTACCCGGTTCCAGGTGGATTAGGTACGTTGATGTCGGCCAAGGTTAACGAGGTCAGAAACGTACAGTTAGCGTTTGGTTCGGGAAATACCGCGTTTTACCTGCGCTCGTTGAGAAAGGACGATCCAACTTCAGACCAGTGGGATCGTGTTTATACCCAGGCCTTTAAACCAACAGCGGCCGACGTTGGCGCACTGACCGACGCCCAGGCTGCGCAGAAATATGCGTTGCGCTCTATTCAGGTCAACGGTAAGCCGCTATCAGCCAACGTGAACCTGGTAGCCGGTGACGTAAACGCCTGGAACAAAACCGAAGCGGATGGCCGCTACCTGGCCAAGGCCAGTAACTTGGCTGATCTCCCTGATAAAGCCAAAGCCCGTGATTCTTTGGGCCTAAAGTCTGCCGCATTATGCGATGTAGGGACGTCGAGCGGGCAATTGATGGAGGTCGGGGCATTTGGCCTTGGTAGTCTTTCTGCTGGTGCTAGTTGGAATGCGGCGCTAACAGGTGGAAAAGGAATGTTCATGACCGGTGGTGATGGAGCACCTACAGGGTCTGTTTACATGGGGGTGAACATTCCTCATTCAACTTTGGCGAATTATGCATTTCAGATCGCTTCACGTAAAGATTTCGGCTTTTACTATCGCACCTTGGATGCGGGCTCGGTGGGAGCTTGGGAGCGTGTTTATGATACAAAAAACAAACCAACAGCCGCAGACGTAGGCGCGCTGACCGACGTCCAAGCCGCGCAGAAATATGCGCTACGTTCCATCCAAGTCAACGGCAAACCGCTATCAGCTAACGTGAACCTGGTAGCCGGTGATGTGAACGCCTGGAACAAAACTGAAGCGGATGGCCGCTACTTGGCTAAGGCCAGTAACTTGGCTGATCTCCCTGACAAAGCTATATCCCGCACCAGTCTAGGTTTGGGGACGTCAGCTACTCAAAATGTCGGGGAAGCAACTGGCCAAGTCTTGACTGCCGACAAAGCCTTCGGCCTTGGATTGATGCAGCCCGACCGGCGACACCTGCTTTCCGATATTGCAGGGGCAAATGCCTTTACCGGGTTTACTTGGACAAAGAGTGATGAACCAGAATCGCCACCTTTTATCGGTACTGCCGGGATCATCAATCACGCTTGGCGGCCTTCTGCCACGACCGCGCCTTACATCATGCAATTGGCATGGAGAGATGGCCGTATCGCTTTCCGCACCAAAGAATCTACTAAAAACTTCCGTGACTGGGATGAGATTTTACACACAGGTAACAGCTATACAGCGGAGAAGGTGGATAGCCTCTATCTCGCGAAAGAAAGGAACTTGTCTGATCTTTCTGACAAAGCTAAATCCCGTGAGTCCCTGGGCCTAAAGTCTGCTGCACTGCGTGATGTGGGAACCTCCATTGGACAATTGATGGCGGTTGGTTCGTTTGGGCTAGGTGGGAGCGGAACTCCGTTAAATGAGAACACAGATGGCGCATTGATGACCGCCGCAAAAGCACTCGGAGCCGGGTTTATACGTAATAGTTCAGGTACAACGAGCATACCCCAATACGGGGCCGGTGTCTTTTGTCGCGCGAGTGATACAAACACGCTGATAGTTTCTGATTATAAGTCAGGTAAGACTGTTGTTTTGGCGTCGAGTGATTCAAATATTGCCACACCCTTCGTCAACGTACTTTATGGCACAGCGAACAAACCAACGGCTGCCGATGTTGGGGCTTTGACTGATGCCCAGGCCGCTCAGAAATATGCGTTGCGCTCCATTCAGGTCAACGGCAAGCCGCTATCAGCTAACGTGAACCTGGTAGCCGGTGACGTGAACGCATGGAACAAAACCGAGGCTGATGGACGTTTCCTGATGTTGTCAGGCGGAACGGTAAAAAACCTGACGGTCAAAACAGGATCTACCGGTACAGAAAATACGGCTCTGCTAATTGATGGCGTTGAACACACTCCCCTGGTGTTGAAACGATCGAGTGCAACGGCAAACCTCTCGATCGGGTTCCAGCTCGGTGGTGGGAAGCCGCTCTACCGGCTGGGGGTCGATCTCAATAACAACCTCGCCTGGGGGACGGACGCTAATCAAACGAATAATGGGATTGTTTATCATACGAAAAATAAACCAACCGCCGTTGATGTTGGCGCAGTAGCAATTACGGGCTCGACAATGACCGGGGAATTGGGAACGCCTCGCGTTGTATTCCCAATGGACTCCGTAGCAGTGGCCGCTGATGATGCCAACCGCGCAGATGGTTTTACCGTTCAACAACTCACCGCAGCGAACAAAGGATACCCGGTTTCCTTGGGTTTATTGATGACGGCTAAGCTTAATGAGTTCAGGAATGTGCAGTTAGCATTCGGATCCGGGAGTACCCAGTTTTTCCTGCGCTCATTGAGAAAAGGCGAAGCGGCAACAGAGACGTGGGATCGTGTTTATACCCAGGCCTTTAAGCCGACGGCGGCCGACGTAGGTGCGCTAACGGATGCCCAGGCCGCGCAGAAATATGCGCTGCGATCCATCCAGGTCAACGGCAAGCCGCTATCGGCTAACGTGAACCTGGTCGCTGGTGATGTGAACGCCTGGAATAAAACCGAGGCCGATGCTCGCTATCTGATGCTCAGCGGCGGATTAGTAAAGGGGAGAGCAGGGTTTGCTGGTGGCCTTCATCTGGGTAGCGTAAACACGTATCTAGAAGCCGGTAGTGATGCCGCCGGGTACACGTCCAACAACCTGATGCTGAAAAGCTGGTACGGCATTGGCTTTGCCAATACCTGCACTACGACGGGGATCCAGGGCGTTTCTGGTTTTATTAACGTGCGGAATGGCGATTTGCAGATGCGTCGTTTCATCACTGCCGATGCTCAAATTATTGAAGCGGGGCAGCGCGTTTACTCGCCAAATAACAAACCGACTGCGGCCGACGTTGGCGCGCTGACGGATGCCCAGGCTGCGCAAAAGTACGCGTTACGCTCCATCCAGGTCAACGGTAAGCCGCTATCAGCTAACGTGAACCTGGTAGCCGGTGACGTGAACGCCTGGAACAAAACAGAGGCTGATGCTCGTTTCCTGCTGAAGACCGGCGGCACCCTTACCGGAACTTTAAAAACTAGCGCAGAGATCCAGTCAACTACTTCGAATAACTACCGCATTGTTTCAGGAGATTACGGTTCGTTCTGGCGGCAGGATGCAACAGCGCTATACCTGCTGCTGACCGCGCCAAAAGACCAATACGGCAGTTACAACAGTTTTCGCCCAATGGCTGTGTCAGTAACCACTGGTGCAATGACGCTGGGAACGTCTCTGACGTTTAGTAACAACGATTGGATTAGAAAACTAGGTATAAATAACTATACAAGCGCAGGTCAAAACTACAACCAGACGAACGGAATGATCCTTCAGGGAGCTGGTGACCAATACGCACAAACGTATTTTCTTGAGACGATTGGAAAACACAGTGCGCTACGGTGGCGGGTTCGCAGCGGTGGTATAGATGCATGGCCTGAGTTTAGAAATGATGGAACCTTGCAACTGAGTGGGAGATGGCCCGCAATCCAAAATAATGTGGGTACGACATGGCACCCAGATGGAAATATAGAAGGTTCGTGTTGGGGTGGGTATTTAAGTAATTATATTAGGGGTAGATCAAATGTTGCAGGTACCCGTCAGGCATGGTGGTACAAGGATGAGAACACTGGCTTTATACACCAAGGCGGTGTGATTGTTCGGGGGGATAACTATCTTAACCCGGTCAATTTCCCAAGGGGTTACACACAGGATTGCTTTAATGTGCAACTCACTCTGGCCGGGCACTGGGGCGACTCAAACATGAACATGGAAGCACAAAGCGTGTCGGCTGGTGGGTTTAATGCGGCTTTGGGCGATAATGAGCGGGTAATATTTTGGTCAGCGGTAGGAGTGTGAAGTGAATTACGGATACAGCGCGAAAACAAATATTTTCTATATGTTAGAAGATAAGCCTAATTATGAAGCCAACGGAAATTGGCCAGATGATGTGAAACCTATCAGTGATGAAATTTGGAACAAATATTGTGTGCAGGGGCCAGAAGGGAAAATGCGCGGGGCCGACAGTAATGGTTTACCTTGCTGGGTAGATATTCCACCGCCGTCAAAGGAGCAGATGATCGAAGAGGTTACAAGAAAGAAATCACTGCTCTTAGCCCATGCAACCAAAATGATTGCTCCGTTGCAGGGCGCGCAAGACCTGGGGATAGCTTTAAAGGAAGAACAGGAGCAATTACTTGCCTGGCAGCTTTACCTGGTACTGATAAATCGTATAAAGCCCAGTGACGCGCCGGACATCGATTGGCCCAAATCCCCGGAGTAACCATTCCACTTGTACCTTCCTCTCAAAGCGCCTCCGGGCGCTTTTCTTTTTCCTGCAGGAAACAGCGTTCCTGGATGAAAAGTCACTTTTGTTAGTCTCGGTCTTGCATCAACAGAGCCGGAGGGAAACGTGCCAACAAGCACACAAACGCTCGTTATTGCTGTGCTGCTATCAGTCCTTGGGGGGCTGGCTGTTTATCTCCAGGGGGTGCGAGAAGAGCGGATCAAGCGTGACTGGTTCAATCTTTTTACTGAGTTAGTGATCGCCTTTGTTTCTGGCGTCATCGCTTATTACTCGGCCGTACACCTCCACTGGGAAGAACCGCTTTTGCTTTTGGGAGTATTGGTAGCAAGCAATAACGGCCGCGAAACGGTAACTGTGGCCAAAGAAAAGCTCTGGGTCGCATTACAAAGCATTTTCATAAAAAAGGGGATATAGCGTGATTAGTGAAGCATGCCTTGTGCTGGTGGTAACAGCCGCGCTGGCTGACCGGTACTTTTTCAAACGCAGGAAAGTAATTGCGCAAAAAATCGGGGAAGAAGAGTACATCGATGAAGTGATCCGCTTCCCTGTCAGCTTTAAGACAACGTGCAGGAATGTGAAGGGTGCCCGTGTCGAATACTGCCTACGCGACAAGAAAGATCCCACGACGGTGATCACCGGCAAAGCCCGATCGCTGTTTATCTCTGAAAAAGGGGAAACGCGGGAGTTTCTCTTCTTTAACCGCCGCTATCTGAAGGATGGCAATTGGGAATTGGTTGTGCGAATGACGCACGGCGATAGCCGGATCAATCCGCTTTATCGCCTCTTCCCGGTTCAGTCTGTCGTGACAAAGGTGTTCGACATTCCAGCGGATAAGGCAGGCCTGTATGGCCGTTAATCTATTCTCTTCAAACGGTAACACCTACCACGTCCTGGACTTCAACAATCTCAACGAAAAAGGCCTGGAGCCGCTGAAAAAGGCGATCGGAAAGGCCGGTACCCAGATCGTCAAAATCACACCAGCTGGCACGGCACGAAAGAAAGACGGCATCCGCATGCGCACCTTCGGGATGAAGGTGATTGATGAGCAGGAAGTAACAGTCCAGGTAAATGACTCCGGCGACATCTCCGCTATTTCACTGAATAAAAAACCAGTGCCGTTTACCGGGGCCAAAGATCTCGATGCCTTGGCCAAGATTATCGCCAGCGCGGTGTCAGCCAACGCCAGAGTTTTTGCCAAGTCCTTAGCCAGAAAGCTGGCCAGAGCGGGGAAAGTTGCCGTAGAGCGTCAAAAAACTGGCCTTAAATCCAATGCGCAGCGCCTTACTGAACAAAAGGAGCGTATCGAGAGCGCACAGCAGAAGATCGCCGCAGCGCAGGCTGTTGCTAAGGAGCGCACCAGTGATCTGCAGGCCAAGCGCACCCAAGCAGAGGAGCTGAAAAATAAGCTGCGAGCGGAGCAGGCGCAGGGCAGAACGCTGAAAACTGAATACGAAACGTTAAAACGGGAGGTTGAAGCGTGAACAATCCATACCATCCGAACAATGGAGTGATGATCGTCAATCGAATCGATCTCGATCCACGCCCTGTTACCGACGGGGAATATGCTTCCCTGGCAGAAGGGGAGGGGGAGGCGCTAATGCTGGAAAGCGTCACTATCGAAGAAGTGGAAGATGCGTTTCTTGGCGAGTACCTGGCAGACGCGGGCAGAACTGCCATGTTTGAAGCGATCAGCACCACAAAAAACCGGCTATCACATACGATGCGTGCATTCGTTCGTGTCCTCAACTCCGGCCTGAACGGCTCGGGCATCAAAGCGGGGACGGATGAGGCGGGTGTTGATGACTCCGGCACAAGTACCGTTGGCGGTGCGCAAATCGGTAATGTGCGCAAAGTGGCCGGTATCCCCATCATGGCCGCCAAGATCCCGCTTACCGATGGCCAGAGTGTTTCTTTGCTGTTTCATAGCCCTACCGCTGAGGTGAAGCTGAAGCCGCTAGATGTGCTGGTGGCGTTTAAGTTCCTCCTGAATAAGCGAGACGTAACGCACGTTGTAGCGCCGATCGGCGGCCGGGACATGTCACTAAATCAGACCGCCCAGGCTCTTTCTAACCTGGTCGAAAAAAATAGCGCGAAGTTTGGTAAGAGTAAGGAGAGACACAGCAAGCTCAAGCTCGATGTTGAATCAACGGAAGCAGAGGCAGATAAGCTCGAAACCCAAGCGGTTGAAGAGATGGCCAAGGCCGATGAGATCACGCCGAAACTGGCAGATATCGATACCGAAATCGAAGATTACACCAAAAGCTTAGGTCGTCAGCGCACTGAAAATGAGACGCTGGCCAACGCCATTAAGTCCCTGAAGGCAAAGCGGGCCAAACAGCATGGCCAAGAGCCCAGCGCTCCAGAAAATGGCGACAGTACCGCAGCGAACGGCCACACCATCCCGCTTGTCGATGTTCAAACGGGGGCTATGAATCCCACGTTAAAAAAGGCATCGATATCTGGTGATAACCCGATTTGGTACTCGCAGAGCAACGCTGATTCCATCTCCTTAAGTGGATCCGTATCCATTGATGGCCAAGGCCCGTCGGCCGCAGCTGTAGAAAGTAAGGCAAAGTTCAAGGCAGCGATCGCAGCTGGCTACCAGTATTCATATTTCCGCATTTCAGGTCTGCAATACATCTACGTTTTTGTTAAGAACGGGCAGGTTCTGACTAAAGCTGGCATGGAAGCCCTATCGACTCAACCCGAAGCCCCGCAGCCAGAAAAAACGGACGACACGCCAGTGAAACCCACCGGAACATGGTATTACGGCAAGAAGGTCAGTCTTAATATGACTCAGTGGCCTCGCGGCGTAACGGGGTCATATAGCCAAATTGACTTCAAGGGAAAGGCAATCCAGCTATCTCGTGAGTTCGATGATAGTGATATTCAGCATGGCGTTCTGGTGGTTAGCCGTCAGCTGAGTGCGGATGAAATTGCCGAATATCATCTGGTAGAGCTTCAGCTGACAGACGAGGAAAAACGGGTATTCCCAGACCTTGTGTACATCGATCCGCAAGCTGAAGCTCGCCTGGGTGTTAACCCTGCGCGGGAGTGGTATTACGGCATGAAAGCGCGCCCTAACTGGCGGCCTGGTGGCGCTATTAGGACTCATGATCGTGAGGGTTTTCAAGCCTTGGGAATAAAAACCCCGCGTAAATTCAACGATAGTGACATTCGGTACGGTGTTGCGGTGTATGACGGCCCATTGAGTGCTGAAAAGATTTATGACTACGAGCTGGTGAACCTTCAACTGACCGATGAAGAGATCCAGGCTATGGCAAACCTTGATTTTTTAAGGCCAATAATCGCTCAGCTAAAAGGCCGCGATCCTCACGCGACCAGCGAAGACTTCTTACGCGATTATCTAAGAAAAGGTGGCGTCCATGCTGGTGAAATTCCGGCGGGCATTTCGTTGGGAGGGGTTATTGGTGATTTGCGGCTTATTGGTCTTTCTCAGCGCACATCGCCTCTCGGGGCTTTAGAGGCATTGTTCAAAGAGGTTTCTCCAGCTGCACCGGCCGCAGAACCGCCAGCGCCAGAACCGGCCCCGGAGCCACCGGTACCCAAACCAGCGCCAGAACCGGCCCCGGAGCCACCGGCACCCAAACCAGCGCCAGAACCGGCCCCGGAGCCACCAGCCCCCGAACCAGTACCTGAGCCGGTACCAGATCCGCAGGTAAGTGAAGCTGACGCGGCCGCCAGCCAGGCTATTGATTACCTGAATGGCGTTGTATCGCTGCAATCTAGCGACATGGACGAGATCCGTGAAGCTCGAGCAAGAACGCGGCAGGCGATCGCAGCGTTGACCAGTGCTGGCCGGTATGACGAAAACGAAAGCCTGGTGAATGACGCGGCACAGCATTTGTCCGATCTGCTCGCCGCAATCCAGCGTGAGGGGGCAGCATGAAATTATCAGCATTGGAACGGCTCGATCTGACCGACCGACTAGATGAGCTGATGCGTAAGTCAGCGGCCGCGAAAGGCCTGGATAAGTTGGACTGCGACGATCTTATCGATGAAGTGATGACGAAGCTGGGTTATGGCGCTGCCAAGGCAGCACCAGTGCCGCCGGAACCCGAAAAAAATGATACCAGGCCTCACGTTGTGGCGGAGTTTTTGGAGGGGAAATACGACAGCTCGGAGAAGGCTAAATTTATCGACGTGTTGGACGATTTGACTGCCTTCGTCGGTGAGTATTTGAGCTTTGAAGATGTACAGATCGGTGCGTCAAATTGGGTAAGACAGAACCACCCCGAAGCGGCGTAAGCAACATACCAACCCGCCTGAGAGCGGGTTTTATTTGGATAAAGTAATGCAGACCGTTATAAAAAAAATCCAGATGACCACCAGCATTAAGGCGCTGGTGGATGTGATAAGGAAGGCGTTTGGGGGCGGCCGGAAGTCCTATGTGGTGACCGGTAAAGGGGAGGAAGTAAAAACACAGTTTGAAGTGGTTGATGCGTCAGAATTGCTTATTTCTAATCACCTCGATGGCCGTATTAATGAGGCCTATCCGCAGGAACTCCAGCCACGCGATCGCACTCGGTTTTCCAGCAAGCTCCAGGTAAACAAAATCTCACGCTCATTACGGCCAGCGCAACTGACCGACTCCGGGCTATCGAGCCACGGAGCACCGATCATCGGTGAAGATAACGCGGTTGAGTCCGGTAACGGCCGCAGCATGGGCATAATCCGGGCCTACGCGGAGGGTGGGGCAGACGATTACCGGGCATTCCTGATCAAGCATGCTCGCGATTATGGCATTCGGGCCAGTGACGTCGAGCGGATGGAGCGGCCGATCCTGGTGCGCCGTCGATTGACCGACGTCGACCGCGTGCAGTTTGCCAAAGACTCCAACCTGTCAGATATCCAAGAGATGGCCGCCAGCGAGAAAGCTTTCGTGGATGCCGAGAGCATTACACCGGCGATGATGCAGCTGTTTGCCCCTTCAGAAAGCGGTGATCTGCTGGCGTTCTCAAACGCTGCATTCGTTAAGGCTTTCATGGAGGAAATAGGGGCCACCGCTTCTGCCGGGCTATTGACGGAAGATGGGCGCCCAACTCGGCAGCTCATCGATCGGATGCAGAACAGCATTTTTGCCAAGGCCTACAAGGATAGCCGCCTGGTTAAGCTGGTATCCGAAGAGCCAGATCCCGATATGCGCAACGTTTTAACCGCGCTTAACGCGGCCGCCAGCGACTTTGCCCAGATGGTGATGCTATCAGGCGATGTGCATCGCGATACCGTGGGATCGCTGGTGGATGGTGCCGGTGAGGCTACCGCCCTCAACGAAACCGCGCTCAGTGCCCTGAAAGATGCGATCGACCTGGTACGGCAGTCTAAGGAAACTGGCCAGCACATCCAGGACGTGATCGCCCAGGTGGGGATGTTCGAAGAGGCCACGGATGAGGCGAAGGCCTTGGCGATCTTTATAGTCGGCAACAACCGCTCGGCCAAACGCATGGGCCGGGCTTTCAAGCTGATGGCCGAGCGTATCAATGACGAACTGATCCACCAGCAGCAGGCGATGGGCGACATGTTTGGTGGCGGTAGCGTATCGCTCCAGGAAGTCCTGCAGTTGGTATCCGAGCAGATGGAAGCTGAGGGCGGCAAGGGGTTTGCGGGGGCGCTTTTTGAATCGTCAAAAAAGGGGGGCGACCCTGTACTGCCGGTGCTGAGAAATGCCAGTAACGTGCAGGGTATGAAGCGAATCATTGAGGCGCTCACTTTGGACAGCACCGGCTCGGTTGAAACACTGGGTGCAGCCGTACAGGCAGCAATCAGGACGCTGATAATGACGGCGCTCGGTGATGCCGCAGCATTGAAGCGGTACCAGGTGTTAACAGCCAGCATTCTGGGTAAGAAACTTGATGAGTTCACTGCAAAATATGGGAGGTACAGCCTTTACGATCTTAAATCATTCCATAGCGCCCATCTGTTCAAGCAAGCAGATTGGTCGGCTCTCTTCAATTCTGGCCAGATTTTCCAGCTCCATGATCTGATCCAGCTGGTCATGGCCAACGCTGCGGAACGCCCGAAGGTGATAGCCGCGGCCCGTGAAGCCTATCCGGTAATTAAGAAGGTTATTGGTCGTTCCCGGACTTTGACGCACGGCTATGTATCAGCAATGGAGCTCATGCTGCCTCAATATCCACCGATTGATGTACATAGAGCAGTGGTAAAGGCCTCGTCGGATAAGGGGGAAAGCGCTCTAAGCGCCACGTCAGCCTATTTTGAGGTGATCAAGGACGTGGAGTTAGGTCGGGAGTTAATGGCAGTTGGTGGCGTAGCGGATGATGTCTCGGATACCAGGGCGCAGCATGCCGAAAGCGTGGAAAAAATTAAGGCCAACATCTACAAATTGTCAGAAAGGGACAATTTAGTCGTGAAATCGCTTCCTTACGAACTACGTACCGTATTCCCAAACCTCCAGGCGTTGGCTCCGGTCAGGGAAAAGGCTGTATTCGGGAAAGCATATGGTAAGCGTGTATCCATAACGCCGTGGCTCGAAAGGTATCAACCACAGAGCATCCGTCAGCATGCGTCGGCAGTTAGTGCTGATAGCCCCCTGGTTGGCGAGATCCTCAACGAGCTGGCGGATATGGCTGAACACCATCAGCGAGCTACTAATCAGCTCTGTGAAAAGCTGTGGTCAGTGGCGCAGGACATAATAGACCGCTCCGATGTTACTGAGGCGGAAGCTGCCGAGTGGATCAAGGGCATCAAGATAAGCAAAAAGGCGATCGCCGCCATTGACGGTAAACACGGTGATGGTGCGTTTATGATGGCACTGACTGATATTTATCGACTTTGCCGAGGTGGAATTTCAACGCTTAAGGAGATCACTTACCGCGAGAAGGCCAGGGCATCCGCCTGCGTAAATGATGGCTCTGTGTGTCTGAGTTCACGCGCTGACCTGGGAGTGTTGTGGCATGAGGTTGGCCATCATTTTGAGTACAGCCATCCAGACCGTCTAGAAAAAGCCAAAGCGTTCATTAACTCTTCAGAGGATGGGGGCTTGATAGATCTTGGCGGGAGGGAAATAGCCATTAACGTCAACTTTAGCGATCCTTACATAGGCCGCCTGTACGGCTCAAAAACCGTTGCAGGGACACGTTCTACCGAGATCTTCTCTATGGCCTTCCAGTGTCTCTACGAGCCGCGTTACGCCGGTAATTCGCTACTGAATGGGGATGGTGTTATGGAGTACGTGCTCGGTCTGATTAAGGGGGAGCACAATGCTTAACGTCAAGATGGCTTTTGATAACCGGGAAGGGCTTCTTCAATTCGATACCGGCAGTATCACGGATGTGGCCATGCCGGAGCTGCATGGCGACATTAGCCTGGCGGAGCTGGTGGAAGAGGTCGCAGCAGCGCATCTTAACCCGGTTCAAGGCTTCGTCCGTTCGGTCGAGGATGCAACGGTATACGAGCTGGTGAACACCCTCCGCCAGGTAGGCTTTGTGCTGGATCTCGATGACGAAGCACAGCAGCTGTTTGAGGAGGAACAGGATCGGGAGGTAGAGGAGGGCGATAGCCTGGTTGAGTTCTAGCGCACCTATTCCTGTTTTAGCGGCCCCTTTTGGGGCCGTTTGTTCTTCTGGATGTATTTCATTAAGCACATGATAAAATGCCGGTTTGTTTCCCTAAGACGCAAGGTGGCGCATTCAGTATGAAAATAACCGTTGAAACAACAGCAGTGCGAGACTTGGTTCAGATAACCGCAGAAGGCTTTGCTGGTAAAATTTTTCGATTCCCACGCCACCAGTTGAGCCACATTAAACGGAGTGGCTTGATAGATAGTGCAGGGCATTTTATATGCTACGTTCTGTATAACGATCATTTTGACAAACAAAAATTTGGGAATAATATTTATATCGGACAGTCTAGAAATGGTTTTAGTCGAATTGAAGACCATCACGAAGGTAAGCAAGATTGGAATCAAGCAATAGTAATTTCACCTGACGATTTTGACATGGATTCTATTTACAGGCTTGAAAGTGACTTAATAAAAAGAATTCAATGGTCAATGAAATTCAAGGGTGAAAATATAAAAAAAGAAGAGGGAGGGGTGTTGTGCCCTTGTCAGTCGGATGTTTATCAAGGGTTTATTGATCGGCTTTATGAAATATTTGAGGCATTATCTATTGATGTTTTCACTATGAATACCAATGGGTTACTTTATTACAAAGATCATGATAATTGTTTTGCTCGGATTATTTCCTACTCGCCACCAGTCATTGAAATATTGAAAGGTAGTGTAATGAAATATGCTTCCGCCAGTTTTTACATAGAAGAATTAAAAGAACGTGGCATCCCTGTTGAAAACAGGAGTGACGGGGCTGGTTACTGTAGCGATTTCTTTATATTTAATCATGATGAATTATTCACTCTTGGTGACAAATTTGTCGACAATTTCGATTCTTATTTTCTAAATTTAAATGGACTGTCTTTCAAAAAATTGAGGAATAACAATGAAAAACAAGGATGAATACAATGCATATCAAGAACTCATAAAAGATATGCCACCCACTGAACCACAAGTGACGACAGCTCAGGAACGCCAGGATCATCAGGATAGGCTAGATAGGGAGTGGAAGAGGAAAACCTATAGAAACAACTGCATAGGCCTTTGCATTCTCTTCTGCTTGATCGTGATTGCGGTGGTGAATGTCTAGTGCTAATCATACATATATGAATAAGGGGGCCGTGCCCCCGATCTGTCACTCAGACAGGATACCACCAGCGTCAACGAAGACCTTCAACAGCTTTTCCAGCGAATTTTCATGTTGTTTGTAGTTGGCACCAGGGAATGATGCCCAGATTTTGCGGCACTTGTAGATCGCTATTTCAATTCTGCCAGCGTCGATATCGCCTAGGGCACCCTGTTCCTTGATCTGCTGCATAGCAACAGCGTCTTGGCTGGCTGGAGAAAAGTCCTTCAAATTGAGTTGTACTGCGTAGAGCTTCCACCAGCGCCACAGGTGTTGATAGCGCCCGGACGCTGTGGATTTATCACCTTTCTTGTTAAACACCTTCGCGGGACGCCCATTTGCGAACGGGTGGGCACTGTAGTCAGTGAAAACTTCAAGCTTCATATCCAAACCTGTAACGATGACGTCATAGCCATCGTTTTTTGTCAGTTTGTGGGTGCTTGTGCCCTCGGAAAAAGCGATCGTGGTGCGGAATGCCTGCCTGTTAATGTTCATCGTACAACTTCCATTCTGGTGATCGGCGATAGTGCCGAGTAGAAGCCTAATGGAAGTGTGTTTTTGTACAGTGGTTATGCCGGGATCGGTTTTTTGCCAAACAGCGCCCGTATTGCATTCAGATGCCCGTGGATTACCGTTGTGTCCTTCTGTGCCCCGGCCTGCGCTTTTGCTAAGGCTTCGTCGTGGCGGCGACCCTCCTCGACGATCCTGGTGTGGTTGTACTGCGTTTGAGCGTCTTGGGCCTTCTTAGCCGCGTAGCCCTTAGATCTGCGTTGCAGGAAGGATGCCATCTGCTTGCGCTTGTGCGCGGCCCTGGTTAGCTCTGCGGCTTCAGCCTCACGCTTTTTACGAGCGGCGATCAGTTCGCTATTGGTCAAGGTGCGCCGCTCGGTACCGGATAGGGTTTTTCCCTGCGAAGCGGTTTCAATATCAGGGCCGGGGGTACCGGCAAGGTTTTGTTCTACTGCTTTTCCAGAGATCGTTACTTCTTTTTGTAGGTCACTTTGTCCGGTGGGGGAAGCGTCATTTTGTCCTATGGGGGGTACCTTCTTATTCGTACAAATGTCCTTTAATTTCGACACCTTACGTATAAGCCCGCGAATAGGCGCAAGGGACAGTTCAACGAGTCTCTGTAGATCGCCGTGGGGGATCTGGCGGATGTTTTTAATCTGGCTATCGCCCAGGTGAACAGTGAAGAATGCCCGCACGGCGGCAATGAATTCGTGGGTGAAGGTGTACAGGTTCGGCTGGTGGCCCTTGATGGAGTCGGTTACTACAGTGCGGGTAACTATTCCGCTGGCTTCGATAATGCGCATGTACCGCTGTACCGTGCGCGGAGATACGCCGGTCTTCTCGGCCATCGTGTTTTTGCTGTAGTAAAGGCGGTAAGCACCAGAGGCTGCGGCAACGTTGCAAATCTTCGATAAAAAGTCACATGCAGTACGCGGGAGGAGCGTTCCTTGGAGGTTCCTGATGTAGAATTCCAGCGCAATCCCTGTAACATTATCGCCACAAATGAATGGGTTACGTTGCGTTGATGCTTTTTTGACGTTTTTTGAATGTGTGCAGTTGATACCAGCGATCTGCTGGGATAAAATAACTTCCGTTGTCATCGGTAGTTTTTCCTATCTATCAGGGTGGAAAAAATGGCTTCCGTTGTCATCGATCTGTGTTCCTTTGTACCGTGCAAGTCATCGGGTCACATCTTTGATTTAACTTTCTTTAACTCTCGAAGAAAAAGAAAAGTAGTTAGCTGCTAGGTTCGTCGAAAAACTTATCAGCAAGGTTTAGAAAATGAACGCCAGTTTGCAGCTGGCGTTTTTTTTTCGCCTGTAAAACGGTAAATATTCCTATCCATTCGCGATGAAAGGATCAGTGTAACGATCCTTCGCGATCCGTTGACAGGATGATAAGAGGTGATCGGCGTAAAAGACAATTAATTAATTAGATATACGTGTCCATTTGCCCGGTTATTCGCCGTTTCATGTATGGAAATACAGTGGCTTTCTGGATCCCCTGATCAAAAGATCAGGGAATTGTTGGTTACAGGAAGCCTTTGAAACCGACGGGCAGGATAGGGGAGATCTCCCCAATTTTTGACGTTTTAGCCGGTGCGACTTCACGACGGCCAGAATTGTTAAGCGGCAGTGAGCTAATGTGGCCCGTTGCGATCGATTCGAACATAGCCTCCACGGTCTTCAGATCATCTTCCGAGCTCATGCTCAACATTGCCGTCTTCTGCTCTTCCGTCAAGAAAACGGGCAGAGTCTTGATCGCCGACTCTAACATCGCGGCTCGCCGCTGGCGCACTGCCAGTGCTTCATCGAGATCAGCCTTCTGCTGTTTGGCTTCTTCTTCGAGCTCCATCAGCCTGCCCTGCATGATCAGTAAATCGCTTTGCAGGTACATGTTCCGCTGTGCTGACTCGATCATGAGCTCGTGAGACTGCATCTGCTCGAAGTGCTTCAAAATATCGGCAGCGCCTTGCTCTGAGTAGCCCGATTTAAGCAGTTCGGCCAAGCGTAAGGCGTGGGCGTCGGCGCTTTCCAGCATCGCTGCTTTTCGGTTGAGGCTAATGTAGTTCGGTGTTGTCACGTAATCGAAGCCGTGGAAGCTCGACACCCTGGAAAGGGCCGCGTCGCTCCCTCCGGTTGCCCAGCTCCAGCCACCCGCATTCGAGCGTTCCATGCCGTCAACGATATGGCCAGGGTCTGTATCCAGGATTTCCTGCGTATGTTCGATGATCCCATCATCATCCATGCTAATTTTCAGCGTGCGGTTTGATGGGACGTTTTTCAGCATGACGGGTTTGCCGTCGATCGTTACGTAGCAGGCATCTGGAAGGTCAAGGCTTCCCGTCTCCTTGTGATATAGCGCCCGGTTCGTGTGGCTGTAGTAGCCATACATTTCGCCCAGGTTGATCCGCTCTTGGACTTCCGGTGAGTTAATTGTTGCGCGGATCGCGCTCATTAGGTAATTGCGGCCGTTGTGCGGCGTGTGTTTTCGAATGTTGTCTACGAGTGAAAATCGGTCAGTAACAGTTCGCAGTGCTTGCGTTGCCATGGTTTCCCCCCTGGTGGTGAATGACTAAAACGCGACTGCCAACGTTAGCGAAAGTGAGTTTATTATTGAGTGCGTTATTCAACTAATAGATAATTAGACATACGTGACATAGTGATTGTTGTTGACGTAAAACGGTCGATCGGGATAACGTTGCAGGGCTGCGGCAAAATCCGCAGCCGGGTGTAGGAACCCGAATCCCCTCCGGCGACACACACGCGCTAGCGTGTTTTTTTGTGTCTAATGCCTGTGCATGTCCAAATTATGGTGGCTCAGGCGGGGCAGCTCTCGGGCTGGCCGGTATCCGTTGGGGCCGGTATTCCTACCCCCGTCTGGGCTACCACCAAATATAGAGCGTAGGAACTCTGGTGGTGGCTTCATTTCCCCAACGGAGCCATGTCATGTTCTTATTCAAATCCGCGGCTATCTGCCGCAGTAGTGAAAACCATCCCCACCAGCTGGTGGCCATTGTGAAGTTGCCACAAGGGGAGGTTAGCGCATGTCTCTAAACCTATCCCGACAAGATGTGATCAACACCATGCGCACCAACTTCATTAACCCCCGAGCAGCTGACAGTATCATCGTGCTGGCCATATTGCTTGCTGTTGATGCTGAGCCTGGGAACGACGCAGATTATGGCCAGCTGGCAGCCTTGGTGAGTCGCGTGGTAATGGATATTAACCACGGGCAAGTGAATCAAAAATGAGAGGGGAAAATATGTCTATCACAACCAAAGATATCGCTGAAGCAATGTATAGCAGCATTGAGGGTTATGCAGCCTACGTTGTTGATTCTATCCAATTCAGCATTGATAGAGATCTGACAGATGAAGAGCAGCAAAATGTCTACAAAACTGTCGAAGACGCTATCAGTAAGGTAACAACTGAGATGGAGAAGGTTGAAGGCATTCCATATTCTGAAGTGAAGGCAAAGGCCTTACAAGACCCTGATGCCATGGCTGCTTACCTTGAGGCAAAAAGGAAAGAATAGCTTAGTTGCCTTGCTGCGACAGGCGTCGCGATACTGATGCCTGCCGCTTCTTGGGTCAAATTCAGGCTTTGGGGCTACTCTTGGCATTCAGCAGTACATGTAGACCTTAATCATAGAATATATGAATAAGAGTAAAAGCAATAATTCATATTTCACAAGTATGAATTATGGTTTTCGCTTCTCGCAGGTGTAATGGTACAAATGCTGGGTTAACATACCTTATCGAAAACAACAAAAAAATCATAAAAATGCCTGTCTATCTTTCAGAAGAGTTCTTGGAATGGGAGTGCGGAGAGTTTATCAACCACCGCTTCGATTTCTCTATTGGTGAACATAAATTTCTAGTCCTCTTTTCGCCCATAGATGTTTCTGATGTGGGCTATCACGCTCTGCGGTCTGAGGAGGTTGGTTTCAGCCTGCCATCAGATAGCTATGATGTGAAATTTGACCGTTTGGAAAATTTTGAAAGTGATAATTTTTATGCCACGCCGAAAAAAAGTGATCTTGGTGGCATAGGTGGAATCGCCTACTTGGAGGAGTTGGTCGATGCTTTGACCCATATCATAACGTTGCATTGCAATACCTATCAGGCGAAGTCATATCTGATGCTTGCTGAAAACATGAGGTTAAAGCAATTCTATGATCGGGTTTTACAACGCAGCTTTGATGAAGTATTATCGTATGTAGCCACCAATCTTGGTGAAGAAGGAAAAGGTTATGCGCTCAGAACGCGATATTACGAAACTTAAACAAATGACAGCGGCAGAACGCAAGCACGACGCTATGCGCCAGCTAAAGGCGTCGTTCGTTAAAGCTACGCGTTCCGGTACCGTGCGTACACGCACTGCCGTGCCTAATGCTGTTGAATGCTAACCCGATAACTATATGTATCCCTTGAAACCCGCTCTCCAGCGGGTTTTTTTATGCCTGAAATTTGGCAAAGGGCCACCAGCGGCCCCTTGAGCATGGCTATTCGCCCATCACACTTCTGAAGACCGTCAGCAAATCATCCCGCGATAGATCGTTCAGGCCAACATTCCCGCGCCTGGCGCTTTCCATCATCGGATCGTCCGGCTCGGAGTTCGCCAGCTCGCTGTAGATTTTCGAGATGGTATCGTTGTTCATCTGTAGCATTTCGCCGAACAGTAGATTCATCAGGGCAGGGGAGCCAGCCATGCGAGCATTGTTCTGGATTGCATCGAGAATGCTGACAACCACCGAGACGTAGTTTGCGCGGCTCTCTTGTTCGCGGTTTGCTTCCGCCTGCAGGGCAGTGTTCACGGAGTTGAATTCAATGCGGAACGGCCGTTGGTTTTGCTGATAGACCTTGCCATATTTGTACGCGCAGTGAATATCGATCGTGCGGTACAGGAAGGTGCTGGCGGCCTGGCGGATCCAAAAGCTTCGTTGCGCTGACTGTATCGCCGTCTGTTGCCAACCGCCTTCGCCGAGGCCTCCGGCCATTTGATCTGCCCAACCCAACATTGTGGAGTCGGTACCAACAGTGGAGCACAACTGGCGGAGATGAAACATAACGTCCTCAATGCCGTTAATGTCGGCCGGGATCAGCTGCGTGTCCATCGTTATGCCCCCTTTGCCGTCTCCCATGATCGGAATTAGATGGTTATACACGGTGGGCATAACGTTGCTGTTGCGTGAGTTGCGAGAGATCTCTTCCGAGCTGCGCTTCAGTGATTGGCCAACGTTTCGGGTGTAGGCTGCGGCATTAACGGGATCGAGGTTGCTTGTGGTGATGGCGATCAGTCGGTCAATCTTGGCGGCATTGTTCCTGGTGGCTTTCAGCGCCCGTAAAGCGTCGCAAAGGTTAACAAAGGACTCGTAGCTGTACTCCAGGAACGACGTCCCATAGTTTTGCGTTTCAATCAGCGCCCGCTGTGACGGATCTCCAAGCAATGAGTAACCCATGGTGCCGGTGTTCATCGGCCGGTTGTTAATGTCCGGCGTCCAGTAGGGAACCTTCATTGACACTAGTTCCCAGGGTTTGGCCAAAACGCGTTGGTTTGTTGTTGGGTCAACAAAATAATCGCCAGAAAACGCCGCCAGCTCGCCACCACGCTCATATTCGGTGATGAGGTGAGGCAAGGTATAGTAACTGGACTCCAGGCTTGTGATGCCTTTCCTGTCTTGCGCATAGGGCCGGATGTAGCTTACGCCGAAGATGGCCATATTTAGCGCCCATGATGGCAGGCCGGTATTCAGCATCTCCCCGATATCGTTGATGATCTCGCTACAGCGATTGGACGTTTCTTTGTCGCCTGGATCAAGCGGTGCCAGGTTAAAACACATGCCGCTTTTTTTGTCCTGGGCGAGGGCGTGCGATACGTGGATATTGAGCGCGGCAGATAGCGTTGGTGATCTGGCCATCTGGTCAAAGAGGGCGTACCGGGCCAAACGATCTGTTGGCAGTGTTGTACCTGCGCTGACGGTATCACCGGCACTTGATAAGCCGGTTCCCTGGTCATCGATAACCGTCGGCATTAGCGTACGGGAAACGACATTTCTGCCGCCGCCGGTGGCGATCACATTCGAGATATTATCCCCGTCATCGTGACCGCCCATCATGCGGCGCAGTATGTTTACAGGACTCATCTTGGAAGGCTTCTTCACGATTAAAACTCACAACGTTTAGTGTCAATTATTTAACCCTAATGGATGTGAGTTTTAGTTGAGCCATGAGAGCAGAAAATGATCGGCCGGATATTATTCCGGCGCTAAGGACTACTACGTCTGTAAAACAGATAATCCGGGTCATCGGGGCTATTACTGCACGTCGTAAACCTGCGGTGTTTGGTGTGGAAAAACGGCCAGGCGTGAGCATCGAGCGCGAACGGAAGGAGGCAAACCAGGCGGCGCTGGCGCTATTGGATAGCTTGCCGGATGGTGCCGAGCTAACAGAAGAGCAACGCGCCATCTTGGCCAGGTACACCGGCGAGGGCGGGATCGGCGGCAGCGAATACGAATATTACACCCCACAGTCAGTGACCGAAGGGATCTGGGATCTGCTTGAGGCCTACGGCGTGGCCGGGGGCATGGTCTTGGAACCTTCCGCCGGTACCGGCGTATTCCAGGAAACGAAACCCACCGGCGTCATCATGCAGTCGGCCGAGATCAGCGAAGTATCCGGCCGGATTAACCGGCTGCTGCACCCCGAAGACGCGGTGAATATAAACGCCTTCGAATCGCTGGCCCGCGTCACCCCGGATAACAGCTTTGATCACTGCGTTGGCAACGTGCCGTTTGGCCAGAGCCGTGGCAAATTTGCCGAACTTGATACGGTTTACAAAGATGAGTCCCTGGCCGGATATTTTGTGCTGCGCCCGATCGACAAAGTGCGATACGGCGGCTTGATTTGCCTGATCGTGCCCAACGGCCTGACACACAACACGTCTGACAGAAAATTACGGGAAAAGGTATCCAGGAAAGCCGAGTTCCTGGGTGCGCACCGGCTACCGTCCGGCACGTTCGAGAATAGCGGCACAGCAACGGTTGTTGATGTGTGGGTGCTGCGCAAGCACTCCGAAGAGATGACCGAACGGATCATGCATGAGAAGGACAGCGTGCTGGAGGAGGCTAACGTCTTGTGGGACACGTTTATCCGGGGCAAGTGGTTTGATCGCGACGGCCGCCGATTTGTCCACGGCGAGATGACCACCGTCGGCAAGGATAAATTTGCCCGGATGGTGGTTAAGCCCGACGGGATGGTGAACGGGGCCGCGATCAAAACCGCGTTGGCCAAGAAGTTCGAGAGCCGGATCAATTGGGATCTGCTTTCACTTTCCGAGCCTGAAGTGGCCACCGCCAGCGAGGGTGAAAAGCGGCTGTTTTCCGGCGTTTGGTATGAGTTTATTGGCGGGCAATGGCTGGTGGATGACTCGGCCAACTACGGCGACATCGATGCCGCAAAATATGGTGCGAAGAGCTATAACGATCTGGCACGGCGTGCCACCAGCGTCGAAGGCCTCTTATCCCTCACACCGGCGCAGCTGGAATCGACCTGGTTAGATTTCCCCGGCGCGATCGCCAGCGAATACCACAGCGTTATTGATTTTGCCATGCGCCAAAAGCCTGCGATGCGTGAGCGCGTGCTGAGGGGGTCATTGATTGGCGTCTACATCAAGAACGTCCAGGACAAGATCGCCACCGGCTGGCAGGCTGAAGCCCTCGACCGGGAGCTGGCCGACGCACAACGCATGGTCAGCGAGGAGGTTCTTGCACGCGGCAACCCGCATGCCGGGCGTTCTGCCAGGGTGTCCGGAGACGGTGCCGCCGGTTGGCTGGTGTTCAAAGCGAGCGTGACAAAAGACGGCGAACTGTCGGCGCTGCTGCGTGGGGATCTGGATAAAGGGAACACGAAGGCCTACGACGATACCGATCATGAACAGGTAATACGCCACCTCTTTAACCAAATCGACCTGGATCCTATCGAGCTTCAGTCATTCCGTAATGCGTTCGCCGGGGAACTACCCGCCAGCGATACCGAGTTACTGAGCCTGTTGGCCACGAAAGACGGTATCGCGGTACAGCCGGACGGCACGCTGATGCCCATGGATCGGGCGACGAGCGGCGATATTGGCATACTTAACAGCCAGCTGCTTGGCGCGCTGGATGGGACACCAGACGGGGCGGTAAAAGACAACTATCACCGGCAGCTGGCAGAGATCAAAGCACGGCGGAAATGGACTAAATCGGACGATATCGACTTTTCGCTGAACGATCGCTGGCTCGACCGGAGCATTATCCAGGAATTCCTGCATGAGCGCGGTTACGGCGACCTGAAGTACATACAAAGCGTCCAGATAGAGAATGGCGAGCTGGTGTCTGAAGACGGCTACAAAGGCAAGGACGGGGTATTCACCGGCTACCGCTATAAGACCGTCAAAACCAAGAACAAGGAAACCGGCGCTGTTGAGTACGTCTATAAGCGTGTGCGTAACAGTGATGGATTCCTGGATCAGTTTGAAAACTACCTGAATGGCGTTAAACCACGCGGCGTTAATGCTGATCAGTACCTCGATAGCATTCGTGCCCTGGAAGCCGATTTTAACCAGTGGGTGCGCAAGCACGACTCCCTACCGTCCCTGACGCAGCAATATAACGACTCGTTCAACGCTTACATTCCCTTCAGTCACAGCGAAGAGCCACTGAACCTGAGCGGGATCTCGGGCAACCGCATCCCATTCAAGTACCAGAACGCCGAAGTGCGCCGCCTGTCGGAAGACGGTCGGGGGATCTCCGGGTTTGGTACCGGCCTGGGTAAATCCACAGTAGGCCTGGCGCTTGAGGCGTACAACTTCGAGAATGGCCGGAGCAAGCGAACAGCGAACGTGGTGCCGAAGTCAGTGCTTGAAAACTGGTACCACGAAGCACAGGACTTCTACGACAAAGCCGCTTTGTCGCAGATCCTGTTTGTCGGCCTCGATGAGGTGTTGGGTGATGACGGTAACGTCATGCGGGTGCCGGTGCTCGATGAGAACGGGGAACCGGCAATTAACCCGACCACAGGGAAACCGATCTACCGCAACGCGGTGAAGCTGGCCTCGGCGGAGACGGTGAAAGAGCGGATGAACATGATCCCAATGTCCAATTACCGCTCCGTTCTTCTGACGAAGGAGCAATTCGCGGCTATCCCGCTGCGCCCGGGAACGGTCGAAGAGCATGCCCGTGATGTACTGTTTGCTGAGGCCCAGGTGGGCCGTGTAAATCTCTTGGGTTCGAAGCACCGCGACGCGGCGAAGCGCAACAGCATACTGGCCAAGGCCAGTAATACCGGTACCGACAAAAAGCATGATTATCCGTACTTCGAGGACATGCATTTTGACAGCATAATTGTCGATGAGGGCCATAATTACCGCAACAGTTATGCCTCTGGCCGTGAGGCCTCCCAGCTCGCATACCTACCAACCAGCCCCGTGGCGAAAACCGCACGGGATATGGCGCTAAAAACCTCTTACGTCTCCAAAAACAACAACGGGCGCGGCGCAGTATTACTGACCGCTACACCGCTGGTTAACTCGCCTATCGATGCATTCAACATGCTGTCACACGTCGTCAGCAGCGAAGAGTGGCAGCGCATGGGGATATTGACGCCGGATGATTTCGTCAAGGTATTCGGCCAGACCGATCAGGTGACGGTACAGAAGATTTCCGGCGAGGTAGAGAGCAAGCAAGGGCTGGTGGGCTTCAAGAACCTGGACGGGCTACGGGGCATTTTCCACCGTTGGACAGTGCTGAAGACGGCTAAAGATGTCTCCGACACGGTGAAGATCCCGGAGCTCGATGAAAGCAACGTTGTTGTTCCGATGACCGACGAACAGGCTGTTGTTTACGAACAGCTTAGAAAGCGTGCTGATGCCTTGTCAAAAGGGGTAGATGCTGAAGGGGAAGAGGAAGAAAAAGACTCCATCTTCTCCATCATCCGCGACATGGATCGTGTTTGTTTCGATCCAGACGTGTACCACCGTCAAATGACTTTCCGTTTCCCGGCAGGCAAAGCGGATGCAGTGGCACAACTGGTGGAGTCATTACCGCAGTTTGTTGGCCAGCGTGACGACGAGAGCGACGTGGTGGCCACCGCTGTAGAACGGGTGGAAGTAAACCCACGTATCACAACCACCAGCCGGTATGTGCAGTTGATTGTTGCCGACGCGGCTGAGGGGGAGGTACTGAAGCGCCTCAGCAAAGCAGGCCTGCTATCAACCGACATTTCGCATCCGATCCCGCCGAAGTACAGCGCGCTGGTGGAGAATCTCAAAGGCGGGCTGAAAGCCGGTAAGCAGATCATATTCACCGATGAGAAGGCTCAGCACGGCAAGTTAGCCAGGGTGTTGGCCAGCGCCCTTGGCATGGATATAGTCGAAATTGGCATACTGAACGCCACAACGGTTTCTGAAGCCGGTAAGAAGGGGAAGGGGCCGAAAGCCGTCAAAGAGCCGACGGAGCCCAAGGAAGACGCAACTGATACCGAGCTGGCGGCCTACTACCAGGCTAAAGAGGCCTTTGATGAGTATGTAGCCAGTCTGTCCGAAATTTCACTGGGAGGCCTGGAGCAGATCGCCGCCAATTATAACGAGGGCCGCACGCGCATACTGATCTGCAACAAAAAGGCTGAAGTAGGCATCAACCTACACCACGGTACCGGTGGCATCCACCATCTGACGCTGCCCTGGACGCCAGCCAGTATTGATCAGCGCAACGGGCGCGGTGCGCGGGTAGGTTCAAAAGCCAGTTCGGTGAAGGTCTATTACTACTGCGGTAAGGGTTCGTTCGATGAGTTCCGCCTCGATACACTGAAGCGTAAAAAGGACTGGATCACCGAGATCATGACGTCTGATAAAGCCCGGATGTCAAACGCTGACGCCAACAGCCAGGACGAAATGCGCTTGTTGCTGGCGGCCGATCCGGAGGAATATGCGCGCCTGGTGGCGGAGGCCCGCCGCAAAGCTGAAGCGGTCGCGCGTGAAAAATCCCGGCAACGTGCTGAAGCTAACTTGTCCGAGTTCCTCAAGATGAGCCACGCTGAAAAAACCAGTCTGTGGAGTCTAGAGAACGACCTAACAGGTGCCAAAAACCAGCAGGTTGCCGCAACGACCAGGCTTGATGATTCGCGTAAAAAGCTGCAAGCGAGCATTGGAACCTACATGGAGGATACCGCTCGAAAACAAGTTAACTACGCATTAAAAGATCTCCAAGACCAAAACAAGAAAGTAACTCGTTTAGAGCGGGTTATGTCACGTACGCGTAAAGCAGTTGACCGTATCAAGCAGTTGAAGCCCGAAATAGAAAGGGCCATCGAGGCGGGGTTATTGAACGTCGACGCCGATATTCTGACCCACGGTGATCTCTATGCGCAGTCTGCGGCCGGTCGCATGTTCAAACGTGGTGGCATCTACAAAAGATCCCCAAGAAGTAAGGCATACGTACGGCTGACAAAGATCGACATTGATACCGGCACGGCAATAGCCGATGTCATTTTTTTCGAGGGGGAAACGCTCGACTCTCTGACGGCCAACATACCGGTAAACCTGACCGACCTGGGGGAAGACAGTGATGTTCCAGAAGCGGAGGCCTCATTGAGAGCATGGGCGGCCGTTGGCCATTACAGCCACAGTATTGCTGAACGGATGTCAAAAGCGGAGTTTGCCAAATACCTGGCTAACGGCTGGCTGGTTTTGAGTGATAGCAGTGTCGTATACCGTAATGATGAAGGCAAACTGATAGCGCGTGGCATGGTTTCCCAAAGCTCTTATGCTCCGTCCAGGGGGATTTCGGCGGATGGCCGCAACTGGCTACAAGCTAATGCCGAGCGTGTTGTGTATCCAGATACTCAAGATGATGTGTTGAAAACGGCAGTTGCCAGCTGGTGCCGGTCGGATGGCGGTACCAGGAGCATTGAGCCTTTCCTTATCGCTTTGTTCGGCCGGGAATGGCGCACGGAGCTCAGCAAGTACGGGGAGGTAGCCAGCGCCAGCACTATCAACGAAGTTGTGGCAGCGCATGTTGCCCAAGCCATTGAGAAAACCGATTCACGGAGCTGGAACTTTAACGGTGATAATCCGGAGCAGTATGGCCAATACATGATCCTGGGCAGTTATGATGCAGCCCAATACATGGGCAATGTGTTGAGTATCTATAAAACGGACTACATTCCAGGCCAGTACCGCAATACCGAAGAATTTCAGCCGGTGCTGGAAGCAGCGTTCCGGCAGAAAGTGCAGGAGCACAACGATCGGGTGATCCAGAAAGCGAAGGACGTTGCTCACGCCACCTGGTTGGAGTATTTGGATAATCTCGGCCTGCCAGTGACAGAAGTGTATGAAGTGGCTCAGACATTTTCGCCTTCTTCCCGCGTGTTTTCGTCGGCGTACCGCAGCCGGATGGGGGGATCTGTCAAATATGAGGAATATGGCCTGGCGGCGATGTTCGCACATGCAGTGATCATGGGGCTGGTGGACAAAGAAAGCATCACAGAGGCGGCGTTCAACGGCGGCGAAGCGATGAAGGACATGATCGCCCGTATCGATGCCGCGTTTGCCGAGGCAAATGAAGATCACGATGGCCTTATGCTGAAGCTGAAGGTAATGGCCGGGCTGATCACCGAAGAAGAGGCCCAGGCAGAGACTAATGCTGTTGAAGCTGCGAAGGAGGCCCGGAAGGAGGAAGCCCTGGAAGTGACCGAGGCCTCGACTAGCATCGAAACCATCACTGTGCGCAAAAACACACAGCCGCTGGTGGGCGGCAAAGCGGCGAACAAGTACAGCTATGGCCCTGATGAGGCTTATGGATTCCAAGATAGCGACGGTATCGGCGGCGCGCTGTATCAGGCCAAGGATAGACTTAAAGCCGATTTTGGGGCTAAATATTTGAATGGTAAACGGGCGGGCATGGAATTCATGGGCAGTTGGTGGATTATCCCTGCAACACATGACCTGGCAGACGTTATGGCCGTGATCGCTGAATACCGCTAATTTTAGAGGAGCCGCCCCCGACCGGGGGCGTATTGAATATGACAACATTGATCGACACCGTGCAGCCACCGGAAGACTACATTGGCGAAATCTTGAATGCGCAGGCGCTCAACGGCCGCAGCGAGGCGGAGTATGTCACGGTATACCTTACCGGCCTGGCATCTCGCCTGAAAGCAACTCCGGCGCTGTATCGTGCATTTGGGCCCTGGTGGCCAACGGTAAAAACCCTGCTGATTAATGAGTTTGGCCCGGATGTAGTCGGTGACCAGGTCGCTCAGGATGTGCGTGCTATCTATGGCCTTTCGCGTCCGGCTCTGTCGATAGTGGCCGCGCACCTGTACAGCGCAGAGCGCATCGAGTTTGGCCTCATCTATGCGCCGCAGCACGAACTTGCAGTGCATGCAGAGGCGGATGATACCGAGCCGTATATTTATTACTGCGACGATGACCAAATGGAAAAACTGATCGCCTGGAAAGGGGCCGTAGCGTGAGGGAAAGGCAGTGGTATACATGGCTGGATTTGGTCGCTATGGCTGACAGCCTGGGGTATGAACTGACCATTAATAATCTGCGAGTAGGCCGTATCATGCGGCTTACCAGCAAAACCGATCCTGAGTGCTGGGGTACCGTTGCAGATCTGAGTACCGGTGAGCCTGTGAAGGGGGTGCGCCATTATTCGCGAGGGGGCTGGGATTGGGCGTTACCCGACAACATAAGGGTTATAGAAGAGGCCCGGAAGCGGGAAATCGAGAGAGCTTAGGCTCTCTTTTTTTATGTATAAAAACATGTGGATATGAGTCAATAATCATGTATTTGAAATCAAAAACATGATTTTTGGTTGCGTAGGTCTAATTAATAATTGTATAGTTGCCTTGTGCCGGAAAACAGGCACAAAAAAACCCGCCGGAGCGGGTTTTAATGAGGGGTTGTCGATTGGCGAAAATTTCCAACCCTGTGTTACCTAACAAGGAGAATATTATCATGGCGAAGAATCACGTGTCCATGCCGGTTGATTATGTCAACGTCCAACCAGCGCGGCGTCCAGTAGTTTACCAATCCTCTTCTGTTCCTAAGGCGCTACAGATCATCGGGATGATGCTCGGTACCGTCGGTGTAATGACCTTACTTAATGCCGTGTACGTGCTGGCTACTACTCGTTAAACCCACAGCCCCGGTTGGAGCCGGGGCAACACAGAAGAAGAGGTTGGTTATGAGCAATAAATACGGTATTGCGGTATTAAAAGCGGCATTGTTATCCCTCGAAAAGCGCACTATTCAACGTGTCATTGATGAAGCTATGGCCTGTGCAAGCAAGCCTGATGTTAGCGAGTTCGAGCGCGATGCTATCACCAGGGCGATGCAGAGATGCTGGCGTAAAGCAGTAATGCGGGAGCGTATCGCCACTCAGATTGTTGTGCTGGAAACCGGTTCTGAAGAACAGGCCACGGTGCAGGGCGCTGAAGCGCCAAAAACGCGCGGCAACGTACAGTCGGAACCGGTGCTAGTTGCATCATTCAAGGCATATAACGTGTACGACCTTCGTCAGCATGTCATGAGTGTTAGCCGCAGGCAGGCAGACTCGTTGGAGTTTGCTATGGAGTACAAATCTCGCAGCCATGGCATTCAATACAAGATGTTCAAGTTGTCGAGCGTCGCCGCCTATGCAGCTCAATACAACGAGGACGAAGCGGAAGCGGTGGCCAGAGCCAAGAGTTTTGGCCACGAACTGTATTTTATGGTTCCACTCGGATGCTCTCTTACCAGCCAAAAGCGGTCACATGCCAATAAATACCTGGTTAAACCTAACCAGTTGATCAGTTTTGATGGCCAATTGCTGCGTGTTGAGCCTGCATCTAACAAAAATATCAAACTGGTACCCATTGGAGAGGCCGCGTGAACATCATGGATAAAGCCGCTTTGAGTCAGTTTGCTGCCCAGGTACCGATGTACAAAGTCGCCCTCGCCAGCACGTCACATATACCTTCAGAAGATACTGTAGTGATCATCGGCATGGCGTGGGATAAGCAAGAACAAGAGGGGCTCAGTTGGCTGCTTTCCTCCGGTAGTGGTTGGCTCGTCATTCCTGTAGAGGAGGAAGATGACTGGGTAGACATCTTCACGAAAGGTGGCATTAGCGGGAGTACCATTGCGGCTATCTCCGTGCTAATTGATGCAGGGTTTCATGCCGTCAATTTTGATGATGGGGCGGCGGTGATCCCCGGATTGCCTGTATTCAGCTGGTGATTGCAATGTGTCATACTTCATATTTCATACTTCACAAGTATGATTTGTGAAGTATGACTTTACAGGCGTATGGTTTCGTATAATATTCAGTCATTGCAGGGGATTTCCCCTTTAATATTTCATACGTATGAATTCATAACTCATAATTCATACGTATTAATTAATAAATCATATCGAGGTTCTGATGATCCACGTTATAGGCTCTAACAAGGGTGGATGCTCAAAAACCACCACGGCTATAAACCTGGCGGTAGGCCTGGCAATGCGCGGTAAAGATATTGTGCTGGTGGATGCTGATATGCAGCTCTCTGCATCACGCTGGAACGCAGAAAGGGAAGCGTCAGGCCTGAAGCCCTTGATCACGCTCATACAGAAGACGGGCAATATATCGCAAACATTGCGTAGCCTGGACGAGAAATACGAACATGTGATTGTGGACGTTGCTGGCCGTAACAGTCGCGAACTGATCACCGCTTGTACGGTAGCCCACCAGTTGATCGCGCCTCATCAGTCCTCACAACTAGATCTCGATACCATGATGGAACTGCAAGAGCAGTTGATCAGCGTGCGCGATTTAAACCCTGATCTGAAAGCGTTCTGTTACCAAAGCATAGCAACAACCAACCCTTTGTTGGCGGGTACAGAGCGTAAGGAGTTCCTGGAGTTCGTGTCAGAGTTTGACCAGTTGGTACCACTGGAGTCGAAGAGCTGCTTCAGAAAGGTTTACCGTGACGTGATGGCGGAAGGTAAATCAGTGCTGGAAACTGACAACGAGAAAGCAAAGGTAGAGGTCTGGGCTTTGATTGACGAGGTATTCAAATAATGGCGTTGAAAAAACCTAGTGAGCGTGCGAGTTCTTCCCCCGTTCGACGTGCGCCAGCGACCGAGGCTGAAGTAGAAGCGTTGGCCCAACGCTTGGCTGATCGTCCGTACGGTCAGGAGAATGAAGCCGCAGGCGTGGCACAGGTTGAACCAGCTCATCAAGACGAGCAAATGGGACGGACTACGATATCGTGGCCGTTGTCACTTCAACGCCGAGTTGAGGATGTGGCGTTGGCCAATAAGCGATCCGGGAACGGGCCAAAGAGCACAAGTGCATTGATGCGCGAGGCAATGGAGCAGTATCTGGATAAAAGTAATAAGTAATAATTCACATTTCATAAATATTAAGGGTGCCTCAGGCATCCTTTTTTTTGTCCAAAAAGATGATAATCTAATTACTAATTAGACAAACAAGGACAATTGCAGGTGAGTCTCTTAATCGAACGTAGCGCAGGGAAGTTCTACGCAGGGAGGATCTTCCACGGCTACTTCCCAAATGGGGAGTGGTTTGAAACCGCTCCGCCGCATTGGGAGGTGGGGTATTTCCCCGTTGATCCCCGGTACCTGAACGGAACAGGCAATCACAAGTATCAGGTCGCGCCCGGCAAGAAGATCCCCGGCGCACCAGCCCGCTTCGAGAGGCAAAAGGAAGCATTTGATTGGCTGAAGGAGAACATTGATCGCGTGAATGACGAGATCATGGCTCAGACAGAAATAGACAAAGCGGTAGCGCGATAATCAACACAAGTTGGGTTAGGAATGGCACGTATAGAAAAAAGGATAGAAGCTGGGGGCATTTACCGATTGAATGCTTCACGTTCCAAAAAGGTACCAGCGGAAGGCGATAAAACGGATTTCGATCCGATGGCCAAGCTAAACCAGGCGCGTGAGCTGCGCCGTTCACGCAGAGGCTCCGATGTTGAGATTCAGTGAGGAGTGGCTTGCGGAACGCCAGAAAAAACAGGGTGCTCGTGTTCCTCAAAAACGGAAGGGAACGAACGTCCTCGGTGAGGCTATCAAGTCCGTCGCGAAGAAGTCTCCCCATGCGGTCGCGCTGGCTCTACTGGATAAAAACCCCGACCTGGTGAAGGGCAACCAGGAGCATTACGAACAAGTGCGAGTTTTTTATTATTTTGAGCGCCATCACCAGGGGATTTATACCCGTCTGCACTCAACGCCGAACGGTGGGCACAGAGGTAAAGCATCAGCTGGGAAGATAAAAGCTGAAGGTCAAAAGAAAGGGTACCCAGATATGTCGCTTGATGCGGCGCGGGGTAAGTATCATGGTCTGAGGATCGAGCTGAAGTACGGCAAAAACTCGGCATCTGAAGAGCAAAAAGAGTGGTTGCGCCTGCTGACGGCGGAGGGGTATTACTGTGCGCTGTGTGTCGGGCATAATGAGGCTATCGACGTGCTTATGACGTACTGGCATCTGGAGCCTGGTGCATCGATGCCCGGCCGGGAGCGTGATGAAGCATGGCAGATGTGAAAAGGGTTTATCTGTGCGTGCCCTACGGTGCCGATGATGAGCTGGTGCGAAAAAGGCTTTATAACATCAAGACCACGCTTGAAGAGGCTGGATACAGCGTAACAGAGCCGCCTAGCACGACGCCTGGCCAGTCGATGGAAACTGCCCTCATGATGCGTTTAGCCCTGCTGGTGGTGTGTTCTGTGGTCTGGTTTCCATGCGACTTCCAGCGATCGGCGGTTTCTGTTGCTGAATACAATTATGCGTATGCAATGAATAAGAAAATAGAGGTCGATCCGGCCCGGAGGTTACTTGATTAAAAAATTTCT